>JBJHCZ010000001.1:0-50306 GCA_050486285.1 Chromatiales bacterium
CAGCGAAGTCAAGCGCAGCCTCGCCGGAGCCCGAAGGGTGCCGCGCAGCGGCAGCGAGGCGAGCCATTCGCGGAGCAAACCTACCGGTCCTCTCATCAGCCTGTCAGACGCCGGTGGCACAATGTCCCGGGCAGCGTTTGTCCGCCCGTCACCATCCCGTGTATGATGAGGCCATCCCGTAGCGACGCCTCACCAACGGAATCCCGATGTTCGAAAACCTCACCGAACGCCTCGGCCAGGCGCTCAGGAACCTGCGCGGCCAAGGGCGCCTGACCGAAGACAATATCAAGGATGCCCTGCGCGAGGTGCGCATGGCGCTGCTCGAGGCGGACGTCGCGCTGCCGGTCGTGCGCGAGTTCGTCGATCATGTCCGCGCGCGCGCGGTCGGCCAGGAGGTCACCGCCAGCCTGACGCCGGGGCAGGCGCTGATCAAGGTCGTGCGCGACGAACTGATCGCGATCATGGGCGCCGAGTCCGCCGGGCTCGAGCTGAACGTCACGCCGCCGGCCGTGATCCTGATGGCCGGTCTGCAGGGTTCCGGCAAGACCACGACCGTCGCCAAGCTCGCCCGTCACCTGAAGGAACGCCAGAAGAAGTCCGTGCTGGTCGCCAGCGCGGACGTCTATCGCCCGGCCGCGATTCGCCAGCTCGAGGTGCTGGCCGGCGAGGTCGGCGCCGAATTCTTCCCGAGTACGCTCGACGACCGGCCCGAGCAGATCGCCGCCGCCGCGATCGCGCACGCGCGCCTCAAGTTCATCGATGTCGTCATCATCGACACCGCGGGACGCCTGCATGTCGATGAAGAGATGATGGGCGAGATCCGCCGCCTGCACGAGGTCGCGAAGCCGACCGAGACGCTGTTCGTCGTCGACAGCATGACCGGCCAGGACGCGGTCAATACGGCGAAGGCCTTTCACGATGCCCTCGCGCTGACCGGCGTGATCCTGACCAAGATCGACGGCGATACCCGCGGCGGCGCCGCGCTGTCGCTGCGCCATGTCACCGGCAAGCCGATCAAGTTCCTCGGCGTCGGCGAGAAGACCGCGGCGCTCGAGGTGTTTCATCCGGATCGCATCGCCTCGCGGATCCTCGGCATGGGCGACATGCTGAGCCTGATCGAGGAGGCCGAACGCAGCATCGATCGCGACAAGGCCGAGAAGTTCGCGAAGAAGCTGCAGAAGGGCAAGGGCTTCGACCTCGAGGACTTTCGCGAACAGTTGCAGCAGATGCGCAGCATGGGCGGCATCGCCGGCCTGCTCGACAAGTTGCCCGGGATGTCCGGGCTGCCGCAGGCCGCGCGCGACCAGGTCGATGACAGGAAGGTCCGCCACATGGAGGCGATCGTCAGCTCGATGACCCCGCAGGAGCGCCGCTTTCCGGACATCATCAAGGCCTCGCGCAAGCGCCGCATCGCCGCCGGCTCCGGGCTCCAGGTCCAGGACGTCAACCGCCTGCTCAAGCAGTTCCAGCAGATGCAGAAGATGATGAAACGGGTTTCGAAGGGCGGCGGCCTCGGCCGGATGATGCAGGGCCTGAAGGGCAAGCTCCCTTTCTGATTCAAGGGCTTGGCCCGGCCCGGCGGGCTCTGGAAGCCGCCGCCGCGGGCGCTGCCGCCACCGCGGGGGATCTTGTAACTTGCCGCCGGCCCAAGTAAAATCCCCGCTTTTATCCGGGACACGTTTAGGGAAATTCCATGGTAACCATACGTCTGAGCCGGGGCGGCGCGAAGAAAAGGCCGTTTTATCATGTCGTTGTGACCGACAGCCGGTCGTCGCGCGACGGTCGTTTCATCGAGCGCATCGGCTTCTTCAATCCGATCGCCGCGAGCAATGAAGAGAAGCTGCGCCTCGACACCGAGCGCCTGAGCTACTGGCTGGGCCAGGGCGCGCAGACCTCCGAGCGGGTCGCGCAACTGGTCAAGCAGCACAGCAGCGCCGCCGCGGCCTGAACGGCGCGGAGGGGGGTGTCGCGCGCGGGCCGGGTCCCGGCGTGCGAGAGTGGTGATGGCTGAGCAGGCAGGGCAACGTTTGATCATGGGCCGGTTCGGCGCCCCCTTTGGGGTGCGCGGCTGGCTCAAGGTCCACTCCGAGACCGCGCCGACCGAGAACCTGTTCGCCTATTCGCCGTGGTGGGTCCGCCTCGACGGGGAGTGGGTCGCGCTCAGGGTCGATGAAGGGCGGGCGCACGGCAAGGGCCTGATTGCCCATATAGACGGTTACGACGCGCCGGAGACCGCGCGGGCGCTGGTCGGGCTGGAGATCGCGGTCGAGCGCGAGTGTCTCGCGCCGCTCGCCGAGGGCGAGTACTACTGGGCCGATCTGATCGGCGCCGCCGTCGTCAACCGCGCCGGGCAGGCGCTGGGGACGGTCGATCGATTGTTCGACAACGGCGCCCACGACGTCATGGTCGTCAGCGGCGAACGGGAGCGCCTGATCCCGTTCGTGTCGGGACGCTACATCGACGAGGTCGATGTCGCCGGCGGACGGATCGTCGTCGACTGGGATCCCGACTGGGATGCCGAACACTGAGTGCTTGCGGGCGTGACGCGATGCGTATCGAAGTCGTGACGCTGTTCCCGGGCATGATCCAGGCCCTGAACGAATGGGGCGTGATCAGCCGCGCGATCGGCAAGCGGGTGCTGGTGCTGGAAAGCCGTAACCCGCGGGATTTCGCGCAGGATGCGCACCGCACCGTCGATGACCGGCCCTACGGCGGCGGGCCGGGCATGGTGATGATGGTGCAGCCCTTGCGCGACGCGATCCACGCGGCGCGCGCGGCGGCCGGCGGACCCTGTCGGGTGATCTATCTGTCGCCGCAGGGACGTCGCTTCGACCAGCAGCGCGCGAGCGAACTCGCGGCGGCCGGGGAGGCCCTGGTGCTGGTCGCCGGGCGCTATGAAGGGATAGACGAGCGCGTCATCGAGAGCGAGATCGACGAGGAACTGTCGATCGGCGATTACGTGTTGAGCGGCGGTGAACTCGCCGCGGCGGTCGTCATCGACGCGGTCGCGCGGCTGTTGCCGGGCGCGCTCGGCGACGAGGAGTCGGCGCAGCAGGACTCGTTCGTGAACGGCCTGCTCGATCATCCGCACTACACGCGCCCGCGCGAGATCGACGGGCGCGCGGTGCCGGAGGTGCTGCTCGGCGGCAACCACCGCGAGATCGAGGCGTGGCGCGCGCGCGCGGCGCTCGAGCGCACGCGGCGGAAGCGCCCGGACCTGGTGGACGAGCGGCAGACATCACAGGATTTGCAGACAACAGACAGGACAAGGGCAGGAGAACAGACATGAGCAATATCATCCAGCAGCTCGAAGCCGAGCAGATGGGGCGCGAGATCCCGGCGTTCGGCGCCGGCGATACCGTCGAGGTCAAGGTCAAGGTCAAGGAAGGCCAGCGTGAGCGTCTGCAGGCCTTCACCGGCATCGTCATCGCCAAGCGCAATCGCGGGCTCAATTCCGCATTCACGGTGCGCAAGATCTCGCACGGCGAGGGCGTCGAGCGCGTGTTCCAGACCTACAGCCCGGCGATCCACAGCATCGAGGTCAAGCGCAAGGGCGCCGTGCGCCGCGCCAAGTTGTACTACCTGCGCAATCTGCGCGGCAAGGCGGCGCGGATACGGGAAAAACTCTGACAATTGTCAGGTCATTACGGGGGCTGCGGCCCCCGTTTTGATCTGCACGGAAGGCTGGGGTATCCTTGGTTGGTCTGACGCAGGTCATACCATACGGAGGTGAACCATGGTACGAAAAGCCAGCCTGTTTGCGCTGTTATCGATCGCGGTCGCGATGTTCGGCGTCCACCACGCACATGCCGCATCGACCCCGCCGGATTCCGCGCTGAACAGCATCGCCAGGATCATGATCACGCTGAATCACTTCCCGAGTGACAAGGAAAAGCGTGAATTGCAGGCGATCGTCAATAATGAAGCCTCGACCGACGGCGAACGCATCCTTGCCAATGCGCTGATGGCGATGCAGCACCAGGTCTCGAGCAGCGACCGCGCACGATTGCAGGCGTTGAAGGATAACGAGTCCGCCGACGGCATCGAGCGCGAGCTTGCCGACATCCTGATGAACATGAATCACCAGCCGTCATCCCGCGACCGGGACCGGCTGCGTCGCTTCCTCTGAGGCGCAATCCGTTGCGGGCGGCGCGCGCCTGTGGTGGCGCGCGCCGCCCGCTTTTCCGCACGCAGTCCCTCCCGACCCGCCGACCGATGCGCGACGCGCGCGCGATCCCTCCGCGATGACCGCGGCAGATGTCGCCGTTGTCGACAGCGCCGATCATGCGCTGATTGAACGTTTCCTCGATGCAATCTGGATGGAGCGCGGCCTGAGTCGCGCGACGCTGTCCGCCTATCGCGCCGACATCGAGGGGCTGGCGCGCTGGCTTGCCGGGCGCGGCATTGCGCTGGATCGCGCCGGACCCGATGACCTGCATGGCTGGCTTGCGGTGCGTCTCGCCGCCGGCGCCCGCCCGCGCACGACGGCGCGGCTGGTGTCGTCGATGCGGCGTTTCTACCAGTATCTCGTCCAGTGCGGGCACAGCAGCACCGATCCGAGCGCGCGCCTCGATTCGCCGCGTCTTGGTCGCCCGCTGCCGAAGACGCTGACCGAGACCGAGGTCGAGGCCCTGCTCGCGGCGCCCGATGGCGCGGACGCGCAGGGACTGCGCGATCGCGCGATGCTCGAGGTGCTGTATGCCACCGGTCTGCGCGTCTCCGAACTCGTGGGCCTGCCGCTGGCGCGCGTCAATCTCCGCCAGGGCGTCGTGCGCGTGTTCGGCAAGGGCGGCAAGGAACGGCTGGTCCCGCTCGGCGAGGAGGCGATTTTCCACCTCGAGAGCTGGCTGCGCGAGGGGCGTCCGGAGCTGTTGAAGGGGCGGCCATGCGATGCGGTGTTCGTGACCGCGCGCGGCGGGGCGATGACCCGCGAGGCCTTCTGGCACCTGATCCGGCGCCACGCCCGCCGCGCCGGCATCGACAAGCCGCTGTCGCCGCACACGCTGCGCCACGCCTTCGCGACGCACCTGCTCGATCACGGCGCCGATCTGCGCGTCCTGCAGATGCTGCTCGGCCACAGCGACCTGTCGACGACGCAGATCTACACCCATGTCGCCCGCGAGCGGCTCAAGGACCTGCACGCGCGCCATCACCCGCGCGGCTGAACCCTGATCCGGTCGCCCTGTCTGCTATGATAGGCGTCTGCCGACCCGAATTCCCGAGCGAGAGTACGACCCCGATGCGAAAATACCTGTCCCTGGCCCTGGCCGCGCTGCTTGCCTGCGTGTTCGTCCCGTCGCTCGCCGCGGAGGACGGGCCGCCGCGCGCCGTCATCGAACTGCTCGAGCGCATCATTCCCGAGGTGCCGCCGGACTCGATCCGGCCCGCAGCGGTCGACGGCTTCTTCGAGGTCAGCTACGACAACGACATCCTCTACATCAGCGCCGACGGCCGGTTCCTGCTGCGCGGCGATCTCTACGATATGCGCACCCAGGCAAACCTGACCGAGTCGCGGCGCGCCGCGTTTCGCCTCGGGCTGGTCAACGCGCTGAAGGCCGAGGATCTCGTCGTATTCGCGCCGAAGGGGCGCAAGGCGCGACACGTGGTCTACGTGTTTACCGACATCGATTGCAACTTCTGCCGCCAGCTCCAGCGCGAGATGCGCCAGTACAACGAACTCGGGATCGAGGTGCGCTATCTCGCCTATCCGCGCAGCGGTCCGGACACGCCGTCGTATCACAAGATCGTGTCGGTCTGGTGCGCCGACGATCAGCTCGATGCGATGGCGCGCGCGAAGGCCGGCGAGTCGATTCCGGCGAAGACCTGCCCGAATCCGGTGCTCGAGCACATGCAGATCGCGGCGCGCGTCGGCGTCCGCGGCACGCCGACCTTCGTGCTCGAGGACGGCACGACCCTGCCGGGCTATGTCCCGCCGGCGCGGCTTGCCGAATACCTGAACGAAGAGTTCGGCAACTGAGCCGCGCCCGGCATCAGCAACGCGGGGCCGGCGCGCGGAGGGGATGACCACACCGGATACAACCCGCGCGGCGCGCGCAGCCGGGAGCCCGGACCCCGCGCTGTTCGGGCCGGGCTCGACGATCCTCACCGCGAACAAGCGGCTCTCGCGCGCGTTGCAACGGCAGCATGCCGCGCGGGCGCGGCGCGACGGTCTCGCCGTGTGGGAGACCCCCGATATCCTGCCGTGGGGCGCATGGCTCCAGCGCTGCTGGGAAACCCTGTTGATGCAGCAGGTCGACGGCGCGACGCCGGCGCCGGGACTGTTGCTCGGCAGCGATCAGACGCGTGCCCTGTGGGAACGCATCATCAACGAATCCGAGGCCGGGCAGGCACTGTTGCGCGTGCCGGCGACCGCGCGCCAGGCGGCCGAGGCTCGCGGACTCGGCATCGCGTGGCGCGTCGAACTCGATCGCGACCGCCACTACGGCCGCGATGTCGGCGCCTGGCTCGACTGGTCTGCGCGTTTCGAGGCGCGCTGCCGCGAGGAAGGCTGGATCGACGACGCGCGCCTGCCCGATCTGGTCCGCGAGCGCATCGAATCCGGTGAACTGGCGCCGCCGCAGTCGCTCGCGCTTGCCGGCTTCGACGGGTTCACGCCGCAGCAGCAGGCATTGCTCGATGCGGTCGCGGCTGCCGGGTGTGCAGTCACTGTCATCGCAGCGGACGATTCCCGCGGTCATTGCACGCTGATTCCACTGAAGGATGCCGCCGCCGAGATCGAGGCCGCGGCGCAATGGGCGCGGGCACGGCTCGCGGCGCGGCCGGATGCGCGCATCGGCATCGTCGTCCCCGATCTCCCCGCGCGGCGCGCGCAGGTCGCGCGCGTCTTCGAGGACGTGCTGCATCCCGGCGCGGCGTTGCCGGGCGCCGCTGCATTCACGCCGCTCTATAACCTGTCCGCCGGCGCCGCGCTCGCGGACTGTCCGCCCGTGCACGACGCGCTGCTCGCGCTCGAGCTTGCGGGCGATGCCCTGACCCTCGCCGAGGCCGGCGTCTTGTTGCGATCGCCGTTTCTTGCCGGCGCCGAGACGGAGTTTGCGGCGCGCGCGCTCCTTGACGCGCGCCTGCGCGAGCGCGGCGATGACCGCATCGACTGCGCGGCGCTGCTCACCCCGTCATGTCCGCGGCTTGCCGCGATATTGTCCCGTCTCGTCCAGGCCGCCACGCCGTTGCGCACGCGCCGGCTTCGACCGAGCGACTGGGCCGAGCGTTTTCTCGGCCTGCTCGGCATGCTCGGCTGGCCCGGCGAGCGCACGCTCGACAGCGACGAATACCAGGCCGTCGATGCCTTCCGCGAGCTGGTGTCCGGCCTGTGCGCGCTCGACCGCGTGCAACCCGAGGGCGGATTCCGCCAGACGCTCGCGCAACTGCGCCGCGCATGCAATGAGCGCATGTTCCAGCCCGAGCGTCCCGACGCGCCGATCCAGGTCCTCGGCCTGCTCGAGGCCTCCGGCCTCGGCTTCGATCACCTGTGGCTGCTCGGTCTGCACGACGCGGCCTGGCCACAGGCGCCTGAACCGAATCCGTTCCTGCCGGTTGCCGTCCAGCGCCAGCTCGGCCTGCCGCGCAGTTCGCCGGAACGCGAGTACGCAGTCGCGGAGCGCATCACCGCGCGCTTGCTGGCGGCGGCGCCGGAGGTCTGCGTCAGTTATCCGCTGGGCGAGGCCGATCGCGTGCTGCGACCGAGCCCGCTGATCGCATCGCTCGACAGGCAGGCATGGCCGTTGCCCGGCGTCGGGATCGATGCGTCGCATGAACTGGCGATTCACGAAGCCGGTCGCCAACCCGGCGTCATCGAGACGATCGGCGATGCCCGCGGCCCGGCGCTGGCCGCGGCACAGGCGCGCGGCGGCAGCCAGATCTTCGAACATCAGTCGGCCTGTCCGTTCCGGGCCTTCGCGCGCCTGCGCCTGCGCGTCAAGCCGCTCGAGGAACCGGAGATCGGACTGCCGGCGTCACGGCGTGGCACCCTGCTGCATCAGGTGCTCGAGCGCCTGTGGCGCGAACTCGGGTCGCAGGCGGCGCTGCGCGCGCTCGATCGCGCGGGACTCGATGCCTTGCTGGGGCGCATCGTCGACGGCGTCGTCGACGCGGAAGCGGCGGAACGGCCGCAGCTATTCACCGAGCGCTTCCGCGCCCTCGAGCGCCGGCGCCTGCTGCGCGTCGTGCGCGAGTGGGTCGAGTTCGAGGACGCGCGCGGCGATTTCACGGTCGAGGCGGTCGAGCAGCGCGCGACGGTCACGGCCGGCGGGGTTGCGGCGGAGGTTTGCATCGACCGCATCGATCGTCTGGCCGACGGCAGTCTCGCGATCATCGATTACAAGACCGGCGAAGTCGGGAGCGGTGCATGGATCGGCGATCGGCCCGACCAGCCGCAACTACCGCTGTACAGCCTGCTGGTCGGCGAGCAGCTCGGCGCGGTGCTGTTCGCGCAGATCCGGCCCGGCGCTTCCAAGTGGATCGGCGTCGCGCGGGACGATGAGGTCGTGCCGAACGTCAAGGCCTTCGAGCGGACCAGGGCCGCCGATGAAGCGGGCGGCTGGCCGGGACTGATCGAAGGATGGCGGCGCGTGCTGACCGGGCTCGGCGAGGCCTTTCGCGCCGGCGATGCAAAGGTCGACCCGAAGAATCCCGGCAAGACCTGCGCGCACTGCGGACTGACGCCGCTGTGCCGCATCCATGAATCGACGTCGCCGGCCGACGGCGGCCCCGATCTCGACGAGTCGGAGGCAGGCGGATGAGTCCGGTCGAGCTCGATCGACTGGCCCGCGTCCGCGCGATCGCGCCGGAGGCCTCGTTCATCGTCCAGGCCCCGGCCGGCTCCGGCAAGACCGAGCTGCTCGCGCAGCGATTCCTCGCCCTGCTCGCGCGCGTCGATTCGCCCGAGGAGGTCCTCGCGCTGACCTTCACGCACAAGGCCGCCGCCGAGATGCGCAATCGCATCCTCGAGGCGGTCGATCGCGCCGCCGCGCCGCCCGATCCCGGCGAGGAGGCGCACAAGCGGCTGACGCGCGAACTCGGCGCGGCCGTTCTCGCGGCCGACCGGCGGCATGGCTGGGGACTGCGCGACAATCCGTCGCGGCTGCGGGTCATGACGATCGACGCCTTGTGCGCGTCGCTGGCGCGGCGCATGCCGGTGTTGTCCGGCTTCGGCGCCGCGCCGCGCGTCGTCGAGGATGCGCAACCGCTGTATCGCGAGGCCGCGCGGCTGACGATCCTCGAGATCGAGTCCGGCGAGCAATGGTCGGATGCGATCGCGCATCTGATCGCGCATCTCGACAACCACCTGCCGAAGGTCGAGGGGCTGATCGCGGGCATGCTCGCGCAGCGCGACCAGTGGCTGCGCCACCTCGGGCGCGTCGACCGCGCCGAGCTCGAGGCGACACTGGCGACGGTCATCGGCGAGGCGCTGGCGCCGCTGCGCGCAGCCATGCCGGACGACGTGGTCGATGAACTCGTGACCCTGCTGCGCTATGCGGCGGAAAACCTGGCCGCGGCCGGGAAGACGATGGGGCTGACGGAGGCGCTGTCGTCCGGCCTGCCCGGCACGCGTCCCGAAGACGCGGTGGCCTGGCGCGAGATCGCGGGGATGCTGTTGACGCAGGACTCCGGTTGGCGAAAGACGGTGACCGCGCGCGATGGATTCCCGCCGCCCTCGGGCGGCGTCGGCGCCGGCGAGAAGGCGCGTTGCAAGGAATACAAGGACCGCATGCTGGCGCTGCTCAACCGGCTGCATGGTGACGAGGCGCTGCGCCAGCTGCTGGCAGACGCCTGCGGGTTGCCGCCGCCGTACTACAGCGACGCGCAATGGGAGACCGTCGAGGCGCTCGCGCAACTGCTGCGCGTGGCGACCGGCATGCTGGAGGTGATCTTTCGCGAGCGCGGCGAGGTCGACTTCATCCGCGTCGCGCAGGCCGCGCGCGCCGCGCTCGGCGGCGAAGACGCGCCGACCGATCTCGCGCTGTTACTCGACGAGCGCATACAGCATGTCCTCGTCGACGAGTTCCAGGACACCTCGCTCGGCCAGTATCAGCTGCTCGAACGCCTGACCGCCGGCTGGACGCCCGGCGACGGCCGCACGCTGTTTCTCGTCGGCGACCCGATGCAGTCGATCTATCGCTTCCGCGAGGCCGAGGTCGGCCTGTATCTGCGCGCGCGCCGCGAAGGAATCGGCAGCGTCGCGCTCGAACCGCTGCAACTCGTCGTCAACTTTCGCTCGCAGGCCGGCGTCATCGGCTGGGTCAACGCGGCCTTCGCGCGCGTATTGCCCGCGGTCGAGGACATCGGCCGCGGCGCGGTGACCTACGCGCCGTCGATCGCGCATCACGATGCGCTCGACGGCGACGCGGTGACCGTGCATCCGCTCATCGGCAACGATCCGCGCGGGGAGGGCGCCGCGGTGCTGTCACAGGTCGAGGCCGCGTTCGCCGAGGACCCGAACGGGAGCGTCGCCATCCTCGTGCGCACGCGTTCACATCTCGTCGAGACGCTGCAGGCGCTGAAGGCGGCCGGGCGGACCTTCCGCGCCGTCGAGATCGAGCGCCTCGGGCATCGACCGGTGATCCGCGACCTGATCGCGCTGGCCTGCGCGTTGACGCACCCCGGCGATCGCCTGTCCTGGCTCGCGATTCTGCGCGCGCCCTGGTGCGGCCTGACCCTGCGGGATCTGCACGCGCTGCTCGCCGATGCCGGCAACGCGGCAGTCTGGTCGTTGATCGAGGATCCCGACCGGCGCGCTCGCCTCGGTGACGACGGGCACCGCCGGCTCGAGCGGCTGCGCGCGGTGATCGGACCCGCGCTCGCCGCGCGTCGCCGGCGCAGCCTGCGCCGCCAGGTCGAAGGGGTGTGGCGTGCGCTCGGCGGGCCGGCCTGCGTCGAGGGTCTGCATGACCTCGAGGACGCCGGCGTGCTGTTCGATCTGTTCGACGAACTGTCGGCCGCGGGCGATCTCGTCGATCGCCGCACCCTGTTCTCGCGCGTCGACAGCCTGTCCGCCCGACCCGATACCGCCGCCGACCCGCGCCTGCAGATCATGACCGTCCACAAGGCCAAGGGCCTCGAGTTCGATACCGTGATCGTGCCCGGTCTCGGCCGTCGCACGCGCAACGACGGCCAGAGTCTGCTGATGTGGATGGAACGCCCGCAGGGCGATCTGTTGCTCGCGCCGATCCGCGAAAGCGGGAAAGACGATGATCCGATCTATGCCTTCATCGAGCGATTACAGCGCGAGAAGTCCCTGTTCGAGGACGGCCGCCTGCTCTATGTCGCGGCCACCCGCGCGAAGAGGCGCCTGCGGCTGCTCGGTCATGTGCGCGCGCGCAGCGACGGCGAAACCATTGCGCCCGGCGCCCCGGAGAAGCAGTCGCTGCTGGCACGCTTGTGGCCGGTCGTCGAGGCGGAGTTCGCGGCCGCAGCCGCGGCGCTTGCTGCACCGGCGGTCGATGACGGCGAGGATGATACGGCCGTGACCCCGCCGGCGCCGTTGCGCAGACTCGCCGTGGACTGGTCCGTCCCCCCGGCCCCGGTGGCGCCGGACCTTTCGCTGCCGGCAGTTGCGGCGCTCGAGGAGCGTGTCTACGGCGCGGTCGAATTCGAGTGGGCCGGCGAGACCGCGCGCCACGTCGGCAGCGTTGCGCATCGCTTGCTGCAGCACTGCGGTCGTCGCGGCATTCGCGACTTCTCGGCGCTCGATCCGGCGCGGCTGCGCACGGTCGCCGCGACCGCGCTGGCGCGACACGGCGTGCCGGCGGCAGGCATCGATGACGCGGTCGCGCGTATCGTCGCCGCGCTCGAGACGACGTTCGCGGATGCGCGCGGGCGCTGGATCCTCGATCCGGAGCATGAGGACGCGCGCTGCGAATACGCATTGAGCACGGTCGGAGAGGGCGGCATCGTCACTGCGATCATCGATCGCACCTTCGTCGATGCCGACGGCGTGCGTTGGATCATCGACTACAAGACCGGCGCGCACGAAGGCGGCGGCGTCGATGCGTTTCTGGACCGCGAGCAGGCGCGCTACCGCGCGCAGCTCGAAGGCTATGCCGCGCTGATCAGTCGGCGCGAATCACGCCCGATCCGGCTCGGACTGTATTTTCCGCTGCTCGCGGGATGGCGGGAATGGGCGACCGTCAGCGCTCGAGATACTGGAGCTTGTCCTTGACCTGCGCCCAGTCGTCGGCGTCGGCCGGGGCGTCCTTCTTCTCGGTGATGACCGGCCAGAGTTTCGCGAGCTCGGCGTTCAGTGCGACGTATTCCATTTGGTGCGCGGGGACGTCGTCCTCGGGGTGGATCGCCTCGACCGGGCACTCGGGTTCGCACAGCGTGCAGTCGATGCACTCGTCGGGATCGATGACCAGGAAGTTCGGGCCTTCATGAAAGCAGTCGACCGGGCAAACCTCGACGCAGTCGGTGTATTTGCACTTGATACATTCCTCGGTCACGACAAAGGTCATGCGTCCCTCCTGATGCTGCTGTTTGTTATCGGCGTATTTTAATCCGTCGCCGCGAAAAGCGCCAATAGCAAGCGACGCCGGACCCTCACTTTTTCAGCAGCGATTTCAGCCTGTAAAGCGTCTCCAGCGCCTCGCGCGGGGAGAGGGCGTCGGGATCGAGCGCGCGCAGCGCGGCGAGCGCCGGCGGGTCCTCCGCTGGCGCAGTGAACAGCGGTAGTTGTGGCCGCGCGTCGGCGGCGGCGCGGCCGGCCGCGTCACGCTCGAGTTCGAGCAGGCGGGCGCGTGCCGCGGCAATCACCGCCGGCGGGATGCCGGCGAGGGCGGCGACCTGCAGGCCGTAGCTGCGATTCGCAGGACCGTCGCGCAGCGCGTGCAGGAAGACGATGCCGTCGCCATGCTCGACGGCGTCGAGATGGACATTGGCGATCCCCGGCGCGAGCTCGGGCAGCGCGGTCAGTTCGAAATAATGGGTCGCGAACAGCGTGAACGCGCGCAGTTCGCGCGCGAGATAGTCGGCGCAGGCCCAGGCCAGCGACAGGCCGTCGAAGGTGCTGGTGCCGCGCCCGATCTCGTCCATCAGCACGAGGCTGCGGTCGGTCGCATTGTGCAGGATGTTCGCGGTCTCGGTCATCTCGACCATGAACGTCGAGCGGCCCTCGGCGAGCTCGTCGCCGGCGCCGATGCGGGTGAAGATGCGGTCGATCGGGCCGATCACCGCGCGTTCGGCGGGGACATGGCTGCCGATAGACGCGAGGATCACGATCAGCGCGTTCTGGCGCATGTACGTCGACTTGCCGCCCATGTTCGGGCCGGTGATGATCAGCATGCGGCGGCGATCGTCGAGCCTCGTGTCATTGGCGACGAAGGGGTGGTCGAGGACCGCCTCGACGACCGGGTGGCGGCCGCCGTCGATCGCGATGCCGGGGGCATCGCTGAATTCCGGGGGATTCAGGTTCAGGGTCTCGGCGCGCTCGGCGAGATTCGCGAAGACGTCGATCTCGGCGATCGCGGCGGCCGTGGCCTGGAGTTCGCCGAGGTGCGGGATCAGCGCATCGAGCAGGGCGTCGTACAGCGCCTTCTCGCGCGCGAGCGCGCGTTCCTGCGCCGACAGCGCCTTGTCCTCGAAGGCCTTGAGCTCGGGCGTGATATAGCGCTCGGCGCCCTTCAGCGTCTGGCGGCGGATGTAGTCGGCCGGGACCTGGTCGGCGCGCGCGCGGGTGATCTCGATGTAATAGCCGTGCACGCGGTTGTAGCTGACCTTCAGGTTCGGGATGCCGCTGCGCTCGCGTTCGCGGCGTTCGAGTTCGAGCAGGAAGGCGCCGGCGTTCTCGCCGAGGCCGCGCAGCTCGTCGAGTTCGGCATCATAGCCGTCGGCGATGACGCCGCCGTCGCGGATCGTCGCCGGCGGATTGTCGATCAGCGCGCGCGCGAGCAGCGCATGCAATTCGGGATGTTCGCCGAGACGGGTCGCGAGTTCGCCGAGCAGCGGCGAATCGGCCCGGGCGAGGAGTTCATGCAATCGCGGCAGCGCGCCGAGCGCATCACGCAGCAGGCCGAGGTCGCGCGGGCGCGCGGACTTCAGCGCGATGCGGGCCAGCGCACGCTCGACGTCGCCGATCGTGCGCAGGTGATCCTGCAAAGGGGGATGGGCGCGCGCGTCGAGCAGCGCGCCGATCGCATGCTGGCGGCGGCGCAGCAGCCCGTGGTCGCGCAGCGGCCGGTTGATCCAGCGGCGCAGCATCCGGCTGCCCATCGGATTGCGGGTCTGGTCCATGACCCAGGCGAGGGTATGCTCGCGGCGGCCGGCGAGGCTGGTCTCGAGTTCGAGATTGCGGCGGCTGGTCGCGTCGATGACGATCGCGTCGCCGGGCAGTTCGACCCGCGGCGGCTGGAGGTGCGGCAGCGCGGCGCGCTGGGTCTCGCGCGCGTATTCGATCAGGCAACCGGCCGAGGCGATCGCGTGCGGATAAGGATCGCAGCCGAAGCCCCGGAGATCGCGCACGCCGAACTGCGCGGTCAGGCGCGTCTGCGCGTGTTCGTGTTCGAAGTGCCACGGCGGGCGGGCGCGCAAACCGCGCCGGCCCCTGACGGCCTGGGGCAGGGCCTGGTCCTCGCCGTGCAGCAGTTCGGCCGGCTTCAACCGCTCCAGCTCGTCGGCGAGCGCCTGGTCGCCGGTGACCTCGAGCAGGATGAGGCGGCCGCTCGACAGATCGAGGGTCGCGATGCCCCAGGTCTCATCGGACTTGCGAATCGCCGCGAGCAGGACATCACGGCGCTCGTCGAGCAGCGCCTCGTCGGTGATCGTCCCCGGCGTGACGATGCGCACGACCTTGCGCTCGACCGGTCCCTTGCTCTTCGCCGGATCGCCGATCTGCTCGGCGATCGCGACCGACTCGCCCTGTTCGACGAGCTTCGCGAGATAACCGTCGACCGCATGAAACGGCACCCCCGCCATCGGGATCGGTTCCCCGCCCGACTGCCCGCGCGCCGTCAGCGTGATATCGAGCAACTCCGCCGCCCGCCGCGCATCGTCATAGAACAGCTCGTAGAAATCCCCCATCCGGTAAAACAGCAGCAACGCCGGATGCTCCGCCTTGAGCCGGAAATACTGCTGCATCATCGGCGTATGACCGCCGGGGTCGGACCTTGATAACACGTTGTTTTTCTGGGATATGGGGTTGGGAACGGCCAGACATTCGCGCTCGCCGGCCAATTCGGGCCATTTTGGCCCCGAAATGGCGGTTTTAACAGAGGGCGGGCGTCCTGAACAGTATCGAGGGTGTCATTTCGGGGTCGAAAATCACCCGGGAGGGCCGAAATCAGCGTGATTTTCGACGTGAAATCCTTGCGGGACAGAGGGTTGTCGTGGTCCGACCCGCCAGTATCAGCAGGGCAATCCACAGCGGATCGAGCGCGCCGCTGCCACCGCCGCCGGAAGTGACCGGTGGGTTGTCATTGTCGCCTCCGTTGCCGTCACCACCATTGTCGTCACCACCACTGCCGTCACCGCCACTGCCGTCATCATCACCGCCGCCACCGCCACCGCCACCGCCATCGCCACCGCCACCGCCACCGTTACCACTGCCGCCATCATCGGGATCGTCGGGCACGATTGCTATCCCGCCGGCATGGATATCGTCGAGGTGCTGACTAGAATGGTAGAGATGGAAGCCGACATGGCCGGGACCGGCGACCAAGTTGTTCGTGACCTCGAGGATCTTCGTCCACGGGTCACTATCCGTGGACCGTCGCCAGACCGAGATCTTATCGCCGATTGCGCGCAGGCCGAGCCAGAGCGCGGGTTCTCCGGCTGGGCCGATACCCATCTCGAGGGTGTTCGTGAAAGCAAGTTCAGGGAGTAAGAACTGATTGTTATTGACCCGGTACAGAGACAGGCGTGAGCCGTCCCAGTTGATCGCGTAACCGTTGCCGGTAACGGGATCATAACGGACTGTGAGACCATTCGTATCGTATGCGAGCCAGTAGAAGTAACCGTATACCTCCTGGTCTGCCGGGAGGGGGGTATTCCAGTAATTTCCGCCAATACTCGTCGAAGGACCCGTGACGGTATTGCTCTGAATCCAAGTAGTGCTCTCGACTAGACCGCCGTAGAAAAGCGGAAAGGTTGGCCAGCTCTCGCCAAGTGAAACGAAATTGTCAGGGCGATTGAAATTGTCTAGCAGTGCAGTTTGCGGCAACGGAAACTCCGTGGTTTGCACCGTCGCCAGCATTTCGACCGCTAGAGTCTGTGTTGTCGAGAGGGCTGATCCAACGGTCTCGGTCCGCAGCAGTTCGAATTGACCGTCGGTCGTGATGCTGAACAGCGTTGCAATGCCGGTCACGCTGCCATCGGTGGCACCATAGAGTTTCCCATCGTGGCCAAGCGTCAGCGCCGACGAGGGTGCAGCGCCATCTCCGCCGCTGAATGCGTGCAGCCGCGAGAACGACCCGTCGGCGCCAATCCGGAAGATCGTCCCACATTCGGCACAGCCGTTTCCACCGCGCTCGGTGACGCCGTAGAAGCCATCGTCGGGCCTTTCGACGAGGCCGATGCCCGGGCGCCAGCCATCCTCGGGTTCGTCGCTGCCGAACGCATGCAGCAGTGTGAACACGCCATCCAACGTCAGGCGAAAGACCGTGCCGCCTGCAATCGCCGGCAGGCTGCCGGGCGTGCGGGGTCCGCCATCGAGCGTCGTCCCGTAGAGATGTCCGTCGGAACCGAGGATCAGGCTGGGGCGCGGCCCGCAACCGTCGCGTGTTCGATCGAAGCGGTACAGCACGACGTTGTCGCTGCGCATGATCGCGCCGCAGTCGCCGATTGCGGCAGCGCCGTAGTGGTAGCCATCATGGCCGTCAATAGCCGCTACACTGGCCTGCACAGACAGGACGGACAGGGCCAGGGCAACGAGCAACCCACCGGTGCGTGGTGATATGCTCGGGGGAATCATACAGAGTATGTGCGTGTGTCCATCAACGACCCGCCTGTCAGGGTCATCAATCCAAGTCCGCCAGGATGGCGGGGGAAGGTCAGCACATTATATCACCATGTCGATGTACAGCCGGTTCTATCTGTATCCCCCGGGCCGCGCCTCTCACCACCGGTACCCAACCCTCAACCCCACCGTCCGCGGCGCGCCCCAGTGACGCTTGATGCCGGTCAGCGGGTCATTGCGGAGGATGGTCTGCGCGTACAGCCGGTCGCCGAGGTTGCGGCCATGGAGTTCGGCGTACCAGCGGCCGCCGTGACTTTCGAAGGCGAGGTGGGCGTTGAAGAGGCCATAGGCGCCCTGGCGGACGGCGGGGTCCTCATAGATGTTGAACCAGATCGCGGACTGGTAGCGGTACTCGACGCCCAGTGAGACGATACCGCGGTCGACCGCCCAGTCGTAGCCCGCGCCGGCATGCAGGGAGACTTCCGGGGCCTGCGGCAGGCGGTTGCCGCTACGGTCCGGGTCGACACCCGGATTGTTCGGATCGAGCGAGACGAAGTCGTCGAAGCGGCCGTCGAGCAGCGTCGCGCCAAGCGACAGTTCGAGTTCCCGCCAGGGCCTTGCCAGCACGTCGAGATCGAGGCCGCGAATCGAAGCCTCGGCCGCGTTGATGACTCTCGGGAAGGCGCCGACTGCGTCGGTCGGCGGGGTATTCAACTGAAGGTCCTGGTAGTCGTAGTAGAACAGCGCCGCGTTGACGCGGAGCCGCTGTCGCGGCAGGGTGATCTTGAAACCGGCCTCCCATGCCAGCAGAAACTCCGGATCGAATGGCGGCTGGATCGCCGAGGTGTTGAACCCGCCGGCCTTGTAGCCGCGTGCCACCGTCGCGTAATAAAGGCGGTCGGGATCGGGGGTGTGCTCGAGACCGAGTTCCGGTGTGATCGCCTCCCAGCTTCGGCTCTCCTGCTGGGTCGTGACCGCGGTGCCGTCCGGGTTCGTGACGGTACGGGTCAGATCGATCGTCCGTCGGTCATGACTGTGACGGACTCCAAGCCGCGTGCGCCAGGCGGGTGCGAAGCGCCACGCGACTTCGGCAAACGCCGCCCGCGAGCGGGTATCGACATGGCCATCGGGCTGGTTGCGCGTGCCGCTCTGCGGCAGGCGGACGTCGAGCCGCTGGGCGGCGTCCTCGCGCAGCAGGAACACGCCTGCGGTCCATGCCAGCCTGCGCTCCGTCGGTGAGGACGCGCGAATCTCCTGCATCAGCGTCTCCGATTCGCCGCTCGGGTAGTTCGCGGAGTAGTCGGCGTCGGTGCCGTCGAGGTCGAGCGCGAGCCTGGCGCGCGTCTTCAGGAAAGCGGTGGTTGACAGCAGAGAGATATCATCGCCACGCCACCCGGCGCGGGCGCTGTAGCGGTCCGCGTCGATGCGAATGTCCGGCGCGATGTTCTCGGTGACCTGGCGCGGGTTGTCCGGCACGACGCCGCCGATCAATATCCCGCCGTTGGCGCCGACACCCGGATCGGGTTGCGAACCGAGCGCGCGGGAACTGTCTTCGCGATGATGCTCGCCGGCGAGCAGCAACGAGAAACGCGGTGTCGGCGCATACAAGAGCTTGGTGCGCAGCGCGTAATAGTTCTCGTCGTTTTCGTCGATGCCGAGGAAGACGTTGTCGACATAGCCATCGCGCTGTGCCGCCGCGCCGGCGACGCGGAGGACCAGCGACGGATCGCCGAGCGGGAGGTTCAGCGCGCCGCGGATACGGCGCTCGTCATAACTGCCGACCTGGACATCGGCATAGCCCGAGTACACCGGTTCGGGGTCGCGGGTATGGATGCTGACCGCGCCGCCAGCGACGTTGCGTCCGAGATGCACGCCCTGTGGTCCCGCAATGACCTCGACGCGCGCAACGTCGAAGAAATCGACGATCGTATCGTAGGCGCGCGGCAGGTAGACGCCGTCGATGAAGGTCGCGACGCTCGATTCCGCGCCCGCCGAGATGAAGTCGCTGCCGACCCCGCGCAGATAGGGCTGGCCAAGGACTGAATTGGTCTTGAAGACGAAGCTCGGCACTTTGTACTGGAGATCGATGGTGTTCTGGATACCGCTGCGGTCGAGCGCGGCGCTGTCGTAATGACGAACGGTCCCGGCGAACTGCTGGGCCTCGACCGGTCGCCACTCCGGCGTGATCAGGATGGTCGGCAATGAGTGTGTTGCGGTCTCGTTACCGGCGGTCTCCGCCAGCACCGTGGTGACCGGTATCCAGAGACCAAACAAACAGCACGCGCAGCTCGAAATGCGCCTTTTCATTTCTTCATTTCTATGGTGTGTTCCGGCCGGGAGCCGGGTCGTGGTCTTTCGCAGCCAGTATACGAGAATACAGGGCCGGGTTACCGGGGTTTCGTAATCCTCATTTGGGGGGTGTGCCGGGACAGCAGTCCGGGGACACTGGCGGCAGCCATATGGCAATCAATCGGGAGCATGCAATTGGAACCCTTTGACAGGAATCTATTGACAGGGTGCGTCACGCCGCCGGACCGGACAGCCAGACGTGTGCTGGTCGCGGGATTCGGGATCCTGCTGGCGGCCTCATTGGCGCTGCCGGCAACGGCGCTGGCCGCAGCGAATGTACTCCAGGTAATCCATGCCTTCGACGACGGCAACGACCAGGACGGCAGGTGGCCGGTCTCGCGACTGGTCGAGATCGACGGTGTGCTGTACGGCACGGCGAGTGAGGGCGGCGACGACGATTGCGGGACTATCTTCAGCGTGACCCCGGGCGGCGCGTTCGAACGCCTGCACTCGATGATCAGCGGATTGCACGGTTGCCAGCTCCCGGCCGGCCTCACGCCGGGTCCTGACGACAAGCTCTACGGGATCTCGCAATTGTTCGGGCCGGCGCCGAATATCGGCACGGCCTTCAGCGTCACAACCGCAGGCGACTTCGAGTGGCTGCATTCCTTCGGCGGTGTCGGCAATCCCGCCGCGCCGGTCGGGGCGCTGGTGTTCGGCAGCGACGGCAACTTCTACGGCACGACCAGCAGCGGTGGGGCAACGACCGTCGGCACGGTGTTCAGCATGACGCCGGCCGGCGAGGTCACGCTGCTGCACAGCTTCAATGGTCTCCCCGGCGCAGGGCCGCGTGCGGCGCTCATCGAAGGCGAGGACGGCGCATTCTACGGCGTAACGCCGGTATTCGGCGACTGCATCACTCCGTCTTGCGGGACCGTGTTCCGCATCACCGCGGACGGCGACTACGAGGTCCTGCACAGCTTTACCGAGTCCGGCCAGTCGCCATCCGGGCCGCTGGTCCAGGGACCCGACGGCAAGCTCTACGGGATGAATTCGCTGGGCGGCATCAACAATGGCGGCACGATCTTCCGGCTGGATCCGGATGGCGATAACTTCGAGATCGTGCATGCCTTCAATATTGTCGCGGACGGACTTGCCGGCCCGGCCGGCGGCCTGGTCGTCGGCGACGATGGCAATCTCTACGGCACCGCGAGCGGTGTCTTCAGGCTGACGACCGCGGGTACGCTGACGCCGCTGGTCCGCCTCGCGGACCTGGTTAACGCCGGTCTGGGCATTTCGCTCAACGGCGTGATCATGGCCAGCGACGGGCAGTTATACGGGACGGCCAGGAACGGCGGCGGCGGGGACTGTGGATCGGTCATAGGCCCGATCGATTGCGGGGTGGTCTTCCGGGTCGCGCTCGACGACAGCGGTAATGGCGGTAATGGCGGTAATGGTGGTAATGGCGGTAACAGCTCGGGCGGCGGTGGTGGCGGTTCGGCCGGACCCGGAGCGTTGGTGCTGCTGCTGGTCGCCGCCGCCGCGCTGAGACGCCGCGTTTCGCGATCCGCCCGTTCCTGAGATTGCTATCCCCGGGGCGTCAGTCGGACAATATCGGCACTTGCTCGGAAAGAAGGCGCCGGACAAGGTCGGATTGCCGCGACGCGCCGGTCTTCTGGAAGATGCGTTTGAGATACCAGCGCGCGGTCTCATAGCTGAGACCCGCGCTGTCGGCGGCGATCCGCAGCGACGCGTCGAGAACCAGGCATTGCACCAGGCGCGTTTCTGTCCCGGTCAGGCCGTATCGGCGCCGCAGCCACTCCGACGGGATCGTCGGTCCCTGTTCCGGAGCGGAGACGATCAGGGCGACCGCGGCGGAGCGAGGGGCGAACGGGTGATCGGGCCGGCGCGGCAGCGGCGTGGCGAGCACGCTGAGCGCGCGTGCGTGCGGGGACTTCCTGCGCGCATTGATCGGGCAGGGCGCGTCGATGCCGCGGCCCTGGTGAATGGCCAGCGCGGCCTTGACCGAGGCGGTCAGTTGTCTGTCATCTGCGCGGTGCAGTGTGGTGATGCGGCCGTCCCTGCAGCAAAGGCCGTCATGCTCGCGAAACAGCGTTCCGGCGAAGCGGTTGGCGTGCATCAGCCGCCCTTCCTCATCGAGAAATGCGATGCCGAATGTCAGGCGGTCGATGACGTGTAGTGAGTCGAGCGCGCGGGATTCGCTGAGCGCAAGCCGTTGCGCGATGGTCGCGGCGTTGCGCAGATGACCGACCAGCAACTGGAAGCGGTCGATCTCGCGACGTGAAAACGCACCACCCTGCCGCGACCTGTAGAGGTAGAGCTTGACCTGTATGCGCTCGTCCGCAAGCAGGTTGACGCCGAGGGAATAGATGAAATCCTGCGGTCTCATCCACTCGTTGAAGAATCCGGTACTGCGATAATAACCAGGCTGGCCATAGTGATCGTCGAGCGAGCGATCGGTGCGAATCACGCCCGGACGCTGGTATGACGGTACCGGGGACCAGGGGTTGTCGTGCAGATAGCGATCCACATAGGCGCGGACGTAATCGGGATCGATGTCGCGGACGTCGATAATCGACACGCCCTGGCGCCTCGCATCGACCGAATAGAGCCCGGTTGAATTGGAGGCAAAAAGCCCCTGCAGGGACTGTACGGCTCTCGGCCATGCGTCACGGTCTGTGGCGGCGGAATATATATGGTCGATGACGGCGCCGGTTTTGTCCACGATCCTTCCTTTCTGCGGACTGTAACAACTCAACTGGTCTGAGCGAATATAATACTCCGACCCTCGTTTCCCGCTAAGCTTTTGCGGGCGCGCAGGCGCTGAGATTCGAGGAGGGGGGGGTGGAAGCAGGGATTCCCATCAATGTCATGCTGCCGCTGGTGATTGCCGCGATGATGTTGGGCGTCGGCATGGGCCTGAGGCTGGCGGATTTCACTGCGCTGGTGTCGGCGCCGCTGGCTGCCGTGGCCGGCCTGCTGAACATGTATCTTGTATTCCCCTTGCTCGCCTTGATGATTGCATGGATTTACACGCTGCCGCCGGCCTTGGCGGTGGGGCTGGTGCTGCTCGCCGCAAGTCCATCGGCATCGACATCGACCCTGTTCACCCACCTGGCCCACGGCGATACGGCCTTGTCGCTGGCGCTTACCTCGGTCAGCAAGCTGGTCCCGGTCCTGACGATACCGTTTTACGTCGGGCTCGCGATGGCGTGGTTCGCGGGCAGTACCACCGAGTTTTCGCTGTCGCTGGCCGACACCTCGGAGCGCATCGTGGTCATGGTGCTGCTGCCGGTGGTCACCGGTATGGCGCTGCGTCATTTCCTGCCGGCGCTGGCGAACCGAGTGCGGCCCTGGGTCACCGGCGTTGCGGTAGCGGCACTGGTCCTGGTGATCGTCGTACTGGTATTGCGGGAAAGGGCGGCGCTGCCGGGGATGCTGATCGCGGCGGGACCGGCGGCGCTGACATTGTGCCTGCTCGGGATCCTGTGTGCATGGTTCAGCTGCGGACTGTTACGGCTGTCCGATGCGCGGCGCTCCGCGATCACGATCGAGGTCGCGATGCAAAGCGGCGGCACGGCGATCGCGATCGCGGCCGGTGTGCTCGCGGCCCCGGCGATGGCGGTGCCGGCGGCTGTCTATTCGCTGCTGATGTATATCGTAGCGGCCGTGCTGGTACTGGTATGGCGCCGTCGTCTCGTTGCGACCACCGTCGCGTAGGCGGGCGTCAGTGCTCGATCGGCGTCTCCGGTCGATTGCCCCAGTCCGACCACGAGCCCGGATAGCCGCGCAGGCGCTCAAAGCCGAGCGCCTTCAGCAGGATGTAACTGTGGCAGGAACGCATATGGGTCTGGCAGTGGACGATGATCTCCTTGTCCGAGGTCACGTTCTCGTGAAAGTAGAGCGCGCGGACTTCTTCCACCGGACGGAAGCGGAAGTCGCCGCCGCCGATCACGGTGCGCGTCCAGTCGAGGTTGCGCGCGCCGGGGATGTGGCCGCCGCGGGCGGCGCGGCGATCGACGCCGTTGTACTCGAGCTCGGAGCGGGTGTCGAGCACGATGACGTCGGGGTCGTCCAGGCGCGCGAGGATGTAGTCACGGTCGGCGATCCTGCTCGCATCATAGCTGACCGGGTAGCGGGTCGGCGTCACGTTCGGCAGCGCATCGTCGAGTTCCTGCCCGGCATCGAGCCAGGCATTCAGTCCGCCGTTCAAGAGCGAGAAACCGCGATGGCCGATCACGTCGAGCGTCCACAGGAAGCGGCAGGCCTTCAGCGTGTTCTCGCCGTCGTAGGCAATGACGTGATGATCCGGGCGGATGCCTGCGGCCGACAACAGCTCGCTGAGCGCGGCCTCGGGCGGCAGCAGCCCCATCACCGGTGGTTTCGCATCGACGAGATCGCCGGCCTCGATGTGCACCGCGCCCGGGATGTGGCCGGAATCGTAGATCGATTCGTTGGACAGGTCGACGATGACGATGCCGTCGCTGCCGAGCAGATTGGCGACGTCGTCGGCGTCGAGGATCAGGGGTATCTTCGCCTGGTGCATGATCGCCTCCGGAAGCCTTACAGGTCTGACATTACCTGATCGGACGCAGAAAGCAAGACGGCGCTCAGCGCGCGAGCGGCGGCGTCAGGTGCGGCGTGATCCCCTGCAGGATCGCGCTCAGGATCTTCGCATTGCCGGCGACGATGTTGCCGGTGTCGAGGAAGTCCTCGCCGCCGGAAAAGTCGCAGACCATGCCGCCGGCCTCGCGGATCAGCAGCACGCCGGCCGCCATGTCCCAGCGGCTCAACCCGATCTCCCAGAAGCCGTCGAGGCGGCCGGCGGCGACATAGGCGAGGTCGAGCGCGGCCGACCCCGCCCGGCGGATGCCGGCGGTGCCGTTGTGCAGCGCCTTGAACATCTCGACATAGGCAGGCAGGTGTTCCTGCTGCCGGAACGGGAAGCCGGTGCCGAGCAGGGCGCCTTCGAGCCCCTTCAACTGGGTGACGCGCAGGCGGCGATCGTTCAGCAGGGCGCCGGCGCCGCGCGACGCGGTGAACATCTCCTCGCGCAGCGGGTCGTAGACGATCCCTGCCTCGAGCCGGCCGCGATGCGTCAGCGCGATCGACACCGCGAACTGCGGAAAGCCGTGCACATAGTTCGTCGTGCCGTCGAGCGGGTCGATGATCCACTGGTAGTCGTCGCCGGCCTGGGCGCCGCCTTCCTCGGCGAGGATCGCGTGACTCGGATAGGCCTTGCGCAGCACCGCGACGATCTCGCGCTCGGCCTGGCGATCGACGTCGCTGACATAGTCGTTCTTGCCCTTCAGCGAGACGTTCTGGGCGTCGAGGCGGTCCATGCCGCGCAGGATCACGTTGCCGGCCTTGCGGGCGGCCTTGATTGCGATATTGAGTGCCGGGTGCATTCGCGTTACCGATGGGGCGACCGAAGCCGCACAGGCTGCACATGATAGCAGATACCGCGGCGGCCTGCCGGGCGCCGCCCGCTCGCTTCGGGCGCGGCGGCAAATCCTGTATCATCCGGGCCTTGTCACGCGATCAGTGGAGGCGGCGCGGCCCCCGACAATGACGGAACAGATCAGGATCGTGCTGGTCGGCACGACGCACCCCGGCAACATCGGCGCGGTGGCGCGCGCGATGAAGAACATGGCGCTCGATCGCCTGTGGCTGGTCGAGCCGCGACACTTCCCGAACGCCGAGGCGACGGCGCGCGCGTCCGGCGCCGACGACCTGCTGGCGAACGCAGAGGTCCGCGCGACGCTCGACGAGGCCGTCGCCGATTGCGCGCTGGTGATCGGCGCCAGCGCGCGTCCGCGCGCGATCGCCTGCCCGCGACTGACGCCGCGCGAATGCGCGGCGCTGATCGCCGCGGCGCGCCCGGACGCGCAGGCCGCGGTGGTCTTCGGGCGCGAGCATTCGGGTCTGACCAACGACGAACTCGATCGCTGTCAGTACCAGCTCCATATACCGTCGAATCCGGCATTCCCGTCGCTGAATCTCGCCGCGGCCGCGCAGATCGTCGCCTACGAGCTCTATGCCCTGCGCGCGGGCGCGGGCGTCGAGAGCGCGCGGTCGGCCTCGGACGATCCCGACGGGCAACCGGTCAGCCTGGAGGAACTGGAACGCTTCTATGCGCACCTCGAGGCCGTGCTGGTCGAGCTCGAGTTCCTCGACCCGGCGAATCCGCGCCATTTGATGCGGCGCTTGCGCCGGCTCTACAACCGGCTGCATCCGGATCGCAATGAAATCAATATACTGAGGGGCATGCTCAAGGCCATCGAGGACTACCCCGCGACCCTGCGCCGGCGCGGTGAAGCGCGGGGAAGGAGTTGATATGGCGTCAGTTATCCCACAGGATGAGAGAAGGCGCCCGCGCGGGCGCCGTCGCAACCCGACCCGGAATCCGGACCATGTTTGAAAGAATACGTGAGGATGTGCGCTGCGTCTTCGAGCGGGACCCGGCCGCGCGCCATACCCTCGAGGTGCTGACGACCTATCCCGGCGTCCATGCGCTGCTGTTCCATCGCCTGAGCCATGCGCTGTGGGGCGCGGGCCTCAAGTGGATCGCCCGCTGGCTGTCCTCGATCGCCCGCTGGCTGACCGGCATCGAGATCCACCCGGCGGCGCGCATCGGCCGGCGTTTCTTCATCGATCACGGCATGGGCATCGTCATCGGCGAGACCGCCGAGATCGGCGACGACTGCACGCTCTATCACGGCGTCACGCTCGGCGGCACGACCTGGGAGAAGGGCAAGCGACACCCGACGCTCGGCAATGACGTCATCATCGGCGCCGGCGCCAAGGTGCTCGGGCCGATCCGCGTCGGCGACGGCGGGCGCATTGGTTCGAACGCGGTGGTCATGAAGGATGTGCCGGACGGCGCGACCGTGGTCGGCGTGCCCGGCCATATCGCGCGCCGCCGCAAGGGGCCGGACGAGCAGAAGCGTCGCGAGTTCGCCGAGAAGATCGGCTTCGATGCCTATGCCGCCGCCGGCGATCTGCCGGATCCGGTCGTGCAGTCGATCAATGCGCTGCTCGACCATATCCATGCGCTCGATGCGAGAATGGAAAGGATGAGCGGCGAGCTGCGCCGGCTCGGGGGCGAGATCGACACCAGTCCGTTGCCGGAAATCGGCGGGTATGAGATTGAATCTACTGGAGAAATATCGAAAGCCCCAAGGGCGGCAGGGGGTGACCCGGTAGTACCAAAGGATGAATGACAAAGTTGATTAAAGCGGTCAAGTATGTAAAATATACCCATCCATTTCATATGGGAAGAACCCGACCATGAAGCTGACGACCAAAGGACGCTACGCAGTCACCGCAATGCTCGACCTCGCGCTGCACGCGCAGGAAAGCCCGGTCCCGCTCGCCGACATCTCCCAGCGACAGGGCATCTCGCTGTCCTATCTCGAACAACTGTTCTCGAAGCTGCGCAAGAAGGGCCTCGTCGACAGCGCCCGCGGTCCCGGCGGCGGCTATCGCCTGAGCCGCGCCGCCGGCCACATCCCGGTCGCCGAGGTCATCACCGCGATCAACGAGCATGTCGACGCGCGTCGCTGCGGCGGTCTCGCGAACTGCCAGAATGACCAGACCTGTCTGACCCACGAGCTGTGGGAAGATCTCAGCAACCAGATCTTCGACTTCCTGAACGGCATCAGCCTTGGTGATCTCGTGCAGCGTCGCGGCGTCCAGGAAGTCAGCGCGCGCCAGAATAGTATGCAGAAGGGCAAGCCCTACGTCACCGTCGTCGCCGCCGAAAGCCTGATCCCCTGACGGCGTCGTCCCGATGCCTTGATGGTCTATCTCGACCATAACGCGACCTCGCCGCTCGCCCCGGAGGCGCTGGATGCGATGTTGCCGTTCCTGCGCGAGCGCTACGGCAATCCGTCGAGCGCGCACCGCGCGGGGCGTCTCGCTCGAGAGGCAGTCGAGCAGGCGCGCGCGCAGGTCGCCGCGCTGGTCCATGCCCGCCCCGACGAGATCGTGTTCACCAGCGGCGGCACCGAGGCCAACAATCTCGCGCTGAAGGGCAGCGCGGCGACCTGCGCGCCGGGCGCGATCGCGATCAGCGCGATCGAGCATGCCTCGGTGCGCGAGCCGGCGCGGGCGCTCGCGCGCAGCGGCTGGGACCTCGTCGAGGTCGCCGTCGATCGCGAGGGACGGATCGACCCCGATGCGCTCGAGGCGGCAATCACGCCGCGGACGCGACTGGTGTCGCTGATCCATGCGAACAATGAGACCGGCGTCGTGCAGGACATCGCTGCGCTGGCACAACGCGCGCGGCAACGCGGGGTGATCGCGCACAGCGACGCGGTCCAGGCTGCGGGTCGCATCGCGGTCGACTTCGCCGGCAGCGGCCTGCACCTGATGACGCTGTCGGCGCACAAGATCAACGGTCCGAAGGGCGTCGGCGCGCTGGTCGTCGATCGTCGCGTCGATCTCGAGGCCCAGTTGCACGGCGGCGGGCATGAAGGCGGTCGTCGTTCCGGGACGCAGAATGTTGCCGGCATCGTCGGTTTCGGCGCCGCGGCGGCGCGCGCGGCGGCGGGTCTCGCGGAGCGGGCGCGGCGGCTCGCGGTACTGCGCGAGCGGTTGGAGACGCGGCTCGCGGCGCTGCCCGGCATTGAAATACACGGCGCCGGCGCCCATCGTATACCGAACACGACGTTCTTTTCGGTGGCCGGCATGGACGGCGCGACGCTCCTGATGCTGCTCGACGCGGACGGCTTCGCATTGTCGAGCGGGGCCGCCTGCGGCAGCGCCGATCCCGAGCCGAGCCACGTGTTGCTGGCGATGGGGGTGGACGGCGAGCAGGCGCGCGGCGCGCTGCGGGTCAGCCTCGGCGACGGCAACAGCGCCGAAGAAATCGACGCCTTCGTCGATAATATGGAATACCGGATCGAAAGCCTGCGGCAGCTCGTTCGCCGCGGCGCCGGCTGAACAAACGCTGTAATTGCAAGGAGGTTGATACCGATGGCGATCAGTCTGACAAGCGCGGCCACGAACCACATTCGCCAGTATCTCGCCGCGAATGGCGCGAGCGAGGCGATGCGGCTCGGGGTCAAGACGACCGGCTGTTCCGGCCTGTCATACGTGGTCGAGCCCGCCGCCGCGATCGGCCCGGACGACCTCATCTTCGAGCAGGACGGCGTCAAGGTCGTCGTCGAGCGCCGGAATCTGATCTATCTCGACGGCACCGAGATCGATTTCCGCCGCGAAGGCCTCAATGCCGGCCTGCGCTTCACCAACCCGAACACCAAGGCCACCTGCGGCTGCGGGGAGAGTTTTACCGTCTGACCCCGAGCGGGTCTGTTTCACTGGCCTCTTTTGGCGTAAGGCGTTAGAATGCCTGCAATTTCATTAAAACCGGCCCGCTGATGCGGGCTTTTTGTCGCTGCAGAACCTGCAAATTCACGGAGATCCCGAATGGCCATTGAAAGAACCCTGTCGATCATCAAGCCCGATGCCGTCGCCAAGAACCTGATCGGCAAGATCTGCGCGCGCTTTGAAGAGCAGGGTCTCCGCATTGTCGCTGCCAGGATGCTGCACCTGACGGATCAGCAGGCGCGCGACTTTTACGCGGTGCACCGGGAACGTCCCTTCTATAACGATCTCGTCCGCTTCATGACCTCGGGTCCGGTCCTGGTCCAGGTGCTGGAGGGAGAGAATGCGGTGCTGCGCAATCGCGAGATCATGGGCGCGACCAATCCGCAGAACGCTGCGGCCGGCACGATCCGCGCCGACTTCGCCGGCAACATGGAAGAGAACGCCGTCCATGGTTCCGACGCCCCGGAAACCGCGAAGGCGGAGATCGCGTTCTTCTTCAGCGCCGATGAGCTCTGTCCACGCACACGCTGACACCCCCGGCGCGCCGCCGGCCCGGCTGAACCTGCTCGGTCTGGACAGGGGAGGTCTGGAGTCGTTTTTTGTCTCCATCGGGGAGAAGCCCTTTCGCGCCTCGCAGCTGATGCAGTGGGTCTATCAGCGCGGCGTCAGTGATTTCGCCGGGATGAGCGACATCAGCAAGGGGCTGCGCGCGCGCCTCGAGGAGACCGCCGAACTGCGCCTGCCGGAGATCATCCGCGAACAGGCCTCGCGCGACGGCACCGTCAAGTGGCTGCTGCGCGTCGACGGCGGCAATGCGGTCGAGACCGTGTTCATCCCCGAGACCGATCGCGGCACGCTGTGCATCTCGTCGCAGGTCGGCTGCACGCTGAACTGCAGCTTCTGTTCGACCGCCCGCCAGGGTTACAACCGCGACCTGTCGACCGCCGAGATCATTGCCCAGGTGCTGATCGCGCAGCGGACGCTGATTCAGCGCGGCGTCGGCGAGCGTCCGGTCACCAATGTCGTGCTGATGGGCATGGGCGAGCCGCTGCTGAATTTCGACAACGTCGTGCCCGCGATCCGGCTGATGCTCGACGATCATGCCTTCGGCCTGTCGAAGCGCCGGGTGACGCTGAGCACCGCCGGCGTCGTGCCGATGCTCGATCGCCTGCGCGAGGCCTGCCCGGTCAGTCTCGCGGTGTCCCTGCACGCGACCACCGATGCATTGCGCGACGAACTGGTGCCGCTGAACCGCAAGTATCCACTAAGCGAACTGCTTGCTGCCTGCCGCCGCTACGTCGACTGCCAGCCGCGCCGCCGCGTGACCTTCGAGTATGTGATGCTGAAGGGCATCAACGACAGCGTCGCCGAGGCGCGCGCGCTGGTGAAACTGCTCCGTGATGTGCCGTCGAAGGTCAATCTGATCCCGTTCAATCCTTTCCCGGGGACGACTTACGAGACCTCGGAGCAGGTCGCGATCGATCGCTTCCGCGACGTGCTGATGAAGGCCGGCATCACGACCGTGACACGCAGGACCCGCGGCGAGGACATCGACGCCGCCTGCGGCCAGCTCGCCGGCAAGGTGATGGACCGTACCCGGCGCAGCGAGCGCCTGAAAATCATGACGGGAGACGAGGCATGAAACGGATTTCGCTGCTGTGGATGATCCCCCTGCTGGCGCTGCTGCTGACCGCCTGTTCGTCGCAGCCGCGCCAGAGCGGCGAGTCGCCGGCCGAGATCAACGCGCGTCTCGGGCTGAACTACCTGCTTCAGGGCAACTACGACGTCGCGCTGGAGAAACTCCAGCGCGCGATCGAGCAGGATCCGAACCTGCCGGCAGCGCATCACTACATCGCCGCGCTCTACAATACGACGCGCAACTTCGATCTTGCCGACCAGCACTATCGCCGCGCGATCCGCCTGAGCCCGAACGACCCGGCGCTGCTGAACAACTACGGCGTGTTTCTGTGCGAGCGGAATCGCTATCGCGAGGCCGAGGAGCGTTTCGTGCGCGCCGCCGGGATCGCCGGTAACCGCCAGCCCGATGAGGCCTGGCAGAATGCGGGTTTCTGCATGCTGCGCGTGCCCGACAACGACAAGGCCGAACAGTATTTCCGCCGCGCGATCGACATCGATCCGATGAATCCGACCGTCCTCTACCGGCTCAGCCAGCTGAATCACGAGACCGGCGAGCAGATGCAGGCGCGCGCGTTCCTGCAGCGCTACGAGGCGATCGCGCCGCACAGCGCGCAAACGCTGTGGCTCGGCGTTCTCATCGAGCGCGCGCTCGACAATCCGCGCGCCGTCGATGACTATGCGCGGCAACTGCGTGAGCAGTTCCCCCGCGCGGACGAGACCGCACGCCTGCGCGACCTCAACTGATCGATGGAGCGGTCGTCCACCAACCGGGGCGAGGGGGGCGATGCTGACCCTGTGCCGGCGACCGCGGCTGAACCCGGTCCGGGCCGGCGACTGCGCGAGGCGCGCGAGGCCGCCGGGCAGTCGATCGAGGCGATCGCCGGCGAGCTGCATCTGAATGCCGCCAGTATCGAGGCGCTGGAGGCCGATGACTATTCGAAGTTTCCGGCCCCGATTTTCATCAGCGGCTATGTGCGCAAATACGCGGCGCAGCTCGGACTCGATCCGGGACCGCTGCTCGCCTCGCTGGATGCGGCGGGGCTGAAGACGCCGCCGATCCGTTCCGAGTTGACCGCGAGTTTCCCGGCGCCCGCGCGCCGCGGCCTGCCGCCCGGGGCGCGAATCGCATTCGCGGGCATCGCCGGCCTCGTTGCGCTGGCGATCGCATGGAATCTGATTCAGTCACCGGCGGTTGTCGATGCGCCACCGCCGATCGACGTGCCGGTCGAGACCCCGGTAGAGACCCCGCCGGACCGCGCCGGCGAGTCGCCGTTGCCCGCGCCGAGCGTCGTCGAACCCGCGCCGCCGCCGGTCGCGGCCGAGAGTCCACCCCCGCCGGCGGGTCCGATGGATGAACTGGTACTGCGTTTCAGCGGCAGTTCCTGGGTCGAGATCGTCGACGTGACCGGGCGCAGGCTGGCTTTCCGGATGGGCGAGGCCGGCGACGTGCTGCATCTGCGCGGCCTGGCGCCGTTTGATATCCTGCTCGGTAACGCGCCGAATGTCGCGATCGATTACAATGGGGCCCCTTACCGGGACTTTCCGGTCAGCCGTCAGAATGTCGCGAGCTTCACGCTCGGACGGCCCGGCACGGAATCCGGCGACGAACAGTGAAGGGTTGAAGACATGAAATCCACGCATCGGATCGAGCGGCGCAAGTCGCGCCGCATCATGGTCGGCAAGGTGCCGGTCGGCGGCGACGCGCCGATCTCGGTGCAGAGCATGACCAACACCGAGACCTGCGATGTCGCGGCGACGGTCGCGCAGATCAGGGCGATCGAGAACGCCGGCGCCGACATCGTCCGCGTCTCGGTGCCGTCGATGGAGGCCGCCGAGGCCTTCGGCGCGATCCGCAAGCAGGTCACCGTGCCGCTGATCGCCGATATCCACTTCGACTATAAAATCGCGCTGCGCGTCGCCGAGCTCGGCGTCGATTGCCTGCGCATCAATCCCGGCAACATCGGCCGCGAGGAACGGGTGCGCGCGGTCGTCGAGAGCGCGCGTGATCGCGGCATCCCGATCCGCATCGGCGTCAATGCCGGTTCGCTGGAAAAGGACCTGCAGGCGAAATACGGGGAGCCGAACGCGCAGGCGCTGGTCGAGTCCGCGCTGCGCCATATCGACATCCTCGACCGTCTCGACTTCCAGGACTTCAAGGTCAGTCTCAAGGCCTCCGAGGTGTTCATGGCGGTCGAGGCCTACCGCCTGATCGCGACGCAGATCGAACAACCGCTGCATCTCGGCATCACCGAGGCCGGCGCGCTGCGCTCGGGCACGGTGAAGTCGGCGATCGGCCTCGGCATGCTGCTGGCCGAGGGCATCGGCGACACGATCCGGATCTCGCTCGCCGCCGACCCGGTCGAGGAGGTCAAGGTCGGCTGGGACATCCTGAAGAGCCTGCACCTGCGCAGCCGCGGCATCAACCTGGTTGCCTGCCCGTCGTGCTCGCGCCAGGAGTTCGATGTCATCGCAACCGTCAACGCGCTGGAGGCGCGCCTCGAGGACATCCGCGATGACCTCGACGTCGCCGTGATCGGCTGCGTCGTCAACGGTCCCGGCGAGGCGCGCGAGGCGCACATCGGCCTGACCGGCGGTTCGCCCGGCAACCTCGTCTTCGTCGACGGCAAGCCGCATCACAAGGTCAGCCGCGAGGAGCTGCTCGATGACCTCGAGCGGACCATACGCGCGCAGGTCGAGCAGCGTCGCGCCGCCGGTGAGACCGGCGGGACGGTGCGCGTCGGCATGCCGGCGACCCCGACGGGACACTGAAACACGCCGCGCCGGCCGGCGCGGCAGCGATCACGGGAAGGCTCTTGAGCAGGAATATCCAGGCAATTCGCGGCATGCATGACGTGCTACCGGCCGACAGCGCCGGCTGGCGCCGTCTCGAGGATGCGCTGCGCCGACTCGCCGCGGCCTACGGTTACGAAGAGATCCGTGCGCCGCTGGTCGAGAAGACCGAGCTGTTCGAGCGCACGATCGGCGAAGTCACCGATATCGTCGAGAAGGAGATGTACACCTTCGAGGATCTCGGCGGCGACCGCCTGAGCCTGCGACCCGAAGGCACCGCGGGTATCGTCCGCGCCTGCATCGAACACGGCCTGCTCTACAACCAGACGCGGCGGCTGTGGTATCTCGGCCCGATGTTCCGCCACGAGCGCCCGCAGAAGGGACGCTACCGGCAGTTTCACCAATGGGGCGTCGAGGCCTTCGGTTTCGACGGACCGGACATCGACGTCGAGTTGATCCTGATGAGCGCGCGACTGTGGCGCATGCTCGGCATCGACGGCCTGCGACTCGAGATCAACACGCTGGGCTCTGCGGAGTCGCGCGTCCTGTATCGTCAGACACTCGTTGAATACCTGTCGGCGCATCGCGACAGACTCGACGCCGACAGTCTGCGACGGCTGGACCGCAATCCCTTGCGCATCCTCGACAGCAAGAACCCCGCATTGCGCGAACTGCTCGATGCCGCGCCGACGCTGGCGGATTGTCTCGATGAGGATTCCGCGCGTCATTTCGAAGACCTGCGGGCCTTGCTCGATGACGCCGGCGTCGAGTACGCGGTCAACCCGCGTCTCGTCCGCGGGCTCGATTACTACGGCCGCACCGTATTCGAATGGACGACTGATCGCCTCGGCGCCCAGGCCGCGGTATGCGCGGGCGGACGTTATGATCGCCTGGTCGAGCAACTCGGCGGCCAGCCGACGCCGGCGATCGGTTTCGCGCTCGGCATCGAGCGCGTGCTGGCGCTGCTCGAAGACGATGCCGGATTCACCCAGGCCGAGCCGCCGCATGCATGGATGATCATGGTCGGCGATGCGGCCGAGCGCAGCGGCCGCGCACTGGCCGAGTCGCTGCGCGATGCCCTGCCGGGACTGCGCTTGTGCGTGAACTGCGGCGGCGGCAGCTTCAAGGGCCAGTTCAAAAAGGCGGACAGGAGCGGCGCGCGGATTGCGCTGATCCTCGGCGACGACGAGGCCGTGAGCGGCCGGGTCGGCGTCAAGTTCCTGCGCGAGGCGCGTGACCAGGAGACCGCGGCGCAAGCCGGCCTCGCCGGTTTGCTGTCCGCGGCGCTCGGCCTGCCGGCGCCGGATTGACCCGTCGGCATTGAAATTCAGGACAGGGAGACTGTGAGTGATGAAAACCGACGACGAACAACTGGAAGAACTCAAGCAATGGTGGAAGAAATACCGCGCCCCGATCATCAGCGGGGTCGTCATCGGCGTGGTTGCGCTGGGCGGCAGCCGGGCGTGGATCAGCCACCAGGAAAACCAGGCGCAGTCGGCCTCCGCCGAGTATGCCCAGCTCCAGATCGAGTTGATGACCGGTAATACCGACGCAGTGACCCGCCGGGGCGGTCACCTGATCGATAACTACGGGCGCACGCCCTATGCGGTGCTCGCCGCCTTCGCGCTGGCGAAGGCGCATGTCGAGGCGGGCGATCTCGCCGCCGCCGCGAATCGCCTGCAGTGGGCGGTCGACAATGCGCGGACGCCGGAGATGGTCCATGTCGCGCGTCTGCGCCTTGCCCGCGTGATCGCCGCCGACGGCCGCGCGCAGCAGGCGCTGGCGCTGCTCGAGGGCGTCAATGCCGGCGCATTCTCGGCATCCTACGAAGAGCTGAAGGGAGACCTCTATGCCGAGACCGGTCAGCGCGATCGCGCCCGCACGGCCTACCGCAATGCGATGACCGCGCTCGATTTCGGCGCCGGCGCCGAGATCGTGCAGATGAAGCTCGACGGGCTCGGGTCGGAGGGTTGATGGAGCTGGCGCGCACCTTCGCGTTGCCGGCGGCGCTGATCGCCGTCGCGCTGGCGCTCGTTGCCTGCAGCACCCCGCCGGTTGCCCCGGAGCGACCGGCATCGCCGCGCATCGCGCCGGATTTTCCGGTCGATGCGCTGTGGTATCGCCAGCCGCAACGGACCATGACGCCGGCCCTCGATATCATTGCGCCGCTGGTGCTCGACGGACGGGTCTATCATGCCGATCACCCGAACCGGCTGGTCGCGCTCGATGCGCGTAACGGCCGCGTGTTGTGGCGGCGCGACCTCGGGCCGCCTGCGGACAGCCTCGAGAAGACGATCCATCTGAGCGGCGGCATCGGACACGGCGCCGGCCTGCTTTTGATCGGTACCCGCGAAGGGGGGCTGATCGCCCTCGACCCGGCCGACGGTGCGCCACGCTGGGAGACGCAACTCAGCAGCGAGGTATCGGCCGCGCCTTCCGCGAGCGGACGTATCGTCATCGCGCGTACCAACGACGGACGCTTGTACGGCATCGACGCCGCGAGCGGGAACCGCCTGTGGGTCTACAGCAGCATGACGCCGCCGCTCAGCCTGCGCGGCACGGGCCGGCCGCTGATCGACGAGGATCGTGTCTATGCCGGCTTTTCGAGCGGCAAACTGGCCGCGCTGGCGCTCGGCGACGGCGAGGTGCTGTGGGAGATCGCGGTCGGCGTGCCGGAGGGACGTTCGGAGTTCGAGCGCCTCGTCGACGTCGATGCCGATCCGGTGCTCGCGGCGAATACCGTATTCGCCGCATCCTACCAGAACCGTCTCGTTGCGATCTCGACGATTTCCGGCCGCATCGTCTGGTCGCGCGACATGTCGGTGTTCCAGAATCTGCTGCTCGACGGCAGGGCGCTGTTCGTCGCGACCGAGGGCGACGAACTCATTGCGATCGATCGCGCCAACGGCAATGTGCTGTGGCGACAGGACGCGCTGGCGGGTCGCGGCCTGTCCGCGCCGCAGCTGCTGCACGGCCGCGTGGTCGTCGCCGACCGCTTCGGTTATCTCTACTGGCTCGACCCGGAAGACGGCGATCTGGCCGGTCGCTACCGGGTCAGCGACGCGGCGGTCCGCGGTCCGTTGGTCAGCGCCGACGGCGTGCTCTACGTCATCGATGACCGTAACGGCCTGCAGGCACTGCGCACTCCCGTCAACTGATGAAGCCCGTCCTCGCACTCGTCGGCCGCCCCAATGTGGGCAAGTCGACGCTGTTCAATTGCCTGACCGGCAGCCGCGCGGCGCTGGTGTCCGATTTTCCCGGCCTGACGCGTGACCGTCACTACGGCGCGGGCAGACTCGGCGGCCGGCCCTATATCGTCATCGATACCGGCGGACTGAGTGGAGAGCGCGAGGGCATCGACGCGATGATGGCGAGGCAGGTGACGCAAGCAATCGATGAGGCCGATCGCGTGCTGTTCCTGGTCGACGCGCGCGCCGGCCTGACCGGCGCGGACGAGACCATCGTGCAGCAGTTGCGCGCGACCGGCAAGCCGCTGACCCTGGTCGTCAACAAGAGCGAGCGCCTGAATCCGGCGCTTGCCGCCGGCGAATTCGCCGCGCTCGGCATCGCCGATGTCCATTGCATCGCGTCCGCGCACGGCGAGGGCGTCGCCGCGATGATGCGCGAGTTGCTCGGCGATGTGCCGGAAGACGAGACCGACGGTGACATGGCTGACGACGGCATTCGCATCGCGCTGATCGGACGCCCGAATGTCGGCAAGTCGACCCTCGTCAACCGCATCCTCGGCGAGGAGCGCATGCTGACCTTCGACGAGCCGGGGACCACGCGTGACAGCATCTTCGTGCCGTTCGAACGCGACGGCAAGCGCTATACGCTGATCGACACCGCCGGCGTGCGGCGCCGCAGCCGCGTCCACGAGACCATCGAGAAATTCAGCATCATCAAGACGCTGCAGGCGATCGACGCGGCCCATGTCGTGCTGCTCGTGCTCGACGCCCGTCAGGGCATCGGCGAGCAGGACGCGCGCCTGCTCGGGCATGCGGTTGAAAGCGGGCGCGCGCTGGTCGTCGCAGTCAACAAATGGGACGGGCTCGACAACGACGAGCGCGAGGAGATTCGCTCGACACTGGAACGCAAGTTGTCGTTCATCGATTACGCGACGGTTCACTACATCTCGGCGCTGCACGGCAGCGGCGTCGGCCACCTGTTCGAGTCGATCGACAGCGCGCATGCCGCCGCGGCCAAGTCCCTGTCGACGCCGATGTTGACGCGCTTGCTGCACTCGGCGGTCGAGCGCCATGCGCCGCCGATGGTGCGCGGACGCCGGATCAAGCTGCGCTATGCCCACCAGGGCGGCCATCACCCGCCGATCATCGTGATCCACGGCAACCAGACTGAATCGACGCCGGACAGCTACCGGCGCTATCTCGAGGGCTGGTTCCGCGACGCCCTCGAACTCGCCGGGACGCCGATCCGTATCGAATTCAAGACCGCCGAGAATCCGTACCAAGGGCGCAGACGGACGCCGCAGCCATCGACGCGCAAGCAGCCGACGCGGCGGTCGCCCCCCCGGAACAGGCGGCGCTCGGGGGTGTCGAAGAAGGCATGAGGCGGACACGATGAGCGAGCGGAACGACCCCTTCAGCGCGGCAATCTCGCGCCATATCTGGGACAGCAAATATCGCCATCGTGACGGGGAGGTCGTCCATGACCGCGACATCGCCGATACCTGGCGGCGCGTCGCCGGCGCGCTCGCCGCCGCTGAACCCGTCGACCGCGACGCCTGGACGCGGCGCTTCCACGAACTGCTCGAAGGCTTCCGTTTTCTTCCCGGCGGTCGCATCCAGGCCGGCGCCGGCACCGCGCATCGCGTAACCCTGTTCAACTGCTTCGTCATGGGCGTCATCGAGGATTCGATGGACGGCATCTTCGACGGCCTCAAGGAAGGCGCGATGACGCTGCAGCAGGGAGGCGGCGTCGGTTACGACTTCTCGACGCTGCGACCGGCCGGCAGCCAGGCGCGGACTTCGGGCACGATCGCATCGGGTCCGGTCTCATTCATGCAGATCTGGGACAGCATGTGCGCGACGCTGTTGTCGACCGGCGCGCGTCGCGGCGCAATGATGGCGACCTTGCGTTGCGACCACCCGGACATCGAGCGCTTCATCACCGCCAAGCAGGACGCGCGCATCCTGCGTCACTTCAACCTGTCGGTGCTGGTCAGTGACGACTTCATGGCCGCAGTGCGCGACGATGCCGAGTGGGCGCTGGTCTTTCCCGAGGCCGCGCTCGGCGGGGAAGGCGGGGGCGGCGCGACGGTGATGCGCGCCTGGACCGGCAGCGAAGGGCCGCTGTCGTGCCGGGTCATGAAGACTGTTCGCGCGCGCGCATTGTGGGACGCGATCATGCGCGCGACCTATGATTACGCCGAGCCCGGCGTGCTGTTCGTCGACCGCATCAACGCGATGAACAATCTCCATTATCGCGAGCGCATCAGCGCGACCAATCCCTGCGGAGAAATTCCGTTGCCGCCGTACGGCGCCTGCGACCTCGGCTCGCTGAATCTGGTCTGCTTCGTCCGCGACCCGTTCAGCGCGCAGGCGAGCTTCGATTTTGATGCGCTGGCCGCGGCCGCATGCACGGCGACGCGGATGCTCGACAATGTCATCGATGTCTCGCGCTTCCCGCTCGATCGCCAGGCAGAGACGGCCCGCGGGACCCGCCGCATCGGCCTCGGCCTGACCGGGCTCGCCGATGCGCTGATCCTGCTCGGCGTCACCTACGGCGAACCGCGTTCGTTCGAGTTCGCCGCGCGGGCGATGCAGGTGATCTGCCATGCCGCCTACCGGACTTCGATCGAGCTCGCGCGCGAGAAGGGCGCGTTTCCGTGCTTCGAGCGCGATCCCTATCTCGCGTCGCGATTTGTCGCGACATTGCCGGACGATATCCGCGACGGTATTGCGCGCCATGGCATACGCAACAGCCACCTGACCGCGATCGCGCCGACCGGCACCATCAGCCTGCTCGCGAACAATGTGTCGAGCGGGATCGAGCCGGTATTCGATTTCTCCTATCGCCGCCGGATCCTCGAACTCGATGGCAGCTATAGCGAATATCCGCTGATCGACCATGCCGAGGCGCTGTGGCGCGCAAGTCATCCGGGGGCTGACGGCAGGCCGGATGGCTTTGTCGATGCCCGCCGCATCCCCCCCCGCGTCCACATCGACATGCAGGCCGCGGTGCAGCCCTGGGTCGATAATGCGGTTTCCAAGACCGTCAACATCCCGGCTGATTTCGATTTCGGCGACTTCCGCGAGGTCTACGCCTACGCCTGGGAGCGGGGACTGAAGGGCTGCACGACCTTTCGCCCGAACCCGGTGACCGGGGCGGTCCTGAGCGCCGACGGGGACGGCTTCGACCAGGGCCGCCATTGCTGCGACCTGGAACGGGAGGCCGACTGAACCGCCGCGCGCGGTGACGGCAGGCCGGAAACTCAATACAATCGACAAGATGCCGTAACAGCCCTTACCAACCTGCCGGGAATGCCACGATGATCACCGCCGTCCGCCAAGCTATTTTTCCGTCCCTGCGAGTCCTCGCCTGCGTACTGTTGTCCGCGGGCATGCTCGCCTGCGCATCGACAGGTCCGGCGCCCGACAACGGAGAGCAGGCCGAACCGCGGCGGGCGCAGATCGACCTCTCGGGACTGCACCCGATGGCGCGCGTGGTCGCGCAGGCAGGCGCGCCGCAGTGCGCGATGAAGGTCCATGAAGCCGCGATCTATCTGATCATCGATACCGAGAGCGGCGCGATCTTTCATGGCGGCAGCGACGATCTGTACAGCTTCTCGCTCGAAGTCATCGACCCCGAAGGCATGACCTCGTATGTCTCGCTGAATGTCGCGCCCGGGGTGGACGCGAACTGCGCGATCGGCTACGAGGTCGTCACGCCGATCGGAGAGGCCTGCTCGTCGCTCGCCGAGCGCTTCTGGCCGGAAGCGGTCCACGGCAGCCCCCTGCGCAAGCGGACGATTCCGCTCGGGTTGCCGGACGGGCAGACCATCCTGCTGCACCCGGTCGGCGATTCCTGCCTCGTCGTCAGGAAGGAGATCATTCCCTAACCTTAGTCGATGCCCCGGGGCCGGCGATCCCGGCCCGCCGGGGGGCCTTCTGCGAAGCCCGTCACAAAAATTCAAGTTATCCGGCGCCCCGCCGAAACCCTCCCTGACAGTACAAAAATACGCCTCGCCCGGACAAGCCGGGCGCCTGTAGAAATCGTGCCCGGCAACCGCCCGGCCAAAATATCCAGAACCTAGTGTGCTGATTGACGGAGAACGCCATTCAGGGCGTTCGATTGTGAGTATTGCCTGGGAGAAGTACAGCATGCGAAAGCTGATGGCGGTTGCCCCGACCCGGTCGCGTTTCGAGTCCGATATCATCCGATTCAGCAGAACTACGGGGATCCCGCGAGGGCTGCTCGGCGGTCTGCTGATGCTGTCGCTGGGCCTCACAGGACCGGTAATCGCGGCGCCGACAGGCGAACAACTGGTTGCCGGCATGGCAGATTTCTCGCGCCAGGGCGGCAATCTCACGATCAACCAGATCAGCGAACGTGCGATTATCAACTGGCAGGACTTCTCGATCTCCCACGGGAACCTGACCCGCTTCGTGCAGCCCGGCGAGTCGAGCGCGGTGTTGAACCGCGTGATCTCGGGCAATCCTTCGCGAATCTTCGGCGAACTCCAGGGCAACGGCCAGGTCTTCCTGATCAACCCGAACGGCGTGCTGGTCGGCTCGACCGGCGTCATCAATACCCGCAGTTTCGTTGCCAGCACCCTCGATCTCTCGAACCAGGACTTCATGGACGGCGGTGACCTGTCGTTCTCGGGCCAGGGCGCCGGCATCGCGAACTTCGGCACGATCCGCGGCCTCGGCGGCGATGTATTCCTGATCGCGCCGCAGATCGACAACCAGGGCGTCATCCAGGCGGATGGCATCGCCGGTCTCGGCGCCGGTGCGCAGGTATTGCTGCGCGACAGTGGCAGCCAGCGCCTGTGGGTCGGCGCGGCGCCTGCTGTGGCCGACGGCAATGCCATCGACAACAGCGGCCTGATCTCGGCGACGCAGGCCGAGCTGCAGGCGGCGGGCGGCAACGTCTACGCGCTGTCGATCAACAACAGCGGCGTCGTCCGCGCGACGACCGTCGCCAATGATGGCGGTCGCATTCTCCTCAAGGCCGGCAGCGGCGGCACGGTGGTCAGCAGCGGCACGCTGGATGTCTCGTCGGCGACGGGGCAGGGCGGTTACATCGAAATGACCGGCACGCGGGTTGGCCTGATGGGCGACGCACTTGTCGATGCCAGCGGTCGCCACGGCGGCGGCGAGGTGCTGATCGGCGGCGATTTCCAGGGCAAGAACTCGGCCGTCATGAACGCCGAGCAGACCCATGTCGGCGCCGGCGCAACGATCCGCGCCGACGGCGGCATCGACGGCGACGGCGGCAGGGTCATCGTCTGGGCCGACGGCATTACGCGTTATTACGGCAATATCAGCGCGCGCGGCGGCAGCGCCGCCGGGAACGGCGGCTTCGTCGAGGTTTCGGGCAAGGAATGGCTGAGCTTCGCCGGCCATGTCGATGCCGGCGCGAGCCACGGCCGGGCCGGTCTGCTGCTGCTCGACCCGAAGAACATCGTCATCTCGAACGCGGGCGTGGATGTGCTCGCGGATAACGATGCCTTCAACGAGAACCCCGATCAGGACGTCACGATCGCGCCGTCGTCGATCACCACGCTTACCAATGCCGGCACCAATGTGACCCTGCAGGCGAACAACGACATCTCGGTTCTCAGCAACATCATCAGCAACAACCCGGGCGGCAATGGCGGTCATCTGACCTTCCAGGCAGGCCGCAGCATCAGCATCAACGCGAATATCACCTCGGATAACGGCAATATCAGTTTCATTGCCAATGATCCGGGCGCGGTCGAGGCGCATCGCGATGCAGGCGCGGCGATCTTCCATAACGACGGCCAGATCCATGCCGGCACCGGCACGGTCAATATTACGATCGGAGCAGGCATCGCCGATGCGGATCCGGACAGGCGCGCGACAGGCGACCTGATGACCGGGAATGTCAACGCCGCGAATCTGGTCGTCACGCATGCCGGCTTCACGGCCGGCGGCGTTGTCGACATCGGCGCGACGACGTTGACCAACAACCTCACGGTGACCAGTAATGACCGCGACCTGGTCAACAATTCGGGCGCGATCACGGTCCTCGGCGTCTCCAGTTTCGATCTCGGCACCGGCGACTTCACGATCACCGGCCTGAATACGGATTTCGACCTGGTCCGCTTCACGAGCGTCAATAATGTCACGCTGAATGACGTCAACGCGGTCCGGATCGGGCAGGGCGCGGCATCGAACATCGCCGGCAATCTCGTCGTCACCTCGCGCGGACCGATCGGGACCTCAGGCGCGGTGATCGTCGCGGGCGAGACTCATCTGACCGCCGTCTCGGGCGGCTTCGGCGTGTCGCCGTCCGACATTACGCTGAACAATGCCGGCAACGATTTTCAGGGACTTGTCACTGTCAATGGCGCTGCGAGCGTCAATCTGCGCGACAGCAATGACCTCGCGCTGGCGACGCTGGACGCAAACGGGTCGGTCACGCTGACGACCAATGGCCATATCACCTCGACCGGCCGGCTGTTTATGCCGACCGGCTCCCTGCTGACGCTGGATTCAGGCGTCAACGGGGACATCACGCTGATCAATGGCGACAACCGGTTCCAGACTCTCCGTATAGCATCAGGGCGTGACGTCGACCTTTTCACTACGACAGGCGTGATTTTCAATGGTAACTCCAGCGTTGCCGGGAATCTCGATCTGAACGCGAATGGTACGATCCGTCATCAGTTCACGACGAGTGGTTCACTGTCCGTTACCGGAGACACCGCCTTCACCGTCAGGGCACAGGAGAGTGATCTCACGATCGGCGGGACCGGGAATCCCAATAACTTCACCGGCAGCGTCAGCATGCTGACTGAGGGAGACGGCAGCTATCGTGATGTGACCTTCCGCAACGTCAATGCAAATGCGTCGATTATCTCCGGATTCCCGGAAACGCTGCGCAACGCGGCCTTCACCTTCGATAATGCCTCGCTGGTCACCCTGCCCGGCATGACCCTGACAGGGACCGGTATCAGCATCGGCGATATCTTCGGCACCAACACGCTGTCGGTCAATGTCCCTAATGGAGACATCGTGCAGTCGGGGCCGATCGTCCTGACCCAGGCGAATACCAGGGCCACGTTGAATGTCGGCTGGAGCCGCAATATCACGCTGGACGATGAGGATAATGATTTCCAGAGGATCTGGATCCCGCAGGCAAACGATGTCGTTCTGCGTGACAGTAACGCCCTGGTCATAGACCGCATCGAGACACACAGCGCGACAGGCAACGGCGACCTGACCGTCGTCGCCGGCGGTAATGTCAGCATGCTCAACTGGATCAAGATCAAGGGCATGGCCAGCTTCGACGTAGGTGGTACCAATAATGTCACATTGAATAATGTCACCCAGAATCAGGTCGGCGGACTTCGCTTCCCGTCGGCCAACAATGTCAGTTATGAAGGAATCAGTGGCTTCGCGCTCGGCGAGACCGCTATCAACGGCACACTGAGTCTGTGGGCCTTCAACACCAACAGCGCCCTGACCCAGACAGGCTCGGTCAAGACCGGCGGCCTGACGACGTTCAGGAACTTCGGCGGCGGTATCACCCTCAGTCATGCGGAGAACGTCTTCGGCAATATTGCGATCACCGACATCATCGGCAACCCGACCGTCACGATCCGCGAAAACGACGCGATCACCCAGAGTGGAAACTGGTTGCTGAACAACGGCACGCTAAACGTCGCGACCTCGAACAACCAGGCGATCACGCTGACGAACGCCAATGAATTCCAGTTCGTCAACGTGACCCAGTATGACGACGGCGGCGAGGCGGGCGCGGTCAGCATCCGCAATGCCCATGTCGCGCATGGCATACGTCAGACCACGCCATGGACCACCTCCGGTACCACCACGCTGAACGCGGGTGGTAACGTCATCCTGCTGAACAACAATGACAATGTGCTCGGTGATCTCGCGATCTCGAACACCAGTGCAGTCACCATCGTCGAGGACGACCACATCACCCAAGCCTCGGCCTGGAATCTCCCGGAGGTCAATGTCACGCTGACGGCGCGTAACGGCCATGACATCGTGCTCGACCGGGCCGGCAATATCTTCGGTCACCTGGTCCTCAGCGGTCACGACCTGACCGTAGTCGAGAATGATGATATTACCCAGATCGGCGGCGCATGGACCTCGACCGGCAAGATGACGCTGACGGCGGGCAGCCACGATATCGTGCTCGACAACAACTCGAACGCCTTCGGTATCGTCGAGGTCGTTTCGGCCGGCGATGCGGCGATCTACGACCAGGATGCCCTGGTCATCGACGGCGCCAACGCCGAGGGCCGGCTGACGATCAGCGTCGGCGGTCACCTGACCCAGACCGGCGCGATCGTCGCCGACGAACTGCGCATCATCGGCACCGGTTACGCGACCCTCGAAGACCCGGACAACAATGTCACTGCGCTGGCGGCTGCCTTTACCGGCGGCGCGCTGTCCTATGCCGATGCCGATGATTTCACGATCGCGATCCTTGGCGAGTCTCCCGGCATCCTGGTCGGCGCCAATGCCGTCACGCTGGTGGCACACGACGGCACCATTGATGGCCTGACCCTGATCAGTCAGTCGACGACAGCGCTCGACGTCACCGCGAACAGCCTGGTGATTCCATCGATGAACATCGCCGGATCCCAGAGCTACACCGCCGCGGACGGCATCACGTTGACCAACAATATCGTCAGCAGCGCAGCAGGCGCGGTCGATTTCAACGGGCCGGTCACGCTGTCGAACAACATTTCCATCAATACGGTCAACTCCGCCGTCAATTTCAACGGCAGCCTCGACGGCGATGAGCATACCCTGACGATCACCGCGGGGTCCGGCGATCGCAGCTTCACCGGCGCGGTCAGTAATCTGGGTACCGGGCTTGGCGGTGTCGCGCTGTTGCTGAACGGCGCCGGCACGGCCGAGTTCCACAGCACGCTGTCCGCGAACAACGGCATCATCTCCGGCGGTCCGGTGATCTTCCGCGATGACGTCACCCTGGCCGACGGCAACATCGGCAGCAACTTCTCCGGCCTGGTCACGCTCGGCAAGATCGGCGGCATGGATTTCAGCGGCTATGACACGCTGACCTTCAACGGCGGTCTGCTGCTCGAAAACGGTCCGGCATCGATCATCTCGAACGACAGCCAGCTCTCGCTAGGCGCCGCGGTCAGCGGACCCTATGCGCTGACGCTGGACGCCGGCACCTCGAGCATCGTCGGCCTGTCGAATCTGCAGGGCGACCTGGCAGGTTTGTCGGTCACGGCGTTCTCCCTGATCCTGCCGAGCGGTCTCAGCATCGCCGGGCCTCAGTCGTTTACCCTGACCAATGACAACGGTTCGATAGAGCTCGGCGGATCCCTGACCAGCACGGCCGAAGGCGACATCACCTTCCACAGCCCGGTGCTGCTGACCGCCAACAGCACGGTCTCCACCGTAGATTCGGCGATCATCTTTGAGGGCACCGTCAACGGCGCGCGCAACCTGACATTGTCGTCGGGCGAAGGCGAGAAGCATTTCCTCGACCAGGTCGGCAACCAGACCGCGATCGGCACCGGCACCGGCGCCGCAATCGTACTCCAGGGCGACGGCGAGACCTTCTTCGAGGACTCGCTGCGCACCGCCTCGGGCATCACCAGCGAAGGCCCGGTGACGTTCAAGGCGAACGTGACCCTCGGTAACGGGGATACCGGCTCGGCCTTTGGCGGCGTCGTCACCGCCGGCGATCTGACGATCGACGGTTATGACGGCATTGCCTTCAATGGCGGCATGAACCTCGTCGATGGCCTGCTGACGGTCACCTCCAACGGCAGCACCATCAGCTTCGGCGACACCGTCCAGGGCGCGCAGGGCCTGACGCTGAACTCGCTGGCCGGCGGTACCGGCACGGTGACCGGCCTCGAGCATGTCGCGACCGACCTGACCGCGCTGACGATCAGCGCGCAGACCCTGAGCATCCCGCAGGAAGGGATCGCGATCGCCGGACCGATGCACTTCACCGCGTCGGGCGGCATCACCATCAACGGTGATGTTGGCAACATCAACAGCGGGACCATCGACCTGGTCGGTCCGGTCACGCTCGCGACCCAGGACATCACGGTCACGACCGGCGACGCGGAAATCACCTTTGCCGGCACGCTCGACGGCGCGCGTAATCTGACCGTGGATTCCGGCACGGCTGGCAAGAACTTCGATGGCGCGGTATCGATCGGCAGCGGGACCGGCCATGCCCTCGTATTGCAGGGCACAGGCAGCAGTCACTTCAGCGACACGGTCGTGCTGGCCTCTGGCATCCTGATCGAGGATGGCGGTAATGCCTCTTTCACGCACGGCCTGACGATGAACAACGGCGACACCGGCTCGCATTTCGGCAGCGGCATGCTGACGATCGGCCGCATCGGCGCGACGACCGGCCTGTCCGGCCATGACGGCCTGACCTTCGGCGGCAACATGATCCTGATCGGCAATGCGGTCACGATCGACTCGAATGGCGCCGTCATCACCTTCAGCGACGATGTCCTCATCGATGCGGCGGCAGACGCCGTTTTTGACGGCAATATCGTCATGGAAGGCGCCCTCACGATCGAGACCGGCGCCGGTTCACTCGATATCAACGGCAGCATCGATGGCAACCATGCCTTCGTCGTCGATGGCAATGCCCAGGTCGCGGTGAATGGCGATATCGGCCTGAACCAGAACGTCGCGTCCGTGTCGATCTCGGCGGGCAGTCTCGCGCTGGGCGGAGAAGTGCGCACGCATGGCACCCAGGCCTATAGCGCGTCGGGCGGCATCACGCTGTCTCACGACATCGATACCGCCAGCGCGGACATCAGCTTCACCGGCCCGATCACGCTGACCGGCGACGTCGCGATCTCGACCAATGCCGACGGCGGAAACGTCCATTTCATCGGATCGACCTCGACGATCGACGGCAATTTCGAACTTCAGGTCCACACCGGCACCGGCAACATCATTCTCGACGGTGCGGTCGGCGACACGACGCCGCTAGACAGGATACTGCTGTCCGGCTACGACATCACCGCCGGCAGGATTTCGGTGGACGGCGATGACTCGCTGATGGCGGACAACAACCTGACCATCACTGCGTCCCGGAATTACACCGAGGCCACCTATCTGGTCGCGGACAACGACGGCGACGGAGCCGGCACACTGATCCTGCTGGACGGCGTCTCGCTGACGCCGACCGCCGGCACCAAATATCTGCTGATCTTCGCGGCGGATCTCGACATGCAAGGCAACAGCTCGATCGATGCCGGTGACAGCGCCATCCTGATCGATTCGAGCGCCGTCAACGGCATTACCCTCGGCGCCGACCGCGCAGGCGCGATGAATATCAGCGCCGACGAACTCTCCCGGATCAGCACCGACGCCGGCTTCGGGCTGCGCGCACTGAACGGGTCGACCCATGTCGTCAGCGATATCCATATCGATACCGCGTTCGGCGGCGCCGACCTTCTGATCGGTCTGTATGGCGAGAACATCATTCAGACCCAGCCGATCCAGGCGGGGCAGCTCTTCCTGGAGGCGGTGGGGGGTGTCATCGATCTCGGTCATGCCGACAATCTGTTCTCGGAAGTCTATGTAGAGACCGGCGCCACCTCCGTGAATCTGCGTAACAGTGCGGATATCCTTCAGCTCGAAGGCATGGCCTGGGATCTGACCGGCATCGACGTGACCCTGCGCGCGGACGGCCACGATATCCTGCTGACCGCCGAGGAGAACCGCTTCGGCACGCTGAGCCTGACCGGCCGCGATGCGACGGTCGTCACCGATATCGCGCTGAACCTCGGCGCCGGTGCGCTGAGCGGCTCGCTGGATGCAACCGCCGACGGCGCTATCGCCATCGTCGGCGCGCTGTCCGTCGATGAGGACCTGTCTCTGACCGCCAATGGCATCATCAGCCAGTCGGCGCCGCTGACGGTCGGCGGCGACGTGACCCTGGTCACGACCCATCTGGCCGGTGACGTCAGTATCGTCAACGACGGAGACACCGTGCTCGGCGACAGCTTGATTGGAGGGGACTTCAATCTCGACAGCAACGGCGGCAACGTCACCCAGGCCGCCGACACGGCCCTGAAGGTCGCCGGGACATTCGACCCGACCGGCAGCGGCAGCGTCGTCCTCGACGGCCTCGGCAATATCGTCACCGGCTTCGTCCCGGTCGACGGCGACAACGTCATCCGCCAGGTCGGCGTCATCGAACTCGGCAATGAGAACGTCGACGGCAATCTCACGGTGATCAGCGAGGCCAGCGAACTCTCCTTCGACGGCCAGGTCACCGACGGTGAGGCGATCACGCTCACCCACGCCGGCAACAGCTTCGGCGGCAAGCTCAGCATCACCACGGTCGCACCCGAGATCGTCGAAGGGGCCGACCAGCAGACCGGTATCCGCCAGCAGGACGGCACGACCCTGACCGTCACCGGCCAGGCCAGCTTCACGGCCGAGGACAGTACGGTCCCGGGCAGCGGTTTCATCGACCTGACCAACGAAGGCAACAGCTTCGGCAGCCTGGTGCTGAACGGCACGGAGGTGCAAGTGCGCCAGGAGACCGGAAACATGGTCATCGACGTCGCGAAAGCCGGCACTCTTGACCTGCATGCGGTCGCCGGCGGCATCAGCCAGACCGGCGCGATCCTGGCCGACGAGCTCAGCATCACTGCCGCAGGGCAGGTCCTGCTGGACCATGCCGGTAACGTCATCGGCCGGGTGGACGGGACGATCTCCGGCAATCACCTGGTGCTGCATACGCTGTCCGCGCTGATCAGCGGTGACATCGCCACCGGCGGCGGCAACCTGACCCTGGTCGCCGGCGGCTCGATCGTCCAGAACAGCAGCCTCGTCGATATCGGCGTACTGACCCTGAGCGCCGACGGCGACATCGTCATGATGAGCAATGACAACACCATCGACACGCTGGGCGATATCACGGCCAATGGCGGGATCGCAATCAACGACACTGCCGGCGGTCTGACCATCGACGGCGCGATCTCGGCAACGGACGGCGATGTCACGATCCTGACGGTCGGCGACATGACGATCGCGGAGACCGGCACGATCACTGTCAACGGCAGCGGCGATGCGGTCCTGTCCGCGACAGGCCACTTCACCAATCTGAACGACGGCGAGACCATCAGCCTCGACGACGGCCGTTTCCTGATCTATACGACCGACGTCGCCGGCGTCACCAAGGGCGGTCTTGCCGGCGGGGCACTGTTCAGCCGTAACTATGCGGACAACGCGCCGGGCACGATCACCCATGAGGGCAATCTGTTCATCTACAGCTTCACGCCGCTCCTGACCTTCCGTCCGGACAGCGTTTCGGCCGTCTACGGCGAGAATCCGGTGCTGACCTACAATGTCGGAGGTCTCCTCGAAGACCATACCGAGGAAGATGCCTTCAGCGGCGATCCGCTGCTGACGACTCTGGCGGCTGCGGGCTCGAATGTCGGTTTCTACGACATCGAGATCTCCCAAGGGACCATTCTGCTGACGGACCTCGGCTATGGCCTGGCCTTCGACAACGACGATGCGCGGGTCGAGATCACGCCGCGTGTCATCGACCTGAACGGAGAGCGCGTTTTCGATGGGACGGTCGATCTGGCCGCCGGCATCTTTACGCTCGGCAATCTTTATGACAACCAGACCCTGATCCTGGCCGGCGCTGGTACGATGGTGGATCGTCATGCCGGCAACGGCAAGGCGGTGACTCTCGGGTCGCTGGCGCTTGAGGACGGCACTGGTCTGGCGAGCAACTACACGCTGGCCGGCGGTACGCATGTCGTCGACATCACGCCGGCGCTGATCACGATCAGCACCAGCGACGTGAGCAAGGTCTACGACGCCACGACCGCGGCCGACGGGACGGCAATCGTGACCGCTGGCCAGTTGTTCGGCGGCGACGCGATCAACGGCGGCAGCTTCGCGTTCACGAACCCGAACGCCGGCAACGGCAACAAGGTCGTGACGGTCGGGGGTGTGACGATCAGCGACGGCAACGGCGGCAACAACTACGCCGTGACCTATGCCGACAACACGACCAGCACGATCACGCCGGCGCTGATCACGATCAGCACGAGCGATGTGAGCAAGGTCTACGACGGCACGATCGTGGCGAATGGCACGGCGAT
>JBJHCZ010000001.1:50406-458614 GCA_050486285.1 Chromatiales bacterium
CCTCACCGCCGGGCAGTTGTTCGGCAGCGACGCGATCAACGGCGGCAGCTTCGCGTTCACGAACCCGAACGCCGGCAACGGCAACAAGGTCGTGACGGTCGGCGGCGTGACGGTCAGCGACGGCAACGGCGGCAACAACTATGCCGTGACCTATGCCGACAACACGACCAGCACGATCAGTCCGTACATCGTCAACCTGGGCGGCAACCGTGCCTATGACGGCACGGTCAACCTCGGCGCCGGCATCTTCACGCTGGGCGCGCTGGTTGGCGACGAGACCCTGACCCTGAGCGGTACCGGCACGATGGCGAACCGCCACGTCGGCAACGGCAAGGCGGTGACGCCGGGCACGCTGGCGCTCGGTGACGGCACGAACGGCGGGCTGGCCGGCAACTACACGCTGGACGGCGGCACGCATGTCGTCGACATCACGCCGGCGCTGATCACGATCAGCACGAGCGATGTGAGCAAGGTCTACGACGGCACGATCGTGGCGAATGGCACGGCGATCCTCACCGCCGGGCAGTTGTTCGGCAGCGACGCGATCAACGGCGGCAGCTTCGCGTTCACGAACCCGAACGCCGGCAACGGCAACAAGGTCGTGACGGTCGGCGGCGTGACGGTCAGCGACGGCAACAGCGGCAACAACTACGCCGTGACCTATGCCGACAACACGACCAGCACGATCACGCCGGCGCCGCTGACGATCACGGTGAACGACCAGACCCGGCTGTACGGCCGCGTCAATCCGACGCTGAGCTACCAGACCAGCGGCTTCGTCGCGGGCGAGGGCGTTTCGAACCTGACCGGCTTCTCGGTCACGACGGACGCGGTCCAGGCCTCGAATATCGGCACCTACGCGATCACCGCGGCGGGCGCCTCGTCGAACTACGCGATCACGTTCAACCATGGCGAACTGACAATCAATCCGGCGCCGCTGGTGATCACGATCCACGACCAACAGCGTACCTATGGCGCGGAGAATCCGCTGTTGACCTACAGCGCCGACGGCTTCGTGCTCGGCCACGACGCCGGGATCCTGACCGGCTTCGGCATCGGTACCGCGGCCACCACGGCCTCGCCGGTCGGTCACTACGCGATCACCGGCACCGGCACGGTCACCAACGCCAACTATGCGCTGACCATCGATAACGGCGTGCTGATCATCGATCCGGCGACGCTGACGGTGACCGTCTCCAACGCGAGCCGGTCCTTCGCCAGCCGTGACGCGAGCTTCCTGGTGACCATCGGCGGCTTCGTCAACGGCGAGGACGTGTCGATCGTCAACGGCCAGATCCGGGTCGAGGACACGACACTGCTGTTCGCGCCGGCCGGCGTTTATGCGGATGCCCTGCTACCCTCCGGCGTCAGCGCAGACAACTATGTCATCGATTTCCTCCCGGGCATGCTGACGATCAATGCAGCGACGATCGGCGGCATTGATCTCGGCGGCGAGGACGGCGAGTTGTTCCCGGGTCAGCGGGGCGTGGTGACCGGATTGATTCAGTACAACGAGCGTGATCGGGGCGTGACACCGCTGTATGTCTACAACAGCATCGTGCCGGTGACGGAGATCGGCGGAAGGTATATGCTGCTGCCCCGGCACGGCGGGTTCGGCAACGCCGCCAACGATGAGGAGCCGCTGAAGCTGCTGGCCTGGGCCTCCAGCTTCGGCCGCTGATCATGAGCGAGGCAGACATGGGGAAGGACATGACCAACAAGAACAGGGATCTCACTCACCGCCGGCTCGAGCGCGCGGTCAAGCTGGCCACGAAGTCGGGTGTCGCTGCGGCGCTGGCAGGCCTCGTCATGGCGACGGGCGCAGCGGCGATGGCTGCGGACGGGATGATGCTGGCGCAGGCCTCGACAGAGGCCGGCGAGACCCGGTCCGAGGCCGAGGTGGTGATCCTGCAGGCCCTGAAGGGCCTGCGATTCGTGCCGACGCTCGACGAGGTGGAGCCGGCCGGCGTCGAAGGTTCGGGGCTCGACATTGCCCGAGTGCCGATGCTCGACACACGGGCCTTCCGCGCGATCGCCGACCGCTATCTCGGCGAGACCCTGACTCTCAGCGACCTGCAGCGCCTCATCGACGAGGTGGTCATCTACAGTCGCGCGAGCGACCGGCCGGTCGTCGACGTGCTGGTCCCGGAGCAGGATGTCACCTCCGGCACGGTGCAGATCGTTGTCATCGAGGGCCGCCTCGGCACCGTCAGTTCGGTCAACAACCGCTGGTTTCGCTCGAGCTTCCTGACCGGAAACATCCGGCTGCGTGGCGGCGAGCCGGTCAGCGCACGGACCCTGCAGGAAGATCTCGCCTGGCTGAACCGCAATCCGTTCCGCCAGGTCGACGCGGTGTTCGTGCCCGGTGCGGAGCCCGGCACGACCGATGTCCGCCTGCAGGTCCAGGAGCGTTTCCCGCTGCGGGTCTACGCCTCCTACGAAAACAGCGGCAACGAATTCGTCGGCCGCGACCTCTGGAGCGCCGGCTTCAACTGGGGCAATGTCTTCGACACCGACCACCAGTTCGGCTATCAGTATGACCGCAACAGCGGCAGCCGCGGCGCCCTCGAGGGGCATCACCTGAGCTATGTCGCGCCGCTGCCATTCCGGCATATCCTGACCCTGACCGCGAGTTATATCGAGACCGACAGCAACCTGTTCGATATCTTCGACATCGGCGGCCGCAGCACGCGCGTCGGCGCGCGCTGGTGGATGCCGCTGAAGCGCGGGTCTTCCGAGCATCTCGAGCACGGGATACAGGCCGGCGTCGATTTCAAGCGCACCAACAACAATCTCGATTTCTTCGGTTTCGAGGTCTTCGACGATACAGCCGAGCTTGCGCAGTTCGTGGTCCAGTACGCGGGCTCGGTGCCCGATCGCGGCGGCCTGAACAGCTGGTATGCGGACCTGGTCTACAGCCCGGGTGGAATTACCAGCAAGAATGAGGACGAGTTCCTCAACGAGATCCGTACCGGCGCGACGGCTGATTACACCTATGTCCGTCTCGGCTTTGACCGTCTGACCCGCCTGCCGCGGCATTTCACCTGGAATCTCGGCGTGAGCGCGCAGGTCTCCGGCGATCGCCTGCTGCCGAGCGAGCAGTTCGGCGTCGGCGGCCAGTCTTCGGTGCGCGGTTTCGAGGAGCGCGAGATCAGTGGGGACAGCGGCGTGCTGGTCACGACCGAGCTGCGCACGCCGAGCCAGCGCCTGCCCGGAGAGGGCTGGTTCTCGGTCAACAGCGAATACCAGTTCCTCGCCTTCATGGAGTGGGGGCAGGCCCGTAACCAGGACGCGATCGGCGGCGAGTTCGAACAGCAGGCGCTGTCGAGCGCGGGTGTCGGTTTCCGCTATCGGCTGTCGAATCACCTGACCCTCCAGGCCGATCACGGCTGGCAGATCGTCGGCAAGAACGTCAATCCGGATGACGACTCGCGCACGCATGTCCGCGTGCTCGTGAGTTACTGAGCCGGGACGGCCATCGCAGCCAGGCTGCGCTCGATCTCGCCGATCATGTCGCGCAGCGCCGAACGCACCAGACGCGCGCCGATGAACGGCGGCACGATGAAGCCGGGGATCATCTCGGCATCGAACTGAAGCCGCGTCCGCCCGTCCTCCGGGCGGACGCGCCAGCTTTCGCGGACATACGTAAAGTCGCCTTCTCCCTCGACGGAGATCCCCGCCAGATCCCCTGCCGCGTCGATCGTGAAGTCCGAGACCTTGCGCAGGGTCCGGCAGATGAACAGCACGCAATGATGAAAGTCGGTCACGACGCGCCGATGCGCCGCGTCCGTGGACGCCAGCACGTGGCTGGCGCGGATAGATCGTGTCAGCGCCGGCCAGCCTTCCGGCCGGTTCATGAGCTCACGGACGAGGTCGGGCGGGGCATCGAGTATCGCCTCGATCGCGATGAGGTAGCCGCCATTCAGGCGTTCGACATCGAGACGGGCGATCTCGGCGACGGTCAGCGCCGGCATCAGCAGCGGGAGGATCAGCAAGGCCCGCAGACAGGCCGGCATTCCGCTCAGTCCGCGCTGATGACGATATCGATCGGCAGGAACAGCTTCGGATCGACACGCGCATTGTTCAGGCTGACGGTCCAGTGCAGGTGCGGACCGGTCGCCCGGCCGGTCGCGCCGATCGTACCGAGCGGATCGCCGCGCGTGACGACGTCGCCCTCGCGCACATGGATCTCGTCGAGGTGGCAATACAGCGTGACGAGTCCGCGGCCATGATCGAGAAAGACGGTCTTGCCGTTGAAATAGTAGTCGCCGGTATTGATGACGCGGCCCTTCGCCGGCGCGACGACCGGCGTGCCGGTCGGCCCGGCGATATCGAGCCCGCTGTGCGGACGTCGCGGCTCGCCGTTGAAGATGCGCCGCAGGCCGAAGGCGCTGCTCTCGCGCCCGCGCGCAGGCAGGCTGAACGGCAGTTCCGCGACCAGTTCCTCGCTCCAGTGCGCGAAGGCCGCATTGATGCGCGCCGCCTCGCGGAAGATCCGCTCGCGGACCTCGGCCGGTGGCGTCACCATGCGCTGGTCGGACAGCGTGATGTGCTGGGTCTCATAATCCTGGTGACGGACATCGAAGGCGATGCGTGACGTGCCTTTCGCACGGACCTCGATTTCGTGACGTCCCGGCCTGGCCTCGAGCGGGATGCCGACGACGGCGGTCCAGCCGACCGGGGTTTCGAGGACCATGACCCGCTCTCCGTCATATAGCACCTGCGGCGCCTGCTTGCCGTCGGCAATGATCGGCAGCAAGGCGACGCCGCCCGGCACCGCGCGTTCGCGCGGCAGTTCGATCGCCGCGAGCGGGCCGGCCGCGCTCAGCGCGAGGAGCAGGCTAGTCAGGTATCGCCGTAGTGACATGACAGATCAATCGGCCCTTCGCGAGCCGGGCTTGAACCTCGTCGCCGGGGGCAAGCGTCGCGGCGTCGCGGACGATGCCGCCTTCCTTGCCCGGGCGCTCGACGATCGCATAGCCGCGTCCGAGCGTCGCCAGCGGGCTGACGGCGTCGAGGGTGTGGGCGAGGGCCTCGACCCGGTTGCGGGCATGATCGAGTCGCCGTGCGAGCGCGCCTTCGAGCCGTCGCGCGAGTTCACGGCAGCAGGCCTGGTGGCGGTCGATCACCGGGGTCGGCAGGTGACGCAGCAGACGGGCATGCATGCCGTCGAGACGCATGCGCCGGCGTTCGATCATTGCGCGCAGCCCGCGGGACAGGCGCAGCTCGAGTTCGTCGAGACGTTGCGCGCGCTGGCGCAGGCGCTGGCCGGGGTGTTGCTGGCGCAGGCGCTGCGTGAGCCAGGCGAGCCGTTCCCGGCGCCGTCCGAGGTCTTCGCGCATGCGCCCGGCGATCTGCGCGCCCAGCCGGTGAAACCGGCGCAACCAGTCGACGCCGTCGGGACTGACATGTTCGGCCGCGCCCGACGGCGTCGGCGCGCGCAGGTCGGTGGTGAAATCGGCGATCGTGAAGTCGACCTCGTGACCGATGCCGGTAACGACCGGGATCGCGCACTCGGCGATCGCCCGCGCGACGATCTCTTCATTGAATGCCCACAGGTCCTCGAGCGAGCCGCCGCCGCGGCAGACGATCAGCACATCGCAGTCCTTGCGCCGCGAGGCCAGCGCGATCATGCGCGCGATCTCGGGCGCCGCGGCCTTGCCCTGCACCGGAACCGGATAGACCAGCACCGGGATCGCGGGGAAGCGCCGCTTCAGGATCGTCAGCACGTCGCGTATCGCGGCGCCGGTCGGCGAGGTCACGACGCCGATGCGGCGGGGCAGGGCGGGGAGCTCCCGCTTGCGCTCGCTGTCGAACAGGCCCTCGGCGGTGAGGCGTTGCTTGAGCTGTTCGAAGGCGCGCCGCAGCGCGCCGTCGCCGGCCTCTTCCATGTGCTCGACGATCAGCTGGTAGTCGCCGCGCGCCTCGTAGAGACTGACGCGCGCGCGGGCCAGCACCTGCATGCCGTCGGCAGGCCGGAAGCGCAGCGCGTGGTTGCGGTTGCGGAACAGCGCGCAACGGACCTGGGCGGCCGGATCCTTCAGCGTGAAATACAGGTGGCCGGAGGCCGGGCGCGCGAGGTTCGACAACTCGCCCTCGACCCACACCCTCGGGAACTCGCCCTCGAGCAGGGCCCTTGCCTCGCGGTTCAGTTGCGAGACCGTGAAGATCTCGCGGACGGGGCCTTCCGGGGGCAGTTCTTCGTCTTCATCGTCGCGCATCGGCCCATGATACCCCAAGCCGGCGCGATTTCCGGCGAAAAGCCACCCGGGACCGGTACTTGCCGCGGTTTACCCGGTTGCGCCCGACCTTTATAATAGTCCGATTTAACCTGCAGGCCGGATCCCTATGAGAATCACCGAGGACGCCCTTACCTTCGACGATGTCCTGATGCTCCCCGATCACTCGCTGGTGCTCCCGCGCGAGGTCGATCTGCGTACGCAACTGACGCGAGGCATCACGCTGAACGTGCCGATCGTCTCGGCCGCGATGGACACCGTCACCGAGGCGCGGCTCGCGATCGCGCTGGCGCAGGAAGGCGGCATCGGCATCATCCACAAGAACATGTCGGCGGAGCAGCAGGCCCACGAAGTCCGCGTCGTCAAGAAGTTCGAGAGCGGCGTCATCAAGGAGCCGATCACGGTCGAGCCGGAGACCAGCATCCGCGAGGTCATGGATATCACGCGCGCGAACCGGATCTCGGGCGTGCCGGTCGTCGAGGGCGAGACGCTGGTCGGCATCGTCACCAGTCGAGACTTGCGTTTCGAAAGGCAATTCGACCAGCCGGTGTCGACGATCATGACGCCGAAGGAGCGCCTCGTGACCGTCCGCGAGGGCGCCGACAAGGACGAGATCATCGCGCTGCTGCACAAGCACCGTATCGAGAAGGTGCTGGTCGTCAACGAGGGCTTCCTGCTGCGCGGCATGATCACCGTCAAGGACATCCAGAAGTCGACCGACTATCCGAATGCCTGCAAGGATAGTTATGGCCGCCTGCGCGTCGGCGCCGCGGTCGGCACCGCGAACGACGGCCGCGTCGAGGCGCTGATCGCGGCCGGCGTCGACGTCATCGTCGTCGACACCGCGCACGGCCATTCCCAGAAGGTCATCGACAAGGTCGCGTGGATCAAGCAGAACTTCCCGGACCTCCAGGTCATCGGCGGCAATATCGGCACTGCGGACGCGGCGCTCGCGCTCGCCGATGCCGGCGCCGATGCGGTCAAGGTCGGCATCGGTCCCGGCTCGATCTGCACGACGCGTATCGTCACCGGCGTCGGCGTGCCGCAGATCAGCGCGATCGCGAACGTCGCGGCGGCGCTCGCGAGTCGGGGCATCCCGCTGATCGCCGACGGCGGCATTCGCTATTCCGGCGATTTCGCCAAGGCGATCGCGGCCGGCGCCCATTCGGTGATGATCGGCAGCATGTTCGCCGGCACCGAGGAATCGCCGGGCGAGGTCGAGCTGTACCAGGGGCGTTCGTACAAGGCCTATCGCGGCATGGGCTCGCTCGGCGCGATGGCCGAGTCCTACAGCTCGGCGGACCGCTATTTCCAGGAGGCCGATTCGGCGGCGGCGATCGAGAAGCTGGTGCCGGAAGGCATCGAGGGCCGGGTGCCGTACAAGGGCACGGTGGTCGCGATCCTGCACCAGATGCTCGGCGGTCTGCGCGCGAGCATGGGCTATACCGGCTGCGGCAATATCGACGAGATGCGCACGCGGCCGAAATTCGTCCGCATCACCGGCGCCGGCATGCGCGAGAGTCACGTCCACGACGTGACGATCACGAAGGAAGCGCCGAATTATCGTATCGATTGATCATCCTGCTGAATGAGGGACATTGCCGGGCCGGACTTCCGTTGCGGGACGTGCTGTGAATACATCCATGTACGCTCAACGGCCGCATCCCTGCGGCCGTAAGGTCCCGCAACGGAAGTCCGGCCCGGCGAGGCCCGCCTGAATTTGACATTTGAAGAGCACCAGACGTGAGCGCACAGCCTCAACAGAACATCCATGCCGATCGCATCCTCATCCTTGATTTCGGGTCGCAGTATACCCAGCTGATCGCGCGCCGGGTGCGAGAGGCGCGTGTCTATTGCGAGATCCACCCGTGGGACATGGACGCGGATGCGATCCGCGCCTTTGCGCCGAAGGGCATCATCCTGTCGGGCGGTCCGGATACCGTGACCTCGGAGACGACCGGGCGCGCCCCGGCCGTCGTGTTCGAACTCGGGGTGCCGGTGCTCGGGATCTGCTACGGCATGCAGACGATGGCGGCGCAGCTTGGCGGCAAGGTCGAGAGCGCGAAGCATCGCGAATACGGCTACGCGCAGGTGCGCGCCCGCGGTCATACGAACCTGTTGCGAGAGATCGAGGACCACACGACGCCGGAAGGCTACGGCATGCTCGATGTGTGGATGAGTCACGGCGACCGCGTCATCGAGCTGCCGGCCGGGTTCAAGCTGATGGCGAGTACGCAGAACGCGCCGATCGCCGGCATTGCCGACGAGGCGCGTGGATTCTATGGCGTGCAGTTCCACCCCGAGGTCACGCATACGAAGCAGGGCCAGCGCATCCTCGAGCGCTTCCTGCACGGGATCTGCAGCTGCGCGGGGTTGTGGACGCCGGGGAATATCATCGACGACCTGATCGCGCAGGTGCGCGCGCAGGTCGGCAACGACAAGGTGCTGCTCGGGCTGTCGGGCGGCGTCGATTCATCGGTCGTCGCGGCGCTGTTGCATCGCGCGATCGGCGACCGGCTCACCTGTATCTTCGTCGACAACGGCCTCCTGCGCCTGCATGAGGGCGACCAGGTCATGGCCGTATTCAAACAGCATATGGGCGTCAAGGTCATCCGCGTCGATGCCGAGGGCCGCTTCCTGTCGGCATTGAAAGGCGTCAGCGATCCGGAGGCCAAACGCAAGGCGATCGGTCGCACGTTCATCGAGGTATTCGACGACGAGGCCCACAAGCTGACCGACGTGCGCTGGCTCGCGCAGGGGACGATCTATCCGGACGTCATCGAGTCGGCCGGCTCGAAGACCGGCAAGGCCGCGGTGATCAAATCGCATCACAACGTCGGCGGCCTGCCGGCGGACATGAAGCTCGGACTCGTCGAACCGCTGCGCGAGTTGTTCAAGGACGAGGTGCGCCGGATCGGCCTCGAACTCGGCCTGCCGGCCGACATGATCCACCGCCATCCGTTCCCGGGCCCCGGGCTCGGCGTGCGCATCCTCGGCGAGGTCCACAAGGCCTATGCCGACATGCTGCGCCAGGCCGATGCGATCTATATGGAAGAACTGCGTGCCAGTGGCTGGTACGACAGGACCAGCCAGGCCTTCGCGGTATTCCTGCCGGTGAAGTCGGTCGGCGTCATGGGTGACGAGCGCCGCTACGAATACGTCATCGCGCTGCGCGCCGTCGAGACCATCGACTTCATGACCGCGCGCTGGGCGCACCTGCCGTACGAACTGCTGGAGCGTATCTCGAACCGCATCATCAACGAGGTCCACGGCGTGTCGCGCGTCGTCTACGACGTCTCGAGCAAGCCGCCGGCGACGATCGAGTGGGAGTAGGACTGAGCGGCCATGACGCTACCTGATTACATTGTCACCGAACGCAACGGCACGAGGACCGTCTCAACCGGCAGCGCCTGGGAACCCAGGATGGGTTATTCGCGAGCGGTGCGGAAAGGTAACGTCATCGCGGTCACCGGCACCGTCGGTATCAATGCCGACAAGACCTACACCCCGGACGTCGGCGCCCAGGCCCGGCGCGCGCTCGACATCATCCGGGGCGCCATCGAGGCGCTCGGCGGCAGCCTCACCGATGTCATCCGCACGCGCATGTACGTGACCGACGTCTCGCAATGGGAGAAGGTCGCCGTCGTGCACGGCGAGGTCTTCCGCGACATCCGCCCCGCGACCACCATCGTCGAAGTCAGGCAACTCATCGATGCCGAAGCGCTGATCGAGATCGAGGCCGACGCAGTCCTGTAGTTTTTTTATCGACGATCCACGAGCATTAGAAATGTCTGCCGGCAGTCACCTCCGGCACGTGGCCGGCACGGATGAGGTAATCGCCGAAGTGCTCGCCTTGATGGCGATGCTGCGCATAGTCGTGAAACAGTCCCTTCAGGGCGTCGAGTATCCTCGATTCACCGACATTCTCGAGGTACAGCTGGTTGAGCCGCCGGCCGTTGAAGGCGCCACCGAGATAGAGGTTGTACTTGCCGGGTCCGCGACCGGTAAAGCCGATCTCGGCGAGATAGGGGCGCGCGCAGCCGTTTGGACAGCCGGTCATGCGGATCGTGATCGGCTGACGGCCGATACCGGCCGCGGCGGCGAGTCTCTCGATCTGCTCCAGTAGCGACGGCAGATAGCGTTCGCTCTCGGCCATCGCCAGGCTACAGGTCGGGAACGCGACGCAGGCCATGGCGTTGCGGCGCAGCACACCGTAGTGCTCGGGCGCGACGACACGGTGGCGTTCGAGGACTTCCATGATCGCCTCGCAACGCTCGCCGGGGACGCGCGAGATCACCAGGTTCTGATTCGGCGTCAACCGGAACTCCCCGTCATGAAACCCGGCGATCTCGCGCAACGCGCTGCGCAGCTGCATACCGTCCTCGCGGTCGCGGATGCGGCCTTCCTCGATGAACAGGGTGTAATGCCAGAGACCGTCGTCGGACTCGACCCAGCCGAGCGGGTCGCCGTTGTGCTCGAAGGTGACCTCGCGCGCCGGCTCCAGCGCCAGACCGGCGCGTTGCTCGATCTGCTCGCGGCACCAGTCGGCGCCGTGGTCCTCGACGGTGTACTTGAAACGCGCATGGGTGCGCACTGAACGGTCGCCATGGTCGCGCTGCAGCGTCAGCACGGCCTCGGCGACGGCCAGCACCTGATCGGGACGGCAGAAGCCGATGGTGTCCGCGAGACGCGCAAACGTCTCCGGATGGTTGTCGGTGCGGCCCAGTCCGCCACCGATCGTCACATTGAAACCGGCCAGGCGGTGATCGCGATCAACGATCGCAATGAAACCGAGACATTGGCTATCGACCTCGATATCGTTGACCGGCGGGACGACAAATCCGATTTTGAACTTGCGCGGCAGATAGGTCGGCCCGTAGAGCGGTTCGGCGGCGTCGCCGGCCGGCGGTTCGGCATCGAGCCAGATCTCCTGCCAGGCGCCGCCCCGGAACACGAAGCGATCGCTGACCTCCTTTGCCAGCGTATACACTTCCCGGTGCAGTGCCGACCGGTGGGGATTGACCCCGCAGGTCACCGTCCGGTTGACATCGCCGCAGGCGGCGATCGAGTCCAGGCCGACGCGATCGAGTCCCTGGATCAGGGGCTTGAGCTGGTGCTTGAGCAGATAGTGCAACTGGAAGGTCTGGCGTGTCGTCAGGCGCAGCATGCCGCCGCCGTAGCGACCGGCGAGGTCATCGATCGCCAGCCACTGGTCGGGACGGCAGACGCCGCCCGGCAGGCGCACCCGCAGCATGAACTGGAACGCGGGTTCGAGCTTCTGCCGACGTCGCTCGTCGCGCAGGTCGCGGTCGTCCTGCTGGTAGATGCCGTGAAACTTGAGCAGCTTCTCGTCGTCTCCGGCGACTGCCCCGGTCACTGGGTCCGCAAGGCTCTCGCGTATCGTCCCGCGCAGGTAGTTGCTGCGGACCTTCAGGTCCTCTTCCGGGGCCTTCCCCTGGGGCTTGTCTTTCATCACCGACCTCAATATACGTCGCGTTGATAGCGCTTGTCGCGCTGCAGTCCGTGGATGTATTCACGCGCTTGCGCCTCATCCAGTCCCAGGTGTTCGGCAACGATCTCCTGCAGTGCCGCATCCACATCCCTGGCCATACGTTCGGCGTCGCCGCAGACATACAGATGCGCGCCGTCCTCCAGCCAGCGACAGAGATCCGCACCCTGCTCGCGCATGCGATGCTGGACATAGACCTTGTCCGCCTGGTCGCGCGAGAAGGCCAGCGAGATCCGTGACAGGACCCCGTCGGCGAGCCAGCGCTGCCATTCGGTCTGGTAGAGGAAATCGGTACGGAAATGCGGATTGCCGAAGAACAGCCAGTTGGCCCCGGTCGCGCCCTGCATCTCGCGCGCTTGTACAAAGGCACGGAACGGTGCGATACCGGTCCCGGGACCAATCATGATGATTGCTGTCGCCGGATCGGCCGGTAACCTGAAGTTCTTGTTGCGACGAATGAAGACCGGGACCCGCTCGCCGGGCACGGCGATGTCAGCGAGCCAGGTCGAGGCGAGGCCGTAACGCGGCTGGCCATGGCGACGGCCGCGCACGGCGGCGACCGTGAGATGGACCTCGCCCGGGGTCGCGAGCGGACTCGAGGCGATCGAATACTCGCGCGGCTGCAGGCGGCGCAGCCTCCCGAGTAGCGCCGTCGCGTCGATGCCGGCCAGCGGATATTCGATGACCAGATCGATCAGTTGGCGGACCTTGATAAAGGCCATCAGTTCCGGTCGCCGCGCCTCGTCACACAAGGCCAGCAGCTCCGCGGAGCCGGACAGGCGCGCCCATTCGGTCACCAGCTTCGGCGTCAGCGTCGTCAGTTCGTAGTCCCGACGCAGTATATCGACCAGCGTGACCTCGCCGCCGCCTTCCGGGGCCGCGACCGTCTGGTCCGGCGCCAGTCCCAGGCCGGTGAGGATTTCGGAGACCGCTTCCTCACGGTTCTCGGCGATCACGCCGAGCACATCACCGGGTTCGTAATCGAGTCCGCTGTCCTCGGTCGACAATTCGATATGCCAGGTCTCCTGTACCGAGCCGCGACCGCTCAGGCAGACCGACTCGAGCACCTCGGCGGCGATCGGATTGCGGCGGTCCCGGGGACGGTCGGCCTTTGCCGTGCCCGCCACACGACCGGAGGTCGCCGCAGCCGGGTGGGCAGTACCGGCGCCGGCATGATCCCCGATCAGCGCAGCGAATTTTTTCAGTACCTGCGCGAGCCACTGATCGGCGACCTCCTCGAAATCGACATCACAGTCGATGCGCGACTGGATGCGATCCGCGCCAAGCGCCTCGAGACGGGCATCGAGGTCGCGACCGGTCTGGCAGAAGCGTTCATAGCTGCTGTCGCCGAGCGCGAGCACCGCGAAGCGGAGGCCGGAGAGCTTCGGCGCCTTTCGGCTGTGCAGGAATTCGTAGAAGTCACGCGCCCCGTCGGGTGGATCGCCCTCGCCGTGGGTCGCCGTGATAATCAGCAGATCCCGCTCATCACGCAGGCGGCGGGCCTTGTAGTCGGCCATGTCGAACACCTGCGCCGGCATGCCCAGCGCTTGGGCATTGAGGCCTGCCTGGACGGCGAGCGCTTCGGAGTTGCCGCTCTCGGATCCGTACAGGATCGTCAGCCCCGGTACGGTATCCGCCGGTGCAGCCAACGGGGGCACCTTGCCGCCTGCAGCGACCGGACGGCCGATCAGATAGCCGCTGGCCCATTGCTGCTGCTCCGGGGTCAGGGTGTCTGCGAGCTGTCGCAGCTGTCGCATCTGTTCGTCGGACAGCGGTGTGCCGCGGGAATCGGGCGGTTTCATTTGGTTTGGCACAGCCGCCTACTATACGTCCGACGGGAAATCCTGCAACATTTTACCCGTAGATTCCTGTGTCGGGCCATCGCCGACATGCGCGCCAACGGGGCCAGGGCAAACTGATATGAGCGGGTTGTGACCGACGACGACTTCATGCGCCATGCCCTGGCGCTCGCCCGCCACGGCGCGGAGCAGGGCGAGGTTCCCGTCGGCGCGGTCCTCGTCAGTGGCGACGGCCGCATCCTCGGCGAAGGTTATAACCGGCCGATCTGCTCACACGACCCGACCGGACACGCCGAGGTCATCGCGCTGCGCGAGGGCGCCGCCGCGCTCGGCAATTATCGCCTGCTCGACACCACTCTCTACGTCACGCTCGAGCCATGCATCATGTGTGCCGGCGCGATCGTCCATGCGCGGGTCAAACGCCTCGTCTACGGCGCGGCCGACCCGAAGGGCGGGGCGGCCGGCAGCGTGTTCGACGTGTTCGCATCCGGCAAGGTCAATCACCGGGTCATCGTCGACGGTGGCGTGCTGGCGGAGGAATGCGGCGCAGTGCTGACGGAGTTCTTTCGGGCGCGACGCTGAACCGGGCTGATGATATGAAAGGTCTGGAAATGAAGATCCCGCCGGCGTTGCTCATCGCCGCGCTCGCGTTGCTGATGTGGCTGACGCCTGCCATTGCCCCTGGTCTGTCGTTTTCGTCACCCTGGCAGTCGGCGGTCATGTGGCTGTTCGCAATCCCGGGTGTGCTGTTCACCTTTGCCGGCCTCGCCGCGTTCCGTCGCGAAGGGACGACGGTCGACCCCACCCGGCCGGAGCGTGCCTCGTCCCTGGTCGTGACCGGGGTCTACCGGTACAGCCGCAATCCGATGTATCTGGGTTTCCTGCTGGTGTTGACGGGTTGGGCGATCCATATCGCCAACCTGCTCGCGTTCGCGGCGCTCCCGGTCTTCGTCGCGTACATGACGCGATTCCAGATCATTCCCGAGGAGCGTGCGCTGCTGTCCAGGTTCGGTGAAGCCTACCGCGCCTACCTGGGATCGGTTCGCCGCTGGCTGTAATCGGGATATAAACACAGGTTCTGACATCGTTCCCGATGAAGTAACATATACCCATGGCCGGTATGGACATCTGTCTCAAAGATAGCGAACCCGGCGAGCAGGCCGGGTCGCGATGAACGCCGTACGCCTTCGTTATCGCTTGCTGCGCCGTCGCGCCCATGCCTGGTTGTCACGTCATCCCCGATTGCGCGACGGCCTCCATGCCGCCGGTACGCTCAGGGGCGGGCCGGAGACGATCGCCCGCGGCGTCGCGATCGGCCTGTTCATCGGCCTCACCCCGACCTTCGGCATACAGACGGTCCTGATGGTCGCGGTCTGTATCCTGCTGTCCGGCAACTTCCCGGTCGCGTTCGTAAGTTCCTTCGTCGCCAATCCGTTCACGATCGGGCCGCTGTACTGGGGCTATCACGAACTTGGCGAGTGGATGGTGTTGTCACTGCCAGGATCCTCAGCGATCGATTCCGCCGGTGTCGGTGACGAGCTCCTGTATACCGGGCTCGGAAGCCTTGCGATCGCGCTGCCGGTCGCCGTGATCGCCTATCTCCTGATGCACCTGCTGTTGTCCCGCCGGTCGGGATGACCCGCGATACGTTTTAGTCATCATGTCGCAAAGACAGATCGATGCCTTCGAGCTGGCGCCGGCCTCCATCGCCGATGAGCGGGCGCTGGTCGCGCTGATGTCCGCATTCAATAAGGCCGAGGGCATTGCATGGCAGCCCGGCCCGATGGGCGACGCGTTGCGCCGTCTGCTGGCGCAACCCGCGCTCGGCATCGTCCTGCTGGCGCGGGAGAGGGCGAGCGGAGAGTCCGCGGGCTATGCGCTCGCGACCTTCGGCTACGACATCGAGTACGGGGGTCTGGATGCCTTCGTCACCGAGCTGTTCGTCGCGCCCGGCTATCGCTGCCGCGGCCTCGGTCGTTTCCTGCTCGAGGCGATCATCAGTCAGGTACGCCAACACGGCGCGAACGCCGTTCACCTGATGGTCCGCCCGGACAATACCCATGCGCGGGCGCTCTATGAGCGGCTCGGTTTCGAGACCGCGCCGCGGCTGATGATGACCAAGCGGCTCGATGCCGGCCGCTTGTAGCCCATGTCCCTTGCCTTCATCTCCCATCCGGACTGCGCGCTGCATGACATGGGGCCGCTACATCCGGAATGTCCGGCGCGGCTGGATGCGATCGCCGACCGGCTGATCGCCGGGGGATTCGATGCCGTGCTCGAGCATCATGATGCGCCAATGGCCGAACGCGGGCAATTGCTTCGTGTCCACGATGCCGCCCATGTCGACCATATCTTCGCGATCGCACCGCAAAAAGGCGGCGTCATGCTCGATCCGGACACCCGCATGAACCCTCACAGCCTGAACGCCGCGCTGCGGGCCGCCGGCGCCGGCGTGCTCGCGGTCGACCTCGTGACCGGCGGCCGCGCGTCGGCCGCCTTCTGCAGCGTGCGTCCGCCCGGGCATCATGCCGAGCGCGGTCGGGCGATGGGCTTCTGCCTGTTCAACAACATCGCGGTCGCCGCCGCGCACGCGCTGGAAGCGCATCGCCTCGAGCGCATCGCGATCGTCGACTTCGATGTGCACCACGGCAACGGCACCGAGGACATCTTTCGCGATGATGCCCGCGTGCTGTTCTGCTCGACGTTCCAGCACCCTTTCTATCCGCATTCAGGCGCGGACACGCGCAATGCACATATCATCAACGTCCCGCTGCGGGCCGGCAGCGACGGCAAGGTGTTCCGCGCGGCCGTCAGTGAACGCTGGCGGCCGGCGCTCGACGCGCACCGGCCGCAGTTGATCCTGATTTCGGCAGGGTTCGACGCGCATATCGAGGACGAACTTGCCGGCCTGGCGCTGGTCGAGGACGACTATGCCTGGGTGACGGCGGAACTGCGGGACGTTGCAAGGGCGCATTGCGGCGGCCGGATCGTCTCGATGCTCGAGGGCGGCTACGCGCTCGATGCCCTTGGTCGCTGCGTCGAGGCCCATCTGCGGGCACTGACCTGAAGGGGAGGGATTCCACATGAACGATTCGCCACCGAAACTCGTCGTCTTCGTCCACGGCTGGAGCGTGACGCATACTGATACCTATGGCGGACTGCCCGAGCGGCTCGCCGCCGAGGGACGGGCCGCGGGTGTGCCGATCGCGGTGCGGCAGATCTGGCTCGGACGCTATATCAGTTTCCACGACGAGGTCCGGGTGCCCGATATCTCTCGAGCCTTCGAGGAGGCTGTCGAGCGCGAGCTGCGCGCCGAGATCGAGCGTCACGGCCGCTTTGCGTGCATCACCCATTCGACCGGCGGCCCGGTGATCCGCGACTGGTGGCAGCGTCACTACCTGTCGCGTGCCGGTTCCGGCCAGTGTCCGATGAGCCATCTGGTCATGCTGGCGCCGGCGAACTTCGGTTCGGCGCTCGCGCAGCTCGGCAAGAGCCGGGTCGGTCGGCTGAAGTCGTGGTTCGAGGGCGTGGAGCCGGGGCAGGGCGTACTCGACTGGCTCGAACTCGGCAGCGGCGAGGCCTGGGCGCTCAACAATGCCTGGATCGATTCGGGCGACTCGGCAATCACCGCGCGCGGCGTCTTTCCGTTCGTGCTGACCGGGCAGGCAATCGACCGCAAGTTCTACGACAATCTGAACACCTATACCGGCGAGACCGGTTCCGACGGCGTCGTCCGCGTCGCCGCGGCGAACCTGAACTGCACGCGGGTAAGGCTGCACCAGTCGCCGGTCCGCAAGGACGCGAGCGGTGGTCATGCCGCGCCGGAATTGAGGCTGCGTGACGGCACGGACGTCGAGCATGCGCCCGTGACCGCGTTCCGCCTGGTCGCCGGCGTCTCCCATTCCGGCAAGGACAAGGGCATCATGCGCAGCGTCGGCGCGCGTAAGGGCGGGGAGCTCATCGCCGCGATCTTCGACTGCCTGCGGGTACGCGCCCGACAGGACTACCTCGCGCTGTCCCGGCGCTTCGCGCAGGAATCGGACGAGATCCAGCGGGCCGAGCGCATCGAGGTCGAGTCGCGATTGTTGCTGCCCGACAATCACTTCATCCATGACCGCTACTCGATGGTGATCTTTCGCGTCCACGATGAGGCCGGGCATCCGGTCGTCGATTACGACCTGATCCTGACCGCCGGGGCGGACAGCAATCCGAACCATCTGCCGAAGGGCTTCGCGGTCGATCGGCAGGGCAACAAGCGCAGCGCCGGCACCGTGACCTATTATTTCAACTGGGATATCATGACGGGGTGCGACGAGGTCCGGCACGGCGACCGGGTGTTGCGACCGGAGAGCTGTGGCGCCGAGCGCCTCGGTCTCAGGATCGTTCCACGCCCGACCGACGGTTTCGTGCATTACCTGCCCTGCGAGATCGGCGCGTCGAAGTCACTGCTGAAGGACATCCTGAAACCGAACCAGACGACCCTCGTTGACATCACGCTGCGGCGAGTGATTCGTCGCGGCGTCTTCGAACTCGATCGCGGGACAGGACAGAAGAGCTTCAGGAAAATTCGGCCGGGGGGGCCGATTCTCGAGTGAGGTGTGACAATGGCCGCGTCGCGGGCGGAAGACGTCATCTTTCATCTGAACGACAGCGACGAGATCGTATTCGTCAACGACGCCTGGGACGCCTTTGCGGCGGCCAACGGCGGCGAGAAGATTGTGAGCGGCAGGATACTGGGCCGTTCCCTGTGGCCGTTGATCGCGGATGCCGAGACCCGCAAGTTCATCCACGATATCCTCGGGCAGGTTCGCGCCGGTCGAACGGTCCGCTTCGCATACCGCTGCGATGCGCCGGACTGCCGCAGGCAGATGGACATGCAGGTCATGCCCGACGAAGCGGGCCTCGTCGTTTTTCGTTCACGGACTACGAGCGAGTCGCCGAGAGCCCCGGAACCCCTGCTGGATCCGAATACCGCCCGGACCACCGAGGTGGTCCGGGTCTGTGGCTGGTGCAAGCGCGTACGGGTCAACGAGGACTGGCTCGAAATCGAGGAGGCGGCCTCGCGCGCCCCGCAGCTCCGAAGCGTCCCGACCCCGTCCGTATCCCATGGAATCTGTGACGATTGCCGCCAAAGACTGATGCAGGAAACCGGATGAAAACAAGATTTCCCGTCTCGCCGGAAAGCCTTATCGACCTGCTGCTGGATGCGATCTGCCTGGTGAATCGGGAAGGAGACTTCCTGTATGTGAGCGCGGCGGGTGAACGCATCTTCGGCTACCGGCCGGAGGAAATGATCGGCAGGCCGGTCCTGGATTTTGTGCATCCCGATGACCGTGGGCGCACCGTTGAGGCCATCGATGAGATACTGGACGGTATCCACAAGCCCTGCTTCGAGAACCGGTACGTGCGCAAGGACGGCAGCACCGTGCACATCATGTGGTCGGCCCGCTGGTCGGATGCCGGCCAGATCCGGGTGGCGGTCGCGCGTGATATCACCGAAAGACGGCATGCGGAAGCAAAGCAGGCCGCCCTTTATGCCATCTCGGAGGCGGCGAATGCCTCGGGGGATCTGCAACAGCTGTTTCGCCATGTCGGGGAGCTCGTCAAGCAGCTCCTGCCTGCCGCCGAGCTCGAGATCACGCTCAACGACCAGGAATCGACGATCGCATCGCCGGAGTCAGAGTTGGATCCGGAGTCGGCAGGCCATCTCCGGTTGCCGCTCCAGTTCGGTAACGACGTACTCGGTACGCTGTTCCTGCGCGGGCGTAGCGGCAGCGCGCACTTCGACGCCCGCGACAGGGATCTGCTGGAATACATTGCGGAACAGCTCGCGGCAGCGATCGAACGCAAGCATATGCAGGCCCGCCTTCAATACCTGGCGCTGCACGACCCGCTGACCGGCCTGCCGAATCGCGCGCTGTTCCTCGACCACCTGCAGGCAGCGCTGGCCAGGGCGAGACGGAACCGGACCCGGATCGCGGTCCTCTACCTCGACCTCGACCGTTTCAAGCAGGTCAACGACCACCACGGCCATGCCGCGGGCGATCACATGTTGAGGGAGGTGGCGCGCCGCTTGTCGGCCTGCATCCGGGAATCCGATGTGGTCGGCCGGCTTGGCGGCGACGAATTCGTGGTCCTGCTCGACGGTATCAGGGAGGCCGGTTGCGCGTCCGTCGTCGAGGGCAAGATCACGGCGGCACTCGCGGCGTCGTGCGAATTCGCCGGAATCCCCCTGCCGATGACGCCGAGCATCGGTGCCGCGGTCTACCCGGAAGACGGGGAGGGCGTCGACGATCTCATCCACCACGCCGACAAGGCGATGTACCGGGCGAAGAGAAGACGGTACTAGCCCGGCGGGTGTCAGCGCGGCGCCGTGCTGATATCGATGTTCCAGGCCAGCGGCATCAGCCACACCACCAGCGCGGTGATCAGCACGCTGCCGACGAGGTTCAGCAGCAGCCCGGCCTTCGCCATCTGCCCGATCGTCACATAACGGCTGCCGAACACGATCGCGTTCGGCGGGGTCGCGACCGGCAGCATGAACGCGAACGATGCGGCGAGCGCGGCCGCGGCCATCAGCACCAGCGGGTGGAGATCGACGGCCAGCGCCAGCGCGCCCATCAGCGGCAGGAACAGCGTCGCGGTCGCGGTGTTCGAGGTGATCTCGGTCAGGAAGACCACCAGCAAGACGACCGCGAACACGATGCCGATCAGCCCGATCCCTTGCAGCAGCGTCAGTTCGCCCGCGAGCCAGGTGGTCAGGCCGCTGGCCGCGAACGCGTTCGCCAGCGCGAAGCCGCCGCCGAACAGGATGATGATGTCCCACGGAATCGTCACCGCGGTGCGCCAGTCGAGCAGGAACTCGCCCTTCTTCAGATCCGCGGGGATCAGGAACAGCGCGATCGCGCCGGCGATCGCAATCGTCGAATCATTGATCATGCCGAGCGCGGGCAGGTCGACGAGGCCGTGGAAGATCCAGGCAAAGGCGACCGCGGTGAATACCGCCAGCACCGACTTTTCCTGGCGCGACATCGGCCCGAGAGTCTCGAGCTCGCGCGCGATCAGCTCGCGGCCGCCCGGCAGTTCGCCGGTCTCGCTGCGGAAGATCACGGCGGTCAGCAGCCACCAGGTCAGGGCGAGCATGACGACCGACAGCGGCAGCGCGAACAGCATCCAGTCGAGGAAGGTCACCCGCAGATCGTACTGCTGCTCGATGACGCCGGCGAACACCGCGTTCGGCGGCGTGCCGATCAACGTCGCGACGCCGCCGATCGACGCGGCATAGGCGATGCCGAGCATCAGGGCGGTCGCGAAGCGGAAGTGACCGGGCCCGACATCGAGGCCGCGTTCGCCGAGCAGCGTCGCCGCGTGGCCGATCACCGCGAGGCCGATCGTGAACATCAGCATCGTCGCGGCGGTGTTGCTGATCCACATCGACAGGAACGCGGTCGCCAGCATGAAGCCGAGCACGATCAGCCGCGGCGAGGTGCCGACCAGGCGGATCGTATGCAGCGCGATGCGCCGGTGCAGCTGCCAGCGCTGGATCGTCACCGCGATGAAGAACCCGCCCATGAACAGGAAGATCAGGTGGTTGCCGTACGAGGCCGTCACCTCGCCCGGCGCCATGACGCCGAGCAGCGGCAGCAACACGATCGGCAAGAGCGCGGTCGCCGGGATCGGGATCGCCTCGGTGATCCACCAGGTCGCCATCAGCGCCGCGAGGGCCGCGACGTGCATCGCTGCGGGCGGCATGTCCGCGGGCGGGTCGATCAGCAGCAGGGTCGCGAACAGCAGCGGGCCAAGCAACAGGCCGATTTTCTGTCTTTGCGCCAGCACGCCGTCCCCGAGCGCCTGCCGTCAGTGCTTCAGCCGGTAGCCGGTGCGGAATATCCAGCCGACCAGGGCCGCGCAGGCGGCGATAAAACCGGTGACCACGCCGAGGCTGATCCAGATGCCGACGTCGCCGCTGCCGTAGAAACACCAGCGGAAACCGCTGACGATGTAGACGATCGGGTTGAACAGGCTGGCGGTACGCCAGCCGTCCGGCAACATGTCGATCGAGTAGAAGGCGCCGCCGAGGAAGGTCAGCGGCGTGATCACCAGCATCGGTACGAACTGGAGCTGCTCGAAGCCCTTGGCCCAGATCCCGATGATGAAACCCGCCAGGCTGAACGCGATCGCGACTAGCACCAGGTAGATGAGCATCCACAGCGGGTGCAGGATCGAGAACGGCACGAACACCAGCGCGGTGACGAGGATCACGAGACCGAGAATCACCGACTTGGTCGCCGCTGCGCCGACGTAGGCGAGCACCATCTCGAACGGCGATACCGGCGCCGACAGCACCTCGAAGATCGTGCCGGTGAACTTCGGCAGATGGATGCCGAAGGCCGCATTGTTCATGCTCTCGGTGAACACCGACAGCATGATCAGGCCCGGCACGATGAACGCCGCGTAGCTGACGCCGTCGACCTCGCCGATGCGCCCGCCGATCGCGGCGCCGAACACGACGAAATACAGCACCGTCGTGATCACCGGCGTGGCCAGGCTCTGCCACAGCGTGCGGCGGAAGCGCGCCATCTCGAAGCGGTAGATCGCCAGCACGCCGTGGCGGTTGAAGCGCGCCATCTCACTGTGGCCTTTCACCGGCGCTTCCTCACGAGATCGACGAAGATGTCCTCGAGCGAGCTCTGGCGGGTATTGAGGTCGCGGAACTCGATGCCGAGCGCGGCGATGCGCTGCAGCAGCGCCGGGACGGAGCTCTGCTCTTCGCCGGCGTCGAAGGTCAGTTCGATGACGCTGCCTTCGCCGGTCAGTACCAGGTTCCAGTCGCCGAGCGCGGCCGGCAGCGCGGACAGGGGCTCGTGCAGGTGCAGGGTCAACTGCTTCTTGCCCAGTTTCTTCATCAGCACGGCCTTGTCCTCGACGAGGATCAGTTCTCCCTGGTGGATGACGCCGATGCGGTCGGCCATCTCCTCGGCCTCGTCTATATAATGGGTCGTCAGGATGATCGTGACGCCCTGTCGGCGCAGTTCCCGCACCAGCGTCCACATGTCGCGGCGCAGTTCCACATCGACGCCGGCGGTCGGTTCGTCGAGGAACAGGATACTGGGTTCGTGGGCGAGGGCCTTTGCGATCAGCACCCGGCGTTTCATGCCGCCGGACAGGGTCATGATCCTGTCCTTGCGTTTTTCCCACAGGGACAGGTCGCGGAGCACGCGCTCGACATGGGCCGGGTCCGGTGCGAGGCCGAACAGGCCGCGACTGAAGCTGACCGTGTCGTGCACGGTCTCGAACATGTCGGTATAGAGTTCCTGTGGCACCAGCCCGATCTTCGCCCGCGCCGCGCGGAAGTCCTTGATGATGTCGTGACCGTCGACCGTCACCGTGCCGGAACCCGGCGTTGCGGTGCCGCAGACGATGCTGATCAGCGTGGTCTTGCCGGCGCCGTTCGGGCCGAGCAGGGCGAAGATCTCGCCGCGCCGGATCTCGAGGTCGATGCCGGCGAGCGCGGTCAGGCCGGAGGCGTAGGTCTTGGTCAGGTTGTCGATCGACAATATCACCGGCATCGCAGTGTTTTACACCATCCCCGCGGTGCACGCCACCACGCCCGTCACGAACCGGCGGTTTGTGGAAACCGGGGCGCCGGCGGGGTATCCTTCAGGGAACGATGGCAGGATTGTTCGCATGCCGAAACAGCCCCAGATGCGCGAGAAGATCGTCGACGCCGCGGTCGAACTGGCCGAGCAGAGTTCCTGGGAGGAGCTCAGATTGTTCGATGTCGCCGCAAGGCTCGGTATCGACCTCAACGACATCCGCCGGCACTTCAGCGAGAAGGAAGACGTCATCGAGGCGTGGTTCGATCGCGCCGACGCCGCCGTGCTCGAGGCCGCCGCGCAGCCTGGATTCTCCGCGCTGCCGGCGCGCGAGCGCCTGCACCGTCTGGTCATGACCTGGCTCGATACGCTGTCGGTTCGCCGGCGCGTCACCCGCGAGATGATCTACGGCCGCTTCGAACCGGGGCATGTGCACATGCAGGCGCGCGGCCTGCTGCGGGTCAGCCGCACCGTGCAGTGGATCCGCGAGGGCGCGTCGCGCGACGGCGCCTACCTGACCCGCGCCCTCGAAGAGACCGTGATGACGAGTATCTATCTGGCGACGTTTTTCTACTGGATGAACGACGACTCGACCGGGTCGTCGTCGACGCGAGACCTGCTCGACCGCTTGCTGCACGGCGCCGAGATGCTGCCGGCCTTCATGTTCGTGCCGGACAAGGCCGCGGGGATTCCCCCGGCCGGGGATTCCAGTCCGCCGGCGCCCTGAACGTCGGTCCACCCGCGCGTGGATACCCTGACCCATGTCCTGACCGGCGCGCTGATCGCGCGGGCGGCTGCGCCGGCCCGCGTCGCGCCGGGCACGCCCGGCCAGCGGGCGCGCATGGCGGCCGGCGCGATCGCGGCCGGTTTCCCCGACATCGACTTCGTCCTGAGGGCGGTCGATACGCTGTGGTACCTCGCCGAAGCCCACCAGAGCGTCACCCATTCGCTGGTGCTCTTGCCGCTGTGGGCGTGGCTGATTGCCCGCGGTTGCGGCTGGTTCACCGGGCTCGGCTGGCGCGGATTCTTCACGCCGGCGGTACTCGGCCTCGCGATCCATATCGCCGGCGACCTGCTGACGGCCTACGGGACGATGATCCTGTATCCGCTGTCCGACTGGCGCCCGTCCTTGTCATGGCTGTTCGTGCTCGATCCGTGGTTTACCGCGCTTGCCGTGCTCGGACTGGTGATCGCCTTGCGCCGACCGGCAGCGGCGCGGACCGCCTGCATTGCCGCGCTGGCCGCCCTCACGACTTATGCCGGCGCGCAGGCGTTCCAGCACCAGCGCGCGCTGGATATCGGCATCGATCATGCGCTGGCCCGCGGGCTCGAGCATGGTCGCGTCGAGGTCCTGCCCCAGCCGCTGTCCCCCGGACACTGGATGGTCGTGGTCAGCCATGGCGAACTGCGGGAGGTCGCGTACGTCCGTCTGCTGCCCGGGCGCAGCGTGTTCGCATACCTGCCGTGGCCGGGGCTGTTCGAGCAGATGTCGTCGGCCTATCTCCCTGCGCCCGAGTGGCGCACGCAGGCGCGTTTCGGTACGACGCCTGCGGAGCGCGTGATTGCCCGTGCAGCCTGGGCGCAGGACGATTTCGAGGACTTCCGGGCCTTCGCGCGCCTGCCGGTGCTGAACGGGACCAGCCGCGACGGGGCGCGCCAGTGCGCCTGGTTTCACGATCTGCGCTTCGCGTTGCCGGAACTTCAGCCTTCGTTCGTCTACGGCATGTGCCATGATGACGGACAGCCGTCATGGCGCCTGGAACGCCGGCGCGGCGCGCTGTGGCTTGATTGAGCATGCCCGATGCCCCTGACGGAGGCCTGACATCGACCTCGACCAACTGATCATCCGGCACGAGGCCGTGATCCGGCTCGGCTTCTTCCTCGGCGTCTTCGCGATGATCGCGCTGTGGGAGATCGCCGCGCCGAGGCGCGCGTCGGCACTGGGGCGCGCGCTGCGTTGGACCGCGAACCTCGGTCTGGTCGTGCTCAATACCATACTATTGCGCCTGCTGTTTCCGGCCGCCGCGGTCGGCATGGCGTTGTTCGCGCAGGCCCGGGGCTGGGGCGTCTTCAACGCCGTCGATGTACCGTACTGGCTAGCGGTCGTCGTCTGCGTGATCGCGCTGGACTTCTTCATCTGGCTGCAGCACGTGATGTTTCACGCGATACCGGCGCTGTGGCGTCTGCACCGCGTCCATCACGCCGACCTCGAATTCGACGTCACCACCGGCCTGCGCTTTCATCCGCTCGAGATCCTGCTGTCGATGCTGATCAAGTTCGCGGTGATCGCGCTGCTCGGGCCGCCGGTATTCGCGGTCATCGCATTCGAAGTGCTGCTGAACGCGACCTCGATGTTCAATCACGGCAATCTCCGTCTGCCGGCCGCGTTCGATCGCGTGTTGCGCCTGTTGGTGGTGACGCCGGACATGCATCGGGTTCACCATTCAGTCGAAGAGGACGAGACCAACAGCAACTTCGGTTTCAATCTGCCGTGGTGGGATCGCCTGTTCGGTACTTACCAGGCGCAGCCGCGCGCCGGCCACGAGGGCATGACGATCGGCATAGCGACCTTCCGCGAACCGGGTCAGTGCGACCGTCTGTGGTGGATGCTGAAGATGCCGTTCGTCGGCCGTATCGAGGACTATGCGATCAACCGGCGGCGCTGGCGCTAGCGTCGCTTGCCCTTCGACGACGATCGCGTACGCCGCAGTTTCACCAGTTCGTCGTTGAAGTGCTGGGAGATGTGCCGGCCTTCCTTCTTTATGTAATCGAGAAAGGTCTGTCCGACGATCGAAAGCTTCCTGCCCCTGGGGTAGACGACATACCAGTGCCGCTCGATCGGAAAGCCTTCGACGTCGAGCAGGGCGATCGGCCCCGAGGTGCCCTCGAGCGTCAGCGAGTGCAGCGACAGCACCGTAACGCCGAGGCCGGCGGCGACGACCTGCTTGATCGCTTCGTTGCTCGCAAACTCCATCCTCACGATCGGCGCCGTCAGATCCCTGCTCTCGATCAGGCGTTCGAACGCGGCGCGCGTTCCCGATCCCGGTTCGCGCATGACGAATGGTTCTTCGAGTATGCGCTTCAGCGGGATCCTCGCGCGGTTCACCAGCGGATGGTCGCGCCCGGCCATGACCACCAGCGGATTCAGGATCAACGGATAGGACTCGACCTCGAGTCCCTGCGGCGCCTGGCCGAGTATGTACAGGTCATCCTGGTAGGTGCCGATGCGGTCGAGCAGGCTTTCCCGGTTGGTGACCTTGAGCGCGACCTCGACGCCGGGATGCTCGCGGCAGAAATGGCCGAGCAGTTGCGGGGCCAGGTACTTGGCCGAGGTGATGACGGCCAGGCGCAGGCGCCCGCGCTTGACCCCCTTGATATCGGCCACCTTCGACTCAAGGTCGGACAGCGAATTGAAGATCTCCTGGCAGGCGGCATAGACTTCGCTGCCGACATCGGTGAGATGGATGCGATTGCCGATCTGTTCGATCAGCTTGGAGCCGATCGTGTCGCTGAGCTTCTTGAGCTGCATCGAGACCGTCGGCTGGGCAAGAAAGATTTCCTCGGCCGCCCGCGTCACGCTGCCGAGTCGGGCGACGGCCTCGAAGACCTGGAGCTGGCGCAGGGTGGCATGACGCGCCAGGTGGCCCGCGAAACTCGTCTTGGTCATTCTATTCTTCTCCCTGGCGCGCCAGCACCCCGATACCGGACACGAAGACCTTCAGGTGATGGCCTTTCTGCATCATCTGTTCGAGCCGGTCCAGCAGCGGCGGGATCCGCGCCTCGGGGAGCACGATATGCATGAGGATATTGGTATCGATATCGAGCATGCCTGACTGCACGCCCGTCGAACCGGCGCCGCTGGCCTGGACGATCGTATAACCGCTTGCGCCGTGTTTCCTGACCATTTCGACCAGCGTCGATTCCAGTACGGAACTCGCGATGATCGTCAGCAATTGCTCGGGGCGAAGTCTTTTCATGCGATGTCCTCGCGATTGACCGTCAGGCGGCGACCAGCATGTCGGCCAGGTGATGATACAGCGGGATGCCGATGACCACATTGAACGGAAAGGTGATGCCCAGCGAAAGGGTCAGATACAGGGACGGATTCGCTTCGGGCACGGCCAGTCTCATCGCCGTCGGCACGGCGATATAGGATGCGCTCGCCGTCAGCACCGCGACCAGCAGCGTCCCGCCGGCGCTGAAATCGAGCGCCAGGGCGCCGACCAGGACACCGATGACGCCTCCGAATAACGGCATCAGGATACCGAAGGCGATGAGGGTGTAGCCCACCTTCCTGAAGTCGGCGATGCGCCGCGCCGCCTCCATGCCCATTTCCAGCAGGAACAGGCAGAGGACGCCGAGGAAGATCTCCCGCATGAACGGTTTGATGGCCTCGACCGCGGCGGGCGCCGCGATCGCCCCGATGATCATCGAGCCGATCAGCAGCACCACGCTGCCGTTGGTCACCGCCTCGCGGAGGAGGTGGGCAATCTGTCCGGAATCCCCGTTGGCCACGGGTTCGGCTTCCGGGCTGCGCGCGCGTCGCCGCGCCCACATCGCAAGCGCGATACCGACGATGATCGCGGGAGACTCCATGATCGCGAGCATGATGATCGGGTAGGACTCATAGGCGATACCCGCGGCATCGAGATAGGCGACCGCGGTCACGAAGGTGCCTGCGCTTACCGATCCGTAGTGGGCGGCGATCGCGGCGGCATTCAGCTCGTCGACCCGGCGCGTCACGGTCAATACGGCGTAACCGATGACCGGGATCAGCAGGCCGAGCACGATCGCCCATATGATCGAATGGATCGCGAGACCGAGGTCGGCGCGGCCGAGTTCGTAGCCGCCATGGATGCCGATGGCAATCAGCAGATAGATCGAAAGCGCCTTGCCGAGATCGGGCGGGAAGCGGAGATCCGAGCCGATGAGCCGCGCGATGAAACCCATCGCGAAGAACAGGACGGCGGGTATGAGCAGGTTCGACAGTTCGGGCATCGTCGTGGTCGGGTCGGTTCCTGGGTCTCCAGATCGATGATGCCGCCGGAAAAATAGTTAATCTAATAAATATTGAGTTGTCAAGCCATCTATAATTATCTATGTGTTGCGCAGGGACTGCCGGAGGGGATCAGCTGCGGGACTGGCGGGCGGTCAGCGTGTCCAGGATCCGGCTGCCGAAGGAAAGCAGTTCCGCCGCGGCGTCAGGGGATTCGAGATCGTGTCCCGGGCGGAACACCAGCAACGCGCCGCCGCGGACCTCGATATAGCTGCCCTCATGGGCGAGCAGGAGTGCCTTGAGTTCGCTGCCCAGCAGCTTGCCGACCGCCGCCGTGTCGTTGGCGAACACCCGGAATTTGTCGGTGAAGCCATCGCCGTTATCATCGAGATCGAGCTCGCGATACTCCGCGATCAGGTAACGCTCCAGATAGTGTCCCGGCGTGATCGCGAGATCCGGGATCCTTGCGGAAGCATCGGCGTCGGGGAGCAGCAGCGTCGCCAGGGTGTGCCGGTGCTCGACATAGTACTCGGGCGTCGAGGTGTGGCTGTAGTCGAATAGTCTTGCACGGTAGCCGTCATGATTGCCGATCATGACGTTTCTCTCCTGACGGGTCGCGCCGCGTCTCAGGTAGATGAAGCCATGACGGTCGAGTGTCGCGACCGTGTCAGGCTTGAAGGCAAAGCCCATCTTTTCGGCAAACTCGCTCATTTCGCGCTCGCGGGCGTCGCGCGCCGCCCGTTCGCGCGCATGGCTGATGTCCTGCATGCGTGTCGAATAGGGGTGGTCCGTGAAGGGATGGAACTGATCCATGCCCACGATCTCGAACGGCCGATTACCCTGCAGGCAGTCCTCTTCAAGCTGATGCAGATATTCCATCGTGGTCCTGTCGATCATGCGACCGGATTCGCTGAGGACGAAACGGATGCCTGATTCCACCGGTATCTTCCCGACGGCGCGATCGACCGCCAGCAGGTTGAAGCCGGTCAGAGATTTCAGCGACAACTGGCACTGGTTGGGATTGATGTCGTCGCCGTTGTTGCGCATCTGGATGACCGGGCTGCGGAACATCACCGCCAGCACCGATCCGACGGCGACCACGAACTCGCGCGGCGTGATGCGGCCCGTGATGACCATGCGCAGCGACGGCGCGAGCAGGTAGCTGTTCAGGGCCAGCTGAGCAATGACGCCCGCAATGATGCCGTACAGCAGGTCGGTAACGAGGATCGCGATGATGGTGACGATGAACACGACGATGTGGTCGCGTCCGATCGAGTGCGTCTTGATGAAGACCTTGGGTTCGCACAACCGCCAGCCGACGTAGACGATCACGGCGCCGATCGCCGACAGCGGTATGCGGCCGATCAGCTTCGAGGCGAAGAACAGGAAGATGAGCAGGAACATCGCATTCGCGAAGTTTGCCCACAGCGTGCGTCCGCCCGCGTCGATATTGGTCCGGCTCTTGACGCCGCCGGGAATGATGGTGAGACCACCGGCGAGGCTGGACAGGACATTCGACACGCCCATTGCGCGCAGCGTGGTGTTCGGTTCGGACTTGCGGCGGTAGGGGTCGATCTTGTCGACGGCGCTGACGGTGGCGAGCGACTCGATGCTGTCGATCAGCGTCAGCGTGATGACCACGACGATCACCGCGGTCCACAGTTCGGGCCGGGACAGCACCACGTCGAAGGCCGGCAGCGTGATGCCGTCCTGGAGCAGGCTTTCGGGCATCGAAATCAGATAGGCCGTGTCGAGATTGAACAGGTAGCCGAATCCAATGCCGACGGCGCAGACCGTCAGCGGCGCCGGGATCTTTCTCATCCAGGCATGCCGCGTGCGGTTGAGGAAGAACATCAGGAACAGGCAGACGGCGCCAATGACCATCACCCAGGGATCGATACGGAGGAAGCTTTCGGGCAGGGCGAGGATGGACTCCAGCATCGGCTTCGCGCCCGCCGAGAGGTCGCCGAGCAATGCCGGCACCTGTTTGATGATGATCATCAGTCCGATCGCCGCCAGCATGGCCTCGACGACGGTCACCGGCAGGAACATCGCCACCAGTTTTCCTGCCTTCAGCTGGGCCAGGATGATCATGATGACGCCGGTCAGGAAGATCGCGACGAGGATCAGCGGATAGCCTTCGGCGAGGTCGCCGCCCCCGAGCACCAGCATGCCGGCGAGCAGGGCCGGCGCCAGACCGGCGGCCGGACCGCTGATCGTGACATAGGCGCCGCCGAGGAACGGGAAGATCAGGCCCGCGATGATCGCCGAGACCAGTCCGGTCACGGGCGGGGCGCCGGAGGCGATCGCGATGCCGAGCGACAGCGGCAGCGACACCAGCGCGACCTGCAAACCCGCCATCAGGTCGTAGCGCCAATGCTTCAGGCCCGCAAGTCCGTTCCGGGGTTTCTCGTCCGGTTTCACGCATGCACCCTCTGCATTCCGGCGCCGACGGGAAGCGGCGCCTCGATGTACCGGATCCGGAATGATCCTGCGCGCTGTGTGGTCACATGAGCGTGGGCCGGGGATCCGATGCCCGCTCACGGTACCGGGATTGGCGAGATGTGCAAAATCGATAATAGCGATTGAAAGTATCTATATATCTCTATAACACGCAGTTAAAAAGCGGGTATTGGCGGCATATAGATTTTTCTCTATGTGACATATCCCGAATATCTATTTCCCATCGTGTGCGCAGCCCTCTAACCTTGCCAGTCATGAATCCCCGCAAGGGGCAATCAAGCCGGTCGAACGGGTCTGCCGGCGAGCAGGCGGATATTCAAGCGAGCTACTTGAGGAGAAGATCATGGCAAAGACGTACCAGGCAGGCGTTAAGGAGTATCGCAGTACTTACTGGACCCCCGACTACCTTCCGCTCGATACCGACATCCTGGCCTGCTTCAAGGTCGTTACGCAGGCCGGCGTGCCGCGCGAAGAGGCGGCTGCCGCGGTTGCCGCCGAGTCCTCGACCGGCACCTGGACCACGGTGTGGACCGACCTGCTGACCGACCTCGACTACTACAAGGGCCGCGCCTACCGAATCGAGCCGGTCCCGGGTGACGACAGCGCCTTCTATGCGTTCATCGCCTATCCGCTCGACCTGTTCGAGGAAGGCTCGGTCGTCAACGTGCTGACCTCGCTGGTCGGCAACGTGTTCGGCTTCAAGGCCATTCGCAGCCTGCGTCTCGAGGACATCCGTTTCCCGGTCGCCTACGTCAAGACCTGCGGCGGCCCGCCGAACGGCATCCAGATGGAGCGCGATCGCCTGAACAAGTACGGCCGCGCGATGCTCGGCTGCACGATCAAGCCGAAGCTCGGTCTGTCCGCGAAGAACTACGGCCGCGCCGTCTACGAGTGTCTGCGCGGCGGTCTCGACTTCACCAAGGACGACGAGAACATCAACTCGCAACCGTTCATGCGCTGGCGCCACCGCTTTGAATTCGTCATGGAGGCGTTGCAGAAGGCCGAGGCCGAGACCGGCGAGCGCAAGGGCCACTACCTGAACGTCACCGCCGCGACCTGCGAGGACATGATGGAGCGTGCGGAATTCGCCAAGGAGCTGGGCGCCCCGATCATCATGCACGACTTCCTCACCGGCGGTTTCACCGCGAACACCACGCTGGCGAACTGGTGCCGCAAGAACGGCATCCTGTTGCACATCCACCGCGCGATGCACGCGGTGCTCGACCGCAACCCTTACCACGGCATCCACTTCCGCGTGCTGGCCAAGTGCCTGCGTCTGTCGGGCGGTGACCACCTGCACTCGGGCACCGTCGTCGGCAAGCTCGAGGGCGATCGCGAGGCGACGCTGGGCTGGATCGACATCATGCGCGAGTCCTACATCCCCGAGAACCGCGGTCGCGGCATCTTCTTTGACCAGGACTGGGCCTCGATGCCGGGCGTCATCCCGGTCGCCTCGGGCGGCATCCACGTCTGGCACATGCCGGCGCTGGTCGCGATCTTCGGTGACGATTCCTGCCTGCAGTTCGGCGGCGGCACGCTGGGCCATCCGTGGGGCAACGCGGCCGGCGCCGCGGCGAACCGCGTCGCGCTCGAGGCCTGCACCGATGCGCGCAATGAAGGGCGCCAGGTCGAGCGCGAGGGCAGGGAGATCCTGACCGCCGCCGCCCAGCACAGCCCGGAGCTGAAGATCGCGCTGGAGACGTGGAAGGAGATCAAGTTCGAGTTCGACACCGTGGACAAGCTCGACGTCAAGTAACACGGTCGAGACGCAACCGATCCATACGATTTCTATTGAGGAGTGACCGACGTGGCTGACATCCAACCGTACAAGGCGACCGAGCGCAAGGGTGAGACCTTTTCCTACCTGCCGCCGATGACGCCGGACAAGATCCGCAAGCAGATTGCCTATCTCATAAGCCAGGGATGGAATCCTGCTGTCGAGCATACCGAGCCCGAGAAGGCTTTCTCGAACTACTGGTATCTGTGGAAGCTGCCGTTCTTCGGCGAGACCTCGGTCGAGCGCGTGGTGGCCGAGCTCGAGGCCTGCCACCGGGCCAATCCGGGGCACCTCGTGCGTCTGCTGGGTTACGACAACTACGCCCAGAGCCAGGGAACCGCGTTCATCGTGTATCGCGGCGGACGCTGATCCGCCGTCCCTGGATCCACGCGACAGTTAAGGAGCCCGACAATCATGCAGCAAGCGACGACGATGCCGGCTACGGGAAATGCACTCACCGGAAGCGATGCTTCACGCGCGAGACGTCTCGCCGTGTCGCAAGGCAAGCGCTCATTGCCGCAGAAGGCGGAGCGTACGCGTACCGGCGCGCGTGGCGCTGCGCCTGCGGCGGTCTCCGCGGCGCCCGCGGTCAGGAGCGTGCCCCAGGCTTCACCGGTCCCGCAGCCGCCGTCGGCCGTGACCGCCGTTTCGAAGCCCTCCGCGGCATCAACCGGCACGGTCGACGGTCGTGCATTGTCGATCGCCAGGCGTCGCGCCCAGGTAATGGGCAAGGGCAATCTCGCGAACTGGCAGTCCGCCGGTGACGGCGCCAGTGCGTCCGCCATGCCGGCGCCGCCGGCGCAGCATGGCGAAGGCTCGTGCAATGACGCCGCACGCGCGCTGCGTGCCGAGCGCGCCCGCCGCGGACGCGGCAATGCCGCGCCGGCGCGGCCGACGAGGACGCCGCGCGACAAGCAGGCCCTGAACTATGCGCCCAAGGTGGCGGACTCGACCACCTACCGGCAGGTGCGCATGACCGGCGTACGCATCGGCCGCGGCGACAATGTCACCGGCGACGAACCCGGCGCGGCGCTGCCGGTGACCGGCACCCAGTATATCGGTATCGAAAGCGGTTATGCCCCGCGCATGGGCGGCCCCAAGGTCGGCGCCGCGCGCACCGGTGCGGGCCTCGTCGTCACCGGCAGCCAGGTACGCAGCGGTGTGAGCATCACCGGCGACGAGTCTAATGCCGGCATTCGCATCACCGGAGAGGCCGATCAGGAGATCGCCGATGACCTGGTCGCGCGCGAGGGCGCCGCGGCGTCGTCCGCACAGTTTCAGCGCCAGAACAACCCGCATGGTCACAGCGTGTTCGGCGCCAACCTCGGCCGCTCGATCAAGTCGATCGGCTCGCGCGAACGCGACCGCAGCCGGGCCATTGAACAAACCGACGGTGGTCAGGCCATTTCCGGGACGGCGGTCGGTCGCAGCGAGCGCATCACCGGCGACGAGGCCGGCAGCTGCCGGCCGATCACCGGTGACCAGTACCTGATGCCGGCGACGCGCCAGCCGCTGTGCGACGGCAACAATGCCGTGCCGGCTGCCGCGCGCATGGCATCCAGAAACGGCAGGGTCGATCCCGTGACCGGCGAGAAGGTCTCGGTCTCCGAGGCCTGGTCGCGCCAGCATGTCACCGGCGTCAAGGTCGAGCAGGATACCCGCGTCACCGGCGACGAGTACGGCACCTGCTCCGCCGTCACCGGCACGCCTTATGTCGGACCCGCGCAATACGAGACCTTCTGCAAGGATGAGGCAGCGAGCGCGGCGGAAGGCCGGGTCGCGCCTGGCATGAGCGTTGCCAAGCGCATCACCGGGGATACCCCGCTGAGCGTCGACCATGTCACCGGCACGCAGCGCGGCAGCGAACGCTCGATTACAGGCACTCCGTACTATCGGGAGGATGCTGTGGAGACAACGGCCGGTAACCCGATCGAACAGATAGACCGTGGCTTCAGCGTGCATTCGCCGCAGCGCGAGGCGCATCTGCACGCCGCCGTCGCTGAAGACGCCAAGTTGCCCGCCGGTCGCCGCATCACCGGCTCCTTCGCGGTCGGCGAGGGCAAGATCACCGGTAACCAGGAATTCCATTTCGCGCCGCGCTCGAGCGCCCGCGAGTCCGGCCGGCTGAAGATCACCGGGGAAGGCCGCAGCAGCGGTCCGGCGATTTCCAGCTATTCCTGGGCCGAGCACGGCCGGGTCACCGGCACCGAAGGCAAGACGGCTGTTGAGCGCAATCCGAGTGAGCGTGCGGGAAATCCGCAGCGCTTCGCGGGCAGCGCGTTCTTCAGCGACAAGGGCAAGCACGAGCCGCCCAAGCAGATCGTGACGGGCATGGTCGGCTGGTCGTCGAAATCGGCGGCCAAGGTAACGCTCTCGGGCGGCGCCCAGGGCTGAGGCGGGAGCGCAGGCGATGCTCGCAACCATGCGGAATCGACGGCAGCGACGCGGCATAGGCATGCCGCCCGTTGCTGTGAACGATCCGTACCGGCTGATGTTCGGGCAGGGACAGCCGGCGTTCGCCGCCGCTTCGACGCCGTCGGACGCCCACCCGCTGCACGACGCCGCGCACAGCGCCCGTCTGTTGCAGCGCGAAGGCGAGATCACCTCGGCATTCGCGGCAATCGAACCGGTCCTGCGCGAGATCTCCGCGATGCAGTCGCAGGAAGGGTTTGCCGACCAGGCACAGGCGCTGATCCGCAGCCGGCTCGGTTTCGAGCTTTCGCCGCAGCTGCTGAAGGCGAACTGGCTCGCGCCGCTCGATATGCGCGCGATCCATGCCCACTGCGCCTTCGGCGTGTTCAGGCAGCTTGCCCAGCGCGAGTTCGACCGAAATCTTTCGCGTCTGGACGAAGGCGAGCCGGTAGACGAGCTGATCAGAAAGTGGGGCTTTCATGCGGTGGACATCACGCCGTGCGCGGATGGACGCCTGAGCGGGGTCGTCGACTATATCCTGCGCATCCCGGCCGCGGTGGTCGCCCATCGCAAGTCGTTTGCCGGCGCGATGTTCGATATTGAAGAGGGCATTCGCAACTGGTCCGAGATCGAATTGCGCAGGCATCGCGAAGGGGCGCCGAACCGGGCTGACGAGCCGACCCGCTATCTGAAGATCGGCGTCTACCACCTGAGCGGCTCCGATCCTTCAGGCGAAGGTTGCGCGGCGCACGGCAGCGACGAGCGCAAGGCCGCCCAGGCGCTCGGCGATCGCCTCGATGCCTTCGCGCGCGCGATCGAGAACGCCTATTGCTGCGGCGCATCGGTCGCGACGCTGCTGGTCGGCATCGACACCGACAACGACGCGATCCGGGTGCATGTGCCGGACGCCGCCGGCGTGACCAGCCTGGATCGCTATGTCGACAACAGGGATCTGTTCGAACGCACGCGCGGCCTCGCTCGCGAGGCCGCCAAGGACGCGATCCGCGATGCGGTCGCCGAAGCCGCCGGCGTCAACGCCGACGACCCGGAGACCGAGGGCATGCGCTGGTTCTGCGGCTACCTGCTGAAGAACAACATGGCCCAGATCGAGTACGTGCGCGTCCATCACGCCGGGCGCTACGACAATCTGGGGCATACCGAGCGGTTCATTACGGTCGGCGACAGCTTCGACGACGTGCAGATGCGCAACCTGGCCTACCAGGCGCAGATGGAAACGGTGGAAGAAGGCGTCGCGGACATGGATGTCGGCATCAAGATCTTCAGGAAGATCAACGTCGCCCACGGTCTGCCGGTGCCGGTGTTCGTGCATTTCACCTACGACGGCAGGGTGCCCGGCTCGCGCAGGCGCGCGAAGGACCGCTGCCGCAGGCTGGCGCAGGCGATCGAGGCCCGTTACCCGGACATGGTGCGCGACGGCTGGCTGCATACCTTCGCGACGGTCAGGGATCGCGCGCCGGGCAGCCGGCTGGAAGAACTGGATACGAATTCGCACACGCCGTGCCAATGCGGTTGCGGCGGACGGTCGTCAGACGGAGTGAAGCAATGAAGATCTGTCAGGTGGAAAACACGCTGGTCGCCACCGCGCGTATCGGCGGACTCGAGAATCGCCGGCTGCTGGTCGTCAAGGAGCGCGGCAGCTCGGGCAAGCAGGTCGCCGTCGATCCGGTCGGCTGCAAGCCGGGCGACTGGGTCATCGTGGTCGGCAGTTCAGCAGCGCGCGATGCCGCCGGCAGCAAGGACTATCCCAGCGATTTCACGATCGTCGGCATCATCGACTACTGGGACGACGACGGCAAGGACGACGGCAAGACCGGCGCGAAGGGCAAGGGAGCAGCCTGACGGTCATGGAGATCATGCGCGTCGTTCGCGATCTGGTCACGACGAAGCGGAATTTCTGGCTGGCCGCCAAGTCGCTGCGCGTGGTCGAGGATCACAAGGGCAATCTGTCCGTGGCCCTGGATCCGATCGGCTGCAAGCCGGGAGACTTCGTGGTGACGATCGGCATTTCCGCGGCGCGTATCGCGGCGGGTAATCCGAAGATCACGACGGACATGACGATCGGCGGAATCATTGACCATTGGACGGAAGAGGAGTGGCGAACATAGCACGGGGAAGGGATACCGCGGGCTGGTGCGGGCAAGGGAGCAAATCAGGTTTTCAGTTAATTTCTTTGACAGGAGATGACCATGGCAAGTGAAAAGATGGGTATTGCGTTGGGCATGATCGAGACCCGCGGACTGGTCCCGGCGATCGAGGCGGCGGATGCGATGACGAAGGCGTCGGAAGTTCGCCTGATCGGTCGCCAGTTCGTCGGCGGCGGTTACGTCACGGTGCTGGTGCGCGGCGAGACCGGTGCGGTCAATGCGGCGGTGCGCGCGGGCGCGGATGCCTGCGAGCGAGTCGGCGACGGCCTGGCGGCTGCGCACATCATCGCGCGTCCGCATTCGGAAGTTGAACAGATTCTGCCCGAAAAGCCGGCTGCCTGAGGCGCCGGCACAGGGACAGTAATCAGACAAGCAGGAGATTACCATGGCAAGCGAGAAGATGGGTATTGCGTTGGGCATGATCGAGACCCGCGGACTGGTCCCGGCGATCGAGGCCGCTGACGCGATGACGAAGGCGTCGGAAGTTCGCCTGATCGGTCGCCAGTTCGTCGGCGGCGGTTACGTCACGGTGCTGGTGCGCGGCGAGACCGGTGCGGTCAACGCGGCGGTGCGCGCGGGCGCGGATGCCTGTGAGCGAGTCGGCGACGGCCTGGCGGCTGCGCACATCATCGCGCGTCCGCATTCGGAGGTGGAGCAGATCCTGCCCGCCAACGTTGCCGCCGCCAACGGCGGTCGCGACAGTGAGATCACCAAGACCCGGAGCTGAGTCATGGTCGTCGGCCGGACGAAGGACCGTCCGGCGGACTCCGCCGAGTGATGCAGAGTGATGAAGGCGCATCCACGCACCATCAGCTACCTGCAGCGGGCGCTGAACCACGAGTTCGGCGCCACTCAGCAGTACGCGATGCAGGCGGCGCTGGCCGAGTCCCTCGGCCTCGACGCCTTTGCAAAGGAGTTGCATGAGGGTGTCGATGAGGAACTCCGTCATGCGGGGATCCTTCTGCGCGCGATCTACGCGCTCGGCGTCACCCCACATGCAGGCCAGCCGAGGCCGCCCAGGGTCGGGCAGTCGCAGTCCGAAATGCTGTTTTTCGGTCACCAGACCGAGACCGACGCGATCCGGCTCTACCGTGAGGCCTGCCGGTTCTGTGATAGCATCGGGGACAGGAGGCACGCGGCGCTGTTCGCCGCGATCCTGGAAGACGAGATCCGCCATTGTAGCGAACTCGAGCGACAGCTCGGGTCGCCGGGCGCAAGCCGGGCGTCATGAACGGATCCCGTTTCGTCCCAATACAATGATTCACGGGGAGACTCGCGATGTCAGATCAGACGGCCGTTCCCGAGGGCTGGACGCATCACGAGCGACCGCCGAACCTGTTTCGGCGTTTCGAGTTCGACGGCTACGGCGACACGCGGGCGTTTCTCGAGCGCCTGGCTGAGGTTTCGAAGGACACCGGCCTGTACCCGGACATCAGTTTCGGCAAGGCCTATGTCAACGTGACGATACATGCGCAGGACGGCAAGGCCGTCGGCGCGGATGAGACCGCCTTCGCGGCGCGTGCAAACGAGGCCGCTTTGCCGGCGAAGGGCTGATAGACCCGCCGGGCATGTTCAACTGACTGCCAACCAGGGATCCCCGGATGGGCGCGAAACTGTACGCGGTGGTCAACGAGAAAGGCGGTGTCGGCAAGACGACGCTGGCGATGAATCTGGCCGCCGGTCTGGCGCAGCGGGGCGAATGCGTGGTCGTCGATGCCGATCCGCAGGGTTCCGCGACGCTGTGGGCGCACAATGCGGATGCCCGTCGCCGTTTTCCCGCCGAGGTCATGGCGGGTCCGCATGCCACCGAACAGACCCTGTCGCGTCTCGGCGCGCGTTGCGACTATGTCGTCGTCGATTGCCCGCCCGCGGCGGGATCCCCGGTTGCGAGACGGGTCGCGTCGCTGGCCGATGCGCTCCTGATCCCGGTGTTGCCCTCGCCGATGGACCTGTGGGCGAGCACGCGCATCGAAGAGACGGTCGCCGAGGCGCGTCAGTACAATCCCCGGCTCAGGGCGTATATCGTCGTCAACCAGATCGATCCTCGCAACGCGATGTCGCGTGCGATCGGCGCCGCGCTCGGCGAGCTTGCCGTCCCCGTACTGCGTTCCGGTCTGGGCAGGCGCGCGAGTTACCGGACCTCCGCCCTCGAGGGCTGCAGCGTGTATGACCTCGGGCATCGCGGGCGCGAGGCCTCGAAAGAGATCGACGCAATCATCGAGGAGGTGCTGGGTTCATGAGCAGGGATCAGATCGCCGACCGGCTCGCGCGCGGCGTGCGCGAGGCCAGAAAGTCCTCGCAGCCGCCATCGCCGGCCAAATCCACCCCGACCCGGTCCGCTCCGCGCAAGGCCGCCGGTAAGCAGCCCGCGGTCAGCCAGCCGGCGCGATCGGAAAAGTCATCGTCGTCGACCCCGACCCCGACACTGGATCGCCCGTGGGACAACCTGCACCCGGCGCGCATCTGGCCTGACTGATACAGTCATCGCATGAAGAATACGACGCTCAGGCAACTGGCCATCTTCACCGTCGTCGCGCGGCGCCTGCACTATACGCGCGCCGCCAGGGAACTGGGCGTGACCCAGGCGTCGGTGTCGATCCAGATCAGACAACTCGAGGCCAGTCTCGGTCTCAAGCTGTTCGAGCAGGTCGGCAAGAAGATTCACCTGACCGAGGCCGGCCGCGAGATGTACGAGTACTGCCAGCGCATCAATCACCAGTTTTCCGAACTGGAAACGGTGCTGGAGCGCCTGAAGGGCGGCGGCGGCGGGGAACTGCGCATCAGCGTCGGGCGGACCGCCAAGTACTTCGTCCCGCGCCTGCTCGCGCAATTCAGGCAACGACATCCGGAGGCCGTCGTTCACGTCGATGTCGCTACCCGCGATGCCCTGCTGGCGCAACTCGAGGATAATGCCTGCGACATGGCAATCACCGGTCTCCCGGACGATGATCGCGGTCTGGTCGCGGAGCCTATCCTGCAGGATTCCCTCGCCATCATCGCCGCGCCGGGACACCCGCTCGCGCGGCGGCGGGCGCTCGCGCCGGCGGAACTCGCGGGCGAGCCGTTCCTGATGCGCGAAGCGGGTTCCGCCTCCCGCGCCACCGTCGAAAGATTCCTGTCACGGCACGCGCTGTCGCTCGATGTCGTGATGACGATCAACAGCAACGAGGCGATCAAGCGCGGCGTGGAGGCCGGTCTCGGTCTCGCCGTGGTGCCGAAATGCAGTATCGCCCATGAGGTCAAGGCCGGCCTGCTTTCCCTGCTCGACGTCGATGCCGAGCCTGCGTACCGCGCCTGGTATCTCGTCTATCGCAAGGGCAAGCGCTTCTCCGTGCTCGCGGAGTCGTTGCGGGACACGGTCCTTGAAACCTGCCGCGAGCTCGGTCATGCCGATGCGCTGGCGGTGGCGACGCTGGGTGATCCGGATTCGAAAGCAGCGCGCCCGGCCGGCGCACGCAAGGGCGTCTGATCCATGCCAGGGAATGTGCTGAGACAAGGAAACCGCCTGCCCATCGTCGATGTGGCGGTCGCCGTCGTGCAGCGCGAGGACGGCAGGGTGTTGCTCGCCGAACGACCGCAGGGCAAGGTCTCTCCCGGCTTCTGGGAATTGCCGGGCGGCAAGCTCGATCCGGGCGAATCGCCGATGCAGGCGCTGGCGCGCGAACTCCACGAGGAGATCGGCGTGGAACCGGTCGCCGCCCGTCCGTGGATCGTTTACGAACACCGCTATCCCGACAAGGTCGTGCGCCTGCACTTCCACCGCGTCACCGCGGTCAAGGGTGTACCCCACGGGCGGGAAGGGCAGCGCATCACCTGGGAGCATCCCGACGACATCACCGTTGGTCCGCTGCTGCCGGCCAACGGCCGCGTACTGAAGGCGGTGGGCTTGCCGCCGGTTTACGCGATCACCCAGGCGGCAAAGTTTGGCATCAACGAGTTTCTGGCACGCCTCGATCGCGCCCTCGCGCGCGGCCTCGGGATGATCCAGGTCCGTGAACCGGGGCTCTCGCCGGAGCAGCTCGCGCAATTCATACGTCGCGTCGTCAGGGCTGCCCGTCCCCATGGCGCGAAGGTGCTGGTCAGCGGCAGTGAAATGCTCGCGCTCAAGACCGGCGCGGACGGCGTGCATCTCACCGCGGGACAACTCGCGCGCCTGGCGACGCGGCCGGCGCTGCCGCTCGTTGCAGGGTCCTGTCACAATGACGCGGATCTCGCGCGCGCGGAAGCGCTCGACCTCGATTTCGTGACGGTCTCGCCGGTCCTGCCGACGGCAAGTCATCCCGGCGAGCCCGTGCTGGGTCTCGATCGCTTCACCCGCATGGCGAGCGGCAGGCCGTTTCCGGTCTATGCGCTCGGCGGCATGCGCCGCGAGCATCTCGACGAAGCGATGCGGCACGGCGCGCACGGCATCGCAATGCTGAACGGCGTCTGGTGACGCGCCGGCGCGACGTGAGGCAGGCAGACATGCAGCCGCTGGTCGGGGTCATCATGGGGTCGGCGTCGGACTGGGAGACCATGCGCCATGCCGCGGAGACCCTGGAACAACTCGGTGTCCCCCATGAAGTGCAGGTGGTCTCGGCGCATCGCACGCCGGATCTCCTGTTCGACTATGCCGCCGGCGCCGCGGCGCGCGGGCTCGAGGTCCTGATCGCCGGGGCCGGCGGCGCCGCGCATCTGCCGGGCATGGCCGCTGCAAAGACGGCGCTGCCGGTGCTGGGCGTTCCGGTCCAGTCGAAGGCGCTCAACGGCCTCGATTCCCTGTTGTCGATCGCACAGATGCCGGCAGGCATACCGGTCGGGACGCTCGCGATCGGCCGTGCCGGGGCGATCAACGCGGCCCTGCTCGCGGCCGCGATACTGGGCAACCGCTACCCGGAGATCCGGGCCGCGGTCGAAGAGTACCGCCGCCGGCAGACCGAACAGGTCCTCGCCCGTCCCGATCCCCGGGAGCAGTGATGGCCGTCATTGGCGTACTCGGCGCCGGTCAGCTGGCGCGGATGCTGGCAATGTCCGGCCTGCCCCTCGGACACAGTTTCGTCTTCCTGGATCCCGCGCCTGCCCCGTGCGCAGTGCCCCTCGGTCGGCATTTGCGCGGTGAGTATGATGACACGTCGATGCTCGCGCGCATCGCGCAGTGCGTCGACATCGTGACCTGCGAGTTCGAAAGCGTGCCGGCTTCCAGCATGGCGACCCTGGCCGATCTTGTCCCGATGTTTCCTTCCGTGGAAACCTTCGCGATCGCCAGTGACCGCCTGCGCGAGAAGCGCCTGTTCCACGAACTCGCCATGCCGGTCGCGCCCTTCGCGGCGGTCGATACCGCCGACTCGCTTGCCGGCGCGGTTGCCCGGATCGGATTGCCGGCGGTGCTGAAGACGCGAACGCTGGGTTACGACGGCAGGGGACAGCTCGTGCTGCGAAGCCTGGATCAGCTCGCCGGTGCGTGGGAGCGTCTCGGCGGAGTGCCGCTGCTGCTCGAATCCCTGATCGAATTCCGGCGTGAATTATCGGTACTCGCCGTGCGCAGCCGGACCGGCGAGACCGCATTCTGGCCGCTGGTGGAGAATGTGCATCGCGACGGCATACTGCGCGTCTCGCGCTGTCGGCCGTCGGATCCGCTCGAAACCCTTGCTCAGGAGCATGCCAGGCGGTTGCTCGACAGGCTCGACTACGTCGGCGTCATGGCCCTCGAATTCTTCGATGCCGGCGACGTCCTGTTCGCGAACGAAATGGCGCCGCGCGTTCACAACAGCGGACACTGGACCATCGAAGGCAGCATGACCAGCCAGTTCGAGAATCACCTGCGGGCGATCCTCGGATTGCCTGTCGGATCGACGACTGCGCGCGGGCACACGGCGATGGTCAATCTGATCGGATCGACGCCGGATCCGGCGCGCCTGCTGGCATTACCGCAGGCGCATGTTCACCTGTACGGCAAGGCACCACGCCCGGGACGCAAGCTCGGCCATGTCACGGTCTGCGCGGATTCCGCGGCGGAGCTCGACACCGTGCTGGCATCGCTGTCGGAAATCGTCGGCGAACCGGGGAGGGCCGGCGCGGCGGCCTGATCGACGTAATCATTCCGTTGCCGGATCAGCGCCGGGCTGTCTCGACAGCCTCGCCTTGAGGGCCTGTTCGAGGGCATCGAGGGCGAGCCCCATGACCAGGCCGGCATGCTGGTGCAGCAGATACAGCTTGCACTGGACCGGTTCGTGCAGCGAGGCGCGGTCGCGGGTCTCGAACTCCGTCCATGCGAGTACCGGCCGGTCATCGACATTGCCGTCGACGCACAGCCAGTACTTGTCCTCGACGATGACCTCGAGACCGCGCAGGCCTTCGAGGGAGACGCGGACCGGTCGGGGCAGTCGGCGCAACGCGAGCCGCGCGAGGTTATAGCAACTGGCTTCGATCGTCTTCGGCAAGACGCGCAGCGGCTTCAGGTCTTCCGGCAGTCTCATGGCCTTCGAGTCTGGCGGAGAATTTTCCGTCGCGCAACCGCCGGGCGCCGCCGCAGGCGCCGGATCCCGCTTCATTCGTCGAGCAGTTCATCGCCGTCGAGGTCGAGCTTGCCCTCCTTGAAGACGCGGCTGACCAGAATGTCCTCGTCCTCGAGCGTCATCAGCAGACTCCTGCCGAGCTTGCCGCCCTTGGCGAACAGTCGGTTGGCCTGGCGCAGGCGGGCGCGGTCGAGCGCGTTGCGGATCGAGCGAGCATTCGCGAAATGCGCCATCTTCATGCGCAGCCGGATATACTTGCCGAAGGCCTGCTCGGCGTCGGGGCTGAAGCGGTAGTTCTGCTGTTCCAGCATCAATTTCGCGATCGCGAGCAGTTCGTCGGCGCTGTAGTCCGGAAAATCGACATGATGGGCGATGCGCGAGCGCATGCCCGGATTGCTGTGGAAGAAGCGGTCCATCTTGTCCTTATAGCCGGCGAGGATCACGACGAGGTCGTCGCGGTTGTTTTCCATGACCTGCAGCAGGATCTCGATCGACTCCTGCCCGTAGTCGCGCTCGTTCTCGGGCTTGTAGAGATAATAGGCCTCGTCGATGAACAGCACGCCGCCCATCGCCTTCTTGATGACCTCTTTCGTCTTCGGCGCGGTGTGACCGATGTACTGGCCGACGAGGTCGTCGCGGGTGACCGCGACCAGATGGCCCTCGCGGATATATTCCAGCCGGTGCAGGATCTCGGCCATGCGCATCGCGACCGTGGTCTTGCCGGTGCCGGGATTGCCGGTGAAGCTCATGTGCAGCGTCGGCGTCTGCGCCGACAGGTCGAGTTTCTTGCGCATGCGCTCGACCAGCAGCAGCGCCGCGATCTCGCGGATGCGGGTCTTGACCGGCTTGAGCCCGATCAGCTCGCGGTCGAGCTTGTCGAGCACCTCCTGCACGTTCGAGGCCTTGAACTCCTCCTCGAGATCGACTTCGATTGGCGGCGTCTTGTCGCTCATCACCGTTCACGACCGGCGGGCGGGGCATCACAGCCCCGCCCGCCGCGGCCTTCCGGACTAGTAGCGCTCGCCTTCCGGCTGTCGCGAGGCCGCGTAGGGCTCGATCGTGTAGCGGATCTGCCGCGAATCGGTCTCCTGGCGGACGACCCGGAAGCCGGGTTCGTTCTTCGGCCGGTTGACGATGAACGACATGCGCGGGGTCTCCCAGCCGCGGGTGCTGTCGAAGGCCGTGACCCGGATGTAGTGGTTCGGGAACGTTTTGCGGCAGTTGTTGACCTCCATCATGATCCCGGCGGGATCCTTGAGGTCGAACATCGGCATGCCGAACATCTCCCAGTAGGTGTTGCGCGGGTGCGGATCGTCGGTGTACTCGACGTTGACCGCCCAGTGGTTCTTCAGCGCGTACTTGATCTGCGCGGTGATCTGCGCGTCGGTCAGGTCCGGCAGAAACGAGAACTGGCCCTGGGTAACGCGATTTCCGTGATTGGTCATCATGGTGACAGTCTCCTCGGTGCTCGGTCAGACGCTGGCCGTTTCGGTCGGGACGAAGTCCGCGGTGTCGGTGGAATCATAATTGAAGCTGATATCCTTCCATGTGTCGAGCGCGGCCTTGAGCGGCGAGCACCACTTCGCGGCGGCCTCGAGGATCTGCGGGCCTTCCTTCATATAATCGCGGCCCTCGTTGCGCGCCAGGATCATCGCCTCGAGCGCGACGCGGTTCGCGACGGCGCCGGCCTGGATGCCCATCGGGTGGCCGATGGTGCCGCCGCCGAACTGCAGGACGACGTCCTCGCCGAGGTAGTGCAGCAACTGGTGCATCTGTCCGGCATGGATGCCGCCCGAGGCGACCGGCATGACCTTGTTCAGCGAGGCCCAGTCCTGCTCGAAAAACAGGCCGTGCTCGAGGCTGACGGGCGTGTGGGTTTCGCGCAACGTGTCATAGAAGCCCTTGATCATCAACGGGTCGCCTTCCAGTTTGCCGACGACGGTACCGGCATGGATGTGGTCGACGCCGGCCATGCGCATCCACTTGCAGATCACGCGGAAGTTCATGCCGTGGTTCTTCTGCCGCGAATAGGTCGAGTTGCCGGCGCGGTGCAGGTGCAGGACCATGTCGTGCTTGCGCGCCCACTTCGCCATCGACTGGATCGCGGTGTAGCCGATGACGAGGTCGATCATGATGATGACCGAACCGAGTGACTTCGCGAACTCGGCGCGCTCATACATCTCCTCCATCGTGCCGGCGGTGACGTTGAGATAATGCCCCTTGACCTCGCCGGTCGCCGCCGAGGCGCGGTTGACGGCCTCCATGCAGTACAGGAAGCGGTCGCGCCAGTGCATGAACGGCTGCGAATTGATGTTCTCGTCATCCTTCACGAAATCCAGACCGCCCTTCAGCGCCTCGTAGACGACGCGACCGTAGTTGCGGCCGGACAGGCCGAGCTTAGGCTTCGTCGTCGCGCCGAGCAGCGGGCGGCCGAACTTGTCCAGGCGTTCGCGCTCGACGACGATGCCGGTGGCCGGACCCTGGAAGGTCTTGAGATAGGCGATCGGGATGCGCATGTCCTCGAGCCGCAGCGCCTTGACGGCCTTGAATCCGAAGACGTTGCCGATGATCGACGCGGTGAGGTTCGCGATCGAACCGGGCTCGAACAGGTCGAGGTCATAGGCGATGTAGGCGAAATACTGCTGCTCGGTCTTCGTGCCCTCGCCGGTGTTCGGTACCGGGTCGCATCGATAGGCCTTCGCGCGATAGAGCTCGCAGGCGGTCAGGCGGTCGGTCCAGACCACGGTCCAGGTCGCGGTCGAGGACTCGCCGGCGACGGCCGCCGCGGCCTCCTCGGGATCGACGCCGGGCTGCGGCGTGATGCGGAACAGCGCGATGATGTCGGTCTCCGCGGGCTGGTAGGCGGGTTCCCAGTAGCCCATCTTCTTGTACGGGATGACGCCGGATTGGTAGCGCTCCTTGCCTTCCTTCATCGTTTCGCTCTTGCCCATGGCACACCTCCACTGGAGTTGATCGTCGATGTTCGGACGCGTCTGTATGCGAGCGACAATGCGCCGTTTCTATCATCAGTGAAAGTCAATTTTATCTATTTATATGATAGACTGATGTCTATTATTTCAACTCGTTGAATTGCCAGCCGATGCGTCACATCTCGCTGCGACAACTGGAGGTCTTCGAGGCGATCGCCCGGCACAGGAACTTCACGCGGGCGGCCGAGGAACTGCATCTGACGCAGCCGACGGTGTCGATGCAGGTCAAGAAACTGGTGGAGTGCGTCGGCCTGCCGCTGTTCGAGCAGATCGGCAAGAAGATCTATCTGACCGACGCCGGCAAGGAACTGTACTCGACCTGTCGCGACGTGCTCGGCAGGATCGATCGCTTCGGCATGACCGTCGCCGATCTGCAGGGACTCAAGCAGGGACATCTGCGGATCGCGGTCGTGACCACCGCGAAGTACTTCACGCCGCGGTTGCTCGGACCGTTCTGCCAGCGTTACCCCGGCATCGAGGTCTCGCTGAACGTGACCAATCGCGAGCAGATCCTCGCGCGCCTCGCCGCCAACGAGGACGACCTGTATATCCTGGGGCAACCGCCCGAGGAACTCGACGTTCACTTTGAACCGTTCATGGAGAACCCGATGGTCGTTATCGCGCGGCGCGATCATCCGCTCGCAGGCCGAAAACGCATATCCCTTGCGCGTCTCGCGGAGGAACCGTTCCTGATGCGCGAACCCGGCTCGGGCACGCGCATGGCGCTCGAACGCGTGTTCGCCGGGCACGGATTGTCCGCGAAGGTGCGCATGGAACTCGGCAGCAACGAGGCGATCAAGCAGGCGATCGCCGGCGGACTCGGCATTTCGGTGCTGTCGCGTCACACGCTCGCGCTCGACGCCGCGATGGGGGAACTGGTGATCCTCGACGTCGAGCATTTCCCGATCCGGCGCCACTGGTATGCCGTGTATCCGGCGGGCAAGCAGCCGTCGGTGGTCGCGCAGACCTTCCTCGAGTATCTGTACAGCGTGGCGGGCGAGTTGATGAAGCCGGTGGCGGCCGCACGGAAAGTCCGGCAACACACCGAATAATCAACGAAATTACTGAAGTTTGCGAAAAAGCGGCCGATGACAGGGGTTGCCAACCGATTTCAACCCTGAGGAGAAGATCGATGAAAGGCAACCACAAGCACGAGCACGAGCATCAGCATCCGCATCGTCACAAGCACGCCCACGCCCATACCCACAAGGACGGTACGAAGCACTCCCACGAGCACGGCCATGTGCATCGTCACGGTCATGCGCACGAGCATGTCCATGCCCACGATCATGCGAAGGGCAAGGCACATACCACGCACCGCCATTCCGCGACTTCGCTGCGCGGGCATGAGCATGGCCATGCTGGCCATAGCAAGGAAGTGCACGTGCATTCGCACCGCTGATCAGGGAAATCATCGGCTGGCACAGGGAAGTGCCTGCCGTTCCGGCCACTGCGCGGCCGCGATGAAACGATCGGCAGAGGCAGGTACAATAGTCGATCGGATCACGCCCGGGAGGGAACCCGCCGGCAGGTGTCCGGCGTCATCAAGGACATGACGCCAGCGGACAGGGAAGATCGCCGGAACTTCGCGTTGTCAGCCATGTCACCCTGTCTGATGAAGCATGAATCCCGGAAATGGCCGGGCGCCGTCATTATGCTGGCGCTTGCGGCTGCGCTGATCACATCACCGATCGTCGCCGACGAACTCGAACTCGAGCCTGACGACGAGTTCGAGACCCTGCCGGAGGAGGCAGCGGCCCCGGTCGCGCCCGGCGGACCGGTGCTGCCGTTCCGCCTTGAAATCGAGGCGCCGGAGGCCGGCGACGGGGGCGTGCCGCCTTCGGCTGAAGTTTCGGTGGAGACCCTGCCTGAACCGGAGCAGGCGGTGCAGCAAGCCCTGCGCATCCTCGGCGAGGATGTCCCGCCCGGCGCGATCCGCCGACTCTCGTGGTTTGCCGATGAAGCCGCCGACGGCCTGCCCGAGGCGACGCCGGTGCTGGTCGCGCACGGCAGCGCGCCCGGTCCGGTGCTGTGCCTGACCGCCGCGATCCACGGCGACGAGCTGAACGGCATCGAGATGGTGCGCGAGCTGCTCTACGATCTCGACGCCGGCCGTCTCGCCGGCACGATCATCGGCGTGCCGATCGTCAATCTCTACGGGTTCCGCCAGGGCGAACGCTATCTGCCGGATCGCCGCGACCTGAACCGCTTTTTTCCCGGCAATCCGCGCGGCAGCTTCGCGTCGAGGGTCGCGTATTCATTCTTCAATTCGGTCGTCAGGCATTGCGACTATCTCGTCGACCTGCACACCGGATCCTTTCATCGCACGAATCTGACCCAGTTGCGCGCGAACCTCAACGATGAAGGCGTGCAACACCTGACCAAGGGCTTCGGCGCGACCGTCGTGCTGCATGACGAGGGCGCGCGCGGCACGCTCAGGCGGGCGGCGACCGATGCCGGTATCCCGGCCGTCGTCGTCGAGGCCGGCGAGCCGCATCGATTCGAGCCGGACCAGGTCGCGCATGGCGTGCGCGCGCTGCGCAGCGTGCTGAATCATCTCGGCATGATGACGCGCTTCACCCTGTGGCGGGAGCCGCAGCCGACGTATTATTCATCGACCTGGGTGCGCGCGGAGGGGCATGGCATCCTGTCGAGCCAGGTGCAGCTCGGGCAGACGGTGCGCGAGGGGTCGGTGCTCGGCACGATCACCGATCCGATCACCAGCGCGCGCCGCACGATCCATTCGCCGTACGCGGGACGCATCCTCGGCATGGCGCTGAACCAGTCGGTGCGTCCGGGTTACGCGATCTATCACGTCGGCATTCGCAAGACCGAGGAAGAGCTGATCGATCAGCCGCCGGGGGGCGAGCTTCAGCATGAGGCGCGGGAAGCGGGCGGCGAGGGTGAGCACGACGACGCCGAAGAGTAACGGGCGCCGTCGCGGACGTGCGTGCGTGATCTGACAGCCTGAGTGCTGAGCAAGAATCGGGTGGGAAGCCGCCGCGGGCGCTGGCACAATGCCGGCATGGATCCCTACGATCGTATCGCCCGCGTGATCCGTTACCTCGATGCGCATCATGGCGAGCAGCCCGGGCTGGCGCTGCTCGCGCGGCATGCCGGGCTCAGCCCGTCGCACTTTCATCGCCTGTTCAGCGCCTGGGCCGGCGTGACCCCGAAGGACTTTCTGCAGTCACTGACGTTCGCCGATGCCGCGGCCCGGTTGCGCGCGGGCAACAGCGTGCTCGAGGCGGCACAGGCGTCGGGGCTGTCCGGGCCGGGGCGGCTGCATGACCTGTGCGTGAGTCTCGAGGCGGCGTCGCCGGGGGAGTTGAAGGCGGGCGGCGAGGGGTGGACGATCAGGGCGGGTTTTGCCGATAGTCCGTTCGGGCGCTGCCTGATCGCGGACGCACCGCGCGGGATCTGTCATCTGGTGTTTACTGAGGGCCAGACCGATGACGAGGCGCTCGCCGGGCTGGCGACGGCCTGGCCGCGCACGCGCCGGCAACGCGATGATGATCATGCCGCCGGGCTGGCGGCGCGGATCTTCGCCTCCCGGCGCGATGTCGCGAGCGGCGCGCCGCTGCGCGCCTTCGTGCGCGGCACCGGATTCCAGCTCCGGGTCTGGCGGGCGCTGTTGCAGGTCGGACCGGGCGTGCTGGTCAGTTATCGCGCGCTGGCGACGGCGGTCGGCCGTCCCGCGGCGGCGCGCGCGGTCGGCGCGGCGGTCGGGCGCAATACCATCGCGTACCTGATTCCGTGTCATCGGGTGATCCGCGAGACCGGGGTCATCGGCGATTATCGCTGGGGGGCGGCGCGCAAGCGCGCGATGCTGGCGCGGGAAGGCGCGATGCGTGATTTCGACCCCGAAAATGCGCCGGGAGGGCCTGAAACAGCCCGAATTTCGAGGTGATTTTTATAAATAACAATAGCTTGCCGTGGTCCGACCCGGAAGGTTGCGGGGGGTGGGGGTGGGGGGCATAATGGGGCGACAGGCTGGCTTTATCGGGCGCGATCCGGAGGGGGTTCGGTGCTGCGACGAAAGCTCAGGGACATGATCACGGTCAGCGATGCGTACCGGCATCCTTCGCTGTTGAGGCGGCTGTCGCGTGTTCACCGCAATTCGATACGCCCGTTACCTTCCTCCCATCCGATCTATCGCTATACCTGCCTGATGCATGTGTTCAGTTTCGCCGAACACGCGGATTACATCTCGATCGCCCGTCATGGCCAGGGCGATATCTTCGCCGGCGCCGATTTCGCGCACTGGCTGATCGAGCGCGGGCTGCTCCAGCCGTTGCGCGCCGACGAGGCGCGCGCCGGCGACCTGGTCTTCTATTTCCATGACGGCCGATTCAGGCACGCCGGCATGCTGACCGCAGGCGGGCGGGTCGTGTCGAAGTGGGGCACCGGGCAGCTTTATGAGCACGGGCTCTACGAGGTGCCGGACAACTACGGCGACGACCTCCGCTATTTCGGGTCGCTGTCCTGCGACACCGCGTTCGAATACTTCACCTGGTTCGCCGTCGAGCGCGGCGTGCCGAAAACCCTGCTGCAGGCATTGTCACGGGACACCTGCCCCACCATCACGCCCGTCACCGCGCACGCCGACTGATCCTGCTGTCCCGCCGCGCAGGCCGGACACCGGCGTGACCTGCGTGCCCGGCCATGACGTATGGGAAATCCGGGGTCAGAGTAGACTACGTCTACTCTGACCCCGATCTCAGGGCCTTCTGAATTCGTGGGTTGGAAGCAACTCGCGCAATCGCCGGTTGTCGACCTGTTTGCCTGTCATGCCTGCCGTGCTTGCGGGCAGGACGAAATCGTCCGGAAGAACGTCTGCGGCACGGTATCGCGTAACGAGGTCTCGCCAGACCAATGGCTCGCCGTTGGCAATATTGATGCGTTCTCCAGGCGCCGGATGCGCGAGCAGATGCGCGATGACCGCGACGATGTCATCGACATGGATCAGATTGACGATCTTCGCGCCGTCCCGGATGCGGCCGCGGCGCAGCCAATCCAGCGGTTCGCGGCCAGGGCCGAAGATGCCGGCCAGTTGCAGCACGGTCGCGCCCTGTTCGCGCAGCCATTCCTCGCCGGCGACGCGGGGCTGGTCGAGGTCGAGCGGCGAGGCCTCGTCGACGGTCGGGACGGCGTCGCTGTCCGCGATCCGGTAGGCCGAGGTGCTGCCGAGGACGATGAGGGCTGCGCTATCGCGCAGGCATTGTCCGAAAAACGCCTGTGCGCGCGCGAGCGGGGCGGCGGGGAAGGTCCAGACTACGTGACGTCCGGCGCAAGGCGGGTTGTCCCAGGTCGCGGGGTCGTCGAGATCGAAGCGATGCGCGCGCGGCGCATCTGTCGCGGTGCGCCGTGTGTGGTCCGCATCCGGGAATCGCGCGAGCAGCGCCTTGCCGACATAGCCGGCGCCGAGGATCGTCAGCCTGGGTTCCTGCATCAGCCGATAATAGCGCAGACCCGCATGCGAGGCCCCGAACCGTGCGGATCAGGGCCTCGCATGAGATTTTACGGGACGGTGAAGCTGACCGAGCCGCTGACGCCCTGGTGCGAGGCGTAGACGAGATAGCGCCCGCTGCCGGTACGGCGCAGGCCGGCCTCGCCGTTGCGGTCGGCGTTCAGCGAGAACTTGCGGCCCTGCGCGGGGTGGATCTGCAACGAGGCCTGCGCGGGATTCCCGTTGTGGGTTGCGCGGAGGCGGATGCGATCGGCGCCTTCGCCGGCCGCGAGGTCGTCGATGACTTTGATCTCGAAGCCGCGACCGAGGCTGCCGGCCGGTGGTTTCGCGTTGCCGTCGCCGACGCGCAGTTCGCCGCGCGTCGTGTACATCGGGATCTCGCCGCGGCGCGCGTGGGTCATCACCATCTGCACCGTGAAGGCATAGCGCCCGGCGGCGCCTGCGGTCCATTCGGCGACGGCGCCGCCGCTGCTGTCCCGGCTGACTTCGATCTGGCGACGTTCATTGTCTGACCCGGTCACAAAAAGTCCGGTGAAGGTGTCCGGAAACTCGAAGTCTTCGCACAGCGGGAAATCGTGTCCTTGGCAGATATGGATCGTGACGGTCTCGCCCTCGGCCGGATGGGGATTCGAGAATGAAAGCCAGTACTCGTGAGCGGACACGGCGAGCGGCGCGAGCAGCAACGGGATCAGGGCAAGCGGAAATGATTTCATGCGACCTCCGGCGACGTCGGGGAATGGACAGCGGCCCCGCATTGCCGGGGCCGCTGCATGACCGCGAGGGTCAGAACAGGTACATCAGCGAGGCGTGGAAGCGGCGGGCTTCCCATTCCTTGCCGTCGAGCTGCAGGCCCATCTTGGCGATCGCGTTGTTCGTGATCGGGGCGTAGATGCCCGGCATGACGTTCCAGTGGCTCTTCTCGAAGCTGCCCTCGAACTCGATACCGGCGGCAATACCTTCCGGGTTCGGCGAGATCGGCATGCGGAAGGCCCAGCGCCATTCCTGGGCGCTCTTATAGCCGTCCCCTTCGTCTTCCATCACGTTGATGAGGTTTGCGGTGAGCATTGCGTGTTCCCACAGCTCGCGCTGCAGGATCAGCTCGAACTCATAACCGAGCTTGTCGGCGCCGAGCGCCTTCTTGGCCTGCTTGAACGGGATCTCGACGGTGGTCGCGAAACCGATGTTGACCAGGTCGGTGACTTTCGGCAGCGCGAACTGGAGGTTGATCGCCGCGGCCTCGAGCATCGGCGCGGAGCCGAGGATATCGGTGCGATCCGCGGCCTCGGGATCGAGACCATCGACATAGTCATCCTCGAGATAGTTGCGCCCGAACTTGGCGAAATGGGTATGGACATCAACCATCAACCAGTCGGTGACGCCATATGAAATACCGGGCGTGAATTCCCAGCGGTCCCAACCCGGGTCGTTGGTGTCGTCCGCCTTGTGGTCGTAAAGCAGGTAGGCGATGCCCTGGCCCTTTTCGGCGAGCGTGTAACTCGTGGTATCGATATATTCCAGCGCATGGTGCGCGCCGGCCTGTGGCAGATATACGACTCCAGTGGCGAGCATCGCCATGGCAAGAGCTTTACGAATGCGCATTGTGCATGACCCCCGGCGGTTGGTGGATAGCGGTTGTATTAAAAAGACATATCACGTAAGACGGCTGCACTATAGGGCCGATATCATACCCTGTCAATTGTTGCGGGTAATTACGGGCTAATCGCAGAAATTGCGTAAATCCGGCCCTGGAGGTAGTCGGTCACATACAGGCGGCCCGCCCCATCCTCGCCGAAGCTCGAGATCCTGAGGCCGCTGTCGAGCAACAGGGCGGGTTCGACCGCGCCGTCCGGCCGGACGTGGAACCCGTGGATGCGCCCGCTGCAGTAGTCGCCATAGAGGTACACGCCGCGCAGGTCCGGATAGTCGTCGCCGCGATAGACATACCCGCCGGTCACCGCGCAATCGCTGGTCCCGCTGATCGGATACTCGGCGACCGGCAGCGTCAGACCGGTCCGGTCGCAGTCGGTGACGGCCGGTGGAAAGCAGTGCATTCCTTCCATGATGTTCCAGCCGTAGTTCTCGCCGCCACCGCTCGCGGCCGGCTGGAAGTTGATCTCCTCGTAACGATTCTGGCCGACGTCGGCAATGTACAGATCGCCGGTCTCGCGATCGAACGAGAAGCGCCACGGATTGCGCAGGCCGTAGGCCCAGATTTCATCCCTGCCGGTCTGCGGGCCGGCGAAGGGATTGTCCGGCGGGATGCCGTAGGGAACCGCGCCGCCCTCGACATCGATGCGCAGCAGCTTGCCGAGCAGGGTGTTCAGGTTCTGCCCGTTGCCGTCCGGGTCGCCACCGCCGCCGCCGTCGCCGAGCGCGATGTACAGATAGCCGTCCGGACCGAACGCGATCTGCCCGCCGTTGTGATTGGTGAACTGCGCCGGTTGCGGGACGTGCAGCACGATCGTCTCCGCGGACGGGTCGGCAATGCCATCGACGACGGGGATGCGCGAGATGATTGAATCGCCGGCATTGAAGCCGTCACCGGCGACCGTCGTGTAGTGGACATAAAAGTGACCATCGATGTCCGAATAATCGGGCGGGAAGGCAAGGCCGAGCAGTCCGCGTTCTGAGGCGTTCGAGAGTACGAGGCCGGTCAGATCGACAAAAGGCTGCACCAGTACCTCGCCATCATCGATGACCCGGACGGTCCCGCTTTGTTCGACGACGAACAGTCGTCCGCTGCCGTCGCCGGCATGGACGATGCCGACAGGCTGGGTGAACGTGAAGTCGAGATCCCGCGCGACCACGGCCAGGGCCGGCAGCTCGCCGTTCGGCGGCGCCGGCACCAGCCCGTTGCCGTCATAACGATCGCAAGCGCCCGTCATCAGGGCCGCGACCAGCAGGGCGGGAAGGACGAGCGGGCTTGCGTGACGTCGCTGCATGCGGGACTCCGCGCGTGACGGACAAGTCACTCTATCGTACCACCGTCGCAGATCGCCGTGACCGCCTTCGCATGATCGACCTCGCGCCCCGACGGCAGTGGCGCGGCCGGATCGCGCAGCCAGGCGGCGATATCGTCGAGCACGGGCCGCGCGCCGAGCTGGCGCGTCAGCATGTGGAATCCGTCCGGATAATAGGCCATGCGCAGGCCGCGGCCGTCGATCCCGGTGCGGCGGAGCAGCGCGCAGACCGCCGGTGGCGGGATGATGTCGTCCTCGCCGCCATAGAGGATCAGCGCGGGAGCGGGCAGTGCGGCGCTGTCGGCGAGCGCATCATCCATCAGCGAAGTGAGACCGTGGAGAGTGTCGGCGCGCGCGTCCTTCAGTACCAGCGGGTCGGCGCGCAGTTGCGCCATCACCGCGGGATCGTCGGTCGGTCGGATCTCGATGAAGCGCTGCGCGAAGCGGCCGCTGAAGCTCACGCCCGGGAACAGTGTTCGGCCCAGCCACAGCGCGCTGCGCTGAAACCACGGCATCGTCTCGCGGGCCCACACCGCCGGCGCGATCAGCACGACGCCGTCGACCGGCGGCGCCTCGCGGATCAACGCGCGTATCGCGACCGCGCCGCCCATGCTCTTGCCGACGAGATACAGCGGCCGGTCGGGATAACGGGCGCGCAGGCGTTCCACGACCAGCGCGGCGTCGGCGGCGAGGCGATCGCCGCCGACCCAGCGGCCGCGATCCGCGGTCGCGCCGAAACCGCGCTGGTCGTGGGCATAGACCGCGATGTCCTCGGCGACCAGGCGCATCGCCAGGGTTTCCATGCTGCCGCCGTGGTCATTGAAGCCATGCAGCGCAATCACGACGATGCCCGGGGCGTCGGGTCCCCAGCGCCGCAGCGGCAGGCGATAGCCGTCCTCGGCGAGGATCGCGTCACCGTTCCAGCCGGGCGCTTCGGTCTCGCTGCCGGAGCCGTCGGCGCGCGGGAGCGCGCAGGCCATCAGCAGCAGCGGCAGCATGATCGGCGTCATGGCCGCGCGAATTAAAGTCACCGCGGCCAAGGGTCGATTGTCTTTTGCGACAGTTTCATGATGATATGTCCGCGGAAATGCTCGCCTCGCGGCCGATCAGGGACTTGATGATGACAGTGTACAACGATGTCATGCGCGCCTGCCGCGCCGGGGCGACTCGATGAAGGCGGGGATGCCGCCGGCGCCGGTTCGCTGGCTGCTGCGGGTCGTCGAGCATCGCGGTCTGCCATGGCTCTATGGCGGCGTGATCGTCGCGGTGTTCATCCCCGCGATCCTGCTCGGCGGCTATGCCTGGCAACAACTCGGCAAGGAGATGACCGCGAAGGCCCTCGAACGCCGCGAGGCGGTCGCGGAACTGTCGGCGCTGACGCTGAAGGAACGCCTCGACCGTCTCGTCGATGTCGGCATCTCGCTGGCGACGCGCGTGCAGTTCCGCAACCTGATCGGCCGCGGCGAGTGGGATGAGGCGATCGCGATCCTCGAGGATGTCCCCGAGATGCTCCCGTATATCGAGCGCCTGTTCATTGCCGACCCGGCCGGCACGCTGATGGCCGACCAGCCGGCGCTGCCCGGCGTGCGCGGCGTCGACTTCTCTCACCGCGACTGGTACCGGGGCGTGAGCGACGGCTGGCGACCCTATGTCTCGGTCGCGTACCAGCGGCTGGCGGAACCCCGCTACAACGTCATCGCGGTCGCCATCCCGATCATGCGTCCCGCCGGCGAGATACTCGGCTTGCTGGTGCTGCAGGTCCGCCTCGAGACGCTGCTCGACTGGACGCGCGAGATCGATGTCGGCAAGGGCGGCTTCATCTATGTCGTCGATCAGCGCGGTGGCCTCATCGCCCATCCGGGATTCGGCGCCAACGGCGAACTGCGCGATATGTCCTCGACGCTGATCGTGCAGCGGGCATTGCGCGCGGAGGCCGGCATCATGATCGGTCTCGATCCCGAAAGCGGGGAAGACGTCGTGACCGCGATCGAGCCGGTGGAAGGCTATGACTGGACGGTGCTGGTCCAGCAACCCTATCGCGATGCCTTTGAACTGCGTGACACGGCGCTGACCGGCGTCCTCGTGGTCTACGCCGTGATCCTGGTCGTCGCCGCGCTGGTCGCCTGGCTGATCGCCGCGATGCTCCATGCGCTGTTCGTCGCCCGCGGCCAGCTCGCGCGGCAGGCGGGGGAACTGGCCGCGGTCAACAAGGAACTCGAGGCCTTTTCGTACTCGGTCTCCCATGACCTGCGCGCGCCGTTGCGCGCGGTCGACGGCTTTGCACAGGCCACGATCGAGGACTTCGGGCCGCAATTGCCTGACAAGGCGCGCGGATATCTCGAGCGGGTCAGCGACGGCGCCCGCCGCATGGGCCAGTTGATCGATGACCTGCTTGCATTCTCCCGCCTGAGCCGCGCCCCGCTGAACCGCAAGCGCGTCGACATGGAGGCGCTGGTTCGTGATGCGCTGGAGGAGTTGGCGCCGCTGCGGTCGGGACGCAACGTCGACCTCCGCGTCGGCCCACTGCCGGGCTGCGAGGGCGATCCGACCCTGTTGCGCCAGGTCTGGATCAACCTGCTGTCGAACGCGCTGAAATATACGCGGGGCCAGGACCCGGCGATCATCGAGATCGGCGCGACGCGGGAAGGGGGAGACACGGCCTGGTTTGTGCGCGACAATGGAACCGGATTCGACATGCGCTACGTCCATAAATTGTTCGGCGTGTTCCAGCGCCTGCACCGCGCGGAAGAATTCGAGGGGACGGGCGTCGGACTCGCGATCGTCCAGCGCGTCGTCCATCGTCACGGCGGCCAGGTCCGGGCCGTGGGTGAGCCGGGTAAAGGCGCGACCTTCACCTTCACGACAGCCGGAGGGCAGGCATATGACCACGACTGATGCGATCGAAATCCTGCTGGTCGAGGATAATCCCGAGGATCTCGAGCTGACGATGCGCGCGCTGAACAATGCGCGCCTGACCAACCGGATCCAGATCGCCCGCGACGGCGTCGAGGCGCTGGATTTCATTTTCTGCGAGGGCGAGTTCGCGACCCGCAATATCGAGGACGCGCCGAAGGTCGTCCTGCTCGATCTCAAACTGCCGAAGGTCGATGGGCTCGAGGTGCTCAAGCGCATCAAGGCCGACCCGCGCACGCGCGGGATCCCGGTCGTCATGCTGACCTCGTCGCGCGAGCAGAACGACATCGTCGAGAGCTATCATCTCGGGGTCAACAGCTATATCGTCAAGCCGGTCAATTTCGAGCGCTTTGCGAAGGCGGTACAGGACCTCGGCGTCTACTGGCTGCTGCTGAACCAGCCGCTGCACAAGTAGCCTTCGCGCGTGAGTTGACAGTCCGCGGCGCGCGCGGTACAAGTTTCAAACCGTGATCGAGCAAGCACGCATCCCTGCAGTGACCCGCGGCGTCCCGACGGCGCTGGCGCTGTGCCTGCTGCCGCTGATCATCGCCGCCTGCAGCAAGGCCGGCAGCAACAACGAGGACGATCTCCTGCTGCCGCCGGTCGCCACCTTCACGATCGGCGGCACCCTGTCCGGGTTGGCCGCCGGCGAGACCGTCGAGCTGCAACTCGACCATGATTACAGCGTCCTCGAGTTCGACGACAGCGATATCCTCAGGCCGACGCCGCGCAGCGAGTCGGTGATCCTCGACGACACCCGCAATGGCCAGTTCTGGTCCTTCGACACGACGCTTCCCGCCGGCGCGAACTGGCGTGTCCGCGTCGGCGGGGCCACGCCGCGCGGCCAGGTCTGCGCGATCAGCGATCGCGAAGGCGTGATGCCGGCCGGCGACCTCGTCGACATCGATGTCGATTGCAGCGCGGCGCAGATCGGCCAGCCGGCACTGAACGACAGCGGCATAGACTGGTGTTCGGACCTGCTGCATCGGTTCCCGAACGGCAGCCCGCTACAGAAACAACAGGGTTGCGATGATGCCGTCGCGGACGGTTATCCGGGCCAGGACGGCGTGGTCGGCCGCGACGCGATCGCGCGCCAGGACGCGATCGACGCGACCAATGTCCTCGGCAAGACCGGCGCCGGCGAGGCCGGCTTCGACTTCACGAAGATTTCCAATGCCGGCGATCCGCTGCCGGCCGGCGCCGCCCTCGGCGCGGCGGCAGGCGAGTGGGCCTGTACCCTCGATCACGTCACCGGTCTCGTCTGGGAGATCAAGGTCAATGATCCCGCGCACCTGCGCCATCGCGGCTGGAAATATACCTGGTTCGATGCCAGCGGCGTCAACGATGGCGGCAGCGCCGGCAAGGCGGACGGCGGCGCCTGCCTCGACACCGGACGCTGCGATACCGAAAAATTCGTCGCCGACGTCAATGCCGCGGCCCTGTGCGGCTTCGGTGACTGGCGCCTGCCGACGCGCGAGGAACTGCGTTCGATCATGCATTACGGGCACCCGGCGCCGGCGGTCGATCCTGCGTATTTCCCCGATACGGTCATGCTCGACTTCTTCTGGACGCGTTCGCCGTATGCCGGCGATCCCGCGGTGGCCGGCGACATCGGCTTTCGCAACGCGGCGTGGACGTTCTCCGCTGACGGTCGTTCGGGTTTCGCGTACAAGACGACGCCGCTGCGCGTGAGGCTGGTGCGGGGAGAGGGAGGTTCCTGATGCGCATGGCCAGGATGACAGGCTTGCCGATTCTCCTGGCGCTCATTTTCGCCGCGGCGCCGGTGACTGCCGACAGTTGTCTCGGCAGCGGCAATCCGGCGATCGTCTGGACGACGCCCGAAACGCTGTTCACCGACAACGGCAATGGCACGTTGATCGATACACGGACCGGCCTGATGTGGCTGCGCTGTCCGCTCGGCCAGACCTGGACCGGTACCGCCTGCGACGGCGAGCCCGATTATCGGAGTTGGCAGGAGGCCCTGCAGGCTGCCGACGGCGCCATCTTCGCCGGTTTCGGCGACTGGCGGTTGCCGAACATCAAGGAGCTGGCCAGCATCGTCGAGCAACACTGCCGCTTGCCGGCCCAGAACGCCAGCTTGTTCCCTGCGCGACCGGACGAGTTGGTGACGGTCCAGCCGGAGGATAAGGACGAGCCCCGAATACCCGAGGCCTATCTGTTCTGGACCGCCTCGCCGTTCGCGCTGAACGCGAATTACGCCTGGGTCATCGACTTCCGCAACGGCGTCGATACGATCAAGACCAAGGGTAGCGCGCAGCGGGTGCGCCTGGTCCGTTCCGTGGTCATTGTCCCCTGAACCCGGCCCGATCCGGGCATTCCGGCGCCGGATGCGTTACAATATGCCCCGCCCGTAACGCCAAGACCGCTGCGTTGTCACTTCAAGGCGCTGTTTCTTCCTGGTAATCCCGGCTTTCGATCCGGACTGGATCCGGACTGGCCCCACAGGCGGGCGGCGGGGCGCGTGTGCGCGCCGGCGGGCAGGATCATCCATATAAAATAACTGAGCAAGACAGCAGAGAAATAACATGAAAGAACATACGCATTACCATGATTTCCGTCCCCATCCCTGGCACGGTATGCCCGTGGGCCCGAACGCGCCGCGGCTGGTCTACGCGTTCATCGAGATCACGCCGTTCGACTTCGTCAAGTACGAGCTCGACAAGGAGACCGGATTCATGATGGTCGATCGCCCGCAGCTGACCTCGTCGCTGCCGCCGACACTGTACGGCTTCATCCCGCGCACCTATTGCGGCGACGAGGTCGCGAAACTGATGCCGGGTGCGCAGGCCGGCGACTTCGATCCGCTCGATATCTGCGTGCTCAGCGAACGGCCGATCACGCGCGGCGACCTGCTGATGAAGGTCAATGTCGTCGGCGGGCTGCCGATGCTCGATAACGGCGAGGCCGACGACAAGATCATCGGCGTGCTGCAGGGCGACGGCCTGTGGAGCGCCGTCGAGGACATCCACGAGGTCCCGTTGGCGCTGATCAACCGCCTGCGGCATTACTTCAGCTTCTACAAATCGAAGCCCGGCGAGCCGGCGCACACGACGGTCGGCGAACCCTACGGCCGCGCCCATGCGGAAAAGGTCATTCGCGCGGCAATGCGGGATTACCTCACCGAGTTCGGCGATCACGAACTGCCGAAATAACGGGTATCATCGTCAGCGGAACGTCTTCCCCGGCAAAGGAGGGGCGCGATGCCGCAAATACCGTGGTACGTGGCCGCGCTTGGCGCGGCGGTGATGTGGGGGCTGCATTACCCGTTGATCGCCCATGCGCTGAAGCATGTGTCGATTCCGACCGTGCTGGCCCTGTCGCTATTGCCGGTATTCCTGCTGGCGCCGTTTTTCTACCGTCCCGTTCTCAACGACATGCATGTGCTCGCGGGGCTCGACTGGGCCTCGCGGGGCATGATCCTCGTGCTCGCGCTGACCAGTCTGTGCGGCACGGTGTTTCTGCTGTTTGCGATCAGCGGCAAGAACGCAACGCTCGCGGCGCTGATCGAGATCTCCTATCCGGTCTTCGTCGCGCTGTTCGCGTGGCTGTTGTTTCGCGAGATCCATGTCACCGCGAATGTCCTGGCGGGCGCCGCGCTGGTGTTCGCCGGCGTCACGATGATCATCCTCGCCAGCCGCTGAGCCGCCCCGTCTTGCGTGCGCGGACCGATATTCGTGGATCCGGGCCTTGTCCGACCGGGTTCTTTTCAGGACCGCCGTGAACCCATCCCTGGGGGCTGCCGCCGGGACATCCTGTCCCGGAGGCTCCTGAAAAGAACCCGGTCGGACAAGACCCTTCTGATAGTGCGTGCTGTCCGCGCACGCAAGACGGGGGCGGCTCAGCGCAATGGCAGGGTGTTGGTCATCGCGACCGGTGTTCGCGTCGGCAGCGAGGGCGCGAGCCGACGCAGCGCCTTGTCGGCGGTCGCGCGCCAGGTCGTCAGCTTGCCGCCGCAGATCGTCAGCACGCGGGGCCGCTGCGCGCGATCGGTCCCGAACATCGTTTCACGGGGGCGGTCGAACGCGCTGCCGCGACCGGCCGGCAACACCCGCAGTCCCGCGAAGGCGTCGATGACCGGCGCCTGCGCCTGCCCGGGGAAATGGCGGGCGAGGCATTCGAGCAGATAGTCCCGTTCCTGTGCCAGCGGTGCGACCGTGGCCGGGTCGCCGTGAAACGGCGTCTCGGTCGTGCCGAGCAGCAGACGTCCTTGCCACGGTATCGCGAACACCGCGCGGCGGTCGCGCGGCGCCTCCATGTAGTAGATCCCCTGCGTCAGCCGCGCATCGAGCACGAGATGCGCGCCCTGTACCCGTTCGAGCGCGAGCGCGGGCACGCGCGGACGGATGCGCGCGAGGATATCGTTGACCCAGGGGCCCGCGGCGTTGACCAGCACGCGCGCGCGGCACTGCCGGGCCTGATCTTCCATGGCGTAGTCGACGATGCCGCCGTCTTCATCGAGCATCATGCCGTGAAACGTCGCCGGCATGCGCAACTGCGCGCCGAGGCCCTGCGCTGAATCCATGACGGCGCGGGTCAGCGCGCGATCGTCGGTCTGCGCGTCGTGATAACGGAATACCGCGCGCAGGCCGCGCGTGTCGAGACCGTCGAGGCGATCCCAGTCGCGTCGCGGCAGGGACTCGAAACCGCTCGCGCGGCCGCAGCCGGCAAGCAGCGCATACAGCGACAAGCCGGCGCGCAGTTGCCACGGCCGCCGGCGGGTATCGTCGTAGACCGGGATGTGAAACGGGACCATGCGCACCAGGCCCGGCGCGAGCCGGAGCATCAGCGCGCGCTCGGCAAGCGATTCGCGCACCAGCGCGAATTGTCCACTCTCGAGATAGCGCAGGCCGCCGTGGATCAGCTTGCTCGATCGGCTCGAGGTGGCGCAGGCGATGCCGTCGCGCTCGATCACCAGTACCGAATGACCGCGCGCGGCGGCTGCCTGGGCTATCCCGGCGCCCTGGATCCCGGCGCCGACGACGACGAGATCGAAGGCCTCAAGCGCCATCGACGAAGCGCTCGACTTGCATGGTTTCGATCATATCGACGCCGCGCGCCGCCAACCGTCGCGCGACCGTCAGTGTGGGCACCTCGTAGACGACCCAGCGCCAGGGGCCGTTCGGCGCCCGTCCGCGCGGCAGCTTGCGCTTGTTGCAGAACAGGAACTCCGGCGCCAGCCGGCGCGCTGCGGCGAGCTCGACGGCATCGCAGCGCGTCAGCACCCAGCCGATCGGGCAGTCGGCGAGACGGGCGGCCACGCGCAGCGCCCCGGCGTCGAACGAGATCGGCACGCACTGTGGATGCCGCGGTTCGATCGCCGCCAGCACCGCCGCGACCGTGCGCTCGACACCGAAGGCCGCGAGGCTCTCCGGCTTGATCTCGACGAACAGCCGCAGTTGCGGCCACTGGCCCAGCCAGTCGACGATGCTGGCGAGCGTCGGTACGCGCGTGTTTTGAAAGCGATCGCCGAGGCGCCATGGCTCGCCGGCGGACAGCGCCGCGAGCGCCGCCAGCGGGCTCGAGGTGATGCGGCCTTCGGCGCCGGTCGTGCGTTTCAGCAAGTCGTCGTGAAACAGCACCGGCACGCCGTCCGCAGTCAGTTGCACATCGATCTCGATGTTGCGCAGACCGGCGCGCGCCGCCGATTCCAGCGCCGGCAGCGTATTCTCGGGATAACGCCCGGCATCGCCGCGATGGGCGACGACCGGCGGGCAGGCGGGGAGCGGGGCGGGACGTCGGCGCGCCGCGTGCGCCGGGAGCGCCCGCTCGAGTTCGATGAGCCAGCGCCGGTAACGCGCGTGCAGCGCCAGGTCAGTGTCGGGTTCGAAGACGGTCGCCGAACGCGCGGCGGGCGCCCAGCCGTCACGGCCTTTCACTGTCGCAGCGGGGTCGTATTCACGCAGCAACCAGGCAAGGCCGAGCGCGGTGGTTTCGGTTTCGTCGCTGCGTTCGATGCGCAGGCCGGTGAGGTCCGCCAGTCGGCGGCACAGTCCATCGAGCGCGGCGAGGCCGCCGCCGATGCGCAGCACGGGGGCCGGGGCGGCGAGGGCATCGATATTGACGCGCAACAGGAAGACGATGCTTTCGATGACCGCGACCGCGCGCGCCGCGTGATCGCCGTCGCCGATAAATCGGACCGGCGCATCGGCGGTCATCCACGGCGTGCCGAGGCCGGATACGCCGTTCAGGAACAACGGCGGCTCGGCGATCGACGCCAGCCACTGCGGCAGGGCCGCGAGATCCGCGTCCGGATGCTGTTGCGCGAGCCACTCGAGCGCGCTGCCGGCGCCGTTGACGGTCCCCTCGAGTACGCGCAACGGCTGGTTGCCGTCATCGAATGCGAGGCCATGCAGCAGCGGGCTCGGCAGGCGCGGCGCGCGATCGATGCGGCGCAGCACGAAGGCGCCGGTGCCGATCGTGGCATGCAGCCGGTCGCCCGGCGGTTCGCCCGCCGCATACAGCGCGGCCGACTGGTCGCCGGTGACGATACGCAGCGGCAGCGGCGGGCCGTCGACGGCGAGCATGCCGAAGTCATGGAGACAGGGCACGGCCGCGGGCAGCGGGGTGTCCGGCAGCCCGAACAGCTCGAGCAGTTCCGCCGACCAGTCGTTCGCGGCGCTGTCCCACAGCAGCGTGCGCGCGGCATTGACGCGATCGACGATCAATGGGCGCTCGCGCGACAACTGAAAGACGAGGAACGACGCCATCGGACCCCAGGCGAGCCGGTCATCGCGCAGCGCGCGGCGTACTGCGGGGAGTTCGTTCAGACACCAGCGCAGCTTGTTTGCGCCGTAGTGCGCGGACAGCGGCAGACCGGTGATCCGGCGCACCCGCGCGCGCGCGCCAGACAGGCGTTCGAGCCAGGCGGCGTCGCGGCGGTCCTGCCAGCTGATCACCGGCGACAGCGCCTCGCCGCTGTCGCGGTCCCAACAGACGATATTCGAGCGTTGCGTCGCGAGGCCGGCGGCAGTCAGCGCGGCGCGCCGTTCACCGAGTCCGCCGAGTACCTCGTCGATCGCGCCGCGCACCGAGGCCAGCAGCGCCCCGGCCTCATATTCGACATGGTCATCGCCGGCGCGCCGGGCTTCGAGCAGGCGCGCGGCCCGGCGGACGATCCCGCCGCCGGCATCGACGATCAGCGCGCGGCTCGCGTGACCGCCCTGGTCGATCGCGAGGTACAGGGGGCCGGATGACGGGCCTGCGGTCTCTGTCATCGGCTGATCTTACTAGAGCGCCGCCGTGGTGCGCATCTGTTTCGCCGCGCGCCGGCAACGGTGTTAACATGTCAGCGATGAATCACGCATCTCGACACAGGAATACCAGTTCGGCAGGGACTCGTGATCCCCGTACAGACGACAGGGGAGACACATGGGATCGATTATCCTCAAGGTCAGCATAATCGTGCTGCTGGTCGGATTTCTCGCCTTTCTCGCCTGGGATGACTACCGCAACCGCAAGGCGCGCGAAGCCGAGGAGAAGCAGGCCGCGCTCACCGGGCCGGATCGCCGGAATGACGATCGCCGGAATGACGATCACAGGCGCGACCGCGAGGGCGGCTCCGCGGACTGACGTCGTCCGCACGCTGCATCGCGGCGCGACAACGCCAGACGGAGGCAAGGGACATGACCGCCGGACGCCGGCTCACCCCGACAAGACTGCTGGCAGCCGCAGGCCTGTTCCTGCTCGGGCTGCTGCTCCATGTCGCCGTGCCGCCGGTCACCGCCGAGTCGCGGGGCGGGGCGGTCGTGTTCACCGTCGAGGGCGTCATCGGACCCGCCGTCGGTGACTATCTCAAACGCGGCCTGAAGCAGGCGCAAGACGCCAACGCCGAGCTGATCATCATCCAGCTCGATACCCCCGGCGGACTCGACACCTCGATGCGCGACATCATCCGCGAGATCATCGCCTCGCCGGTGCCGGTAGTGACCTGGGTTACGCCGAGCGGCGCGCGCGCCGCGAGCGCCGGCACCTATATCCTCTACGCCAGTCATGTCGCGGCGATGGCGCCGGCGACCAACCTCGGCGCGGCGACGCCGGTGCAGATCGCCGGTTTTCCGGGCGGCGGCGAACAGGAAGAGGATGGCAAGTCCGGCGGCAGCGAACCGACGGCGATGGAAAAGAAGATCATCAACGACGCGGTCGCCTACATTCGCGGCCTCGCGCAGATGCGCGGGCGCAACGCCGACTGGGCCGAACTCGCGGTGCGCGAGGGCGTCAGCCTGTCGGCGCGCGAGGCGCTGGAGATGAACGTCATCGACGTCATCGCCGAGAACCTGTCGGAGCTGCTGACGGCGATCGACGGCCGCGAGGTCGACGCGCTGGGCATGACGCGCACGCTGTCGACCGCGCAGATCCAGGTGCGCCACCAGGAGCCCGACTGGCGCTCGCGCCTGCTGGCGACGATCACCGACCCGAACATCGCCTACATCCTGATGCTGATCGGGATCTACGGCCTGATCTATGAGTTCGCGAACCCCGGCATGGTGTTCCCCGGCGTCGTCGGCGCGATCTCGCTGCTGCTGGCGCTGTTCGCGTTCCAGGTGCTGCCGATCAACTACGCCGGTCTCGCGCTGATGCTGCTCGGCATCGTGTTCATGATCGCCGAGGTGTTCCTGCCGAGCTTCGGCGCGCTCGGCATCGGCGGCGTGATCGCGTTCGTGATCGGCTCGATCATGCTGCTCGACACCGGCATCCCCGGCTACGGCGTGTCGGTGCCGCTGATCGCGCTGTTCGCCGCGACCAGCGCGATCTTTTTCATGTTCATCCTCGGCATGCTGGTCAAGTCGCGCAAGCGTCCGGTGGTCAGCGGCGCCGAGGAGATGATCGGCGCGCTCGGCGAGGCGCTCGAGGATTTCACCGGCGCCGGCCGCGTGCGCGTCCACAGCGAGCAGTGGAACGCGCGCAGCGATACGCCGTTGCGCCGCGGCGACCGCGTCCGGGTGGTGGCAATGGACGGCCTGTCGCTGGTGGTGCGGCCGGATTCCGCTTTCGGTGAACGCAAGGAGGACTGACATGTCGACATATGCGATCTATCTGCTCATCGGTCTGGCCATCGCCTTTCTCGCCAGCGCGATCAAGGTGCTGCGCGAATACGAACGCGGCGTCGTGTTCCAGCTCGGGCGCTTCTGGAAGGTCAAGGGTCCGGGACTGATCATCATCATCCCGGTGGTCCAGCAGATGGTGCGCGTCGACCTGCGCACGGTGGTCATGGACGTGCCCAGCCAGGACGTGATCTCGCGCGACAACGTGTCGGTGCGCGTCAACGCGGTGATCTATTTCCGCGTCATCGATCCCGAACGCGCGATCATCCAGGTCGAGGACTTCGGCATGGCGACCAGCCAGCTGGCGCAGACGACGCTGCGCTCGGTGCTCGGCCAGCACGAACTCGACGAGATGCTCGCCGAGCGCGAGAAACTCAACGACGACATTCAGCAGATCCTCGATTCCCAGACCGATGCCTGGGGCATCAAGGTGCTGAATGTAGAGATCAAGCATGTCGATATCGACGAGAGCATGATCCGCGCGATCGCGCGCCAGGCCGAGGCCGAACGCGAGCGGCGCGCGAAGGTCATCCATGCCGAGGGCGAGTTGCAGGCCGCGGTCAAGCTGACCGAGGCCGCCGCGATCCTCGGCGGACACCCGCAGGCCCTGCAGCTGCGCTATCTGCAGACGCTCAGCGACGTCGCCGCGGAAAAGAATTCGACGATCGTGTTCCCGCTGCCGATGGACCTGATCGCGCCGTTCCAGAAGATCATCCAGGCGACCGCTGACAAGATCGATCGCTGATGTCAAGCGGTTTCGGCGCGCGCGCGGTCAACGCGCATGCGCCGGCGACCGCGGTGCTATAATCGGCATCGACGCGCGACCGTGACCGCGCGCACGAACCGAAGGTAGCGCCGCCATCCATATGCTGACGACAGCGGGCAAACCCTGCATCCGCAGCCTGATGCCGCTGTATGAAGAAAACTACCGCCTGTTGACGCGCTTCATGCCCGGCTTGCGCGGCTTGCGGGTGCCGGCAACGCTGATGCTCGACGGCCTGCCCGCCATCCGCGTGTCGCTGCTCGAATGCAGCCGCTATACCACCAGCGGCCTGATCTGCCAGGCCTTCGCGCATCATCAGCCGCAATTCCTGCGCGACCTGCTGATCGGCTTTCGCGCCTGTCATGATGCGCAACTGGTGGAGGTCCTTGCCTACCAGGGCCGCGCCCGCTTCGCGCCGTACTATCGCTATCCGAATCGCGACATGCGCAGCCCGCTCGAGAAACGCCAGGTCAATCTGTTCCTCGGCGAGTGGCTGCGTGCCCGCCTGCGCCGGGGCCAGTCCCTCGACGTCCCGGCCGACGGGCGCACGTGTCTGACTTGAAAGTCGATTTTGCTTCGGGACGCGCGCATGGACAGCGCCGGGAGTCATCGGTTAGAATTGCTTAGGTCTTGAATTATGAGTGGTTTTCCGATCATCACGGCGTCGTCCGGGAACGGGAGGGTCATGTCGACCGCTCCCGTTTTGTTTGTCTGAATCTGGGAGAGGCAATTGCAATCACCAGCCCTGCTGGCGCTCGCGGACGGTTCGCTGTTTCGCGGCATCTCGATCGGCGCGAGCGGGCGCGCCGTCGGCGAGGTCGTCTTCAATACCGCGATGACGGGTTACCAGGAGGTCATGACCGATCCCTCCTACGAACGCCAGATCGTCACCTTCACCTGCCCGCACATCGGTAATACCGGCGTCAATCCGGAGGACGAGGAGTCGGGCGGCGTGCGCACCGCCGGCATCGTGATCCGTAATCTGTCGATGGTCGCCAGCAACTGGCGTTCGCGCGAATCGCTGGCCGATTACCTGCAGCGTCACCGCGTCGTCGGCATCGCCGGCGTCGATACCCGCCGGCTGACCCGCGTGCTGCGCGAGAAGGGCGCGCAGAGCGGCTGTATCCTCGCTGGCGATGACCTCGGGGAGGCCGCCGCGCTGGCCGCCGCGCGCGCGTTCCCCGGCCTCGTCGGCATGGATCTCGCGCGCGAAGTCACGACCGCCGAGGCCTATGCCTGGCGCGACGGCAGCATCGATATCGACGCCGGCGCGGCGGCGCGGCTCGCTGACGGCGACGCCCGCTATCACGTCGTCGCCTTCGACTTCGGCGTCAAGCGCAACATCCTGCGGCTGCTGGTCGACCGCGGTTGTCGCGTCACCGTGGTGCCGGCGCGAACGACGGCGACCGAGGTGCTGGCGCTGCGTCCTGACGGCGTGTTTCTGTCGAACGGTCCCGGTGATCCCGAGCCCTGCGACTATGCGATCGCCGCGATACGCGCGTTGCTCGACCACGGCATGCCGATATTCGGCATCTGTCTCGGTCACCAGCTGCTCGGCCTTGCCGCCGGCGCGCGCACGCTCAAGATGAAGTTCGGCCATCACGGCGCCAACCATCCGGTCATCGATCTCGAGTCGGGCGTCGTCCATATCACCAGCCAGAATCACGGCTTCGCGGTCGACGAGGGGTCGTTGCCTGCGCACCTGCAGGCGACCCATCGCTCGCTGTTCGACGGCAGCCTGCAGGGCATCCGCCATCGCGACCGTCCGGCCTTCGGTTTCCAGGGGCATCCCGAATCGTCGCCGGGGCCGCATGACATCCGCCCGCTGTTCGACCGCTTCATCGCGCTGATGGACCGCGGCCGCGCCACGATAACAGGCTGACGTCGAGATGCCGAAGCGTACGGACATACAATCGATCCTGATCATCGGCGCCGGCCCGATCGTCATCGGCCAGGCCTGCGAGTTCGACTATTCAGGCGCGCAGGCCTGCAAGTCGCTGCGCGAGGAGGGCTATCGCGTCATCCTCGTCAACTCGAATCCGGCGACGATCATGACCGATCCGAGCATGGCGGATGCGACCTACATCGAGCCGATCCGCTGGCAGACCATCGCGAAGATCATCGAAAAGGAGCGCCCGCACGCGCTGCTGCCGACGATGGGCGGCCAGACCGCACTGAACTGCGCACTCGATCTTGCCCGCGAGGGTGTGCTCGAGCGCTACGGCGTCGAACTGATCGGCGCCTCCCAGGAGGCGATCGATACCGCCGAGGACCGCGACCGCTTCCGCCTCGCGATGGCCGAGATCGGGCTTGCCTGTCCGCGCGCGGCGATCGCGCACAGCCTCGAGGAGGCGCTGCAGGTCCAGGCCGGCATCGGCTATCCGACCATCATTCGCCCGTCGTTCACGCTGGCCGGTTCGGGCGGCGGCATCGCCTATAACCGCGAGGAGTTCGTCGAGATCTGCGAGCGCGGACTCGACCTGTCGCCGACGCACGAGCTGCTGATCGAGGAGTCGGTGATCGGCTGGAAGGAATTCGAGATGGAGGTCGTGCGCGATCGCAAGGACAACTGCATCATCATCTGCTCGATCGAGAACCTCGATCCGATGGGCGTGCATACCGGCGACTCGATCACGGTGGCGCCGGCGCAGACGCTGACCGACAAGGAGTACCAGCGCCTGCGCGATGCCTCGATCGCGGTGCTGCGCCGCATCGGCGTCGATACCGGCGGTTCGAACGTCCAGTTCGCGATCAGCCCGGTCGACGGCCGCGTGCTGGTCATCGAGATGAATCCGCGGGTGTCGCGCTCCTCGGCGCTGGCATCGAAGGCGACCGGCTTCCCGATCGCGAAGATCGCCGCCAAGCTCGCGGTCGGCTACACCCTCGACGAACTCCGCAACGACATCACCGGCGGCGTCACCCCGGCCTCGTTCGAGCCGACCATCGACTATGTCGTCACCAAGATCCCGCGCTTCGCGTTCGAGAAGTTCCCGCAGGCATCGGCCAGGCTGACGACGCAGATGAAATCGGTCGGCGAGGTCATGGCGATCGGACGCAGTTTCCAGGAGTCGCTGCAGAAGGCGTTGCGCGGCATGGAGACCGGCATCGACGGACTCGACGAGATCGTCGAGCCGGATTCCGGTGACGCCCGCGCCATGCTGGTCCACGAGCTGCGCAACCCCGGACCGGACCGCCTGCGCTATCTCGCCGATGCCTTCCGCGCCGGCATGAGCCTGGAGCAGGTGCACGAGCACAGCTACATCGACCCGTGGTTTCTCGTGCAGATCGAGGACATCGTCCGCCGCGAGGATGCGCTGCGCGGCCGCGCGGCGGCGTCGATCGGAAGGGACGAATTACTGGAGTTGAAGCGCGCCGGATTTTCCGACCGCCGCCTCGCGCGCCTGCTCGAGTCGCGCGAGGACGAGATACGCGCGCTGCGCCACCGGCTCGGCGTGCGTCCGGTCTACAAGCGCGTCGATACCTGCGCCGCCGAATTCGCGTCGACGACCGCCTATATGTATTCGACCTATGACGAGGAGTGCGAGGCCGCGCCGACGAATCGCCGCAAGATCATGGTGCTCGGCGGCGGCCCGAACCGCATCGGCCAGGGCATCGAGTTCGACTACTGCTGCGTGCACGCGGCGCTGGCGATGCGCGAGGACGGCATCGAGACGATCATGGTCAACTGCAATCCGGAGACCGTATCGACCGACTACGACACCTCCGATCGCCTGTACTTCGAGTCGCTGACGCTCGAGGACGTGCTCGAGATCGTCGACGTCGAGAAACCGCAGGGCATCATCGTCCAGTACGGCGGCCAGACGCCGCTGAAACTCGCGCGCGCGCTCGAGGCCGCCGGCGCGCCGATCATCGGCACGACGCCGGACGCGATCGACCTCGCCGAGGACCGCGAGCGTTTCCAGGGGCTGGTCGAGGTGCTGGGCCTGCGCCAGCCGCCGAATCGCACCGCGCGCAATACCGCGGACGCGCTCAGGCTGTCGGCCGAGATCGGTTTTCCGATGGTCGTGCGGCCGTCCTATGTCCTCGGCGGCCGGGCGATGGAGATCGTCCACAACGAGGACGATCTCGCCCGTTACATGCGCAACGCGGTCGCGGTATCGAATGACTCGCCGGTGCTGCTCGATCGCTTCCTCGACGATGCGATCGAGGTCGACGTCGACGCGGTCTGCGACGGCGAAACGGTACTGATCGGCGGCGTCATGGAACACATCGAGCAGGCCGGCGTGCACTCGGGCGATTCCGCCTGCTCGCTGCCGCCGTTCAGCCTGTCGCCGGCGTTGCAGGACGAGATGCGGCGCCAGGTCGCCGCGATCGCGTTGAGACTCGGCGTCGTCGGCCTGATGAACGTACAGTTCGCGATCAAGGGCGAGGACATCTATCTGCTCGAGGTCAATCCGCGCGCGTCGCGCACGATCCCGTTCATCTCCAAGGCCTGCGGTATCTCGCTGGCCAAGGTCGGCGCGCGCTGCATGGCCGGGCGCTCGCTGGCCGAACAGGGCATCACGCGCGAGATCGTGCCGAAGTTCTTCTCGGTCAAGGAGGCGGTGTTCCCGTTCAACAAGTTCCAGGGCGTCGACCCGATCCTCGGCCCGGAGATGAAATCGACCGGTGAGGTCATGGGTATCGGCGCGACCTTCGCCGAGGCCTTCGCGAAGTCCCAGCAGGCCGCCGGCATCGAGCTGCCGCGCGGCGGACGCGTCTTCATGAGCGTGCGCGACGCCGACAAGACGCGGGCGACGGCCATCGCCGCCGATCTGGTCGCGCTCGGCTTCGAGATCGTGGCCACCCGCGGCACCGCGAAGACCCTTGAAATCGCCGGGGTTCCCTGTGCTAAAGTTAACAAGGTCGGCGAAGGGCGACCCCACATCGTCGATATGGTCAAGAACGGCGAGATCTCCCTGATCATCAATACCACCGAAGGCAAGCAGGCGATCGCCGACTCCTGCGAGATCAGGCGTGCGGCGCTGCAGCACAAGGTCACTTACACCACGACGATTGCCGGGGCCTGGGCGACCAGCATGGCCCTGAAACAACCCGGCGATATCGGCGTGAACGCGCTACAGGCGCTTACGGGGTGCCAGGTCCATGAAAAAGGTTCCAATGACGGTAGTGGGCGCGGAACGCTTGCGCCAGGAACTGCATGAGCTGAAGACCGTGGCGCGTCCACGCGTGATCCAGGCCATTGCCGAGGCGCGTGAACACGGCGACCTGCGCGAGAACGCCGAGTATCACGCGGCGAAGGAACAGCAGGGCTTCATCGAGGGCCGCATCGCCGAGATCGACCTGAAGCTCGCCAATGCCCAGATCATCGACGTGACGACGCTGGACGCCGGCGGCAAGGTGGTGTTCGGCGCGACCGTCGATCTGATCGACGAGGACAGCGGCGAGAAGGTCAGCTATCAGATCGTCGGCGAGGACGAGGCCGACATCAAGGCCGGCCGCATCTCGGTCAGCTCGCCGATCGCGCGCGCGCTGATCGGCAAGGAGGCCGGCGACATCGCAGTGGTCAACGCCCCGGCCGGCAAGCGCGAATACGAGGTCGTCGCGGTCCGCTATATCTGAGGGATCAACGACTCTGACCCCTTGATCTGCCGAGCCCGGGAGGGAAGCAGCGGCTCCGGCCACGGGATCCGCTGATGGGGCGGGTTCGTGCGCTCCGGGCGCACGGCGGCCGCACACCCTCCGGAAAGCGATGCAGCCCGCAAAGCTCGTCAGATAAATGCTCAGTCGGAGGCGGGCAGTGCGATGACCGGCTTTTTCGCCGGCCGGTAGATCACCGCGATGCGGCCGATGCTCTGGACCCAGTCGCTTTTGGTGCCCGCGCAGATCTCGTGGGACATCGCCTCGCGCGCGTCGCGGTCGGCGACGTTCAGGCGTATCTTGATCAGTTCGTGGTGGCCGAGCGCGCCGTCGATCTCGGCGAGGACGGCCGGGGTCAGGCCCTTCTGGCCGGTCGTGACCACCGGGCGGAGACTGTGGGCGAGGGCGCGCAGGTGGCTGCGTTGTCTGGGGGTCAGTGTCATGGCGCCCGAATTGTAGCCCATATCCCCTTGTCGACTAAAGATTAAATTCATGGCAAAGAAGACCGGCAGCAGCAGGCGCTGGCTCAGGGAGCATCACGAGGATCCCTTCGTGCTGAAGGCGCGCAAGGAGGGCTATCGCTCGCGCGCCGCCTACAAACTGCTCGAGATCGATCGCCGTGACCGCCTGCTCCGGCCCGGCATGGTCGTCGTCGAACTCGGCGCGGCGCCCGGCGGCTGGTCGCAGGTCGCCGCGCGACAGATCGGGCGCAAGGGCGCCGTCATTGCGCTCGACCGTCTGCCGATGGAGCCGTTACCCGGCGTCGACGTCATCGAGGCCGATTTCGATGCCGCCGATTCCATTGCGAAGATCATGGATATCCTGCAGGGCAGACCCGTGGACCTTGTGATTTCGGACATGGCGCCCAATATCAGTGGCATGGATGCCGTCGATCAGCCCCGATCGGTCTATCTGGCTGAACTGGCGCTGGATTTCGCCCTCAAAGTATTGCGGCCCGGGGGCGATATCCTGATCAAGATCTTCCAGGGCGCCGGCATGGAGGCGTTTCGCGACGAATTGCGCCGCCATTTTCGCAAGGTCGCGATACGCAAGCCCGAGTCCTCGCGCGCGCGTTCGCGCGAAGTCTATCTGCTGGCAAGGGATTTCAGCCCCGCCGCGTTTGGCCAATCCGGCGAAAGCAAGTAATATCCGGGTAACGGAACAGCGCCTTTTCCATAGAGGACAGCACCTTGAGCGATATGGCAAAAAACATCATCCTGTGGGTCGTCATCGCGGTCGTCCTGATCTCGGTGTTCAATAATTTCAGCCCCCCGCAGGTGCCCTCCCAGCAGATCTCGTATTCCGAGTTCATCCAGTGGGTGAACCGCGGCGATGTCCGCGAGGTCGTCATCGACGGTCGTTCGATCCAGGGCGCGACCCATGGCGGCGACAAGTTCACGACCTACAATCCGGGCGATCCGGGCCTGGTCGGCGACCTGCTCGACAACCGCGTCGTGATCCAGGCGCGGCCCCAGGAGCAGCAGAGCATGCTGATGCAGATCTTCATCTCCTGGTTCCCGATGCTGCTGCTGATCGCGGTGTGGATCTTCTTCATGCGCCAGATGCAGGGCGGCGGCGGCGGGCGCGGCGCGATGTCCTTCGGCCGCAGCCGCGCGCGCATGCTCGGCGAGGATCAGGTCAAGATCACCTTCGCCGATGTTGCCGGCGTCGAGGAGGCCAAGGAGGAGGTCGTCGAACTCGTCGATTTCCTGCGCGACCCGACCAAGTTCCAGAAGCTCGGCGGCAAGATCCCGCGCGGCGTGCTGATGGTCGGCTCGCCGGGTACCGGTAAGACGCTGCTCGCCAAGGCGATCGCCGGCGAGGCCAAGGTACCGTTCTTCACGATCTCCGGTTCGGACTTCGTCGAGATGTTCGTCGGCGTCGGCGCCGCGCGCGTCCGCGATATGTTCGAGCAGGCCAAGAAGCACGCGCCGTGCATCATCTTCATCGACGAGATCGACGCGGTCGGCCGCCATCGCGGCGCCGGCCTCGGCGGCGGTCACGACGAGCGCGAGCAGACGCTGAACCAGCTGCTGGTCGAGATGGACGGCTTCGAGGGCAACGAGGGCGTCATCGTCATCGCGGCGACCAACCGCCCCGACGTGCTCGACCCGGCGCTGCTGCGTCCCGGCCGCTTCGACCGCCAGGTCGTCGTGCCGCTGCCGGACATCCGCGGCCGCGAGCAGATCCTCAAGGTCCACATGCGCAAGGTCGCGCTCGGCGACGACGTCGAGCCGGCGATCATCGCGCGCGGCACGCCCGGCTTCTCGGGCGCCGATCTCGCCAACCTCGTCAACGAGGCCGCGCTGTTCGCGGCGCGCGCGAACAAGCGCGTCGTCGAGATGATCGAGTTCGAGAAGGCCAAGGACAAGGTCATGATGGGCGCCGAGCGCCGCTCGATGGTGATGAGCGACGACGAGAAGCGCCTGACCGCCTACCACGAGTCCGGTCACGCAATCGTCGGTCGCAAGGTGCCCTTGCACGATCCGGTGCACAAGGTCACGATCATCCCGCGCGGCCGCGCGCTCGGCCTGACCATGTTCCTGCCCGAGGAGGATCGCTACAGTTACAGCAAGCTGCGCCTCGAAAGCCAGATCTCGAGCCTGTTCGGCGGCCGCATCGCCGAGGAGCTGATCTTCGGCGCCGACTCGGTGACGACCGGCGCGTCGAACGACATCAAGCGCGCGACCGACATCGCCCGCAACATGGTCACCAAGTGGGGCCTGTCGGAGAAGCTCGGCCCGCTGACCTATACCGAGGAAGAAGGCGAGGTGTTTCTCGGTCACTCGGTGACGCAGCACAAGAACGTCTCCGACGAGACCGCGCACGCGATCGACAAGGAGATCCGCGCCGTCGTCGACCGCAACTACGAGCGTGCGCGCCGGATCCTCGAGGAGAACATCGACAAGCTGCACGCGATGACCGAGGCGCTGATGAAGTACGAGACCATCGACAGCCACCAGATCGACGACATCATGGAAGGCCGTGAGCCGCGCCCGCCGAAGGACTGGGACAAGTACGAAGGGCCGAAGTCCGGTGCCGGCAAGGCCGGCGGCGAGCAGGCGGACAAGGATCGCAAGGCCACCGACGGCGGCACGATCGGAGGCCCGGCCGAACAGCACTGAGCGATGGCAATGCGCCTGCGGTGCGGCGGCCGGATGCTCGATCTCGGCCGTCCCCGCGTCATGGGTATCCTCAATGTCACCCCCGACTCGTTCTCGGACGGGGGTGATTTTTTTTCGCCCGCCGCCGCCGCCGCGCAGGCTGAACGCATGGCCGCGGCCGGCGCCGCGATCGTCGACGTCGGCGGCGAGTCGACCCGGCCGGGCGCCGCCGCGGTCGGCATCGACGAGGAGTTGCGCCGGGTCATCCCCGTCATCGAGCGCGTCCACGCCCGCCTGCCCGACCTCGTCATCTCGATCGACACCTCGAAGCCCGAGGTCATGCGCGCGGCCGTCGCCGCCGGCGCGACGATGATCAACGACGTGCGCGCGCTGCAAGCCGGCGGCGCCCTCGAGACCGCCGCCGGGCTCGATGCCGCGGTCTGCCTGATGCACATGCAGGGCGAGCCGCGGACGATGCAGCAGGCCCCGCGCTACGACGATGTCGTCGCCGAGGTCCGCGGCTTTCTCGAGGCGCGCGTCGCCGACTGCCTCGCCGCCGGGATCGCGCGCGAGCGCCTCGCGATCGACCCCGGCTTCGGCTTCGGCAAGACCCTCGGACACAATCTCGCATTGCTGCGCCGTCTCGATGAATTCGGCACGCTCGGCCTGCCGCTGCTCACGGGCCTGTCGCGCAAGTCGATGATCGGCGCGCTGACCGGGCGGCCGGTCGGGGGGCGACTTTATGGTAGTATTGCCCTCGCGACGCTCGCTGCCTGGCAGGGGGCGTCGATCCTGCGGGTTCATGATGTCGCGGAGACGGCCGATGCGCTGGCGGTATGCGGCGCGGTGATGCACGGAGAAGGGGCATGAGCAACAGGCGATATTTCGGCACCGACGGTATCCGCGGACGGGTCGGCGAGGGTCCGATCAACGCGGAATTCGTGCTCAAACTGGGCTGGGCGGTCGGTCGCGTGCTGTCGCCGGCCGATCACGGCAAGGTGCTGATCGGCAAGGATACCCGCATCTCCGGTTACATGTTCGAATCGGCGCTGCAGGCCGGCCTGTCGTCGGCCGGCGTCGACATCCTGCTGCTCGGGCCGATGCCGACCCCGGCGATCGCCTATCTGACCCGCACCCTGCATGCCCAGGCCGGCATCGTCATCAGCGCCTCGCACAACCCCTATTACGACAACGGCATCAAGTTCTTCTCCGGCGCGGGCACCAAGCTGCCCGACGAGGTCGAGCTCGAGATCGAGCAGATGCTCGATATGCCGATGACGACGCGCAATTCGGCGCATCTCGGCAAGGCCGAGCGCGTCGTCGACGCCGCCGGCCGCTACATCGAATTCTGCAAGAGCACGGTGTCGCTCGGGCTCGATCTCAAGGGCCTGCGCATCGTCGTCGACTGCGCGCACGGCGCGACCTACCATGTCGCGCCAAGCGTGTTCAGCGAGCTCGGCGCGCAGGTCATCCGCATCGGCTCGGCGCCGGACGGCCTCAACATCAACGACAAGTGCGGCGCGACCCATCCGCAGCATGTGCAGGCCGCGGTGCTCGAGCACAAGGCCGATCTGGGCATTGCGCTCGACGGCGACGGCGATCGCCTGATCATGGTCGATCACAAGGGCGAGGTCGTCGACGGCGACGAACTGCTGTTCATCATCGCGCGGGCGCGGCGTCAGGCCGGCGCCCCGATCGGCGCGGTCGTCGGCACGGTGATGAGCAATCTCGGCCTCGAGCTCGCGCTCAAGGGCCTGGACATCGAACTCACGCGCGCCGCGGTCGGCGATCGCTATGTGCTCGAACTGATGCAGCAGCGCGGCCTCGTGCTCGGCGGCGAGTCCTCCGGCCACCTGATCTGCCTCGACCGCACCACGACCGGCGACGGCATCATTGCCGCGCTGCAGGTGCTCGAATTCATGATCCAGTCCGGCTGCGCGCTGCATGATCTGAAGGCCGGCATGACCAAGTACCCCCAGCACATGATCAACGTCCCGGTCACGAACGGCTACGATCACCGCGATTCCCAGGCGGTAATGGCGGCGCTGCGCGAGGTCGAGGCGCAACTCGGCGACGAGGGCCGCACGCTGCTGCGCCGCTCGGGCACCGAGGCGGTCCTGCGCATCATGGTCGAGGGCTCCGACGCCCAACAGGTCCACACCGTCGCCCACCACCTCGCCGACATCATCCGCGAAGAACTCCAGCGCAACGGCGCCTGAGCGTCGTAACCGCTTTTGCATCTGTGGTAAGCAGGGGTCTGGACGGCCTGTGTTCAGGACACGCGTGAATACGTCCCTGTAGCTCTCGGCCGCATCCCTGCGGCCGAAGGTCCTGAACACAGGCCGTCCAGACCCTGCCGCGAGCGCGTGCCACAGCCGCAGGCCGCCGTGCCCCGCCTTCCGTTGCCATGACCATCCGCCGCAGGGATGCGGCGGAAGGTCATGGCGAGTGGGGACGGCACCCGGCAGCCTGCGGCAGTGGTGCGTATCACCGTCTGTGTAGCCCCGTCCCTGCGGTTGATCTGTGCCACGGCCTTGCTGCGTGCCGCTAGTAGATATGCCGACCGCCGCGTGTGCGGTTGGCACAGTCACAGGCCGAGGTGTGTCCCATATTGTCGTCATGACCTTCCGCCGCAGGGATGCGGCGGGGAGCTACACGGACGTATTCACGCGTGTCATGACGACAATATGGGACGCACCTCGGCCGGCCCGATGGCACAGGAGCCCGGTCCGGTAGCCCATAACACCCGCGATTGATTTATTCGCCGCGGGGCGGTAATCTTGCCTGTTTTCTGAAGCAGGATCAGAGAGGTATTGACATGCGGCGGCGGCTCGTGGCCGGGAACTGGAAGATGTACGGCTCCCGTGCCAGCATCCGGGAACTGCTCGACGGCATCGTCGCCGGGGCCGCGGACATCGGCGGCGCCGATATCGCCGTGTGCCCGCCCCATGCCTACCTCGACATGGTCCAGGCCCGGCTCGGCAAGACCGCGATCGCCTGGGGCGCGCAGAACCTGTGCGACCAGGCCGGTCCCGGCGCCTTCACCGGCGAGATCTCGGCTGCGATGCTCAGGGACTTCGGTTGCCGCTATGTCATCGTCGGCCACTCCGAGCGCCGTAATATCTATGGAGAGGGCGACACGCTGGTCGCGGAGAAGTGCGCGACCGCGCTGGATGCCGGCCTGACGCCGATCCTGTGCGTCGGCGAACTGCTCGAGGAGCGCGAGCGCGGCGACACCGAACAGGTCGTCGGTCGCCAGCTCGATGCAGTGTTCGCGAGGCTTGGCGACGCGAAACGCCTGGGCGGCGTCGTCATCGCCTATGAGCCCGTGTGGGCGATCGGCACCGGCAAGACCGCGACGCCCGCGCAGGCGCAGGAAGTACACGAATATATCCGCCGGCGCATCGCCGGACTGGACAGCGCCGTCGCCGGCGGGATCGTCATCCTGTACGGCGGCAGCGTGAAGGCCGCGAATGCCGCCGAGCTGTTCGCGATGGCCGATATCGACGGCGGCCTGATCGGCGGCGCCTCGCTGCAGGCGCAGGAATTCCTGTCGATCTGCCGCGCCGCGGGCGCGGCGTGAGCAGATCGGCGAACGCTTGAGGAACTGATTCAGATGCTGTTGTTGATGATAGCCTTCCATATGCTGCTTGCGTTCACGCTGATCGGTCTCGTGCTGATCCAGCGCGGCAAGGGCGCCGAGATCGGCGCCGCCTTCGGCAGCGGCGCCTCGCAGACGGTGTTCGGCAGCCAGGGTTCGGCCTCGTTTTTGACCCGGATGACCGCGGTGCTGGCGACGGTGTTCTTCCTGTCGAGCCTGGGGTTGGCCTGGATGTACAGCCAGCAGGTCGATCGCCCCAGCGTGACCGAGATCATCGAGCGCCAGTCGCCGGCCGGCGGCATGGAGCGCGGCATACGTCCGGACAGCGACATCCCCGACGTGCCGAGAAGCCTCCCCGCGTCGCCGGAGTAAAAGCAGGAAAGTCGTTCGAGTTGCGCGCAGCGGTGCGTTGACCCGCTGCGTGATCGTTTCAGCCGATGTGGTGGAATTGGTAGACACGCCGTCTTGAGGGGGCGGTGGCGAAAGCCGTGACGGTTCGAGTCCGTCCATCGGCACCATTATCTGGCTGTAGAGCCGGCCCGACGGGTTTGCGCAGCGAAGTCAGGCGCAGCCTCGCCGGAGCCCGAAGGGTGCCGCGCAGCGGCAGCGAGGCGAGCCATTCGCGGAGAAAACCCGTCGGGCCTGCTCTACAAGCCTGCTGGAAATTTGTTTGTTTATTCAAAGATTATGGCGTCGGCTACGGCTTGACACCGCGCAAACCGCTGGCCTAGACTCACCCGAACAGGCGAGCTTTGCAGTCAACAATAATAACGAGCAACCGGCCCATGCGCCGGTCGCGGAGGGGCTCTTCCGGGGCGGTATCCGTTCCATCGCCTCATCAAGGGGTCGGCTCGATCCCCGGGAATCCGTGACGTAATCTCATGCTAGAGAATTATCTACCGATACTTGTCTTTATCGTCATGGGCGTGCTGTTCGGCGTGGTCCCGCTGGTTGCCGGGTTCGTGCTCGGTCCGAACCGTCCCGACAGCGACAAGAACGCGCCCTACGAATGCGGCTTCGAGGCCTTCGAAGACTCGCGCATGAAGTTCGACGTCCGTTACTACCTCGTCGCGATCCTGTTCATCATCTTCGATCTCGAGATCGCGTTCCTGTTCCCGTGGGCCGTCGTGCTCGACGAGATCGGCATGTTCGGCTTCATGGCGATGGTGATCTTCCTCGCGATCCTCGTCGTCGGCTTCATCTATGAATGGAAGAAGGGGGCCCTGGAATGGGAATAGAGGGCATCCTCAAGGAAGGCGTCGTCACTACGACCGCCGACAAGCTGATCAACTGGGCGCGCACCGGGTCGCTGTGGCCGATGACCTTCGGGCTCGCCTGCTGCGCAGTCGAGATGATGCATGCCGGCGCCGCCCGTTACGACCTCGACCGTTTCGGTGTCGTCTTCCGGCCCAGCCCGCGCCAGTCCGACGTGATGATCGTCGCCGGCACGCTGGTCAACAAGATGGCGCCGGCGCTGCGCCGCGTCTATGACCAGATGAGCGAACCGCGCTGGGTCATCTCGATGGGGTCGTGCGCGAACGGCGGCGGCTACTACCATTATTCCTATTCGGTCGTGCGCGGTTGCGATCGCATCGTCCCGGTGGATATCTACGTACCGGGTTGTCCGCCGACGGCCGAGGCGCTGCTGTACGGCGTCATCCAGTTGCAGAACAAGATCCGCCGCACCAACACGATCGCCCGCTAAAGACCTGACGCGACGATGCCCGAATCCATCCAGACATTGGCGGCCAGGGCCCGGGAGCGGTTTGGCCCCGTGCTCGAGACCTGCGAGGTGTCGCGCTGCGGCGAACTGACGATCGAGGTCGCGCCCGCGCGCGCCCACGACGTCTGCCTGGCGCTGCGCGACGAACCCGGTTTCCACTTCGAGCAGCTGATCGATCTCTGCGGCGTCGACTACCTGAGCTATGGCGATCGCCCGCGCAGCGGTCCGCGCTTCGCCGTCGTCTATCACCTGCTGTCGATCGCCAACAACCAGCGCATCCGCGTGCGCAGCTTTCTCGATGACGAGGAACCGCGGGTGCAGACCGTCGTCGACATCTGGAATTCGGCCAACTGGTACGAGCGCGAGGCCTTCGATCTGTACGGCATCCTGTTCGACGATCATCCCGACCTGCGCCGTTTGCTGACCGACTATGGATTCGTCGGTCATCCGTTCCGCAAGGACTTCCCGATCTCCGGCAACGTCGAGATGCGCTTCGATCCCGAGCGTCGCCGCGTGATCTACGAGCCGGTGACGATCGAGCCGCGCGTCAACGTGCCGCGCGTCATCCGCAACGATCACCGTTACCTGGTCGGCGATCGCGACCGCGAAGGGGCGGGGCATGGCTGAGATACGCAACTACACGATGAACTTCGGGCCGCAGCACCCGTCGGCGCACGGCGTGCTGCGCCTGGTGCTGGAAATGGACGGCGAGGTCATCGAGCGCGCCGACCCGCACATCGGCCTGCTGCATCGCGCGACCGAGAAGCTGGCCGAAACCAAGCCTTACATCCACAACATCGGCTACATGGACCGTCTCGATTATGTGTCGATGCTGTGCAACGAGCACGGCTATGTGCTGGCGATGGAGAAACTGCTGGACATCGAGCCGCCCCTGCGCGCGCAGTACATCCGCGTCATGTACGACGAGATCACCCGCATCCTGAACCACCTGCTGTGGGTCGGCGCGCACGCGCTCGACATCGGCGCGATGACCGTGTTCCTGTATGCCTTCCGCGAGCGCGAGGACCTGCTCGACGCCTACGAGGCGGTGTCCGGCGCGCGCATGCACGCGACCTACTACCGGCCCGGCGGCGTCTATCGCGACCTGCCCGACGTGATGCCGCAGTACCAGCCGTCGAAGTGGCACAACGCGAAGGAAACCGCCGATCGCAATCGCAATCGCCAGGGGTCGCTGCTCGACTTCCTCGAGGATTTCACCAACCGCTTCCCCGGCTATGTCGACGAATACGAGACCCTGCTGACCGACAATCGCATCTGGAAGCAGCGCACCGTCGGCATCGGCGTCGTGACCCCGGAGCGTGCATTGCAGCTCGGTTTCACCGGGCCGATGCTGCGCGGTTCGGGCATCGAATGGGATCTGCGCAAGCACCAGCCCTACGAGGTCTACGATCGCCTTGATTTCGACATGGCCGTCGGCGTCGAGGGCGATTGTTACGACCGCTACCTCGTGCGTATCGAGGAGATGCGCCAGGCCAACCGCATCATCAGGCAGTGCATCGACTGGCTGCGCGCGAACCCGGGTCCGGTGATGACCGACAATCACAAGGTGTCGCCGCCGAAGCGTTTCGAGATGAAGGACGACATGGAATCCCTGATCCACCATTTCAAGCTGTTCACCGAGGGCTTCTGCATGCCGGAAGGCGAGGCCTATGCGGCGGTCGAGCATCCCAAGGGCGAGTTCGGCGTCTATCTGGTCTCCGACGGCGCCAACAAGCCCTACCGCATGAAGATCCGGGCGCCGGGTTACGCGCATGTCGCGTCGCTGGACGAGATGTGCCGCGGCCACATGCTTGCCGATGTCGTCGCGATCCTTGGCACGCAGGATATCGTCTTCGGGGAAGTGGACCGCTGATGGCCGCCGGCAAGGACAGCAAGGCCGCGCTGATCGGCGTCTCGACCCGCGCGGAGATCGACCGCTGGGTCGCGAAATATCCGCCCGAGCGCAAGCAGTCGGCGGTGCTGCAGGCGCTGACGCTGGTGCAGGCCGACAACGGCGGCTCGCTCAACAACGATTTGATGGATGCGGTGGCCGAGTACCTGGCGATGCCGCCGATCTCGGTCTACGAGGTCGCGACTTTCTACAGCATGTACGAACTGGAGCCGGTCGGCCGTCACATGGTCTCGGTCTGCAACAACATCTCCTGCATGCTGTGCGGAGGCGACGAGATCATCAGCCACATCGAGCGCAAGTACAAGGTCCGGCACGGCGGCACGACGCCCGACGGCAAGTTCACGCTGAAGCGCGAGGAGGAGTGTCTCGCAGCCTGCTGCGGCGCACCGATGATGACGGTCGACGGCCATTATCACGAGCACCTGACCATCGACAAGGTCGATGCGATCCTCGACGGGCTGGAGTGAGACGATGACGCAGATCTGTTTCGCGACCCTGAAGTACGACCAGCCGTGGTCCCTTGACAGCTATCTGAAGGAGGGTGGTTACGAGGCGTGGAGGAAGATTCTGCGCGACAGGACGCCGCCCGAAGACATCATCTCCGAGGTCAAGAAGTCCACGCTGCGCGGACGCGGCGGCGCCGGTTTCCCCACCGGGCTGAAGTGGAGCTTCATGCCGCGCAACACCCCGGGCCAGAAATACATCGTCTGCAATTCCGACGAGAGCGAGCCCGGCACCTGCAAGGACCGCGACATCCTGCGCTTCAACCCGCACGCGGTCATCGAAGGCATGGCGATCGCCGGCTATGCGATCGGCGCGACCGTCGGTTACAACTACATGCGCGGCGAGTTTCATCATGAGCCCTACGAGCGATTCGAGCATGCGCTCGAGGAGGCGCGCGCGCAGGGACTGATCGGCAGGAACATCCTCGGCACGGGCGTCGACTTCGAGCTGCATTCCCACCTCGGCGCCGGCGCCTATATCTGCGGCGAGGAGACCGCGTTGCTCGAGTCGCTGGAGGGCAAGAAGGGGCAGCCTCGCTTCAAGCCGCCGTTCCCGGCCAACTACGGGCTCTACGGTTGCCCGACGACGATCAACAATACCGAGACCCTTGCCTCGGTGCCGGCGATCATGCGCAACGGCGGTGAATGGTTCCTGAAGATCGGCCGTCCCAACAACGGCGGGCCGAAGATTTTCTCGGTCTCGGGCCATGTCATGAAGCCGGGCAATTACGAGATCCCGCTCGGCATGCCGTTCCGGGAGTTGCTGGAGATGGCCGGCGGACTGCGTCCCGGCCGCAAGCTCAAGGCCGTGATCCCCGGCGGTTCGTCGATGCCGGTGATGCCGGCCGACCTCATCATGGACTGCGACCTCGATTACGATTCACTGTCGAAGGCCGGCTCCGGTCTCGGCTCGGCGGGGCTGATCGTCATGGATGACAGCACCTGCATGGTCAAGGCGCTGTTGCGCATCGCGCGCTTTTATTACGCCGAATCCTGCGGCCAGTGCACGCCGTGCCGCGAGGGTACCGGCTGGTTGTGGCGCGTCGTCAAGCGCATCGAGGACGGACACGGTCGGCCCGAGGATCTGGATCTGTTGCTGCGCACCGCCGGCCGCATCGAGGGCCGCACGATCTGCGCCTTCGGCGACGCCGCGGCGTGGCCGGTACAGAGCTTCGTCAGGCATTTCCGCGAGGAATTCGAATACCACATTGAACACAAGCGCTGCATGGTCGGCGCGCGCGGCAACGAGGAGGCGGCATGAGCGTCGCATCCGACAAGGTCCGGGACGAGACCATCAACATCGAGGTCGACGGCATCGCGCTGAAGGCGCGCCGCGGCGACATGATCATCGAGGTCACTGACGCCGCCGGCATCACGATCCCGCGCTTCTGCTATCACAAGAAGCTGTCGATCGTCGCCAATTGCCGCATGTGCCTGGTCGAGGTCGACAAGATACCGAAACCGTTGCCCGCCTGCGCGACGCCGGTCGGCGAGGGCATGAAGGTATTCACGCGCTCGCCGAAGGCGCTCGACGCCCAGCAGGGCACCATGGAATTCCTGCTGATCAATCACCCGCTCGACTGTCCCATCTGCGACCAGGGCGGCGAATGCGAGCTGCAGGAGATGTCGATCGGCTATGGCTCCGACAGCTCCGCTTACGCCGAGGCCAAGCGTGTCGTCAAGGACAAGGACATCGGCCCGCTGATCGAGACCGAGATGACCCGCTGCATCCATTGCACGCGCTGCATACGCTTCGGCGACGAGATCGGCGGCATCCGTGAGCTCGGCGCGACCGGACGCGGCGAGGACATGCGCATCGGTACCTATATAGAGAAGGCCGTCGAATCCGAGCTGTCCGGCAACATCATCGATCTGTGCCCGGTCGGCGCGCTGACCTCGAAACCGTTCCGCTATACCGCCCGGGCCTGGGAGGTGCAGCGTTATCCTTCAGTGTCGCCGCATGACTGCGCCGGTTCGGCGCTGACCGTGATGACGCGGGGTCGCCGGGTCATGCGGGTCGATCCCCGCGAAAACGAGGCAATCAACGAGTGCTGGCTGTCGGATCGCGACCGCTTCAGCTACGAGGGCCTGAACAACCAGGAACGCCTGACTGCGCCGATGGTGAAGCGCGACGGTCGCTGGGAGCAGGTCGACTGGAACACGGCGATGCAGGCCGCAGTCACCGGACTCCGCGGCACCCAGTCGAGTTTCGGCACGCTGGTGTCGCCGAACTCCACGCTCGAGGAACACTATCTCGCCCAGCAGTTGACGCGTGCGCTCGGCAGCCACAACGTCGACCATCGCCTGCGCCAGGCCGATTTCCGCGGTCAGGACCGCGCGCCCTTGTTCCCGTCGCTGGGCCAGTCGATCGTCGAGCTCGAGCGGGTCGATGCCGCGCTGCTGATCGGCTCGTGGATCCGCAAGGAACAGCCGATCCTCGCCCATCGCCTGCGCAAGGCCGCGCTGAAAGGCGCGAAGGTCATGTTCGTGAACCCGGTTGCGTGGGACTGCAATTTCCCGGTCGCCGCCAACATTGCCGCCGCCCCCGCTGAGATGACGCGCCGGCTTGCCGCGATCGCGCGCGCGCTCTGTGACAAGACCGGTGCGTCTGTGCCCGCGGCTCTCGAGACCCTGCTGAAGGGCAGGGAGGCCGATGAGGATGCGCGCGGGATCGCCGCGCATCTTGCCGACGCCCGCAAGGGCACGGTGCTGCTCGGCGGCATCGCCGCCCTGCATCCCGATTTCGCGACGCTGCGCGCGCTGGCCGCCATGATCGCGCAGGCCTCCGGCGCGGCGTTCGGACTACTCACCGACGGCGCGAATGCGTCCGGCGCCTGGCTGGCCGGCGCGGTGCCGCATCGCGGTCCCGCCGGCGCCCGTATCGACGGCGAACCCGGGCTCGATGCGCGCGCGATGATCGAGCACGGACTCAAGGGCTGGCTGCTCGTCAACGTCGAACCCGAATTCGATTGCGGCGACCCCGCCGGCGCAATCGATGCGCTGAAGCAGGCAGACTGCGTCGTCACGCTGACCCCGTTCGTGACCGCGACGATGAAGGAGTACGCGCACGTCCTCCTGCCGGTCTCGCCGTTCTCGGAGACCTCAGGCACCTTCGTCAATGGCGAGGGCCGCTGGCAGTCCTTCGCCGCCGTCGTGCCGCCGCTCGCGGAGACGCGTCCCGCATGGAAGGTATTGCGCGTGCTCGGCAACCTGTTCGGCCTGGCGGGCTTCGATTATATGTCCAGCGAAGAGATTCGCGATGCGCTGCGCGACGCGACGGGCGAGACCCCGTCGGTCAATCCCGCCGACCAGGGCGTTCTGGCGCCGCTGCCAGCGCTCAGCGGCGCGATCCTGCGCGTTGCCTACGTGCCGATCCATGCCGGCGACAACATCGTGCGCCGGGCAGGGGCGCTGCAGCAGACTACGGATGCGCATAACGCCTCGCTCGCCCGCGTCCATCCCGCGCTGGCCGCGAAGATCGGCCTCGAGGACGGCGACCTCGCGCTGGTGAGGCAGGGCGAGCGCTCGGCAGAACTGCGCATTGCGATCGACGAGCGTGTCGCTGACGGCTGCATCGTCGCCGCGCTCGCCGTCCCCGCGACCCGCGGCCTCGGTCCGGCCTTCGCCGCGGTGACGATCGAGCGTCGCGGACGGAGCCAGTGAGCCGATGACCGAGATGCTGATATCGATGTGGACGTCGGTGCCCGAGTGGCTCCGCGAACTGCTGTGGATCACGACCAAGATCGTCGCGATCGCGGTGCCGATCATGCTGACGGTCGCCTACCTGACGCTGGCCGAACGCAAGGTCATCGGCTACATCCAGGTCCGCATCGGTCCCAACCGCGTCGGCCCGCGCGGTCTGCTGCAGCCGATCGCCGACGGCCTCAAACTGGCGCTCAAGGAAATCATCATCCCGACGCGCTCGAACCGTTTTCTGTTCGTCGTCGCGCCGGTGCTGGTGCTCGCGCCCGCGCTGGCAGCGTGGGCCGTGATCCCGTTCGACGACGGCATGGTGCTGGCGGACATCAATGCCGGCCTGCTGTACATCCTCGCGATGACCTCGCTCGGCGTCTACGGCATCATCATCGCCGGCTGGGCCTCGAACTCCAAGTACGCCTTCCTCGGCGCGATCCGCTCGGCGGCCCAGCTGGTCGCCTATGAAATCGCGATGGGCTTCGCGCTGGTGACCGTATTGATGGTCGCCGGCAGCCTGAATCTCGGCGAGATCGTCCGCGGCCAGGAGGGCAGCATTCTGCACTGGTACTGGATACCGTTGCTGCCGATGTTCTTCGTCTATTTCATTTCCGGCGTCGCCGAGACCAACCGCGCGCCGTTCGACGTCGCCGAGGGCGAGTCCGAGATCGTCGCCGGTTTCCATGTCGAGTATTCGGGCATGACCTTCGCGCTGTTCTTCCTCGCCGAGTACGCGAACATGATCCTGATCTCGGTACTGACCGCGCTGTTCTTCCTCGGCGGCTGGCTGTCGCCTTTCCAGGGGATTCCGCTGCTGGAGGACCTGTTCGCCTGGGTGCCGGGCATCGTCTGGCTGCTGGGGAAGGCGGCATTCTTCCTGTTCGTGTTCCTGTGGTTTCGCGCGACCTTCCCGCGCTACCGTTATGACCAGATCATGCGCCTCGGATGGAAGGTGTTCATCCCGCTGACGATCGCCTGGATCCTGGTGGTCGGCGTGGCCGCGATGGCGCAAATCGGACCGTGGTTCGACTGAGCGGAGACGGCTGATGAAGAATCTCGGATATTATTTCAAGAGCTTCATGCTGTGGGAGCTGTTCAAGGGCCTGCACCTGACCGGGCGCTACTTCTTCGCGAAGAAGATCACCGTCCAGTATCCGGAAGAGAAGACGCCGCAGTCCTTCCGTTTCCGCGGACTGCATGCGCTGAGGCGTTACCCGAACGGCGAGGAGCGCTGTATCGCCTGCAAGCTGTGCGAAGCGGTGTGTCCCGCGCTGGCGATCACGATCGAGGCCGAACCGCGCGACGACGGCACCCGGCGCACGACCCGCTATGACATCGACCTGTTCAAGTGCATATACTGCGGCTTCTGCGAAGAGGCCTGTCCGGTCGACGCGATCGTCGAGACCCGCATTTTCGAGTACCACTTCGAGAAGCGCGGGGAGAACGTCATGACCAAGGACAAGCTGCTCGCCGTCGGCGACAAGCTGGAGACGCAGATCGCGCAGGACCGCATGCAGGACGCGCGCTACAGATAAAACGGAGGAGGCCGCACCCCGCGGACGCCGAACCGTCCGCCGGAGCCGATGCGGCCAGGGAACAGAACAACAACAACCATGAATATAGAACCGGCACTCTTCTACTTCTTCTCCGGGATCCTGGTATTCTCGGCGATCATGGTGATCACCGTGCGTAACCCGGTGCATGCCGTGCTGTTCCTTGTGCTCGCGTTCTTCACCAGCGCCGCGGTATGGCTGTTGCTCGAGGCCGAGTTCCTCGCGATCGTGCTGGTGCTGGTATACGTCGGCGCCGTCATGGTGCTGTTCCTGTTCGTGGTCATGATGCTCGACATCAACTTCGCGCCGATGCGCGAGGGCTTCATCAAATATCTCCCGGTCGGCGTGCTGGTGGCGGTGCTGATCCTGGTCCAGATGGCGCTGGTCGTCGGCCCGCAGCATTTCGGTCTCGATCACTACAGCGCCCCGGTCAGGGCGCCGGCGGATTACAGCAATACCGAGGAGCTCGGCGCCATCCTCTATACGGTGTATGTCTATCCCTTCGAGATCGCCGCGGCGATCCTGCTGGTCGCGATCATCGCCGCGATCGCGCTGACGATGCGCCGCCGGCCCCAGACCAAGTACCAGAATCCGGCCGAACAGGTCACGGTGCGCCGCAAGGACCGCGTGCGGATGGTCAAGATCGATCCGGTGCGCAAGGGCGACAGACAGGCGGGGAGCGATACATGATTTCACTGGCTCACTTCCTGTTCCTCGGCGCGTTGCTGTTCTGCATCAGCCTCGCCGGCATCTTCCTGAACCGCAAGAACCTGATCATCCTGCTGATGGCGATCGAGCTGATGCTGCTTGCGGTGAACATCAATTTCATCGCCTTCTCGCATTATCTCGGCGACTACGCCGGGCAGGTGTTCGTGTTCTTCATCCTGACGGTGGCGGCCGCCGAGGCGGCGATCGGCCTCGCGATCCTGATCGTGCTGTTCCGCAACCGGCGCACGATCAACGTCATGAACATCGATTCTCTGAAGGGATGAGCGTGCGATGACCGGCATGGAACTCATCTATCTCGCGATCCCGCTGGCCCCGCTGATCGGCTCGATCATCGCCGGCCTGTTCGGCGGTACGATCGGCCGCGCCGGCGCGCACTGGGTCACGACGCTGAGCGTCGCCGTGTCCTTCCTGCTGTCGCTGGTCGTGTTCAAGCATCATGTGTTCGACGGCAACCCGGCCTACAACGGCTCGGTCTACACCTGGCTGGTCAGCGACGGCATCCGTCTCGAGATCGGCTTTCTGATCGACCGCCTGACGACGCTGATGATCACCGTCGTCACCTTCGTCTCGCTGATGGTGCATATCTACACCATCGGCTACATGCGCGACGACCCCGGCTACGCGCGCTTCTTCTGTTACATCGCGCTGTTCACGTTCTCGATGCTGATGCTGGTCATGGCCAACAACTTCCTCCAGCTGTTCTTCGGCTGGGAGGCGGTCGGCCTGGTGTCCTACCTGCTGATCGGCTTCTGGTATCAGCGCGAATCCGCGATCTACGCCAATCTCAAGGCCTTTCTCGTCAACCGCGTCGGCGACTTCGGCTTCCTGATCGGCATCGCGGCGATCCTCGCGTACTTCGGCAGCCTCGACTACGCCGACGTCTTCGACGCCGCGCCGCACATGGCGGATGTCACGATCCAGGTCTTCCCGGGCGTCGACTGGTCACTGATGACCGTGATCTGCCTGCTGCTGTTCATCGGCGCGATGGGCAAGTCCGCGCAGGTGCCGTTGCACGTCTGGCTGCCCGATTCAATGGAAGGCCCGACGCCGATCTCGGCGCTGATCCACGCCGCGACGATGGTCACCGCCGGCATCTTCCTGGTCGCACGCATGTCGCCGCTGTTCGAACTGTCGGTGACCGCGCTCAGCGTGGTGCTGATCATCGGCGCCCTCACCGCGTTCTTCATGGGTCTGCTCGGCATCGTCCAGAACGACATCAAGCGGGTGGTCGCCTATTCCACGCTGTCGCAACTCGGCTACATGACCGTCGCGCTCGGCGCCTCGGCCTACGCCGCCGGCATCTTCCATCTGATGACCCATGCCTTCTTCAAGGCGTTGCTGTTCCTCGCTGCCGGCTCGGTGATCATCGCGATGCATCATGCCCAGGACATACGCCAGATGGGCGGGCTGAAGAAATACATGCCGATCACCTACTGGACGGCGCTGATCGGTTCGCTGGCGCTGGTGGGTTTCCCCGGCACCGCAGGCTTCTTCTCCAAGGATGCGATCATCGAGGCGGTCGGCGCCTCGCAGATTCCGGGCGCGACTTTCGCCTGGGTGCTGGTCACCGCCGGCGTATTCGTGACCGCGCTGTATACCTTCCGCATGTTCTTCCTTGTGTTCCACGGCAAGGAACGCATGGACGAGCACACCCGCTCGCACCTGCATGAATCGCCGCTGGTGGTCACGATCCCGCTGGTCATGCTCGCGATCCCGTCGCTGATGATCGGCTGGATGACGGTCGGCCCGCTGCTGTTCGGTTCCTATTTCGACGACTCGATCCTGGTCTACCCGGCCACCGATACGCTGGCGCAGATCGGCGCAGGCTTCACCGGCGCCGCCGGTTTCCTGCTGCACGGCCTCGCCGCGCCGCCGGTCTGGCTTGCGCTCGCCGGCATCGCCACGGCCTGGTATCTGTATCTGGCGCGGCCGGATCTGCCGGAGAAGATCAAGCGCTCGCTGATCGTGCCGCACTGGATACTCGACAAGGGTTACGGCTTCGACGCCTTCAATGACTGGTTCTTCGCCGCCGGCAGCCGCATGCTGGCGCGGGTGTTCTGGCGTGCCGGCGATGTCACGACGATCGACGGCGCGCTGGTCAACGGCACCGCGCGCGGCATCGGCTGGATCTCGGCGCGGATCCGCCACATCCAGACCGGCTACCTGTATCACTACGCCTTTGCGATGATCATCGGCCTGCTGGCGCTGCTCAGCCTGTTCGTGCTGATCTGAGCGCCACCACCGGAGACCGACAGCGAACATGTTTTCAGAACTGCCATTGCTGAGCCTGCTGATCTGGTTGCCGATCCTCGGCGGTCTCGCCGTACTCGCGGTCGGCCGCGGCGGCAACAACGACCAGGCGGTGCGCTGGCTGTCGCTCGGCGTCTCTGGGCTGACCTTCCTGTTGTCGATTCCGCTGTTCACCGGCTTCGACCGCTCGACCTGGCACATGCAGTTCGTCGAGAAACATGCCTGGGTGCCGGTGTTCGACATCTACTATCACCTCGGCATCGACGGCATCTCGATGCCGCTGATATTGTTGACGGCGTTCGCGACCGTGCTGGTGGTCATCGCGGCATGGGAGGTCATCCGCTACAAGACCGCGCAGTACATGGCCGCCTTCCTGATCATGGAAGGGCTGATGATCGGCGTGTTCTGCGCCCTCGACGCGATCCTGTTCTACGTGTTCTGGGAAGCCATGCTGGTCCCGATGTTCCTGATCATCGGCATCTGGGGCGGGCCGCAGCGCGTCTACGCCGCAATCAAGTTCTTCCTCTACACCTTCCTCGGTTCGGTGCTGTTCCTCGTCGCGCTGATCTGGCTGTATTTTCAGGCCGGCAGCTTCGAGATCCTCGACTTCCACGTCCTGCGCATCGGCCTGACCGCGCAGATCCTGATCTTCCTCGCGTTCCTCGCCGCGTTCGCCGTCAAGGTGCCGATGTGGCCGGTCCACACCTGGCTGCCCGACGCCCACGTCGAGGCCCCGACCGGCGGCTCGGTGATCCTTGCCGCGATCATGCTGAAGATGGGCGCCTACGGCTTCATCCGCTTCATGCTGCCGGTGGCGCCGGACGCCAGCGCGTATCTCGACGGCCTGATCATCACGCTGTCGCTGATCGCGATCGTCTATATCGCGCTGGTCGCACTCGCCCAGGAGGACATGAAGAAGCTGATCGCCTATTCGTCGATCTCGCATATGGGCTTCGTCACGCTCGGCTTCTTCGTCGTGTTCTCGATTTATGCCGACAGCGGCAACGTGCAGGGCGCGGCGATGGGCGTGGAGGGCGCGCTGGTACAGATGATCTCGCACGGCTTCATCTCGGCGGCGCTGTTCCTCTGCGTCGGCGTCATGTATGACCGCGTCCACAGCCGCCAGATCAGCGCCTACGGCGGTGTCGTCAACACGATGCCGAAATTCGCGACCTTCATGGTGCTGTTCGCCCTCGCCAATGCGGGCATGCCCGGCACCTCGGGCTTCGTCGGCGAGTTCATGGTCATCATGAGCGCGTTCAAGGCCAACTTCTGGTACGCTTTCTTCGCCGGCCTGACCCTGGTGCTCGGCGCGGCCTATACCCTGTGGATGGTCAAGCGGGTGATCTTCGGCAAGGTCGCCAATCCGCAGGTCGCCGAGCTCAAGGATCTCGACATGCGCGAGACCTTCGTGCTCGGATCGCTGGCCTTTTTCGTGCTGCTGATCGGCGTCTGGCCGGCGCCGCTGATCGAGGTCATGAGCGCTTCGGTCGAGCACCTGCTCATCCACGTCACCGAATCGAAACTGTAGGGGCCCGGTAGCGCCATGGATTTCGAGTTTCCGAACATCATCCCCGCGATCCCGGAGATCTTCGTCCTGACGATGGCCTGCGTGATCCTGCTCGTCGACCTGTTCCTGAACGAGCAGAATCGCGTCATCACCTACCTGATGACCCAGGCGACGCTGTTCGGCGCGGCGATGCTGACGGTGACGCTGCACTCGACGACGCCGGAGCTGACCTTCTCCGGGATGTTCATCGCCGACGCGATGGGCGACGTGCTCAAGGTCTTCATCTATCTGGTGTCGGCGGTCGTGTTCCTGTACTCGCGCGAATACCTGGTCGCGCGCGGCATGTTCAAGGGCGAGTTCTTCGTCCTCGGCCTGTTCGCGGTACTCGGCATGATGATCATGGTGTCGTCCTACAACCTGTTGACGCTGTATCTCGGGCTCGAGCTGATGTCGCTGGCGCTGTACGCGCTGGCCGCGCTGAACCGTGACTCGACCTCGGCCTCCGAGGCGGCGATGAAATATTTCATCCTGGGCGCGATTGCCTCCGGCATGTTGCTCTACGGCATGTCGATGCTCTACGGCGCAACCGGCAGTCTCGGCATCCTCGAGATCGGCGAGTTCGTCCGTCAGAGCTCGACCGACGACATCGTCCTGCTGTTCGGCGTGACCTTCGTCATCGTCGGTCTGGCCTTCAAGCTCGGCGCGGTGCCGTTCCACATGTGGATACCCGACGTCTACCACGGCACCCCGACCGCGGTGACGCTGCTGATCAGCACCGCGCCGAAGATCGCGGCCTTCGCGATCGTCATCCGCCTGCTGGTCGACGGTCTCGGCGGCCTCCATGTCCAGTGGCAGGACATGCTGATCATCCTCTCGGTGCTGTCGATCGCGATCGGTAACGTCATCGCGATCGCGCAGGCCAATATCAAGCGCATGCTGGCCTATTCGACCATCGCCCATGTCGGCTTCCTGCTGCTCGGCATCCTCGCCGGCACCCAGGCCGGCAACGCGGCGGCGATGTTCTATGTGCTGGTCTACGCGCTGATGACGCTCGGCGCCTTCGGCATGGTGATCCTGCTGAGCCGCGCCGGTTTCGAGGCCGACCGCCTCGAGGACTTCAAGGGCCTGAACGAGCGCAACCCGTGGTTTGCGTTCATGACGCTGATCCTGATGTTCTCGATGGCCGGCGTACCGCCGACGGTCGGCTTCTACGCCAAGCTGGCCGTACTGCGCGCGGTCGTGGACGTCGGCCTGGTGTGGCTGGCGGTGTTCGCGGTGATCTTCTCGGTGGTCGGCGCGTTCTACTACCTGCGCGTCATCAAATACATGTACTTCGACAAGGCCGAGGACACAACGCCGCTGGTCAGCAATTTCGACATGCGCGCGGTCATGAGCGCCAACGGCCTCGTCATCCTCGCCCTCGGCATCTACCCGAGCGCCCTGATGGCGCTGTGCGTCGCGGTAATGCTCTGAAGATCCTGATCAGCAACGACGACGGCTACCTCGCGCCGGGCGTGCGCTGTCTCGCCGACTGCTTCGCCGGCATCGCGACCGTCGCCGTCGTCGTCCCCGACCGCGACCGCAGCGGCGCGAGCAATTCGCTGACCCTCGAGAACCCGATCCGCGTCACCTTCCTCGACAACGGCTGGATCCGCGTCGCCGGCACGCCGACCGACTGCGTCCACCTCGCGCTGACCGGACTGCTCGAGGACGAGCCCGACATGGTGATCTCCGGCGTCAACGCCGGCGCCAATCTCGGCGACGACGTGATCTATTCCGGCACCGTCGCCGCCGCGATCGAGGGCCGTTTTCTCGGCTTTCCGGCGATCGCGGTGTCGCTGGTCGGGCGCCAGCCCGAGCACTATCCGACTGCGGTGCGCGCGGTGCAGGCGATCGTCGAAAAACTGCAGCATGACCCCCTGCCGCGCGATATCATACTGAACATCAACGTGCCGGACCTGCCGTGGGAGCGCATCGAGGGCTTTCGCGCGACCCGGCTCGGCTTTCGCCACAAGGCCGAACCGATGGTCAGGGCGAGCGATCCACGCGGCCGCCCGGTCTACTGGATCGGCGAGTCGGGGCCGGAGCAGGATGCCGGACCCGGCACCGACTTTCATGCGGTCAGGCAGGGATATGTGTCGGTCACGCCGATCCAGATCGACCTGACGCGGCACGCGGCGCTCCCGGCGCTGGCGACCTGGATGGAGACGCTCGACGCTTGAACGACAAGGCCCGCCATGACGGCATCGGGATGACCTCCCGGCGTACCCGTCTTCGCATGATCGAGCGCCTGCGCGCCGACGGCATCCGCGACGAGGCCGTGCTCGACGCGATGCTCGAGACGCCGCGCCACCTGTTCATCGATGAGGCCCTCGCGAGCCGCGCCTATGAGGACACCGCGCTGCCGATCGGCTTCGGCCAGACCATCTCGACGCCATCGACCGTCGCGCGCATGACCGAGGCCCTGCTGGCCGGCGGTCGCCCCGCGCGGGTGCTCGAGATCGGCACCGGCTCGGGGTACCAGACCGCGATCCTCGCGCGACTGGTCGACGAGGTCTACACGATCGAGCGTATCGACGAACTGATGTCGCGCGCGCGTCGCCGGTTCCGCAGTTTCGGCCTGCGCAATATCCGCGCCCGCCATGGCGACGGCAAGGCCGGCTGGCCCGAGAATGCGCCCTATGACGGCATCATTGCCGCGGCGTCGCCGCCGGAGATCCCGGCCGCCTTTCTCGAACAGCTCGCGCCGGGCGGGCGCCTGGTGATGCCGGTCGGCCCCGGCGGCGCTCAGGAACTGCAACGGATCACCCGTACCCCCGACGGATACGAGCAGGAGGTATTGCAGCCGGCGACCTTCGTGCCGATGCTGACCGGTGATCGCTGATGCGGCTGTTCGGGGCGATGTATGACAAGGTCATCGGTTGGGCAGGGCATCGCAAGGCGCCCTGGTACCTCGGCGGCCTCAGCTTCGCCGAATCCTCGTTCTTTCCGATCCCGCCCGACGTCATGCTCGCGCCGATGGTGCTGGCGCGGCCGGCGCGGGCGTGGTTCCTGGCCGCGCTGACGACGATCGCGTCGGTCGCCGGCGGCCTGCTCGGCTACTTCATCGGCCTGTTCGCGTTCGACTTCGTCGAGCCGCTGCTGCACCGGTCCGGCCATTGGGACGCCTATGTGCGGGCCCATGACTGGTTCCTGCACTGGGGCGTCTGGGTGGTCTTCATCGCCGGCTTTTCGCCGATTCCGTACAAGGTGTTTACAATAACGGCCGGGGCGCTGTCGATGGCCTTGCTGCCGTTTGTCATCGCCTCGCTGGTCGGGCGCGGCGCGCGCTTCTTCCTCGTCGCGGCAGTGATACGCTGGGGCGGGGCGCGCTTCGAGCCCTTGTTGCGGCGTTATATCGACTGGTTGGGGTGGGCCGCCGTCCTTGCGCTGGTGCTGCTGTACATCCTCGTCTATTACTGAAGCCATGAACGCACGGCGCTCAGGGGTTCTGCTCGCGTTGTTCATCGCCTTGCTGGCCGGCTGCGGCGCCCATGTCCATCACATCGTCCGCGAGAACGAGACGCTGTACTCGATCAGTTTCCGCTACGGTCAGGATTTTCGCGATATCGCGCGCTGGAACGGGCTCGAAGAACCCTACGCGATCCGGCCCGGCCAGCCCCTGCGCATCATCCCGCCGCAACGCGAGTCGCGCCTGGTCGCGAGCGGCGCCGCCCTCGGCCCCGCAGGCGATGCGCGCGGCGCCGGTATGCCCGGCGACGGAGGCCGGCAGACTGCGTCCTCGACAGGGGGGGGCGCCGCGACAGGTCAGGCGGAAACGATCGCGCTCGATGCGCCGGCGCCCATTGTCGCGATCCCGGACAGGGCGCCACCGGCGCCCGCCCCGGTCGCTGCGCCGACCGCTCCGCCTCCGAGCGTAACCGCCGCGCCCGGCAGCGCCCCCGCGCGGCAGGAACCGGCCAGACAGGCCGTCAGCCCGCAGGCAAGCGTCGCTGCCCCCGTGATCGCCCCGGCGCCGCGCGCCGGCACTGCCGGTACCGGCAACCCGGCCTGGTCATGGCCGGTGTCAGGCGCGGGCACGCGCGCGGACCTGACCATCAAGCCGTCGCGGCGCGGACTGGAGATCGCCGCCGCGCGCGGTGAACCGGTACGCGCGGCGGCCGCGGGTCGCGTCGTCTACGGTGGTTCGGGCATCCCGCACTACGGCAATCTTCTCATCATCAAGCACAACGACCGCTATCTCAGCGCCTACGCCCACAACGACCGGCTGCTGGTCAACGAAGGCCAGGAGGTCGCGGCAGGGCAGCAGATCGCCGAGATGGGCAACAGCGGCGTCGGCGCGGGCGGCGTCAGGCTCCATTTCGAGATCCGCGAGGACGGCGAACCGGTCGACCCGATGCGTTTCCTGCCTGCCCGCTAGTCGAGCGCTGGCAGGCTGTTGAAACAGCCCGGCGGGTTTGCGCAGCGAAGTCAAGCGCAGCCTCGCCGGAGCCCGAAGGGTGCCGCGCAGCGGCAGCGAGGCGAGCCATTCGCGGAGCAAACCCGCCGGGCTGTTTCAACAGCCTGCCAGCGAGCCAGCGATCGACGGCGCGGCGTCGTTGATTCCCCTGCGGGACCTGCAGAAGCCGGTGGCGTGCTTCCGTTACGGGACCTTCCGGCCGCAGGACGCGGCCGGAGAGCGTACAGGGATGTATTAACAGCGTGTCCCGTAACGGAAGCACGCCACCGGCTTCCAGCCACTTGACCTTGAAGAATCAACGACGCCGCGCCGTCGAGTGCTAGATCATCAGGAGGGCGGCGGCGACCTTGCGGCGGTCGGCCATCAGGAAGTTGTAGGTGCGGCAGGCGGAGCCGGTGTCCATGACCTCGACGCCGATGCCGCGGCGGGTCAGCGGCGCGAGCACGTTCGCGCCGGGGCGGCGCAGGCGGGCGCCGCTGCCGAACAAGACCACTTCGAGTCCGGGCTCGGCGGCGAGCGCCTCGAAGTGCGCGGCCTCGAGGTCTTCGACTCCGCTCGGCGGCCAGTCCGGGACCAGCCGCTCGGGCATCACGATCAGGCTGCGACGCAAGGTCTCGCGACGCGCGGCGCCGGTCTGGAACTGCAGCAACTCGTCATCCGCGATCGGCTGTTCATCGAAGCGTCGGGGAATCACGACCGTCACCTCGCCTTCGGCATAGGCGACGATCCGGAAATTGCTGACGTCGGTGTCGAGATGGATCTGCATGGTCGGGCACGCAAAATCCCATTCTGGAACAGTCTTCCCTTGCCTGCAAGCCGCCAAAGACAGGATAATAACGGATTCATTCACTTACGGATCCAGCGTCGATGATCGAGCAGTTCGCCAGAATCAACCGCCTGCCCCCGTATGTCTTCAATATCGTCAACGAGTTGAAGGCGAAGGCGCGCGCCCGCGGCGAGGATATCATCGATTTCGGCATGGGCAATCCCGACCAGCCGACGCCCCCGCACATCGTCGACAAGCTGATCGAGGTCGTGCAACGCGAGAATACCCACCGCTACTCGGTGTCGCGCGGCATCCCGCGCCTGCGTCGCGCGATCTGCCGCTGGTACAAGCAGCGCTTCGACGTCGATCTCGACCAGGACAGCGAGGCGATCGTGACCATCGGCTCCAAGGAAGGCCTGGTCCATCTCGCGCTGGCGACGATGGGGCCCGGCGACGCGGTGCTGGTGCCGAACCCGGCCTATCCGGTCCATCCCTACGGTTTCGTCATCGCCGGCGCCGACATCCGCCACGTGCCGCTGGTGCCCGGCATCGATTTCTTCGACGAGCTCGGCAAGGCGATTCGCGACTCGTGGCCGCGGCCGAAGATGCTGGTGCTGAACTTTCCCGGCAATCCGACCACGCAATGCGTCGAGCTCGATTTCTTCGAGAAGGTCGTCGAGATCGCGCGCGAGCACGAGGTGTGGGTCGTGCATGACCTGGCCTATGCCGAGATCGCGTTCGACGGCTACCGCGCGCCGTCGATCCTGCAGGTGCCGGGCGCGAAGGACGTCGCGGTCGAGTTCTACACGCTGTCGAAGACCTACAACATGCCGGGCTGGCGCGTCGGTTTCATGTGCGGCAATCCGACGCTGGTGTCGGCGCTGGCGAGGATCAAATCCTATCTCGACTACGGCATGTTCACGCCGATCCAGGTTGCCGCGATCGCGGCGCTCGAGGGGCCGCAGGACTGCGTTCAGGAGATCGCCGAGATGTACCGGCAGCGCCGCGATGTGCTCTGCGACGGGCTCAATGCAATCGGCTGGCGGGTCCAGAAGCCGAGGGCGACGATGTTCGTATGGGCGCCGATCCCGGAACAATACCGCCATCTCGGTTCGCTCGAGTTCTCGAAGAAACTGCTCGAGGAGGCCAAGGTCGCGGTCGCGCCGGGCGTCGGCTTCGGCGAATACGGCGACGATCATGTCCGCTTCGGCCTGATCGAGAACGAGCATCGCACCCGCCAGGCGCTGCGCGGCATCCGTCACATGTTCAGAAAAGACAGCAACCTCCAGGCAGCTTCGGGATGAAACAACTGAAACCGGTCAAGGTCGGCCTGCTCGGGCTCGGCACGGTCGGCGGCGGCACCGTCAACGTGCTCGCGCGCAACCAGCAGGAGATCGCGCGCCGCGCCGGCCGCGGCATTCGCATCACCCGCGCCGCGGCGCGCGAGCAGGAATTTCCGGGCGTCGACACCGCCGGCATCGCAATCGGCCAGGATGCCTTCGCGGTCGTCGAGGATCCCGACATCCAGATCGTCGTCGAGCTGATCGGCGGCTACGAGCCGGCACGCGAGCTGGTATTGCGCGCGATCGCGAACGGCAAGCATGTCGTCACCGCGAACAAGGCGCTGATCGCGCGCCACGGCAACGAGATCTTCGCCGCGGCGCAGAAGCAGGGCGTCATGATCGCCTTCGAGGCGGCGGTCGCCGGCGGCATTCCGATCATCAAGGCGCTGCGCGAGGGTCTCGCCGCGAATCGCATCGAGTGGGTCGCCGGCATCATCAACGGCACGACCAACTTCATCCTCACCGAGATGCGCGACAAGGGCCGCGACTTCGCCGACGTGCTGGCCGAGGCCCAGCGGCTCGGTTATGCCGAGGCCGACCCGACCTTCGATGTCGAGGGCATCGACGCCGCGCACAAGCTGACCATCATCGCGTCGATCGCGTTCGGCATCCCGCTGCAGTTCGACCGGGTCTATACCGAGGGTATCAGCGCGATCACCCGCGAGGACGTCGAATACGCCGGCCAGCTCGGCTACCGGATCAAGCACCTCGGCCTCACCCGCCGCGCGGACAAGGGCATCGAGCTGCGCGTGCACCCGACGCTGATCCCGCATCGGCGCCTGATCGCGAACGTCGACGGCGTCATGAATGCGGTGCTGGTCAAGGGCGATGCGGTCGGCCCGACGCTGTACTACGGCGCCGGCGCGGGTCGCGAACCGACCGCATCGGCGGTGGTCGCCGATCTCGTCGACGTCGTGCGCACGCTGACCACCGACCCCGGCAACCGCGTGCCGCATCTCGCCTTCCAGCCCGACCAGATCGCCGACATCCCGGTGCTGCCGATCGAGGACGTCGAGACGGCCTGCTACCTGCGGCTGCGCGCCGCAGACCGCCCCGGCGTGCTTGCCGACGTCAGCCGCATCCTCGCCGATCAGGGCATCAGTATCGAGGCGATCCTGCAAAAGGAGCCGGCGCAGGACGAGTCCGAGGCCACGGTGATCCTGCTGACCCATCGCGTCGTCGAGCGCGCGATGAACGAGGCGATCAGGCGCATCGAGGCCATGGCCGCGATCGCGGGGCCGGTCACGCGCATCCGCGTCGAGACCCTGTCCGGCAGCTGAACCAGAAGAATCCCTGCAGATTCCAGGAGCCTTCATGAGTTTTCGACCCCGCTATACCGGCCTGATCGAGCGCTACCGCGACCGACTGCCGGTGCATGACGATACCCGCATCATCAGCCTCGGCGAGGGCAACACGCCGCTGATCCGCTTGCACAACCTGCCGCGCGATCTCGGCCTCGACGCCGATCTCTATGTCAAATACGAAGGCCTGAACCCGACCGGCTCGTTCAAGGACCGCGGCATGACCATGGCGGTGACGAGGGCGGTCGAGGAGGGCAGCCAGGCGATCATCTGCGCATCGACCGGCAACACCTCGGCGTCGGCCGCGGCCTACGCCGCGCGCGCCGGCATCCGCGCCTTCGTGCTGATCCCGGACGGCAAGATCGCGCTCGGCAAGCTCGCGCAGGCGATGATGCACGGCGCCTGCGTGATCCAGATCAGCGGCAACTTCGACGCCGGCATGGAACTGGTCAAGCAGATCGGCCGCGAGACGCCGCTGACGATCGTCAACTCGATCAACCCGTTTCGCCTGCAGGGCCAGAAGACCGCGGCCTTCGAGATCCTCGACGAGCTCGGCGAGGTGCCGGACTATCACTGCCTGCCGGTCGGCAACGCCGGCAACATCTCCGCATACTGGATGGGCTACAAGGAATATCGCGACCACGGCATCGTCAGCCGCGCGCCGATCATGGTCGGCTACCAGGCCAGCGGGGCGGCGCCGTTCCTGCGCGGACGCATGATCGATAACCCGGAAACCATCGCGACCGCGATCCGCATCGGTCATCCGCAGAGCTGGGACAAGGCCTGGGAGGCCAGCCGCGAATCAGGCGGCTGGTTCGACGAGTTCAGCGACGAGGACATCCTGCACGCGCAGAAACTGCTCGCCGAGAAGGAAGGCATCTTCTGCGAACCGGCCTCCGCGATCTCGGTCGCCGGCGCGATCCGCGACATTCGCGGCGGCAGGATCAGTGCCGGCAGCCGCGTCGTCTGCACGCTGACCGGTCACGGCCTCAAGGACCCCGACACCGCCATCCGCCAGAGCGAAGGCAGCGTCCGCAACGTGCCCGCCGAACTCGCTGCGATCAAGCGCGTGATCCTGGAAAACCTCTCTTGATTACAGAAGCCTATAGTATCAATCTCAGGCAATTTCACTGATCAGCCGGTTGCAGTGGTATGAAGCCGGTGGTCCCGTCACGGCGGGACCACCGGCTTCCGGCTACCACGGCAGTACACCAACGACGCCGGACCCGGCGGGTGACCTAAAGGGTGTAGGCGGGCAGGCCTGCGCGGAAGGCGTCGGGGGTCGTGACCGCCTTGAAGTCGTCGCGCTCGTGGTCGAGGGCGTCGTCGACATGTTGATTGCCGGCCGACTGCGCGACGACGCGCCTCCGGTCTTCGGCGAGCAGCCAGCCGTCGTAGAAGGCGAGCAGATCCTCGCGCGACAGTCTTTCGACCGCCTCGGCGAGTCGCGCGCGGCGGTCGAAGTCGTGATGGCCGAGGGCGAGATCATTGTGGAGGCGCTGGCTGCGCCGGCCCTGGCTGGTGTCGCGCTCGCGCAGCACGGTCAGCACGCCCTGGCGGTGGCCCTCGAAGCCGGCGTCGTCGATCTCCTCGATGCGCGCGCGGAAGCCGGCGATGAACTCGTCGACGCGGGCGAGCAGCGTCGCCGGCCCGGCGACCGGCGACTGGATCACGAAGTTCAACCCCGGCACGCGCAGCGTGAAACTGCTGTGCGCGCCGACGACGTAGCCGAGCTGCTCGCGAGTGCGCAGGGTGTCGAAGAACGGACTCTTGATCAATTGATCGATCATCATCACCGCCGCGGCGGTCCCGATATCGTCGTCCGGCGCCTGGTAATGGACGATCAGCCCGCTGTCGTCGTGATCGATGTCGAGCGTCAGCAGATACTGGCGGCCGGCATCGAGCCGGACGACCTCGCGGCGGACGCGCTCGCCGGGTTCGGCGCGCGCGAACACGCGTTGCGACAGCACGCGTCCGATCGCCACTGCATCGGCATCACGCAGGTTGCCGTGGACCAGGACCTCGAGATGCGCCTCAGAGAACAGTCGCTCCGCGAAGGCCTCGAGGTCCTTCAGCGTGACCGTTTGCAATGCCGCGATGCGTTCGTCAGGGGTCCATCGGCCGGTGTGCAGCAGGGTCTGCACGCCGTCGCGCAACTGGATGAACGGGCGGCCGAGGCGGGCGTTGTCCCACTGACGGATCAGCTCGGCATGGCGCACCGCGAAGCGGTCGGGGTCGATGTCGAGCTCGAGCAGGGTGCCGGCGATGAGGTCGAGCAGAAGCGGCTGCTTGTCGTCGTAACCGGAGATCGACAGCGCGATGCCGCGCAGATTGCCGTGTACCTCGTAACCGAGTCCCGCGAGACGCGCCGGATAGGCCTCGGCGTTCAGCGCGTCCCTGACCAGGGAGAGGTACAGCGTCGTCATCACATGATCGCGCACCGAAGCGAGCGCAGACGGGGTCTCGACGGTGATCCGGATGTCGGCGCGCGGCACTTCGAATTCGGTGTCCTGCAAGTGCCACAGTTCGAGGCCGTCCTCGTCGATCAGCCTGCGCGGCACGCGCGCGTCGCCGGCGGCTTCCCTGTCGGCCTCACGCAGCGCGGTGCGTTCCGGCAGGAACGGGTTCGGGCCGGGCAGGGCGAGGGCCGGGATCGCCTCCGGCGCCGACCAGCGCGCAAGCAACTCCTGGTCGATCGGCTCGACGCCGTACCCGGTGCGATACCAGCGGCTGCTGGCGTCGGCCGGCAGCCCGGGCGCGAACACCGTCATGCGCAGGTTGTCGGGGCGCAGCCACGACAGGATCCCGCGCAATTCGTCCTCGTCGAAGTCGCTCATGTGATAGGGCCCGGACAGCGCGAGTTCATCCGGATAGACCTGCAGGTTGCCGGCGAGCTGTATCACCTCGCCGGCCGGGTTTGCGCTCTCGCGAAACTCGAAGTTCAGCTCATTGATGCGCCGCAGCTCGTCGTGGAAGCGACGCTGGATGCCGCCGTCCTCGATCAGCGCGATGGTATGAAACAGCGCGTCGCCGATTTCCTCGATATGCCCGATGCCGTCGCGGGTCAGGTCGATCGAGACGATGAACACGCCCTCGTTGCTCGCCAGGCGCCGGCCGCCGGCGGACAGTGAATTGATCCAGCCGCGATCCCTGAGCAGCTCGTGCAGGCTGCCGTTGCCCTCATGGCCGATCAGATGGCCGAGCATCGAGGCCGGCTTCGACAGGTGGTAGGCGTCCTTCCACGGAAACACGAATTCGAAACGCAGCTCGCGGGTGTCGCGCAGCGGGATCGCGTTGATGCGCTCGGGTCCGCTGTCCGGGCGCCTGACCGGGACATCGACGGCGAGCGGCCGCGCGCCGGTGTCGGGCACCTTGCCGAGCCGCGCTTTCACCATTTCCGCGAGCCGATCGACCGGCTCGGCGCCGACGAGCGCCAATGTCATGATCCCCGCGGAGTAGTGCGTGCGATAGAAATCGATGACCGCTGCCCGGATCGGGTCGTCCTCGCGGTCGCCGAGCGTCTCCAGGCTGCCGACCGAGAACTTCGCGAACGGGTGTTCCGGGTTGACGGTCTCCCGGGTCACATCGTGCAGGCGGCGTGAGTCCTCGCGCAGGCCCATCCGGTATTCGGAATCGACCGCATTCATCTCCCGCTGCACATACTCTTCGTCGAACAACGGTGCGACGAAGAACTGCGCAAAGCGATCGAAGGCCCCGTCGAGATGCGCCTTGTCTATATCGAAGAAGTAGACGGTGTTCTCGGCGCTGACGAAGGCGTTGATATGACCGCCATGGCGGGTGATGAACTCGCGGTAGGCATCCGGCTCCGGATACTTCGCGGTGCCGAGGAACAGCATGTGCTCGAGAAAATGCGCGAGCCCGGCGCGATCCGGCGGATCGCTGAAATAACCGACATGGACGTTCAGCGCCGCCGCCGCGAGATCGGTGTCCGGATCCGAGATCAGCAGCGCCCGCAGCCCGTTCGGCAGGCGCAGCACCCGGTAGTCTCGCTTGTCTATGGCGTTCTTGATGACCTCGACCTCGACCGGCTCCTCGCCATTCGCGATCGACGGCGCCGGCAGCAGGAACGACAGGGTGATCAGGATGACGGTAAATCGGAAGTGATTGTACACGGTTGAGTCAGTCAGGTTGTTGTGTGTCTATCGATGCCCCGTCGGTAACGGCGACCGGCCGGTGGCATGAGCATGACGGCAGCCCGATGAATTCCGTCCGCGCAGCCAGGTTGCCGCTGTCGCGCGCTGCGTCCGCGGTCGCCGCCGAACTCAGCATGATGCGATGCGTTTCGCCGTTACCGGCTTCCCACTCCGCCGACACGTCGATCCACACGACCCCGTCGGCCGGCGTCAGCCGCCACTCCCTCGTATAGACGACTCCTGACGATAAAGGTTCACCATCCGGACCGAGATCGACGGCATCGATGCCGCCCGCGGCGCTGATATCGCCGACGTGAATCGCCGCCTGCAAGGACTCGAGCTGCATCGACGCGACCGCGAGCGCGTCGACCCGCTGCGCCGAGAGCATGCCCGCGCGTTGCACCTCCACCTGGAAACGGATCAGCGCCGACAGACCGATCGCGGCGATCGTCAGTGCCGCCAGCGCCTCGATCAGCAGAAAACCCCCGGCAGGGCGTCCCGGCATGGCTCAGAAATCGATCCAGCTGCCGGCAACCCGCGTATACGGTCCGCGCGAAGCGAGTCGCTCGAGGATGTCGGTATCGTAAGTCAGCGAGAGTCGGGGGGCCTGCACCCTGCCGGCCACGATCACCGCGCCGATGACCGACAGCCTGCCGGCGCCGGCGAGCCAGTCGCCGCGGATGAAGACCAGGCCGTGGATGACCGTATCGGCCGCGACCTCGAGATCGCCGTCGACGACCAGCATCACCGGCGCCGGGAACGATCCGGCCGTCCCGCCGTGCAGCGTGATCCTGTTGTCATCGCCGGTGATCCACAGCGGCCGCCCGTCATCGACCGCGATCGCACCGGCGTCGCAGGACAAGCAGGATAACGCGGAGATTCGCGCGCGTAACAGTGCCGGCGGCCGGCCGAAGAAGTTCGCGGCGAGGCGATCGCCCGACAGCGCGGCGATGGCGGGGTCGTCCGGACAGAGCCCGTCGCCGCCGCAGGCGTCCGTCGCGGCGGTCTCGATCAGTATCGATGGCGGCGCGTCGATTGCGCCGCCTGACCAGGCCGCCACTGCGCCGGCGGGCTGGCGCAGCTCCGCCTCCGCAGCGAGCACGATTGCGCCGGCGGCGACCAGCGGCGACGGTGGCGGATGCGCCAGCCAGGGGTCGTGACGCGCAAGCTGGCGCGCGCGCCGACGGCCGATGCCGTCGCTCGCGATGCCGACCGACGCGATTTCGAGCAGGGTCGCGGCATTGGCCGCGAGGCCATGGTTATGGATACGCGTCTCGAAGGCCGCGCCGTTCATGAGCGCCTGCGCCGGACCGGCGAACGAGATGCGGCCGTCGGCATCGGAGGGCAGCGCGCCGGCGTCGGTATCCGCGAGCGCGGCGAGGGCGCGCTCGAGCCCGGCCTGCGCGGCGGCGATCGCTTCCTGCGCGAGTACATCGTTCGCGGTCAGGCGCTGGTCCGTCATGCCGACGCGAGCGGCGTGAAACACGATCAGGCCGGCCACCATCAGCAGCAAGGCCGTCAGCAGCAGCGTTGCCGCGCCGCGCATCCGTCCGATGTGGCGTTCAGTAGATCGCGTCATTGCGCAACGCGATCCGGGCATGCGCGCGAGACCGCAGCTCAGGCGCGGCGCGCAAGCGGCCGGCCAGCGTGACGCCGAACTCGCGCGTCGTCAGCGCGCGGTTGTCGTCGCTGAAGGCGAGTTCGCGTACGCCCGGCCGGAACGCCAGCGCAGTGATCGTCACCGTCTGCGGGTCAGTCACCGCGAACCAGTTGCCGCCGGCGCAGCTCGCGCAAGGCGCCGCACAGGCCGGACCGCTGGTGCGGATCTGCAGCGCGCCGCCGGACAGGCGCAGGCCGTAGCGGTCGCTGTCCGCGGGGATGCCCTCGGCGTCGGCGGCATCACGGTCGTAGCCGAACAGCAGGCAGTCCTCGCCGATCAGCCACACTCCATCGTGCCCGTTGCGCAGCGGCGCATCCGGGGCATCGCCGGCGCCGCTCCAGTATCCGGCCCGCCTCAGTTCGCCGCCGATCACCGCGATCGCCGTCGCCATCGCCTGGCGCAATTGCGCGTCGAGCAGCGCCTGGCGGCTGGTCCTCGCGGTATCGAACAGCAGGAACGCGACGCCGGCGACGATGGACAGGCCGAGCACCATCGCGACCATCAGCTCGACCAGGCTGAAACCTGCGCTCGGAGAGCTGCGGATCAGCACGACGGATAGTCCGGCAGGTCGTCAGAGCAGACACGGACGCGACCGAGGCTGCTCACGCGGATTTCGACGCGCCGACCGTTGACCGACAGGCTCGCGGTGCCGGCATTCGCGGTACCTCGCGCGGGCTGGAACGTCGCCGTGTGCTGCGGCGTGAAGTTCGTCGTCAACGCGACGCCGCGGAAATGATCGCTGCTCAGGAGACGGCGCGGTGCGCCCGGGAGCATGCAGTCATCGGCGCTGAAGCAGTCGCAGGGGCCGCTGGCGCTGAGCGCGAGACACCAGAGGCCGCCGCTGTCATCGCGGCGGAACGACAGGCTGACCGGCGTGTTGCGCCGCAGCGCCTCGAAGCGCGCATTGAGGAATTCGGCGTGCAGATCGTTGACCGCGCCGCGCAATTGCTGGCGCTCGATCATGCCGCGCAGCGACGGCAGGCTCGAGGTCGCGACGATCGCGAGTACCGCGATCGTGAGCAGCAGCTCGATCAGCGTCAGTCCGCGCGCGTTATCGGCACGCATCATGGCCCTCCGTGGCGATGGTTGAAGCGGCGGCCCCGGCTGTATATGATCCAGCGAGGCCCGCGTCGGTAACGGCATTGCAGCATTGCCGAACGCGCGCGGCTATCGGAGAAACGCCAATCGATCGATGCCATGGAGGGCGCGAAGATGGATAGGATTCCGGATGAGGGACCGCGCGCGGGCGCGCGCGGGGTGACGCTGATCGAACTGCTGGTCGTCATCGCGATCGCCGGCCTGCTCGCGGCGCTGGCCTGGCCCGCGTTCAGCGATCAACTGCGCAAGGGAAAGCGGATCGACGCGATCGCCGCGCTCTACAAGGTTCAGCTCGACCAGGAGCGGTATCGCGCCGGGCACCGGCGCTATGCCGCGCACTTGTCGGAACTCGGTTGGGAAGGGGATGTCGCGGATTCGCCTGAGGGATACTACCGGATCAGCCTCGACGCGGTCGACGACGCGCGCGCGGGATTTCGCGCGCGCGCGGTGCCGCGTCCGGGCTCCGGACAGGCACAGGATCGTTGCGCGCTGTTCGTGCTGGACCAGTCGGGCCCCGACCTGAATGCGTCGACCGACCCCGGATGCTGGTCGCGCTGAGACCGCATCGCCCGACGTCGCGGCGCCGCGCGCGCTGACGCTGCTGATCCCCGGCCTGACCGGGGAGGGTTGGCCGCGCGCGCCCGGCCTGCTCGAAGGGCTCGAACTCGGCACGCTGCAGCGTCTGCTGGCGCGCGCCGATCGCGTTGCGCAGGGCGGTCGCGGGCTCGATGCCGCGCTGCGCGCGGCCTTCCGGCTCGATCCCGGCCCGTCCGAAGACCCCGACGCCGATTTTCCGGTCGCCGCGCTGACCCTGCTCAATGACACCGGCGAACGTCGTCCGGGCTACTGGCTGCGCGCCGATCCGGTACATATCGAGACCGGCCGCGATCGCCTGATCATGACCGGCGGCGCCGGACTCGATGTCTGCGCCGACGAGGCCGGAGAACTGTGCACGCTGATCAATGCCCACCTCGCCGGTGACGGCCTGCGGCTGATCGCGCCGTCGCCGTCGCGCTGGTATTTCCGCTGGCCGCAGGCGCCCGAGGTCTGTTTCGCGCCCTTGCCGGTCGTGATCGGCGATGACCTGTTTCACCATATGCCCGGCGGCGAGGCCGGGCGACGCTGGCGCCGCCTGCTGAACGAGATCCAGATGCTGTGTCATGACAGTCCGGTCAACCGCGCGCGAGGCGCGCAGGGGCGTCTCGCGATCAGCGGGGTATGGATCTGGGGCGGCGGCGAACTGCCGGCCGCTGCTGCCTGTGACTACGGCGCGGTCTGGAGCGACGATCCGCTCGCGCGCGGCCTCGCGCTGAATGCCGGCGTCGAGGTCGCCGACCTGCCGCAGGACGGCGCCGACTTTCTGCGCCGCGCCGGCGGCGGGGCGCATCTGGTCGTCATCGAAGGCCTCGATGAGGCAGGCAGGCTCGGTGCGCTCGAGCTGTGGCGTGAACGGCTGCAGGCGCTGGAGCGTGACTGGTTCGCTCCGCTGGCGGCGGCCTTGCGCGCCGGTGACATCGAATCGTTGACGATTTGCGCCGCGAACGGCAGCGGGTATCATGTCACGAAGTCGGCGCTCAGGCGCTGGTGGCGTCGCCGACAGGCAATCACCGGTGATCGACAAGACTGAACATGACCCGTATCCAGATCAAGCGACGCGCGACGGCCGTGGGCGATGACGCGGCCTCGTCCCTGCCCGGCGAGCTGCACCCGGTATTGCGGCGCATCTACGCGTCACGGCGGATCTCGCATCCCGCCGAACTCGAGAGTTCGCTCGATCGCCTGCACCCGCCCGAACTGCTCGGCGGCGTCGCCGAGGCCGCGGCGCTGCTGCACGAGCACATCGCCGGCGACGGCCGCATCCTCGTGGTCGGCGATTTTGATGCCGACGGCGCGACCAGCTCCGCGCTGGCGGTGCGTGCGCTGCGGATGATGGGCGCGCGCGAGGTCGGCTACCTGGTGCCGAATCGCTTCGAATACGGTTATGGCCTGACGCCGGAGATCGTTGCGCTGGCCGCGCAGACGCGCCGGCCGGATCTGATCATTACCGTCGACAACGGCATCTCGAGCATCGAGGGCGTCGCCGCGGCGCGCGCGCACGGCATCCGCGTGCTGATCACCGACCATCACCTGCCGGGCGCCGAACTGCCCGCGGCCGACGTCATCGTCAACCCGAACAGTCCCGGCGACGGCTTTCCGAGCAAGCACCTCGCCGGCGTCGGGGTGATCTTCTATGTGATGCTCGCGCTGCGGCGGCGATTGCGCGAGTCGGGCTGGTTCGCCGCGCGCGGTCTGCCGGACCCGAAACTGATCGAACTGCTCGACCTGGTCGCGCTCGGCACGATCGCCGATGTCGTCACGCTCGATCACAACAACCGGATCCTGGTCGCGCAGGGGCTCGGGCGCATCCGTCGCGGGCTTTGCAGCGCCGGTATCCATGCGCTGATCGCGGTCGCGAAGCGCAGTCCGGGGCGCATCGTCGCCGCCGATCTCGGTTTCGCCCTCGGACCGCGGCTCAACGCCGCCGGCCGCCTCGAGGACATGTCGCTCGGCATCGAATGTCTGCTGACCGACGACCCGGCGAGGGCGGAGGCGATCGCCGCCCGGCTCGACGAGCTGAATTTCGAGCGGCGCAAGATCGAGGCCGAGATGCAGAGCCAGGCGCTCGCCCATCTCGAGGACCCGTCATGGATCGAGGCGCTGGCGTCGTCATCGGTCAGTCTGTGCCTGTATCACGACGACTGGCACCAGGGCGTCATCGGCATCCTTGCCTCGCGCGTCAAGGACCGGGTGCACCGGCCGGTGATTGCCTTCGCGCCGGCGGGCGACGGCGAGATCAAGGGCTCCGCGCGCTCGATCGCAGGGCTGCACATCCGCGATGCGATCGATGCCGTCGCCGCGCGTCATCCCGGCCTCGTGCCGAAGTTCGGCGGGCATGCGATGGCTGCGGGACTCAGTCTCAGGCGCAGTGACTTCGAGGCGTTCAGGGAGGCCTTCGAGGCCGAGGTCCGGCGTCATCTCGATCCGGCCGATCTGGCGGGCGTGATCTACAGCGACGGCGAACTCGCCGCCGGAGAGCTGTCGCTGGATCTCGCCGAGCAGTTGCGCGCCGGCGGGCCGTGGGGGCAGGGGTTTCCGGAGCCGGTGTTCGACGGCCGCTTCGAGGTTCGCGACTGCCGCGTCGTCGGTGAACGGCATCTGAAGTTCGTGCTCGCGCCGTCCGGCGCCGGCGCGCCGATCGATGCGATCGCGTTCAATGTCGGGGAGGCCTTCCAGCGCTTCGCCACCGGCGAGATCCACGTCGCCTATCGGCTCGATGTCAACGAATTCCGCGGACAGCGCAGTCCGCAACTGATCATCGAGCATATAACAGAAAAGGCCGGCGCCGACTGAGCGTCAGTCGGCGCCGGCCTTCGTCGGCAGGGGCTTCAGCGTTGCGCGATCTGGTGCAGCGGGCCCTGGTCGAGCCGGCTCAGCCAGTGCGCGGCGCGTTTCTCGTCCTGCGGCAGTCCGAACCAGCCATGCTGGTAGGCGACCGCGAGGTATTCCTGTGCCTCGGGGACGCCGTTCTCGGCCGCGGCGCGGTAGAGCTGCACCGCGATCTTCTCATTCTGTTCGACGTGCAGGCCGGCGTGGTAGAGCAGCGCGAGATGGAACTGCGCGCGGCCATCGTTGCTGTTCGCGAGATGCGCCCAGTTCGCGGCCGCGGTCCGATAGTCGCCCTCGAGGGCGGCGTTGAATCCGGTTGCGTAGGGGTCGGCGGCCGCCGCATGGGTGAAGGCCAGCGACAGGGCCAGCAGGGCGCCGCGTACAGCAGTTCGGGTCGGGATTTTCATGAGGGTTCTCCGGTTTCGGCCATGGGCGGGTCGCCTCGGCGCTCGCCGCTCGCACAGGCGCAGCGGCGGCGCGTGAGCCTGCTGCGCCCGATGCGCCTATTCTGGGACAGCGACGGGAGTGGGTCCGTGACCGCCTTCACACTCCCAGCGCGGCGGCGTGGTGGCGGAGGTGGTCGGCGATGAAGGTGGAGATGAAGTAATAGCCGTGGTCGTAGCCGGCATGACGGCGCAGCCAGAGGGCCTGTCCGGCGCGGGCGCAGGCCTGCTCGAACAGTTCGGGTCGGAGTTCGCGCTCGAGAAACGGGTCGGCCTCGCCCTGGTCGATCAGGATCGTGCCGGGGAAGGTCCGGCGGGCGACCAGCGCGCAGGCATCGTTGTCGGCCCAGGCGAGGCCATCGTCGCCGAGATAACGGGAGAAGGCCTTCTGTCCCCACGGCACCGCCGACGGCGCGACGATCGGCGCGAAGGCCGAGACCGAGCGATAGGACTCCGGGTGCCTGAGCGCGATCGTCAGCGCCCCGTGCCCGCCCATCGAATGTCCGAAGATGGCGGCGCGCGCGCCATCGACCGGAAAGTGGCGGGCGATCAGCTCCGGGAGTTCGCGGCTCGCGTAGTGATCCATGCGGAAGCGGTCGCGCCACGGTGGGCGGGTCGCGTCGAGCCAGAAACCGGCCCCCTCGCCGAAGTCCCAGTCATCGGTCGCCCCGACATAGCCGGTGTCGCGCGGACTGGTGTCGGGCGCGACCAGCGCGATCCCGAGTTCGGCGGCGAGACGTTGCGCGCCGGCCTTGATCATGAAGGTCTCCTCGGTGCAGGTCAGGCCGGCGAGGTAGTACAGCACCGGCGGTCGCTGTCGTTCGGCCTCCGGCGGGAGGAACACCGAGAAGCGCATCGGTCCGCCGCAGGCGGCGGATTCATGCCGGTAGAAGCCCTGCACGCCGCCGAAGCAGCGGTGCTGGCTGACGGTTTCCAGCGCCATCAGTAGACGACCACCGAGCGGATCGATTCGCCGGCATGCATCAGGTCGAAGCCCCGGTTGATGTCGTCGAGCGCCAGCGTGTGCGTGATCAGGCTGTCGATGTCGATGCGGCCGTCCATGTACCAGTCGACGATCTTCGGCACATCGGTGCGGCCGCGCGCGCCGCCGAAGGCGCTGCCGCGCCAGTTGCGCCCGGTGACGAGCTGGAACGGCCGCGTCGAGATCTCCTGGCCGGCGCCGGCGACGCCGATGATCACCGAGGTGCCCCAACCCTTGTGACAGCATTCGAGCGCCTGGCGCATTACCTCGACGTTGCCGATGCACTCGAAACTGTAGTCGGCGCCGCCCTGTGTCAGGTTCACCAGGTACGGCACGAGATCGCCGCCGACCTCGTTCGGGTCGACGAAGTCGGTCATGCCGAATTTCTCCGCCAGCACGCGCCGCGTCGGGTTGATGTCGACGCCGACGATCTGCGCGGCGCCGGCAAGGCGCGCGCCCTGGATCACGTTCAGGCCGATCCCGCCGAGCCCGAACACGACGACGCGCGCGCCGGGCTCGACCTTTGCGGTCCAGATCACCGCGCCGATGCCGGTGGTGACCCCGCAGCCGATATAGCAGACCTTGTCGAACGGGGCATCCTCGCGGATCTTCGCCAGCGCGATCTCCGGGGCGACGATGACATTGGCGAACGTCGATGTGCCCATGTAGTGATACAGCGGTTGGCCGTTCAGGGAAAAACGGCTGGTGCCGTCCGGCATGACGCCCCGGCCCTGGGTCGCGCGGATCGCCTGGCACAGGTTGGTCTTCGGGTTCAGACAGTATTCGCACTCGCGACACTCGGGGGTGTACAGCGGGATCACGTGATCACCCGGCTTCAGAGATTTGACGCCCGGACCGCACTCGACGACGACGCCGGCGCCTTCATGGCCGAGGATCGCCGGGAACAGGCCCTCGGGGTCGGCGCCGGACAGCGTGAAGGCATCGGTGTGGCAGATGCCGGTGGCCTTGATCTCGACCAGCACCTCGCCGGCCTTCGGGCCCGCGAGATCGACGGTCTCGATGGTCAGCGGCTTGCCGGCGGCATGGGCGACTGCGGCGCGTACTTGCATGGGGACCTCCCTCATGGCGGTGTTGGCGGATCGGGCCAGTATAACTGCCGACGCGACAGGACTCGATCGATCTGTAGTACAATCGCGTCTTCCGTTTATCGTGAACTGTCTGTACGGCGAGACCATGCTCGAACTGAATGCGCTGACTGCCCGGATCAAGGACATGCGAGCCCGCCTCGCTGACCTGAGGGGGTATCTTTGACTTCGATGCGAAGAATGAACGGCTGACCGAGGTCCGCCGCGAGCTCGAGGAGCCGTCGGTCTGGAACGACCAGAAGCGCGCCCAGGAACTCGGCAGAGAGCGCGCGCGACTCGAGGAATTCGTCGAGGGCTTCCTCCGCATCGACGAGGGCTTGCGCGACGCAGCGGGTCTGCTCGAGCTGATCGAGGCCGAAGACGATGCCGAGACCGCATCGGCGGTCGAAAAGGACATCGAAGCACTCGACAAGCAACTCGCCGCGATCGAGTTCCAGCGCATGTTTTCCGGCGAGATGGATCCGAGCAATGCCTTCGTCGATATCCAGGCCGGTTCCGGCGGCACCGAGGCGCAGGACTGGGCCGAGATGCTGTTGCGCATGTACCTGCGCTGGGGCGAGGATCATGCTTTTAAATCCGAGATCATCGAGGCCTCGGCGGGCGAGGTCGCCGGCATCAAGAGCGCGACCGTGAAATTCGAAGGGCCGTATGCCTACGGCTGGCTGCGCACCGAGACCGGCGTGCATCGCCTGGTGCGCAAATCCCCATTCGATTCCGGCAATCGACGCCACACCTCGTTCGCATCGGTGTTCGTATCGCCCGAGATCGATGACGAGATCGAGATCGACATCAATCCGGCGGACCTCCGGATCGACACCTACCGCGCCAGCGGCGCCGGCGGCCAGCATGTCAACCGGACCGAATCGGCGATCCGCATCACCCACGTGCCGAGCGGTGTCGTCGTCGCCTGCCAGAGCGACCGCTCGCAGCACAAGAACCGCGCGACCGCGATGTCGCAGCTGAAATCGAAACTCTACGAGCTGGAACTGAACAAGCGTCGCTCCGAGCAGCAGGCGCTGGAAGACAGCAAGAGCGACATCGGCTGGGGCAGCCAGATCCGCTCCTATGTGCTCGACCAGTCGCGCATCAAGGACCTGCGTACCGGCGTCGAGACCGGCAACACCCAGGCCGTGCTCGACGGTGACCTCGACCGCTTCATCGAAGCAAGTCTGAAGCAGGGTTTATAGGGAACCTCATGAACGAACAGGAACAGGACGAGCAGGAACAGATCGCACAGCGCCGCGAAAAGCTGCGGGCGTTGCGCGAGCGCGGCAATGCCTTCCCGGTCGATTTCCGCCGCAATGCCGTGGCCGGTGAGCTGCATGCCGAATACGGCGACATCGACGCGGACCGGCTCGAGGCCGCGCCGCGCCGGGTCCGCATCGCCGGGCGCATGATGACACGCCGGGTCATGGGCAAGGCGGCCTTCGCGCATCTGCAGGACATGTCCGGGCAGATCCAGCTCTATGTCCAGCGCGACGTGGTGGCGGAAGAGGTCTATGCCGAGTTCAAGCGCTGGGATATCGGCGACATCCTCGGCGCCGAGGGCGTGCTGTTCCGGACGAAGACCGGCGAGCTGTCGGTGCGCGTCGAGTCGATCCGGCTGCTGACCAAGGCGCTGCGCCCGCTGCCGGACAAGTTCCACGGCGTCGTCGACCAGGAGATGCGCTATCGCCAGCGCTATCTCGACCTGATCATGAACGAGCCGACGCGCGAGATCTTCCGCCGCCGCGTCGCGATCATCGACTTCGTGCGCCGCTTCCTGATCGACCGCGGTTTCCTCGAGGTCGAGACGCCGATGATGCAGGTGATCCCGGGCGGCGCGACCGCGCGACCGTTCCGCACCCATCACAATGCCCTCGACATCCCGTTGTACCTGCGCATCGCGCCCGAGCTGTATCTGAAGCGCCTGGTCGTCGGCGGTTTCGAGCGGGTATTCGAGATCAATCGCAATTTCCGCAACGAGGGCCTGTCGACCCGTCACAATCCCGAGTTCACGATGGTCGAGTTCTACCAGGCCTATGCCGATTACCGCGAGCTGATGGACCTGACCGAGGTGATGTTCCGCGAACTCGCCGAATCAGTGCTCGGTACGACGACGCTCGAATACCAGGGCGGCCGTATCGATTTCGGCCGGCCGTTCACGCGCATGACCGTCGCCGAGTCGATCCTGCGCTTCAATCCGGATATTCCGGCTTCGCAACTGCGTGACCATGACGCGCTCGTCGACCTCGCGCACCGGCACGGGATTGCGGTCAGAGACGGCTGGGGCATCGGCAAGCTGCAGATCGAACTGTTCGAGAAGACCGTCGAGGATCGCCTGCTCGATCCGACCTTCATCACCGCGTATCCGACCGAGGTTTCGCCACTGGCGCGGCGCAATGATGACGACCCCGACATCACGGATCGATTCGAGTTGTTCGTCGGCGGCCGCGAGATCGCCAATGGCTTCAACGAGCTGAACGACGCCGAGGACCAGGCCGCGCGCTTCCGCGAACAGATCCGGGCGCGCGAGGCCGGCGACGAGGAGGCGATGCACTTCGATGCCGATTACATCCGCGCCCTCGAACACGGCATGCCGCCGACCGCCGGCGAAGGCATCGGCATCGATCGCCTGGTCATGCTCCTCACCGACTCCCCGTCAATCCGCGACGTCCTGCTGTTCCCGCATATGCGCCCGGAGTAGGGCGTCCGGTCGGGCCGGTGTGCGCCGCCGGCTGACCGGTCTCTGCCACCGGTCGGCGAGTCTTTGCCACCGGGTCGGCGGCCGCGCCCCGGCTCACGGGCCATGACACGCGTAAATACATCCCTGTAGCTCACCGCCGCATCCCTGCGGCGGAAGGTCATGGCCCGTGAGCCGGGGCGCGACCGCCTGTGTTCGTGGTACGCGTCAAACTGTTTCGTACGGGCGAGATTCGCCGGGCAGAATGCGAGGGTAACTCTACTGTCACAGGTCGTCGTGGTCAGCCTGCCCTTGCCGTGACCTTCGGCCGCAGGGATGCGGCCGTGAGCTACAGGGACGTATTCACGCGTGTCACGGCAAGGGCAGGCTGACCACGACGACCGGCCCGGTGGCAGAGACAGACATACCGGTCAGCCCGGTGGCGCACAGCGGACGGATCAGGCTTATCCCGCCAGCAGCCGCTTGATCTCGTTGATCTGCTCGCGGGCGTTCTTCATGACTTCTATGCTTTGTTCCGGGCTCAGCGCGAGGCGCTCGAAGGCGGGAATCGTGGACCAGTCGAGGCGGGTGTGGGGGTGGTCGGTGCCGACGTGGCTCAGCAGGTTCGCGACGATGACGACGTCGGTGTAGTCGGCGGGCGCTTCCGTGATCCGCTGCAGATTCTCGTGTTCGCCGGCGACTGTGACCATCTCCGGCGCAAACTTCCACGCGCGCAGTACCAGCGCGCCGACACGCGGGTGCAGCACCTCGAGCAGACGGTTCAGTCGCGCCTCGTTCTCGTTGAAATCCGACAGCATCTCCGAGTATTCGATGATCGGCAGCTTGCCGATGTCATGGATCAGCCCGGCCAGCATCGCCTCATCGGGGTTCAGCGCGGTGCAGCGCGCGCAGACCACATAGCTCAGCGCGGCAACCACCATCCCGTGTTCGCGGATGCGCGCCAGGTAGCGGCGCTTGAACGGCGACGCCAGCTTGTCCTGGTAGATCTGTTCCATCGCGAGACTGGTCACCATGCTGCGCACGTTGGCGTTGCCGAGGCGGGTGACCGCGGTACGGATGTCCTCGATGGGGTGCTGGGCGCGGTACAACGGACTGTTGACGGCGCGCAGCAGCCGCGTCGTCATGACCACGTCGGCGGTGATCGCGCGCGCGATCTGGACCGAGGTCGATTTCGGGTTGTCGAGCAGGCGGCGGGTACGGATCGCGATGTCCGGCAGCGCCGGCAGCACCAGGCGATTGGCCCGGATGTCGTCGACCAGGTCCTGCCAGAACTGTTCAATCTGGGTGGATGCCATGTCTCTTGCTATCGACCCGGCAAGGGCCTTTATTGAGTCCGCAAGCGAGGCGCGGAGGGGGTCAGGCGTCTTCCCCGGCCCTGAGCGCCGGCAGGTCGCGCAGCGTGAGTGACGGGCCGCCCGCGGCGCCGAGATGCAGCGCGCCGGCCCGCGCGTGCTCGACGATGACCGAGGCCAGCAGTATCTGGCCGTGCCCGGCCCCGGGCGCGGCGACGACGACCTGGCCGGCCGACTGTTCGACGCCCGCGGCGTGGATGGCGCTGCCCGGACGCGGCGTCTCCCCGATGTCGCATTCAGCGAGATACATGCGGCGCTTGACCGTGCCGCGATAGTGCAGGCGCGCGACGATCTCCTGTCCGGTATAACAGCCCTTGTTGAAGCTGATGCCGCCGAGCAGATCGAGATTGACGGTCTGCGGAATGAATTCCTCGACCGTATCCGGCAGGATCTCGGGGACCCCGGCAAGGATGTCGAGCAGGGCCCAGACCCCGGCGCCGACCGGCGCGGCATGGACATCCAGCCGCGACCACAGTTTCCCCATCGCATCGACCGGGCCGTGGATCTCGAATCTCGGATGCAGGCCGGGGACGCGGATCACCGTCAGCGCATCCGCGGACATCGCCGCGTCGACGGCGTCGGGGACGGCGCCGACCGCCTGCGCCAGTTCGTCCGCGCAGCGCGGCCCCGACAGTCCGATCGAGACCAGCTCGTCGCCGGCAGGATCGAGCGTCAGTTTCGACATCAGGACGTATTTGCGCAGCCGCGCGAGCGTCGGCTCGCGCAGCGCGGCGGGCAGCCGCAGATAACAGCCGTCGCCGCGGGCGAACAGCCGGACGATCGCGAGCAGCCGGCCTTTCGGCGTGCAATAACCGCCGAGCTGACTGTGCCCTGTATCGATACGGCTGGTGTCGCTGGTCAGCTGGCCCTGGAGAAAGCGCAGCGCATCGTCGCCGTGCGCGCGGATCAGCCCGTATTGCGAGAGGGCGCAGACGACGCTGCCGCCGAGCGCGGCGCGGCGCTCGCGGTCGGGATTGCCGAAATGCAGCACGCCGCCGTCGCCGGCGAAGACGGCGCCCGCATGATCGAGCAGTTGTTTCCAGTCCTTGTGCATCGGCGGCTTCTTTGGCAGGGGAAGGGGCATCATAGCGAAAATCCCGCGGCGTGGTAATACTGGACGCGACAGGCGATGAGGCTACACAATGGCGAGCGATGGCGAACAACAACAAACGCCCGGTGTTCCTCGATCTGACCCGCATCCATCTGCCGGTAACGGCGGTGCTGTCGATCGGCCACCGTATCACCGGCGTGCTGATGATCCTCGCGATCCCGCTGCTGGTCTTCCTCTTCGACCGCTCGCTCGCCGATGAGCAGGGCTATGACTTCGTCACCGGGCTCCTGCAGGGCGAGGCGTTCCGGGTGCCGCTGCTGCTCGCGATCTGGTTCTTCGCGCACCATTTCCTTTCCGGCATCCGCTACCTGTTGATCGATGTCGATGTCGGCATCGACCCGCGCGGCGCGCGCATCAGTGCATGGATCGTATTCGCGGGCGGCGTCGCGACGCTGGTGGCCGCGGCGCTGGTGCTGTGATGGGACGCCGCAGTCACGGCTTGCGGGCATGGATCTGGCAGCGGGTCAGCGCCCTGGCCATGGCGCTGTACCTGCTGGTCTTCGGCGGCTGGCTGTTGCTGTCGCCGCCGGGGTCGTGGCTCGAGTGGCGCGACCTGATGTCGAATGCCGCGGTCAATCTCGCGACCGGACTGTTTTTCGTCGCGCTGCTGATGCATGCCTGGGTCGGCGGTCGCGACGTGCTCATCGATTATGTGCATTCGACCGCGCTGCGACTCGCGCTGCTGGCGACGATGGCGCTGGCGCTCGCCGGTTCCGGGCTGTGGATGCTCAGGGTGCTGTACTCGCTGTACTGACACGGAGACGATGGCGATGGCGGACAGGCTGGAACGCCGCAGATTCGATACCCTGGTCATCGGCGCCGGGGGCGGCGGCCTGCGCGCGGCCCTGCAGCTCGCGCAGGCCGAGGCCTCGGTGGCGGTCGTGTCGAAGGTGTTCCCGACCCGCTCGCACACCGTCGCCGCCCAGGGCGGCATGAACGCCGCGCTCGCGAACGTGCTGCCGGACAACTGGCACTGGCATATGTACGACACCGTCAAGGGCAGCGACTATCTCGGCGACCAGGACGCGATCGAATACATGTGCCGCGCCGCCGCCCGCCTGGTCATCGAGCTCGAACACTTCGGCGTGCCGTTCTCGCGCCTCGATAACGGCAAGATCTACCAGCGGCCGTTCGGCGGCCAGAGCCAGGACTTCGGCGGCGCCCAGGCGGCGCGTACCTGCGCCGCGGCCGATCGCACCGGGCACGCGATCCTGCACGCGCTGTATCAGCAGAACATCCGCGCCAAGACCCATTTCTTCGACGAATACTTCGCGATCGACCTGCTCAAGGACGCGGACGGCACGATCCTCGGCGCGCTGGTGCTGTGTATCGAGACCGGCGAGCCGCTGGTCATCGAGGCCAAGACGACACTGCTCGCGACCGGCGGGGCGGGACAGCTCTATCGCACCAATACCAACGCCCGCATCAATACCGGCGACGGCATGGGCATGGCGCTGCGCGCCGGCATCCCGCTGCAGGACATGGAATTCGTCCAGTTCCACCCGACCGGCATCGCCGGCAAGGGCATGCTGATCACCGAGGGCGCGCGCGGCGAGGGCGGATATCTGGTCAACAGCGAGGGCGAGCGCTTCATGGATCGCTATGCGCCGAAGGCGAAGGATCTCGCCAGCCGCGACGTCGTCAGCCGCGCGATCGCGACCGAGATCCGCGAGGGCCGCGGCTGCGGACCCGACCGCGATCATATCCTGCTCAAGCTCGACCACCTCGGCGCCGACGTCATACGCAAGCGCCTGCCCGGCATCCACGACATGGTCCGCACCTTTCTGCGCATCGACCCGGTCAGCGACCCGATCCCGGTGTTTCCGACCTGTCATTACACGATGGGCGGCATTCCGACCAACCGCTTCGGCCAGGTCGTCGCGCCGGAGCGGCAGGGGCCGGAGGAGCCGGTCATCGGTCTCTACGCGGTCGGCGAGTGCGCCTGCGTGTCGGTGCATGGCGCGAACCGGCTGGGCGGCAATTCCCTGCTCGACATCGTCGTGTTCGGGCGGGCGGCCGGCAATCACATCATCGAGTATCTGAAGGAGGCGCGCTATCACCGTCCGCTCAATGACGCCGCGATCGAACCGGCGCGCGCACATCTCGCGCGCTGGGAGCAACCGGGGCGCGGCGAGACGGTTGCCGGCCTGCGCGACGAGTTGCAGCGCACGATGGAGCACTACTGCGGCGTGTTCCGTACCGAGGATGTGATGAAGGAGGGGCTGGACAAGATGCTCGAACTCGAACGTCGACTCGAAGATGCCGGACTCGGCGATCGCAGCCGGGTGTTCAATACCGCGCGCATCGAGGCGCTCGAGCTCGAGAATCTGATGGACGTCGGTCTCGCGGCAATCACCTCGGCGCTCGAACGCAAGGAGAGCCGCGGCGCGCACTCGCGCATCGATTATCCGGAGCGCGACGACCAGCACTGGCTCAAGCATTCGCTGTATTCGAAACAGACGCGGCAGGTCGACTACAAGCCGGTGCGCATGAAGCCGCAGACCGTCGAACCATTCCCGCCGAAGCCGAGGGTCTACTGATCATGGACATGCGCTTCTCGATCTATCGCTATAACCCCGACGCCGACAGCGCCCCGCGCATGCAGGACTACACGCTGAGCGGGCTGACGCCGGACATGATGCTGCTGGCCGCACTGCGGCGCATCAAGGCCGAAGACGAGACGCTCAGCTTTCGTCATTCCTGCGGCGAGGGCGTCTGCGGCTCCGACGGCGTCAACATCAACGGTCGCAACGGACTCGCCTGCATCACGCCGCTGAAGGAGCTGAAGCAACCGGTCATGATCCGGCCGCTGCCGGGCCTGCCGGTGATCCGCGACCTGGTCGTCGACCTGAGCCAGTTCTACCATCAGTACCGCGAGGTCAAGCCGTGGCTGGTGCGCAAGGATCCCGAGCCCGAGATCGAGCTGCGCCAGACGCCCGAGGAGCGCGAGCGCCTCGACGGACTCTATGAGTGCGTGCTGTGCGCCTGCTGCTCGACCGCGTGCCCGTCGTTCTGGTGGAATCCCGACAAGTTCCTCGGGCCGGCGGCGCTGTTGCAGGCCGGCCGCTTCCTCGAGGATAGCCGCGACCAGGCCGGCGAGGAACGCCTCGACCAGCTCGAGGATGCCTACAAGCTGTTCCGCTGCCACACCATCATGAACTGCGCCCAGGTCTGCCCGAAGGGCCTGAACCCGACGCAGGCCATCGGCCGCATCCGCCAGCGCATGCTGAAGCAGTTCATCTGAACGATGATTCGGACGGACGCCGATCGCGATCCCGAGCTCGCGCGGCTCTACTGGCAGTGCCGGCGCGGCATGCGCGAACTCGACCTGATGCTCGGCGCCTGGTACGAGCACGCGGCCGGCACGCTCGACGGCGCGGGGCGCGCAGCCTTTGGCCGCCTGCTCGAATATCCGGACGCGCTGTTGCTCGACTACCTGATGGGCCGCTCGCTGCCGGGCGACCGGGAGCTCGCCGATGTCGTCCGCAGGATCCGGGAGGTCGCTGTCGATTGAGCCCCGCGACTCGCGCCTGTTCGCGGGCGCCGTTTCCCTGCTGCATGCCGGCGCCCTGGCGCTGACCTGGACCCTGCCGGTGTCATACTGGATCATTGCCGCGCTCGGCCTGGCGGTCGTCGCCTCCTGCGCCTGCGCCCTCGCCGGCCCGGTGTTCAGGCGGCTGCCGTCATCGATCCTCGCGCTGGAGTGGCAAGCCGACGGCGGCTGGCGGGCGCGCCGCCGCGACGGCGGCGAAGAGGCCCTGCGGTTGCTGCCGGACAGTTATGTCCATCCGCGGCTGGTCGTGCTGAATTTCAGGCGCGCGGGGGAGGGCTGGCGCCCGCGCTGGCGCGCCTTTGTCAGCGCGCCGTCCCCGCGATCGCTGGCGTTGCTCGCGGATCGCGGCCGCCGATCGGTCGTGCTGCTGTCAGACAGCGCCGATGACGACACCTTGCGCCGCCTGCGCGTGCGACTGCGGTTCGAGGGCGCGGGGTCAGGTCCGCGGTGACGGCGACAGTATCGTCGGCGACGGCGGCCGGCGGTCATCGGCGGCCGGATAGTCGAGGTTGTAGTGCAGGCCGCGACTCTCCCGGCGCGACATCGCCGAGCGGATGATCAGCTCGGCGACCAGCACCAGGTTGCGCAGCTCGATGAGGTCGCTGGTGATGCGGAAGTTGCCGTAGTACTCGTCGATTTCCTTCTTCAGCAGTTCGGTCCGATGCATCGCCCGCTGCAGACGCTTGTCGGTGCGGACGATGCCGACATAGTCCCACATGAAGCGACGCAGTTCGTGCCAGTTGTGCGATACGACGACCTCTTCGTCGGAATCAGTGACCTGGCTCTCGTCCCACACCGGCAGCTCGCCGGGCAGTGCAGAATGGTCGAGGCGGCCGGCGATGTCGAGCGCGGCGGCCTCGGCGAACACGACGCATTCGAGTAGCGAGTTGCTCGCCATCCGGTTCGCGCCGTGCAGCCCGGTGCAGGCCATCTCGCCGATCGCATAGAGTCCATCGACGTCGGTGCGCCCGCGGCGGTCGGTGACGACGCCGCCGCACAGATAATGCGCGGCCGGCACCACCGGGATCGGTTCGCGGGTCATGTCGAAGCCGAACGACAGGCAGCGTTCATGGATGGTCGGGAAGTGCGAGCGGATGAAGTCTGCCGGCTTGTGGCTGATGTCGAGCCAGACGCATTCGATGCCGAGACGCTTGATCTCGTGGTCGATCGCGCGCGCGACGATGTCGCGTGGCGCGAGCTCGCCGCGCGGGTCGAAGCGGTCCATGAAGCGGGTGCCGTCGGGCAGCAGCAGCCGTCCGCCTTCACCGCGCACCGCCTCGGAGATCAGAAAGGATTTGGCCTTCGGGTGGAACAGGCAGGTCGGGTGGAACTGGATGAATTCCATGTTCGCGACCCGGCAACCGGCGCGCCAGGCCATCGCGATGCCGTCGCCGCTGGCGATGTCCGGGTTGCTGGTATAGAGGTAGACCTTGCCGGCGCCGCCGGTCGCGAGCACGGTCAGACGCGCGCCGAGGGTGCGGGTATGGCCGCCCGGGGCGAGATCGAGCAGATAGGCCCCGACGCAGCGGCCGGCCTCCGGACCCGACTTGTCGCGGATCAGGTCGATCGCGAGGTGATGCTCGAACAGCGTGATGTTCGGGTGGGCGCGGGCGAGGCCCTCGAGCGTCGTCTCGACGGCGCGGCCGGTCGCGTCGGCGGCATGCAGCACGCGACGGTGGCTGTGGCCGCCCTCGCGGGTCAGGTGGTAGTCGGCGTCCTGTCCGGCGCCGTTCGCGCCCTCGACGCGGGTGAAGGCGACGCCGCGGTCGATCAGCCACTGGATGCACGTACGCGCGTGATTGACGGTATACTCGACGACAGCCGGGTCACCCAGCCCGGCCCCGGCGTTGAGGGTGTCCTCGATATGAGAGCGGATCGAGTCGGCCTTGTCGAGGACCACAGAGATCCCGCCCTGGGCATAGAGCGTCGCCCCCTCGGAGAGCGCCGCCTTCGCGACCAGGGCGATGCGCGCCCGGTCGGCGAGCCGCAGCGCGAGGCTGAGGCCGGCAGCGCCGCTGCCGATGATGAGGACGTCGAATCGGTCCTCCTGGCTCATGGGATGCTCATAGAATCTATTGAGATAAGCCGGCGGCCGGCTGGTCGGCCGGACAATTTCTGATAGAATCGGTCAGGGCTGCCAAGTGCAGATGCTATATCATAAAACTCTGAAACAAAAACCCTGGTTTCCCCGAACTTAAGAACAATAGTACTGTCTATACCAATGCGCGGGGCCGGTGGCCCTTGCGGGAGGGATCAGCCCGAATGGGCGATAACAACGTTGACCAGGCACTGGTTGAGCGGGTTCAGAACGGTGACAAGAAGGCTTTCGACATCCTGGTACTCAAGTACCAGTTCAAGCTCCAGAAGCTGATATCGCGCTATGTACATGATCCCAGTGAAGTTATGGATGTAGCACAAGAAGCCTTCCTGAAGGCGTACCGGGCCCTCCCGGGGTTTCGCGGTGAAAGTGCATTCTACACCTGGCTTTACAGGATAGGCGTCAACACGGCCAAGAACCACCTGATATCGCAGGGGCGCAAGCCGCCGAATGTCGATATCGATGCCGAGGACGCGAGCTATCTGGAAGGCGAATCGGATTTGAAGGACTACGCGACGCCGGAGCGTCTGCTGGTCCGGGACGAGATCGAAGAGACCGTGCGCAACGCGATCGAGCGCCTGCCCGAGGACTTGCGCGTGGCGATCACCTTGCGCGAGCTCGACGGACTGAGTTATGAAGAGATAGCCGAGCGCATGGCCTGCCCGGTGGGCACGGTCCGCTCGCGCATCTTCCGCGCCCGCGAGGCGATCAACAACAAGCTCAAGCCGCTGCTGGACTGAGCGGCGGGACGGGACCGATGATGACCCTATGCAACAGGTGTGGCTTATGACGAATCGCAATGCCGACAAGATCTCCACGCTGGTGGACGACGAGCTCGCGGGATGGGAAATGACCCCGGTGATGAAGTCCCTGCGCGATGATCCCGCGATGCAGGCGTGTTGGCGCGACTATCACCTGATCGGTGATGCGATGCGCGGCACCTTGCCCAGATACGTCAGCATCGACCTCTCCGAACGCCTCCGCGTTGCCCTTGAACAAGAACCCGTCTTCCTCAACCCCCGCGCCGACCAGGCCCCCGCAGCCGCCGTCACCCATGCCCGCAGCAAGGCCACGATCGGCTTCGCGCTTGCCGCGTCGATGACCGCGATCGCGGTGTTCGGCGTCATCGGCATCGAGCAGGATGCCGGGGTGAGCGCCCCGCCGGTGGTGGCGACCGCCGGCGTCCCGCAGGTGATGACCGCCGAGGCCGAACCGGTGCTGGCGACGTTGCTGGCCGAACTCGATGCCGCGGAGGCGCGCGTCGAGGCCGACGGCCAGCAGCCGCAAGCCCAGCAGTGGATCCGCCTCCAGACCGTGTCGGGGCGCCCGGGCATGCTGCCCGGCGGCTCGCCGAATCTCTACGATTACCTGATGAACTTTCAGTCGCAGTCGATGCAGGCCGGCCGCGACGACCCGCTGTCCTACCTCCGCGTGGTCAGCCACGGCTCGCAGTAACCCCTTCGCCCGTGCCAGCGAGGATCCCGACAGCGACAGTCTGCGACCGGGGCCGTCGGCGGCCACCCACCGGAATCTGACATGGCCATCGTGACCGAAACCGCCGAAGTCGTCGCCGTCGAAGGCGACCACGTCTGGGTCGAGACCGAGCGCAAGGCGGTGTGCGACGCCTGCGCGGTGCAGAAGGGCTGCGGTTCCGGGATCATCTCGCGGATGTTCCGCAAGCGCGCGCGTTTGCGCATCGACAACTCGATCGGCGCCCGCCTCGGCGAACGCGTCGTGATCGGTCTCGAGGACAGCGCGCTGGTCAGGGCCTCGCTTGCGGTCTACCTGATGCCGCTGGTATGGATGCTGCTCGGCGCGATCGGTGGCCAGTTGCTCGCGAACGCGCTGGGCTGGGAGCAGGCCGATGGCGCCGCCGCCATCGGCGGGGTCATCGGCCTGCTGGCCGGCTTCGCATGGCTCAGGCGCTATGCCCGCCACAGCGCGGGCAGCCATGCCCACCAGCCGAGCCTGCTGCGCCTTGCCGACAGCACCGGCGAGGCCGTCATGAACTATCAGCCCCGGCCGGATGCGACCGGCGCGGGGCGCGAAGGGACCCGGACGACGGGCCAGTGAGTCTACAGGAGCCGATATGACAAGGACCGACCCCGCGAGGGTGACGATGACGATGGGATGGCTGGCGCTCGCGCTGATGCTGGTTGCGAACACCGCCGTTGCCCGCGACCTGCCCGATTTCACCGCGCTGGTCGAGAAGAGCAGCCCCGCGGTCGTGAATATCAGCACGACGACCAAGGTCAGCCGCGAGTCGATGCGCCGTCAGCATCGCGATCTGCCGCCCGGCAGTCCGTTCGACGATTTCCTGCGCCGCTTCTTCGGCGACGAATTCGGCGGGGCGCCCGGCGAGGAGTTCAGCGAGCGTTCGCTCGGCTCCGGCTTCATCATCTCGAGCGACGGCTATGTCCTCACCAATAACCATGTGATCCGCGATGCCGACGAGGTCGTGGTGCGGCTCAGCGATCGCCGCGAGTTCATCGCCGAGGTCATCGGCACCGACAAGCGCAGCGACGTCGCGCTGCTGAAGATCGATGCCAGCGGTCTGCCGGTCGCGAAGATCGGCAAGTCCGATGATCTGAAGGTCGGCAACTGGGTGCTCGCGATCGGCTCGCCGTTCGGCTTCGAACATTCGGTGACTGCCGGCATCGTCAGCGCGATCGGCCGCAGCCTGCCGAACGAGAACTACGTGCCGTTCATCCAGACCGACGTCGCGATCAATCCCGGCAACTCGGGCGGACCGCTCTACAACCTCAAGGGCGAGGTCGTCGGCATCAACTCGCAGATCTACAGTCGCACCGGCGGCTTCATGGGCCTGTCGTTCGCGATCCCGATCGACATGGCGATGCATGTCGTCGACCAGTTGCGGACCCAGGGCCATGTCAGCCGCGGCTGGCTCGGCATCCTGATCCAGGACGTCACCCGCGAGCTTGCCGAATCCTTCGGCATGAGCAAGCCGATCGGCGCGCTGGTCGCGCGCGTGCTGCCGGACAGCCCGGCCGAGGCGGCCGGCATCCAGGTCGGCGACGTCATCGTCGCCTACCGCGGTCGCGAGGTCGGCAGCTCGTCGGCGCTGCCGCCGATGGTCGGCGCGACGGCGGTCGGTTCCGACGCCGAGGTCAAGGTCATGCGCGAAGGCAAGCCGCTGACGCTGAAGATCACGATCATGGAACTGCCCGAGGACGACGAGGTGCGGGTGTCGCGCCGCGACGATCCGAACGTGACGATCGATCGTCTCAAGCTCGTGGTCACGAACCCGAGCGGCGAGCTGCTCGAGGAACTCGAGGGCAAGAACGGCGTCGTCGTCGAGTCGGTGGAGACGGGGCCGGCGTCCCGTGCCGGCATTCGCCGCGGTGACTTGCTGATGCGCTTCGACAACATCGAGGTCCGCGATGCCGCCCATCTGAAGGATCTGGTCAAGGATCTGCCGGCGGGCAAGTCGGTGCCGGTGCTGGTGCAGCGTCGCGGCAGCCCGATCTTCCTCGCCCTCAAGATCGAATAATCCCGCCCCGGTTCTGGTATGATTGCGCGGGGAGCGTGCGAGCGCTCCCCGCTTGTTTATCCGGAGCCTTTGAAATTCAGCCCCTTATGGAGCATATCCGCAATTTTTCGATCATTGCGCACATCGACCATGGCAAGTCGACCCTTGCCGACCGCCTGATCCAGACCTGCGGCGGCCTCACCGAGCGCGAGATGTCGGAACAGATCCTCGACTCGATGGACATCGAGCGCGAGCGCGGTATCACGATCAAGGCCCAGAGCGTATCGCTGGGCTACATCGCGAAGGACGGCCGCAGCTACCTGCTGAATTTCATCGATACCCCCGGTCACGTCGACTTCTCCTACGAGGTGTCGCGTTCGCTCGCGGCCTGCGAGGGCGCGCTGCTGGTCGTCGATGCCTCGCAGGGCGTCGAGGCGCAGACGGTCGCAAACTGCTATACCGCGATCGAGCAGGGGCTGGAAGTGGTGCCGGTGCTGAACAAGATCGACCTGCCGACGGCCGAGCCGGACCGCGTCGCCGCCGAGATCGAGGACATCATCGGCATCGAGGCGAAGAGCGCCTTGCATGTCAGCGCCAAGACCGGCCTCGGCATCGGCGAACTGCTCGAGGAACTGGTCAGGCGCATTCCGCCGCCGCGCGGCAACCCCGATGCGCCGCTGCGCGCGCTGATCATCGACTCCTGGTTCGACAACTACCTCGGCGTCGTCTCGCTGGTGCGCGTCGTCGACGGCCGTCTTGAATCCGGGAAAAAGGTCCTGGTGATGTCGACCGGCCGCAATCACCTCTGCACCAAGGTCGGCATCTTCACGCCGAAGCCGAAGGACACCGGTTCGCTCGGGCCCGGCGAGGTCGGCTTCGTCATCGCCGGCATCAAGGAGATCGACGGCGCGCCGGTCGGCGATACGCTGACCATGACCGATCGTCCGGCCACGGCGCCGCTGCCGGGCTTCAAGGCGATCAAGCCGATGGTGTTCGCCGGCCTGTTCCCGATCAGTGCCGAGAGCTACGAGGACCTGCGTGACGCGCTGTCCAAGCTGCGCCTGAACGATGCTGCGCTGTTCTACGAGCCCGAGACCTCGATCGCGCTCGGTTTCGGTTTCCGCTGCGGCTTCCTCGGCATGCTGCACATGGAGATCATCCAGGAGCGGCTCGAGCGCGAGTACGACCTCGACCTGATCACCACCGCGCCGACCGTGATCTACGAAGTCATGACCACCGACGGCCGGGTACACCAGGTCGACAATCCGACCAGGCTGCCCGATCCCGGCCAGATCGCCGAGATCCGCGAGCCGATCATCCATGCCGACATCCTGGTGCCGCAGTCGCACCTCGGCGCAGTGATCACGCTGTGCGAGGAGAAGCGCGGCGTGCAGAAGAAGATGCACTATCACGGCAAGCAGGTGATCCTGAGCTATGAGTTGCCGATGAGCGAGATCGTCATGGATTTCCATGACCGCCTGAAGTCGGTCAGCCGCGGCTATGCCTCTTTCGACTATCATTTCCTGCGCTATCAGGCCGCCGATCTCGTCCGCCTCGAGCTGATGATCAACGGCGATCACGTCGATGCATTGTCGGTGATCGTCCACCGCGAACGCGCGACGCCGCGCGGTCGCGAACTGGCCGAGAAGATGCGCGAGCTGATCCCGCGGCAGATGTTCGATGTCGCGATCCAGGCCGCGGTCGGCTCGCGCATCATCGCGCGCGAGACCGTCAAGGCCCTGCGCAAGAACGTCACCGCCAAGTGCTACGGCGGCGACATCACCCGCAAACGCAAGCTGCTCGAGAAGCAGAAGGCAGGGAAGAAACGCATGAAACAGATCGGCACTGTCGAGATACCCCAGGACGCCTTCCTGGCCGTGCTGCATACGGGGAAGAAGGGATGAGCTTCGATTTTCAGGCCGCGATGATCCTCGCGCTGCTCGTCACCGGGCTGATCTGGCTGTTCGACGTCTGGCGCCTGAAGCCGGCGCGCGAGGCGGAGGCCGCCGCGCTGATCGCGCGCGAGGGCGAGGGCGTCAACCCGGCCCGCCTCGACGAGATCCGCAAGCCGGGGACGCTGGTCGATTATGCGCGCTCGTTCTTCCCGATCATCCTGGTCGTACTGGTGCTGCGCGCCTTTCTCGTCGAACCGTTCCGGATCCCCTCGGGCTCGATGATGCCGACGTTGATCGCCGGCGACTTCATCCTCGTCAACAAGTACAGCTACGGGATCCGCCTGCCGGTCATCAATACCAGGGTCATCGAGGTCGGCAGCCCCGCCCGCGGCGATATCGCGGTCTTCCGCTATCCCGAGGACCCCTCGGTCGACTACATCAAGCGCATCGTCGGCCTGCCCGGCGACCACCTGCGCTACGAGGACAAGATCCTCTATGTCAACGGCGAGCCGCTGGAGCAGCGCCTGCTCGGCGAGTATGTCGGCGTCGGCGCCGGGCGCTCGATGAGCGGCGCCAGCCTGCGCACCGAGCGCATCGGCGATCGGGAACACGAGATCCTGGTACAGAGCCGGCACCGGATCGCGGAAGGGGAATTTATCGTGCCGGCAGGCTATTATTTCGCGATGGGCGACAACCGCGACAACAGCAACGACAGCCGTTTCTGGGGCCCGGTCCCCGACGAATACCTGGTCGGGCGGGCGTTCATGATCTGGATGAGCTGGGATTCCGACCGCAACACCGTGCTGTGGGAGCGGATCGGCAGCCGGCTGAAATGACGCGCGCGGGCCGCGCCGGCGTGAACTGTGCACTGTTTTTGCATATGAATCGGCATAGTCTGGACCCGAGTGGTCCGGGTTTCCTCGATATTCAGCGCCGGTGATCCGGCAGGGGGTTCATGCATGCCAGCCTTACCTCACGCGCAACGCGGCATCACGCTCGTCGGCGTCCTGATCGGCGCCGCGCTGATCGCGTTCTTCGTCTACTCGGGGGCCAAGCTGACCCCGGTCTATCTCGAAAACTTCAGCGTCAAGTCGTCACTGAAGTCGCTGGCCAGCGAGGACGAGAAGGCCGGTAACGTCCGCGAGATTCGCGACCACCTGATGCGGCGGTTGTCGATCAACAACGTCCAGAACGTCAAGCCGGAACACATCACGGTCAGGATCGAGGGCAATCGCCGCATCGTCAGCGTCGACTACGAGGTGCGTACCCGGTTCTACGGCAATCTCTGGCTGCTGGCTTCGTTCAACGAAAAAGTCGAATTCACCGGTTAGTTGACTGACGCGACTGCCAGGCTGCGCCGCGCCCTCGGGCTCGAGTCCGTCACTGACGCGCTGCTCGAGACCGCGCTTACGCACCGCAGCCATGGCAGCCCCAATAACGAGCGCCTCGAATTTCTCGGCGACGCCGTGCTGAGCCTCGTGGTCTCTGCGATCCTGTTCCGCCAGTTTCCCGATAGCGACGAAGGCACGCTGAGCCGCCTGCGCGCGAATCTCGTCAACGGCGAGACCCTCGCCGGCGTGGCCCGTCGTCTCGAGCTCGGCAATGCGCTCAGACTCGGACCCGGCGAACTCAAGAGCGGCGGCTTTCGCCGCGATTCGATCCTCGCCGGCGCGCTCGAGGCGGTGATCGGCGCGGTCTGGCTCGACGGCGGCATCGACGCGGCGCGCGAATTCGTCGAACGCATCCTCGCGCCCGAGACCGGCGCGGTGTCGCTGGACCTCGCGATCAAGGACCCGAAGACGCGCCTGCAGGAATGGCTGCAGGCGCGCCAGCGCCCCTTGCCCGACTATCGCGTCGCCGATACCCACGGTCGCGAGCATGCGCGCGTGTTCCGCGTCGAGTGCCGCATCGACGGCCTGCCCGAGCCGGTGGAAGGCGAGGGCGGCAGCCGCCGCAAGGCCGAGCAGGACGCCGCGGCCCGCGCGCTCGCGCTGCTGCAGGGACAGGGCGGAGTCTGAGACGATGTACCGCTCCGGTCATGTCGCGATCATCGGTCGGCCGAACGTCGGCAAGTCGACCCTGCTGAACCGGATCCTCGGCCAGAAGATCGCGATCACCTCGAGACGCCCGCAGACGACCCGTCACCGCCTGCTCGGCATCCATACCACCGCGGACGCGCAGACGATCTACGTCGACACCCCGGGATTGCACAAGCCCGGCGGCCGCGCGATGAACCGCCTCATGAACCGCGCCGCGAGCGGGGCGATCGCCGATGTCGATGTCGTGCTGTTCGTCGTCGACGGCCTCAAGTGGACCGACGAGGACGACTACATCCTCGGCCTGCTGAAGGAGGTCGAGGTCCCGGTCGTGCTCGCGCTGAACAAGGTCGATCGTCTCAAGGACAAGACCGCGCTGCTGCCGCATATCGATGCGCTGCGCGCGCGCTATCCGTTTCGCGAGATCGTGCCGATCTCCGCGGTCCACGGCAGTCAGGTGCCCGAGCTCGAACGCATGCTCGCGGCCCTGCTGCCCGAATCGCCGCCGTTGTATCCGGAGGAACAGATCACCGATCGCAGCGAGCGCTTCCTCGCCGCCGAGCTGATCCGCGAGAAGCTGATGCGCCACCTCGGCCAGGAGCTGCCGTATGCGGTGACCGTCGAGATCGAGAGCTATGTCGAGGACGAAGGACTCGCGCGCATCCACGCGCTGATCTGGGTCGAGCGCGACTCGCAGAAGGCGATCGTCATCGGCAAGGGCGGCGCGATGCTGAAACGCATCGGCCAGGAGGCGCGCGAGGACATCGAGCGCCTGATCGGCCACAAGGTGTTCCTGCAGCTGTGGGTCAAGGTCAAGGAGAAGTGGTCGGACGACGAGCGCGCGCTGCGCGCGCTCGGCTACGGGGAGTGAGCCGGCGATGCTGCGCCTCTCCCTCGAGCCGGCCTGGGTCCTGCACCCGCGCCCGTGGCGCGACAGCAGCCTGATCGTCGAGTTGTTCACGGCCGCGCAGGGCCGCATCGCGGTCGTCGCCCGCGGCGCGCGTCGGCCGAAGTCCCGCCTCGGCGCGGTGTTGCAGCCGTTCCGGCCGTTGCTGGTCAGCGCTGCCGGCCGCGGCGAACTGGCGACGCTCGGCGGGGCCGAGCTGCGCGCGCCGGGCGGACGGCCGCTGGCCCTGCAGGGCCGCGCGTTGATCAGCGGCTTCTACATGAATGAATTGCTGATGAAGCTGCTCGCGCGCGATGACCCGCATCCGCGCCTGTTCGAGGCCTACGAGGACGCGGTCGCGGGCCTTGCCGATCCGGCGCTCGATGCGGTCCGCGAACAGCGCGCGCTGCGTCGCTTCGAGCTGACGCTGCTCGGCGAGATCGGCTACGGCCTCGTGCTCGATCACGATGTCGAGAGCGGGGCGCCGATCGACGCCGGCGCCGAGTATGAGTATCATCCCGAACGGGGACCGGTCGCGATCCGCGGCGTCCGCGAGACCGCGGGGCGCTGCGGCGTGTGCCTCCGCGGCCGCAGCTTGATCGACCTCGCCGCCGGAGAGTTACAGGATCCGGTCAGCCTGCGCGAGGCGCGCACGCTGATGCGTATGGCGCTCGCGATCTGCCTCGGCGGCCGGCCGCTGCGCAGCCGCGAGCTGTTCCGGCCGGCCACGCGCGCGGGCCAGGTCCCCGAAGACATCGGCGAGGAATCACGGTAGACCGCATGAATCAGCCCCCGATATTGCTGGGCGTCAACATCGACCACGTCGCGACGCTGCGCCAGGCGCGGCGGACCCGCTATCCGGATCCGGTGCAGGCCGCGATCGCGGCCGAGCAGGCCGGCGCCGACAGCATCACGCTGCACCTGCGCGAGGACCGCCGCCATATCCAGGAGCGCGACGTCCTTCTGCTGAAGGACATCCTGCAGACACGCATGAACCTCGAGATGGCAGTCACCGACGAGATGATCGCGATCGCCGAACGCATCCGCCCGAGCGACTGCTGTCTCGTCCCCGAGCGCCGCGAGGAACTGACCACCGAGGGCGGCCTCGATGTCGCCGGCCAGCCCGATCGCATCCGCGACGCCTGCGAGCGGCTCAAGGCGGCCGGCTGCAAGGTCTCGCTGTTCATCGACGCCGACCCAAAGCAGATCGACGCCGCCGCGCGCGCCGGCGCGCCGGCGATCGAGATCCATACCGGTCACTATGCCGAGGCCTGGGGCACGCCGGCGGCCGATGAACTGCTCGCGGGCATCGCCGACGCGGTCCGGCGCGGCGTTACCGCCGGACTCCAGGTCAACGCCGGTCACGGCCTGCATTATCACAACGTCCAGCCGATCGCCGCGCTCGCCGACGTGCGCGAGCTGAACATCGGCCATGCGATCATCGCGCGCGCGCTGTTCACCGGCTTCGAGGAGGCCGTGCGCGAAATGAAGCGTCTGATGGTCGAGGCGCGCCGGGGATGAACCGATGATCCACGGCGTCGGTGTCGATATCGTCCAGATCGAGCGCATGGACGCGAACGTCGAACGCTTCGGCGATCGCTTCGCCGAGCGCATCCTGACCGCGACCGAGATGGTCGAGTATCGCAGCCAGGCCGAAGCCCGCCGCGGCCGCTTCCTGGCCAAGCGCTTCGCCGCGAAGGAGGCCGCCGCCAAGGCCTTCGGCACCGGCTTTCGCGACGGCCTCGGCCTGCATGACATCGGCGTCGGGCATGACGCGATGGGCCGCCCCTTGCTCGAATACAGCGGCCGCGCCGAGCAGTTCCGCGTCGAGGCCGGCATCCGGGCCGGCCACCTAAGCCTGTCCGACGAGACCAACTACGCGGTCGCGTTCGTGACCTTCGAGGTGTGACCGGCCTTCGGCGCCCTTGCTATTCCCCTGCCGGAATTGCTACTATGAGCGGCTTAACGTTCCGGTGCGGGGTGGAGCAGCCTGGTAGCTCGTCGGGCTCATAACCCGAAGGTCGTAGGTTCAAATCCTGCCCCCGCTACCAACACCAGAAGAAAGGCCAGCGCTTCCGCTGGCCTTTTTTGTTTGTGAGCCTGCCGGGCCGGCGACGCCCGATCGCTACGAGGCGTCGCCGGCCACCGCCATTCAAACCCCTGAGGTCAGCGGAATCACGACAAACACAAACGCCGCCGTGCCGAACAACAACGCAAGCATTCCGAGTTTACCGATGCTCATGGCGCAACCCTCCATTCGCTGTGGTGGTCGAAATACCCCGCGACGGGCGGTCAGGGCCCGGGTCTCTGAATCTACTCCCGTTGAATGAACGAATAAAGAAGGAGGGCGGCGACGAGAGTCAGCCGCCCGGGGGCTTGCCTCGCGGCAGCGGCTCGGCCGCGCCGCGAGGCAGGGGCATGCCGGTTCAGACGCCGGTGATGATCGGCAGGACGACGAACAGGAACAGCGCGGTCCCGAACATCGCGACCAGCATCGTATAGTGGCTCATCTTGACCATGACTATCTCCCATTTCACTGATTGATAAGGTACATTTCAGGTCAGGCGGTCCTGCGGCGCAGCGATGCCCGACCGGGCCGGTCAACTAATAACCATACATTAATTGACGTTATTAGACCTTACTTAATTTAATGGTAAATGTCCATAGCCTTCGTGTGCCGTTGAAGTCGGGCGGCGCCAATGTCAGGCTCGGGCGTCGGGTCGGGGGTCGGGCAGGCTATGGATATCGCGTTTGAGCACACCTTTTACGAAATCGCGGCGCTGATCCTGCTGGCCTCGGTGGTCGGGCTCATCGGGCTGATGTTGCGCCAGCCGCTGGTGGTGACCTTCATCGCGGTCGGCATCCTCGCCGGCCCCGACGCGCTCGGCATCGCGCGCTCGACCGACTACATCGCGCTGCTGTCCGAGATCAGCATCGCGGTGCTGCTGTTTCTGGTCGGGCTCAAACTCGACCTGAAGCTGGTGCGCACGCTGGGCGCGGTCGCGCTCGCGACCGGCCTCGGCCAGGTGATCTTCACCGCGGTGTTCGGTTTCCTGATCTGTATCGCGCTCGGCATCGACATGATGACCGCGGTCTACGTCGGCATCGCGCTGACGTTTTCGAGCACGATCATCATCGTCAAGCTGCTCTCCGACAAGAAGGAGATCGATTCCCTGCACGGCAAGATCGCGCTCGGTTTCCTGATCGTGCAGGACATCGTCGTCGTGCTGGCGATGGTGGTGCTGTCGGCGCTCGGCGTCGGCATCGCCGAGGGCACCGGCACCGCCGATATCCTTCGCGTGCTGCTCAGTGGCGTGGCCGTGCTCGGCTTCGTCGTCCTGTTCATCCGCTATCTCGCCGACCCGGTCATGCGCCAGATCGCGCGCTCACCGGAGCTGATGGTGATCTTCGCGGTCGGCTGGGCCGCGGCGCTCGCCGCGGTCGGTCACTGGCTCGGCTTCGGCATCGAACTCGGCGGGTTGCTGGCCGGCGTGTCGCTGGCATCGACGCAGTTCCGCGACGCGATCGGCTCGCGGCTCGGCAGCCTGCGCGATTTCCTGCTGCTGTTCTTCTTCATCGGTCTCGGCGTCAGCCTCGACCTTTCAACGCTCGGCCACCAGGTCGGCCCGGCGATCGTGCTGTCGCTGTTCGTGCTGATCGGCAACCCGCTGATCGTGCTCGCGATCATGGGCTGGATGGGCTATCGCAAGCGCACCGGCTTTCTTGCCGGGCTGACGGTCGCGCAGATCAGCGAGTTCTCGCTGATCTTCATGGCGATGGGCGTGACCATCGGGCATGTCACCCAGGAATCGATGGGGCTGGTGACGCTGGTCGGGCTGGTGACGATCGCGCTGTCGACCTACATGATCACCTATTCGCATCATCTGTACCGGTTCTGCGAGCCCTGGCTCGGGCCGTTCGAGCGCCATCGGGCCTTTCGCGAGGACGCCGCTGATGAACAGTCCCCATCGGCCCGCTACGACTTTCTGCTGTTCGGCCTCGGCCGTTACGGCCGCGAGATCGGCCGCCGCCTCGTGCGCGACGGTTACACGGTCTACGGCATCGACTTCGACCCCGAGGTCCTGGAGGGTTGGCGGAAGGAGGGGTACGATGGCACCTTCGGCGACGCGACCGATCCCGAGTTCATCGCCCACCTGCCGCTGGCATATGTGCGCGGCGTGATCGCGGCGATCCCGCGCAATACCGTCGGCCTGACCGATACCGATCCGCGCCTCGCGCTGCTGCACGGGCTGCGCAGCGCGGGTTACCACGGCCACATCGCGGTCGCGATGCATACCCCGACCGATGCCGACCTGCTGCGCGCGCAGGGCGTCGAGCTGATCCTGACCCCGTTCTCGGATGCCGCCGATTTCGCCGTCGCGGCGCTTGAAAAGATCATTGAAAATAAAGGGTAGCGCCCCCTTTATTTATTGATTGAAAAAAGAAATTCATGTTCCTATAATATGCAACCTCTGGTGAGACGGCAGAGTCGTCGGCGATCGGGCCACTCATCACCATGCAGTTGACAGCAGGCGCCGTCGCGGCGCCGCGGGTAGTCTGAGTGGGCCTTTGGCCCATTTTTTGTTTTTGGCGGGGTGAGGCAGATGGAAGGCAACCCGAGACTGCGGCAGATCCTCGAGCCGGCCGTGACGATGTCGGGTTGCGAGCTGGTCGCGATCGAGTACGTGCCGCGCGGCGCCGGCCAGACCCTGCGGCTGTATATCGACAGGGAAGGCGGGGTCACGGTCGACGATTGCGAGCGGGTCAGCCGTCAGGTCAGCGGCGTCCTCGATGTCGAGGATCCGATCACGGGGCATTACACGCTCGAGGTGTCGTCGCCGGGTCTCGATCGGCCATTGACGGCGGCGCGCGACTTCGAGCGTTTCAGCGGGCGCGAGGTCAAGCTGCGCACCGATGCGCCGGTCGACGGCCAGCGCAATTTCAGGGGGCTGCTGCAGGGCCTCCGCGGCGGCGAGGTGCTGCTCGAGGTCGACGGCCGCGAGATACGGCTGCCGCTGAACAGGATAGAGAAGGCCCGGCTGGTGCCGGAATTGTAGGAGGCCGGGTCCGGGTTCGCGGATGCGGACAGTGTGTCAGGTATTATTTGCAGAGGCAGTCGAACATGAGCAAGGAAATCTTGATGGTCGTTGACGCGGTGTCCAATGAACGGGGCATCGGCAAGGACGTGATCGTCAGCGCGATCGAATCGGCGCTGGCCGCGGCGACCAAGAAGCGTTACCAGGGCGACATCGAGGTTCGCGTCGCGATCGACCGCGAGACCGGCGAGTATGACACCTTCCGCCGCTGGCAGGTCATCGACGAGTCCGACCCGGAGGCAGTGATCGAGAACCCGGACGCGCAGCTCACGCTGGCCGAGGCGCGCGAGAAGAATCCCGATATCCAGCCCGGTGAATTCATCGAGGAGCCGATCGAATCGCTGGCCTTCGGCCGCATCGCTGCCCAGGCCGCGAAACAGGTCATCATCCAGAAGGTCCGCGAGGCCGAGCGCGCCCATGTCGTCGAGCAATACGAGCATCGGGTCGGCGAACTGCTGACCGGCGTCGTCAAGCGCGTCGACCGCGGCAATGTCATCATCGACGTCGGCGCCAACGCCGAGGCGCTGCTGTCGCGCGAGGATCTGATCCCGCGCGAATCGGTGCGCCCCGGCGACCGTCTGCGCGTCTATCTCAAGGCCGTGCGCCCGGAGTCGCGCGGTCCGCAGCTGCACGTCAGCCGCACCGCGCCGGAACTGCTGGTCGAGCTGTTCAAGCTCGAGGTGCCGGAGGTCGGCGAGGGCCTGATCGAGATCGTCGCCGCCGCCCGCGATCCGGGTTCGCGCGCGAAGATCGCGGTCAAGAGCAACGACGAGCGCATCGATCCGGTCGGCGCCTGCGTCGGCATGCGCGGTTCGCGCGTGCAGAGCGTGTCGAACGAGCTGGCCGGCGAGCGCATCGACATCATCCTGTGGGACGAGAATCCGGCCCAGTTCGTCATCAACGCGATGTCGCCGGCCGAGGTCGAGTCGATCGTCGTCGATGAAGAGTCCGGCAGCATGGATCTCGCGGTCAAGGAGGAGCACCTGTCGCAGGCGATCGGTCGCGGCGGCCAGAATGTGCGCCTCGCCAGCCAGCTGAGCGGCTGGGAGCTCAACATCATGACCGAGCAGCAGGCCGAGGAGAAGAGCGAGGCCGAGGCCGCGACGCTGCAGAAGATGTTCATGGAACAGCTCGACGTCGATGAGGACCTCGCGCTGATCTTCGTGCAGGAAGGCTTCTCGAGCATCGAGGAAATCGCCTACGTGCCGACCAAGGAGCTGCTCGAGATCGAGGAATTCGACGAGGACATCGTGCAGGAGCTGCGCGACCGCGCCCGCGACGTGCTGCTGACCCGCGCGATCGCCGGCGAGGAAGAGGCCGGCGGCGAACCGGCCGAGGATCTGCTGAATCTCGAAGGCATGGACGAGGCGCTGGCGCGCAAGCTCGCGGCCGGCGGTGTCTCGACGCAGGAAGACCTCGCCGAACTGGCGGTCGACGACCTGCTCGAGATCGACGACACGCTCGATCCGGAGCGCGCGAGCGCGCTGATCATGGCGGCACGCGCCCCGTGGTTCGCCGAGGCGGAAGCGAAGGAAAAGCAGCACGCCGAGTGAAGCGCCGCGCGGCGTAATGTGAATGTAACGTGGTCAATGACAGGCAGGCAGTGAACTTATGGCAGATGTAACGGTAAAACAGCTGGCCGACGTCGTCGGCATTCCGGTCGATCGCCTGATTTCCCAACTCGGCGAGGCCGGGCTCGAAGTCAGGGGCGAAGACCAGACCATCAGCGACAAGGACAAGATGGAGCTGCTGACGCACCTGCGCAACGCCCGTGGCAGCGAGCCGGCCAGGGAAGGGGACCCGAAGAAGATCACGCTGCGCCGCAAGACCGTCAGCGAACTGAAGCAGAGTACGCCGTCCCCGGGCGGCGGTCGCCTCAAGGTGGCCCGCACCCGCAAGGTCAATGTCGAGTATCGCCGCAAGCGCACCTATGCGATGCGCGGCGAACTGGTCGCCGCCGAGAACGAGGCAGCGAAGGGCCGCGAGGCCGAGGCGGAAGCCGCCGCGCAGAAACTCGAGGCCGAGACCGCGTTCAAGGCCCCGCCGGTCGAGACCCCGGCCGAGCAGGCGGCCCCGGTCGCGCCGACACCGACGGTCGCGCCTGCGGTCGAGGCCGAAGCGCCCGCTGCGCCGGGGACGACCGAACCCGCGCGCCAGGCCGAAGCGCCGGCGCCCAAGACCGAGGGCGAGGACAAGGGCGACAAGAAGGGCAAGCGTCGCAAGAAGCGCGAGGATCGCGATACCCGTTACGGCCGCGAGGAACTGCATGTCACGTCCTCCAAGCTCGGCGCCCGCCGCAAGAAGAAGGCCTGGGCCAAGTCCTCGACGCCGTCCGCCGGCGGCGGCCGCCACGGCTTCGAGATGCCGACCGCCCCGATCGTGCGCGAGGTGACCATCCCGCAGACGATCACGGTCGGTGAGCTGGCGCAGAAGATGTCGGTCAAGGCCGCCGAAGTCATCAAGGCGATGATGACGATGGGCAGCATGGTGACGATCAACCAGGTCCTCGACCAGGAGACCGCGACGATCCTCGTCGAGGAGATGGGGCACAAGCCGCGCCTGCTGCAGGAGAACGCGATCGAGGAGGCCCTGCTGACGACCGAGGAAGAGGCCGGCGGCGAGGCTGCGCAGCGTCCGCCGGTGGTCACGATCATGGGCCATGTCGACCACGGCAAGACCTCGCTGCTCGACCATATCCGCCGCACGCGCGTCGCCGCCGGCGAGGCCGGCGGCATCACCCAGCATATCGGCGCCTATCATGTCGAGACCGACCGCGGCATGGTCACCTTCCTCGACACCCCGGGCCACGCGGCGTTCACCGCGATGCGCGCCCGTGGCGCCAAGGTCACCGACATCGTCGTGCTGATCGTTGCCGCCGACGACGGCGTCAAGCCGCAGACCATCGAGGCGATCGAGCATGCGCGCGCCGCCAAGGTGCCGATGATCGTCGCGATCAACAAGATCGACAAGCCCGAGGCCGATCTCGACCGCGTCAAGCAGGAGCTGGTCGCGCAGGGCGTGGTGCCCGAGGAGTGGGGCGGGGATACGATGTTCGTCGGCGTCTCGGCCAAGACCGGCCAGGGCATCGACAACATCCTCGAAGCGATCCTGCTGCAGGCCGAGGTCATGGAACTCAAGGCCGTGGCGGATCGCCCGGCGGCCGGCACCGTCATCGAGTCGAGCCTCGACAAGGGCCGTGGCCCCGTGGCGACGATCCTGGTGCAGAACGGTACGCTGCGGCGTGGCGACGTGATCCTCGCCGGCTGCGAATACGGCCGCGTGCGCGCGATGTTCGACGAGAGCAGCCGCAAGATCGACGAGGCCGGCCCGTCGATCCCGGTCGTCGTGCTCGGCCTGTCCGGTACGCCGAACGCCGGCGACGAGATGATCGTGATCCAGGACGAGCGCAAGGCGCGCGAGGTCGCGTTGTTCCGTCAGGGCAAGTTCCGCGACGTCAAGCTCGCGGCGAAGAAGTCGGCCCGTCTCGAGGACATGTTCTCGCACATCGGCAAGGAAGCGGGCGTCGGCATCAATATCGTCATCAAGGCCGACGTGCAGGGCTCGGTCGAGGCGCTGAAGGATGCCTTGACCAAGTTGTCCAACGACGAGGTCAGGGTCAACGTGATCTCGAGCGGCGTCGGCGGCATCACCGAATCCGACATCAATCTCGCGCTGGCGTCGAGCGCGCTGGTGATCGGTTTCAATGTCCGCGCCGACGCGGTTGCGCGCCGTACCGCCGAGGAGAACGGCGTCGATCTGCGTTACCACAGCATCATCTACGACGCGATCGATGAAGTGCGGCAGGCGCTGACCGGCATGCTGACGCCGGAGATCCGGGAGCAGATCGTCGGCCTCGCCGAGGTCCGCGAGGTGTTCCGCTCGCCGAAGTTCGGCCTGATCGCGGGCTGTCTCGTCGTCGAGGGCGCGGTCAGGCGCAACAATCCGATCCGCGTGCTGCGCGACAATGTCGTGATCTTCGAGGGCGAGCTCGAGTCGCTGCGCCGCTTCAAGGACGACGTCAGCGAGGTCAAGGCCGGCACCGAATGCGGTATCGGCGTGCGCAACTACAATGACGTCCGCGCCGGCGACCAGATCGAGGTCTACGAGAAGATCGAGGTCAAACGGGAACTCCAGTAAGGCCTCCGGCGACCGGTTTCAACCGGCCGCCGGAGCCGGAGCGACCATAACGCCATGTCCAGAGAATACAGCCGTTCGCTGCGCGTCGCCGAGCAGATCCAGCGCGACCTCGCCCAGCTGGTCCAGACCGAGGTCAAGGACCCGCGCGTCGGCATGGTCACGATCTCCGAGGTGCGGGTGTCGAAGGACCTCGCCCATGCGAAGGTGTACATGACCGTGCTCGGCAGCGATGCCGAAGGTGCCGCGGAATCGGTCGAGATCCTGAACCGCGCGGCGCCGTTCCTGCGCCATGCACTCGGGCGGCGCCTGGTGCTGCGCGTGGTGCCGCAGCTGCATTTTGTCTACGACGAGACGCTGGACACCGGCGCCCGTCTCGCCGCCCTGATCGCCTCGTCGGGTCCGGGCGGCGCAAGCGGAGGTGATAAGGAACCATGAACAGGAGGCCTCCCCGCCCGAAGGGGCGCGACGTGACCGGCATCCTGTTGCTGGACAAGCCGTCCGGGATCACGTCGAACGCCGCGCTGCAGAACGCGAAGCGGCTGTTCCACGCCCGCAAGGCCGGCCATACCGGCAGCCTCGATCCGCTCGCGAACGGCCTCTTGCCGCTGTGCTTCGGCGAGGCGACCAAGCTGTCGGGTTTCCTGCTCGACGCCGACAAGCGCTATGTCGCGGACATGCGCCTCGGCGCGCGGACGACGACCGGCGATGCCGAGGGCGAGGTCATGCGCCGGGGCGATACCGCGGCAATCGACCGGGCGGCGGTCGAGGCCGCGATCGCGGGCTTCCGCGGCGAGATCGAACAGGTGCCGCCGATGTTCTCGGCGGTCAAGCAGAATGGCGTGCCGCTGTACAAGCTCGCGCACCAGGGCATAGAGGTCGAACGCAAGCCGCGCCAGGTCATGATCCATCATTTCGAGATCCGGGCCTTCGACGGCGATATCGTGACGGTCGAGGTGCACTGCTCGAAGGGGACCTATATCCGGGTGCTGGCCGACGAACTCGGCGAGGCGCTCGGTTGCGGCGCGCATGTCAGCCGTCTGCGGCGCACCGGAGTCGGGGCCTTCGACGCCGGGCGGATGTTCACGCTGGATGCCCTTGCCGGGATCGCCGCCGACGGCGGCGAGGCGGCCCTCGACGCCTGCCTGGTCTCGATGGAGGACGCGCTCGGGCAGTGGCCGGACGTCCGCCTGAGCCAGGAGGTGGCCTATTTTCTGGTGCGGGGCCAGCCGGTATTCGTGCCCCATGCCCCGAGCCAGGGCCTGGTACGGATCTACACGCGCGAGGATCGCTTTCTCGGCGTCGGCCGCATCCTCGACGACGGGCGTATCGCGCCGAAACGACTGGTTAATCAGTAACCGGTCCCGGGGCGCCCCGGGACCGGACCGCGATCGTCTTGTAAGTCATCGCGTTTGCGGGATAAAATAGGGCGCTTTTAAGGTCAGCGGAAGTGGACGGAAAACAATGGGATTAGACGCACAAACCAAGGCAGACGTCGTTCAGAAGTATCAGCGGTTCGATGGTGATACCGGTTCGCCTGAAGTCCAGGTGGCCTTGCTCTCGGCCCGTATCGATCAGCTGTCCGATCATTTCAAGGAGCACAAGCATGACCATCACTCCCGTCAGGGACTGTTGAAGATGGTCAGCAGTCGCAGGAAATTGCTCGACTACCTGCGTAACAACGATGCCTCCCGCTATCAGGCACTGATCGCCAGTCTCGGCCTGCGCAAGTAAACGCCGTCCGCGGGGCATGCGCCCCGCGTGACGACCGTGTTCACCTTAAGGAACGAATCGTGACCCCAATCAGAAAAGAATTTCAGTACGGCGACCACAAGGTCGTTGTGGAAACCGGTGAGATCGCCCGCCAGGCGACCGGCTCGGTCATGGTCAGCATGGGCGATACCGTCGTGCTGGTCACCGCGGTGGCGCAGAAGACCGCCGATCCGAGCCGCGATTTCTTTCCGCTGACGGTCAACTACCAGGAGCGCACCTACTCGGCCGGCAAGATCCCCGGCGGCTTCTTCAAGAGGGAAGGCCGTCCCTCTGAAAAGGAAACGCTGACCTCCCGCCTGATCGACCGCCCGCTGCGCCCCCTGTTCCCGAAAGGTTTTACCAATGAAGTCCAGGTCATCGCGACCGTGGTCTCGCTCGATCGCGAGATCGACCCGGACATCCCGGCGATCATCGGTTCGTCCGCGGCGCTGGCGCTGTCCGGCGCGCCGTTCAACGGCCCGATCGGCGCCGCCCGCGTCGGTTACATCGACGGCCGCTTCGTGCTGAATCCGACGCTGACCCAGCTCGAATCCTCGAAGCTCGACCTCGTCGTCGCCGGTACCGAGCATGCCGTGCTGATGGTCGAATCGGATGCGAAGGAACTGCCCGAGTCGGTGATGCTCGACGCGGTGCTGTTCGGTCACGAGCAGCAGCAGATCGCGATCAACGCCATTCGCGAGCTCGCCGCCGAGGCCGGCAAACCGGCTTGGGAATGGCAGGCCGCGGCGGTCGACGAGACGCTGCGCAGCCGCATCGAGGCGGACTATGCCGCTGCGGTGACCTCGGCCTACCAGATCCAGGACAAGCTCGCGCGCCAGGACCGCATGGCCGAGATCCGCGCCGAGGCGGTCGAGAAGCTCGCGACCGACGACGGCTGGACGAAGGACGATGTCAAGGGCGCGATCTCGAAACTGGAGAAGCGCATCGTCCGCGAACGCATCCTCTCCGGCGAGCCGCGCATCGACGGCCGCGATACCCGCACCGTGCGCCCGATCGCGATCCGCGTCGGCGTGCTGCCGCGTACCCATGGTTCCGCGCTGTTTACCCGCGGCGAGACCCAGGCGCTGGTCGTCGCCACGCTCGGCACCGGCCGCGACGCCCAGGTCATCGACGCGATCGAGGGCGAGCGCAAGGATCCGTTCATGCTGCACTATAACTTCCCGCCGTACTGCGTCGGCGAGACCGGCTTCGTCGGTTCGCCCAAGCGCCGCGAGATCGGTCACGGCCGCCTCGCCAAGCGCGGCGTTGCCGCGGTGCTGCCCGACATGGAAAGCTTCCCGTACGTCATCCGCGTGGTCTCCGAGATCACCGAGTCCAATGGCTCGAGTTCGATGGCCTCGGTGTGCGGCACCAGCCTTGCGCTGATGGACGCCGGCGTGCCGGTCAAGGCGCCGGTCGCGGGCATTGCAATGGGCCTGATCAAGGAAGGCGACCGCAGCGCGGTGCTGACCGACATCCTGGGCGACGAGGACCATCTCGGCGACATGGACTTCAAGGTCGCCGGCAGCGCCGATGGCGTCACCGCCCTGCAAATGGACATCAAGATCGACGGCATCACCCGCGACATCATGGCGACCGCGCTGGACCAGGCGCGCGAGGGCCGGCTGCACATTCTCGCGCAGATGAGGCAGGCGATTGCCGCGCCGCGCGAGGATATCTCGCCGCACGCGCCGCGTATCGTCACGATCCGGATCAATCCGGAACGCATCCGCGACGTCATCGGCAAGGGCGGCGCGACGATTCGCGCGCTGACCGAGGAGACCGGCACCAGCATCGACATCTCCGACGACGGCACCGTCAAGATCGCCGCCGTCGAACAGACCGCGAGCGACGAGGCGATCCGCCGCATCAAGCAGCTGACCGCCGATGTCGAGGTCGGCACGATCTACGAGGGCAGGGTGTCCAAGCTGATGGACTTCGGCGCCTTCGTGACGATCCTGCCCGGCAAGGACGGTCTCGTGCACATCTCGCAGATCTCGAACGAGCGCGTCGAGAGCGTCAGCGACAAGCTGTCTGAGGGCTCGATCGTCAGGGTCAAGGTGCTGGAGATCGACAAGCAGGGCCGCATCCGGCTCAGCATGAAGGAAGTCGAGAACGCCTGAGGGTTTGTCGCCCTCGGGTGCGCGCCTTCAGGCGTCCATGGTGACGCCGTCGAAGTCGTCGAGATACTTGCGCATCGCGAGAAAGAACAGCGAGTTTCTTTCCCGGTTTTCAGGGTCGAAGGCGATGCCGAGCTTGCACTCCCGGCTGTCGTCCTCCTGACACCAGGCGACCGTGCCGCGGATCGACAAGCGGTAATCCCGACAGCGGTACTTCAGCGTCACTTCCTCGCCCTGCGCGAGGCGGTAGCGGGTCTTTATGCCGGCGCCCGACAGCGACACGTCGATGATGCGGGTGATCGCATAGATGCCGTCGCGGGAACGCAGGAAGAACATCGTCCCGGCGGGATCGACCGTCACGTTACCCCGACTGTCCCTGCGTTTTTCCCTGCCCATCGCGAACTCCGTTCCCTCCGACGCATTCGCCGTCGGCGCGCGGTGCTGTCCTCACCGGATATATCGTCACCGGGCCGCGGCTGCTTGAACGTCCGCGCCGCGCGGTTGCTGATGCGAGGAGGGCGGGGCTACAATGGGCGATCGATTTCCCTGGGCCGCGGCGATGCGCGATAACTACCCGACGATCGAGAATTTTGTCGGCAATACCCCGCTTGTCCGGCTCCAGCGCCTCCCCGGCAAGGCCGGCAGCACGGTGCTGGTCAAACTCGAGGGCAACAACCCCGCCGGATCGGTCAAGGACCGCCCGGCGCTGAGCATGATCCGCCGCGCCGAGGAGGCCGGCCGCATCCGTCCCGGCGACACCCTGATCGAGCCGACCAGCGGCAATACCGGCATCGCGCTGGCGATGGCGGCGGCGATCCGCGGCTACCGGATGATCCTGGTCATGCCAGAGCACATGAGTATCGAGCGCCGCGCGCTGATGCGCGCCTACGGCGCCGAGATCCTGCTGACGCCGCGCGAGGCCAGCATGGAGGGCGCGATCGACCTCGCGCACATGATGGTCGCCGAGGGCAGGGGGGTGATGCTCGACCAGTTCTCCAATCCCGACAATCCGCTCGCCCATTATGAAGGCACCGGTCCGGAGATCTGGCGCGAGACCGGCGGTGCGATCACCCATTTCGTCAGCTCGATGGGCACCACCGGCACGATCATGGGCGTCTCCCGTTATCTGAAGGAACAGAATCCGGCCATCCGCATCGTTGGCGTGCAACCCGGCGAAGGCGCGTGCATCCCCGGGATCCGGCGCTGGCCCGAGGCCTATCTGCCTAAGATCTACGATCCCGCGCGCGTCGATCGCATCATCGACGTGAGCCAGCAGGCGGCCGAGGAGACGACGCGCGCGCTGGCGGCCCGCGAGGGCCTGTTCGTCGGCATCTCGTCCGGCGGCGCGGTCGCCGCGGCGCTGATGCTGCTCGACGAGGTCGACAACGCGGTGATCGTGACGATCGCCTGTGACCGCGGCGACCGCTACCTGTCCACTGACGTGTTCCCCGCCGGGTAACGATGCGACTGAACGTCCTCGTCTTCGACATCGAGACCGTGCCGGACGTCGCCTCCGGCCGCCGTCTCTACGGTCTCGAAGGCCTCAGCGACGCCGATGTCGCCAATGTGATGTTCCACAAGCGCCGCCAGGAGACCGGCGAGAGCGAATTCCTGCGCCTGCACCTGCAGCGCATCGTCGCGATCTCGGCGGTGATGCGCAGCGGCGATGCGCTGAGAGTCTGGTCGCTCGGCGATCCCGACGCCGGCGAGGACGAACTGGTCCGGCGCTTCTTCGACGGCATCGACCGCTTCACCCCGAACCTCGTGTCATGGAACGGCTCGGGCTTCGACCTGCCGGTGATCCATTATCGCGCGCTGCTGCACGGCATTGCCGCGCCGCGCTACTGGGACACCGGCGACGACGACCAGGCCTTCCGCTGGAACAACTATCTGAGTCGTTTTCACTGGCGTCATATCGACCTGATGGACGTGCTGGCCGGTTACCAGGCGCGGGCCAACGCGCCGCTCGACCAGGTCGCCTCGATGCTCGGCTTCCCCGGCAAGCTCGGCATGAGCGGCGACCGGGTCTGGGACGCCTGGCAGGCCGGCGACATCGCCGGCATCCGCAACTACTGCGAGACCGACGTGCTGAACACCTATCTCGTCTACTTGCGCTTCGAGCTGATGCGCGGTCGCCTGTCCCGCGAACGCCATGACGAGGAGTGCGCCTTGCTGCGCACGCATCTCGAGAAGGCCGGGCAGCCGCATTTCGATGAATTCGTCGGGGCATGGCCCGCGAAATAGAGCGCAAGTTCCTGGTCGCGAACGACGGCTGGCGCGCGGGCGTGACCGCGACCGCGCGTTATCGCCAGGGTTACCTGGCCGGCACCGGCAAGTGCTCGATCCGCGTTCGCGTCGACGGCGAATCCGGCTTCCTCAATCTCAAGAGCGCGACCCTCGACATCGTCCGTACCGAATACGAGTACGGGATTCCGCTGGCCGATGCCGAGGACATGCTGGCGCGATTCTGCGAGGGCCTGCTGGTCGAGAAGCAGCGCCATTTCGTCGAGTTCGGCGGCCATACCTGGGAGATCGACGTCTTCGAGGGCGACAATGCCGGCCTGGTGATCGCCGAGATCGAGCTCGATGAGGTCGACAGCGCATTCGAAGTGCCGCCCTGGGCCGGCGCCGAAGTGTCCGACGACCCGCGCTATTACAATGTCTGGCTCGCGCGCACGCCCTATACCCGATGGTGAACGCGCGGCTCCCGATCCTGCTGTGCATCCTCCTCGCGCTGGTCGCCTGCGCAGACACGCCGCGCGACAGCCTGCGTTTCGGGCTGACCTCGATGCCGGTCACGCTCGATCCGCGTTTCGCGACCGACGCCGCCTCGGCGCGGATCAACCGCCTGCTGTACCGCCAGCTCGTCGACTTCGACGAGCACGCGATGCCGGCGCCGGATCTGGCCGTGTGGCAACGCCTCGGGCCGCTGCATTACCGCTTCCGCCTGAGCGGCGAGGGCACGCGGCTCGCCGACGGCACCCGCCTGACCGCTGCCGATGTCCGGGCCACCTATGACTATGTGCTCGATGAACGGAACGGTTCGCCGCACCGGCTGTCGCTCGAGAATATCGCGGCGATCGACGTCATCGACGATGACACCATCGAATTTCGTCTCCGCCGCGCCGACCCGCTGTTCCCCGGTCGTCTGACGCTCGGCATCCTGCCCCGTCGGCTGATCGAGTCCGCCCATCCGTTCAATCGCGCCCCGGTCGGCAGCGGGCCGTTCGAGTTCGTCGATTGGCCGGACGAGGCGCGGCTGCGCCTGCGCCGCCGCGACGACGGCCAGCTGCTCGAGTTCATCGCGGTGCAGGACCCGACCGTGCGCGCGCTGAAGCTCTTGCGCGGCGAGATCGACATGCTGCAGGGAGACCTGACGCCGGAACTCGTCACCTGGCTCGAACAGCGCGGCGAGGTCCGGGTCGAACGCGGGCGCGGCTCGAATTTCGCCTATCTCGGCTTCAATCTCCGCGATGGCGTCACCGGCGATGCGCGCGTGCGCCTCGCGGTCGCGCATGCGCTCGACCGTGAGGCGATCATTCGCCATGTCTTCGGCGACAGCGCGCGCACGGCCGCGGCGATCCTGCCGCCCGAGCACTGGGCCGGCAGCGACGGCCTGACCGCGCCGGCGCATGACCCCGCCGCGGCGCGTCGTCTGCTCGAAGAGGCCGGCTATCGCAACGGCAGCGCGCCGCGCATCGTTTATACGACCTCGACCGACGCGTTCCGGCTGCGGCTGGCGACGATCATCCAGCGCCAGCTCGGCGAAGCCGGCTTCGACGTCGAGTTGCGCAGTTACGACTGGGGCACGTTCTATGGCGACATCCGCTCCGGCCGTTTCCAGATGTACAGCCTGATGTGGGTCGGCATCAAGCTGCCGGAGATCTTCCGCTATGCCTTCCACAGTGAGTCGCTGCCGCCGGCCGGCGCGAATCGAGGTTTCTATGTCAGCGCGCTCGCCGACGACCTGATCGAACGGGCCGAGGCGGCGCCGACACCCGAGGCGCAGCGCGAGCCGCTGGCGCGCCTGCAGGCGTTGCTGCTCGAGGAATTGCCGTACGTGCCGCTGTGGTACGAGGACCATGTATACATCGCCCGTCGCGACATCGAAGGCTACCGTATCGCCGCCGACGGCAACTACGACAGCCTTGCCGCGGTCACGCGGAGGAAGCCGGATGAGCGCTGAGCACAGCAACCCCCGTATCGAGGTCGATATCGCCGCGCAGCGCCTGCGCTTGCTCGACGGCGGACGGCTTGCGCGCGAATACCCGGTATCGACCGCGACGAACGGCGCGGGCGAACGCAACGGCAGTGAATGCACCCCGCGCGGTCTTCATGTGATCTGCGAAAAGATCGGCGCCGGCAGTCCGGAGAACACGGTGTTCGTCGGCCGGCGACCGACCGGCGAGCGCTGGACGCCGGAGCTTGCCGCCGCCGCGCCGGGGCGTGACTGGATACTGACCCGGCTCCTCTGGCTCGACGGTTGCGAGCCGGGGCGCAATCGCGGCGGCGACGTCGATACCCGCGCGCGCTATATCTATATCCACGGCGCGCCCGAGTCGGCAGCGATGGGCGTGCCGGGTTCGCATGGCTGCATCCGCATGCGCAATCGCGACATCATCGAGCTGTTCGAACTCGTCGCCGAGGGAACGGAGGTGCTGATCCGTGGCTAGTTTCCTGCTGTCGCGCCTCGCCAGCGCGCTGGTCGTCGTGTTCGGCGTGTCGCTAATGGTGTTCCTGCTGATCCACCTGATCCCCGGCGACCCGGTCGAGGTCATGCTCGGCGAGGGCAGCCAGGCCGCCGACCGCGAGGCGCTGCGGCGCGCGCTCGGTCTCGACCAGCCGCTGTGGGCGCAGATGCTCGACTACTATCGCGGCCTGCTGTCGTTCGATCTCGGCCAGTCGCTGTACTCGCGCCGGCCGATCGCCGACATCCTGCTCGAACGCCTGCCTGCGACGATCGAGCTGGCCGTCGCCGGTCTGCTGGTCGCGCTGATCATCGCAATCCCGCTCGGCGTGCTCGCCGCGGTGCGCAGCAACAGCGCCTGGGATGGCGGCGCGATGATGTTCTCGATGATCGGCGTGTCGATCCCGAATTTCCTGATGGGCCCGCTCTTGATCCTGGTGTTCGCGCTGTGGCTGGGTTGGCTGCCGGTCAGCGGCCGCGAGGAGGCCGGCGCGATCGTGCTGCCGGCGCTGACGCTCGGCACCGCGCTGGCGGCGATCCTGTCGCGGATGATCCGCGCGACGCTGCTCGAGACGCTCGGCGAGGACTACGTGCGTACCGCGCGGGCGAAAGGCCTGCCCTGGCATACCGTCGTCTTCAGGCATGCGCTGCGCAACGCGCTGTTGCCGGTCATCACGCTGCTCGGCCTGCAACTCGGCGCGCTGCTCGGCGGCACGGTCATCACCGAGATCGTGTTCTCCTGGCCGGGCATCGGGCAGCTGACGATCGAATCGATCCATCGCCGCGACTATCCGGTGGTGCAGGCCTGCGTGCTGCTGATCAGCGTCTCCTATGTCCTCGTCAATACGCTGACCGACCTCGCCTATGGCTGGCTCGATCCGCGCGTGCGCCTGCAAGGGGCGGCACGATGAGGCTGTGGATTCCGGCCGCGATCGTCGCGCTGTGGGGCTTCTTCGCCTGCTTCGGCGTGCTGATGCCGCTGGCGCCCGAAGCGATCGATCTCGAGCGCATCCTCGCCCGGCCCGGCGAGGACGGCGCCTGGCTCGGCCATGACGATCTCGGCCGACCGTTGTGGGACCGCATCGTCACCGGCGCCCGCTATTCGTTTTTCGTCGCGGTCTTCGTCGTCACGATCTCGGCGATCGTCGGTACCACGGTCGGCGCGCTCAGTGCCTGGTACGGCGGCTGGATCGACCATGTCGTCACGCGCATCATCGACGTCTTTCTCGCCTTTCCCGGCATTCTGCTCGCGATCGCGCTCGCCGGCATCCTCGGCGCCGGCCTCGGCAACGTCGTCATCGCACTGGCCGCGGTCGGCTGGGTCGGCTTCGCCCGACTCGCGCGCGCGCAGGTGCTCGCCGCCCGCGAGCGCGAGCATATCCAGGCGGCGATCGCGCTCGGCGCCGGTACGCCGCGCATTCTTTACCGCCACCTGTTGCCGCTGATCAGCGCGCCGCTGATCGTCGAGGCAACCTTCGGCGTCGCCGCGGTCGTCATCGCCGAGGCCGGACTGTCCTTTCTCGGTCTCGGCATCCAGCCGCCGACGCCGTCCTGGGGCAGCATGATCCGCGACGGCGCCCGCTACCTGCTGATCGCCCCGCACATGGTGCTGATGCCCGGGCTCGCGTTGATGCTGGTCGTCATCGCGGTTAACATGCTCGGGGACTGGCTGCGCGACCGTCTCGACGTCAAGACGGCATGGCGCAGAAGACAGAATCCGGCATGATTCATGAACTGCACGTTCCGCAGATCCGTCTGCCGGCGGGCGAGAGTCCTTATCAGGACCGCCATGAACCCATCCCTGGGGGCTGCCGGCGGGACATCCTGTCCCGCAGGCTCCTGAAAAGGACTCTCGCCCGCCGGCAGACTACTGATACTTGGTTGGGGTTCATGAATCATTCCATTGATAATTCCTGTAGTCGGGGTGAAGGATGTCGCTGGGGCCGGTGATGATGGGGATCGAGGGACTGGCCCTCGACGCCGAAGAGACCGAACTGCTGCGGCATCCGCAGGTCGGCGGCGTGATCCTGTTCACGCGCAATTTCGAATCCGTCGAACAACTGCGCTCGCTGACCCGCGCGATTCATGAACTGCGCGATCCGCCGCTGCTGATCGCGGTCGACCAGGAGGGCGGACGTGTGCAGCGTTTCCGCGCCGGCTTCACGCCCTTGCCGCCGCTTGCCGGCTTCGGTCGTCTCCATGAGCGATCGCCGGAGGAGGGACGCCGGCTCGCCGAGCTCGGCGGCTGGCTGATGGCCGCGGAGATGCTCTCGGCCGGCATCGATATCAGTTTCGCGCCGGTGCTCGACCTCGATCGCGGCGTCAGCAGCGTCATCGGCGACCGCGCCTTTCATGCCGATCCGCATGTCGTCGCCGAACTCGCGCATCACTATGTCCGCGGCATGAAGCGCGCCGGCATGGCCGCGACCGGCAAGCACTTTCCCGGCCACGGTTCGGTGCGCGAGGATTCCCATCACGAGTTGCCGGTCGACGATCGGGCATTCGCGACGCTCGCCGCCGAGGATCTGGTCCCGTTCGAGCGCCTCGCCGCGGACGGCATCGAGGGCATGATGATCGCGCATGTCCTGTATCCGCGCATCGACGACGAGCCGGCCGGATTTTCCCCTTACTGGCTGGAAGAGGTTTTGCGCCGACGCTACGGTTTCCAGGGCGTGATCTTCAGCGACGACCTGCTGATGGAGGCCGCGAATCTTGCCGGCGATGTCGTCGCGCGGGGAAAACGGGCGCTGCATGCCGGCTGTGACATGGTGCTGGTCTGCCGGGGCGCGGACAATGCCGCGCGCGTCATCGATGGTCTCGGCGAATGGACCCGGCCGGCGTCGCGTCTCCGGCTTGCGCGCATGCACGGGCGCCCGTCAGCGGACTATCATCGGTTGCGCGAAGACCCGGCCTGGCATGCCGCAGTGGCGCGGGTGACCGCCTGTGACGAGTCCCGGACGCTGGACCTGATCTGACACGGCTGCTATCGAGAGGCGTGCATTGAAATCGACCCGAACCCTGCGGGCCCCCTGGCCCGCTGTCCTTGCCCTGCTGCTGCCGTTCGCGACGACGGCGATGGCGATCGAAACGATCCGGCCGTTGCCCGAGCGGCCGCCGATCCCGAACGACAACCGGCAGACAGCGGAGAAGATCGAACTCGGCCGGCTGCTGTACTTCGATCCGCGGCTGTCATTCACCGGCGTGATGAGTTGCAACAGCTGTCATGTACTGTCCCGGGGCGGCGTCGACGGACTCAGGGTCTCGGTCGGCGCGCTCGGACAACCCGCGCGGCGCAATACGCCGACCGTGTGGAACGTAGCCTTTCAGCCGGTGTATTTCCTCGACGGCCGCGCCGCCACGCTTGAGCAGGCCATAGTCGAACATCTGCGCGATCCGGCCGTCATGGCGATGCCGAACGAGGCGACCGTAACCGGACGGCTCGAGGCGATCGCTGCGTACCGGCGCCGGTTCGCGGCCGCGTTCCCGCGCAGCCGGGCGATCACCGGCGAGCAGGTCGCGCAGGCGCTGGCGAGTTTCCTGCGCACGCGAGTGACGCCGAACACGCCGTTCGACCGTTATCTGCGCGGCGACCGCGCGGCCTTGTCCGAGGCGGCGCAGCGCGGCCTCCGCGAGTTCAGTGAAAGCGGTTGCGCCGACTGCCACTTCCGGGTCAATTCGTCAGGTCCGGCGCCGGGCCTCGAGCCGTTCCCGAATCATGTCGGCAGTCGTCATGATGCCCGCTATGATCTGCTGGCCGACGCCGGTCGTTACCAGGCCGACGGCCGCGAAGAGCATCGCCATCTGTGGCGGCTACCGACGTTGCGCAATATCGCGCGAACCGCGCCGTACTTTCATAACGGCGCCGTGGAGACACTCGACGAGGCGGTGCGGGTGATGGCCGAGACCCAGTTACTGCGCATGCTCGACGATCGCCGGGTCGCCGACATCGTCGCCTTCCTGGAAAGCCTGACAGGCGAATTCCCGGACGAACCTCCGCCCGATTTGCCGTAATTGGAATGGGTTTACTGCGACTGCCGGATCTCGATCTTGCTGTTGTCGCGCAGTCCGGCGATGTATTCGGAGATGTTGCGGTTATGCAGGCGCCGCATCAGTTCCTCGCGGACATCCTCGATCGGCGGCGGCGGGATGATGCGGGTGTCCTCGACGCGCAGAATGTGCCAGCCAAAGTCCGACTTGACCGGCGTGCGGCTCCAGGAACCCTTGCGCATCTCGAGCATCGCGCTGCGGATCGGTTCGATCATCTGTTCGGACGAGACCCAGCCGAGTTCTCCGCCCTGTTCGGCGGTGGCGTCCATCGAGTTTTCCTTCGCCAGTTCGTCGAAGGCCGCGCCGCGTTCGAGCGCGGTGATCAGTTCGCGCGCGCGCTGTTCGGAACCGAGCAGGATATGCCGCGCACGGTATTCACGGATCGGTTTCGACATCATCATCTTGTAGGCGCGCTCGATCTCCTCGTTGGGGATCGGCTTGTCGATCAGCTGGCGGACTGCGTAGCTCGCGAGCACATTGCGGCGATGGTTCTCGATCTCGGCCGCGACCTCGGGCGCCTTGTCGAGACCGTGGGCGAGGGCGTCCTGGAAGATCAGCTCGCGGTTGATATATTCCGACAGCAGCAGGCTCAGCTGCTGCTGATTCAGGCGGACGTTGCGGGCCTGCTCGCCGATGCGGGTGTTGACGAAGGAGATGAAGTCGGCCTGGGTCAGCTCGACGCCGTTGACGACGGCGATCACCGGGGAGCGGTCCTGGTTGGCGCCGCCCTGGGCCAGGGCGGTCGCGGCAACGAACAGGCTAGCGATCAGGGTTGCGCGGATCAGGCGTTGCTTTCCAGCAGTCTGCATAGTCAGGCGGTTCCCGAAGACTCTGATACTCTGGTTCGACGATGCCGCCCGCGGGGGCGGCGCATGCCGTGCTTATCGGTTCACGACGGGCCGAGGTTTACCCTGTCAAGGCAACACCTTGCGAAACGGTTTCACGGTCACGCTCCTGTAGACACCGGAAATTGCAAAAGGGTCCATCTCCGCCCATGCCCGGGCGGCATCCAGCGACGGGAATTCCGCGACGATCAGGCTGCCGCTGAAGCCGGCCTCGCCCGGATCCTCGCAATCGATGGCCGGATGCGGCCCGGCCAGCAACAGGCGGCCTTCGTCGCGGAGCGCCCGCAGGCGGATGAGATGGGCGGGCCGGTGTTCACGACGCGCCTCGAGGCTGCCGTCGGCGTCTTCGCAGATCAGCGCGTAGAGCATTTTATTCGGGGTGCTTCAAATAATTTTATTGATTACAATAAGTTCACATGGATACCGCAATGCCCGACAAGCCGGCCGCCCCTTGTTACGACCTGCACTGCCATTCGCATCATTCGGATGGCGTGCTGTCGCCGACGGAACTGGTCCGGCGTGCCCGCGACAACGGCGTCGACGTGCTCGCCCTGACGGACCATGATAGCACGGCCGGACTGGCGGAAGCGCGCCGGGCGGCCGGGGAGGCGGGCATCGGGCTGGTCGACGGGGTCGAACTCTCGGTCAGCTGGCGTGCGCAGCTGATCCATGTGGTCGCCCTCGGTATCGATCCCGATGACCCCGGTCTTGCGGCCGGACTGGCCGGGCAGCGCGCGATCCGGGTCGAACGTTCCGAGCGCATCGCGACCAGGTTCGACCGCCTCGGCATCACCGGCAGCCTCGAGGGCGCGATCGCGCAGGCCGGCGACGCCGCCCCCGGGAGGAACCACTTCGCGCGCTTCCTGGTCGAACAGGGGTACGCGCGCGACACGCAGCAGGCCTTCAAGCGCTGGCTCGGACGCGGCGGCAGTTGTCATGTGCCGTCCTCCTGGGCCGCCCTCGACGAGGCCCTCGACTGGGTCCGGTCGGCGGGCGGCGAGGCGGTGCTGGCGCATCCGCTGCGCTATGGCATGAGTCGATCCGCGCTGAAGCGCTTTCTGGTGGAGTTCCGTGAGGCCGGCGGACAGGCGATCGAGGTCGTGTCCGGCCGGCAGACGCCGGAACAGACCCGGAAGTTGGCCGCCCTCGCTGCCGAATTCGGTCTGCGCGCGTCCAGCGGCTCCGATTTCCATGCCCCGGGCGCGCAGTGGTCGGAGCTCGGCCGGGCCTCGCCGCTGCCGGACGGCTGCGTGCCGGTATGGCGGGACGGGCCGGTTGCGCGGTCCACCATCCGAACCGGGGCCAGACAGGCAGTCTGACGATGCAATACCTGACGATCCATCCCGAAAACCCGCAGGCGCGTCTGGTCAGCCAGGCCGCCGTCATTGTCCGTCAGGGCGGCGTCATCGCCTATCCGACCGATTCCTGCTATGCGATCGGCTGCCAGATCGGCGACAAGGCCGCGATGGAGCGCATCATCCGCATCCGCAGCCTCGAACATGACCATGACTTCACGCTGGTGTGTCGCGACCTGTCGGAGATCGCCACCTATGCGAAGGTCGGCAACCGAGAGTATCGCCTGCTGAAGTCGCTGACGCCGGGGCCCTATACCGCGATCCTGACCGCGACCCGCGAAGTGCCGCGCCGCCTGCAGAATCCGAAACGCCGCACCATCGGCCTGCGCGTCCCCGACCATCCGATCGCGCAAAGGCTGCTCGAGGCGCTCGGCGAGCCGCTGATGAGCGTCACCCTGATCCTCCCCGGTGACGAGCTTCCGCTGACCGATCCGGAGGACATCCGCGACCGGCTCGGCGACCGTGTCGATGTCATCATCGACGGCGGCAGCGGTGGCTGCGAACCGACCTCGATCATCGACCTCACCGGCGAGGTCCCCATCGTCGTCCGTGAAGGAAAGGGAGATATTTCTTTTCTTTCATCCTGATAGTCAGATTATCTGAAGTTATTTCCAGGTCAGCACACCTGCTGAATGCTGCCGCTGGTCCCGAATGCGGGGCAGGCGGGTATAATGGCGAGCCAAAATGGAACAACTGGGACTGATACAGAAGATCGCGGTATGGGCGGTCCCGGCGCTGCTGGCGATCACGGTCCATGAAGTCGCCCATGGCTGGATGGCGCTCAAGCTCGGCGACCGCACCGCGATGATGCTCGGGCGCCTGACGCTGAACCCGGTCAAGCACATCGACCCGATCGGCACGATCCTCGTGCCGGGCATCCTGCTCGCGATCGGCGGCTTCATCTTCGGCTGGGCCAAGCCGGTCCCGGTGACCTGGGAAAACCTCAAGCACCCGAAGCGTGACATGGCGCTGGTCGCGATCGCCGGCCCGATCGCGAATCTGCTGATGGCCGTACTGTGGCTGATCCTGCTCCAGGTCGGCATCGCCATGATGGACGCGAACCCGCAACTCGCCCGCCCGCTGGTCTACATGGCCGTCGCCGGCATCTTCATCAACGCGATCCTGATGATCCTGAACCTGCTGCCGCTGCCGCCGCTCGACGGCAGCCGCGTCGTCGCCAGCCTGCTGCCGGGTCCGCTCGCCTGGCAATACAGCCGCCTCGAACCCTACGGCCTGATGATCCTGCTGATCCTGTTCGTGACCCAGATCCTCGGCAAGATCCTGTGGCCGCTGATCGCCGGCTTCCTCGGTATCCTGTTCTACTTCACCACCATCACCCCGGGCTTTTTTCAGACCGTGTTACGCGTCATCATATGACTTCATCCGGAAGGGCAGCACTTTGATCACCACCTCATCGACCAGCAAGCGCGTCCTCTCAGGCATGCGCCCGACCGGCGCCCTGCACCTCGGCCACTACCACGGCGTCCTTCGTAACTGGCTCAAGCTGCAGCACGAGTACGAATGCTTCTTCTTCGTCGCCGACCTGCACGCCCTGACCACCGAGTACGACAACAAGGAGATCATCGCCGACAGTTCCTGGCAGATGGTCATCGACTGGCTCGCCGCCGGCATCAATCCCGGCAGCGCCCGCATCTTCGTCCAGTCCCAGGTGCCCGAGCATGCCGAGCTGCACCTGCTGCTGTCGATGATCACCCCGCTCGGCTGGCTCGAGCGCGTCCCGACCTACAAGGACCAGCAGGAAAAGCTGCGCGAAAAGGACCTGTCGACCTACGGCTTTCTCGGCTACCCGCTGTTGCAGAGCGCCGATATCCTGATCTATCGCGCCGGCCTCGTCCCGGTCGGAGAGGACCAGGTCGCGCATATCGAACTGACCCGCGAGGTTGCCCGCCGCTTCAATCATCTCTATGGTCGGGAACCCGATTTCGTCTCCCGCACCGAGCAGGCCATCCGCAGGATGGGAAAGAAAAATGCGAAGCTTTATGAAAGCTTGCGGAAGCAATATCAGGAACAGGGTGATCATGAGGCGCTGGCCAAGGCGCGCGCGCTGCTCGAGGACCAGCAGAACATCACCCTCGGCGACCGCGAGCGCCTGTTCGGCTATCTCGAAGGCGAGGGGCGGGTCATCCTGCCGGAACCGCAGGCGCTGCTGACGGAGACCCCGAAGATGCCGGGCCTCGACGGCCAGAAGATGTCGAAGTCCTACGGTAACACGATCTCGCTGCGCGAGGCGCCGGAATCGGTCGACAGGAAGTTTCGCACGATGCCGACCGACCCCGCGCGCATCCGCCGCAGCGATCCGGGTGATCCGCTCAAATGCCCGGTGTGGGATTTTCACAAGGTCTATTCCGGCGCCGAGGCCCGCGACTGGGTCATGCAGGGCTGCCGAGGCGCGACGATCGGCTGTCTCGAGTGCAAGCAGGTCGTCATCGACGCGGTCCAGGCGGAGCTCGCCCCGATCCGCGAACGCGCCGAGGCGTACGCGGCGAATCCGGCGATGGTGCGCAATATCCTGTCCGAAGGCTGCAAGCAGGCCCGCGAGGTCGCCGGCGACACGATGGAAGAAGTGCGCCAGGCCGTCGGATTACTTGATATCATGTGACGCCATGGGCACGACGACCGACAGCGCGGCCACTCCCCGCCAGACCGAGATCCCGTTCGCGGTGGTGCAGGGGCAGACCCTGTATGCCCCGCAGGACCTGTATATCCCGCCCGACGCGCTCGAGGTATTCCTGGAGGCCTTCGAGGGGCCGCTCGACCTGCTGCTGTATCTGATCAAGCGCAACAACCTCGACATCCTCGATATCCCGCTCGCCGAGATCACCCGGCAGTACATGGCCTACATCGAGCTGATGAAGGAGCTGCGCCTCGAGCTCGCCGCCGAGTACCTGGTCATGGCCGCGATGCTGGCCGAGATCAAGTCGCGGATGTTGCTGCCGCGGCCGGCCGCCGCCGAGGAAGAGGATGACCCGCGCGCCGAGCTGATCCGCCGCCTGCAGGAGTACGAGCGTTTCAAGAAGGCTGCCGAGGGCATCGATGCCCTGCCGCGCATGGAGCGCGACACCTGGCCGGTCGTGGTCGCCGGTCCGGAGCTGCGCAAGTCGCAACCGCCGCCGCGCGTCGAGCTGCGCGACATCCTGGTCACGTTCCAGCAGGTCATGGCCCGCGCCGAGATGTACAGTCACCACCATGTGTTGCTCGAGCCCTTGTCGGTCCGCGAGCGCATGTCCCAGGTCCTGCAATCCGTCAATGCCGAACAGTTCATGGAATTCGGTTCGCTGTTCACCGTCGAGGAAGGCCGCCGCGGCGTCATCGTGACGCTGCTCGCGATCCTCGAGCTGCTCAGGGAATCGCTGATCGAAATGATCCAGAGCGAAGCGTTCGGACCGATTTATGTAAAGGCCCCGCATCATGTCAACGAACCCGACGCCGGTTAAGGCGATCATCGAAGCCGCGCTGTTGTCCGCCGGCGAACCGCTGAACCTCGAACGCCTGGCCTCGCTGTTCGCCGAGGACGAGCGTCCCGCCGCCGACGAGATCCGCGCCGTGCTCGCCGCGCTCGCGGGCGAATGGGAGGGGCGGCCGCTGGAGCTGAAACAGGTCGGCAGCGGCTGGCGTTTCCAGGTGCGCCGCGAACTCGCGCCGTGGATCGGCCGGCTCAGCGAAGAGCGGGCGCCGCGCTATTCGCGCGCGTTGCTCGAGACGCTGGCGCTGATCGTCTATCGCCAGCCGATCACGCGCGCCGGCATCGAGGAGATCCGCGGCGTCACCGTCAGCTCGCAGATCATCCGCACGCTGCTCGACCGTGACTGGATCCGGGTCGTCGGCCATCGCGACGTGCCCGGCAAGCCGGCACTGTTCGGGACGACGAAGAAGTTTCTCGACTACTTCAACCTGAAGAGCCTCGGCGAGCTGCCGCCGCTGGCGGACATCCAGCCGCTCGATCACCTGCAGGAGGAATTCGGCTTCCATACCGGCAGCGCCGCGACCGACGAGGAGGAACGCGCCGCCGCGAACGCGGAGCCCGCGGAGGAAGACAGCGACGAGGTGGAAGCAGAGGGCGAGACGCGAGAGGCTCGGGAACCCGCCCAGGCCCTGCACTGATAAGGGCCGACCGCCGTGGCTGAACGGGTGCAGAAGATGCTGGCGCGGCTCGGCTACGGCTCGCGCCGCGGCATCGAGGAATGGATGCGCGCCGGCCGCATCCAGGTCAACGGCCGGCCCGCGCTGCCGGGCGCGACCGTCACCGATGGCGATGTCATCACGATCGACGGCAAGCGCATCGACGTCGAAACCTCCGCGGCGCCCGCCTGCCGGGTGCTGATCTACCACAAGCCCGAAGGCGAGATCTGCACGCGTTCCGATCCGCAGGGGCGGCCGACGATCTTCGACCGGCTGCCGCCGGCGCCGGGCGGACGCTGGCTGGCGGTCGGTCGCCTCGACGTCAATACCACCGGTCTGATCCTGCTGACCACCGACGGCGAACTCGCCAACCGGCTGATGCACCCGTCGGTCGGCATCGAGCGTGAATACCTGGTGCGCGTACTCGGCGAGATCGCGCCGGAGACGATCGAATCCTTGCGCCGCGGCGTCGAACTCGATGACGGTCCCGCGGCCTTCGAGCGCATCTACGAGGTCGGCGGTCGCGGCGCGAACCGCTGGGTCGGCGTGGTGCTGAAGGAGGGTCGCAAGCGCGAGGTGCGGCGCCTGTGGGAGGCGGTCGGTCACCAGGTCAGTCGTCTCAAGCGTATCCGCTTCGGGCCGGTCTCGCTGCCGGCACGCGTGCGCCAGGGGCGCACCCTCGAACTCGAGGCCGGCGAGGTCGCGCAACTGCGGAATGCGGCCGGGCTCATGCCCGTCAGATCCGCATCGCCGCGCCGACGCCGGCCGACGGCCAGGCGACGCTGAGCCGAGCGGGATCCGCGATGCGCGGCGGCCCCCTCGCGCTGTTCGACCGCCTGTTCGCGATCTATGGTCCGCAGCACTGGTGGCCGGGCGAGACGCCGTTCGAGGTCATGGTCGGCGCGATCCTGACCCAGAACACCGCCTGGTCGAACGTCGAGCGCGCGATCGACGCCCTCGACCGCGCCGGCGCGCTGGAGCCGCGCCTGCTGCTCGCGCTGCCGGAACGCGAACTCGCCGCCCTGATCCGTCCCGCCGGCTATTTCAACGTCAAGGCGCGGCGACTGCGCAACTATGTCCACTGGTATCTCGACGAAGGCGAGTACGCCGGCCTCGCGGCGCGGGAGACCGATCACCTGAGGACGTCGCTGCTGGCGATCAACGGCGTCGGACCCGAGACCGCCGACGACATCCTGCTCTATGCCTTCGAGCGTCCGGTATTCGTCATCGACGCCTATACCCGTCGACTCGTCACCCGTCTCGGCTGGTTCGACGGCGATCCCGGTTACGAGCCGCTGCGGCAATGGTTCGAGCAACGGCTGGCGCGCGCAGCGCGCGGCCGCGATCCGGTTGCGCTGTTCAACGAGTATCACGCGCTGATCGTCGTCCACGCGAAGTCGGTGTGTCGGCCGCGGCCGCGGTGCGACGCATGCGCGCTGGCGCGGCACTGCGGATATTCCAGGGGGCAGACCCCCGCGACCGACTAGGACGGAATCGGAACCCGGGATCGCATCGCCGCCACCGTCAGCGCCGCCGCCCCGTGCATAGGCGCGGTGGCCGCGAATGTGGTTTAATGCCGGATCATGTTCAGACCGCTGCCAGTCTACATCGGCCTTCGCTATACCCGCGCGCGCCGCCGTAACCACTTCATCTCGTTCATCTCGCTGATCTCGATGCTCGGCATCGCGCTGGGCGTGACGGCGCTGATCACGGTGCTGTCGGTGATGAACGGCTTCGAGAAGGAACTGCGCGAGCGCATCCTCGGCGTCGTGGCCCATGCAACGGTGCGCGCGACCGGCGGCGTGCTCGATGACTGGCCGGGGCTGGCCGAGCGCCTCGCCGTACGTCCCGGCGTCACCGGTCTCGCGCCGTTCATCACCGCCGAAGGCATGATCAGTCACGAGTCGCGCGTCAGCGGCGTCATGCTGCGCGGCGTATTGCCGGCGCGCGAGGGCGAGGTCTCCGAGCTGCCGGAGCGCATGGCCTTCGGCCGCATCGACGATCTCGCGCCCGGCGAATTCGGCATCATCCTCGGCCGCGAGCTGGCGCGTTCGCTCGGCGCGATGCCCGGCGACCGCGTCATCGTCATTACGCCGCAGGCGAACGTGACGCCGGCCGGCTTCCTGCCGAGACTCAAGCGCTTCACCGTGGTCGGCGTGTTCGAGATCGGCATGCACGAATACGACAGCGCGCTGGCGCTGATCCATATCGATGATGCCGCCACGCTGTTTCGCATGGACGGCGGCGTCAGCGGTCTCCAGATCCGCCTCGACGACCTGTTTCGCGCGCCGCGCTTCAGCAGCGAGCTGGTTGCGGAGTTGCCGCCCGAGTACCGCGTCCAGGACTGGACCCGCCAGCATGCGAACTTCTTCCGCGCGGTGCAGATGGAAAAGACGGTGATGTCGGTGATCCTGTTCCTGATCGTCGCGGTCGCCGCGTTCAATCTGGTGTCGTCGCTGGTGATGATGGTCACCGACAAGCACGCCGACATCGCGATCCTGCGCACGCTGGGCGCGAGCCCGGCCGCGGTGATGGCGGTGTTCATCGTGCAGGGCAGCATCGTCGGCGCGGTCGGCACGCTGCTCGGACTCATCGGCGGCGTCAGCCTGGCGCTCAACATCGACACCGTCGTGCCCGCGATCGAACGCCTGTTCGACATGCGTTTCCTCGCCCCCGATGTCTATTACATCAGCGACCTGCCGTCGGACATGCGCTGGGACGACGTGTTCCTGATCACCGGCGTCGCCTTCGTGTTGTGCCTGCTGGCGACGCTGTATCCGGCCTGGCGTGCTTCGCGCGTCAACCCGGTCGAGGCGCTGCGCTATGAGTGAGCGCGTCGGGAATGAGCGCGCGGAGTCCGCGGTCTCGCTGCGCTGCGAGGGGCTCGGCAAGACCTATGCCGAGGGCGTTGCGGTGGTCGAGGTGCTCGTCGATGTCACGCTGTCGGTCGCGCGCGGCGAGCGCGTCGCGATCATGGGCAGCTCCGGCGCCGGCAAGAGCACGCTGCTGCACCTGCTGGCCGGACTCGACGAACCGGATCGCGGCGAGGTCTGGCTAGAGGACCGCTGCATGACCCGGCTCGACACCGTTGCCCGCGGCCGTTTGCGCAACGAGCGGCTCGGCTTCATCTACCAATTCCATCACCTGCTGCCGGAGTTCACCGCGCTCGAGAACGTCTGCATGCCGCTCATGATCCGCGGCGATGCGCCGGCCGCCGCGCGCGGCCTCGCCCGCGAGATGCTCGCCCGCGTCGGACTCGCCGCGCGCGAGACGCACAAGCCGGGTGAGCTGTCGGGCGGTGAGCGCCAGCGGGTCGCGGTCGCGCGCGCGCTGGTGACGCGCCCGCGCTGCGTGCTCGCCGACGAGCCGACCGGCAATCTCGATGCCAGGAATGCCGCCGAGGTCGTGCAGCTGATGGTCGAACTGAATCGCGAGCTCGGCACCAGCCTCGTCGTCGTCACCCACGAGCCGGCGCTGGCGCGGGCGATGGACCGGGTGTTGATGCTCGAGGGCGGGGCGCTTCGTCCCCATGAACCGGGGCCGCCGTGAACACGGGGATCTGATCCGGCTTACTTGCCGCTCTTGCCGCCGGCGGGTTTCTGCGGACGCAGTTTGCGGGCCTGCCAGTTGTTGACGACCTGCAGCCGCCACAGGCTGCGGATCGTGAAATAGCCGATGATCGCGCTGACCGTTCCGCAGACCAGGGAGCCGAGCAGCAGCGGCTCCCAGATCATCTGCGCCTCGGTCAGCAGCCAGCTCAGGCTCGGCTCGAAGGCGATCGGATGGATGCGCTCGCCGAGCAGCTTCGCGCCGACCTTGTAGGCGAAATAGAAGATCGCCGGCATCGTCAGCGGATTCGTGATCCACACCAGCACGACCGAGATCGGCAGGTTCACGCGCGCGATGATCGCGAGCGCCGCCGCGATCACCATCTGGAACGGCACCGGGATGAACGCGACGAACAGGCCGATCGCGAATGCGCCGGGGGCGGAGCGCCGGCTCAGGTGCCAGAGATTCGGATCGTGCAGACGCGCGCCGAAACGTCTCAGCTGCTGGTGGTCGCGAATTTTCCGGTGATCCGGCAGGAAGCGCTTGATCAATCTCTTCGGCATAGCGCTCCATTATCCACAATCTGCTTCAGGGACAGAAGCATGGGTCAGGGAACGACCTTGTTTTTGCTGGGTGTTCTGGCATTCCAGCAATTGTCCGGGCTGCCGGCGGCGGGCTGGTCCTGGCTGATCCCGGTCTTGCTGCTGGCCGCCTGGCGCTGGCGCCGCCTGCGGCCCGCCGCATGGCTGGGCTGCGGTTTCCTGTGGACCCTGCTGCATGCGCACTCGATCCTCGGCACCGGACTCGAGTCCGCGCTCGAAGGCGAGGACCTCATCGTCGAGGGCGTCGTCAGCGGATTGCCCGAGCGCACCGAGCGCGGCTGGCGCTTCGAATTCAGGATAGACGAAATCGAAGCAGAGGGGCAGACCCTGCCGCTGCGGGTGCGCCTGAACTGGTATCGCGAATCGGCCGCGCCTCGTGCCGGCGAGCGCTGGCAATTCAAGGTGCGTCTGCGTCGGCCGCACGGCTTCGCGAATCCGGGCGGCTTCGACTACGAGGGCTGGTTGTATCGCAAGCGCCTGCGCGCGACCGGCTATGTGCGCGATGATCCCGGCAACCGCCGGCTCGCCGCGGCGGCGCCGAATCTTCAGGGGCTGCGGCAGTCGCTCGGCTATCGCATCGCCACGGCGCTCGACGGGCGGCCGTTGCACGGCATCGTCAGCGCGCTCGCGATCGGCGATCGCCAGGCGATCGCGGGCGAGCAGTGGGAGGTCTTCCGCCGGACCGGGACCAGTCACCTGGTCGCGATCTCCGGGCTGCATGTCGGCCTGGTTGCCGGACTGGTCTTCTTCGGCGTTCGCGCGGGCTGGTCGCGCATCGGCGGCCTGGCCCTGCGCGTGCCGGCGCCCCAGGCCGGCGGCGTCGCCGCGCTGATCGCGGCACTGATCTATGCCGGCCTTGCCGGGTTTTCGATCCCGACCCAGCGCGCGCTGATCATGACCGCCGTCGTCATCACCGCGCTGCTCCTGCGACGCCGGCGCTCGCTGTTCGATACCCTGATGGCGGCCTTGCTGTGCGTGCTGCTGTTCGATCCGCTGGCAGTGATGGACGGCGGCTTCTGGCTGTCGTTCTGCGCGGTCGCGACGATCCTGTTCGGCATGGGCGCGCGCGCCGGCGCGGGGGGCTGGTGGTGGCGCTGGGGCAGGCTGCACATGCTGGTGACGATCGGGTTGGCGCCGGCCTTGCTGGCGCTGTTCCAGCAATTGCCGCTGGCGTCGCCGCTCGCGAACTTCGTCGCCGTGCCCTGGGTCAGTTTCGGCGTGGTGCCGCCGGTCCTCGCCGGCGCCTTGCTGTTGCCGTTGGCGCCGCCGGTCGGGACGCTGTTGCTCGAGCTGGCGGAGGCCATGCTGTCTCTGCTGTGGCCGGTGCTTGCGCTGATCGCGGACAGCGACCGCCTGCAATGGAGCCAGCACGCGCCCCGGCCATGGACGATCGCCGCGGCCGGGATCGCCGTCGTGGTCTGGCTGGCGCCGCGTGGTCTGCCGGCGCGCTGGCTGGCCTTGCCGTGGCTGCTGCCGGCGCTGCTGATCGCGCCGCAGGCGCCTGCTGACGGAGAGTTCCGGCTGACGTTGCTCGATGTCGGCCAGGGTCTCGCCGCGGTCGTGCAGACGCGCGATCACATCCTGCTCTACGATACCGGCGCGCGATTCACGCCGAACTTCGACGCGGGCGGGGCGGTGGTGCTGCCTTATCTCCGTCACCAGGGCCTGCGCGCGATCGACTCGCTGGTGATCAGTCACGGCGACAACGACCATATCGGCGGCGCGGCGTCGCTGGCCGGGGCGATCGCGGTCGGGCGGGTGATCGCCGGCGAGCCTGATGCCGTGACATGGTGGCCGGCCGCGCCTTGTGTCGAAGGGGATTGGTGGGCTTGGGACGGGGTCGTGTTCGAGATCCTGTATCCGCTGCACGGCAGCAGGCTGCGCGGCAATGATGCGTCCTGCGTGCTGCGCATCACGAACGGGACGACGACGGTGCTCCTGACCGGCGACATCGAGGCACGCGCGGAACTGCTGGTGCTGGGCGAGCGCGCCCCGGATCTCGCTGCCGATATCCTGGTCGCGCCGCATCACGGCAGCCGCAGTTCGTCGCGGCCGGCGTTCGTCGATGCGGTGGCGCCGGCCGATGTGCTGTTTCCGGCCGGCCATCGCAACCGCTGGAATCATCCGCATCCGGAGGTCGTCGCGCGCTATCGGGAGCGCGGGGCGCGGTCCTGGCTGACGGCGACGCACGGCGCGATCGTCTTCGATATCCCGGCGGCGGGGCCCTATGGTCCGCCGCTGACCTGGCGTCAGCAGCGGGCGCGTTACTGGCATGAGGATTGACTGTCGATGCGGCCGGCGTCGTTACGGCCTTACCGAAAATCCAGTATCATAGGCGCCGACATGATTTGAAATGACTCATCGACCGACAGAGGGATAGCGACGGTGTTTGAACTGATCAAGGCGGGCGGGTGGCTGATGCTGCCGATCATTCTGTGTTCGGTGCTGGCGCTGGCGATCGTCATCGAGCGCTTCTGGTCGCTGAACCGCAAGCGGGTGTGTCCGGCGAATCTCGTCAGCGAGATCTGGCAGTGGGCGAACAAGGGCCAGCTCGACGCCGGGCGCATCGCCGAGGTACGCGCCGGCTCGGCGCTCGGTCGGGTGCTCGCGGCCGGTCTGATGAATATGAACCAGGACCGCCAGATCATGAAGGAGAGCATCGAGGACACCGGGCGTCACGTCGTCGCCGATCTCGAGCGCTATCTGAACACCTTGGGGACGATCGCGGCGATCACGCCGCTGCTCGGGCTGCTCGGCACGGTGATCGGCATGATCAAGGTGTTCACCGCGATCACGACGGTTGGCGTCGGTCATGCGGCGGCGCTGGCCGGCGGCATCTCGGAGGCGCTGATCACGACCGCGGCGGGCTTGTCGGTGGCGATCCCGACACTGATGTTCTATCGCTATTTCCGCGGCCGCGTCGATGAGCTGGTCATGACGATGGAGCAGCAGTCGCTGAAGATGGTGGAGATCCTGCATGGCGAACGCGCGATGGACGCGAACGCCTGATGAAACTGCGCCTGAGCCGCAGGGAAGATCCGGAGATCGGGCTGACGCCGCTGATCGATGTCGTATTCCTGCTGCTGATCTTCTTCATGGTGTCGACGACCTTCACGCGCGAATCCGAGATCACGATCAACCTGCCCGAGGCCGCGGCGAGCGAGACCGAGTCCGAGCGCGTCATGATCGATCTCGTCGTCGACGTGCAGGGGCGCTACTACGTCAACAACCGCCTGCTGGTGAACACGCAGATCGACACGCTGCGCAATGCGTTGCGCCAGGCGATCGAGGGTCGCGAGAACGCGGTGCTGCTGATCAGCGCCGACGCGCAGACGCCGCACCAGGCGGTGATCACGGCGATGGACGCGGCGCGCCAGTCAGGCATCGTGCAGGTGTCGCTCGCGACCCGCGAGCCCGAGGGCTGACGCGCGGCGCATGCCCACGCTGACCGACAGCTGGAACGACGTCAATGCCGTCAGCGTCGCGCTGCGGCCGCTGTCATGGCTGTTCCGCGGCGTCGTCGCCGCGCGCCGCGCCGCCTACCGCATCGGGCTCTTGCGCAGCCGGCGCTTCGATGTACCGGTGATCATCGTCGGCAACATCACCGTCGGCGGCACCGGCAAGACGCCGCTGGTGATCTGGCTGGTCGAGCTGCTGCGTCGCGAGGGCTATCACCCGGCGATCGTGTCGCGGGGGTACCGCGGGCGGGCGCGCCACTGGCCGCAGCAGGTCAGGCCCGACAGCGACCCGGTCATGGTCGGCGACGAGGCGATCGTGCTCGCGCGCCGCGGCGGTTGTCCGGTCGCGGTCGGACCGGATCGCGCCGCCGCGGTCGAGGCGCTGCTGAAACACAGCGATTGCGACGTCATCGTGTCGGACGACGGCCTTCAGCATTATGCCCTGGCCCGCGATGTCGAGATCGCGGTCGTCGACGGGACGCGACGCTTCGGCAACGGCTTCTGCCTGCCGGCAGGTCCGTTGCGCGAGCCGGTGTCGCGGCTCGACAATGTCGATATCACGGTCGTCAACGGCGGCTCGGCGCTGCGCCGGGAGTATCCGATGACCATCGGCGCGCTGGAACTGCGCAAGGTGCGAGACGACGACATCGCGTACCGGCTCGAGGAGTTTCCGTCGCGCGACATTCACGCGGTCGCCGGTATCGGGCACCCGGCGCGTTTTTTCCAGCACTTGCGCCAGCTCGGCTTCGCGCCGGTCGAGCATCCGTTTCCGGATCATCACGCCTTCACCGCCGGCGACCTGGACTTCGGGGATCTCCGTCCGGTGGTGATGACGGAAAAGGACGCGGTCAAGTGCCGGCGTTTCTGCGGCGACGACTGCTGGTATCTGGCGGTCGAGGCGCGGCCGGACCCGAGGGTCGGCCAGCGTCTGCTGGCGATGCTGAACCGGCTCGCGCCGGCGCCGCGCGGCAACGGTGCGGCGATGATCAACCAGGGAGAATGAACGATGGACAAACGCCTGCTCGACATACTCGCGTGCCCGCTGTGCAAGGGACCGCTGGTCTATCTGAAGGATGCCGCCGAGCTGGTCTGCAAGGCCGATCGCCTCGCGTTTCCGATCCGCGACGGCATCCCGGTCATGCTCGAGGACGAGGCCCGCGAACTCGCCCCCGACGAGGAAGTCTGAGCGGATCGCGCGATGGGCTTCGTCGTCGTCATCCCCGCGCGCCATGCGTCGACCCGCCTGCCGGGCAAGCCGTTGCGGCTGATCGCCGGCCGGCCGATGATCGAGCATGTCTGGCGGCAGGCAACCGCGAGCGCGGCCGACGAGGTCGTCATCGCGACCGATGACGAGCGTATCGCCGCGGCCGCCGCGGCCTTCGGCGCGCGTGTCTGCCTGACCGATTCCGCGCATCCGTCGGGCACCGATCGCGTCGATGAGGTTGCGCGCAAACTCGGTCTCGACGACGGCCGCGTCCTCGTCAATCTCCAGGGCGACGAGCCGCTGATGCCGCCGGCGCTGATCGACCAGGTGGCCGCCGACCTCGAGGCGCATCCCGAGGCCGCGATCTCGACGCTGTGCGAGCCGGTCGAGAGCGCGAAGGCGTTGTTCGATCCGAACGTGGTCAAGGTGGTGATCGACGAGGCCGGGTTCGCGCTGTACTTCAGCCGCGCGCCGGTGCCGTGGTCGCGGCGCGATTTCGCCGGCGACCGCCGCCCGTTGCCGGCGGCGCCCGTATACTTCCGTCATGTCGGCATCTATGCCTATCGCGCCGGTTATCTGCGCCGCTTCGTCGCCTGGGGCGTGTGCGCGCTCGAACACATCGAATCACTGGAGCAGTTGCGCGCGCTGTGGCACGGCGGCCGCATCCATTGCGCACGGGCGGTGGAGAAGGCGGGGATCGGGGTCGACGACGAGGGGGACCTCGCGGCGGTCGAGCGCATCCTCGCCGCCCGCGGCGCGGGCGGCTGAATCAGCCGACCAGGGTGTCGCGCGCCTCGTCGGTCTCGAGCAGTTCGAGCTCCATCTCGCGAAAGTCGATCGCGCCGCCGCCCTTGATCGCGAGCGGCACCGTCACGGTCTCGGGCACGCGCCGGTGCGCCTCGCCATGCTGGTCGGGCTGGATGGTCGTCTGACGGGTATTCTGCAACACCAGCGCAGGCGGGTCGTCGTCGAGGATTTCGAGGACTTCGTAGAGCCGGTTCTGGTAGCGCGCGCGGGCGCCGATCAGGTGATGCAGGTGCCGGCCGGAGATCTTGTCGTTCATGGCGTCCTGGTCCTCCCGCACCGTGCCCCGGCCGTGGCCGGAAACATCGATGCCGCTTCCGTTGTCTGACATCCTGTCAGGTTACGATAGCGGGCTTTGCGCGGGCTTTCAATGATGAGATTAAAATCATTATAATCATGAGATTATTAAATTTATCGCGAAACAGGTCGAGGATGGACGAGGCGATGGTCAAGGTGCTGTTCGTGTGCATGGGTAACATCTGTCGCTCACCGACTGCCGAGGGCGTGTTCGTCGGGTTGCTGAAGCGTCATGGCCTCGAGGGCAAGGTCCATGTCGATTCGGCCGGTACCCATGCCTACCATGTCGGCAGCGCGCCGGACCCGCGCGCGAGCGCGGCCGCGGCGAAGCGCGGCGCCGATCTCGGCAAGCAGCGCGCCCGCAAGGTGTCCGTCGCCGATTTCGAGATCTTCGACTATATCCTTGCGATGGATCGCGACAACCTCGAGATCCTCGAGGAATTGTGCCCCGACGAGCATCGCGGCAAGTTGCAGCTGATGCTGCGCTATGCGCCGGAGGCCGGCGTCGATGAAGTCCCCGATCCTTACTACGGCGGCGCGGCCGGTTTCGAGCGCGTACTCGACCTGATCGAGGCGGCGTCCGCGGGGCTGCTCGAAGAGGTCAGGGGCCGGCTCGGCAGTGGATAAATGGGGTCAGAGTCGTTTGATCACCGGGATCATCAGATCCGCCGGATGCGATTTCGATCAAACGACTCTGACCCCAACCCGCCGGGCTCATTCAACAGCCTGCTAGAGGACCGGCGACGGGACGTAGCTGCGCGCGGTCAGCGGCAGGCTAGGCGGCGGCATGGTCGCGGCGATGCGCTCCGCCGGGATCGACTCTGTCTCGGCCAGTGGCGTCGTCTGCCAGACCAGGATGTCATAGTAACCGCGGATATTCTGCACATAGGTCACCGCCTCCCTGCCGCGCGCATAGCCGAAGCGCGTCTGCGCGTGCCATTCCGGCTGCATCAGCAGCGGCAGGCTGTCCATCACGTCCATCCAGCGATTGGGGTCGCCGCCGCGGCGACGGGTGATCTCGCGGGCATCGTGCAGGTGACCGGGACCGATATTGTAGGCCGCAAGCGCGAACCAGGTACGATCGGGATCGCGGATCTCGTCGGGCAGACGCCGTTCGATCTGGCGCAGATAACGGGCGCCGCCGCGGATGCTGTTGACCGGGTCGATGCGGTTCTGGATACCGAGGTCGGCGGCGGTCGTTCGCGTCAGCATCATGATGCCGCGCACACCGGTCGGCGAGATCGCGCGCGGATCCCAGTGCGATTCCTGGTAGCCGACCGCGGCGAGCAAGCGCCAGTCGATGCCGTTGCGGTCGGCGGCTTCCTGGAACGTCGCCAGGTAGGCCGGCAGGCGCTGTTCGACATGGCGCAGCAAGCGCCGTACGCCGACGTAGTCGAATTCGCGGGCATGGCCGTAATAGCGTTCGAGTACCTGTTCGAGCCGGCCGTCCGCCTCGATCAGCGCGAAGAACTCGCGCGACGCCTGCAGCAGGCTGTCGTCCTTGCCTTTCGCGAAGGCCCAGGCAAGCCGCTCCGGCTCGTTGAAGTCGAACGCGGTACGCAGTTCGGGAAAGTAGCGTTGATTCAGGCTGATTTCATTCGAGTCGGCGATCGTATACGGCAGCTCGCGTTGCCACACCCGCGCCAGCAGGTCACCGATCGCATCGGTCGTGTTCTCGCGCCACTCGATGCCCGGCTGCGCCAGCGCGAGCCGGCGCATCTGTTCGGCATGGCTGCTGCCGGCGACGACCTCGACCGGCGCCGCGCCGACGAGATCCTCGGGGCTGCGCGGCGCGGGATGACCGTTGCGGTAGACCAGTTGCTGGGTGATCTCCTGATAGGACGGACCGAAGCGGACGATGCGCTCGCGTTCGCGGGTCACGCTGAGGCCGGCCGCCGCCAGATGGGCCTCGCGGCGGGTGACGAGCGGCAGGATCTCGCTGAAGTGCCCGGGTTCGACGATGCGCAGCGCGACGCCGAGATGGTCGGCAAACATCTGCGCGAGGTCATGCTCGGGACCGGCCGGGACGCCGGCGTTGACATAGTAGGTGGTTGGGCTGGTGCGGGTCGCGACGACCAGTTCGCCGCTCTCGATGACCTGTTCGAGCAGGGTCGGCGGTCGCGCGAATCCGGTCAGCAGCACCGCGGCGGCGAGCGGGATCAGGGCCAGGGTAAAGCGGAGCAGGGGGGTGGTGAATTCTTTTTGCATCGGCTTGCCCATCCACGCAGGGATTTCTATATAATGGCCGCCTCCGGAGAGGTACCGAAGCGGTCATACCGGCACCGACTCGAAATCGGTTGGGGGCTTTGCCGCCCCACGTGGGTTCGAATCCCACCCTCTCCGCCACTTCGCGCCATTGCGTCCGAACAGCATGGTTCGTCGAACGCTTCCCGCCGTCGTCATTTACCGACAGCTGCAAGGTGACGCCAGTCTAGCAAAAGAGCGTCAAAATTGCGACTCCTGTCACAATGTATTTAATAACTAACTGTTCAGTAATGATATTTATTTTGCCGCGTGGGGCCGCCGGCGGTCCTCGACGCCGCGAATCCCGGCCAGGGCCGGTCGCTGGAAGCCGGCGCACCGAACGGGCATCATGAACGCGTGCAGATACTGACCGTCAACGCCGGCAGTTCCTCGTTGCGGCTCGCGCTCTGTGCCGGCGATCGGGCACGGCCGCGCTGCCTGCGGTCAGTCCACCTGGAAGGCGCCGCCGTCGATGACCCCGAAGCGGTCATGGCCTTCCTCGACGGCGCCAGGCCCGACGCCGTCGCCCACCGCATCGTCCATGGCGGCCGTTTCGGCGCGGCCTGTCTGATCGATGCCGAGGTCGAGCGGGAGATCGGGCGTTGCGCCGCGCTGGCGCCGCTGCACAACCCGCCGGCACTGCATCGGCTGCGGGCGTTGCGCGCCGTCTTCGAGCCGTCGCTGCCCCAGGTCGCGGTCTTCGACACCGCGTTCTTCCACGACCTCCCGGCGGTCGCCGCCCGCTATCCCTTGCCGGCGAGCCTCGACGAGGATCCCCCGATCAGGCGCTACGGGTTTCATGGCAATGCCCATCGCGCGATGCTGTGCGCGTGGCAGGCGCTGCGCCCGGATCTCGCCGGCGGTGGTCGGGTGATCTCGCTGCAGCTCGGCGCCGGTTGCTCGATCGCTGCGGTGGCGGGGGGCAGGGCGGTTGACACCTCGATGGGCTTCACGCCGCTCGAAGGGCTGATGATGGCAACCCGCTCAGGCGATATCGATGCCGGCCTGCTGATCCATCTGCAGCGCGCGCGCGGGCTCGATACCGATGCGCTCGAGCGCCTGCTGACCCGCGAGTGCGGGCTCGCCGGCGTCTCCGGCACCGATGGCGACATGCGCGCATTGCTCGCCAGCGACGATCCGCGCGCGGCGCTCGCGATCGACATGTTCTGCTATCGCGTGCGCAAGTACATCGGCGCCTTTCTGGCCGTGCTCGGCGGCGCCGATGCGATCCTGTTCGGCGGCGGCATCGGCGAACACAGCCCGGAGATCCGTCGCCGCAGTTTGCGCGGGCTAGAAGGTTTCGGGATCATGCTCGATGACGCACACAACGCGGCGGCCGTCGGCGGCGACGCGCGCATCGCCGTCGACGGCGCCGCGGTCGATATTCATGCGATCGCAGTCGACGAGGCGCGCGAACTGGCGCTGGCCGCGATCGCCGTACTGGACTCACGCCAATGAATGCACGGGAGGATGCGATGGATGCCACCAGGGACAAGACGACGGAAGACCGATCGGCGCTCGACGCCGGGGAACTGCGCCTCATCGACGCCTGGTGGCGGGCGGCAAACTACCTGTCGGTCGGACAGATCTACCTGCTCGACAACCCGCTGCTCAGACAGCCGCTCACGCTCGCGCATGTCAAGCCGCGGCTGCTCGGTCACTGGGGCACGACCCCGGGCCTCAACTTCATCTACGTGCACATGAACCGGGTGATCAATGCGCACGACCTCGACATGATCACCATCGCCGGCCCCGGCCACGGCGGGCCGGGCCTCGTCGCCAACACCTGGCTGGAAGGCAGCTACACCGAGTTCTACCCGAACGTCACGGCCGACGCCGACGGCATGCGACGTCTGTTCCGGCAGTTCTCGTTCCCGGGCGGCGTCGGCAGCCACGTCACCGCCGAGACCCCGGGTTCGATCCACGAGGGCGGCGAGCTCGGCTACGCGCTGTCGCATGCCTTCGGCGCGGTGTTCGACAATCCTGACCTGATCGCCTGCTGCGTCATCGGCGACGGCGAGGCCGAGACCGGACCGCTGGCCGCGGCCTGGCATTCGAACAAGTTCCTGAACCCGGCGACCGACGGCGCGGTGCTGCCGATCCTGCACCTGAACGGCTACAAGATTGCGAACCCGACCGTGCTTGCACGCATTCCCCATGAGGAACTGGAACAGTTGTTGTCGGGTTACGGTTATCGTCCGTATTTCGTCGAAGGGTCGGATCCCGCCGCGATGCACCAGCGCATGGCCGCTGTGCTCGACGAGGTCATCGGCGAGATCCGCGCGATACAGCGCCGCGCGCGCGAGGACGGCCGGGTCGAGCGTCCGCGCTGGCCGATGATCGTGCTGCGCTCACCGAAGGGCTGGACCGGCCCGAAGGAGATCGACGGCCTCAAGGTCGAGGACTTCTGGCGTTCGCACCAGGTGCCTTTCTCGGACATGGCCGGCAATCCGGAAAACCTGCGCCGTCTCGAGCAATGGCTGCACAGCTATCGGCCTGAAGAGCTGTTCGACGACAACGGTGCGCTGCGTGCGGAGATCGCTGCGCTGGCGCCGCGCGGGACGCGGCGCATGGGTGCGAACCCGCATGCCAACGGCGGTCTCCTGCTGCGCGACCTGCGCCTGCCGGACTATCGCGAATACGCCGTCAAGGTCGAACGACCGGGCGCGGCGGATGCCGAGGCGACGCGGGTGATGGGAACACTGCTCCGCGACGTCATGAAGCTGAATCACAAGCAACGCAACTTCCGCGTCGTCGGCCCCGACGAAACTGCGTCGAACCGCTTGTCCGCGCTGTTCGAGGTCACCGATCGCGCCTGGCTGGCCGAGCGGATCCCCGAAGACGATCACCTCGCGCCGGACGGCCGTGTCATGGAGATCCTCAGCGAGCACACCTGCCAGGGTTGGCTCGAGGGCTATCTGCTGACCGGACGCCACGGCCTGTTCTCCTGCTACGAGGCCTTCATCCACATCGTCGATTCGATGTTCAACCAGCATGCGAAGTGGCTCAAGGTCAGCAAGGAAGTGCCGTGGCGACGACCGATCGCGTCGCTGAATTATCTGCTGACCTCGCATGTCTGGCGACAGGACCACAACGGCTTCTCGCACCAGGATCCGGGCTTCATCGATCATGTCGTCAACAAGAAGGCCGACATCATTCGCGTGTTCCTGCCGCCGGATGCGAACACGCTGCTGTACGTCACCGACTGGTGTCTGCGTAGTCGCGACTTCGTCAACGTCATCGTCGCCGGCAAGCAGTCGCAGCCCCAGTGGCTCGACATGGACGCCGCGGTCAAGCATTGCTCGGCCGGCATCGGCATCTGGGAATGGGCGAGCAGCGACCGGGGCGTCGAGCCCGACGTGGTCATGGCCTGCGCCGGCGACGTGCCGACGCTGGAGACGCTGGCGGCGGTCGACCTGCTGCGTCGTCTCGCGCCGGAGTTGCGCGTGCGCGTCGTCAATGTCGTCGACCTGATGACCCTGCAACCCGAAGGCGAGCACCCGCACGGGCTTTCCGATCGCGAGTTCGACACCATCTTCACGACCGACAAGCTGATCATCTTCGCCTATCACGGCTACCCCTGGCTGATCCACCGTCTGAGCTACCGCCGCACGAACCATCGCAATCTGCATGTGCGCGGCTACAAGGAGGAGGGCACGACGACGACGCCGTTCGACATGGCGGTGCTGAACGATATCGACCGCTTCCACCTCGTCGCCGACGTCGCCGATCGCGTGCCGAAGCTGCGGGAGCAGGCGGCCTGGCTGAAACAGTACGTCCGCGACCGGCTGATCGAGCACCATTCCTGGATCCGGACCCACGGCGAGGACATGCCGGAGATTCGCGAGTGGCGCTGGGGCTGAAGGCCGGCAAGGCCTTCGGCATTGCGGGCGCGATTGTCCCGCCGGCGTTCTTGCTGTAATCTTGCCCGTTTCCCGGAGAGGTGTCCGAGCGGTCGAAGGAGCACGCCTGGAAAGTGTGTGTACGCCAAAAGCGTACCGAGGGTTCGAATCCCTCCCTCTCCGCCAAATATCGGCAGGCGCTTGTCTTACCGGTTCGGTATCATAGACCTCGTGGATTGAGGGATTCGAACCCCCGGTTTCAATCGGCTGGTTCGACAGCCGGGCGGAGCCCGGATGAACGGCGTCGCGCAGCGACGGCGGCCCGCAGGGCGAGGGCCGAAGGCCCGAGTAATCCCTCCCTCTCCGCCAAATATCGGCAGGCGTTTGTCTTACCGGTTCGGTATCAATGGGGTCAGAGTCGTTTGATCACCGTTGTACCCGGATGACGGCGGCGATGGTAGTGATCAAACGACTCTGACCCCATTACATGCAGCTGCTCGAATATCTCATCATCACCTTCCTCGCGGTCTTCGTCATCGTCAACCCGCTGACGACGGCCTTCGTGTTCATGTCGTTGCTGCCGCACGCGTCCGAGGCGCAGCGGCGGGCGATCGCGCTGCGTTCGGTCAAGGTCGCGACCGCAGTGTTCTTCGTGTTCGCGACCCTCGGCGGCATCCTGTTCCAGCTGTTCGGGATCACGCTCGCCGCCTTCCGCATCGCCGGCGGACTGATCCTGTTCGGCATCGCGATGGGGATGATCCGCAGGAAACCCGATACCGAGGAGCGTCAGGCCGAGGCCGCGAAGTCCGACGAGGGCAGGGTCACCGACGACATCTCGGTGATCCCGCTCGCGATCCCGTTCATCAGCGGTCCCGGATCGATTGCGACGGTAATGATCCTGACCAGCGAGGCGCCGACCCCCGGGCATACGATACTGGTCTATTGCGCCGTGCTGGCGACCACGGTGGCATGCTATTTCGCGATGGTCAATTCACGCCATATCGTCCGCCTGCTCGGCGAGACCGGTAAGGAGATCCTGACCAAGATCTTCGGACTGATCCTCGCGGTGCTGGCCGTGCAGTTCGTCATCAACGGCGTCAGCGAGGCAGTCACCGCGTACATGCTCCGGCACGACCTGCTCGACGGCGCTCAAGGCGCGGCGGACGAGGCCGGCGGGGTACTGTAATCCCCGCCGGCGGATGCAGTAGAATGTGCCCCATGAACCCGCGTAGCCTCGTCCTGCTCGTTGCTGCCGCCACGCTGTTGGCGGTTGCGGGTTGCAGCCGCGAGGACTTCGGCGGCACCTCTGCGAAGCGCGGCGCGGCCGTCGAACATGAGCTGTTCACGCTCGCCCGCATGAACGGCTGCCTCGAATGCCATACCGCGACCTCGTCGAAGTTCGGCCCCTCGTGGAACGAGATCGCGATGCGTTACCGGGAGGCCCCGCCCGAGGCGGCCCGAGAGATCCTGATCAACAGCGTCAGGAACGGCAGCCAGGGTCAGTACATCAACTGGAAGGCCGACGAGGGCATGCCGCCGTTGAAGAATCGCGTTTCAGAAGAACATATCGAGCAGCTCGTCGACTACATACTTGCGCTGCGCCCCTCGTCCTGAACCACGCCACACATTTGTCATAGCCTCACTCCCTACTTGCTTTTTTTACTGATGCGCTGAAAGAACACATATTTGGTGATCTCAGTAACCACGACATACATCGCCGTGATGGCCAGAATGGAAATCAGCACGGGAGCGGGCAAGGGCACGAAGCCGAATATCGCAGCAATGGATATATAGGGAATGGCCAACGACAATAACAACATGACTGCCGTACTCCATAACAAAAAGCGCCCGGGCCTGCTTTTGTAAAAAGGCTGATAGGTGCGAATTACCAACAGGACAAGCAGCTCGGTCATCAATGATTCCACGAACCAGCCGGTACGAAATACCTCCGCAACTTCGCCGGCCAGGTATAACAACACAGCAAAGGTCATCAAATCGAAGACGACGCTCACCAGGCCAAAGGTGATCATAAAATTACGAATCAGTTTGATATCCCAGCGGTGAGGCGTGCGCTCCCAGTCCCGGTCCACGTTGTCGCCGGCAATACCGATTGCCGGGATGTCAGACAGGAAATTATTGAGCAGGATCTGCTTCGCCAGCATTGGCAGGAAGGGTAAATACAAAGAGGCCAGCGCCATGCTGATCATGTTGCCGAAATTGGCGCTGGTGGTGATGAAAATATACTTGAGGGTATTGGCAAAGGTATGACGGCCTTCATCGATGCCCTTGCGCAGAACTTCCAGGTCATGCCCCATCAGCACGAAGTCCGCCGCCTCCCTCGCCACGTCCACTGCCTGATCGACAGAAATACCGACATCGGCCGCATGCAATGCGGGTGCATCATTGATGCCGTCCCCGAGGTAGCCCACCACATGTCCGGTTTTTTGCAACGCGGTGATGATGCGCTCCTTCTGATTGGGATCGACCTCGGCAAACAGATTGACATGAGGCGCCAGATGCCACAGGGCTTCATCCTTCATGTCATCCAGATCAGAGCCGGTGATGACGCGCTTTACCGGTATGCCCACGGCCTGCGCGACATGCCGGGCCACATAGCGGTTGTCACCGGTGATGATCTTGAGTCGCACCCCGAGATGGTGCAGTCCGTTCAGTGTCTTTCTCACCCCCTCCTCGGGCGGGTCAAAGAACAACAGGAAACCGGAAAACACCATTCCTTGCTCATCATCGCGCGTATAGCTACCGGCAGGTTCAAGTGTTTTATGCGCAACACCCAGGACGCGATATCCTTCCATGCTCCAGGCTGTAAAACGCTGCTGGATGGCCTGACTATAATCATCAGTCAGTGGCGAGACGGTTTCTCCGGCTTGTACCCTGTCGCAGATATCAAGGACATTCTGCAAGGCGCCTTTGGTGATCATCTGCGCCGTCGTCTCGCCGTCGCGCGCAACGACAATACTCAAACGCTTGCGTACGAAGTCATACGGAATTTCATCCCGCTTGTGATAATCCTGCACATCCATGCCGGTTCTGCTCGCTGCCGCAACCACGGCTTCATCCAGAGGATTGACGAGACCTGACTCGAACCGGGAGTTGAGGTACGCCAGATGCATCACCGACGCGCTCGGCTGACCGGTGATGTCCAAAGTCTTATCCAGCTGAACCACGCCCCGGGTCAGGGTGCCGGTCTTGTCGGTGCATAACACATCCATACTGCCCAGGTTCTCAATGGCGTTCAGGCGTTTGACAATGACGCCGTGCCCGGCCATGATTCTCGCCCCGCGCGACAGGGTGATGGTCAGGATGGCGGGCAACAATTCCGGGGTCAGGCCCACCGCCAGGGCCATCGCAAACAACACCGTCTCGATGGTTGGATGATGCAAGGCGATATTTATTGCCAGAATGGCGAGCACGATGATCACCATGATCCGCACCAGTAGCGCGCCGAAGTGACGCAGTCCGCGCTCGAATTCCGTCTCCGGTGGTCGCAGGGCGAGCGAATCAGCGATCTGGCCATACTGCGTTGCCCGTGCGTTATGCACGATCAGGGCGGTAGCGGTACCACTGCGAACCGAGGTTCCCATGAAGACGCAATTGGTGCGTTCAGCAAGACCGGCGCCGTCCGACGCGGTGCCCGGGAGTTTTTCCACCGGATAAGTTTCACCGGTCAACAACGCCTGGCTCACGTAGAAGTCATTCGCTTCGAGCAGAACCCCGTCACCGGGAATCAGGCTGCCGGCCGTGAGCAGCACAATGTCGCCGGGCACCACTTCTTCGGCGGGGATCGCCAGGCTTTGGCCGTCACGCAATACCGTCGTTCTGACCGCTACCCGGCTGCGCAGCATATCCACCGCCCGGGTGGCACGATACTCCTGTATGAAACCGAGTACCGCGGTAACAATAACAATGCCGAGCACGACCAGGGCGTCCAGCCAGTCGTGCACAAGAAACGCAATGACGGCGGCAAATATCAGAATCAGCACCAGAGGACTGCGGAACCGATCCAGGAACAGCCGCACGGCCTTGTCGGGGCCATGATCCACCGCCAGCGTATTGCGACCGTAGTGCTGCAGCCGCGTTTGCGCCGATTTGCTGTCAAGCCCCTGGCGGTTACTGTCCAGGGCCAGCAACAGCTCATCAGCGGTTCTGCTCCAGTAATTTTGTGTTTTATCCATATCGGGCTTGCAAACCCTCGATATCCGTTAACACCTCATCGGAAGATCCTGACATATCCACCCGCTGAAAGCGCGGCAATATCTGCCAGCACGAGAGGCAGCGCCAGTCCGCCCGGATAGGCCAGGTATCGCGGCTCCCAGACCGGATGAAACTTGTCCTTGTAGGCCCGCAGACCCTCGAAATTGTAGAAGGCTTCGCCGTGTCGGTAGATAAACCGGCCCAGCCGTGTCCACAACGGAGAGACCGGTGAGAGGTCCAGTCCCGAGAGCGGCGCCATGCCGAGATTGAACCAGCGGTAGCCATGCGATACGCCCCAGATGAACAGGTGTGCAAACAGTCCATCCATCGCGCTCCGCGGCGCGGTTCGGGAAAAGCGCATCAGGTCGACCGACAGTTCATGGTGGCCGGGACCGGGCAGCAGATTGGCGAAGGCGACGATCCTGTCATCGTGTTCGAGCACAGCCACCGGCAGGCGGACCAGGTACTGCGGATCGAAGAAGCCCAGGGAAAATCCCTTCTCGCTGACCGATTTGTGTATCAACCAGTCATCCGAAACGTCCTTGAGCCGAGGCAGCAACGGAGGCACGTCGGCGGCTTCGATAATCCGGAAGCTCACATTCTCGCGGGCCAGCCGGTTCATGACCGTACGTAACTCGCGGTAGCGACTGCCTGCCAGAGAAAATCCGTCCAGCGGAATTCGCGCCTCCTCGCCCAGCTTGACGAAAGTCATGCCAAGGTCGGCGTAGCGATGCAGGTGTGCCGGTCGAACCTGGTAAAACACCGGCATCCCGCCGAAATCATCCGCGCGCTCTACGAAGTCTCGTATCAGATAGGGAGCAGCCTTGGGCGCACCCACCGGGTCGCCCAGCGCCACCCAGGTATGACCGTGCATGCCGTACATGACGAACGCACTGCGGTCGGCGTTGAACAGCAGTGACTTGTCGCGCAGGTAGACCAGGAACGGCAGGGTTTCCGCCTGCGCATCGATCACCCGTCGGGCGTCGTCGAGATCCGCATCCGATGGCGGTTCGATGACAGGACGCCACGGGCGGAGCAGTCGCCAGGTACTGAAGACCAGCAGCGCGACTGCAGCTCCCAGGGTGGCCCGCAGAAACCGTGGCGCATCCTGGTTCAATGCCACCTGCCACCACAGGTCGCTGGAATACTCCACATGTCTGTACGTGAAGATACCGAGCCAGATCGAGGCGCCCAGCGCCGCGACAATTGCGACGATCCATCCCGGTGAAAAGCGGGTATCGAACAGCGCTGCGCGGCGATCGAAAAAGCCGCGGCTGGGTACGAAGGCGAGAAGCAGCAGCGAAAGCAGTACGGCCTCCTCCCAGTCAGCGGCCTTGAGCAGGGCGGTGGCAATACCGGCAAACAGTGCCGCGATGACCAGGTAATAAGCCACACGCAATCGCCGCGCGACCGCCTGGGCCAGGATGAGCAGGCCGACACCGATGATACTGCCGAGAAAATGCGAGGCCTCGAACAGGGCAACCGGCAGCGCATGCGCCATCCAGTACAGGCGCTCGTGCTCGGCCGGAGTGGCCCCCGAAACAAGCAGCAACAGACCCGACATGAAGGTGAATAGGGCAAGGCCCCGCGGCGCCAGCTGGACCGAATAAGCCGCCAGCGAAGTGCCGATGCGCGTGAGCTGCGCGCGCCGGTTGCGGAGTTCATCGACCAGCAGCAACAGGAATGCCAGCGTGAGCGGCACGATGTAATAGACCAGGCGATACAACAGCAGTGCGGCGATGAGGCGGTCGGCGGGAAGGTATGGCGCCAGCAATAACACCATTGCTCCTTCGAAGATGCCCAGTCCACCGGGTACATGGCTGACCGTTCCCAGCATCTGGGCCGCGATGAACGCTCCCAGCAGCACCCCGTAGGGCGGCCCGCCATCGGGCAACAGTGCGTAGAGTACGGCCGCGGCCAGCGCCCAATCGGCGATCGATATCAGCAACTGTCCCAGCGCGAGCGGTGGCGCAGGCACGCGCAGATCAAAGCCGCGCACGCGTAGTGGCGCTGTGCGCACCATGGACAGAGCCAGATAACCGGCTGCCGCGGCCATCAGCGCACCGCCGAGCAATTGGGCGCCACCCTGTGCATATCCGCTTTGCAGGTAGGTGTGCGGATGAAAAATCAGGCTCCAGCCGGCAAGTGCCAGTAGTCCGAGCCAATAAGCAGTGGTATTGAAGATGACAATGCGCGACAGGTCGGCCGTGTCCAGCCCCCACCGCGAATAGAATCGATGGCGAACTGCCGTTCCGGAAAGCAACGCGAAGCCGACGCTGATGCTGACCGCGTAACTGATGAATGAGGCCAGGGCGATGCGCCGACGCGCGACCTGCTTCCCGATGTGGGTGAAGGCCAGTTGATCGTAGAGCGTCAGGACCAGATAACTGGCGGAAGTGAACAGCAAGGCCAGGAGTACATGGCTGGCCGGCAAAGCCTTGAGTTCTTCCCGTATATCGTGATAGTGGATCGCCTGCAATTCCCGGTGCAGAACCCATAACATCAACGCAAACAATATTGCGGCGACTGCTGGTATAAGCCATGCCCGCAGCCAGGCATGGGGGGCATCGATCGGTCGCGGAGTCATGGGTTGCAGGCGATCTGCAAGGCGGCGTCGATGACGATAGCGGGCGCCTGACCCATGATTGACGGTTGGGTGGCGGAGTTGCACAGATCCGCCGAACGATTCATCAGGAGTACCAGCTGATCAGGTTGAGCTCGGCGGGAACATGTGCTTCGGGGTGAAACGGGATCACCCGCGGCGTGTAGTCTCCCGCGGAGCGGCTCCCGTCCAACCGGCAACCGTATACGAATCCGTTGAGCGCGCCGGTGATGGGTTCGAGGCGCCGCATCTCCAGCCTCTCAGCCGTTCCCTGCCCGACCCCCTCGGCATACAGCTGCACCTGCACGAATTCCGGTGATAACTCTCCCAGATACAGCTGTACTTCAACCCGGATGCCGTCACCATCCGGCTTCGCATCTCTCCTCCCCCAGTGCAGGAAATGCCAGTGCTGACGCAGCAGCCATTCCCATTGTCGCAGATCGCTGCACATTGCCTTGCCGCCTGCGCAGCGCTTGCGCAACGCTGCGCAGGCGGGGATATACATCCGTTCGACATAATCCTGCACCATGCGGGTCGCGCTGAAGCGCGGCGTGAGTCGCGCCATGCTTGCCCGCATGCGGGCTGTCCATTGCCGCGGGATGCCTGCATCGTCGCGATCGTAGAACGCAGGCACGACTTCCTGCTCGAGCAGCCGGCAGAGCTCCGCGGCGTCATCGCTGTCCCGTTCGGGTCCATGTTCCCGGGCGCCACCCAGCGCCCAGCCGACCTCCGGAGTGAAGGCCTCGTCCCACCAGCCATCGAGGCTGGAGAGATTCAGTCCGCCGTTGACCAGCACCTTCATGCCGCTGGTGCCGCAGGCCTCCAGCGGTCGTCGCGGCGTGTTCAGCCAGACGTCCACCCCTTGCACCATTACCTGCGCCAGCGCCATGTCGTAGTCTTCCAGAAAAACGGCATGGTCGCGGACCTCCGGCCTTTGTACGAACCGCATCCAGCGCATGATGCAGCGCTTTCCGTCCTCGTCGCGGGCGTGGGCCTTGCCGGCGATGACGAGCTGGAGCGGTCGTTGCGGGTTATTCAGCAGCCTGATGAGCCGCTCCGGGTCATGCAGCAGCAGACACGGGCGCTTGTACTCGGTAAAGCGCCGGGCGAGACCGAGCGTCAGCACATTGGGGTCGAGCACCTGCGTGGCGGCGACCGTTCCGGCATCGGCGCCGTGTCCGGCAAGCTGCCGCGCCAGTCGCGTCCGCACATACTGAATCAGGCCGCTCCGCTGCCGTGCGGCGAGTTCCCACAGTTCCTCGTCGCTTGTGTCGCAGAGCGCCGTTGTCAGGGAATCAGGGGCCTCGCGCCAGCGCTCCTTGCCGCAGGACGCTGTCCAGATTTCATCCGCCCACGACGAATCCCACGACGGCGCGTGAATGCCGTTGGTGACATGGCTGACGGGCACCTCGCAGTAAGGCCAGCGCGGATAGAGTCCGGCGAATATGCGGCGGCTGATCTCGCCGTGCAGTCGGCTGACGCCGTTGATCGCGCCGCAGCTGCGCGCAGCCAGCCAGGCCATGCCGAAGGGCTCCGCCGGGTTCGCGGGATCGCGGCGTCCCAGCGCCAGCAGTTCCTGCACCGGCATGTTCACCTCCGCGGCGTAGTGCAGGCCGTACTTGACGATCAGGTGCTCGGGGTAGGCGTCGAAACCGGCGGCCACCGGTGTATGAGTCGTAAAGACATTGCCCGGTCGGGTGGCCCACAGTCCTTCCCGGAAATCCGACCCATGCTCCTGCATGAACTTGCGAACCCGCTCGAGGACCACGAACGCCGCATGTCCCTCGTTGAGGTGACAGATGTCGATTTCGAGTCCCAGGGTATCAATCAGCCGCCAGCCGCCGATGCCGAGGGTAATCTCCTGGACCAGGCGCATCTCCTCTCCGCCGCCGTAGAGCTGGCCGGTGATGCCGCGGTCGACGGCCGAGTTCAGCGGGTCATTGCTGTCAAGCAGGTATAGATCGATGCGGCCGACCTGCGCCTTCCAAACCCGGCAGTACATCGTCCTGCCGGGCAGCGCGATCGGGATGCGGAGCCATACACCGGTGCTTGCCTTGACCGGAAAGACGGGAAGGGACGTAGGGTCGTTGTAGGGGTAGACTTCCTGTTGCCAGCCCGACCCGTCGAGTACCTGGCGGAGATAGCCTTGCTGGTAAAGCAGGCCGACGGCGGTAACCGGTACCCCAAGGTCGCTGGCCGCCTTCAGGTAATCACCCGCAAGTATGCCCAGGCCGCCGGCATACAGGGGTAGTGCCTCGCCGATACCGAACTCCATACTGAAGTACGCGATTCCCTTCAGGCCGTCGTTGCCGTGACGCACGCCGTACCAGCCGCCCCGGGCAAGGTACGCCTTGCGCGATTCATCAAGCTGGATCAGTCGGCTGGTAAAGACGCTGTCGGCGGCCAGTTCATCGAGCCGCTCCTCGGTGGTGTACTGGAGCGCCGCATAGGGGTTTCCGGTCTGTTCCCAGACCTCGGGATTCAGCGTCTGCCAGATGGCATCGCTCTCGTGACTCCAGGTCCAGCGCAGGTCGGTTACGAGCCCCGTCAGCGGTTCGAGCGCCGGGGGGAGGGCGCGCGGAAGATATGTGAAAGGTTTCACCGCTCCGCCCCGGTCCGCACTCATGCCCTGCGCAGGCCGGCCGCGATTTCCCGGATCGCCGTTTCGTCGAGGGTCTCGTGGAAGAGGAGTGCGCCGGCGCTGCGCTCGAGTACGTCTCGATTGGTCTCGAGCAGGCGGTAGGCGCGCGCGAAGTTGTCCATGACGATGCGCCTTATCGCACTGTCGATCATTTCGCGGGTGGAGGCCGAGACCTCGCAGCCTCCCGCTGCGATCCCCGTCATTTCCGGATAGCGCGGCCGCTGCGCTTCGTACGCTACGTATCCGAGTTCTTCTTCCATGCCGTATCGGGTGACCATGTCGCGCGCGATATCGGTGACTTTTGCGAGATCGTCCGCTGCGCCGGTCGACAATTGGCCGAACACGAGTTTCTCCGCCGCGCGACCGCCGAGCAATATCGCGATCTTGTTGCCGAGTTCCTCACGGGTCATCAGATAGCGGTCTTCGGTGGGGCGCTGGATCGTGTAACCGAGCGCGCCGATGCCTCGCGGAATGATCGAGACCTTGTGCACGACATCGGTGCCCGGCAGGGCGAGAGCGACCAGCGCGTGGCCCATCTCGTGATAGGCGACCGTCTCACGTTCCTGTGCGTTCAGGATCCGGTTCTTTTTCTCCAGTCCCGCCACCAGGCGTTCAATCGCAGCGGTGAAGTCGGCCAACGTCACGCTGTCGCCATGGCGTCGGGTCGCCATCAGCGCGGCTTCGTTGACCAGGTTCGCCAGGTCGGCGCCTGAAAAGCCGGTGGTCAATGCAGCGACCTGCTCAAGATCGGCACTGGCGTCGAGGGTGATCTTGCGCACATGGACCTTGAGAATGTCGATGCGTCCCGTCTTGTCAGGCCGGTCGACGAGCACCTGACGGTCGAAGCGGCCGGCGCGCAGCAGCGCCGGGTCGAGGATCTCCGGGCGGTTGGTCGCCGAGAGAATCACCAGCCCGACCGAGGTGTCGAAGCCGTCCATTTCCACCAGCAGCTGGTTCAGCGTCTGTTCGCGTTCGTCGTGGCCGCCGAACGGGCTGGCCGCGCCGCGTGCGCGGCCGAGGGCATCGAGTTCATCGATAAAGATGATCGCCGGCGCCTTCTCCCGTGCCTGTTCGAACAGGTCGCGCACCCGGGCCGCACCGACGCCTACGAACATTTCGATGAATTCAGAGCCCGAGATCGAGAAAAACGGCACGCCCGCTTCGCCGGCGACGGCCCTCGCGAGCAGGGTCTTGCCGGTTCCAGGCGGCCCGACCAGCAACACGCCTTTCGGGATGCGCGCGCCGAGGCGTCCGTATTCCGCCGGCGTCTTGAGGAAACTGACCACTTCGCGCAACTCATCCTTGGCTTCATCGACGCCGGCGACGTCCTGGAAAGTCACGCCGGTGTCCTTTTCGACGTAGACCTTCGCATGGCTCTTGCCGAGCGACATGAAGCCGGTCCCGCCCTCTCTCTCGGCCAGTCTGCGGAACAGGAAGAACCAGAGGGCAAAAAACACCAGCGCCGGCACTACCCATGACAGCAGATCGCGCAGGAACGTGCTCTCGACGACCCTGCTGTACGGCACATCGTACTGCGCAAGGCGGGCGGCGAGTTCAGGTTCGACCAGGCTGGCCACGATCACGGTCTTGCCGTGTTCGTCCGGCTTCTTCAGGGTGCCGCTGATGGTCTGGCCGGAGATGATCACCTCCGCCACGCGGTGTTCCGCCAGTGCGTGCTCGAATTCGCTGTAAGGCACGGGCTCGATGCGTTTGGCGGTTTGCCACCAGGACTGCAGCATGACCAGACCCACGACGACCAGGGCCCAATAGACGATGTTCCATTGCATCCCGCGCTTCATCGGTCGTTCTCCGGCAGAGCGGTTGACGTGCCGGCGACCGGGCTGGTCCCGGGAGGGCAACCGGTCGCAAGGAATCATCATAGGCCGTTAACAGGATCCCGACCATCGTATCCGCGCGTCAGCGAACGCGCAGCCGGCGGCGGGAGGTCATGTGCTACGGAACCGGCTCGACCCGGCGGTGATCCGGGTTTATGATCGCTTGTGGCAGGGCATGGCCACTACGACCGGTTTCGGGCGTGACAGGCAGGTGTACCGTCGCGCCGGTCGGCCGGGACACGGCGCGGTCGTACCTGAAAGGACGGGCCATGAAGACCAACAGGAGTCAGGTGGGTGCGCTGTCATTCCGGCTGATCGCACCGGTCGTGGTTTCCTTGCTCGTATTGTCCGCCGCACTGTGGTACTGGCAGTTGCCCCCGGTGGCGCCGGCCTACGAAGTCAGGCACGAGAATCTGACCCAGCAAATCGTCGCCAGCGGTCGAGTCGTTTCCGCTTCCCGAATTCTCGTCGGCAGCGAGCGGATCGGGGTGGTGACCCGGCTCGTGGTGCGCGAAGGCCAGCATGTCGGCGCAGGCGATGTTCTACTGATGCTCGACTCGGATGAGCCCGAGGCCCATGTCCGCGAGGGGCGCGCTGCACTGGAACGCCTGCGCAGCTCGCTCAGGCCGCAGGCCGAAGCGGCGCTGGCGGATGCCAGGGCACAGATGGAACAGGCGCAGCGGGAGCACGCCCGGGCGCTAGCGCTGTTCGAACGCGGGCTGATCGCGACCGAGGCGGTGGAGCAGGCTGCGGAACGTGAGATCATCACTCGCGCCGCAGCCGATGGCGCCGGACACAGGTATCGGGCGCTGTCGCCCGGCGGCGTCGAGGAGACGTTACTGAGCGAGCAACTGGCTGCAGCGGAGGCCGCCCTCGACAAGTCGGTGATCCGTGCACTGGTATCCGGCACGGTACTCGTCCATCACGTCGAGGCGGGCGACCTGGTACAGCCGGGCAAGGTGTTGCTCGAGATCGGACGCGACGACGGCACCGAACTGCTCGTGCATTTCGATGAACGTCACCTCGGCAGGTTTGCGGCAGGGCAGCGGGCGAGGTGCGTGGCCGATGCCTTTCCCGACCGGCAGTTCGAGGCCGTCCTCAGTTTCATCGCCCCGGCCATCGACCCCGCCAGGGGCACGGTCGACATCCGCTTCCTGATTCCTGACGAGCCGGTATTCCTGCGCGAAGATATGACCGTGTCGGTCAATGTCGAAACCGGCCGCAGCGACAATGCCCTGGTGATTCCGAACGATGCGTTGATACGGGTGTCCGGCGCCGATGGGGCGGTATACAGGCTCGTAAGTGGACGCGTCGAAGAGGTCGCCGTGAGGCTCGGATTGCGCGGGCTCGCCGGTACCGAGATCCGTGAAGGCCTGTCCGCCGGCGATGTGATCCTCGCCGATCGTACACTGACGCCGGGTCAGCGCGTACGCGCGCGCATGATCGATCAGCCTCCGGCGTCTGCCGGAGCGGGTAGCGGGGAATTCCCCAGGCTGGCCGAGTGACCCCGATGTGGCTCGAGTGGCACATCGCAGTCCAGTTGCTGCGTGAAAGCAGGACACAGACCGCGCTGATGGTGATTGGCATCATGGTCGGCTCGGCGGTGGTGGTGTTCATCAGCGCCCTGATTGGCGGGTTGCAGGCCAACATCATCGAACGCACCCTCGGAACCCAGGCCCACATCCGCATACTGCCGCCGGAGGAGATCAACATCGTGCTTCCCCTGGATGAGCCGGCAAGGCTGCCGCTGATCCTGGAGGACCGGCGCCCCCAGCGGCTGCGATCCATCAGCAACTGGCAGGCGATCGTGGAACTGCTTGACGGCTGGCCGGACATCATGGCGGTATCTCCAGTCGCCTCCGGGCCTGCCTTCGCAGTGCAAGGGGACGCCAACCGCCCTGTTACCCTGATCGGCGCCGATGCCGACAGGCTGCGCATACTGATGCCGATCGCTGCTCATATCGTCGATGGCAGCTACCGGTTGGCGCCTGGCGAGGCGGTGATCGGCAGTCAGCTTGCCTCCGATCTCGGTCTCGATGCCGGCGCCCGCCTGCGTCTCGTGACTGCGGGAGAGGGTGGCGCGGTGATGACGGTAGCCGGCATTTTCGATATCGGGGTGCGTGACATCGACAGTCGTTTCGTTTATCTGGATTTCGACGAGGCGCGGACTCTCCTCGACCTGCCCGGCGGCGCCACGGCTATCGAGCTGGCAATCAAAGGGGTATTTGAAGCAGAGATCATGGCGCAACGCATTGGTGCGATGACCGGGCAACGCAGCGAGAGCTGGATGGAAACCAATGCCCGCTTGCTCAATGCCCTCCGTTCCCAGACCCTGTCGACCCGGATGATCCGCCTGTTCGTATCGCTGTCGGTGGTGTTCGGGATTGCCAGCGTGTTCGCGGTAAGCGTCGTCCAGCGCACCCGGGAAATCGGCATACTGCGCGCGATGGGCATCAGCCGCCGTCGTATCCTCAACGTGTTCCTCGTCCAGGGCGCGCAACTGGGATTGATCGGCGCCGGATTCGGCTGTCTGCTTGGTTATGGTCTGCTGCAGGGGTTCAACGTCTTCGGGCCGCGTTTATTCGTGGCCGGATTCAGTCCGTGGCTGGTGCCGCTGACCCTGCTGCTTGCCACCGGTGCGGGAGTGGCCGCCGCTGCCGGACCGGCCATCCACGCGGCGCGTCTCGATCCGGCGGTTGCCATTCGCCATGACTGATCCGGCGGTCGAGGTGCTGCGCCTGGCGCAGGTATGCAAGTCGTATGATATCGGTACGCCTGTCGAGAACGAGGTACTGCACCGCATCGATCTCTGCCTTGATTGCCGCGATTTCGCCAGCCTGACCGGTCCTTCAGGTTCGGGGAAAAGCACTCTCCTCAATCTGATCGGGTTGCTCGATACGCCGACGGCTGGCGAGTTGTCCTTGCTGGGGGCGCCGACCAGCGCGATGAACGACAGGGAGCGGACCGAACTGCGGGGTGGCGTCATCGGCTTCGTATTCCAGTTTCACCATCTGATCCCGGCTTTCACCGTGCTCGACAATGTGCTGATGCCGCTGATGATCCGGCAAGGCAGGCCGACCGCCGTGATGATCGACCAGGCACGCGGCCTGCTTGCCGAAACCGGCCTGGAGCGGTTCGCCGGGCGCTACCCGAACGAGCTGTCAGGCGGCCAGCAGCAGCGGGTGGCTATCGCCCGCGCGTTGATCTCCGGGCCGGTGCTGTTGCTGGCTGATGAACCCACCGGTAACCTCGACAGTGCCAGCGCCGATGAGGTCATGGATCTCTTCCAGCGCTTCAACCGCGACCGGGGATGCGCAGTGCTGATCGTCAGCCATGACCCGCGGATATCGGCGCGCTGCAGACGCGTCATCGAACTGGTCGACGGCCGCATCATAGGCGATCGCAGAACGGAAGACGATGCGGCGACGGGGTTACGCTGAACCGGCACTGGCATCCCGTTACCCGAACGGCGCCGGCACGCCGGCGGCACTGTAACCGGCACGCGAATAGCAGTAGAATGCATCCGATGAATCCGCGTGCCACCTTCACCGTTCTGTTATGCGCCTGTCTGCTGTCCGCGGTCGGCTGCAGCCGCGAGGGCTTCGCTGGCGCCTCGGCGAAGCGCGATGCCGCCGTCGCACATTCGCCATGACCTCACTCTCCAGGATTGTACTGATCGTTGCACTGGCGCTGGCGACTGCCTGCGCAACCTCGCCGACCGGGCGCAAGCAGCTGACCCTGATTCCGGAATCCCAGATGGCGTCGATGGGCGTGCAGGCCTTCACCCAGATGCGCGAGGACACTCCGGCGGTCGCGGAGGCGTCACTCGATACCTATGTCCAGTGCGTCGCGCGCGCGATCATCGCGGTGCCGGAAGTACAGCGCTGGAGCACGGACTGGGAGGTCGTCGTGTTCGATGACGGGCAGATCAACGCCTTCGCGCTGCCGGGCGGCAAGATCGGCGTCTATCGGGGGCTGCTGACGGTCGCCGAGACGCCGGGTCAGCTCGCCGCGGTGATCGGGCACGAGGTCGGGCATGTGCTTGCGCGCCACGGCAACGAGCGGGTGTCCCAGCACTTCGCGGTGGGACAGACGCTGGCGCTGGTCGAGGCCTGGATGGCTGCCGGCAACCGCGCGCATCGCGAATCGGCGATGGCTGCGCTGGGGCTCGGCGCGCAGGTCGGCGTGCTGTTGCCGTTCAGCCGCAGCCATGAGAGCGAGGCCGACGAGATCGGCCAGGAACTGATGGCGCGCGCCGGGTTTGATCCCGCCGAGGCGGTCGCGCTGTGGCGCAACATGGCAAAGGCGGGCGGCGGCGGTCCCGAATTCCTGTCGACTCATCCCGCGCACGAGACGCGCATTCGCGACCTGCAGGCCGGGGTCGAGAAATTCGGCGGACTCTATCGCGATGCGCGCGCCGCGGGGCGGCGCCCCGATTGCCGGCCGCCGGCATGAGTGCCGCGGGCCGTGGCCGGCCCGCCGGCTGAGGTCCGTGCTGAGGAATCTGCTCCAACGCACTGAACTGATAAAAAATCATTCCGAACAAAGTCTTCTTTGCACCCCTCTGGTCGCGAGCCGCCGGATCGGCAATAATTGTCGGCACACGAACCGCAGTCACCGACCACGATCAACGAGAGGGGATCACGGCCATGTCGACAGTCACGCAAGCATCCCCGATCCGCGTCGTTCACCAGACCTGGGTACGCAGTGAGCGGGTGTTCTACCTCGACCCCTCCGAGAATTCTGTGGACGGCTGGTTCTTCAAGGTTCGCGGTCCGCGCTATTTCGGTCCGTATACGAGTCGCGGAGAGGCCGACCGCGCCCTGCGGCGCATCATCAGCGATTACCAGGCATCGAACGAAACCAGCGGACGCTGATCGCGTGCACAGGGACCCCGCGCGGTTGCCCTGATCTTCCCCGGACCGTCGCCGATCGGCGACTGTTCATGTTCACTGTATCCTGCCCCTGGCTCAAGGCCTGACGTCAACGGCCGACTTCTGTATACTGTCGAATTTCCGGCTCACCCGACTGTAGTCCGATCTCCGGTACGCAGCGTCTGCAAGCGATTTCAGGAAGAACACGTGACGCGAGCATCATCGAGTTATTCATTCACCGCATTCGCCGTGCTGTTACTCACCGCCTGCGCGCCGGGGCATGTCCTGATCGATCGCGCCGATATCGACGGCATCGAGGATCGCCTCGATCGTCATGATGCCCGCCTGATCGATTTCGAGCAGGGCCAGACTGCCGCGAACGAACGCCTGTCCCTCGAGCAGAGGTTCTCGGCCGGCGCGCTGATGCAGACGATGGTCGCGGAATTCGCGCGCCTGTCCTGCGATCCGGCGCCGATACCGGAATGCGCCGACGACGCCCGTACCGAGGCCGAGCCCGTCCGGCAACAGGGCGGCCGTATCGTGCTGCAGATCAATGACCGGCAGGTCGTCGGCGGGACCGAGAAGGTGCTGCTGTCGCCGCCGGGGCTGGTGCTCGAGGCCCGCATCGATACCGGCGCCGAATCGGCCTCGCTCGATGCCCGCGACATGCAGGAGTTCGAGCGTGACGGCAACCGCTGGGTGCGTTTCAGCCTGGTCGATCGCGACTCCGGCAAGGCCTTCGTCATCGAGCGCCGCGTCGTCCGTCATGTGCGCATCCTGCAATCTTCCCAATCCTCCGCCGAGGAGGCCGAGCGCCGTCCGGTCGTCGAGTTTCGCCTGACGCTCGGTGAAGTGTCGCAGACCGCGGAATTCACGCTGTCCGATCGTTCGCATCTGAGCTTTCCGGTGCTGATCGGTCGCAACGTGCTGCAGGATCTCATGGTCGTCGATGTCGGGCGCAACCATATCGCGCCGCCACGCATCGTTCCCGCCGGTCGCGACGACTGAAGCGATGTCGCGGCCTCTGTTTTACGGCTTCATCCTCCTGATGATCGCCGTCGGTCTCGTCACCGCCTGGTTGCGACAGGCCGAGACCGGCATTCCGTTCCTGCCCGGCGAACAGACGCCGGTGTGGATGGTCGAGGCGAGGGTCGATTTCACCGCCGATAACGGCCCGGTGCTGCTGAGTCTGAATATCCCGGACGACCCGCCGGGTTTTCGTGTCTTCATCGAGCAGACCGCGTCGCCGGGCTACGGCTTCTCGATCGTCGAGCATGACGGCCACCGGCGCGGCGAATGGTCGGTGCGCCAGGCCTCGGGCCGTCAGACCTTGTACTACAAGATCCAGGTGATCCCCGACCGCGATGTCACCGATCCGGTCGGCCTGGAATCACCGGCGGTCGGTGGCCCGGTCTTCTGGGAGCAACCGGAAGCGACCGCGGCCGAGCAACTGCTCGCCAGCGCGCACGCGCGCTCGAGTACGCCGGAAAGCATGACCCGCGAATTGATCCGCGAGCTGTCTGCGGCCGATCCGTCGCAGAATGCCGCGCTGCTGCTGGCGAACCATCGCCGTGTCGCCCTGCTCGAACGACTGTTGACCCAGGCGGAGATTCCGGCGCGCGTCTCGATGGGGTTGTCGCTCGAGGATGCCCGCCGCAACCAGACCTTGACGCCGGTGATCGAGATCTTCGCGGACGGGCGCTGGGTGTTATTCGACCCGGTGACGGGCCACCAGGGCAAGCCCGATAACCTGCTGTTGTGGCACCGCGGCGGACGCTCCCTGGTCGACCTGATCGGCGGCAGCGGCTCGCAGGTCAGCTTCTCGATGATCCGTCAGACGGTGCCCGCGCTCGAACTCGCGCAGGCCCAGATCGATGAGGGCGGCTTCGGCCTGCTCAGCATCCATCGCCTGCCGATCGAGGAACAGAGCGTCTTCAAACTGCTGCTGCTGTTGCCGATCGGCGCGCTGGTCACCGTCTTCATGCGCATCATGGTCGGCGTACGTACTTCCGGCACCTTCATGCCGATCCTGATCTCACTCGCGTTCCTGCAGACCTCGCTGATTCCCGGGCTGATCAACTTCGTCGCCATCGTTGCGCTCGGCTTGCTGCTGCGCAGTTATCTGTCCTATCTGAACCTGCTGCTGGTGGCGCGTATCGCGACGATCATCGTCATCGTGATCTTCATCATCGCGACGATGAGCCTGCTCGGCTACCAGCTCGGTTTCAATACCGGCATGACCGTCGCATTCTTCCCGATCATCATCATCGCGTGGACGATCGAGCGCATGTCGATCCTGTGGGAAGAGGAGGGGCCGTGGGAGGTGCTGGTACAGGGCAGCGGCAGCCTGCTGGTCGCGATCCTCGCCTACCTGCTGATGCAGCATCCGCTGGCCGGCCACCTGAGCTTCAACTTCCCGGAGCTCAACCTCGTGCTGATCGCGCTGATCATGCTGATGGGCCAGTACACCGGTTACCGCCTGCTCGAACTGCGCCGTTTCCGTGATGTCGAGGAAAACAGCCGGTGATGTGGATCAATCCTCTGCGCCTGCGCAGGGCCGGCATTCTCGGGATGAACTGTCGCAACATCGACTTCATCGGCAGATACAACGACCGCAGGCGTTATCCCCTGGTCGACGACAAGCTCAAGACCAAGCTGCTTGCCCATGAATACGGGCTGACGACGCCGTCGCTGCGCTTCGTGATCCGCAGCCAGCACGAGATCAGGCGGGTGGACAGCCGGCTCGCCGAGCTCGACGGTTTCGCGATCAAGCCGGCGCGCGGCTCGGGCGGCAAGGGCATACTGATCATCACCGGCCGGCGCGGCGAGCGCTTCGTCAAGGCCTCCGGCAAGGAGGTCAGCATCGATGACATCCGCCGCCACCTGTCGAACATCCTCGCCGGCCTGTATTCGCTGGCCGGTTCCCCCGATACCGCGATCATCGAGGATCTGATACGCCTGAGCCCGCGTTTCGACGGCTATTCCCACGAAGGGATCCCTGACGTCCGTATCATCGTCTTCAAGGGGTACCCGGTGATGGCGATGGTGCGCCTGTCGACGCATGCCTCCGACGGCAAGGCCAATCTGCACCAGGGCGCGATCGGCGTCGGGCTCGACATCGCGACCGGGAGCGCCATACATGCCGTACAGTTCGGGCGCCGCGTGCGGGTGCATCCCGATACCGGCAAGCCGCTGAATGAAATCACGACGCCCGACTGGCCGGTGCTGCTGACGCTGGCGGCGCGCTGCTACGAGATGACCGGGCTCGGCTATATCGGCGCCGATCTCGTCCTCGACCGCAGCCAGGGCCCCGCGTTGCTTGAACTCAACGCGCGGCCCGGCCTCGCGATCCAGATCGCGAACGGCTGCGGACTGCTGCCGCGCCTGCGCCATGTCGAATCGCTTGGCAACCGCGCCGAGCCGCCGGAAGTCCGCGTCGCCTGGGCGATGCGGGCCTTTGCCGGTCACGGCGACCCGGTAAGAGACTGAGGAATCGCATCATGAACATACTCGGCATTGCCGGCAGCCTTCGTGCCGCCTCGTGGAATGCGCGTCTGCTCGCGGAGGCCGCGGGCATGCTGCCTGAAGACGTCAAGCTCGAACGGCAGACCATCGGCGAACTGCCGCACTACAACGCCGACATCGACGGCGACCGCAAACCCGCCGCGGTCGCCACCCTGCGTGAACGCATCGAAGCGGCCGACGCGCTGCTGATTTTCACGCCGGAATACAACTACAGCATCCCGGGTACGCTCAAGAATGCGATCGACTGGGCCTCGCGGCCGGCCTATCAGTCGCCGCTGGCGCACAAGCCCGCCGGGATCATCACCGCCTCCACCAGCGCGATCGGCGGCGCAAGGGCGCAGGCGCACCTGAAGCAGGTGCTGGCGAGCACGCTGTCGCCGGTCTACCCGGCGCCGGAACTCGCGCTGTCGGCGGTCGCCTCGCTGTTCGATGAGGCAGGCAAACTGACCGATACCGGCGCGCGCGAGCGACTGCAGCGCTATCTGAACGGCTTCGTCGCCTGGGTCCGCTCCCGGCCGCGCTGAGACGAGCGATCGGCAGGCGCGGCCTCAGCGCCGTGCCTCGACGCGATCGAGGAAGGCGCGAATGCGCAACGCATTGGCGCCGGCATCGCCGCGCCCGACCCGTGACTTCGAACGTACGTCAATACGCGCGCCGGACTCCGTGGCGCTGACGCGCACGACGACGTCGTCACGGAAACCGAACCAGAAGGTCGTCGCGACGGCCTCGATGCGACCGGACGCGGCATCCGCGTCGATGATCTCCCAGCCCATCGTGCGTGCCGCATCGAGCGCGATCGCGAAGGCGGCATCGACGCCGGTATCGAGATCGAGCGGAACGATGTCGGGATAGGCCGCGCGCTGCTGCGCCGCGACCTCCTCGCCGGCGTAGTGCGGCGGATTCGGCGCATCGGCGCGCAACGGCAGAACCGCGACGAAGGCCGGAGGATCGACGGTGTCGGTGCTGATGTCGTGGATCGGCGGGACGCTGCGCGCCAGTTGCATCCACTGCAGCGGCACCGAGATCACCGCGACCGCGACCAGCACCACGGCGCCGGCCGCCGCGGTTTCGCGAAAATTCCGGCGCAACAGCGAAATCAGCAGCGTGAGCAGGGCGAGGGCGCCGCCGGCCAGCGCAATCCACGCAGCCCAGCGCAGCAGGCTGAAACCGGTGCGGAAATCCCACCAGCCCCAGCGATGACCGAAACCGGAAAATACGGCGAGCAGCAGGGCGAGGCTGACGACCAGCATCGCGGCGATCACCAGGCGGGCGTTCCAGCGGGCGGGGCGGGGCGGGGCGGCAGAGGCGGGCATCGGTGGCTCCGTCGGCATCGTCATGACGAGCATAACGGATGCGACCTCCGCCCCGCAAACGGGGACGGCGGTGTTTCAGCCGAGGTCGCGCAGGCGAATCGGGCGCTCGATCGCGTAGCCCTGCACGTAGTCGACGCCGATCTCGCGCAGCATCCCGAGCACGGCGTCGTTTTCGACGCTCTCGGCGATGATCTTCTTGCCCATGAAATGACCAATCTCGGTAATCGACCTGACCACCGCGTAATCAGCCGGATTCTCGTCCATGCCGCGGACGAAATTGCCGTCGATTTTGAGATAGTCGACCGGCAGGTTCTTGAGATAGACATACGATGACAGTCCGCTGCCGAAGTCGTCGAGCGAGAATCGGCAGCCGGTCTCGCGCATCGCGGTGATGAACTCGGCGGCATCCGACAGGCTGGTGATGCCGGCGGTCTCGGTGATCTCGAAACAGACATGCGCCATCGGCGCGCCGCTTCTGGCGATCTCCTCGCGGAGAAAATCGCGGAAGGTCTCGTCGCTGATCGAGCAGCCCGACAGGTTGATCGCGAATCCACCGGTCTGCTCGAGACGCTCACGATGAGCGGCGATATAGCGCAGCATCGTCGAAACCACCCAGCGGTCGATCGCCGGCATGCGCTGGTAGTGCTCGGCGGTGATGATGAAGCGCTGTGGCGAGATCAGCTCGCCGTTTTCGTCGGTGACCCCGAGCAGCACCTCTCTGTGATGTGGGGTTGCCGTCATGTCACGGGCGTCGACCGGCATGATGCGCTGGCAGCGCAATTCCAGCGTGCCTTCCGCCAGTGCCCGGTCGATCCGGTTCAGCCACATCAGGGTATCGTTATGCTCTGACCGGGACGCACTGTCGGGGGTATAGACATGATAACGGTTGACGCCGGCGCTGCGCGCCGCGCGACAGCTGGATTCCGCCGCCTGCAGCAATTCCGACACGCTGTCGAATCCGGCAAGGTCCACGATCCCGAACCCGCCGGTGATCGTCCTCGCCTCGTCGCCCCAGTGATAACGATAGTCGCGCATCGACGCCAGCAGCCGATCGGCGAAGGCCTGTGTCGATGCGCCATCGCTGCCGGGGAGGAGGAGGCCGAATTCGTCGGAGCCGAGGCGCGCGATGGTCGACCCGTCGCCGGCGGCGCGCAGCAGATCAGCGATCCCGCACAGCACCCGATCGCCGGTCTCGTGGCCGCAGACCGTGTTGATCGCGCTGAACTGCGCGAGATCGAGATGAATCAGGCCATGCGGAACCCCGGCCGCGCGCGAGCGGTCGAGCGCGAGCTGGAGGCGGCGTTCGAATTCCTGGCGATTCAGCAGGCCGGTCAACGCATCGTGAGTGGTCTCGTGCAGCAGCTGGCGATGCAGGTTCTGCAGCATCGCGTACTGGGCGCGATCCAGCGCCGGTTCGTCCGCGCTTTCGATGATCGCCGCCTCGCCGCTGGCGAAGGCGCGGGCGAGGTCGCCGGCATCGCGGGACGCTTCCTTCAACCCGAGGACGTTGACGAAGACATAGCGTTCCCGGCCCTTCGATATCCATGCGAGCCGCAGGCGCTGCGGCCGCGCCGGGTCGGTCGCGAACAGTACCCAGTCGCCGACCTTCATGCGTCCGATGCGCCTGAGCCATTCGCGCTGTTGCTCGTCGAGATTCGCGCTGTCGGGTACGGTCGCCGGCGCAGGCTCGGCCTCGCAGCTCGCGATCACCTCGCGCAGGTTCTCGGCATAGGCCCCGTTCTGGACCCGAATCAGCAGATCGAGCTTTTTCAGCGCCTTCGCGAAGGCCGCCGGGTCGGGCTGTTCCTCGGCGCTGACCGCATCGACGAGGCGGTCGACCTCGCGGCGCAATGCGTCGCCGGCGCCGCCGTCGGCGCCGTCCCGGAGTTCGAGGCGGGCGATGCGATTGACGACCTCGCGGGCCGCGTGTGCGCGGTCGGTGAAAATGGTGTCGTCGTGCAATGCGAGCTTCAGCAGCGGGACTTCGAGCCGCCGCAGCCAGGGCTGGACGCTGCTGCCGACCAGTCCGTCATTGTGCAGCGACGCGAACAGCGTATCGGCGACGTCGATGATGCCGTCTTCGCGCGGCGCCAGACGCTGTCCGCCCTCGACCGCATTGCCGACCGCGCCGAGCACGCGTTCACGCAGCGGGCGCGCGGCTGCATGACTGCCCGCCGCATCCCGCGGGATCGAGGAGAGTCGGGACAATGCCGCGATGATCTCGTCCGCGCCCAGCGCCGCCGCCGACGGCGTACCGTCAGCGATCGTGGGGGCGATGTCTGCATGGCCGAACTGCTGTCGCAATCGGCGGATGTCGCGGACGATCGCGTAGAGGTCCTGGCCGCTGCCGCCGCCCGCGCCGTCACCGTCATGGCCGTCGTGAGAGGCGGGCGATGCCTCCGTTGTCGCGCCGGGTGCGATCTTCGCAGCCGGCGTGGCCGCCGCGCCGCCGCTGCGTTGTTCCCTGCGGACGATCTTTCTGCTGATCTCGGGCAGCACGCCGCGCTCCATCAGCAGGGTGTTCAGCTCACGACACAGCGTCTCCATCCAGCCGGTCAACAGCAGCTTGAAGACCTGGTAACAGGTCTGGCGGACGCCGCGCGCGGGCTGCAGGTGTTCGACCAGCGCCTGGAAGGCCTCCGCGAACACTTGCGGTCCGAAGGGATTGTTCTGATGATCGATGGTCTTGCCGGTCAGGTGGCCGAGCCGGCGTTCGAGATCGCCGAGCGGCGTACCGACACGGGTCTCGACATGATTGGCAATCTCGCCGACCGAGAGCCACTCCTCGAGTTCATCATTGCCGAGCAGCGACAGCGGCTGGCTGGCGACCGGCTCGGCCGGTTTCCTGTCATCGGCGTTATGCGCGGCCACGGCGGCCACGAAGCGTTTCGCGAGATCGGTGTGCTCGCTGCGCAACATGCCGGCGAAAACCGCGCGCGCCTGCTGGCCGCCGGCCGAGGTCAACCCGGCAGCGCCGCCCGTGGAGAGTTCGGCGATGATCTGGCTGATCGCATCGTCGACCAGTCGCGCGCTGGCCGCGAGTACGTGATCCCTGCAGGCCGTCAGCAGCGCCTTCGCGGTGGCCGGATCGGGTTTCGACGGCGCGACGGTGGTCGCGTCACGGCGGGCTGCGCGCTGGGACTCGGCGCAGCGGACGAGGACGCGCAGCATCGCCGGGTCCGGCGAGAGCAGTTCGGCGCCGGCGCTGTCGACGGCGGCACGGACGATGCGCGCGCGCAGGACGAGGGTCTGTCCGCTGGTGTCTTCCGGCCAGCGCGCGCGTACCTCGACGGCATCGCCGATGACCGGCAGCCAGCCGCCGGGATCGCGCGGGGGGTAGACCAGCAGCAGTCCGCCGGCGCAGAAATTACGGATTTCGCAGCGCAGTCGCGCGCCGCCGTTGCCGCCGATGCAGATCGCCGCGAGGCGCAAGGGGATCCTCGGATAGGCGCGCTTGTCGGCGCCACGCGGCGGAGGATGGGTGATTCGGGTCGGTGCCTGGGCCATGATCGGGTCGCAGAACGACGTTAGCTGCTTAAGCTATCGGCGTTTTTAGGGTAAGGTTGAATATCGCCGACGGACGCGTCCGCGCCGGGCGCAACCATGGAGGATAGCGAGATGGGGAGAATGACAGGCTGTGTGGTCGTCGCGGGTCTGGCCGCGATGCTGTGGTGCGGCATCGCGGTCGCCGCGACGCCGTCGGCGGACGGGGCCAGGGTCTACATCGTCAGCCCGGAGAACGGCAAGGCGGTCAGGAGTCCGTTCACGGTCCGATTCGGGCTCCGCGGCATGGGCGTCGCGCCGGCCGGCGTCGAGGCTCCGAATACCGGCCATCACCACCTGCTGATCAATGTCGACCCGTTGCCGCCGCTCGACCAGCCGATCCCCGCGGACGCCAGTCACCGGCACTTCGGTGCCGGCCAGACCGAGGTCGAACTCGACCTGCCGCCCGGTAAGTACACGCTGCAATTGATCCTCGGCGACCACAACCACGTCCCGCACGACCCGCCGCTGGTGTCGGAGAAGATCCGCATCACCGTCAAGTAGCTCGCCAGCCGGCTCGCGCCGTCGTCCGGCCCGGGTCACCGGCGACCACAGCGATATCAGCAGGGGTACGCCCGGGGTCAATGCTTTTCAGGAGCCTCCGAGACAGGATGTCTCGGCGGCAGCCCCCAGGGATGGGTTCATGGCGGTCCTGAAAAGCATTGACCCCGGGCGTGCCCCGGATCTACTGCCACAGGAGTCGCCGGTGACCCGGGCCGGACGACGGCGGCTAGCGGCGCCAGTCGGGATGGGGGTAGAGCGGGCGCAGCAGCAGGCCGGTCGCGAGACCGGACAGCGCGCCGTAGAGGTGGGCGTCGACGATGACCGCGCCGCCGGCGAGATCCTCGGTGCCGGGCAGCGGGCCGGCCAGTTGTTCCCAGGCCAGCTTCAGCGCGAGCAGGCCGAGCAGCAGCCACTCGGCGCGATAGCCGACATAGAGCCCGCCGAGCGCGCCGGCGACGAACATGCCGTGCAGCAGACCGGACAGACCGACATACCACTTCAGTTCCGGGTGCAGCGCGAACAGACCGGCGCTGACGCCGAGCGCGCAGGCCAGCAGCACGATCAGCCACTGGGCCTGGGTCAGGCGGGCGCCGAACAGCAGCCAGATCAGCACGAGTCCGCCGACATTCAGCGCAAAGTGGCTCCAGTTCAGGTGCACGAGATGGCCGCTCACGAGGCGCCACACCTCGCCGGCGAGGATGGCGTCGCGTTCATAGCGCAGGGACAGCATCGGCAGCAAGCCGCCGACCATCACCGCCAGCGCCAGCACCGCGATCGCCGCGGGCAGCAGATAGCCGAACCAGGCCGGCATGGCCGCCGTGGAATTGTGCTCAGGATTCATCGATCGTTCTCATGATCGTGTCGCGCAACCGTTCCAGCCAGGCCGGGTCGCGGATCGGTTCATTGTCCTTGTCGGTGACGAAGAATACATCCTCGACCCGCTCGCCGAAAGTCGCGATCTTCGCGTTCTGCAGGCGCACGCCGCTTTCGACGAAGGCGCGGCCGATGCGGGCGAGCAGGCCGGGGCGGTCGACTGTCACCAGTTCGACGATCGTGCAGCGCTGGCGGACATCGTCGCTGAAGCTGACCTGCGTCGGGATCAGGAAATGGCGCAGGCGGCGCGTCGGACGTCTGGTCACCCGGATCGCGTTGACGTTGCCCTCGGCGATGCGCCGCGCGATGGTGTCGCGAATCTCGCGGATCGCCCCGCTGTCGCGGATCGGGTTGCCGGCGTCGTCGAGGACGATATAGGTGTCGAGGGTATAGCCGTTGCGCGTCGTCGTGATGCGCGCGCTGAGCACGTTCAGCATCAGCTGGTCGAGCGCGCTGGTGGTCAGCGCGAACAGGTGGTCCTGGTCGTGCGTGTAGAGGAAGATCTCGGTACCGCCGCGTTCGGTCTCCTCGCGGATCTCGATCAGCGGCAGCGACGCGGGATCGGCATCGAGGATCAGCCGCGCGTGCCAGGCGATCTCGTCGGCGGAATGGCGCAGGAAGTATTCCTCCTCGTCGAACTGCGCCCACAATTCATCGGCGCGCGCGCGTGCTGACTCCGGCAGCAGCGCCAGCGCGGCCGCGCGCGTCTCGTCGATCATCTCCCGGCTCTCGACCGGGTTGTCGAGGCCGCGCTTCAGCGCGCGCCGCGTCGAATGGTACAGATCCTTCAGCAGTGCATCCTTCCAGCTGTTCCACAGCGACGGGTTGGTTGCGCGGATGTCGGCGACGGTCAGCAGGTAGAGATAATCGAGGCGGTTGTGGTCGCCGACCGCGTGCGCGAACGCGGTGATCACCGCCGGGTCGCTGATGTCCTTGTGCTGCGCCGTCGACGACATCAGCAGGTGCCGGTTGACCAGCCAGGCCACCAGCCGGCTGTCGTATTCGCCGATGCCGTGATGACGACAGAACTCGAGGGCGTCGGCGGCGCCGAGTTCGGAGTGGTCGCCGCCGCGGCCCTTGGCGATGTCATGGAACAGCGCAGCGAGGTAGAGCAGTTCGGGTTTCGGTATCGCCTCCGCGATGCGGCTGCACAGCTCGAATTCCCCGCGATACTCCGGCACCGTGAAGCGGCGCAGGTTGCGCACCACATGCAGGGTGTGATCGTCGACGGTGTAGACATGGAACAGATCGTACTGCATCTGACCGACGACCTGGCCGAAGGCCGGAAAATACGCGGCGAGGATGCCGTAACGGTTCATGCGCCTGAGTACGTGGGTCAGTCCGCGCGGCTGGCGCAGGATCTCCATGAACAGGCTGCGGCAGCGCAGGTCGTTGCGAAAGCGGTCGTCGATCAGGTGGCGGTGATCGCGGATCAGCCGGATCGTCGATGCGCGCACGCCTTTCAGTTCCGGATGCTGTTCGAGCAGCAGGAAGACCTCGAGCAGCGCGAACGGATAGCGCTCGAAGACCTTGGGGTCGGCGGCCTCGACGTAGCCGTTGCAGGAACGGAAGCGCCGGTTCAGCGGCCGGATCTCCAGCGGCGCGCCGTCGTGCAGGATGACCTCCTGGAACAGTTGCAGCAGCATCTCGTTCAGGCGCGCGATCTCGGTGACCGCGCGGTAATAATCCTTCATGAATTTCTCGACGCCGAGCCGGCGCGCGTCGTCGGCATAGCCGAACAGGGTAGCCAGCGCGCGCTGGTGATCGAACAGCAGGCGGTTTTCATTGCGCCCGCTGAGCAGGTGCAGGCCGTAGCGGATCTTCCACAGAAAGGCCTGTCCCTGCACCAGGTCGGCGTGCTCGCTCGCGGTCAGGAAGCCGTGGCTGACGAGGTCCTCGAGGGTCGCGGCGCCGAAGTGGCGTTGCGCGACCCAGGCAATCGTCTGGATGTCGCGCAGGCCGCCGGGCCCTTCCTTGACGTTCGGTTCGAGGTTGTAGGCGGTGTCGTGATATTTGCGATGACGGCGCTGCTGTTCCTCGCTCTTGCCGGCGAAGTAGCGGCGAGTCGGCCATAGCCGGTCCGGCGCCGTGCGTGCCTGCATCGCGCGATGCAGGCCGCCGGCGCCGGCGATCAGGCGCGATTCCATCAGGTTCGTCATCACCGTGATGTCGCGTTCCGCCTCCTGCACGCACTGGTCGACGCTGCGGACGCTGTGACCGACGTCGAGGCCGATGTCCCACAGGAAGGCGAGGAAGCGCTCCAGCGATTCCCTGTGCGCCGGTTGCGCGCCCTGTTCGAGCACGATCAGCAGGTCGATGTCCGAATGCGGGTGCAACTCGCCGCGGCCGTAGCCGCCGACCGCGACCAGCGCGATGTCGTCGCTGCCCGGCTCGACGATGCGGTTCCAGGCGCGGGTCATCAGTTCGTCGATGAACCAGGCGCGCTGGACGACCAGATCGGCGACCGGGGCGCCGCGGCGGAAGCGGTCGTCGAGCGCCTCATTCACCGAATACAGGGTATGGCGGAACAGTTCGACCGGGGTCGAGGTGCCGGCCAGCGCGCGATCGAAGGAGCCGGTGAAGAACAGCTGCATGTCGGTCAGCGACGCGAAAGCCGCCGTTGCGGGCGCAGCGGCGGGATGTTCGCGGGCGTCCTTCGCGCCTGGACCCGGAGTGGTGCTCAGAAGCGTTCCCCGCTGCCGCGGGTCAGTACTTCGACACCGTCATCGGTGACGAGCAGGGTGTGTTCCCATTGCGCCGACAGGCTGCGGTCCTTGGTGACGACGGTCCAGCCGTCGGGCAGCAGCTTGACGTGGCGCTTGCCGGCGTTGACCATCGGTTCGATCGTGAAGGTCATGCCGGCCTCCAGCGCGAGGCCGGTGCCGGGACTGCCGTAGTGCAGGACCTGGGGTTCTTCATGAAAGTTGCGGCCGATGCCGTGGCCGCAGTATTCGCGTACCACCGACATGCCGTGCGATTCGGCATGACGCTGGATCGCGTAGCCGATATCGCCGAGGCGCGCGCCCGGGCGCACCATGCCGATGCCGATCAGCAGGCATTCGCGGCTGATATCGGTGACGCGGCGCGCGAGTATCGACGGCTCGCCGACGAAGTACATGCGGCTGGTGTCTCCGTGCCAGCCGTCCTTGAGCACGGTGACGTCGATATTGACGATGTCGCCGCTCTTCAGTGCCTTGTCGCCCGGGATGCCGTGACAGACCTGGTGATTGACCGAGGTACAGATCGATTTCGGGAAACCGTGGTAGTTCAGCGGGGCGGGGATCGCCTGCTGCGCGCCGGTGATGTACTCATGGCAGAGGCGATCGAGTTCGCCGGTCGTGACCCCGGGGCGCACATGCTCGCCGATCATGTCGAGGACCTCGGCCGCGAGGCGGCCGGCGACGCGCATGCCCGCGATCTCGTCGTCAGTTTTGATATGCACGCCCATCCGTCTTGTGTTCAGCATATTGATCATGTGCGGTCTGGTCTCCGGCCGGTGCACGGCGATGCGGGGCCGCGCCGGTGCCGCCCGGGTTGCCGGCGCTGTGTCGGATACGTCCCTGTAAGGCTTGAAGATTCCGTCAGCGAATGGGCTATCTTAGCGCGCCGGCGCGGGGATTGTCAGCAGGGCGGGGCGCCGCGACCGATTTGTGCCGGCCGCGCGGATATGGTATAAAGCGCGCGCAACGCATTATATATAAAGTACATTTCGCGGCTGTTCGCGTATAATGCCTTGTCTGTAAAAAATCCGCACACATGTCGCGAGCGCGCATCCGGGTCCTGCGAGTCAGGTAGATGCGCGCGGCCTGTGGAGGCTCAACCCGCTACAAGGAGTATTTTCACCATGGCAAACGTTTCGATGCGCCAGATGCTTGAGGCTGGCGTGCACTTCGGTCACCAGGCCAGGTACTGGAACCCCAAGATGGCCCCGTATATCTACGGGGAACGCAGCAAGATTCATATCATCAATCTCGAATCGACGCTGCCGCTGTTCAATGACGCAATGAACTTTCTCGGCCGCCTCGCCGCCAACCGCGGCAGGATCCTGTTCGTCGGCACCAAGCGCGCCGCGCGCGACATCATCCAGGAGCAGGCGATTCGCTGCGGCATGCCGTATGTGAACCAGCGCTGGATGGGCGGCATGATGACCAATTTCAAGACCGTCAAGCAGTCGATCAAGCGCCTGAAGGATCTCGAGGCCCTGTTCGAGGAAGGCGGCGGTCACGAACGCATCACCAAGAAGGAAGGGCTCAAGCATCGCCGCGAACTCGACAAGCTCGAGCGCAGTCTCGGCGGCATCAAGGACATGCCCGGCCTGCCGGATGCGCTGTTCGTCATCGACGTCGGTCATGAGAAGATCGCCGTCAGCGAGGCGGTCAAGCTCGGCATCCCGGTCATCGCGGTCGTCGATACCAACAACAGCCCTGACGGCGTCGATTACGTGATCCCCGGCAACGACGACGCGATCCATGCGATTCGCCTCTATGTCGGCGCCGCCGCGGATGCGATCGTCGAGGCCCGCGCCGCTGCGCTGCAGATGGGCGGTCAGGACGAGTTCGTCGAGGTCGATGAGACCGGCGCGCCGGCGCAGGCGAAGAAGTCGGCCGACAAGGGCGACAAGCCCGCCGCCCGCAAGACCACGAAGAAGGTCGCGGTCAAGCGCAAGACGACCGGCACCCGGGCGAAGTCCGCGAAGGCGGGCGAAGAGGCTGCGGCCGCCGAAGCCGGTGGCGGGGACGAATAAACTTTCTGCGAGGTCAGTATTCATGGAGATTTCTGCAACCCTGGTCAAGGAGCTGCGCGAGCGCACCGGTTCCGGCCTGATGGAATGCAAACGGGCCCTGGTCGAGACACAGGGCGATATCGAGGCGGCGATCGACCTGATGCGCAAGCAGGGTGTCGTCAAGGCGGACAAGAAGGCGGGGCGCACCGCGGCCGAGGGCCAGGTCGTCCTGCAGATCGCCGATGACGGCAGCCTCGGCGCGATGGCCGAGGTCAACTGCGAGACCGATTTCGTCGCCAAGGGCGATGACTTCGTCGCCTTTGCCGGGCAGGTACTCAGGCGCGCCGTCGATGAGGGCGTCGAGGATGTCGAGGCCCTCGCCGGTCTGGCTTACGAGAAGGGCGGCGAGCAGACCATCGATATCGCCCGCCGCGAACTGATCGCGAAGATCGGCGAGAACATCGGCGTCCGCCGCGTCGCGATCTGTCGCGGCCAGGGCACGGTCGTCGGCGGCTATGTCCACGGCGTCCGCATCGGCGTGCTGGTCGAGCTCAGGGGCGGCAACGCCGCGCTGGCGAAGGACATCGCGATGCACGTGGCTGCGAGCAAGCCGCTGGCGGTATCCGAGGCCGACGTCGATCCGGTCGTCATCGACAAGGAGCGAGAGATCTTCTCCGCGCAGGCGGCCGAGAGCGGCAAGCCGGCCGAGATCATCGACAAGATGGTCGCCGGGCGCATCCGCAAGTTCCTTGCCGAGATCACGCTGCTCGGTCAGCCCTTCGTCAAGGATCCGGATGTGACCGTCGCCAGGCTGCTGGACAAGGCCGGCGCAACGGTCGTTCGCTTCCAGCGCTTCGAAGTCGGCGAGGGCGTCGAGAAGGCGACGGCGAATTTCGCCGACGAGGTCATGGCCCAGGTCCGCGGAGGCGCCTGAATCGATGCCTGACGCCGCTCGCAAACCGCTTTACAGCAGGATACTGCTCAAGCTGAGCGGTGAGGCCTTGATGGGCGACGACGACTACGGCGTCAACCCCGCCGTCGTCAAGCGCATCGCGACCGAGGTCAGGAGTCTCGTCGACGACGGCGTGCAGGTCGCGATGGTCGTCGGCGGCGGCAACATCTTCCGCGGCATCGATCTCGCCGCCGAGGGACTCGACCGCGTCACCGCCGACCATATGGGCATGCTGGCGACGGTGATCAACGCGCTTGCGATCCAGGACGTGCTCGAGCAGCACGGCATGTATGTCCGCGTGTTGTCGGCGATCCAGATCCACCAGATCTGCGAAGATTACATCCGCCGGCGCGCGATCCGTCATCTCGAGAAGGGCCGCGTCGTCGTGTTCGCGGCCGGCACCGGCAATCCGTTCTTCACCACCGATTCCGCCGCCAGCCTGCGCGGCGTCGAGATCGAGGCCGACGCAGTGCTGAAGGCGACCAAGGTCGACGGCGTCTACTCGGCCGATCCCAAGAAGCACAAGGACGCCGAATTCTATCCGCGCCTCTCTTATGATGACGTGCTGCACCGCAAGCTCAATGTCATGGACGCCACCGCGATCGTGCTGTGCCGCGACAACCGCATGCCGCTGCGCGTGTTCAACATCACCAAGCCGGGGGCGCTAAGGCGCGTCGTCATGGAAGGCAACGAGGGCACCCTGGTCGAATAGGCCCGAGCGGGAATCAGGTCGATAAGGAGATTGCAGCGATGATCAACGAGGTCAGGAAGGACGCCGAGACGCGCATGAAGAAGAGCATCGAGGCGCTCCGTCAGGAGTTCTCGAAGGTGCGCACCGGCCGCGCCCACACCAGCCTGCTCGACCATATAAAGGTATCGGCCTACGGCAGCGAAATGCCGCTGAACCAGGTCGCCAACGTCAACGTCAGCGACGCCCGTACCCTGACGATCACGCCGTGGGACAAGAACATGGTCCAGCCGGTCGAGAAGGCGATCATGACTTCCGATCTGGGCCTGAACCCGTCGACCGCGGGCACCGTGATCCGCGTGGTGATGCCGCCGCTGACCGAAGAGCGCCGCCGCGACCTCGTCAAGGTGGTGCGCGGCGAGGCCGAGGCGGCACGGGTCGCGATCCGCAACATCCGCCGCGACGGCATCAACAGCCTCAAGGAACTCCTGAAAGAAAAGGAGATCGGCGAGGACGACGAGCGCCGCGCCCAGGAAGACATGCAGAAGCTGACCGATCGCTACGTCGCCGAGGTCGAGAAGGTGCTGCAGGAGAAGGAAGCCGATCTGATGGAGGTGTGACGACGGTTACGCCCATGTCCGTACCGATTCCAGTGGCCGTCATCGTGACCTGAACATGTCGCTATTCCACAAGCCCCGGCTTCAGGCCGCGGACCCTTCCGGTTCCCCCGCAGGCGGCCTGCCCGCCCATGTCGCGATCATCATGGACGGCAACGGCCGCTGGGCGCGCCGGAGACATCTCCCGCGCGTCGCCGGCCATAAGGCCGGTGTCACGTCGGTGCGCAGCACGGTCCGTGAATGCGCCCGTCGCGGCGTCTCCGTGCTGACCCTGTTCGCGTTCAGCAGCGAGAACTGGCGCCGGCCGGAGCAGGAGGTCAGCCTGCTGATGCAGCTGCTGCTGAACTCGATCCGGACCGAGGCCGCGAGCCTGCATGAGAACAATGTCGTGCTCCGTTTCATCGGCGATCGCTCGGTGTTCAAACCGGCGCTGCTCGCCGGCATGGCCGATGCCGAGCGCCTGACCGCGAACAACAGCGGTCTGCGGCTGGTCGTCGCGGTCAACTACGGCGGCCGCTGGGACATCGAGCAGGCCGTGCGCGCGATCGCCGCCGAGGTCGAGGCCGGGCGGCTCAAGGCCGCCGAGGTCGATGCCGCGCGGATCGAGTCGCGGCTGGCCCTGCACGGTCTGCCGGAGCCGGACCTGTTCATCCGCACCGGCGGCGAGCAGCGCATCAGCAATTTCACCCTCTGGCATCTCGCCTACAGCGAACTCTATTTCACCGACACCCTGTGGCCGGACTTCGACGAGGCCGCGCTCGACCAGGCCTTCGTGTCCTATGCCTCGCGCCAGCGCAGGTTCGGTCGCACCGGAGAGCAGATCGATCGGGTGCAGGGTGCTTAAACAGCGCCTCCTGACCGTCGCGATCCTGCTGCCGCTGTTCGTCTGGTGCGTGCTCGCACTGCCGACGCGCTATTTCGCGCTGATCATCGCCTTCATCGTGCTGGTCGGGGCCTGGGAATGGGCGCGCCTGATGGGCCTGCGCGCCTATGCGCATCGCGTCGCCTGGATGGGACTGGTGCTCGCGATGTTGCTGCTGTCGATCTGGCTGGTGACGCTGCCCGGGATGCGCCACGCGATCCTCGTCGGCGCGATGCTGTGGTGGTTCGTCGCGCTGTTGTGGATACGCCGCTTCGGCCAGGCCCCCGCAGCCGCCGCGGATCCTGCGCGGGTTGCCGGTGTTAGATTCCCTCCCCAGGCGCTTTTGGGTATCCTCGGAATCGTCGTGCTGGTGCCGCCGTGGCTGGCGCTGGTGATCCTGCACGGCAGCGCGCTGTCCGGCCCGTCCTTCGTCATGCTGCTGATGCTGCTGGTCTGGGGCGCCGACAGCGGCGCCTATTTCGCGGGGCGGCGCTGGGGGCATCGGCTGCTGGCGCCGCGCGTCAGCCCGGGCAAGACCTGGGAGGGCGTTTACGGGGCGCTCGCGACGACCGCGGTGATCGCGGCCGGCGCGGGCTTCTGGTTCGGTCTCGGCTGGATGAGCTTCATCAGTCTTGCGCTGCTGGCCCTGGTGACGGTCCTGTTTTCCATCGTCGGCGATCTGTTCGAAAGCATGATCAAGCGCCTGGCCGGGGTGAAGGACAGCGGTCAGTTGCTGCCGGGACACGGCGGCATGCTCGATCGCATCGACAGCATCACCGCGGCGGCGCCGGTGTTCGTGCTGGGATTGCTGTGGCAGGGAGTGGTGCCTTGAACGGGGTCTGCATACTCGGAGCGACGGGTTCGATCGGCGTCAGTACGCTCGATGTGATCGCGCGCGCGCCGGATCGCTACCGCGTCGTCGCGCTGACCGCGAACAGCGAGGTCGACCGCCTGTTCGCGCAATGCCTCGCGCACCGGCCCGAGCTGGCGGTGATGGCCGAACCCGCCGCTGCGGCCGCGCTCGAACGGCGCTTGCGCGCGGTCGGCAGCGAGACCCGCGTCGCCGCGGGCGTCGACGGGCTCACGCTTGCCGCGACGTTGCCCGGGGTCGACCAGGTCATGGCCGCGATCGTCGGTGCGGCCGGGCTGATGCCGACGCTGGCCGCGGCGCGCGCCGGCAAGCGCATCCTGCTCGCGAACAAGGAGGCGCTGGTGATGGCCGGTCGCCTGTTCATCGACGAGGTCAGGGCGCATGGCGCCGAGCTGTTGCCGATCGACAGTGAACACAACGCGGTCTTCCAGTGTCTGCCGGAGGGCTGGCGTCATGGCCTCGCCGGCGCCGGCGTGCGCCGCATCCTGCTGACCTCGTCGGGCGGGCCGTTCCGCGCGCTGCCGCTCGCCGCGCTGCACGACGTCGATCCCGACCAGGCCTGCGCCCATCCGAACTGGGTCATGGGCCGCAAGATCTCGGTCGATTCGGCGACGATGATGAACAAGGGGCTCGAGGTCATCGAGGCCTGCTGGCTGTTCGACGCCGCGCCCGATGTCGTCGACGTCGTCATCCACCCGCAGAGCGTGATCCATTCGCTGGTCGAGTACATCGACGGCTCGCTGCTGGCGCAGCTCGCCGCGCCCGACATGCGCGTGCCGATCGCGCACGCGCTGGCCTGGCCCGCTCGCATGCCCTCGGGCGCCGAGCGCCTCGATCTCGCCGCGGTCGGTCGTCTCGACTTCGAGGCGCCGGACCCGGAGCGCTTTCCGTGCCTGCGCTATGCCTACGACGCCGCGCGTGCCGGTGGCACGATGCCGGCGATCATGAATGCCGCCAATGAGATCGCCGTGCAGGCCTTCCTCGATCGTCGCCTGGCCTTCACCGGCATTCCGCGCGTCATCGACGAGACCCTGCAGGCGCTGTCTTCGCGTGCCGCCGATTCGCTCGAAACGATACTCCAGGAGGACCGCCGCGCGCGCGAGCATGCCCGCGCGCGCGTCTCGGCAATGGCGGCGGCTTCGTGATGAGCGGCTTCCTGTCATCGGTGTTCTTCTTCATCATCGCGATCGGCGTATTGGTGACCTTTCACGAATACGGACATTACTTCGTCGCGCGCCGCCTCGGCGTCAAGGTGCTGCGCTTCTCGGTCGGTTTCGGCAAGCCCTTGTGGGGCGTGCGCCGCGGTCCCGACCAGACCGAGTTCGTCGTTGCCGCGCTGCCGCTCGGAGGTTATGTGCAGATGCTCGACGAGCGCGAGGGGCCGGTCGCCGAACACGAGCGCCATCGCGCGTTCAACCGCCAGACACTGGCGCGGCGCAGCGCGATCATCGTCGCCGGGCCGCTGTTCAATTTCCTGTTCGCGATCGCTGCCTACTGGCTGGTCTTCGTCATCGGTATCGCCGGGGTCAAGCCGATGGTCGGCGAGGTCTTCGATGATTCGATCGCCGCCCAGGGCGGGTTCGGCAAGGGCGACCTGATCGTACGCATCGGCGATCGCGAGGTCTCGACCTGGGGCGCGGCCTTCCTCGAACTGCTCGACAAGAGTCTGGCGCGCGAGCGCGTCCGGATCGAGGTCATCGACGCCGACGACCGCCCCGCGGACCGCGTGCTCGATTTCGGCGCGCTCGCCGACAATACCGACCGCGCCGACCTGCTCGAGAACATCGGTTTCCGCATGTTCCGTCCGGTGGTGCCCGCCGTCGTCGGCGTCGTCGAGTCGGGCGGGGCGGCTGACCGCGCGGGTCTGCGGCCGGGCGATCAGGTGATCGCGGTCGACGGCCGTGAGGTGGCGGAATGGGAGGCGTGGGTCGATATCGTCCGCCGTCATCCCGATGAACTGCTCGCGATCACGGTGCTGCGCGAGGGCCGCACGCTGGCGCTGGAGTTGCGGCCCGCGCGCGTGCACACCGACCACGGCGAAATCGGCCGCGTCGGCGCCGCGGTCAGCCTGCCGGACGAGTTTCTCGAGTCGATGCGGGCAACCGAGCGCTACGGCCTCGGACCCGGCTTCGTCGCCGCGCTGTCCCGGACCTGGGACATGACGCGCCTGACGGTGAATATCCTCGTGAACATGGTGACCGGCAACGTCGCGCTGTCCAATCTCGGCGGACCGGTGCGCATCGCGCAATACGCCGGCACCTCGGCAGAGGCGGGCCTGGTCCAGTTCGTCACCTTTCTGGCCCTGATCAGCATCAGTCTCGGCGTGCTGAACCTGCTGCCGATCCCGATCCTCGACGGCGGCCATCTGCTTTACAACCTTGTCGAACTTGTCAAGGGCAGTCCGGTCTCGGAACAGACGCAAGTGATCGGCCAGAAGATCGGTATCGTCATGCTGATCGGCATCATGGTGCTGGCGTTATATAATGACATCCTCCATCTCAGCGGATGAGCAGCTCTTGAGCAGTACGGAAACACTTTCCTGATGACATCCCTACGGTACAGACTGACCGCCCTGTCGCTGGGCCTGCTGGTCTCGCTGCGCGCGTGGTCGCTCGATCCGTTCACGGTCACGGACATTCGCGTCGACGGTCTCGAACGCATATCGCTTGGCACCGTGCTGAACTACCTCCCCATCGGCGTCGGCGACGACTTCGACGAGTCTCGCGCGGCCGAGGTCATCCGCGCGCTGTTCAATACCGGATTTTTCGACGACGTGCGCCTGGCCGCCGATGGCGACGCGCTGTTGCTGACCCTGCGCGAGCGGCCGACGATCGCCTCGATCACGATCACCGGCAACAAGGACCTCAAGACCGAGCAGCTCACCGAGGCGCTGCGCTCGATCGGTCTGGCCGAGGGGCGCGTGTTCGACCGTTCCTCGCTCGAGCGCATGAAGATCGAGCTCGAACGGCAGTATTTCAGCCAGGGCAAGTACGGCGTCCGCGTCGACTCCAGGATCGACGAACTCGACAACAACCGCGTCGACGTCGCCATCGAGATAGAAGAGGGCGATGTCGCCCGTATCGCGCGCATCTCGGTGGTCGGCAACCGCGCCTACCCGGGCAGCGAACTGCTGACCCGATTCCAGCTCGGCCCGCCGCGGATGTTCGGTTTCTTCTCCGATAACGACCAGTATTCCCGCCGCATGCTCTCGGGCGATCTCGAGTCGCTGCGTTCGCACTATCTCGACAATGGCTACATCAATTTCGCGATCGACTCGACGCAGGTCTCGATCACGCCCGACAAGCGGGATGTCCATGTCACCGTCAACGTCACCGAAGGCGAACAGTACACGGTCTCCGAGATCCGCCTGACCGGCGACCTGATCGTGCCGGAGGAGGAGTTGCGCGCGCTGATCGCGCTGGAGCCCGGTGACATCTTCTCGCGCAGGCTGGTGCAGCAGAGCGCGAGCGCGATCAGCGACCGCCTCGGTCTCGAGGGTTACGCCTTCTCGAACGTCAGTCCATCGCCGCGCCCTGATGCGGAGACCCGCGAGGTCGCGCTGACCTTCATCGTCGATCCGGGCCGCCGCATCTACGTGCGCCGCGTCAACGTCGCCGGCAATCTCAAGACCGAGGACGAGGTCGTGCGCCGGGAGATCCGCCAGATGGAAGGCGGCTGGATATCGACCGACAAGGTCAGCCGTTCGCGCGTACGACTGATGCGACTCGGCTTCTTCGAGGAGGCCAATGTCGAGACACCGGCGGTCCCCGGCGTGCCGGACCAGGTCGATGTCGATTTCACGGTCAGCGAGCGGCCGTCCGGCACGCTGATGGCCGGCATCGGCTATTCGCAGTCCCAGGGCGTGCTGGTCAACGCCAGCATCAGCCAGGACAACATCTTCGGCACCGGCAAGCGGGTCAGCGCGACGGTCAACAACAGCTCATTCCAGCGTATCTACAGTTTTTCCTACACCAACCCGTACTATACGCTGAACGGCATCAGCCGCGGACTGAGCCTGTTCAGCCGCCGCACCGATGCCGGCGCGCTGCAGATCGCCGACTTCAGCACTGACGTTCACGGCTTCAGCGTCGATTACGGCATCCCGATCAGCGAGTTCAATACCGCGAGCCTCGCCTTCGGCTACGAGAACACCCGGCTCAACACCAACCAGAACACGCCGCAGGAGTTCCTCGACTTCATCGATTCGAATGCCAGACGTTTCGATATCTACAAGTTCCGCACCGGCGTCTCGCGCGACACCCGTAATCGCGCGATCCTGGCCGACGAAGGCATGCTGCACAGCCTGTCGACCGAAATCGCGTTGCCCGGTAGCGGCCTCGAATACTGGAAGCTGCGCTATCGCGGCCTCGGCTATATCCCGCTGTTTGCCGACCTGACCCTGTTGCTCAAGGGGGAACTCGGTTACGGCGACGGTTACGGCGACACCACCGGGCTGCCGTTCTTCGAGAATTTCTACGCCGGCGGACCGGATTCCGTCCGCGGCTACCGCGCCAGCACGCTCGGCCCGCGCTCGGTCAACCGCCCGCTCGGCGGCTCTTTCAAGACCACCGGCAGCGCCGAGCTGATCTTTCCGGTGCCCTTTGCCCGGGACAATAACTCATTGCGCCTGAGCACCTTTTTTGATATTGGTAATGTCTTCGACGGGACCGGAAATTTCGATAGCAGCGAATTGCGCTCGTCCGTCGGACTGTCCGTCATCTGGTATACGCCGATCGCGCCGATGACCTTCAGCCTGGCGAGGACGCTGAATGACAAGCCGGGTGACAACACCGAATCCTTCCAGTTCACGCTGGGATCGTTCTTCTTCTGATGAAACACCGGAGCACGACATTGAAGCCTATTCTGACGGTCGCCCTCGCGGCGGCATGCTGGCTGGCAGCGGCCTTGCCGCTCCACGCCGCCGACCTCAAACTCGGATACGTGGATGCAATGCGACTGCTTGAGGACGCGCCCCAGGCGCGTGACGCCACTGCGCGCCTGCAGCGCGAATTCGCTTCCCGCGAGGAGGAGATCGCGCGCGCGCAGGCCGACGTCATGCGCATGGAAGATCGCCTCAACCGCGACGGCCCGGTGATGTCCGAGGCCGAGCGCCGCAACATGGGGCTCGATGTCCTGTCGAAGAAGCGCGAACTGCGGCGCATGCAGGAGGAGTTCCGCGAGGACGTCAACATACGCCGTAGCGATGCGCTCGGTAACCTGCAGGAGCTGATCAAGGAAACGATCCAGGAGGTCGGCGATGCGGGCGGCTTTCACCTGATCTTTTTTGAAGGCATCGCCTATGCGGATTCCACCCTCGACATCACCGACAAGGTCCTCGAAGGCCTGACCCGACGTTATCAGGCCGCAACGCCGCAGCGGCGCTAGGCCACCACGACGCCAGGAGGCGCGGCATTGGCGTATAGCCTCGGACAACTCGCGGAAAGCTTCGGGTGCGAGGTGCATGGCGATCCCGGCTGCGTGATCCGGGCGGTGGCCCCGCTCGCGCGCGCCGGCGAAGGCGAGATCGCCTTTCTCGCCAATTCAAAATTCCGTGACCAGCTGGCGGCATCGCGCGCCGCAGCGGTGATCATCGCGCCCAGATATCGCGATGAATGCCCGCGCAATGCGTTGCTGACCGATCGCCCCTATGCCGTTTACGCCCGCGTCGCCCAGTTGCTGCACCCCGATCCCGCGGCCGAGCCCGGCGTCCACCCATCGGCGGTGATCGGCGCGGGCGCCGATATCGATGTTTCCGCTTCGGTGGCGCCCTGCGCGGTGATCGGCGCGGGCGCACGCATCGGCGCCGGCTGCGTCATCGGCGCCGGCTGCGTCATCGGCGAGCGTACCGAAATCGGCGCCGGCAGCCGGTTGTCTGCCAATGTCTCCATCGGCGCCGACGTCGTCATCGGGCAACGGGTGCGCATACAATCCGGCGTGGTCATCGGCGAGGCCGGTTTCGGTTACGCGAACGAGGACGGCGTCTGGGTCCGCATCCCGCAGATCGGTCGGGTGCTGATCGGCGACGACGTCGACATCGGCGCGAATACGACGATCGATCGCGGCGCGCTCGGCGATACGGTGATCGAGGAGGGTGTAAAACTGGATAATCAGATCCAGATTGCCCACAATGTCCGCATCGGCGCCCATACCGCGATCGCCGGCTGCACCGGCATCGCCGGCAGCACGACGATCGGTCGGCGTTGCGCGATCGGCGGCGGCGTCGGCATCAGCGGCCACCTCGAGATCGCCGATGACGTTCAGATCACCGGCACGACCTTCGTCAGCCAGTCGATCCTGCAGAAGGGCAGTTACTCGTCGGGCGTCCCGTTCGAGCCGACTGCGTCATGGCGACGAAACTTCATACGGATGAAGCAACTCGACGACACGGCGCGGCGGGTGACGGAACTGGAACGGCGGATCGGGACCGTCAACGAAAGCCAGGGCGCGAGCCAGAGGAAAAGGTAGACAGGCATGAACGACAAAACGCAGCCCGGCGGTCTCGCGGAAGACGAGGTGATGCACATCCATGAGATCCTGGACCGGTTGCCGCACCGTTATCCGTTCCTGCTGATCGATCGCGTGACCCGCTATCGCGCCGGCGAGGCGCTGACTGCGATCAAGAACGTCACCTATAACGAACCGTTCTTCACCGGCCACTTTCCGGTGCGCCCGGTCATGCCCGGGGTGCTGATCCTCGAGGCGATGGCCCAGGCCACCGGCATCCTCGCGTTCCGCACGTCGAATACGCGGCCGAGCGACGGCACGCTGTATTACCTCGTCGGCATCGACAAGGCCCGCTTCAAGAAGCCGGTCGTGCCCGGCGACCAGGTCATCATTGATGTGACCCTGACGCGCGCCGTGCGCAATATCTGGTTCTTCGCGACCGAGGCGCGCGTCGACGGCCAGCTCGTCGCCAGCGCCGACATGATGTGTGCCGCGAAGGACATCGACGATTGATCGACCCGCGCGCCATCGTCGACCCCGACGCCGACCTCGCCGATGATGTCGAGATCGGGCCGTTCTCGATCATCGGCGCCGAGGTCGAGATCGGTCCGGGTTGCCGCATCGGCCCGCATGTCGTCATCAAGGGACCGACCCGCATCGGTCGCGACAACCGCATCTACCAGTTCGCGTCGATCGGCGAGGCCTCCCAGGACAAGAAGTACAAGGGCGAGCGCACCGTCCTCGAGATCGGCGACCGCAACGTCATCCGCGAGTATGTGACGATGCATCTGGGCACGGTGCAGGGCGGCGGCGTGACCCGCGTCGGCCACGATAACCTGTTCATGGTCGGCGTCCATATCGCCCATGACTGCATCATCGGCAATCACACGATCCTTGCCAACAACACCGCGCTTGCCGGCCATGTGATCATCGAGGACCATGTGATCCTCGGCGGCTACACGCTGGTGCACCAGTTCTGCGCGATCGGGGCCCATGCCTTCTCGTCGGTCGCCAGCGTCATCACCCGCGACGTCCCGCCCTATGTGCTGGTGTCCGGTCACATGGCGAAGCCCTGCGGCCTCAACACCGAGGGGCTGCGCCGGCGCGGTTTCAGCGAAGATACCCGGCGCCTGCTGCGCCGCGCCTATCGCATCCTCTACCGCTCGAACCTGCCGCTCGGGCAGGCGGTCAGCGAGTTGCGCGCACTCGCCGGCGAGTGTCCCGAGGCCGGCGCGATCGCGGACTTCGTCGAGCGTTCGCAGCGCGGCATCGTGCGTTGAGCCGCGGCGATGCTGCGCGTCGGTCTCGTCGCCGGTGAAACCTCGGGCGATTTCCTCGGCGAAGGACTGATCGCCGCGATACGCGAACGCGTGCCCGAGGCCCGTTTCGAGGGCATCGCCGGTCCGCGCATGGTCGCCGCCGGTTGCGAGTCCCTCTATCCGATGGAACGATTGTCGGTGATGGGGCTGGTCGAGGTGCTCGGTCGTTACCGCGAGCTCCACCGCATGCGCGAGCGGCTCGCCGGCCATTTCATCGCGAATCCTCCCGACGTCTTCGTCGGCATCGACGCGCCGGATTTCAACCTCGGCCTCGAGGCGCGGCTCAAGGCGCGGGGCATCCCCGCCGCGCATTATGTCAGTCCGACCGTATGGGCCTGGCGCCGCAATCGCCTGCGCAAGATCGGCGACTCGGTGAACCTGATGCTGACGCTGTTTCCGTTCGAGGCCGCGCTCTATGAGGAGCGCGGCATCCCGGTGCGCTACGTCGGCCATCCCTTCGCCGATGCGATCCCGCCCGGCGTCGATGCCGGCGTCGCGCGCGCCGGTCTCGGGCTGCCGGCCGGCGGAGAACTCGTCGCGCTGCTGCCGGGCAGCCGGGAGTCCGAGGTGCGCAGCCTGGCGCCGGCCTTCATCGGCGCGGCGCGCTGGTGTCTGGAACGCCGGCCCGGCCTGCGTTTCGCGGCGCCGATGGTCAATGCGCGGGTGCGCGCGCTGTTCGAGACCGCGCTTGCCGCCGATCCGGGGCTGCCGGTGACGCTGTTCGACGGGCGCGCCCGCGAGGTCATGGCCGCCGCCGACGCGGTGTTGCTCGCGAGCGGGACTGCCTCGCTCGAGGCGATGTTGCTCGAGCGGCCGATGGTGGTCGCCTACCGGGTCTCGCCGCTGACTTACTGGATCGGCCGGCGCCTCCTCTATGTCGATAACTATGCGATGCCGAACCTGCTCGCGGGCGAGCAGGTCGCGCCGGAATTCATCCAGGACGCGGCGACCCCGGAGGCCCTCGGCAGCGCGCTGCTGCGCTATCTCGAGGACCCTGCCGCCGCAAGCCGGGTGCGGGAGCGCTTCGCGCACCTGCACGAAGCCTTGCGCCAGGGCGCGAATGCCCGTGCCGCCGAGGCCGTCATCGCGCTGGCGCGGGGCAGGACCGAGGGGGCCGCGTGATCCCGGTGTACCCTGCAATGGCCGACGGGCTCGCCGCCGGGGTCGACGAGGCGGGGCGCGGGCCGCTGGCCGGCCCGGTCATCGCCGCCGCGGTGATCCTCGACCCGGCGCGGCGGATCGAAGGACTCGCCGATTCCAAGACGCTCAGCGCGGCGCGACGGGAACGCCTCGCCGTCGAGATCGAGTCCCGGGCGCTGGCCTTCGCGCTCGGCCGCGCCGAGGCCGGGGAGATCGACCACCTGAACATCCTGCAGGCGACGCTGCTCGCGATGCAGCGCGCGGTCGCCGCGCTCGAGCCGGCGCCCGAGCGCGCGTGGATCGACGGCTGTCATTGTCCCCGGCTGGCCTGTCCGGCGGTCGCGGTCGTGCAGGGCGACCGCAAGCTGGCGGCGATCGCCGCGGCGTCGATCCTCGCGAAAGTGGCCCGTGATCGCGAGATGTGCGCCCTCGATGCCGAATATCCCGGCTACGGCTTTGCCCGCCACAAGGGCTACCCGACCCGCGACCACGTCGCCGCGCTGGCGGCGCTCGGCGTCACGCCGGTGCACCGGCGGTCCTTCGGGCCGGTGCGGGTATGGGGTCAGAGTCGTTTGATCGGCGATGGACTGCGAGAAACGATCCACAGCGGGGATCAAACGACTCTGACCCCGGGGGATCAACCCCGGGGATCAAATGACTCTGACCCCGGCGGTTTTCGGTAAAATAGCCCCCATGCCGCCTCCGTTCGTCCATCTGCACCTGCATACCGATTACTCGCTGATCGACGGCCTCGTCGGCATCAAGCCGCTGGTGCGGGCGACGGCCGCGGCCGGCATGCCGGCGGTCGCGCTGACCGACCAGTGCAACCTGTTCGCGATGGTCAAGTTCTACAAGGCGGCGATCGACGCCGGGATAAAGCCGATCATCGGCGCCGAATTGTGGCTGCACAATGACTCCGGGCCGAAGCAGCCGCATCGCATCGTCCTGCTGTGCCAGGACAGGAGCGGCTACCTGAACCTGAACCGGCTCGTGACCCGTGCCTATGTCGAGGGCCAGCGCCATCCGTATCCGGTCGTGCATCGCGAATGGGTCGCCGAGGCCGCCGCAGGACTGATCCTGCTGGCGGGACGATCCTCCGATATCGGCCAGGCCCTGCTGGCGGGACGCGCGGACGAGGCCGCGGCGCTGCTCGATGGCTGGCGACGCGACTTTCCGCACCGCTGTTACCTCGAGCTGGTCCGCACCGGTCGCGCCGACGAGGAACGGTTCGTGCACGATGCCGTCGAACTCGCGCTCGCGCATGAGGCGCCGGTGGTCGCGAGCAACGACGTCCGCTTCCTCGCCGCCGCTGATTTCGAGGCACACGAGGCGCGGGTCTGCATCCATGAAGGGCGCACGCTCGACGACCCGCGTCGCGCGCGCCACTACAGCGAACAGCAATACCTGCGCACGCCAGGGGAGATGGCCGAGCTGTTCAGCGACCTGCCAGAGGCGATCGAGAACACGGTCGAGATCGCGCGCCGCTGCAATCTCGAACTGACGCTCGGCGAGAACGTGCTGCCGGACTTCCCGGTCCCCGCCGGCATGACGACCGAATCGTATTTCATCAGCGAGGCCCGCGCCGGCCTCGCGCAGCGGCTCGCCGCGCTCGACGCCGTCGATCCGGCCGGCGCCGCCGCGCGCAGCGAGCCCTACCGCGCCCGTCTCGAGCACGAACTGGACGTCATCGTCCGCATGGGGTTCCCCGGCTATTTCCTCATCGTCGCCGACTTCATCCGCTGGGCGAAGGATAACGGCGTGCCGGTCGGTCCCGGTCGCGGCTCCGGCGCCGGCTCGCTGGTGGCGTGGTCGCTCGGCATCACCGACCTCGATCCGATCGCCTACGACCTGCTGTTCGAGCGCTTTCTGAATCCGGAGCGCGTGTCGCTGCCGGACTTCGACATCGACTTCTGCATGGACGGACGTGACCGCGTCATCGAATACGTCGCGCAACGTTACGGCCGCGATCGCGTCTCGCAGATCATCACCTACGGCCGAATGGCGGCCAAGGCCGTCGTTCGCGACGTCGGACGCGTGCTCGGCCACCCCTACGGCTTCGTCGACAAGCTCGCCAAGCTGATCCCGTTCGAGATCGGCATGACGCTGGAGAAGGCGCTGGCGGGCGAGGAGGAGCTGAAGCGCCGTTACGACGAGGAAGAGGACGTCGCGACGCTGATCGATCTCGCGCTGAAGCTCGAGGGCGTGGTCCGCAACGCCGGCCGTCACGCCGGCGGCGTCGTCATCGCGCCGTCGGCGCTGACCGATTTCGCGCCGCTGTACTGCGAGCAGGACGGCGCCAATCCGGTCACCCAGTTCGACATGAAGGATATCGAGGCGGTCGGACTCGTCAAGTTCGACTTCCTCGGCCTGCGCACGCTGACGATCATCGACCGCTGCGTGCGTTCGGTCAGGGCGCGCACCGGCGGCGACATCGACATCACCCGCCTGGCGATGGACGACGCGCCGACCTTCGACCTGCTGAAGGCCTGCGCGACGACCGCAGTGTTCCAGCTCGAGTCGCGCGGCATGAAGGACCTGATCAAGCGCCTGCAGCCGGATTGTTTCGACGACATGATCGCGCTGGTCGCGCTATTCCGTCCCGGTCCGCTGCAATCCGGCATGGTCGACGACTTCATCGACCGCAAGCACGGCCGCGCAAAGGTCAATTATCCGCACCCGGCGCTGGAGCCGATCCTGCGCCCGACCTACGGCGTGATCCTCTACCAGGAACAGGTCATGCAGATCGCCCAGGTGCTCGCCGGCTACACGCTCGGCGAGGCGGATCTGCTCAGGCGCGCGATGGGCAAGAAGCTGCCCGAGGAGATGGCGAAACAGAAGGACGGCTTCGTCAGCGGCGCGACCGCGCGCGGCGTCGAGGCCAAGACCGCCGATTACATCTTCGACCTGGTCGAGAAGTTCGCCGGCTACGGCTTCAACAAGTCGCATTCCGCCGCCTACGCGCTGATCGCCTACCAGACCGCCTGGCTGAAGGCGCATTACCCGGCCGATTTCATGGCCTCGGTGATGTCCGCGGACATGGACAATACCGACAAGGTCGTCATGCTCATCGACGAGTGTCGCTCGCTCGGCCTCGAGGTGCTGCCGCCGGACATCAACCGCTGCCACTATGAATTCACCGTCGCCGGCGAGCGTACGATCCTCTATGGACTCGGCGCGATCAAGGGCGTCGGCGAGGCGGCGCTCGGCGGCCTCCTCGAGGAACGCGAGGCGAACGGTCCCTATACCGATCTGTTCGATCTGTGCCGCCGCATCGATCCGCGACGCGCGAATCGCCGCGTGCTCGAGGCCCTGATCCGCTCGGGCGCGCTCGACTCGCTCGACGTGAATCGCGCCCGATCGATGCACCTGCTGACCGAGGCGATGCAATGGGCGGAGCGGCGGTCGCGCGACCGCGAGGTCGGCCAGGATGACCTGTTCGGCGGCGGCCCCGCCGTTCGCGAGCAGGACGCGCATCATGAATCCCTGCGCGCGGATGTGCCCGAATGGAGCGAGGAGCGGCGCCTGCAGGGCGAAAAGGACACCCTCGGCCTCTATCTGACCGGCCATCCGATCGAGCGCTATCGCCGGGAGCTGGCAAGCTTCGTCACCTCTTCCATCGCCGCGTTGCGTCCGACCGCGGACCAGAACGTCATCATCGCCGGCCTGGTCGTCGCGCTGCGCACGATGAACAGCCGCCGCGGCGACCGCATCGCCTTCCTGACGCTCGACGATCGCAGCGGTCGCATCGAGATCGGCGTGTTCGCCGAGGCCTATCAACGTTATCGCGATCTGCTGGTCAAGGATCGCCTGCTGGTCGTCGAGGGCGCCGTCAGCGTCGACGAATATTCCGGCGGCTTCCGCATGAACGCCGAGAAGGTCCACGACATCGACCATGCGCGCGCGAACTTCGCCCGCGGGCTGGAGATCGATCTCCGCGCCGATAGCGACATGAACGGCCTCCACCGCATGCTCGCCGGGATCCTCGAGCCGTTCCGCGAGGGCATCTGCCCGGTCTGGATCAACTACCGCGGCCCCGTCGCGCGCGCGCGCATGAGCCTCGGCCAGGAATGGAAGGTCAACCCGACCGACGAACTCCTCAACCGCCTCTGCGAAGTCGCCGGCGAGGACAGCGTCCGCGTGCTCTACTGAGCCATCTATTCCCCTCTGCTTCAGAAGGGGGGCATGTGCGGTCACAGAGGTTAGTCCTCGCCGTTTTGATGCCGTATAATGGCCTACTTTGGCCGGGGACGACGGGATGCCGCCCAGAACGATGAACAAGACCAGCTATCTCGATTTCGAACTGCCGATCGCCGAGCTCGAGGAGAAGATCGAGGAACTGCGCTATGTCGGCAACGACAAGGAGATCAATATCAACGAGGAGATCACCCGACTCGAGGCCAAGGCCCGCTCGCTCACCGAGTCGATCTTCTCGTCGCTGAATGCCTGGCAGGTCGCCCAGCTCGCGCGCCATCCGCAGCGTCCGTACACGCTCGACTATGTCGAGCGCATCCTCACCGATTTCGAGGAACTGCACGGCGACCGCCGCTACTCGGACGATGCCGCGATCGTCGGCGGCATCGGCCGGCTCGACGGCCGCCCGGTCATCATCATCGGTCACCAGAAGGGCAGGGACACGAACGAGAAGGTCAGGCGCAACTTCGGCATGCCGCGCCCGGAGGGCTATCGCAAGGCCTTGCGGCTGATGGGCCTCGCCGAACGATTCCGCCTGCCGGTCGTCACCTTCATCGACACGCCGGGCGCCTATCCCGGCGTCGGCGCCGAGGAGCGCGGACAGAGCGAGGCGATCGCGCGCAACCTGCGGGTGCTGTCGGGACTCAGGACACCGGTGGTCTGCATGGTCATCGGTGAGGGCGGCTCGGGCGGCGCGCTCGCGATCGGCGTCGGCGATCGCGTCATGATGCTGCAATACAGCACCTATTCGGTGATCTCGCCGGAGGGTTGCGCATCGATCCTGTGGAAGAGCGCCGCAAAGGCCTCCGACGCCGCCGAGGCGATGGGCATCACCTCGCAGCGTCTGAAGGAACTGAACCTGATCGACGAGGTCATCGACGAGCCGCTCGGCGGCGCGCACCGCAATGTCGACGCCACCGCGCAGTCGATCCGGAAGGCGCTGGTCGGCGCGCTCGACGATCTCGTCGACCTGACCCCGGAAGCACTGGTCGAGGCCCGCTATCAGCGCCTCATGAGTTACGGTGTCTACAAGGGCTGAAGCCGCGGACATCGCCCGCCTGCAGCGACACCTCGTCGCGCTCGCCGAACAACTGCCCGGGGTCCGCCGATACCGCGTTGCCTGCAGCGGCGGACTCGATTCGACGGTACTGCTCCATCTGTGCGTCGATGCGCGCGAACGCCTCGGCGCGGCGGTGACCGCCGTCCATGTCGATCACGGCCTGCACCCGGCCTCCGCCGAATGGGCGCGCCACTGCGAGGATGCCTGCGCGAGACTCGACGTCCCGCTGCTCGTGCTCAGGGTCGATGCGCGCGCGGCGAAGGGCGAAAGCCCCGAGGCCGCCGCGCGCGCGGCGCGTTACGCGGCGCTGGCGCCGCTGATCGACGACGGCGACTGTCTGCTGACCGCGCATCACCAGGATGACCAGGCCGAGACCGTATTGCTGCAACTGCTGCGCGGCGCCGGCCCGCACGGCCTCGCCGCGATGCCGGCGGTCGAGCGCTTCGGCAGGGGCCGGCACGCGCGGCCGTTACTCGGCTGCGCACGCGAGGACCTGCACGCGTATGCGGGCCGGGCCGGGCTGCGCTGGATCGACGATCCGAGCAACGCCGACACCGGCTTCAGGCGCAATTACCTGCGTCATGAAATCCTGCCGCGACTGAAATCGCAATGGCCGGCGGCGGCGCGCACGCTGGCGCGCGCGGCAAGCCACAATGCCTCGGCCGCCGCGCTGCTCGATGCGCTGGCCGAGCACGACCTCGGCGGGATCAGCGATGAGGCTGAGGGGTCGCTGCCGATCGGCGCGCTCGCGGCGCTCGCGCCGGAACGGCAGGCCAACGCGATCCGGCGGTGGCTGCACCGGCTCGGCCTGCCGCTGCCGACGACCGCGCAACTCGAACGCCTGCGCGTCGATGTGCTCGGGGCCGCGATCGATGCGACGCCGAGGCTGTGCTGGCCCGGCGCGGAGATTCGCCGCTATCGCGATCGACTCTACGGCATGCGGCCGCCGGCGCCGCACGATCCGGGGGCCGTGCTGCCGTGGGATCTCGCCGTGCCGCTGGGGTTGCCCGACGGCGGGCGGCTGACTGCGCAAGCCGGGACGGATCGCGCATCGGCATCGATGACCCGCCTGCGAGCGCTGCGTCCCGGCGAGGGTCCGGTGACCGTGCGCTTCCGCCGCGGCGGCGAACAATGCCGGCCGGCGGGGAGGGGCGGTCATCGTCACGAACTGAGGAAGCTGTTGCAGGAGGCGGGCATTCCGCCCTGGTTACGGGATCGCGTGCCGCTGATCCACGTCGGCGACGCGCTGGCTGCGGTGGTCGGGGTCTGCGTCAGCGAAGGCTGGCAGGCCGGTCCGGGCGAAGCCGGTATCGTGATCGCATGGGAGCCGGGCGGCGATGGGGAGGCGTGATCATGGCTGGTGCCGAGGAGAGGACTTGAACCTCCACGGGGTTTCCCCCACTAGCACCTGAAGCTAGCGCGTCTACCAATTTCGCCACCTCGGCAGTGCCGTAAAACTGCGCAACTTTACCGAGACAGTGTCATAATGTCAAACCATCCGGCTGCTTGCAGCCGCAAGATTACTTCGCGCCTGAACTGTTTTTGTCCAGGCCCTGACCCTTGATAGCGAGAACATGCCGAAAAGACCCCGGAAAGACCCCCACGCCGCGCGCGAGGCGCAGAACTACGAACGGCCGATCAAGAGCCGCGAATTCATACTCGATCACCTGAAGGAACGCGGTACGCCCCTCAGTCTGGAACAGATCGCCGCGGATCTCGATCTGACCGACGAGGACGGCCTCGAGGCCTTGCGCCGCCGCCTGAACGCGATGGAACGCGACGGCCAGCTGGTGCGCAATCGCCGCGGCCAGTTTGGCGTCGTCAGCCTGATGAACCTGGCTCGCGGCCGCATCATCGGCCACCCGGACGGCTTCGGCTTCCTGGTCCCCGACGACGGCGGCGACGACCTGTTCCTGAGTGCGAAGCAGATGCGGCCGCTGTTTCACGGTGATCGCATCATCGCGCGCGTCATCGGCGTCGATCGCCGCGGCCGCCGCGAGGGCGCGCTGGTCGAGGTGCTCGAGCGCAACACCCAGGAGGTCGTCGGACGCTTCTACCGCGAGGGCAGCGTCGGCTTCGTCAATGCCAGCAACAAGCGCATCAGCCACGAGATCGTGATCCCGCCCGGCGAGGACGCCGGCGCCGCCGACGGCCAGATCGTCGTCGCGGCGATCACCGAGCAGCCGAGCATGCGCTCGCAGCCGGTCGGCCGCGTCAGCGAGATCCTCGGCGACCGCATGGCGCCCGGCATGGAGATCGAGATCGCGATCCGCAGTCACGAGTTGCCGCATCGCTGGCCGGCGGCGGTCGACCGCGCGGCGGCGGAATTCGCCGAAACGATCGCTCCCGAGGACATCGCCGGCCGCACCGATCTTCGGCAGATTCCGCTGGTGACGATCGACGGCGAGGACGCGAAGGACTTCGACGACGCGGTGTATTGCGAGCGCGACGGCCGCGGCTGGCGTCTGCTGGTCGCGATCGCCGATGTATCGCATTATGTCCGGCCCGGCAGCGCGCTCGACCAGGAGGCGCGGCTGCGCGGCAATTCGGTCTATTTCCCCGGCCATGTCGTGCCGATGCTGCCGGAGATCCTGTCCAATCACCTGTGCTCGATCCGGCCTCAGGTCGACCGCTTCTGCATGGTCTGCGAGCTGCATGTGAGCCCGTCCGGCAAGATCAGCGGCCATCGCTTCTTCGAGGCCGTGATGCGCTCGCATGCGCGCCTGACCTATAACGAGGTCGCGGCGATGCTCGTCGACGGCGACCGCGCGCTGCGTGAGCGTCATGCCGTGCTGGTCCCCCATCTCGAGGAGCTGCATCGCCTGTACGGCGCGCTCAGTCGCGCGCGCGGCAAGCGCGGCGCGATCGATTTCGACACCACCGAGACCCGCATCGTGTTCGGCGAGCAGCGCAAGATCGACCGCATCGTGCCGGTCGTGCGCAACGACGCGCATCGTCTGATCGAGGAGTGCATGATCGCCGCCAACGTCGCGGCCGCCGAGTTCCTGCTCGACAAGGCGCTGCCGGCGCTCTATCGCTCTCACCCGGCGCCGAGCGCGCAGAAGCTCGAGGACCTGCGCCTGTTCCTGCGCGAGCTCGGGCTCAAGCTCGGCGGCGGCGAGCAGCCGTCGCCGCATGACTTTTCGAAGGTGCTGGTCGATGCCGCCGATCGCCCAGAGCGCCGCCTGATCGAGACCGTGCTGCTGCGCAGCCTCGCGCAGGCGATGTACGGCCCGGAGAACAGCGGCCATTTCGGCCTCTCGCTCGAGGCCTATACGCACTTCACGTCGCCGATCCGCCGATATCCGGACCTGCTCGTGCATCGCGCGATTCGTCATGCGCTGAACGGCGGCACTGAGGCCGATTATTGCTACACCGGTTCGGACATGCAGGGCCACGGCGATCACTGCTCGATGACCGAGCGCCGCGCCGACGAGGCGACGCGTGACGCGGTCGACTGGCTCAAGTGCGAATACATGCTCGACGAGATCGGCGCCGAGTTCGACGGCATCATCACCGGCGTCACCGGTTTCGGCTTGTTCGTCGAGCTCGACGATATCTACGTCCAGGGCCTCGTCCACGTGACCACGCTCGGCGACGATTATTATGTCTTCGATCCGGTCAAGCAGATGCTCTACGGCGAACGCAGCGGCGTCCGTTTCCGCCTGTCCGACCGCATCCGCGTCCGTGTCGTTCGCGTCGATCTCGATGAGCGCGCGATCGACTTCGTGCCGGCGGCCTCATCGGCGACGGCGAAACCCGGCAAGTCCCGCGCGCGCAAATCCGGCAAGTCGCCGGGACGCGGCGGGAACGGCAAGGCCGGAGCGGGCGGTGACAAGGCCGTGCGCGATGACGCCGCGCCCAAAAAGAAGCGCCGCCGCGGCGGCCGCGGCAAGCAGCGCAAGGTGAAGAAATAAAGGGGGCGCCACCCCTTTATCTGACCCCTTGCGCCAGCCGAGATGGCGATGAAAGCGAAAAAGGGTGCCCACGAAGGCTGGCTGTACGGCGCCCATGCCGTCAGCGGCCTGCTCGAGCGCCGGCCGTCCGCCTTGCGCGCGCTGTGGCTGCCGGACGGGCCGCTGAATGAACGCCAGACCGCGATCGAGTCGCTGGCCCGCGCCGCCGGTATCGAGATCCTCCGCGTCCCCCCGGGCGATCTCGATGCGCGCGCGAACGGCGCGCGGCACCAGGGCGCGATCGCATCGTTCGATCCCGCGGCCGTCACCCTCGACGAGGCCGATCTCGACGCGCTGCTCGAAGGCACAGCCGGTCCGCCGCTGCTGCTGGTCCTCGACGGCGTCCAGGACCCGCACAACCTCGGCGCCTGCCTGCGCAGCGCCGATGCCGCCGGCGTCGACGCGGTGATCGTGCCGAAGGACCGCGCTGCGGGGCTGACGGCGGCGGTCTGCAAGGTCGCGAGCGGGGCGGTCGGCCATGTCCCCTTCGTCCGCGTGACGAACCTGGCGCGCACGCTGCGCCGGCTGCGCGACGCCGATCTCTGGATCGCCGGCGCCGATGCCGGCGGCGAAACCACGCTTTACCAGACCGACCTGACCCTGCCGCTGGCATTGGTCCTCGGCGCCGAGGGCAGCGGCCTGCGCCGCCTGACCCGCGAACACTGCGATTTCCATCTGTCGATCCCGATGCACGGCGCCGTCGAGAGCCTGAACATCTCGGTCGCCGCGGCGGTGTGCCTGTTCGAGGCGCGGCGCCAGCGCGGATCGAAAACGGGGTCAGAGTAGACTTTGTCTACTCTGACCCCGATGGAGATTGTCACGGGGATGAATTTCCTTTAGAATCCCGCTCTTGTACCGCGAAACCGCGGTGCAACGACAATCCGATCCACTCCTTGCCTTACCGCCCCGTCTGATTCGGACGCGGAAGGCTGCCAATCCACAAGGAGCGTCATGAGACACTACGAAGTCGTGTTTCTGGTCCACCCTGACCAGAGCGAGCAGGTCCCCGCGATGATCGAGCGCTATCGCTCGACGATCGAGTCCAACGGCGGCGCGATTCACCGCCTCGAGGACTGGGGCCGCCGTCAGCTTGCCTACCCGATCAACAAGATCCACAAGGCGCATTACGTGCTGATGAATGTCGAGGTCGACAAGAAGACCCTCGACGAGATCACCAGCGCGTTCCGCTTCAACGACGCGGTCATCCGCAACCTGGTCATCGCGCGCGACGAGGCCGTCACCGAGCCGTCGCCGTTCGCACGTCCGCCGAAGGATGAAGACGCCCGCGGCGCGCGTTCCGCGGCCTGAGGCGGCCGCCGGCGACGAGAACCGGGTCGTCATCACCGGCGTCGTGTGCAAGGCGCCGGAGACGCGCCACAGCCCGGCGGGCATCGCGCTGACGCGCTTCACCGTCGAGCATCGCGCGCGACGCAGCATCAACGGCGTCATGCGCGAGTCCTGCTTCCGGATCGTCGTCGCCGCGAGCGCCGACCCCGGCAAGCAGGCCGCGGCGCTGGCGTCCGGCGATCGGGTGAGGGTCAGCGGCTTCCTGAGCCGCAGCGATTACCGCCGCGACGAGCGCCATGTCACGCTGCACGCCGAATCGATAGAGCGGCTGGAGTCACCGCCGCATCACGGGAACTGAGCAACAGAGGAACAGAGTCATCATGCAACGCAATTTTCGCCGCAAGAAGTTCTGCCGTTTCACCGTCGAGGGCATCAAGGAGATCGACTACAAGGATGTCCAGATGCTGAAGAACTACGTCCTCGACACCGGCAAGATCGTGCCGAGCCGGATCACCGGCACCAGCGCGAAGTACCAGCGCCAGCTCGCGACCGCGATCAAGCGCGCGCGCTATCTCGCGCTCTTGCCGTACAGCGATTCGCACTGAGCGGAGGCGGGCGCCGGCTGCGCACTGAGCGCGCCGGCCGCCGTCGTCGGGGGGCTGATGCAGGGATTCGCCAATTTCGTATTGCGCGGCCGGCTCCAGGCCAGCCTGGTCGCGACGGTCGCGGCCGCGCTGACGCTGGTCGTGCCGCTGTTCAGCCATGTCAGCGGCGGCGTGCTCGCGCTGGTCGCGCTGCGCAACGGCTTCCGCGAAGGCCTGCTGATCGCGTTCGCCGCGGTCGCGACGATCGGCCTGGTCGGTTACCTGTCGGCGCTGCCGAACCAGGTCGTCAATTTCATCGTCGGCTCGATGTTTCTGCTGATGTGGCTGCCGGTGCTGGTCGTCGCGAACGTGCTCAGGACCACGCGCTCGATCGATCTTGCGGTCACCGCCGCCGGCGGCATCGCCGCGGCGGGACTGCTGGTGTTTTATGCCAGCGTCGGCGACCCGGCTGCGTGGTGGCGCAATGTGCTGACCGGTGTGCTGATGCCGATCCTCGAGCAGATGGAACTGCACATGATGGACGGCGATCGCGAGGCGGTCATCGCGGCGATGTCGCGGGTCATGACCGGCGTGCTCGCGGCGACGATGCTGCTGACGACGATGACGAACCTGCTGATCGGGCGCTGGCTGCAGTCGGTCGCGTTCAATCCCGGCGGCTTCGGCGAGGAATTCCGCTCGCTGCGCCTCGGCCGGCCGGTCGGCATCGCGACGCTGGTCGTGCTCGGCATCTCCGGTTTCGCCGGCGGCGCGCTCGGCGACTTCGGCCTGAACCTGATGCTGCTGCTCGGCGCGATGTACGCGCTGCACGGCCTCGCGCTCGCGCATGCGATCGTCAGGCAGACCGGCGCGCATCTCGCCTGGCTGATCGCGCTGTACGTGCTGATGCTGATCGCGTTGCCGCAGGTCGCGATGGTGCTCGCGAGCGCCGCCTTCTTCGACAGCTTCATGAATTTCCGCGCCCGCCTGAAAGGCCGCAACAGTGGCGGGAAGTCAACGTAATATCAATATGTTATCCGGAAAACCTGATCCTGTTTCGATAACCCGGCGATAAGCCCCCGGCCACGGATCAGCCCTTCCCGGCAACAGGGTTTGGTGTAATCTAACGCGAGGACAAGACAATGAACGTGATACTGCTCGACAAGGTGGAAAACCTCGGCAACCTCGGCGACCTGGTCTCCGTGCGCCCGGGCTACGGCCGCAACTTCCTGATCCCCGGCGGCAAGGCGGTACCGGCCACCGAGGCGAACCGCAAGATGTTCGAGGAACGTCGCGCGGAGCTCGAGAAGAAGGCCGCTGATGCGCTGGCCACGGCGCAGGGGCGCGCCGCCACGCTCGAAGGCGCGAGCGTGAAGATCGCCTGCCGCGTCGGCGACGAGGGCAAGCTGTTCGGCTCGGTCGGCACCGCCGATATCGCCGCCGCCTTCGCGGCGGCCGGTCATGAGATCCGCAAGCAGGAGGTGCGCATGCCGATGGGCCAGTTGCGCCAGACCGGCATCTACGAAATCGAGATCCATCTGCACCCGGAGATCAACGTCGAGGTCAAGGTCGAGCTCGTCCCCGAAGCCTGATCAGGAGCGTCTCATGCAGGATCTGGCCGCGAGCGCCGGCGTTGCCGGCCGCAGCGTCGACAAGCTGAAGCTGCCGCCGCACTCGATCGAGGCGGAGCAGTCGGTGCTCGGCGGCCTGATGCTCGACAACGCGGCCTGGGAGCTGGTCGCCGACCAGGTCAGCGAGGACGACTTCTATCGCCAGGATCACCGGCTGATCTTCCAGGCGATCGCCACGTTGTGCGGGCGCAACGAGCCGGTCGACGTCGTCACCGTCAGCGAGTGGCTCGAGCATCACAAGCAGCTCGACGATGCCGGCGGCTTCGCCTATCTCGCCGAGATCGCGAGCAGCACGCCGAGCGCCGCGAACATCAAGTCCTATGCGCAGATCGTGCGCGAGCGCTCGGTGCTGCGCCGGCTCATTCACGTCGCGACCGAGATCAGCGACAGCGTATTCAACACCGAGGGACGCGAGACCGGCGAGATCGTCGATCACGCCGAACAACTGGTGTTCCGTATCGCCGAGCAGGGCAGGCGCGGCCAGCAGGCCTTCCGGCCGATGCGCGCGCTGCTTGCCGAGGTCACCGACCGCATCGACAAGCTCTATCACCATGCCGGCGCGTTCACCGGCATCCCGACCGGCTTCAACGACCTCGACGAGATGACCTCGGGGCTGCAGGACACCGACGTCATCATCGTCGCCGGGCGGCCGTCGATGGGCAAGACCAGCTTCGCGATGAACATCGCCGAGCACGCGGCGATCAAGAGCCGGGTGCCGGTCGCGATCTTCAGCATGGAGATGCAGGCCGAGCAGCTGGTCATGCGCATGCTGTCCTCGCTCGGCCGCATCGACCAGCATCGTGTCCGCACCGGCAAGCTTGCCGACGACGACTGGCCGCGGCTGACCTCGGCGATGAGCCTGCTGAGCGAGGCGCCGCTGTTCATCGACGACACCCCGGCGCTGACGCCGACCGAACTGCGCGCCCGCGCCCGCCGCATCAATCGCGACATCGAGCGCCAGCACGGCCGCGGCCTCGGCATGATCGTCATCGACTACCTGCAGCTGATGCAGGTGCCGGGCTACAAGGAAAACCGCACCAATGAGATCTCGGAGATCTCGCGCTCGCTGAAGGCGCTGGCGAAGGAACTCGAGGTGCCGGTCATCGTGCTGTCGCAGCTCAATCGCAGCCTCGAGCAGCGGCCGAACAAGCGTCCGGTGATGTCGGACCTGCGCGAATCGGGCGCCATCGAGCAGGACGCCGACGTCATCGCGTTCATCTACCGCGACGAGGTCTATCATCAGGACAGTCCCGACAAGGGCATCGCCGAGATCATCATCGGCAAGCAGCGCAACGGTCCGATCGGCGTCGCGCGCCTGACCTTTCTCGGGCAGTACACCCGCTTCGAGAACTACGTGTCCGATGTCTACCACCACGAGGGCTATGCATGACGCGCCCGGCGCGGGCCTTGATCGACATCAAGGCCTTGCGCGCCAACCTGCAGCGCGTCCGCGCCGCGGCCCCGCGCGCGCGCGTGCTCGCGATCATCAAGGCCAACGGCTACGGCCACGGCATCATCCGCGTCGCCGAATCGCTGCATGAGGCCGACGCCTTCGGCGTCGCCTGTCTCGAGGAGGGCGTGCTGCTGCGCGAGGCCGGCATCGCCCATCCGATCGTCCTGCTCGAAGGGTTCTTCGAGGCGGCCGAACTGGCGGAGATCGCCCGCAATCACCTGTCGGTCGTCGTCCATCATGAGCACCAGCTGCGCCTGCTGGAAAAGGCCGCGCTGGCGCGGCCGCTGTCGGTATGGCTCAAGATCGACACCGGCATGCACCGGCTCGGCTTCGCGCCGGAACAGGCCTCCGCGGCCTGGCAGCGCCTGCGCGCCTGTCGCAATGTCGTCCCGCGCATCCGTTTGATGAGCCATTTCGCGAATGCCGATGACCGCGGCGATCCGCTGACCGAACGTCAGCTCGCGTTGTTCGCGAGCACCGTCGAGGGCATGGACGGGGAGCGCAGCCTCGCGAACTCCGCCGGCATCCTCGGCTGGCCGCAGAGCCACGCCGACTGGGTCAGGCCCGGCATCATGCTCTACGGCGCCTCGCCGTTCGGCGATTCGACCGGCGGGGACGAGGGACTGCAGCCGGTGATGACGCTGTCGTCGCGGCTGATCGCGGTCAACCGCTTCCGCAAGGGCGATCCGATCGCCTACGGCGGCGTCTTCGTCTGTCCCGAGGATATGGCGGTCGGCGTCGTCGGCATCGGCTACGGTGACGGCTATCCGCGCGTCATTGCTGAGTCGACGCCGGTGTGGATGCGAGACCGCCGCGTGCCGATCATCGGGCGCGTATCGATGGACATGCTCTGCATCGACCTGCGTACCATGCCGAACGCCAGCATCGGCGACGAGGTCGAGCTGTGGGGGCGCCACCTGCCGGTCGAGGAAGTCGCGCGCCATGCGTCGACGATCGCCTACGACTTGCTGTGCGGCATCACCCAGCGCGTTTCGATCGTCGAACAATGAGCACGGTCAAGAGCCGCGGCGGCCAGGGCAAGACGATCTTCGTCTGCGCCGAATGCGGCGCGCAGGCGCCGAAATGGGCAGGGCAGTGCGGTGAGTGCGGTGCGTGGAACAGCCTGACCGAAGAAGTCGAACGCCGTGCGCCTGGCGGACGCCGCGCCGGCTTCGCCGCGGCCGCCGGCGAGGGCGGCAGTCGCACCCTGGCCGACATCAGCCCGACCGACGAGGTGCGCATACCGACCGCGATCGGTGAACTCGATCGCGTACTCGGCGGCGGCCTGGTGCGCGGTTCGGTGGTGCTGATTGGCGGCGACCCCGGTATCGGCAAATCGACGCTGCTGCTGCAGTCCATGTCGACATTGACCGCCGCGCAGGACACGCTTTACATCACCGGCGAGGAATCGCTGCAGCAGGTCAGTCTGCGCGCCCATCGCCTCGGCATCGATCCCAAGCCCCTGCGGGTGCTGGCCGAGACCGACGTCGAACGCATCATCGCCGAGGCCGCACGGCTCAGGCCCGGCGTCATGGTCATCGATTCGATCCAGACCATGTTCTGTCCCGAACTGCAGGCCGCGCCCGGCGCCGTCAGCCAGGTGCGCGAGAGCGCCGCGCGATTGGTGCAATACGCGAAACAAACCGGCTGCGCGCTGTTCCTCGTCGGCCATGTCACCAAGGAGGGCATGCTCGCCGGACCGCGCGTGCTCGAACATATGGTCGATACCGTGCTGTATTTCGAGGGCGATTCCGGCAGTCGCTATCGCGTCGTGCGCGCGGTCAAGAACCGCTTCGGCGCGGTCAACGAGGTCGGCGTATTCGCAATGACCGAGCGCGGCCTGAAGGGCGTCAGCAACCCTTCCGCGATCTTCGTGTCTCGTCATGAGACGCCGGTATCCGGCAGCGTCGTCACGGTGATGCGCGAGGGCAGTCGTCCGCTGTTGCTCGAGGTGCAGGTGCTGGTCGCTGAAAGTCACGCGCCGAGCCCGCGCCGCGTCGCGGTCGGGCTCGACCAGAACCGCCTCGCAATGCTGCTTGCGGTGCTACAGCGCCACAGCGGGGTCGCGATGTACGACCAGGACGTGTTCGTCAACATCGTCGGCGGGGTGCGCGTCACTGAGACCGCTGTAGACCTGCCCGTCGTGCTCGCTGCGCTGTCGAGCCTGCGCAATCGCCCGGTAGCGGGCGACACCGTCGTGTTCGGCGAGATCGGCCTGGCCGGCGAGATCCGGCCGGTGCCGAACGGCCAGGAGCGATTGAAAGAGGCTGCGCAACACGGGTTCCAGCGCGCGATCGTGCCGAAGGCGAACAAGATCGGCAAGGGCGTGGTCGGCGGCATCGAGATCGTGTCGGTGCAGCGACTCGAGGACGTGATTGCGTTGTTATAGCGGGTAATTCGCGATCAACGTGTTCTGTGCCACGCACGACCTGTCCGGATGAAGGCCGGAATGGCTCGCGCTTCAGTGATACAGGCGTGACTTGATCAATGCACAGGTCTTCAGCAGGTCGCCGCTGATCAGTTCATAACAGGCGCCGGCGGCGGCAATCCTGACGGCCGCATCCAGGCCGTATCGGGAATGGGCCAGCAGATTGAGTGCGTTACTATAGATACGCGCGCCCGCTTCGGCTGTTGATACCGGTACCAATGACGGTTCTCGAGCGCGCGGATCGTAACGCAAAAAAAATATTGCCGCCAACGGCGCGGGTTCCTTGCGGATGTCATTTGGAAAATGATCCGTCGGGACATGAATGGTGTATGCGGTATGGCGGGCGTCTGCGGGCAGGGCAAAGGGCTCGGGAGGCGCCGCTTTCAGATTCAGCGCATGCGGATACAGATGTACCTGCATGCTGCCGGGATCGATGGGCGCAAGCTCGTCGCTCATGTATTGAAATCCCGAATGTAACAAGGCCCAGGTGGTCGTCGATTTACCATTTCCCGAGGGCGCGACCAGCAGACAGGCGCGACCGTCATATTCAAGCGCGCTCGCGTGCAGGAATAACAGATCCTTACGCAGTTTCTGAATCTCTATGGTGATGCTCTTTTCGAAAAAATAGAGCAGCTCATAATCATTGCGTGCCGTTGCCGGGGCATGGCCTTCCAGCACGATCTGGTAGCTGGAGTCTGATAGAGGGATGATCGAGTAGTCGAGATCAACGATATTCGATGTGGACAGGAAGGCGCCGTGTCCGCATGACAACAGTCCAAAAGAATAAGGGTCCGGACATCGGACCCTTATTCGCACATCCAGTACCTTGAGATTCAGTATTTGCATTATTACGCATGTCTGCGGCAGATGACATGCCCGGGCGCTTGCCTCGGCGATGAGCTTAGCTGTAGCCGCCCTTGCCTTGCGGCTTGCCGCGGGCGCCATAGCCGTTGCCATTACCGTGATGCATCTTGCGGTGCTTCTGGTTGCCCTGTGGCTTGCGGCCGGGGCCGTTGTCCGTACCATGATTGTACTTCGACCTCATCGGCGACCCGGTCTTGGCAATCGCTGGCGCGGCCTGCAAGGTCAGGATTACCGGTACGACATAGGCTGTTTTCTTGAGGAAATCCCGCTTTGACTTGTTCATTTGTTCATTCATTACATGCTCCCCTGGTATCGTTTTACCACGGACATTACAGTTTCTGCTTCCGCTGCGTCCCTGCAACGTTCAAAGTGTCGAATTGATGTCGCAGAGCGGTCTGTTCGCTATCTCACATAGCGTGGATAAATGCGCTAATCAGGCAAGGTGCGGTGTCGAACGTTTGCACGGACGACGATAGGATGACATCGTTTAGATCAGGCGGGTTCAGCCGGGGGGCTTGGGGCGAGAGTCAGGGTGTCTACGATCAAACCCATATCGCAGAGCTGGTCCAGCATGTTCAAGACATCAACTCTTGCTGTTTCAATCTCGATATCGAAGTGGGCGGCATATGCTTCAACGAGATCAACGACTGAAGGTGCTTCATCTATCATGCCCCAGATGAAGCTTGCCGTGGGGTTTAGCTGATGAATATGATCGGTTTCCAGGTCGAGGATGAGCGTCTCATCATCGATGGATTGGATAGTCAGTCCCTTGCGTTTTTGATACGTCATCAGACGACCATTGCAGCGGCGTGGTTAGGTAAAAATCCTATAATCATTCATGACCCGGCGCAATGACTATATCAACCGCCCTGGCTGCTCCCCGTATGAGTGACCTTGCCGGGACAATCGAGGCCGCAGAGACCATGCTCCTGCTCTGCGCGCGGACACGAATGACGGCGGCCCAGCAGGCGCTGGTCGTTGCCCTGTCGCCTGATCTTGACTGGGACTGCTTCATACAACTCGCCCTGCAGCATGGCGTTGCCGCGCTGGTTTACCCCAATCTGAAGAAAGTGCTTGCGGATGTCGCTCCGGATGAGATCGTCACTCGATTGCAGCGTCACGCGATCGATAATACGCAGAGCAACCTGCGGATGATCGGAGCATTGCGAGAGGTAATGCAGGAGTTGAAGTCTCAGCAAATCGACTTCGCCTTGTTCAAGGGCCTCAGCATCAGTCAGCTGGTGTATCGCGATTTTTCGGTGCGAAAGTGCGGCGATATCGATCTGCTGATCAGGAAGCGGGATTTTCAGCGTGCCAAGGCAATCTTCCTCGCCCTGGGGTTCCGGCAGACCCTGACCGACGAGGCTGAGGCGGATTATCTTCAGTCCGGTCTCTGGCATGAGCAGCGGCGTCTGCAGATCGATCTGCACTGGGGCATTCCGCCCTCAGCGCTGGGCATCAATGCCGGCAAGCTGTTGAACAGCCTCATGGTGATGCCGATAGGCGGCGTCTCCGTGCCGGTCTTTTCACCGGCGGATCTGTTTATCTCCCTGTGCGTCAATGCCGTCAAGGAATACGGGAATCAGCTGCTTTATCCTTATTGTGATATTCGGGAGTTTCTGAGCAGCGATGTTCGGATCAACTGGTCGTCGCTGCCTGATCGCGCCGAGGCGCTCGGTTGCCGGTGTTCGCTCGAGGCAGCGCTCGGCGTCGTCAAGCAGCTGTTTGATATCGAACTCCCGGCTGCGCTGGCAAATGCGCTCGATCCGCATTCACCCGCTGGATTGATCAGCCGGGAATTGCTCAGTCAGGTATTTGAGAAGGATGCGAGCGGCAGTACGATCATCCACCAGGAGAGCGGGCGGCACCTGTATTATTTCCGCTCCCACGACGACTACCTTATCGCGTTAATGGATAGCCCCTGGCGCCGATTCGCCTATCGCAATTTGAGATTCATCCAGCCCAATGCCGCGGACAGGGCGCTGGTCAAGCTCCCCGATGGGCTCTCCTTGCTGTATTACCTGATCAGGCCGGTTCGCCTGGCGGGTAAACAGGGGCGGCAGCTGGTGGGTCGCTTGATCGGGAGGACGACCGCCTGATCTGGCGCGACCGGCGATTCATGTCGCGCCTTGAGGATACAATCGTGTTGTTATAGCTGATAGGTTCCCTGATTCCGATCAGCCTGTTCCGTCTGACTGTGTGCGCTTACGAACGGACTGATGTACCGGTCTGAGTAACATAATAAGCACTCATGCAGTTACAGACCGGAGCGGTATCATGGGAGTGACATGGCCTGTCCGCCCCGCGCGGGTGGCTTTACCCCGGGTATACCGGTCTTTACCCGGTGTAGCCGGTAGTACCGCCACGATTGCCGGTCCCTTCCGTTGAGAATTTATCCACTCCTGCTGGTGATCGTATTCGCCCTTGCGGCTTGTTTTCAGGACAACAGCGGTTCGGAGTCTCAGCCCGGCGGTATTCCGATGCCGACGGGCGTCCAGAGCCTGCCGGAGGTTGGCATCCTGTCCGTCAAGGTGTTCCTCGAAGGGGAGTCCACGCCCCGATATACCGATAATGCGATCGCTTTCGATCAGGAAGAGATCGCGCTCGAGTTCGATGCGCCTGTCGGTCAGCACATATTCATCGTGATATTCGACTACCTGGATCCGGAGTTCCTGCGTGAGAACGGGGAGCCCTGGGAGTTGGCGCGCTGGTCCAGCGAGCTGGTCACGGTGATTGAAGGTGAAGAGCTTGCTCTGGATGTGGCGGTGGACGGCTATCGCTATGAGGATTTCGACGGAGACGGGATCAGCAACAAGGATGAGCTGATTGCCCGCAGCGATCCGGGCGATGCCTCTGATGTCCCCGATTATGCGGTCACCGCCACGGTGAGCGAAGGCGGCAGCATCGATCCGCCGAGCCAACGGGTCAACCACGGGTCGACAGTCACCTTCTCGCTGACACCGGAGACAGGCTACAGCATCAGTACCGTTACAGGCTGTAACGGGACGCTCACCGGCAATATTTACACCACCGATGCGATCACCGCGGATTGTGCGGTGAACGCCAGCTTCGTACTGAATCGCTACACAGTAGATACCATTGCGGGCAGCGGCGGCACCATCAGCCCGGCGAGCCGGTCGGTAGCTCATGGGGAGACGGCCACCTTCCGCTTGTTTCTGGCCCCGGGGTTTGACTTCAGTGAAGTCGCGGTATCCGGTTGTAACGGCACCCTGACCTTGGAAGGCATCGACCTGGTCTACACCACCGGGGCGATCACGTCGCCCTGTACGGTGAGCGCCACCTTCAGTCTGAACGAATATGCCGTCACTGCCGGGGTGACGGGTGAGGGTGGGACGATCACTCCGACCAGCAGGATCGTCATCCACGGATCGACGACCACCTTCACAGTGACGCCCGCTGCAGGCTACACCACCGCTTCCGTGACGGGTTGTAACGGGACGCTCAACGGCAACATCTACACGACAGGAGAAGTCACGGCCGCTTGTTCGGTGACGGCCGTCTTCAGCCTGAATGCCTATCTGGTCACTGCCACGGCGGGTGCGAACGGCAACATCAGTCCGGCGAGCCGGATCATCAATCACGGATCGACGGGGAGCTTCACGGTGACGCCGAACACGGGTTATCGCGTCGCTTCCGTGACGGGCTGCGGCGGGACGCTGGACGGCAACAGCTACACCACCGGGGCGATCACGGGCGCTTGTACGGTCACCGCCACCTTCAGCCTAAATACCTATGAAGTCACTGCGACGGCAGGCGCGAACGGCAACATCAGTCCGGCGAGCCGGATCATCAATCACGGATCGACGGGGAGCTTCACGGTGACGCCGAACACGGGTTATCGCGTCGCTTCCGTGACGGGCTGCGGCGGGACGCTGGACGGCAACAGCTACACCACCGGGGCGATCACGGCGGCGTGTACGGTCAATGCCACCTTCGGTCTTAATGACTATCTGGTCACTGCCACGGCGGGTCCGAATGGCAACATCAGTCCGGCGAGCCTGACGGTCAATCATGGCGCGACGGCCAGCTTCACGGTGACACCGAACACGGGTTATCGCATCGCTTCCGTGACGGGCTGCGGCGGGACGCTGGACGGCAACAGCTATACCACCGGGGCGATCACGGGCGCTTGCACGGTCACTGCCACCTTCGGTCTTAATGACTATCTGGTCACGGCCACGGCGGGCCCGAACGGCAGCATCAGTCCGGCGAGCCTGACGGTCAATCATGGCGCGACGGCCAGCTTCACGGTGACACCGAATACGGGTTATGGCATCGCTTCCGTGACGGGCTGCGGCGGGACGCTGGACGGCAACAGCTACACCACCGGGGCGATCACGGCGGCGTGTACGGTCAATGCCACCTTCAGCCTTAATACCTATGAGGTCACTGCCACAGCAGGTGCGAACGGGAGCATCCGTCCGGCGAGCCTGACGATCAATCATGGCGCGACGGCCAGCTTCACGGTGACGCCAGACATTTTCTATTCCATCGGCAGCGTCACCGGCTGTAGCGGCAGCCTCGGTGGTGCAACTTACACCACCGGAGAGATCACTGGCGCCTGCACAGTGGACGCCAGTTTCACGGCGATTGTCCCGACCGGTGTCACTGCGACGGCGGGTGATGGTGAAGTCACCCTGGTCTGGAATCCGGTCGTCAACGTCAACGGCTACCGGGTTTACTGGGGTATCCGACCGGGCATTCACCCGGATATCCTGAGCAGCTATGACGATTTTGTGCAGGTCGGCAATGGGACCAGTCGCACCATCGACAGGTTGATCAACGAAACCTTGTATTACTTCATCGTGATCGCGAGGGTAGGCAATAACGAGAGCGAGCCGTCCGCAGAGGTCAGCGCCACGCCAGCGTCCCCGGTAGCCTTCACCGCACTGCTCAACGATACGGGCATTGACTGGTGCACGGATGGGGATACCAACTTCCTCGACTGTCCGGAGGGCAGCCTTCTCGGCCAGGATGGTGAACTGGGCCGTGACGCCGAGGCCAGTGCGGGTGTGCTGCTGAAGACAGGCGCAGGCGAGGCCGGCTTCGACTTCACCAAGCTCGATGCCGGCGGCAATATCCTCGCAGCCGATGCCGGTGCGTGGTCATGTGTGCGCGATAACCATACCGGCTTGATCTGGGAAGTGAAAGGCAGCGCGGGTGGCCTGCGCGACTTTAACCACACCTATACCTGGTACAGCACGGATGAGAATGCCAATGGCGGCAGCCCCGGCACGCAGAACGGTGGCACCTGCACCGGCAGCGACTGCGACACCCAGGCCTATGTGCAGGCAATCAATGTCCAGTCGCTCTGTGGCGCCAGTGACTGGCGCCTGCCGACCCGCAGCGAGCTGATGTCGATTATCCAGAACGGGCGTCCCGATGGCGCACGGATAGACACCGACTTTTTCCCGAATACGTCGAGCGCGTCCTATTGGTCGTCAACACCCCTGGCCAACGACAGCAATCATGCGTGGTCGGTCGATTTCAGCCGAGGTGGCGTCGACTCGAGCCTGAAGCGCAACGGCCTCGGGGTTCGATTGGTGCGCGGTAGACCGTGATCCGAAGCGGAGAACAATGATGCGTAGAAGCAGGCGAATCCCGGGGTTACTCCTTCCACTGGCCTTTGTGTTTGTGAGTGCCGGCATGGCGCCTGTCCTTGCCGGGGTGAGCTGTTCGAACCTGAACGGCGCGGTCATCCCGTCGACCCCGGACAGTGACTTTACCCTGCGGGAAGGGGGCGCCGTGGTACGCCATGAGCCCACCGGACTGGAGTGGCAGCGTTGCCCGTTGGGTCTGAGCTGGGATGGCGGCGATTGCCTCGGCGCGCTTGCGACCCATGACTGGCCGGGCGCATTGGCGGCGGCGGCAGCAGCAGGCGCGGGTTGGCGCTTGCCCAAAAAGAACGAACTGGCCTCGATCGTCGAAGCGGCCTGCTGGAGCCCGGCGATCAATGCGGCGGTCTTTCCGGGCACGCCCGTCAGTGCCTTCTGGTCGTCTTCACCCGATGCCGGCAGCAGCCGTATGGCGTGGGTGATCAGTTTCGATCTCGGCCGCATCGACGCGGAAGACAAGCACAGCCTTCACGGCGTTCGGTTGGTGCGCGGGGGTCTGTAATCGCTACGCCAGTAACTGGGGACGCTATCCTTCGATTAAAGGGTAGCGTCCCCTATCAAGTCAGCAGATTAATCAGGGCCTTCTCGTAGATTTCTGATAAGGTTTCGAGCTCCTCGCAGGCGACGCGCTCGTTGACCTTGTGGATGGTCGCATTGACCGGCCCGAGTTCGACGACCTGGGCGCCGGTCGGGGCGATGAAGCGCCCGTCAGAGGTACCCCCTTCGGTCGAAAGTCTTGTCACACGCCCCGTGACCTGCCGCACTGCGGCGCGCACCCCGTCGACGAGGTCACCCGGCCGCGTCAGGAACGGCTCTCCGGACAGCTTCCACTCGATATCGCAGTCGACGCCATACCGCTCGAGGATCGCCTCGAATCGGTGTTTCAGCGCCGCGGCGGTCGACTCGGTCGAGTAACGGAAGTTGAACAGCGCATGGACCTGGCCGGGGATCACATTGTCGGCGCCGGTGCCGGCGTTCAGGTTCGAGAACTGGAAGGTCGTCGGCGGGAAGAACTCGTTGCCGTCGTCCCAGTGCTCGGCGCACAAGGCCGCGAGCGCCGGCGCGAGGCGATGGATCGGGTTGTCGGCAAGGTGCGGATAGGCGATATGGCCCTGCACGCCGTTGACGACGAGTCGACCGCCCAGCGAACCGCGGCGGCCGTTCTTGATGGTATCGCCGGCTTGCGTATCGCAGGTCGGCTCGCCGACCAGACACCAGTCGATCTGCACGCCATGCTGGTTCAGATAGTCGACGACCTTGCGCGTGCCGTCGATCGACGGGCCTTCCTCGTCGCTGGTGATCAGAAAGCCGATCGAACCCTTGTGATCCGGATGCGCCGCGATGAAGCGCTCGCAGGCGGTGATCATCGCCGCGAGACTGCCCTTCATGTCGGCGGCCCCGCGTCCGTACAGGAAGCCGTCGCGCACTTCCGGCGTGAAGGGATCGGAGTCCCAGCGCTCGCGCGGGCCGGGCGGCACGACGTCGGTGTGGCCGGCGAATACGAACAGCGGCGCCGCGCCGCCGCGCCGCGCCCAGAAATTGCGCACCTCGCCGAAGGGCAGGATCTCGATGGCGAAGCCGAGGGCCTCGAGGCGTTCGATCATCAGATCCTGGCAGCCGGCATCCGCCGGGGTCACCGAGGGGCAGGCGATCAGGGCACTGGCGAGCGTGAGGGTGTCGGACGACCGGGCGGGTTTCATCGCGCACATTATAGAGCATCGATACCGCTGATGCGCGCCGCACCATGTTGAAGCGTGAATGGATCGCCACGCTGCCTGATGGCGCATGCGGGTGCGCGTGGTCAACGGCCATCCGACCTGTTCCGACATTGCAAGCAATCGTGATACTACATTAAATAAAATTCCTAACTAATTGAATAAAAAAATACTTATTGAGGGAGCCATTGCTGCTACGCGAGGGCTGATCGGCGCGGGCAGGCACGCCGGCGAATGATGGCAGCAATCCTGCAATGATCGTGAGGGGACGAAATGATCCGGCTACGTACAAGCGATGTCAGCACCCGGTGGCGGCCTTGATGGCCGTGGTCACCGAAGCGGTCGCGTCCGGCTGGGCGGCGCGCATCGCGCTCGGCTTTCGCCGCGAGGACGCGCGGACGGTATTGGCGCGGCGCTCGAGTCACGGGCCGCTGCAGGTACAGCGACCTTTCTATCCGGGCGGCGGGCGCTGCGACGTCTATCTGCTGCATCCGCCGGGCGGGATCGTCGGCGGCGACCGCCTCGAGATCGATATCGAAGCGGGGGCAGAGACGCATGTCCTGCTGACGACGCCGGCCGCCGGGAAGTTTTATCGCAGCGCGGGCGCGGTCGCGGAGCAGCGGCAATGGCTCCGGGCGCGGCGCGGCGCGCTGCTCGAGTGGCTGCCCCAGGAGACGATCGTGTTCAGCGGCGCACGCGCGCGCAGCACGACGTGCATCGATCTCGACGAGGATGCGCGCGTCATCGCCTGGGAGATCCTGTGTCTCGGGCGACCGGCGAGCGGGGAGAGTTTCAACAGCGGGCGTTTCGAGCAGTACATGGAGCTGTATCGCCAGGGACGGCCTTTGCTGCTCGAACGCAATCGCTATGACGGTGGCGGGACGCTGCAGTCAGCGCCGTGGGGGCTGGGCGGGCGACCGGTCAGCGCGATCCTGCTGGCATCGGATCGGACGCATGATGAAATGATCGCTGTGCGCGACGCGCTCGGTAACGTCGAGCCGGACCTCGCGGGCGTCACCTGTGTCGATGGCGTGGTGGTCGTCCGCTATGTCGGCGCTTGCAGCGAACGGGCGAAGGCGTGTTTGACTCGCGCATGGCAGGTGCTGCAAGACCCGGCGGCTGCCCCTGTCGCGACCGCCGGCCAACCGAGAATCTGGGCCACCTGAACGGAGATGACGCATGGAATTATTGCCCCGCGAGAAAGACAAGCTGCTGCTGTTCACCGCGGCGCTGCTCGCTGAGCGGCGTCGCGATCGCGGCGTGAAACTGAATTATCCGGAGTCGGTCGCGCTGATCTCGGCGGCGATCCTCGAGGGCGCGCGCGACGGCCGCACGGTCGCCGAGCTGATGAGCTTCGGCGCGACGATCCTGACCCGCGCCGAGGTCATGGACGGCGTGCCGGAGATGATCCCGGAGGTCCAGATCGAGGCGACCTTCCCGGACGGGACGAAGCTCGTAACCGTCCACAACCCGATTGTCTAGCTGGCCATGATCAACACGTCTCCCCTTCGCTTGCGAAGGGGAGGCAGGGGGATGCCTTCAATGAATAACTGTCACGGCGGGAGCAGTGGATGATTCCGGGAGAGATTGAGACGGCTGAGGGTGAGATCCTGTTGAATGCAGGCCGCGCGACCGTGACGCTCTCGGTCGCAAACACCGGCGATCGCCCGATCCAGGTCGGTTCGCATTATCACTTCTATGAGACCAACGCCGCGCTCGCCTTTGAACGAGAGCAGGCGCGAGGATTCCGGCTCGACATCGCGGCCGGCACCGCGGTGCGTTTCGAACCGGGACAGTCACGGACGGTGACTCTGGTCCGCCTCGCCGGTATGGGCCAGGTCTACGGTTTCAACGCGAAGATCATGGGGAAGCTCTGACATGGCATTGATCCGACGCCGCGCCTATGCGGAGATGTATGGACCGACGACCGGTGATCGAGTCCGCCTCGGCGACACTGAATTGTGGATCGAGGTCGAACAGGACCGGACGATCTACGGCGAAGAGGTCAAGTTCGGCGGCGGCAAGGTCATCCGCGACGGCATGGGCCAGAGTCAGCAGAGCGCGCGCGAGACCGTCGACTGCGTCATCACCAACGCGCTAATCGTCGACCACTGGGGCATCGTCAAGGCCGACATCGGCATCAAGGGCGGCCGCATCCACGCCATCGGCAAGGCCGGCAATCCGGATATCCAGTCCGGCGTCGACATCGTCATCGGGCCCGGCACCGAGGTCATCGCCGGCGAAGGCCTGATCGCAACCGCAGGCGCGATCGACGCGCATATCCATTTCATTTGTCCGCAGCAGATCGAGGAGGCGCTGATGTCCGGCGTCACGACGATGCTCGGCGGCGGCACCGGTCCGGCGGCCGGCACCAACGCGACGACCTGTACGCCGGGCCCGTGGAACATCGCGCGCATGCTGCAGGCGGCCGAGGCCTTTCCGATGAATCTCGGATTTCTCGGCAAGGGCAACGCCAGCCTGCCGCTCGCGCTCGACGAGCAGATCGCGGCCGGCGCGATGGGCCTCAAGCTGCACGAGGACTGGGGCACGACGCCGGCGGCGATCGACAACTGTCTCGCCGTCGCGGAGCGGCACGACGTCCAGGTCGCGATCCACACCGATACGCTGAACGAGTCCGGCTTCGTCGAGGACACGCTCGCCGCGTTCCGGGGGCGCACGATCCATACCTATCATACCGAGGGTGCCGGCGGCGGCCATGCGCCGGACATCATCCGCGCCTGCGGCGAGGCCAACGTACTGCCGTCGTCGACGAACCCGACGCGGCCGTACACGATCAACACCGTCGACGAGCATCTCGACATGCTGATGGTCTGTCATCACCTCGATCCGGGCATCCCGGAGGACGTCGCCTTCGCCGAGTCGCGGATCCGCCGCGAGACCATCGCCGCCGAGGATATCCTGCATGACCTCGGCGCCTTCAGCATGATCGCATCGGATTCACAGGCGATGGGGCGCGTCGGCGAGGTGATCATCCGGACATGGCAGACCGCGCACAAGATGAAGGTCCAGCGCGGGTCGCTGCCCGAGGACAACGCGCGTCATGACAACTTCCGCGCGCGACGCTATGTCGCGAAATACACGATCAATCCGGCGATCGCGCATGGCATCGCCCATGAGGTCGGCTCGCTCGAGACCGGCAAGCTCGCCGATATCGTGCTGTGGAGACCGGCGTTTTTCGGCGCGAAACCGGCAATGATCATCAAGGGCGGGATGATCGCCGCGGCGCCGATGGGCGATCCGAACGCGTCGATCCCGACGCCGCAGCCGGTACACTATCGACCGATGTTCGCGGCCTTCGGCGGCGGACCTGCCGCGACTGCGCTGACCTTCGTGTCGAAGGCCGCGCTCGAGGCCGGCATCGGCAAGCGCCTCGGCCTGAAGAAACGACTCGCCGCGGTCGCGAACACGCGCGCGATCGGCAAGCCCGACATGATCCATAACGCCTGGCAGCCGCAGATCGAGGTCGACGCCCAGACCTACGAGGTGCGCGCCGACGGCGAACTGCTGACCTGCGAACCGGCCACGACCCTGCCGCTCGCACAGCGCTATTTCCTGTTCTGAGGATATCGGGGTCAGAGTAGACGAAGTCTACTCTGACCCCGTGAGAGGGGGGGGATGGAACTCACGAAGATCTTGCAGGGATACCGCGGGCCGGCGACTGCGCTGACGCTCGATTACGATCAGCGCCAGCGCAGCCGGCAGCGGGTGCGCCTCGACGACGGCCGCGTCGCGTTCCTGTTATTGCCGCGCGGAACGACGCTGCGCGACGGCGATTGCCTGAGGGGAGACAACGGACGCATCATTCGCATCCGGTCGGCGGATGAGTCCGTCTCGACGATCACGGCCGGCGAGCCGGCACTGCTCGCGCGTGCCGCCTGGCACCTCGGCAATCGTCACGAGCCGGCGCAGATCGGCGCGGGCTGGCTGCGCTACCGGCAAAACCCGGTCCTCGACGAGATGCTGCGCGGCCAGGGCCTCGCGCCGTATCATGAGCAGGCCCCGTTTGAGCCCGAGGGCGGGGCGTATCGGGAATCTACGGGGTCAGAGTCGTTTGACGCGACTGACCTGCGAATCCCCACTCCACTGCCAGAGTCAAACGACTCTCACCCCGACCATCTCCTGCAACTGCTGCGCCTCGCGAGCCCGGCATTGCCGATCGGTTCCTTTGCGTATTCACAGGGACTCGAGCAGGCAATCGAATCGGGTTGTATCACGGATGAATCATCGACCGCCGACTGGCTGCTCGGCTTGCTCGCGCATATCCATGCGGGCCAGGAACTGCCGCTGTTCGCGCGCCTGTATCGCGCCTGGCAGGACGGCGATGCCGATCGGGCCGCGGACTGGAACGACCGCGTCATCGCGCTGCGCGAAACCTCTGAACTGCGCGCCGAAGAACGCGACACCGGCGCGTCACTCGCGCGCCTGCTCACGGATCTCGGCATCGTTGATGTTCGGCTCGACGGTCATGGCTATACCTCACTGTTCGCCTGCGCCGCCCAGCGTCTCGGCATCCCGCTGCCCGACGCCGCCGCCGGCTTTGCCTGGACCTGGGGCCAGAACCAGGTCGCGGCTGCGGTCCGCCTCGTACCGCTCGGTCAGACCGCCGGCCAGCGCATCCTCGCGCGCCTGATCAGCGCGATCCCGGATGCGCTGGCGCGCGGGCTCACGCTCGATGACGGGGATATCGGCTTCAGCGCCCCCGGCCTCGCGCTCGCGAGCGCCCGTCACGAATGCCAATATACGAGGCTGTTTCTGTCATGAAGCGCGATCCCTCGCAGATCCTGCGCATCGGCATCGGCGGCCCGGTCGGCTCCGGCAAGACCGCGCTCGTCGATGCGCTGTGCAAGCGCATGCGCGACCGCTATCGCATCGCGGTCGTCAGCAACGATATCTACACGCAGGAAGACGCGCAGTTTCTGACCCGCAGCGGCGCGCTCGCGCCCGAGCGCATCCTCGGCGTCGAGACCGGCGGCTGCCCGCATACCGCGATCCGCGAGGACGCGTCGATCAACCTCGTCGCCGTAAACCGCTTGTGCGCGCGCTTTCCCGATCTCGATTTCGTAATGGTCGAGAGCGGCGGCGACAACCTCAGCGCGACCTTCAGCCCGGAGCTGTCGGACCTGACGATCTATGTCATCGACGTCGCCGCCGGCGACAAGATCCCGCGCAAGGGCGGCCCCGGCATCACGCGCTCGGACCTGCTCGTCATCAACAAGATCGACCTCGCGCCCCATGTCGGCGCCTCGCTCGAGGTCATGGAACGCGACGCGCGGCGCATGCGCGGCGAGCGTCCGTTCGTGTTCACGAACCTCAAGACCGGCGCCGGCCTTGACGCGGTCGAGGCCTTCCTCCGCGAGACCGGCATACTCGACGCTCACCCCACCCGATAACCCCCCTTCGCTCGCGAAGGGGGCGGGGGGATGCGAGCGCAGCGAGTCAAATGCAGCCGACCCGCACCGCGCTGGCCCGGGCCTTCCAGTGGTGTATGATGCAAGCGTCGGCCTTTGCCGGGCCGCCTTCACGGAGGGTCCCTCATGAGCAAGATACTCGATGAAGTACTCGCTGCAAATGACAGATATGTAAAGGAATTCGGTGATCGCGGCAAACTCCCGCTGCCGCCGGCGCGGCATTTCGCGATCCTGACCTGCATGGACGCGCGCCTGCAGCCGTCGAAATACGCCGGACTCGCCGAGGGCGACGCCCATGTGATCCGCAACGCCGGCGGACGCGCCAGCGACGACGCGATCCGTTCGCTGGTGATCTCGTACAAGCTGCTCGGCACCCGCGAGTGGTTCGTGATCCATCACACCAACTGCGGCATGGAGCTGTTCACCGACGAGGTCATGACCGACCTGCTCGCGAGCAGCCTGAAGACCGCGACCTTCGACGGCAAGGCCTGGAAGGACAGCGGCGGCGGCGGATCGACCGAGGGTCATTACATCGACTGGCTGACGATCAGGGACAATGCCGCCAGCGTCGTCGCCGACGTGACCCGGATCCGTAATCACCCGCTGGTGCCGCGCGAGATCCCGATCTACGGCTATATCTATGACGTCAAGACCGGCAAGCTCAATGAAGTCGCCGAGGCGACGAAGGCGGGCAGGGCGCGCTGAGGCGGATATCCGCCGAACTTCAGCGCAGCGCGAGGGGTCCAACTGTTGAAGTCATTACATTTCGATGCTGAAAATCGCCCGGGAGGCCTGTTTTCAGCCCGTTTTTCGATCCATTTGTCGGGGCGATCAAAGGCTTGTCATGGTCCGACCCCATAGGAGGCAGGAGATGGTCAGGGCAGCAGTGGTGGCGTTGGCGCTGGTTGTGCCGGTCGGGGTCGCGCAGGCGAATTATTATTATGGGGAAGGGCCGTATATCGGGTTCACCATTGGGTCGACCAAGTATGATATCGGCGTTGAGAACTGGGGTGGGAACGCAGTTATATCGGGCAGTGTCGATGACGACGATGTCGGCGTCAAATTTTTCTGGGGATACAACCTGTCAGAAAATTTCGGAGTTGAGTTATTTTACGCGAACTATGGTGAGACTTCTTTCGAAGGCATCGCCGATGGAAGTGGAGATTTATGGCAAGGCGAAGGTGAGTTCGCTGCCTTTGGGTATACGAAGAACAGTGGTTACGGGTTCGCGGCAATTGCCAAGGTTCCAGTTGGAAGATACCTTGATATCTTCGGCAAGGCAGGTATGTACAGGTGGAGTACAAGATTGAATGGTACTGATGCCGCTGGATCATTCAGTGTGAGTGACAGTGGGTCGGATATGCTGTTTGGTGGTGGGGCCGGGTTCAATATCACCGACAGAAGTTCATTACGATTGGAATGGGAAAGATACATCAAGATAGCCGATGTATATGATGTTGACATGCTCTCTCTTGGGTTTATCCACAAGTTCTGATGATCTCAGGGGGTGGACCCGCGAGGGGTCTGACCCCTTTGCTCCTGCTAGTTGCCGGACTCACATCGCCGGCATTCGCGGATGATTCCGCGACCGAACTCACGACCATCACGATCACCGCGCCCGGCCTGAGCCGGGACCTGATCGCGACGCCGGCGGCGGTGTCGGTCATTGACGGGCGCGACCTCCATGACGGCCGCCAGGCGCTTGGACTCGACGAGGCGCTGAACCGCGTCCCCGGGGCGCTGTTCCAGAACCGTTACAACCCTGCCCAGAACCTGCGCATCTCGATCCGCGGCTTCGGCGCGCGCGCGCCGTTCGGCGTGCGCGGCATCCGGCTGCGCGTCGACGGTCTGCCCGAGACGCTGCCGGACGGGCAGTCGCAGGTCGACACGATCGACCTCGAATCGGTGGAACGCATCGAACTGATCCGCGGACCGGCCGCGGCAGTCTACGGCAATGCCGCCGGCGGCGTCATCGATGTGAGCACCGCCGATCGCCTGCCGGACGGCCGTAATCTCGAACTGCGCGGGCAGGGCGGCAGCGACGGCTTTCGCCGGCTCGGCGCGCGCGGCGCGTTCGACGGCGATCCACTGCATGGCCATGTCAGCGCATGGGACATGAAGCATGACGGCTGGCGCGCGCAGAGCCGTACCAAAAAACGCCTCGCGCAGGCGAAGCTGATCCATGACGCCGGCACAGGCCGCCGCCATGCCTGGCTGCTGACCGCCTATGACCAGCCGCTCGGCGAGGATCCGGGCGGTCTGACCCGCGCCGAGGTCGACGCGGATCGCCGCCGGGCCGCGCCGGCGGCGCTCGCGCTCGATGCCGGGCAGCGCGTCGACCAGCAGCGCGTCGGCTGGGTATTCACCGATGCGGCGAGCCTGCCCGGCGAGCTCGGCGCCCATGCCTTTTATACGCGGCGCGACTTCGAGCAACAGTTGCCGTTCGCCGGCGCGAGCCTGGTCGGTTTCGATCGCGCATTCTTCGGCGCCGGCCTCGATTACACCGCGCGTGCGCGCATCGGCATGCGGCCGCTGCATTACACGATCGGCGTCGATGCGGCGCGCCAGCGCGATGACCGCTACCGCTTCGCGGTCGACGGCGGCGGCGCGGTCGGCGCGCAGTTGCAGGACGCGATCGAGACCGCGACCGCGAGCGGGATATTCGCGCAGGCCGATCTTGGCCTCACGCCATTCGTCGATGCGACGCTCGCGGGCCGCGTCGATCGCGTGCGGCTCGCGATCGACGACCGCTTCACCCCTGACGGCGCCGCGAGCGGCAGCCGCAACTATGACGAGTTCAGCCTCAGCGCCGGCATCGGTTGGCAGTGGCGGCCGCTGCACCGCGTCTACGCGAATGCCGGCAGCGCCTTCGAGACGCCGACCTTCACCGAGTTCTACGACCCGGCGCAACCGGCGCAGGGCTTCGACCCGTCGCTCGAGCCGCAGCGGGCGCAGGGCGTCGAGACCGGCCTCAAGGGCTGGGTCGGCGGCGCCACGCGCTATGAGGTTGCGCTGTTCGCGATCCGGACGAAGGACGAGATCGTCCAGATCGCCTCGGATCCGAACCGCTACGCGAACGCCGCGCGCACGCGGCGCGAGGGCGTCGAACTTGCACTGGTCCACGAGCTTTCATCAGCGGTGACGCTGACCGGCGCATATACCGCAGCACACTATCGCTTCCGCAGCTTCACCGGTGCGGCGAACGATCCAGTCGCGGGCAGGCAGTTGCCCGGCTTGCCCCGGCAGCAGGTCTACGGTGAACTCGCCTGGCGCGCCGCCTCGGGGGTGTATGTGATCGGCGACCTGCTGTATATCGGCAGCCGCTATGCCGACAACGAGAACACGGTGCCGGTCGCCGGTCATGTCGTCATGAATGTCCGCGCGGGACGGGTGTGGCAGGCGGGACGGACCGCGGTCGAGGTCTTCGCGGGCATCCACAACCTCGCCGACCGCGACTACTTCAGCAACCTCCGCGTCAACGCCGGCGGCGGCCGCTACTTCGAGCCCGCCCCCGGCAGAAACGGCTACGCCGGCCTCTCCATGAGCTACTGAGTAAATATATCGGGGTCAGAGTAGACGCAGTCTACTCTGACCCCATTGATGGGTCAGGGTGCCGGGACGAGGCGGACGAGCGCCGCGTCGGGGCGGTCGGGCAATACATAGAGATAGCCGTCCGGCCCGGTGCGGATGTCGCGAATGCGCCAGCCGAGGTTCTCCAGCAGCCGCTCCTCCTCGACGACGCGACGGTTCGCATCGAAGCGCACGCGCGCGACATGCTGGCCGGCCAGCGCGCCGGCGAACAGGTCGCCCTGCCACTTCGGGAAGCGATCGCCGGTATAGAAGGTCATGCCCGACGGCGCGATCGACGGCGTCCAGTGATGCAGCGGCGGCTCGAAACCGGTCTGCGGCGGCGCGGAACCGATGCGCGGGCCGAAATACTCGCGCCCGTGCGTGACCTTCGGCCAGCCGAAGTTCGCGCCGGCCTTCGGGATATTGATCTCGTCGCCGCCGCGCGGGCCGTGTTCGTGCAGCCAGATCACGCCGGTGTCCGGGTGCATCGTCATACCCTGCGGATTGCGATGGCCGTAGCTGAAGATCTCCGCGCGCGCGCCGGTGACGCCGACGAAGGGGTTGTCGTTCGGCACGGCGCCGTCGTCCTTCAAGCGGATCACCGTGCCCATATGCGTGTTGCGATCCTGCGCGCTGTCGCGCTCGCCGTGGTCGCCGACGGTGACGAACATGAGTCCGTCACGATCGAACACGATGCGCGAGCCGAAGTGCTGGCCGCTGCTGAGCGGCGGGTCGGCGCGGAAGATCACCTTGAAGTCGACCAGACGGTCGCCGTCGAGCCGGCCATGACCGACGTGGGTCGCGAGCCCGCGCTGATGCCGGCCTGCCCAGGTCAGATAGACGAGGCCGTTGTCGGCAAAGGCCGGATGCAACACGACATCGAGCAGCCCGCCCTGGCGCTGGGCGACGACCTCGGGCACGCCCTTGACCTGCACGCGGCTGCCGTCGCGCGGATCGACGAGATTCAGCCGCCCGGGCCGCTCGGTGACCAGCAGGCGGCCGTCGGGCAGGAAGGCGAGGCTCCACGGATGCTCGAAGCCGGTCGCGACGGTCTCGAGCGTGAAGCGATGATGCTGGCTGTCCTGCGTCGCGCTGCCGGCGGCCTGGGCCTGCGCGGCGATCGCGATCAGCAACGACCCCATTGATGTAAAAACCAGGAAACTGCGAATGATCGACATGATGCACCTCGTGTGATCTGTTTCGACGAAAGCGTCCGCTGCGCGGACCGCATCCTGCGGACCGCGCGGGACGGATGAGGACTGACCTGCACGATTATAGCCGGATACGCTTCGACGACCAAAAAGTCCGGCAACAGCAGGGGTTAGCCTGTGGTTTTCTGATCCGACGTATCGTGCTTCTTCTCGCCGAGCCGGTCCATGACGACGAACATCACGCCCGAGAACACGAAGGTCAGATGGATGCCGACCTTCCATGCCAGCTGTTCGTTGGTCAGCGACTCGACATGGACGAAGGCCTTGAGCAGTTCGATCGCCGAGATCGCGATGATCGAGCCGATCAGCTTGACCTTGAGGTCGGCGAAGTCGACATGCCCCATCCACGGCGGCCGGTCGACGTGATCGCCGGTATCCATCTTCGACACGAAGTTCTCGTAGCCGGCGAAGATGATGACCAGCAGCAGGTTCGCGACCAGCGCGAGGTCGACCAGCGTGAGGATGCCGACGATCGCGTCGCTGGTGCCGCCGCTCTCCCACGCCATCGGCACGACATGCACGAGCTCGCCGAAGAACTTGATCAGCAGCAGGATGATCGCGATGACGAGACCGACATAGAACGGCGCCAGCAGCCAGCGACTAGCGAACAGCATCGTTTCCAGCGCCTTCTCGATCTTTTTCACGGCGTTCTCCCCGCATCCGGTCGATGCGGCACACTATAGCCGGATTCCGGGAGGGTGAATACAGGGCAGATCAGGCTCGGGTCATGCGCACAGCATGCGCGCGGAGGCGCCGACATGCGGTCCGATCGTGAACAGCGCACGCCGCTTCCAGGCCGCATGGATCAGCGCGCGCACGGCCTCGGCATCGGCACCGGCAAGCCCCGCGCCATGCTCCCCGATCGAGCGGACGCGACCGAGCAGAATCCGCTCGCGCGCAATGCGTTCCATCAGGGATTCGGGCTCGTCATCCTCGACAGTCCGGCTCGCCTGGAGTCCCGCCTGTGCGCGCGCCGTCTCGTCGCTGTCGGGGCCGGTGACGATCAGTTCGTGGAAGACCGCTTCGACCGCCTCGCGGCAGACGCCCGCCTGCCTCGGGTCGCATTCGAGATGCAACCACCACAGTCCGCTGTCGGAATACAGTTCCAGGCGGGAACCGACCCCGTAGACCAGCCCCAGTCGATCGCGCAACAGCCGCGGCAGCCGGCCGCCGCCGTTCGCGCCGGCGACGATGCGTTCGGCGAGCGCGGTCATGCCATCGCCGGCGCCGAACGGCGCGACCGGCAGCGCCCAGATCAGCAGGCTGCGGCCGGTGGCGGCGGGGCGATGGCGTTCGATTGCCTGGAACGACGGCGCGACGCGCATCCGCGGCGAGGCGGCCGCCGGCAGGCCTTCAAGCCCCCGGCAGGCCGCGACCAGCCGATCGTGGCGGACCGCGCCGGTCGCGACCACCGTGATGTTCGGCCCGCGCAACAGCGCGTCGGCCGACGCGCGCAACGACGCCGGCGTCAGTCCGCGCACGCTCGCCGGGTCGCCGGCGACCGGCCGCGCCAGCGCATGCCCGGGCCAGACCCGCGCGAGCAGTTCATCGCGCAAGGCCTCGAAGCCGTCCGTGTCCCCGGCGATCTCGTGCAGCACCGCGTCGCGTTCGGAGCGCAGCGCCGGCGCATCGATCGTCGGCCGCAGCAGCAGGCCGGACAGCATCGATGCCAGTCCGGGCAACTGCCCGCCGGTCGTCTTCGCGTGGAAGACCATGAGCTCCCGCGAGGTGGCCGCGTTGACGGCGCCGCCGGCGCGTCCGATGACGCCGTCGTGGCGCCCGGCGCCGCGAAAGATCAGGTGTTCGAGCAGATGCGCGCAACCGGCGCGATCCGGGGCATCGTCGCGCGATCCGCGCGCGATCCACAAGCCGAGCGCGGCGCTGCGCCGGCCGGCCATCTGCCGGCTGAGGATCGATACCCCGTTGTCGAGGCAGGTCAGCGCAGTCATCGTGTGTCGGTGAGCGCGGGGCGCGTGGCAGCCGGCGACGGCGATGGCGCAAGGACACGCGAGCCGATCGTCTCCGCGACCCGGCGCTCGGCCGCGCCGTCCTTGCGGAGCAGCGGGATGTCATAGGTGATCGTCGCGCCGAAGCGCTCGGGCGCATGCGGGTCGTGACGGACCTTGTCGAACACCAGCAGCCGCGTGCCGAGCGCGAAGGCCTCGCGGATATCGTGCGTGATCATGAACACCGTCATCCCGTACTCGCGCCACAGCGAGCCGAGCAGGACATGCATGTCGGCGCGAATGCCGGGGTCGAGCGCGCCAAAGGGTTCGTCGAGCAGCAGGATCTTCGGCTGTTTGACCAGCGCCTGCGCGATCGCGAGCCGCTGCTGCATGCCGCCGGACAAGGCAGCCGGGTGCTTGCCGGCCGAGGCGGTCAGCCCGACCGCGTCGAGGATCGCCTCGACGCGCGCGAGCGCCGCGCGCCGCGCCGGGCCGAACAAACGACCGAACAGCCTCGAAGCGCCGAACTCGAGCCCGAGCAGCACATTATTGCGCACCGTCAGGTGCGGGAACACCGAATAGCGCTGGAACACGATGCCGCGATCCGGTCCCGGCTCGTCGCGCAAGGGCTGGCCGTCGAGCAGGATCTGTCCGCGACTCGGCCGCTCCTGGCCGAGCAGCATGCGCAGAAAGGTCGTCTTGCCGCAGCCGGACGCGCCGACGATCGCGCAGAACTCGCGCTCGGCGACCGACAGCTCGAGCCCCTCCAGCACGACCTGGTCGCCGTAGACCTTCCACACCTTGTCGACCGCGAGCAGGCTCATGTCCCCGGCTTCTCCGCGTGATACCACGGGAATGCGCGCCTTGATATGACCCGCAGCAGCGCATCGAGCAGGAACGCGAGCAGCGTGATCCACGCGACATAGGGCAGGATCAGGTCCATCGACATATAGCGCCGCACCAGGAAGATCCGGTAGCCGAGCCCGTCGGTCGCCGCGATCGCCTCCGAAGCAATCAGAAACAGCCACGCCGCCCCGAGCGACAGCCGGATCGCATCGATCAGCCGTGGCAGGATCTGCGGCAGCACGATGCGCAGCATGATCAGCCAGGTCGAGGCGCCGAGCGTCTGCGCCTTGATCAACTGCTCGCCCGGGATCTCCGCGACCCGCAGCGCCAGCTCGCGGACGATGAACGGCGCGACCCCGATCACGATCAGCATGACCTTCGAGGTCTCGCCGAGCCCGAACACGATGAACAGGATCGGCAGGATCGCCAGCGGCGGCACCATGCAGACCACCGTCACCAGCGGCCCGAGCGCCGCCCGCGCCTTCGGCACCACGCCGATCGCAATGCCGAGCATGAGCCCGATCAGCGCGCTGATCCCGAGCCCGAGCCCGAGCCGCTGCAGACTGCTCGCCGTATCGCTCCAGAACACCCGCTCCCCGCTGCGCGGATTCGGCTCGATCGCCACCGACTTGATGGCCTCCCCGAACGAGCCGAGTGACGGCAGCAGCTTGTCGTTCGGATTCTCGGCGAGTCGCATATCCGAGGCGACCAGGTACACCGCGGCGATCAGGATGAACGGCAGGACGCCGAGGGAGAGGGCGCCGAGGCGAGAGGGGTGCTGATTCAGCAGGCGGCGCACTTCAGAATCCGGCATCCGGCGCGCGACCGGGATTGACCTGATGGGTCTCCCGGCCGCAAGGATGCGGCCGCGAAGCGTACAGGGATGTAATCACCGCGTGTCCCATCAGGTCAATCCCGGCCGCGTGTCGGATTCCATTGAATCCCGATATCAGAGTTTGCCGTCCGCCGCCATCTGGCTGTACTCCGACGTGAAGCGCAGCTTGATGTTGCCGGTATCGCCGAGCGTCCTGCCGCCGGGAAAGCTCATCCCGACCGCATCGATGCTGCGCGCGCCCTCACCGAGGATGCCATGCTCGAACGAGAACCTGCGCACATGATCCATCGTCTGGACCAGGTCCGGGCTGTTCACGAAATCCACGGCATCGGCCGGCAGATAGAACATCCGCGTCGTCGCCAGCTGGCTCTCGTAGCCGGCGAGGTCCGTGCCCGAGGCCTCGCCCATGAAGGCCCGCGCCGCGCGCCCGGCCTCGTCATCGGCCGCCATGATCGCCATCGTCTCGTACCAGGCACCGGCCAGTGCCTTGCCGAACTTCGGATTCGCCTTCAGGGTCCCGGTATTGACCACCATCATGTCGATGATCTCGCCGGGGATGCTGGCGGAATCGAACACCCGGTTCGCGCCCGGCATCGCCGCGATCTCGCTCAGCTGCGGATTCCATGCGACGACCGCATTGACGTTGCGCGTCGTGAACGCCGCGACGATATCGGCGTCGGAGGTATTGACGACCGTGATATCGCGTTCACTGAGCCCGACCGTCGACAGGCCGCGCGCGAGCAGATAGTGCGACACCGACAGCTCGACGAGATTGACGCGGCGTCCCTTGATGTCCTTCAGCGACTTCGCGTTCTTCAGCACGACGCCGTCGTTGCCGTTCGACGCGCTGCCGGCGATCAGCGCGGTCGAATCGACGCCGCCCGCGGCCGGGATCGTCAGCGCATCCATATTGGTCATCACGCAGCCGTCGAAGGCGCCGGCCGCGTACTGGTTGATCGACTCGATATAGTCGTTGATCTGCACGACCTCGATCTCGATGCCGTACTTGTCGGCCCACTTCTTGACGATGCCCTTGTCAGCGGCATAGTCCCAGGGCATCCAGCCGACATAGATGCTCCAGGCGATGCGGAACTTGTCCTTTTCGGCGGCGGTTGCGCTTAATGGCAGCGCGCACAGGATCAGCGCGAGCGCGGTGGCGATGGGCAGAAGGTACTTCGATACGAGTGCTTGCATGGCGATCCCCTTGATTGCAGGTTTCATCGCCGGGGAACTGCGGTCAGTCGACGGCTACCGGTGGCGCCCCCGGCTGCTGACGCAGATCCGCGGCCTGTGCCTCCCGGGCTTTTGTCCCGCCGTGTATCCGGAATCCTCCGGACCGCATCCCTCGGACCAGCGCCCGTGCATCGATGCGATGCGCGAACCGGAACCCTAGATGCTCTGAGAGGTGAAGTGCAAGCACTGTGCCGGGAATCGCCGCGCGCGCGGATCGCCGGCGGGCAGGCAATCTAACAGACTGAACATGCTTGCTTTCATTTTGTCGACATGAATCCGCTGAGGGGGCGACGCGATGATCGCGTACAACTGCGGACTGCGATCCTGCCCCATCATGGGGAATGTTCCTGACGCATTGCACCGAATTGAACCCGCATCGCATCGGCGATCGCGACCCGGCGCGCTCGCAGGGATGCCGGCATCGACGCGGGCAGCCGCGCAAATGCCTTTATCTACAGGGTCATCCGCACCCGCGCGCGCGGCGGGCGGTGATGAACGATGCGGCTGGTATGCGGCTTGCACTTCCCTGCGTAATGGACGACTAGGGTTCCGGTCCGCGCATCGCAGCGCGGGCGGCTGGACCGAGGGTCGTCGACCTCCGGTCGGGGGTTACACGGCGGGATAAAAGCCCGGGAGAGCGCAAGCATCCGCCATAACCCTGACCACGACTGGAGGACATCATGACCGTCTATACCCGCCTCACCGGGCGCGCCCGTTCCCCGGCATCGGCCACGCCGCTGCGCCGCCATCATCCGTCATTCGACAAGACCGAACTGCAGGGCTGGAAGGCCATGCACCGCGAGGCCGAGCTGCCGCACAGCGGCTGGGACGCCGAGGAGCAACGTTGTCTCGAACTCGGCCTGCCCGGCGCCGACAGCATCGAAGACAAGTCGATCCCGACCTTCGCGCGCGGCGAGCTGCCGCACTACGCCGGCATCAACACCTTCATGAAGGCGCCGTACTGCGAGGACATCCACAAGGTCGGCAAGTACGACGCCGCGATCATCGGCGTTCCATTTGATGGCGGCACGACCTACCGCCCCGGCACACGCTTCGGGCCGCAGGGCATCCGCCGGATCTCGGCGCTGTACACGCCCTATAACTATGAGCTCGGCGTCGACCTGCGCGAGCAGATGAACCTGTGCGACACCGGCGACGTGTTCACGATCCCGGCCAACATCGAAAAGACCTTCGACCAGATCAGCCGCGCGGTCGGCCATGTGTTCGCGAGCGGCGCGCTGCCGATCATCCTCGGCGGCGACCACTCGATCGGCTTCGCGACCGTGCGCGGGATCGCCGAGCAGACCGACAAACGCATCGGCATCATCCATTTCGATCGCCATGCGGACATCCAGGAGAAAGACCTTGATGAGCGCATGCACACGACGCCGTGGTTCCACGCGACCAACCTGCCGAACGTGCCGGCCTCCAATCTGGTGCAAGTCGGCATCGGCGGCTGGCAGGTCCCGCGCCAGGCAGTGAAGGAGGCGCGCAAGCGCGACACCACCATCATCACGATGCACGACGTCGAGCAGCTCGGCCTCGACCGGGTCGCCGAGATCGCGCTCGAGATGGCGTGGAAGGACGCGGATGCGGTGTATCTCAGCTTCGACATCGACTGCGTCGACGCCGGCTTCGTGCCCGGCACCGGCTGGCCCGAGCCAGGCGGCTTCCTGCCGCGCGAGATTCTTTATCTGCTGGGCCTCGTCGCCCGCGAGGGCATCTGCGGCATGGAGGTCGTCGAGGTCTCGCCGCCCTACGACGTCTCCGACATCACCTCGCTGATGGCGACGCGCGCGATCGTCGACGTGCTCGGCACGCTGGTCGCGCACGGCAAGCTGGGCGCGCACAAGGGCATCCTGCGCTGAGCGATGATTGCGCCAAAACGGGACATCGGGCGCGAATGGTGATTTGCGATGGTGCAGGATCGGCTGTCCCGAATGTCTCACTTGCGCCACATGAATCACTTATCTATATGTAATTTAATGAAAAAAACGATGTGGCACGATGCCTGCTATGTACCCTGTGAAGGCCGACTGGCCGGCCGCAGCGGAGCGGACAGAAGGCGAGAGATTCATCAACCACCGTGAGGGAGAAAGAGGAAATGCAGATCAGAAAACTGGGAAGACTGGCACTTGCCGCAAGCCTGGCCGCGCCGGCGATGGCGCTGTCGATGAACGCGCAGGCGGAGTTGAGCGGGAACATCGGGGTCGTGTCGAAGTATCTGTTCCGCGGCGTCGAGGAAAGCGGCGGCCCGGCGGTGCAGGGCGGTCTCGATTATGGTCATGAGAGTGGATTCTATGCCGGATGGTGGGCGTCGAGCCTGGGGTATACCGACACCACGGATCCGATCTCGAACAGCACCGGCGTCGAGAACGACTTCTACGTCGGCTACGAGACCGAGGTCGGCGACTTCACGCTCGGCGGCGCGCTGTACCAGTACTACTACATCGATGTCGACGACGCCGACGCGACCGAGATCGCCGTCTACGGCGGCTGGGGCCCGCTCAGCCTGTCGGTCACCTACAATGCGACCGATGTGATCTGGAGCAACTCGGGCGATATCTATGTCGCGCTCGGTTACGAGACCGCGCTGCCGTACGGCTTCGACTTCGGCGCCACGCTCGGTTACTACAAGTACGACGATGACGATGCCGGTAACAGCAAGGCCGATCTCGGCACCACCGAAAGCGGCAACATGCAGCACCTCGACCTGACGCTGTCGCGCGCAATCGCCGACACCCCGGCCACGATGAGCGTGACCTACATGATCGGCGGCAAGGACCGCACCGGCGCCGATATCGACGACACGCTGATCCTCGGCTTGACGTACGAGTTCGACCTCTAAGCATTCTGTAGCATTAGCCAGGGTCAGGCCCCTTTGGGGTCTGGCCCTTTCTTTTTGTCTGCGTCCTGATCGGGGCGCCGCGAACTTATTACCGGTTAGTACGCTGGCGCACATTGGAAGCAGTGTCGAAATGGAACAATAGTGGACAATCCGCTATTCAATCTGATCATGCGCGTGAGTTTCATGAAAATACACACCATTCGTACCCTGCCGGAATATCATCGAATAAGGCCCGCATGGAATGAGATCTACAAGGGCGATACCTGTGCATCGGTCACCCGGTCCTGGCAATGGATGCTTGGATGGCTGGAGACGACTGATCTGGACTGGCAGATACTGGCGGTCGAGGATCAACAAAGCGGCAACTATGTCGCATTTGCCCCCATGGCTAGCAGGACAGATGAAAGCGGTCGTACATTTCTATATCCCGGCGGCTACCCCTTGTCGGCGCACACCGGTTTCCTGTGCAGGCCGGAATACGCCAATGAGACTGCGGCGCTGTTGTCGGCATATATCCATGACGAGTTGAGCTGGAATCGCATCTTTATGGCGGATGTCCTGGATGATCGACTGTCATTATTCGCCGCTCACTATCAGAAAAAATCAGATTTTCATGTGGTAGAGAGAAAACAGACCGAATGTCCATATCTGAAATTACCCGGCACCAGGGAAGATTATGTTAATGAATTCCTCGGGAAAGAGACCCGAAAGACGCTGAGGAAAAGACGCGCAAGGTTGTCACGTTTGCCTGGTATCACAATCACCGAGCCGGATAGCGACACCCTTTCTGCCCACATCGATGCAATGCTCACACTGCGCAGACAACGATGGGGGGATCACTCCAGAGACACATTGATAGTGCAGACAGAGGCGGTTCTCCGCTCCTGTTATCAGTACGATTCATTGTATATGCGCGTCATGTGGCATGACGATATGCCTGTTGCCGGGATCGCTGTATTCATGGATCCGGTAAAGAAAACAGCGCACTGCTTCATGTCTATCTATCATGATTCTGTCTCTCGATTCTCCGCAGGCAATATATTGATACTGGATAGTCTGTGTCATGCAATCGATATGGGAATCGACCTGTATGATTTCGGGAGAGGAGGAGACGACTACAAGTATTCTACCTTCGGCGCACAGACTCGAATGAATGAAAACCTGGTTATCCATCGTCTGAGTGGCATCAGCAGAATCAGGAAAATACTGAAATATTCCTTGTTGCCGGATTCTCTGAAGCAAATGCAATTGGCCAGGGTGATGTCTTACACACTGGCCGTATTCGCAGGCAAATAATGACCTGATCCGCGGGAGCTGATGAAACGAATGAATGAACTCGTCGATATCTACGAATCCATCAACAGGAAGACCTATTCCAGAAAAATCAATGTCCTCAAATACAAGCACTTCCAGCAGTTGACACCCGGTGAACAGGCAATCATCGATCAATTCCGTGATGATATCTATAACAAATCCATACTGGATATAGGCTGCGGCGCAGGCCGGACGGCCAGATTCCTCAAGACTATCGGCGGAAAATATACTGGCATCGATTATTCTGAAGAAGCGATCATCTACTGTCGTCATTTACACAAGGACACGAGATTCATCCACTGTGACGCCAGAAATATGGATTGCTTTGAGGATGAAGAATTCGACGTCGTAATCTTCCCTTGCAATGGGATTGATTCAATGGACAGCACGGGCAGAGGGCGGGTGATAGATGAGGTATTTCGGCTGGTTAAATCAGGTGGTCTGTTTATCCTGACGACACACAACTACCGGTTCTTGATAGAGACCTGGAACGGCAAGACTCCGTTTCCAACTCTGACCTTGTCGGCAAACCCGAAGACACTGCTGGCTAATCTTGGAAATTATACCCGTGCATCACTGAACTACCTCAAGAATAGCAGGTACGTTCGTATGAGTGACCAGTCCGCGATCGTTCAGGGGGTGGCGTTCGATTATGACCTTATGACTTATTACATCGACAAACGCAAACAGATCGTGGATCTGAAGACCGCTGGCTTTACCGTCGAACGATTGTATGACAGGGATGGACTAGGCGTTGCAAAGGACAGCAGCCAGGACGGGTATTCGCCCTGGCTATACTATGTCGCCAGAAAAGTGCCTGAATCATAGAATTGATTTGAATGGACGTTTGTCCTGGCATTCTGTAGCAGCTGTCAGGGCTTCGTCACCTGGTCTGTGACTCGCTTTACCCATGACCGGGCAGGCATGACTGCGTCGGGGCCGGAGAGCTGGTTGATCAATGCCAGAATTTTCATGGTGTCCTCGTCCGGACTACTTGCCATGACGACCTGTGGAAAATTCTGCATGCGCCAGCCCTTAGGGAAAGTGACGACGAATTCCAGCTCGGGATGCAGAAAATGGTTGTCCTCGAAGTATCCCTGTCAAAGGCATTGGGGGTCGGGTCATCGATTACGTTGAATGACCAGGGCAGCGATGGGCGTTCCGAGTAGGCAGCCAGTTGCAAGCCCAGTCCCTGCACGTATTGCTGCAGAGCGGCATCATCGACCAGGCCGATTGATTTTTCGACGCCTGCCGCGCCCTCGGCGCCCATCGCGATTTCCTGCTCCTCGCTGATGAGCATGAACTCCCGCTCGCCACTGACCGGATTGACGGCGCAGCCCGGTAACAGGATAAGACTCATGACCACACCAGCGAGGAAGCGGGTCAAGTATTTCCGGCAGATCGTGATCACCCTGGGAGCCCCTGACATCTGGCGGCATGAGTGCGCCTGATGTCAGGCAAGGATGCGCTGGATTCTCTCTCAGGTTAGTTCGTTTCCGTACATAGTCGATTGGCGAGTCCGCGATCTGTTGCCGTCAGCGGACCCTTCATTCAACTATTTGTCCCGCAACAACTCGTTGATCCCCACTTTTGATCGCGTCTTCTCATCCACCTGCTTGATGATCACCGCGCAATAGAGACTGTGACTGCCGTCCTTCGCCGGCAGGCTCCCCGGTACGACGACCGCGCCGGGCGGCACCTTGCCATAGCTGACCTCGCCGGTCATGCGGTTGTAGATCTTGGTGCTCTGTCCTATGTAGACGCCCATCGACACCACCGCGCCCTGGCCGACGATGACGCCCTCGACGATCTCCGAACGCGCGCCGATGAAGCAGTCGTCCTCGATGATGGTCGGGTTGGCCTGCAAGGGTTCGAGCACGCCGCCGATGCCGACGCCGCCTGACAGGTGCACATTCCTGCCGATCTGCGCGCAGGAACCGACCGTCGCCCAGGTGTCGACCATCGTGCCGGAATCGACATAGGCGCCGATGTTGACGTAGGAGGGCATCAGCACGACGCCGGGCGCGATATAGGCGCCCTTGCGCGCGCTCGCCGGCGGCACGACGCGGACGCCCGATTCGCGGAAGTCGCGCGGACTCGCCGCGGCATACTTGGCGTCGACCTTGTCGTAGTAGTTCGTGAAGCCGCCCTTCATGAAGCGGTTGTCCTCGATGCGGAACGACAGCAGCACGGCCTTCTTCAACCACTGGTTGGTGATCCAGCCGTCGTCGGTCTTCTCGGCAACGCGCAGCAGGCCGCGGTCGAGTTGGTCGATGACCTCGCCGACGGCCTCCTTGACATGCGTGTCGACGGTGCGCGGCGTGATATCCGCGCGACGCTCGAAGGCCTCGTCGATGATCTTCTGCAGGTCGTTCATAGCAAGTTCTCCATAGTTAACCCCCATTGGGGTCAGAGTAGACTACGTCTACTCTGACCCCGAAAAACAGCGGATGCGTTCAGCGGCGTCGATGCAATCCTCGAGCGGGGCGACCAGCGCGATGCGGACGCGGCCGGTGCCGGGATTGACGCCGCGGCTCTCGCGCGACAGATATCGGCCGGGCAGCACGGTAACGCTTTCCTTGCGGTACAGTTCGCGCGCGAAGGCCTCGTCATCGCCGCCGGGCACGCGCGGCCACAGGTAGAAGCCGCCGGCGGGGCGTTCGCACGCGAGTACGCCGTCGAGCGCGCCGAGCACCGCGTCGAACTTTTCGCGATAGCGCGCGCGATTCTCGCGCACATGCGCCTCGTCGTTCCACGCGGCGATGCTCGCGGCCTGGGTCGGCAGCGGCATCGAGCAGCCGTGATAGGTGCGGTAGCGCAGGAAGCGCGCGAGGACATCGGCGTCGCCGGCGACGAAGCCGGAGCGCAGCCCCGGCGCGCTCGAGCGCTTCGACAGGCTGTGGAACACGATACACCTTTTATACGCATCGTTGCCGCACGCAGCCGCGGCCTGCAGCAGGCCCGGCGGCGGTGCGGCCTCATCGGGATACAACTCCGAATAACACTCGTCGGAGGCGATGAGGAAATCGTGACGCTCGGCGAGCGCGATCAGCGCTTGCAGTGCATTGATGTCCATGACCGCGCCGCCCGGATTCCCCGGCGTACATATATAGAGTAGCCGGCAGCGCCGCCACTGTTCATCCGATACCGAAGAAAAATCCGGCAAGCCATTGTCTTTATTGTTGATATAAACCGGTTCCGCGCCGGCCAGCAGCGCCGCGCCCTCGTAGATCTGGTAGAACGGATTCGGCATCATGACGAGCGGTTGACCGCTGCGGTCGACGACCGCCTGCGCGATCGCGAACAGCGCCTCGCGCGTGCCGTTGACCGGCAGCACATGACGCCCGGGATCGACGCTCTCGCCCGGCAGGCCGAAGCGCCGGCACAGCCATGCAGCGATCGCCTCGCGCAGCGGCGCGCCGCCGCGCGTCGTCGGATAGCGCGACAACTGGTGCAGGTGCGCGATGATCGCGTCGGCGATGAACGACGGCGGCTGATGCCGCGGCTCGCCGATCGCGAGACTGACCGGCGCGCCGTCGCCGCCGGGCGCGATGCCGTCGAGCAGACGCGACAGGCGCTCGAACGGGTAGGCCTGGAGGCGGTCGATGTCCGGGTTCATGGCGGGCGGATCGTTCGGGGAAAGATCCCAAGTATACGGTGATCGGGCCTGTGCGTCCAAGGTGTGTCGGTGGTCGAGAGGGTGGCGGCCGATAGCGAAAACCGGTCTCCGGCGCGCGTGCCCTATCGTCCGTCCCTGACCTTCGGCCGCAGGGATGCGGCCGTGAGCTACACGGACGTATTTACGCGCGTCAGGGACGGACGATAGGGCATGCGCGCCGGAGCACCTTTACGTTGAGGATTCCCCCCCGTTCTGGTAACGTACCGGTCAGCCAGGGTTTGGCTGCGGTTCTCACGATTTACCGGGATTTCATGACCAAGTTCATCTTCGTTACCGGCGGTGTCGTTTCCTCTCTCGGGAAAGGCATCGCCTCCGCCTGTCTCGGTACGATTCTCGAAGCGCGCGGCCTCAAGGTCACGCTGATCAAGCTGGATCCGTACATCAACGTCGACCCCGGCACGATGAGCCCGTTTCAGCACGGCGAGGTCTTCGTCACCGATGACGGCGCCGAGACCGACCTCGACCTCGGCCACTACGAGCGTTTCGTGCGCGCGCGCATGACGCGGCGCAACAATTTCACCACCGGGCGCATTTACGAGAACGTGATCCGCAAGGAACGCCGCGGCGACTATCTCGGCGCGACCGTGCAGGTGATCCCGCATATCACCGACGAGATCAAGCGTTGCATCCGCGAAGGGGCAGGCGATGCCGATATCGCGCTGGTCGAGATCGGCGGCACCGTCGGCGACATCGAGTCCCTGCCGTTCCTCGAGGCGATCCGCCAGCTCGGCATCGAGATCGGCCATGACAACGCGCTGTATATCCATTTGACGCTGGTGCCGTACATCCCGGCCGCCGGCGAGATCAAGACCAAGCCGACCCAGCACTCGGTCAAGGAGCTGCTGTCGATCGGCATCCAGCCCGACGTGCTGATGTGCCGCAGCGATCGCCCGTTGCCGGCCGACGAGCGGCGCAAGATCGCGTTGTTCACGAACGTACGCGAAGAAGCGGTGATCTCGGCGATTGATGTCGACAGCATCTACAAGATCCCGCTGCTGCTGCACGAGCAGGGCCTCGACACGATCGTCACCGACAAGCTCAGGATCGACGCGCCGATGGCCGATCTTTCCGACTGGCAGGCGATCGTCGACAGCATTGAACACCCGGAAGGGGAGGTCACGATCGCGCTGGTCGGCAAGTACACTGACCTGACCGACGCCTACAAGTCGCTGTCCGAGGCGCTGATCCATGCCGGCATCAGGAATCGCGTGCGCACGCGAATCCGCTATGTCGATGCCGAGCAGCTCGAGCGCCAGGGCACGGGCGTGCTCGACGACGTCGACGCGATCCTCGTCGCCGGCGGCTTCGGCGAGCGCGGCATCGAGGGCAAGATCGCCGCGGTGCGCCACGCGCGCGAACGCAGCGTGCCGTACCTTGGTATCTGCCTCGGCATGCAGGTCGCGGTCATCGAGTATGCGCGCAACAAGGCCGGACTCGCGGGCGCGCACAGCACCGAGTTCCAGCGCGATACCCCGCATCCGGTCATTGCGCTGGTCACCGAATGGACGACCTCGCAGGGCGCGATCGAGCGCCGCAGCGCCGAATCGAATCTCGGCGGCACGATGCGGGTCGGCGCGCAGCCCTGCCGGCTCGCGCCGGGCTCGCTCGCGCGTGAACTCTACGGCGCCGACGAGATCTCCGAGCGCCATCGCCATCGCTATGAGGTCAACCAGAACTACATCGCGACGCTGGAGCAGGCCGGCCTGCGCTTCTCCGGGCGCTCGCTCGACGGCCGCCTCGTCGAGATCATCGAGCTGCCGGATCATCCGTGGTTCCTCGCCAGCCAGTTCCACCCCGAGTTCACGTCGAACCCGCGTGACGGCCATCCGCTGTTCACCGGCTTCGTCCGCACCGCGCGCGCGCTGGCCGGCGAGCGCGGGCGCCGGGTCTCGCGCGCATGAAGCTCTGCGGCTTCGACGCCGGCCTCGAACATCCGCTGTTCCTGATCGCCGGCCCCTGCGTCATCGAGAGCGAACAGCTCGCGCTCGACACCGCCGGCGCGCTGAAAGAGATCACCGCGCGCCTCGGCGTGCCGTTCATCTACAAGTCGTCCTTCGACAAGGCCAATCGCAGCTCGGGCAAGAGCTTTCGCGGGCGGGGCCTCGACGAGGGGCTCGCGATCCTCGCGAAGGTGCGCAAGCAGATCGGCGTGCCGGTGCTGACCGATGTCCACGAGGACACGCCGCTCGATCAGGTCGCCGCGGTCGTCGATGTGCTGCAGACGCCGGCCTTCCTGTGCCGGCAGACCAATTTCATCCGCAACGTCGCCGCGCAGGGCAAGCCGGTCAACATCAAGAAGGGGCAGTTCCTCGCGCCGTGGGACATGAAGCATGTCGTCGACAAGGCGCGCGAGACCGGCAACGAACAGCTCCTCGTTTGCGAGCGCGGCGTGTCGTTCGGCTATAACACCCTGATCTCCGACATGCGCGGGCTCGCGGTCATGCGCGAGACCGGCTGCCCGGTCGTGTTCGACGCGACCCACTCGGTGCAGCAGCCGGGCGGGCGCGGCACCAGCTCGGGCGGTCAGCGTGAATTCGTCCCGGTACTCGCGCGCGCGGCGGTCGCCGCCGGCGTCGCCGGCCTGTTCATGGAGACGCATCCCGACCCCGAAAAGGCGCTGAGCGACGGCCCGAATGCCTGGCCGCTCGGCCGCCTCGAGGCCCTGCTCGCGACGCTCAGGGAACTCGACGACACGGTCAAGCGTCACGGTTTCAGCGAATCGGATTTCTGATTTCGCCCCAAACCGCGTAAACTGTGCGCCGTCCAACGAAATCGGGGTCAGAGTAGACAGACTCTACTCTGACCCCGAAGCAACACCGACAGGGAAGCAATGAGCAAGATTGTTGACATCATCGGCCGCGAGATCCTCGATTCGCGCGGCAATCCGACGGTCGAGGCCGACGTGATCCTCGACGGCAATATCCGCGGCCGCGCGGCGGTCCCGTCCGGGGCGTCGACCGGCGCGCGCGAGGCGATCGAGCTGCGCGACGACGACCCGAAGCGTTACGGCGGCAAGGGCGTGACCCGCGCCGTCGCGAACATCCGTCACGAACTCCGGCCGGCGCTGCTCGGCAAGGACGCCGCCGACCAGGCCGCGCTCGACCGCCTGATGATCGAGCTCGACGGCACGCCGAACAAGTCGCGCCTCGGCGCCAACGCGATCCTCGCGGTGTCGCTCGCGGCCGCGCGCGCGCAGGCGAAGGCGCGCGGGCTGCCGCTGTTCCGCCACCTCGGCGGCGACGACGGCGTGACGATGCCGGTGCCGATGATGAACGTCATCAACGGCGGCGCCCATGCCGAGAACCGCCTCGACATGCAGGAATTCATGATCATGCCGGTCGGCCTGCCGAACTTCAGCGAGGCCCTGCGCGCCGGCGCCGAGATCTTCCACGCGCTGAAGAAGGTGCTGAGCAAGCGCGGCCTGTCGACCGCGGTCGGCGACGAGGGCGGCTTCGCGCCGGACCTCGCCGCGAACGAGGAGGCGATCCGGGTCATCCTCGAGGCGATCGACAAGGCCGGCTATCGCGCCGGCGAGGACATCTTCATCGGTCTCGATCCGGCCAGCTCCGAGTTCCACAGGGACGGCCGCTATCGCCTCGAGGCCGAGGGGCGCGCGCTCGATTCGGCGGCCTTCACCGACTACTTCGCCGACTGGGCCGATCGCTACCCGATCCTGTCGATCGAGGACGGCATGGCCGAGGACGACTGGGACGGCTGGAAATTGCTGACCGACCGCCTCGGTGAGCGCGTCCAGCTGGTCGGCGACGACCTCTTCGTCACCAACACCGGCATCCTCAAGCAGGGCATCGAGCGCGGCGTCGCCAACTCGATCCTGATCAAGGTCAACCAGATCGGCACGCTGACCGAGTCGCTGGCCGCGATCGCGATGGCGAAGCAGGCCGGCTACAGCGTCGTGATCTCGCATCGTTCCGGCGAGACCGCCGACACCTTCATCGCCGACCTCGCGGTCGCGACCAACGCCGGCCAGATCAAGACCGGCTCGCTGTCGCGTTCCGACCGCGTCGCGAAGTACAATCGTCTGCTCAGAATCGCGGAAATGCTCGGGGGACGTGAACGCTATGCCGGTCGAGGGGCCTTCCCGGTCTTTGCCAATCGCTGAGGCGCGTTCGTGAGCGCCGGCTCGCTGTCGGCCGGCGCCCGCCCGCGTCGCCGTCCGGCGCGCCGGCAGCGTCGCGAGCGCGGACCGCTGTGGCGCCGCCTCATCGACGGCGACGGCACCCGCTTCCTGCGCCTGCTGGTCGCGGTGTTCCTCGTGCTGCTGCTGTTGCTCCAGTTCCGCTTGTGGTTCGGCGACGGCGGCGTCAGCGAGCTGCTGCGCCTCAAGGCCGAGGTCGAATTGCAGCAGCAGGAGAACGACCGCCTGCGCGAACGCAACGAGGCCCTCGATGCCGAGGTCATGGACCTGAAGCAGGGCGAGGCCGCAGTCGAGGAACGCGCGCGCCGCGAGCTCGGCATGATCCGCGAGGGCGAGACCTTCTTCCAGGCAGCGCCGGAATGATCGCCTGGGCCGTGATCCCCGCGGCCGGCAGCGGCCGCCGCATGGGCGGCGATCGCCCCAAGCAATATCTCCCGCTCGCCGGCAAGACCGTCATCGAACATGTCATCGACCGCTTTGTCACGCATACCGCGATCCGCGGCATCGTCGTTGCGCTCGCCGACGGCGATCCGTGGCACGCGCGCCTCGCGCGCGACGGCGAGGTGCCGGTGATGACCGTGCCCGGCGGCGCCGAGCGCCACCTGTCGGTGCTGAACGCGCTGCATCGCCTGCATGCCCTCGCGAAGCCCGACGACTGGGTGCTGGTCCATGATGCCGCGCGGCCCTGCCTGCGCGCGGCCGACATCGATCGCCTGATCGAGGAACTGCGCGACCACCCGGTCGGCGGCCTGCTCGGCCTGCCGGTCGCCGACACGCTGAAGCGCGTCGATCAGGCCCGGGAGGTCATCGCGACGCTGAGTCGGGACAACATCTGGTGCGCGTCGACGCCGCAGATGTTCCGCCACGGCGAGCTGACCGCGGCGATCGAACGGGCGGTGCGCGAGCAGGTCACGGTCACCGACGAGGCGGCCGCGATCGAGCGCACCGCGCGCATGCCGCGCATGGTCATGGGCAGCCCGGACAATATCAAGATCACCCGACCGGCCGATCTCGCGCTGGCCGAGCAGTTCCTGCGCCACCAGGCGCTGGAGGCCTTACGCTGATGCGCATCGGCTGCGGCTTCGACGCCCATCGTTTCGCGCCGGGCCGGCGGCTGGTCCTCGGCGGCGTCGAGATCCCGCACGACCAGGGCATGCTCGCCCATTCCGACGGCGACGTGCTGATCCATGCGCTGTGCGACGCGCTGCTCGGCGCCGCCGGGCTCGGCGACCTCGGCCGGCATTTCCCGGACAACGACCCGGCGTACAAGGATCTCGACAGCCGCGTGCTGCTGCGCCGCATCGTCGCGATGCTGCTCGACCGCGACTGTCGCGTCGTCAACGCCGACATGACCGTGATCGCCCAGGCGCCGAAGCTCGCGCCGCATGTCCCGCAGATGATCGAAAACCTCGCCGCCGACCTCGGCGTCGATCCAGCGCAGGTCAATATCAAGGCGACGACGACGGAAGGCATGGGATTCACCGGCCGCGGCGAAGGCATCGCCGCGCAGGCGGTCGCGCTGGTTTCAAAATAACGCTATGGGGTCAGAGTCGTTTGATCCGTGGGCAATGCCAACCCTGCCCGTTGTGGTGATCAAACGACTCTGACCCCGCTGACCAGCATCGACCGCCGCTCATACGCCTCGCGGGCGATGCGGATGTCTTCGAGATAGACCGGCAGCTCGTTCAGCAACAGCGCCTGCGGCCCGTCGACGAGGGCCTTCGCGGGATGCGGGTGAAAATCGACGAGGATCATGTTGGCGCCGGCGATGACGCCCTGCGCGGTGACATGCATGATGTCGAGCAGGCCTTCGGGGCCGGTCGCGCGGGTGCCGACCGAGTGCGACGGATCGATGCACACCGGCATGCGCGTCAGACGCTTGATGACCGGCACATGCGCGAAGTCGACGAAATTGCGGTGCGGGTCGCCCATGTTGGTCTTCATGCCGCGCAGGCCGAAGATCACCTTGCGGTTGCCTTCGCTCGCCAGATACTCGGCCGCGTTCAGCGATTCCTCCAGCGTGATGCCGAAGCCGCGCTTCAGCAGCACCGGGAACTCGTGCTGGCGACCGACGTTCTTCAGCAGCTCGAAGTTCTGCGTATTGCGCGTGCCGATCTGCAGCATGATCCCGGTCGGGTTGCCGGTCTGCTCGAGCGCGGCGCGGATCTCGTCGATGTGATCCTCGTGCGTGATCTCCATCGCGATGCACTTGATGCCGTACTTGCCGGCGAGTTCGAACACATAGGGCAGGCAGTCCTTGCCGTGACCCTGGAACGAATACGGGTTGGTGCGCGGCTTGTAGGCGCCCATGCGCGTGCAGACCTGGCCGTGGTCGCGCAGCGCCTTCATCATCTCCTCGACATGCGCCGGATTGTCGACCGCGCACAGCCCGGCAAACACATGCAGCGTGTCCTGGCCGAAGTGCAGGCCGTTGTATTCGAACGAGGTCGAGCGATTGTCGCCCTTGTGGCGGCCGAGCACGCGATACTCCTCGGACACCCGCACGACGCGCTCCACGCAGGGCAGGGCGGCCATGTCGGCCTCGACGAGCGTCAGCGTGTCGCCGACCAGATAGATCTCGGTCAGCGTCTGCAGCGTGCCGACCTCCTGGTGCACCCGCGCCTGGATATTCGGCAGGTGGGACAGGTAGTCCATCAGCTTGCGGAATTCCGCGCTGCTCTTGTCGGTGTTCGGGGCGAGGATCAGGATCATGGCTGGGAAACGGTCCGGCTATACGAGTGGGGCCATTATAGCGGAAAAGCAGTCGCGCCGAATTTTCGCCTGAGGCTCCCTTCGCAAGGGAGGCTAGTCCCGAAAACGCCGGGTCAGATCACCATAGGCATCGATGCGGCGGTCGCGCAGGAACGGCCACCAGCGGCGCACCTTCTCGCTGCGGCCGAGATCAACCTCCTGCACCAGCACCTCCGCTGCCTCGTCGCCGGCGCGCGCGAGCCATTCCCCCTGCGGACCGGCGATGAAGCTCGAACCCCAGAAGCGGATGCCCGGTCCCTGCCCGGACGGGTCGGGCTCATGGCCGACGCGGTTGCAGACCACGACCGGCAGGCCGTTCGCGATCGCGTGCGCGCGCTGGATCGTCAGCCAGGCCTCGCGCTGGCGCGTGCGTTCGTCCTCGTCATCGCGGGTGTCCCAGCCGATCGCGGTCGGAAAGAGCAGCAGTTCGGCGCCGGCCAACGCCATCAGGCGCGCGGCCTCCGGATACCACTGGTCCCAGCACACCAGCACGCCGAGCCGGCCGACCGAGGTATCGACCGGATGGAAGCCGAGATCGCCGGGCGTGAAATAGAACTTCTCGTAGTAGCCCGGGTCGTCCGGGATATGCATCTTGCGATAGAGGCCGGCGATCGAACCGTCGCGTTCGAACACGACCGCAGTATTGTGATAGAGACCGGGCGCGCGGCGCTCGAACAGCGAGCCGACGATGACGATGCCGAGTTCGCGCGCAAGCGCGGACAGAAGTTCGCTGGTCGGTCCCGGCACCGGCTCGGCGCGGTCGAACACCGCGGGGTCTTCGGTCTGGCAGAAATACGGACCCGCGTGCAGTTCCTGCAGCAAGACCAACTGCGCGCCTCGCGCCGCCGCGTCGCGAATGCCGGCCGCGCTGCGATCGAGGTTGTCGTCGCGCTTGTCCGTGCAGGCCTGCTGTACCAGGCCGAGGGTCAGTGTCTTGGTCATGGGGTCAGAGTCGTTTGATCGGGCGGTGTCATCGGCTTCATGATGGTCAGCGACGATCAAACGACTCTGACCCCAATACGCCCGCAGGCAGCTGCATCGTAGCACAATGCAGGCTGCCGTATTGTCCGATCAGCGGGAGACAGGGGATGTCGATGATCTCGCGATCCGGGAAGCATTCGCGCAGGCGCTCGAGCGCGATCTCGTCGGCCGGGTCGCTGTAGACCGGCGCCAGCACCGCGCCGTTAATGATCAGGAAATTCGCGTAGCTCGCCGGCAGGCGGTCGCCGTCGCGGTTGCGCTTCGCATGCGGCAACGGCAGCGGCACCAGCCGGTAGGGTTCGTCGCCGGCCGTGCGCAGCGCGGCGAGTTCCGCGGCCATGCGTCCGAGCGCTTCGAAGTGTTCATCGTCCGCATCGTCGCAGGCGGTGTACGCGATCGTCCGCGCGTCGCAGAAGCGCGCGAGCATGTCGACGTGGCTGTCGGTGTCGTCGCCCGCGAGCCAGCCGTGCTCGAGCCACAGCACGCGCCGGACGCCGAGGGTCTCGCGCAGCCGCGCTTCGACCTCCTTGCGCGACAGGCCGGGATTGCGCGTCGGCGTCAGCAGGCATCGGGTCGTCGTCAGCAGCGTGCCTTGGCCGTCGCTGTCGATGCTGCCGCCTTCCAGCACGAAGTCGATCGAACGCAGCGGCGTCGGTCCATACACGCCTTCGACGTGCAGCGTCCGCGTGAGGCGATCGTCGCGGTCGGCCGGATACTTCCCGCCCCAGCCGTTGAAGCGGAAGTCGAGCAGCACCGGCGCGCCGTCCTCGAGGACCGTGATCGGGCCGTGGTCGCGCGTCCAGACATCGTTCGCCGGCGCCAGCGGGAACGCGATCATCGCGAGCCGGCCGCGGGCCTGCTCGATCAGACCCGACACCCGGGCGCGGTGTGCGACGTCGGCGCAGGTGATGATGAGTCGTTCATGGTGGCTGATGCGGGAGGCGATCGCCGCGAACACCGGTTCGACGGCGGCGAGATCGTCGCCGAAGTCACTGTCGGGTCGGGGCCAGGTCAGCTGGACGCCGCTCTGGGGCGCCCATTCGGCCGGCAGGCGGCGGATGGGCGTGGTCATGACCGGGGCGCCCCGGCCCCGGCCGCACAGGGATCAGTGACCGGGCGGGGAATCAGCAGGGGCCGCTGCGGCGGACGGCGCCGTCGCTGCGGGGGTATCGCGGGAGACCACGCTGTGGATGACATGCCTGTGCTCGAAATAAACCGTGTAGCCGTCGTAGACCCAGCGCGTGATCGGGGGATCGCCGATCGGAGTGCGGATCTCTATCGGTGGGCCGAATGCCTGTTCGACCCGGTCCATGGACATCCCCTTGACCGGCATTTCGGAGCCGGCAAGGACGGGATGCGTGACAAGCCCCATTATCAGGCAACAGGCGGCGAGCGGTAAACACGAATTCAGGCGCATGGCATTCTCTCCCGCGGGTGACGCGACCGCGCATTCTATGGTGTCCAGCGGTGATATCGGCCGGCTCGGCCGGGATTACAGCCCGGGGAGGGGGATCGGGGCGGGTCTATTCGACAAATTTGACGCAGTTCCGCCCGGCCGACTTGGCCGCGTACAGCGCCATGTCGGCGCGCTCGAACAGGCGCTCGCTGTCGTCACCCTTGCTGAAGCAGGAGACGCCGAGGCTGGCCGTGACGGAGAGCACGGCATTGGCGTAATCGTATTCAGTGGCCTCGATCGTCTGGCGAATGCGCTCCGCCAGCTGCAGTGCGCCGTCGCGGCCGGTATTGCTGAGCAGGACCACGAATTCCTCGCCGCCGGAACGGAACAGGATGTCGGAGCTGCGCGTGCAGTCGGCGATCGCCTCGGCGACGTTCTTGAGGACATGATCGCCGGCGAGATGGCCGTGGCGGTCATTGATATCCTTGAAGCGGTCGATGTCGAGCGCGATCAGCGACAGCGGCGTGCCGTGGCGGCGCGCGAGCTCGGTCTCGCGGATCAGCGCGCTGTTCATCGCGGTGCGGTTGTTGACGCCGGTCAGCGGATCCCTGAGCGCCGCGGTCAACGCGATCTTGTACATGATCGCGTTGCGCAGCGGATAGACCAGGCAGCACAGCAGGTGCTCGAGCAGCAGGGTCTCGTCTTCGGTGAATTTCTTGCGCCTCGTCACGGTCACCTGGCCGAGCGTCTGCGCGGCGACGACGAGTTGATAGGTGCAGCTCGACTTCTCCGGCCTGCCGGCCATGACCGCCAGGTCGATCGCCTTGTTTTCGTAGCGGATGCTGCTGTGAGGGACGAGGGCCTGGATCTGGCGCGAAAACACCGCGATCAACTGGTCGACGTCGAGCGTCGTCTGCAGGACGCTGGCGATCTCCAGCACCTTGTCGGGACCGCCGCGGGAAACGAGCGCATTCGACATCAGCGAGAGATTGCCGACGTCCCAGGCCTCGTTGACCGTCTGACTGCCTTGCCCGATGGGCATCCTGACACCTCCTGACGAGAACATCCTGCACGAAAACTGCAACCATCGTGCCAGAGCAGGGGTTCGGAGAGCCGGGCACCGGGCGCGCAGGCTGCACACACCTTTTGCAGTGCCTTCGGGCTAGTCTTAACACAGACGGCGGGACAAGGGAATATGGCCAACGTCGCCAAGCCGTCAATTATCCGACGATCTCAGCGGTGACTGTCAACTCATTGAATATCCATGAGTCATTACGGGGCCGCCGGGGATACCGGGTGAGATCAGTCAAACGCTGATCGACGCAGGCGGTCGGGGGGCTACCATCGGGCGCTGAACGGAGGGCCGGGATGGAGCGCTTGCGGGTCAGGGATGCGGGGGAATTGCGGCAGGCGCTGGCGCGGCCGGGCAGGGCGCCGCCCGATCGCCGCCTCGGCGAGATCCTGCTGGAGGCCCGGCTGCTCGATGCCGCCCAGCTCGAAGCGGCGCTGCTGCGTCAGCGCGGCGAACCCACGCGGCATCTCGGGCGCATCCTCGTCGAGGACGGACTCGTCGAGGCCGGCCAGGTCCATGCCGCGCTGGCGTGGAAGTTCGGCATTCCCACCGTCGGGCTCGACGGCATCGACATCGGGGCGGGGATCCTCGCGCGCATCCCGGAAGAGCTTGCGACCCGGCATCTGCTCCTGCCGCTGGCCGAGATCGACGGCGCGCTGGTCGTCGCGATGGACCGGCCCTTCGATACGACGATCGCCGAGGACCTGCGCTTCCATGGCATCGCGCCGGTGATCCCGGTGCACGCACCGGCCGCCGAGATCGCGCTCGCGCATTCGCGTCACTATTCCGGGCTCGACGAGGATGCGGCGCGCGCGGCCGGGCCGCCGGCGACGGCCGAGGCGGCGGCCGGTTATGGGGGCGAGGCCGCGGCGCAGCGGCCGATCGTCCGCCTCGTCAACGCGATCCTGCGCGAGGGCGTCCTGCGCGGGGCGTCCGACATCAACCTGCGCCCGGGGCGCGAGCGGATCGCGGTGTGGTATCGCGTCGACGGCGTCATGCAGCGGGCGCGCGAGTTGCACCGCGCGCTGTTGCCGGCGCTGGTCAGCCGCATCAAGGTCATCGGCGCCATGAACATCGCCGAACGACGCCTGCCGCAGGAGGGACGGGCGCGACTCGATCACGAAGGCCGCGGCATCGATCTGCGCGTCTCGGTGATCCCGACGGTCTGCGGCGAGAGCATCGTGATCCGCATCCTCGACCGCGCCGCCGGGCTCAAGCCGCTCGCGGCGCTTGGCCTGCCGGCGCCGGCGCTGGCAGGGGTCGGCGCGCTGATCGCGCGGCCGCACGGCCTGTTCCTCGTCACCGGGCCGACCGGTTCCGGCAAGTCGACGACGCTGTACGCGGCGCTGAACGAGATCCGCGGCGGCGGCGCGCACGTGCTGACCGTCGAGGATCCGGTCGAGTACGACATGGACGGCGTCGAGCAGGTCCGGATCAACGAGCGCATCGGACTCGGTTTCGCGGAAGTGCTCAGGCGCTTTCTGCGCCACGACCCGGACGTCATCATGGTCGGCGAGATCCGGGATTCGGAGACCGCCGCGATCGCCTGCCAGGCCGCGCTGACCGGCCACTTCGTCCTGAGTACGCTGCATACCAACGACGCGCCGGGCGCGATCGCGCGCCTGATCGACATGGGCGTCGAGCCGTGCATCCTCGCCTCGACGCTGCTCGGCGTCGTCGCGCAGCGGCTGGTGCGGCGGGTCTGCGCGCACTGCGCCGAGGCCGATCCGGCCGCCGCGGCTGACGGCGCGACGCCGAGGCGCGGGCGCGGTTGCACGGAATGCGGGCACAGCGGATATCGCGGGCGCGCGATCGTCTGCGAAGTCCTCGCGATCACGCCGGCAGTGTCGGCGCTGATCGGCCGCAACGCGCCCGCCGACGAGATCGCGCGCCACGCAACGGAGACCGGCATGACGACGCTGCACGCCCACGCCGTCGCGCTGGCCCGCGCGGGCATCACGACCTTCGAAGAAGCCGCAAGCCTGCACACCGGCTGAATCCCGATTCATCACCCCCTTCGCATGCGATGGGGGAGAGGTGGTTTCAGCGGAGGCGATCGTTTGCCGCGATTGCGCGGGCGGCGGCGAGGCCGTTGGCGATCGCGCCTTCGAGCGTGGCCGGGCGGCCGTTTGCGACGGCGTCGCCGGCGAGCAGGCAGTTCGCAAGCGGGGTGTCGATACCGGGACGGCGACCTTCGATGCCGGCGTCACAGATGAAGGTCGCGCGCTTTTCGCGCAGCACATGCGCCGCGAGCGGAGAAGGCCAGTCCGGATGATGGTCGGACAATTCCGCGATGACCTGCCGCGCGAGCGCCGTATTGTCGAGCTTCATGTGATCGCCGTCGCCGCTGACGACGACGCTGATCCAGCCGGGCTTGCCGGTGATCGAGAGATCGAAGGCCCATTGCGCGAGCCCGCCGGTGAAGCCGATCATCGGCAACGGCAGGCGGATCGTGTGCGGATACTCGAGACAGACCGTGCAGATCGGGGCATAGGCGATGGCATCCAGCCGCGCGGCGAGCGCACGGGACCCGGCATGCGGCGCGAGCAGCCTGGCGGCGGCAGTCGGCGGCAGCGCGAGGATGACGCCGGCGGCGTCGAGCCGGCGGGCATCATCGAGCGTCACCGAGACGACGCGATCGTCCGCGATATCGAGCGACTCGACGCGCCGGCCGGCGAACACGCGACCGCCATGAGCCTCGATATAGCGCAGCGCCGGTTCCGGCAGCAGCGCGCCGAGCCGCTGGCGCGGCAACAGCAGGTCGGAATCCGCGGCGCGAAACGAAAACGCATCGCGCAGGACCCGCGCGAAGATCTGCGCGGACGCCGTTTCGATCGGCGTATTCAGCGTCGCGAGGCACAAGGGCCGCCACAGGCCGTCGATCAGGCGCGGCGTCTGGCGCAGTTCGCGCAGCAATGCGGCGACGCTGCGGTCGGGGCCTGTGAGCGGCGCGCGCAGCACGGCACGGAGGCGCAGGGCGGCCCGGCGATCGCGCATCGACAGTCCGGAGGCCAGCGCGATGCCCGCGATCAGGTGCAGCGGCGCCGGCAGGCGCGGCAGGCGCAGGCGCAGGTCCGGGTGGACGCGGTCATGGACCCGCAGCTCGAGCGGGCGGCGTTCGAAGAGCGCCGTCTCATCGAGGCCGAGCGTGCGTATCAGGTCGAGGACGTTCGTACAGGCGCCGATCAGCAGGTGCTGGCCGTTGTCGAGGGCCTCGCCGCGATGCAGGATCGTGCGCGCGCGGCCGCCGGGATCGGTCGCGGCCTCGATCAGCGTGACCGGCAGGCCGCGGCGCGCGAGTTCGACCGCGGCCGCGAGCCCGGACCAGCCGCCGCCGACGACGACATTCACTGCGTCATCCGGCCCTGACGCCGCGTTGCCACTTGCGATGGCGCGTTTTTTCCTGCCGCGTCGTCTTCCACGCCAGCCACAGCTTGCGCAGCGGCGTCAGGCGGATGCGTCGGTCGAGCAGCCGGTAGCCGTCCTTGTCGATCTCGGCGAGCAGGTCGAGATAGATCGCGGCCATCGCGAGACCGCTGCGCTGGGTGTAGCGGTCGACCTCCGGCAGCAGCTCGAAGGCCTTGCGGTAATAGCCGCGCGCGCGATCGGCCTGGAAGCGCAACAGCGCCGTGATACGTTCATTTGCGGACGCGGTCAGGATCTCTTCGGGACTGACCCGGAAGCGCTCGAGCTCGTCGAGCGGAAGATAGAGGCGACCGCGCCGCGCGTCCTCGCGGACGTCGCGCAGGATATTGGTCAGCTGGAACGCGGTGCCGAGGTTGTGCGCGTATTTCAGCGTGCGCCGGTCCTCGTAGCCGAAGATCTCGGCCGACATCATGCCGACCATGCTGGCGACGCGGTGGCAGTACAGGCTCAATTCGCGAAAGCTCGGGTAGCGGTCGTGGTCGAGGTCCATCTCCATGCCGTCGATGATCTCGAAGAAGTGTTCGCGCGGCAGGTTGTAGGCGCCGATCGGCGCCGACAATGCCCGCGTGACCGGATGCTGCGGCGCGCCGCTGAAAAGCCGGCCGATCTCCTCGCGCCACCAGGCGAGCTTGACCCGCGCGACCGCAGGATCGACCTGGGCATCGACGATGTCATCGACCTCGCGGCAGAATGCGTACAGCGCGGTGATCGCGCGGCGCTTGTCCGGTGGCAGGAACAGAAAGCTGTAGTAGAAACTGGAGCCGCTCCGCGCGGCCCGGTCCTGGCAGTACTGGTCGGGATTCATCGGCTTCAAGATACAGCAAGGCGCTCTGGCTGACAAAAGCCCCGGGGACTCACAACCCCCGCGCAGTCGTCGCTCGCAGCGCGATCCACAACCAGTCGCGACGGCCGAGGCGCGGGCGGCGGAAGACATCATGACGTTCCTGCGCGATCTTGTCGGCGATGCGGGTGACGCCGAACAGGATCATGCGGCCTTCGAGGCCGGCGCGTCCCGGCATGCGCCACGCGAGCGGGGCGCCGTCCTTGAGCAGGCGGCGGATGCGCGCGATCTGCTGCGCGATCAGCGCGAGCATCGCCTCGTCGGTGCGGCGCTCGCGGAAGTGCGCCTCGGTGACGCCATGCAAGGCCATCTCGTCCTCGGGCAGATAGATGCGGCCGTTCTCGCGCCAGTCCTGCTCCAGGTCCTGCAGGAAATTGACGAGCTGGAACGCGCTGCAGAGCCGGTCGGAACAGGCGAGGTTGGCCTCGTCGACCTCGCCGTAGAGTTGCAGGATCATGCGGCCGATCGGCGCGGCGGAACGGCGGCAATAGTCGAGGACCTCGGCGAAGTTCGCATAACGCCGCTGGTCGATGTCCTGGGTGAACGCATCGAGCAGGTCGTACAGCGGCTCGAGCGGCAGATCGAATCGGCGGCGCACGTCGGCGAGCGCGACGAAGATCGGCTCGTCGGGGGGCTCGTCGCGGGCGAGGGCGTCGAGGCGGGCGCGATAGCCGTCGAGGCGCGCGCGCCGGACCTCGGGCGGATCGTCGCCCTCGTCGGCGAAGTCGTCGGCGCTGCGCGCGAAGGCGTACAGCGCCGCGACCGGGCCGCGCAGCGAGGCCGGCAGCGCATGCGAGGCGACCGGGAAGTTCTCGTAGTGCCACTTCGCGCGATCGAGGCAATAGCGATAGGCCGCCTCGACGGAGACAGCGGACGTCTTGCTCGTCACAGGCGAAGTCCCGGTCGGCGCGCGCATCAGCCCTGGGTGTTGTCCTCGCTGAGCTGGCGCGGCGCCTTCTCGATCTGTTCGGGCGGTTCGAGCGTCTTCGCCGGATGGATGCCCATCTCGGTGAATTTGCGCGCGCCGGGCAGGACCTGGCGCTCGAATGAACCGACCGCCTTGTTGTAGTGATCGAGGCTGCTGCCGAGGCTCTGGCCGATCTTCGATAGGTGGGCGCTGAAGGTCGTCAGGCGCTTGTAGAGATCCTCGCCGAGGTCGCGGATCTGCTCGGCGTTCTCGGCGATCGCCTCCTGCTTCCAGCCGTAGGCGATCGCGCGCAACAGCGCCATCAGGCTGAGCGGCGTCGCGAGGATGACGCGGCGGCGCAGCGCGTCCTCGAGCAGCGTCGGGTCGATGTCGGCCGCGGCGCTGAGGAAGTGCTCGCCGGGGATGAACAGCACGACGAAGTCCGGGCTATTCTTGAATTGTTTCCAGTAGGCCTTGCCGGACAGCTCCTGCACGCGCTCGCGGACGTTGCGGCTGTGGCGCTCGAGATGGAGCTTGCGGGTCACGTCGTCGGAGGCCTCGATCGCGCTGAGATAGGCGTCGAGCGGCGTCTTGACGTCGATGACGATCTCGCGGCCGCCGGGCATGCGCAGGATCATGTCGGGACGCACCGCGCCGTCGTCGGTGCGGGTGTGTTCCTGTTCGAAGAAGTCGCAGTACTCGACCATGCCGGCCAGCTCGACGAGCCGGCGCAGCGTGATCTCGCCCCACTGGCCGCGCACCTCGGGCCGGCGCAGCGCCTGCACCAGGTTGCGGGTCTCGCCCTGCAGTTCGATCTGCGTCTTCGCGAGCATTTCCAGCTGCTTGGTGATCGAGCCGAAGGCCTCCTTGCGCTCGTGCTCGATCTGGCGGATCTGGCTGTGGGTCTTCTCGAGCAGCTCGCGGATCGGCTTGACCATGTGCTCGACGGCCTGTTCCTTCTTGCCGAGCTCGTTGTGCGCCTGGATCTGGAACTGCTTGAGGTTCTCCTGCGCGAGGCGCAGGAACTCGGCATTGTTGTGCTTGAGCGCCTCGCCGGACAGCTTTGCGAAGGTGTCGCCGAGCTGGCGGCGGTCGTCCTCGAGGCGCTGCTGTTTCTCCTGCGCGGCCTTGCGTTCGAGTTCGAGCGTCGTCGCCAGGCCGGCATTCTCGAGTTGCAGCGCGGTGATGCGTTTGTGCGCGCGCAGCTGGACGATCAGCGCGCCGAACGCGAGTCCGATCAGCGCCGCAATGATCGCGGCCAGCGCCTCAGCCGCCATGGCCCTGCGCCGCGCCGGGCGCCGACGGGGCGAGCCAGTCGAGGATCGCGCGTGGATGATCGATGAGACCGTCGGCATCCCAGACGGCCGGGTCGTCGCCCTCGTCGAGATAGCCGAACAGCGCGACCAGCGTGCGCATGCCGGCGCTGCGGCCGGCCTCGATGTCGCGGCGGGCGTCGCCGACATAGAGACAGGCCGACGGCGGCAGCGCGACGAGGCGGCTCGCATGCAGCAGCGGGTCGGGGTGCGGCTTGCTGCGCGCGGTGGTGTCGCCGCTGACGATGCAGGCGGCCCGCGCCGACAGGCCGAGCGCGTCGAGCAGCGGTTCGGACAGCCAGCCCGGCTTGTTGGTGACGACGCCCCAGGGCAGCGCGCGCGCGGCAAGTTCGTCGAGCAGCGCGTCCATGCCGGCGAACAACCGGCTCTCGCGCGCGAGATTGGCCTCGTAGAGCGCAAGCAGGCGCGCGCGCAGGGCTTCGAAACGGTCGTCGTCGAGGTCGATACCGAAGCCTGCGCGCACCAGCGCGCGCGCGCCGTGGGAGACATGCGGGCGGATCGCCGCGAACGGCATCGCTTCGAGTCCCTGTTCGGCGCGCAGCGCGTTCAGGCACCAGGCGAGATCGGGGGCGGTGTCGACCAGCGTGCCGTCGAGGTCGAAGAGGACGCAGCGGACCGGGTCGGGGTCGCGCATCAGGCCTCCGGCCGGACGGCGTGGACGAGATAGTTGACGCTGATGTCGCCGACCAGCGCGTACCGGCCGCTCAGCGGGTGGTAAGTCAGTCCGGTCAGTTCGCGCGTGTCGAGGCCGGCGGCGCGCAGCCAGCGTCCGAGCTCCGACGGGCGGATGAAGCGGGCATAGTCATGCGTCCCGGTCGGCAGCATGCGCAACAGGTATTCGGCGCCGATGATCGCGTGCAGGTATGACTTGGGATTGCGGTTGATCGTCGACAGGAACACATGGCCGCCGGGTCTGACCAGCCGCGCGCAGGCGGCGACGATCGCGGCCGGGTCCGGCACATGCTCGAGCATCTCCATGCAGGTGACGATGTCCGCGCTCGCCGGCGCCTCGGCGGCCAGCGCCTCGGCGCTGATCGCGCGATAGCTGATATCGGGGTCGGACCCCGAAGGGCTCTGCCTCCCCTCGGCGCGCATGCGCCGGGTCTCGATCACATGCATGCGCGCGACCGCCAGCGAAGACTCGGCGAGGTCGATGCCGGTGACGCGCGCGCCGCGCAGCGCCATCGACTCGGCGAGGATGCCGCCGCCGCAGCCGACATCGATGACGGCCTTGCCCGCAAGGCCGGCGCGCTCGTCGACATAGTCGAGACGCAGCGGATTGATGTCATGCAGCGTCTTGAACTGGCCTTCGGGATCCCACCAGCGTGCCGCCGCGGCATCGAACTTGGCGACCTCGGAGAGATCGACGTTGGTGTGTGACTCGCTCATCGTTGGGGTCTTCAGTGCTTCATGTCTTCATCGGTCGCGGCGATGCGGTCGCGCCAGGCGTCGGACCAGCCGCGCAGCTGCGTCTCGTCGAGCGTCGTCAGCCGGCGCTCGCGCAGCAACTGGCGACCGGCGACCCACACGTCGGTGACCTGGTGGCGGCCGCTCGCATAGACGATCTGCGACAGCGGGTGGTAGACCGGCCGCGCCTCGAGCGCGCCGAGATCGATCGCGACGATGTCGGCCGACTTGCCGGCCTCGAGCGAACCGATCGCCTCATCGAGGCCGAGCGCGCGGGCGCCGTTCAGCGTCGCCATGCGCAGCGCGTCGGCCGCCGGCAGCGCGCTGGCGTTGCCGCTGACCGCCTTCGCGAGCAGCGCGGCGGTGCGCATCTCGCCGAGCATGTCGAGGTCGTTGTTGCTGGCGGCGCCGTCGGTGCCGAGCGCGACGTTGACGCCCGCGTCCCACAGCTTCTGCACCGGGCAAAAGCCGCTCGCGAGCTTCAGGTTCGATTCGGGGCAGTGGATCACGTGGACGCCGGCCGCGGCGCAGCGCGCGATCTCGTCGCCGGTCAGTTGCGTCATGTGCACGGCGAGCAGGCGCGGCGACAGCAGACCCATGGCCTCGAGGCGATCGAGCGGGCGGGACTCGGCGACCTCGCCGGCGGTCTCGTGGACGTGCATGTGGATCGGGATGTCGAGTTCCTCGGCGAGCGTGCGGATCTTCTGCAGCGGCGCATCGGAGACCGTGTAGGGCGCGTGCGGCGCGAATGCGGTATGGATCAGCGGGTCGTCGCGATAGCGGTCGTGCAACGCGAGGCCCTTCGCGAGGTACTCATCGGGATTGGCCGCCCACGCGGTCGGGAAGTCGATCATGATCAGGCCGAGCGTCGCGCGCAGGCCGGCGCGGCTGACCGCGCGCGCGGACTCGTCGGCGAAGAAGTACATGTCGCTGAAGCAGGTCGTGCCGCCGCGCAACATCTCGGCGCAGGCGAGCAGCGTGCCCTGGTAGACGAATTCCTCGCCGACCCACGTCGATTCGGCCGGCCAGATATGGTGCTGCAGCCACTCCATCAGCGGCAGGTCGTCGGCGAGCCCGCGGAACAGGCTCATCGACGCATGGGTATGGGCGTTGACGAGGCCGGGGATCAGCGCATGGTCGTCGAGGCGGACGAGCTGCGCCGCCTGGTACGAGCGGTCGGCCTCCGCCGACGGCAGGATCGCGTGGATGCGCCCGTCGCGGATCGCGACCGCGTGACGCTCGAGCACGACGCCATGGGGCTCGACCGGGACCACCCAGCCGGCATGGATCAGGGTATCGACCTGTTGCATCCGGCCAGTATACAAGGAACCGGAATCCGGGGTCATTCGGGGACAGAATCTATCTGCCGCCCTGCATGCGCACGATATAGATCTCGGCGCGGCGGTTGCGCGCGCGGCCTTCGCGGGTCCATTCCTCGTCGGCGGGCTTGCTCTTGCCGTAGCCGATGACATGCAGCAGCCGGGTCGGAATACCGCGCTCGAGGAGGTAATCGCGCACCGCGGCCGCGCGGCGGTCGGACAGGGAATCGTTGTAGGCCTCGCTGGCGACGATGTCGGCATAGCCCTTGACGATGACGCGGGTCACGCCCGGCAGATGCCGGATCAGCAGCGCGGCGTCGTCGAGGATCCCGCGCGCGTGTTCGCTGAGCGTGTCCTCGTCATGCGCGAAATGCACCGGATGGATCGGTATGAACTCGAAGTGCTCGCCGGGGCGGGCAGGGCGCAGCAGCTCGATGCCGGGCTCCGCCTGCGTCGTGAAATTGATCTCGTGCAGAAAACCCGCGTCGGCGTCGCGGCCATCGGCCAGCGCCGGGGCAATGCCCGCGAGCAGCCAGGCCGCAAGGACCAGCAGTGCCTTGATTGGGGTATTCATATCGGTACCTATCGGCCGCCGCGCCCGGGACCCAAAGGGCGGGCTTCTCATTTCCGGACGTCGAAGGCGTAAAGGGGTCAGATTCGTTTGATCCCTGCCAGCCTGCCGGCGCCCGGCATTTGCCGGATCAAACGAGTCTGACCCCTATGACCCTGACCCCGTGCATCTCTGCTAAACTGACCCGATGATCCGCCCCGCCCACGACTCCGTCCGCCCGATCGACTGGCGCGACGATACCCTCTGGCTGATCGACCAGCGCCGGCTCCCCGCGGAGCGGGTCGAGATCGCCTGCCGGGACGTCGCCGCCGCCGCCGAGGCGATCCGCAACATGACCGTGCGCGGCGCCCCGGCGATCGGCATCACCGCCGCCTACGGCGTCGTGCTCGCGGCCCGCGACCGCCACGCGCGGGCGCCCGCAAGCTGGCGGGACGACATCGAGGCCGACCTCGCCTTGCTCGCCGGCACCCGGCCGACCGCGGTCAACCTGTTCTGGGCGATCGAACGCATGCGCGGCGCGATCGCCCGCGCCGGCAATGATCCGCTCGCGGACCTGCTGACCGAGGCCCGCCGCATCCACGACGAGGACATCGCCGCGAACCGCCGCATGGGCGAACTCGGCGCCGCGCTGATCGAACAACCCTGCGCGGTGCTGACCCATTGCAACGCCGGCTCGCTCGCGACCGGCGGCTACGGCACTGCGCTCGGCGTCATCCGTTCGGGCTGGAACGCCGGGCGCATCGACGGCGTCTTCGCCGACGAGACCCGGCCCTGGCTGCAGGGCGCGCGCCTGACCGCCTGGGAGCTGATCGAGGACGGCATCCCGGTGACGCTGGTCGCCGAGGGCGCCGCGGCCTGGCTGATGAAGCAGGGCAAGGTCGGCTGGCTGATCGTCGGCTCCGATCGCATCGCCGCCAACGGCGACGTCGCCAACAAGATCGGCACCTATGCCGCGGCGCTGGCAGCCCGCGCCCATGGCGTCCGCGTCATGGTCGTCGCGCCGACCTCGACGATCGACATGGCGACGCCGAACGGCGACGCGATCCCGATCGAGACCCGCGCCACCGATGAATTGCTGGCGCTCGGCGGCCGCCGCGTCGCCGCCCCCGAGGCCGGCGCCTGGAACCCGGTGTTCGACGTCACGCCCGCCGCGCTGGTCGACGCGATCGTCACCGAGCGCGGCGTCGTGCTTGCCCCGGACGCCGCAAAGATGGCCCGTCTGATGGGGTCGGCGTAGGCCGGGAAAAATCGTCGCGCTTTCCGCCAAGTACCCCGATTGTGGTAGAATTTCCCATTCCGCGCTGCCCCACGGAATAACAACAAACGACTGACTCCCGGGAGTCCCGTGACCTTCCCCGCAAGCAGGGAATGCGATACCCGTTTATGACCGAATCCGCCAAAGAGATCATCCCGACCAATATCGAAGACGAGATGCGGCAGTCCTACATGGACTACGCGATGAGCGTCATCGTCGGTCGCGCGCTGCCGGATGTGCGCGACGGCCTGAAGCCGGTGCACCGCCGCGTGCTGTACGCGATGCACGGCCTCAGCAACGACTGGAACAAGCCCTACAAGAAGTCCGCGCGCGTGGTCGGCGACGTGATCGGTAAATACCACCCGCACGGCGACACCGCGGTCTACGACGCGATCGTGCGCATGGCGCAGCCATTCTCGCTGCGTTACATGCTGGTGGACGGGCAGGGCAACTTCGGCTCGGTCGACGGCGACTCGCCGGCGGCGATGCGCTACACCGAGGTGCGCATGTCGCGCATCGCCCATGAGATGCTCGCCGATCTCGACAAGGAGACCGTCGATTTCCTGCTCAACTACGACGAGTCGGAGAAGGAACCGGTCGTCCTGCCGGCGCGCATCCCGAACCTGCTCGTCAACGGCTCGGCCGGCATCGCGGTCGGACTCGCGACCAACATCCCGCCGCACAACCTGACCGAAGTCATCAACGCCTGCATCGCGCTGATCGACCGCCCCGACACCGATATCGCCGGGCTGATGGAATATATCCCCGGCCCCGACTTCCCGACCGCCGGCATCATCAACGGCACCCGCGGCATCCACGAGGCCTACCGGACCGGTCGCGGGCGCATCCATATCCGCGCGCGCACCGCCTTCGAGACCGACGATAACGGCCGCCAGCGCATCATCGTCACCGAGCTGCCCTACCAGGTGAACAAGGCGATGCTGCTCGAGAAGATCGCGTTCCTGGTCAAGGAAAAGCGTCTCGAAGGCATCTCCGAGCTGCGCGACGAGTCCGACAAGGACGGCCTGCGCGTCGTCATAGATCTGCGTCGCGGCGAGGTCGCCGAGGTCGTGCTGAATAACCTGTATCAGCACACCCAGATGCAGAACGTGTTCGGTATCAACCTGGTCGCGCTGCTGGAAGGCCAGCCGAAGCTGCTGAACCTGAAGCAGGCGCTCGAGGCCTTTATCCAGCACCGCCGCGAGGTCGTGACCCGGCGCACGATCTTCGACCTGCGCAAGGCCCGCGAGCGCGCCCACGTCCTCGAAGGCCTGACCATTGCGCTCGCGAACATCGACGAGATCATCGCGCTGATCAAGGCCGCGGCCGGTCCGAGCGAGGCGCGCATCGCGCTGATGTCGCGGCCGTGGACGCCGGGTCCGGTCACCGCGATGCTGAGCGCCGCCGGCGCAGAGATCTCGCGCCCCGAGGGGCTCGATGCGGAGTTCGGCCTCGTCGCGGACGGCTACCGCCTGTCCGAGGCCCAGGCGCAGGCGATCCTGGAGCTGCGCCTGCATCGCCTGACCGGTCTGGAACAGGACAAGATACACAAGGAATACAGCGAGATAATCGCTAAAATTAAGGAGCTGGTCGAAATCCTGTCGAGCCCGGACCGGCTCATGCAGGTGATCCGCGACGAGCTCAATGCGATTCGCGAGCAGTTCGGCGACGCCCGTCGCACCGAGATCCGGCAGCTCGAGGCCGACCTGAATCTCGAAGACCTGATCGCCGAGGAAGACGTCGTCGTGACGATCTCGCACGGCGGCTACGTCAAGGCCCAGCCGCTGGAGCTGTACCAGGCCCAGCGCCGCGGCGGCCGCGGCAAGTCGGCGACCTCGATGAAGGAAGAGGATTTCATCGACAAGCTGTTCGTCGCCAACACCCACGACACGATCCTGTGCTTCTCGAGTCGCGGCAAGGTCTACTGGAAGAAGGTCTACGAGCTGCCGCAGGCGAGCCGCAGCGCGCGCGGCCGGCCGTTCGTGAACCTGCTGCCGCTGGAAGAGGACGAGCGCATCACCACGGTGCTGCCGGTGCGCGAATACGAGGACGGCAAGTTCGTGTTCATGGCGACCCGCAGCGGCACCGTCAAGAAGACCCCGCTGGCGGACTTCTCGCGTCCGCGCGCGAGCGGCATCATCGCGCTCGGCCTGAGCGATGACGATCGCCTGATCGGCGTCGGCATCACCGACGGCGCGCGCGACGTGATCCTGGTCGCGAGCAGCGGCAAGGCCGTCCGCTTCCATGAGACGACGGTCAGGTCGATGGGACGCACGGCCTTCGGCGTGCGCGGCATCAGGCTCGGCGATGATCAGCAGGTCATCGCGCTGTTGATCGCCGACGACGCCGGCTACGTGCTCACCGCGACCGAGAACGGCTACGGCAAGCGTACCCGCGTCGACGAATATCCGCTGCACGGCCGCGGCGGACAGGGCGTGATCTCGATCCAGACTACCGAGCGCAACGGCACGGTCATCGGCGCCGAGCTGGTCAACGACGGCGACGAGATCATGCTGATCACCAAAGGCGGCACACTGGTGCGCACCCGGGTCGACGAGGTGCCGGTGCAGGGGCGCAATACCCAGGGCGTGCGCCTGATCCGTCTCGACGACGACGAGCACCTGGTCGGCATCGACCGCTTCGAGAGCCTCGAAGGCGACGACAGTGACAGTGACAACGGCGAAGGGGAGCAGTAACGGAATGACACGGGTCTACAACTTCAGTGCGGGGCCGGCGGCGCTGCCCGAAGAGGTACTCGCGCGGGCGCGCGACGAGATGCTCGACTGGCAGGGCAGCGGCATGTCGGTCATGGAGATGAGTCACCGCGGCAAGGAGTTCATGCAGATCGCGGCGCAGGCCGAGACCGACCTGCGCGCACTGATGAATGTGCCGTCGAACTACAAGGTGCTGTTCCTGCAGGGCGGCGCCAGCCTGCAGTTCGGCATGGTGCCGATCAATCTCCTGCGCGGCAAGGACAAGGCCGACTATGTCTGCACCGGCAGCTGGTCGAAGAAGGCCATCAGCGAGGGCAAGCGTTTCTGCACGGTCAACGTCGCCGCGAGCAGCGAGGCGTCGAAGTTCACGACCATTCCGCCGCGCGCCGACTGGCGCCTCGATCCGGGGGCGGCCTATGTCCATTACACGCCGAACGAGACCATCGAGGGCGTCGAGTTCCATGACATCCCCGACACCAAAGGCGTCCCGCTGGTCGCCGACATGTCGTCGACGATCCTGTCGCGGCCGGTCGACGTGTCGCGCTTCGGCCTGATCTACGCCGGCGCGCAGAAGAACATCGGCCCGGCGGGCCTGGCCCTCGTCATCGTCCGCGAGGACCTGATCGGCGAGGTCGTCCCGGGCGCCCCGGTGATGTGCGATTACCGGGTCCACGCCGAGGCCGATTCGATGTACAACACGCCGCCGACCTGGGCCTGGTACATCGCCGGGCTGGTGTTCGACTGGCTCAGGCGCAACGGCGGGCTCGAGGCGATGGCCGCGACCAACCGGCGCAAGTCGCAAAAGCTCTATGAAGCGATCGATACGTCGTCGTTCTACCGCAATCCGGTCGATCCCGCCCACCGTTCGTGGATGAACGTGCCGTTCACGCTCGCCGATCCGGCGCTCGACGCCGTGTTCCTGAAAGAGGCGGACGCCGCCGGCATGGTGCAACTCAAGGGCCATCGCTCGGTCGGCGGCATGCGCGCCAGCATCTACAACGCGATGCCGGAGGCCGGCGTCGACGCGCTGATCGCGTTCATGAAGGAATTCGAGCGCCGGCAGGCGTAGAATGGGGTCAGAGTAGACACTGTCTACTCTGACCCCAATCAGAAATTATCTGAGGTATCATGTACAAGATATTGACATTGAATAATATTTCCGTTGCTGGGCTTGAGCGTTTCCCGCGCGATCGATATGAGGTCGCCTCCGAGATCCAGCACCCCGACGCGATCATGTTGCGTTCGCACGTGATGCACGGCATGGCGGTGGCGGACACGCTGAAGGCGGTCGGGCGCGCCGGCGCCGGCGTCAACAATATCCCGGTCGCCGAGATGAGCGCCCGCGGCATCCCGGTATTCAACGCCCCCGGCGCCAACGCGAACGCGGTCAAGGAACTGGTCATCGCCGGCATGCTGATCGCCGCGCGCAATATCTGCCAGGCCTGGGACTTCGCGCGCGGCCTCGAAGGCGACGACGCCGCGATCGGCAAGCAGGCCGAGGCCGGCAAGAAGCAGTTCTCCGGCTTCGAGCTGCCGGGCCGCACGCTCGGCGTCATCGGCCTCGGCGCGATCGGCATCAAGGTCGCGAATACCGCGATCGACCTCGGCATGCGGGTGATCGGCTATGACCCCAAGATCACCGTGCAGAGCGCCTGGCGTCTCGATTCCAGCGTCGAGCAGGCCACCAGCCTCGACGACCTGCTTGCGCGCGCCGACTTCGTGACCTTCCACGTGCCGCTGAACGACGATACCCGGCATATGATCAATGCCGAGCGCCTGCGGCGGATGAAGAAGGGCGCGGTGATCCTGAACTTCGCCCGCGAGGGCATCGTCGATGCGGAGGCCGTGTGCGCCGCGATCGACGCCGGCGGCATCCACGCCTATGTCTGCGATTTCCCCGGCAACGCGCTGCGCGGCCGCAAGCGGGTCATCGCGCTGCCGCACATCGGCGCGTCGACCGCCGAGGCCGAGGACAACTGCGCGGTCATGGTCGTCGACCAGCTGCGCGACTTCCTCGAGAACGGCAACATCACCAACTCGGTCAACTTTCCCGAGGTGTACATGCCGCGCACCGAGGGCTATCGCGTCGCGATCGCCAACGCGAACGTGCCGAACATGGTCGGCCAGATCTCGACGCTGATGGCCGGCGCCGGCCTGAACATCCTCGATCTGCTGAACAAGTCGCGCGGCGAGCTGGCCTTCACGCTGGCCGACGTCGACAAGCCGCTGCCGGCCGGAGTCGTGGAGGGCCTGCGCGACATCCAGGGCGTGCTGAACGTGCGGACGATCGACTGACATGGAACCCTGTTATGGCCGATGACGACCCGCTCAAGGCGCTGCGCGCGCGCATCGACCAGATCGACGAGCAACTGCAGGGGCTGATCAGCGAACGCGCGCGTTGCGCGATCGAGATCGCCAAGCGCAAGCGCGCCGCCGGCGACGACACCTGTTACCGGCCCGAGCGCGAGGCCGCGGTGCTGCGCAGCGCGCTGGCGCGTAACGAGGGACCGCTGTCCGACGAGACGCTCGCGCGGCTGTTCCGCGAGATCATGTCGGCCTGTCTCGCGCTGCAGCATCCGCTGACGATCGCCTATCTCGGTCCGCCCGGCACCTTCACCGAGGCGGCGGTGCTGAAACACTTCGGCCAGGCGGTCAGCACCGCGCCGCAGGGTGCGATCGACGAGGTGTTCCGCGAGGTCGAGGCCGGCACCGTCGATTACGGCGTGGTGCCGATCGAGAATTCGTCGGAAGGCGCGGTCGATCATACGCTCGATATGTTCATCCATTCGCCGCTCAGGATCTGCAGCGAGATCGAGCTGAGGATCCACCACAACCTGCTGGCGAAGGGCGGCGATCTGGCGTCGTTACGCCGGGTCTGCGCGCACCAGATGGCGCTGGCGCAGTGCCGCGAATGGCTGGACGGCAATCTTGCCGGCGTCGAGCGCGTCGCGGTCAGCAGCAATGCCGAGGCCGCGCGCATCGCCGCCGAAGAGCCGGGCGCCGCGGCGATCGCGAGCCTGCATGCCGCCGATCTCTACGGTCTGGCCGTGCTTGCGCGCAACATCGAGGACGAACCGGACAACACGACGCGCTTCCTCGTGATCGGCCGCCACATCCCGGCATCGAGCGGTCGCGACAAGACCTCGTTGCTGGTATCGACCGCGAACAAGCCCGGCGCGCTGTACCGCCTGCTGAAGCCGCTGGCCGAGCACGGCATCACGATGACGCGCATCGAGTCGCGACCGTCGCGGCGCGGCATGTGGGACTATGTCTTCTTCATTGACGTCGAAGGTCACGTCGAGGACCCGCAACTCAAGGCCGCGCTCGCCGCCCTCGAGCAGGAGGCCGCGATGCTGAAGATCCTCGGCTCCTATCCCGACGCACCGGGGTCAGAGTAGACACGGTCTACTCTGACCCCGATCTCTACAGGCACAGGTTTCAGGCACTATGATCATCATCATGAATTCGAAGGCGACCGCGGAAGAGGTGCAAGCGGTCGAAGAGAAGCTCGCCGCAATGGGCCTGCGGCCGCATGTGTCGCGCGGCATCCAGCGGACCGTGATCGGCGCGATCGGCGACGAGCGCGAGGTCGACCAGGAGCTGCTCGAGGCCTGCAAGGGCGTCGATCGCGTCGTGCGCGTGATGAAGCCGTACAAGATGGTGTCGCGCGAGTCGCACGACGCCAGCAGCGTCATCGAAATCAGCGGCGTGCCGGTCGGCGGCGCGCAGATCCAGGTCATCACCGGGCCGTGTTCGGTCGAGACGCCGCAACAGATGGCCGATGCCGCCGATGCCGCGGCCGCGGCCGGTTGCCGGTTGATGCGCGGCGGCGCGTTCAAGCCGCGCACCAGTCCGTATGCCTTCCAGGGCGCCGGCGTCGAGGGCCTGAAGATGTTCAGGGAGGCCGCGGCGCGTCACAGCCTGCCGATCGTCACCGAGCTGATGGACGTGCGCATGCTCGACACCTTCCTCGAGCACAAGGTCGACGCGATCCAGATCGGCACGCGCAACATGCAGAACTTCGACCTGCTGAAGGAGGTCGGCCGCAGTACCCACACGCCGGTGATCCTCAAGCGCGGGCTGTCGGCAACGATCTCCGAATGGCTGATGGCGGCCGAGTACATCGCCGCCGGCGGCAACCACAACATCATCTTCTGCGAACGCGGCGTGCGCAGCTTCGAGGATGCCTATCGCAATATGCTCGACGTCACTGCGGTGCCGGTGCTGAAACGCGAGACGCACCTGCCGGTCATCATCGACCCGAGCCACGCCGGCGGCAAGGCGTGGATGGTGCCGGCGCTCGCGCGCGCCGCGATCGCCGCCGGCGCCGACGGTCTGCTGGTCGAGATGCACCCGCGTCCGCCCGAGGCCTGGTCCGATGCCGACCAGGCCCTCGATCCGGCCGAACTCGTCGCGCTGATGACGGAACTGCGCGGCATCGCCGCAGTCCTCGGACGCACGCTTTGACCACGCCCGCCGCCAGCACGGTCACCGACGCCGAGACCGAGACCTTGCCCGGCGAGAAGCCGTTCCGCCGTCTGGCGATCATCGGCGTCGGCCTGATCGGCGGCTCGCTCGCACGCGCGCTGCGCCGTGCCGGCAAGCGCCTCGAGATCGTCGGCTATGGCCGCAATCACCTGAATCTGCAGCGTGCGCTCGAACTCGGCGTCATCGACCGCTTCGAGACGCGGATCGCCGACGCAGTGCAGGGCGCCGACATGATCGTCGTCGCGGTGCCGGTCGGCTCGATGGCAAAGGTGCTGCGCGAACTCGCGCCGCATGTCGCCGCCGAGGCGGTCGTCACCGACGTCGGCAGCACCAAGGGCAGCGTCATCGACGACGCCCGTGGCGCGCTCGGCGAACTGCTGCCGCAGTTCGTGCCGGGACATCCGATCGCCGGCAATGAGCGGCGCGGCGTCGAGGCCTCGACCGCCGGCCTGTTCGAGGATCGCGCGGTGCTGCTGACGCCGGTCGCGGAGACGCGCCCGGTCGCGCTCGCCCGCGTGCGCGCGATGTGGCAGACGACCGGCGCGCGCGTCATCGAGATGGATGCCGGCCGTCACGACCGTATCCTCGCCGCGACCAGTCACCTCCCGCATGTGCTGGCCTTTGCCCTGGTCGATACACTCGCGCGCATGGACGACAGCGAGGAGATCTTCAACTACGCCGCCGGCGGCTTCCGCGACTTCACCCGTATCGCGTCGTCGGATCCGCTGATGTGGCGCGACATCTGCGTCGCCAACCGTGACGCGATCCTCGCCGCGCTCGGCGAATACCGCAACGGCCTCGACGCGATCATGCAGGCCGTCGAACGCGGCGACGGCGACGCGCTGATGAAGCTGTTCGAGCGCGCAAAGGCGGTGCGTGACCGGGCGGTCAGGAAATAATGGGGACGCACCCCCATATTAGATCTATGAGCGAAGCAGACAGACAGACCATCTTCCACGTTCAGCCCGGCGGCGCGCTGCGCGGCCACTTGCGCGTGCCCGGCGACAAGTCGATCTCGCATCGCGCGATCATGATCGGCTCGATCGCCGACGGCGTCACCGAGGTCGACGGCTTTCTCGAGGGCGAGGACAGCCTCGCAACGCTGGCGGCATTTCGCGCGATGGGCGTGCAGATCGACGGACCGCGGCAGGGCAGGGTGACGATCCACGGCGTCGGCCTGCGCGGCCTGCGCGCGCCGGCCGCTGCGCTCGACCTCGGCAATTCCGGCACCTCGATGCGCCTGCTCGCGGGCCTGCTCGCGGCGCAGGACTTCGACGTGACGATGACCGGCGACAGCTCGCTGTCGCGCCGGCCGATGCGCCGCGTGTCCGAGCCGCTCGGCAGGATGGGCGCGCGCATCGAGACCAGTCCGGACGGCACGCCGCCGCTGCGTCTTCGCAAGGGCGCGCGCCTGCGCGGCATCGATTACGCATTGCCGGTCGCGAGCGCGCAGGTCAAGTCGTCGTTGCTGCTGGCCGGTCTCTATGCCGAAGGACGCACCTGTGTCACCGAGCCAGCGCCGACGCGTGATCACACCGAGCGCATGCTGCGCGCCTTCGGCATCGACGTCGAGACGGATGGCGCGCGCATCTGCATCGAGGGCGGCCGGCAACCGCAGGCCGCGCCGATCGGCGTCCCGGCCGATATTTCGTCGGCGGCGTTCTTCCTCGTCGGCGCCGCGATCGCGCCGGGTTCGGACCTGACGCTGACCGGCGTCGGCATCAACCCGACCCGCACCGGCGTCATCGGGATCCTGCGCCGGATGGGCGCCGACATCACGCTCGCGAACGAGCGCATGGCCGGCGGCGAACCGGTCGCCGACCTGCGTGTGCGCAGCGCGCCGCTCCGCGGCATCGACATCCCCGAGGACCAGGTGCCGCTCGCGATCGACGAATTCCCCGCGCTGTTCATCGCCGCCGCCTGCGCGACCGGCACGACGGTGTTGCGCGGCGCGGAGGAACTGCGCGTCAAGGAGAGCGACCGCATCCAGGTCATGGCCGACGGCCTCAGCGCGCTCGGCGTCGACGCGCGGCCGACGGCGGACGGCATGATCATCAACGGCGGCGCGTTTGGCGGCGGCACGATCGACAGCCACGGCGATCACCGCATCGCGATGTCGTTTGCGATCGCCGCGCTGCGCGCCGGCGCGCCGATCACGATCCGCGACTGCGCCAACGTCAACACCTCGTTCCCGGGCTTCATCGACCTCGCGCGCGGGGCGGGTCTCGATATTATGGGGTCAGAGTAAAAATTCCCCTGAGTACTTGCTACATCCCCAGGTCATCGCGGAATTTTTACTCTGACCCCGATTTGAACCCACTGATGGAAATCTTACTCTGACCCCGATTCACGACATCCCCGTCATCACGATCGACGGCCCCGGGGGCTCCGGGAAGGGGACGGTCAGCCGTCTCCTCGCGCGCGAACTCGGCTGGCACTTCCTCGACAGCGGCGCGCTGTACCGCCTCGTCGGCCTGGCGGCGCTCCGCCACGGCATCGCCCTCGACGACGAACCGGCCGTGGCCCGCGCGGCGGCGGGGCTGGACGTCCGGTTCGATCCTGACGGCGACGATCATGCCCCTATCTTCCTTGATAATACCGATATCTCCGTTGAACTTCGCAGTGAGACGGCCGGGGACGCCGCCTCCAGGGTCGCGGTGCTGCCGTCCGTCCGCCAGGCCCTGCTCGAACGCCAGCGCGCCTTCCTGAAACCGCCCGGCCTGGTCGCCGACGGCCGCGACATGGGGACGGTGATTTTCCCCGCCGCGGACCTCAAGATCTACCTCGAGGCGAGCCAGCGGGAACGCGCGGAAAGGCGCTATAAACAGTTGAAGGGAAAGGGAATGAATGTTAGTCTTGAGGCCCTTTTAAGGGACATCGAGGCGCGCGACGCCCGCGACAGCGGGCGCGCGACGTCACCGATGCGCCCTGCGAGGGATGCCGTGAGCATCGACACGACCCGTATGGGAATCGCCGAAGTCGTCAATGAAATCATGCGACTGTGGCGGCTTCGTCGATGAGGCGGCAATGGCGTCCCGCATGGCTCCGGCATCTCCGGGCGGCGCGGGGCAATCCGAACCCTGTCCGCACAAGCGGACCCAACCAGAGGAATTGCCCGCGGTTTCGGGCAAGCAAACGTCAACCTGATGAGTGAAAGTTTCGCAGAGCTCTTCGAACAGAGCCAGTCCGGCAAGCAGATGCGTCTCGGTTCCATCGTTACCGGCACCGTCGTCGCAATCAAAACCGATGTCGTCATCGTCAACGCGGGCCTCAAGTCCGAGGGCGTCATCCCGATCGAACAATTCCTGAACGACCAGGGTCAGCCCGAGGTCGCCGTCGGCGATGTGGTCGAGGTCGCGCTCGACGCCGTCGAGGACGGCTTCGGCGAGACGCGGCTGTCGCGCGAGAAGGCCAAGCGCACCAAGCAATGGGATGTGCTCGAGACCGCGATGGAGAACGACCAGAAGATCACCGGTCGCATCAGCGGCAAGGTCAAGGGTGGTTTCACCGTCGACATCGGCGACATCCGCGCCTTCCTGCCCGGATCGCTGGTCGATGTGCGCCCGGTCCGCGACCTCACGCATCTCGAAGGCAAGGATCTCGAATTCAAGGTCGTCAAGACCGATCGCCGGCGTAACAACGTCGTCGTCTCGCGCCGCGCCGTCGTCGAGAGCGAGGGCAGCGCCGAGCGTGATGCGCTGCTGGCGAATCTCGAGGAAGGCCAGGTCATCAAGGGCCTCGTCAAGAATCTCACCGACTACGGCGCGTTCATCGACCTCGGCGGCATCGACGGCCTGCTGCATATCACCGACATGGCGTGGAAGCGCGTCAAGCAGCCCTCCGACATCGTCAACATCGGCGACGAGATCGAGGTCAAGGTGCTGAAGTTCGACCGTGAGCGCAATCGCGTCTCGCTCGGCCTGAAGCAGCTCGGTGAGGATCCGTGGGAGAACCTGACCCGCCGCTATCCGGTCGGCGCGCGCGTGTTCGGCAAGGTCACCAACATTGCCGATTACGGCTGTTTCGTCGAGATCGAGGACGGCGTCGAAGGCCTGGTCCATGTCTCCGAGATGGACTGGACCAACAAGAACATCCACCCGTCGAAGGTCGTGCACCTCGGCGACGAGGTCGAGGTCGTCGTGCTCGATATCGATGCCGACCGCCGCCGCATCTCGCTCGGCATCAAGCAGTGCCAGCCGAACCCGTGGGAAGACTTCTCGACCCGCCACAACAAGGGCGACAAGATCAGCGGCACCATCAAGTCGATCACCGACTTCGGCATCTTCGTCGGTCTCGAAGGCGGTATCGACGGCCTGCTGCATCTGTCCGACCTGTCGTGGAGCCAGCCCGGCGAAGAGGCCGTGCACAACTACAAGAAGGGCGATGAACTCGAGGCCGTCATCCTCGCGATCGATCCGGAGCGCGAGCGCATCTCGCTCGGCGTCAAGCAGCTGGAGCGCGATCCGTTCGAGCTCTTCGTCGGCGAGCACCCGAAGGGCAGCATCGTCACCGGCAAGGTCTCCGAGGTCGATGCCAAGGGCGTCACCGTGATGTTCGAGGACGGCGTCGAGGGCTACATCCGCGCCGCCGATCTTGCCCGCGACCGCGTCGACGACCCGACCCTCGTGGTCAAGGTCGGCGATGAAATCGAGGCCAAGTTCACCGGCGTCAACCGCAAGAACCATACGCTGATGCTGTCGGTCAAGGCCAAGGACGAGCATGACGAGGCCGAGGCGGTCAGGGAATACGGCAAGAGCGGGCAGGGCACGACAGCGACGACGCTGGGCGACCTCATCAAGGAGCAGATGAACAAATAAAGCAGGTTTCGTTTATCAGGGATTGGGGGCAATGGCAATGACGAAATCAGAACTAATAGAAACAATCGCGCAGAAACAGAAGCACCTTTCCTACAAGGACATCGAGTTCGCGGTCAAGACGATGATCGAGCAGATGGCTCAGTCCCTGGCCAGCGGCGAGCGCATCGAGATCCGCGGCTTCGGCAGCTTTTCCCTGCACTTCCGCCCGCCGCGCATGGGCCGCAACCCCAAGACCGGTGAACCGGTGCCGCTGGCCGGCAAGTATGTCCCCCATTTCAAGCCCGGTAAGGAGCTTCGCGAGCGCGTCAATGAAGGCATCAACAGCGACAAGCCGCGGTCCTCGCACATGCAGTCGGGCGAGAAGCTGATGAGTCGGGAGATCTGACGTCCGACGACGATCCCGATCATGAAGCGTATCGTCGGGTTTCTGTTCGTCCTTCTGGTTCTGGTCTTCGGCCTGTTCTTCGGCCTGCTCAACGCCGATCCGGTACAGGTCAACTATTACTTCGGATCACGCGAACTGCCGCTGTCCTTCGTGCTCGTGATGATGCTGGTCATCGGCGCGCTCGCCGGCGCGCTCGCCGGCCTCGGCGTGGTCCTGCGCAGCAAGCGTGAGGTCCGTCGCCTGCGCAAGGAAATCCGGGTTGCTGAAAAAGAACTGAGCAATCTGCGCTCTCTCCCGCTCAAAGAACCCCGCTGATGCCGCTCGAGTACCTGTGGCTGCTGCTGCTTCCGGTAGCTGCCGCGTCAGGCTGGTGGATGGCGCACCGCAGTCTTGCCGCGGGGCAGGGGGCCGCCCGCGTGCCGCGCGACTACTTCAAGGGCATCAACTTCCTGCTCAACGAGCAGCCCGACAAGGCCATCGAGGTATTCACGAAGATGGTCGAGGTCGACAGCGACACCGTCGAGCCGTACTTCGCGCTCGGCAGCCTGTTCCGTCGCCAGGGCGAGGTCGAGCGCGCGATCCGCATCCACCAGAACCTGATCGCGCGCCCGTCGCTGCATCGCGTGCAGCGCAATCATGCGCTGCTCGAACTGGGCCAGGATTACCAGCAGGCGGGCCTGCTCGACCGCGCCGAGCACATGTTCCTCGAACTGCTCGACCGCGAACCGCGCAACGTCACGGCGCGCCGGCTGCTCATCGATATCTATGAGCAGGAGCGCGAATGGGACAAGGCGATCACGATCGCGGCGTCGCTGGAATCCCATACCGGTCTGTCGCACCGTCATGTCATCGCCCATTACTACTGCGAGCTCGCCCGCCAGGCGCTGGACCTGCGCGACTTCCCGCGCGCGCGCAAGATGATCCGCCGCGCCTATTCGAACGATCGCCTTTGCGTGCGCGCGAGCCTGCTCGCCGGCGAGTCGGCGCGTCTGCAGGGCAACTGCAAGGCCGCGATCCGCGCGCTCAAGCGCATCGACAAGCAGGATCCGCGCTACCTGTCCGAGGCAGTCGAACCGCTGATCGACTGCTATGAACGGCTCGGCCGCGTCGACGAGGGCATCGGCTGGCTCGGCGAGGTGCTGATGCAGCAGGACGCCTTCAAGCCGGTGCTGATGTACGTCGGCTTCCTGCAGAAGCACGGCCGTGACGCGGCGGCCTGCGATTTTCTCAGCCGTCACCAGCAGCGCCATCCGTCGCTGCCGGGACTCGCCTACCTGCTCGACACCCTGCCCGGCGAGTTGCCGGACACCGGGCCGCGCGAACGTCTTGAGATGGCCCGCGCCTCGATCTCTAAACTACTTGAAAATATAAGTCTATATTACTGTAATAATTGTATTTACAAGGGGAATGTCATGCACTGGCAATGCCCGAGCTGCCGCTCCTGGAATTCGATCCTGCCTTACCAGGGGACGCCCGGATGAACGGGCAGCACAAGCGGATCATCGTCGCGCTGGACTTCGCCGACCCGGCCGCGGCGCGCGCGCTCGCGCCGCGGCTCGATCCCCGCGCCTGCCGCGTCAAGGTCGGCAAGGAACTGTTCACGCGCGCGGGACCGGGTATCGTCGAGGAGCTGGCCGGCCGCGGCTTCGAGGTCTTTCTCGATCTCAAATTCCACGACATCCCGAACACCGTCGCGGCGGCCTGCCGCGCCGCGGCTGAGCTCGGCGCATGGATGGTCAACGTCCATGCCCAGGGCGGACGCGCGATGATGGAGGCCGCGCGCGACGCGGTGGCCGGCGCGCGGCGGCCGCCGCTGCTGACCGCGGTCACCGTGCTGACCAGCCTCGACGATGCGCAGTTGCGCGAGATCGGCTATGACGGCGATGCGCAGGGCCTGGTGTCGCGGCTGGCCGGGCTCGCCGAACAGGCCGGTCTCGACGGCGTCGTCTGTTCCCCGCGCGAGGCCGCGCGGTTGCGCGCCGAACGCCGCGCCGGTTTCGTGCTGGTGACGCCCGGCATCCGACCCGCCGGCGTCACGAGCGACGACCAGAAGCGCGTCATGACGCCCGCCGACGCGCTTGCCGCCGGCGCCGACTACCTCGTCATCGGCCGGCCGATTACCGCTGCCGGCGATCCTCTGAAGGCCCTGCAAGCGATCCGCGTAGGCATCGGCGAGACCGCCGCCGATTGAGCCGCGCTGTCGCGACTGCGAAGCTGGCATCGCAGTCACCATCCACCATGGTTAAAGGGAGTTGACCACGATGAAACCTGTACGCAGCATCCTGTTGGCCGCGTTGCTCGCCGGGCTAAGTCTCGGCGCCCACGCGGACAAGATCGACATCAACCAGGCCGACGCCGCCGCGCTGGCCGGGCTCAACGGCATCGGGCCGGCGCGCGCCGAGGCGATCGTCGAGCACCGGCGCATGCACGGGCCGTTTCGCAGCATCGAAGCGCTGGTCGAGGTCCGCGGCGTCAGCGTCAGCCTGATCGAACGCAACCGCGATCGACTGACGGTCGGCAACACCGCGCCCGAACCTCCGCGCGCCGCGTCCGACTGAGCCCGCCCGACCCGCTTCACTCCACCTTCACGGCCCTGGCGACAGGGCCGATTTTTTCCGCGCCGTGCTATCATCGGCGGCTATGGAATCGCTTTCATGCACAAGCTCCAGCCGGTAATTCTTTCAGGCGGCTCCGGCACGCGCCTGTGGCCGCTGTCCCGGGAGCACTACCCGAAGCAGTTGCTCGCCCCGTTCGGCGGGCACACGCTGTTGCAGGCGACCGTCGCCCGCCTGGCCGGCCTCGATACCGGCGAGGGTGACGGTGACCCCACGGTGGCGCCCCCGCTGGTCGTCTGCAGCGAGGAACACCGCTTCCTCGTCGCCGAGCAGTTGCGCCTGGCCGGCACGCCGCCCGGCCATCTGATCCTCGAACCGGTCGGCCGCAATACCGCGCCGGCGGCGACGCTCGCCGCATTGCACATCGCCGGCGAGGACTCCGCCGCGGTGATGCTGATCATGCCGGCCGATCACCTGATCCGCGACACTGCCGCGTTTCATGACGCGGTGCGCTGCGGTCTCGATGCCGCGGCGCGGGGCGCGGTCGTCACCTTCGGCATCGTCCCCGCGCGCGCCGAGACCGGCTATGGTTACATCCGCAAGGGCGCGGCGCTCGATGCCACAGGCGGCGTCACGCCGTACCGCATCGATGCCTTCGTCGAGAAGCCGGACGCGGCGACCGCGCAGGGCTACCTCGACTCCGGCGACTACCTGTGGAACAGCGGCCTCTTCATGGTGCGCGCCGACGTCTGGCTCGACGCGATCGCGCGTTTCCGCCCGGACATCCACGCCGCGGTCATGCGCGCGCATGAGGCCGGCAGTCAGGACGGCGACTTCTTCCGCGTCGGCAAGACAGATTTCACCGCCTGCCCGGGCGAGTCGATCGACTACGCGGTGATGGAGCGGTTGACCGGCGCGGACGGGGAGGGCGCGGTCGCGGCGGTCGTGATCCCGCTGGCCGCCGGCTGGTCCGACGTCGGCGCATGGTCCAGCCTGTGGGAAGTGATCCCGCAGGACGACGACGGCAATATCCTGCGCGGCGACGTCCTCGCCGAGGCCACGCGCGATTCGCTGCTGTTCGCGGAAAGCCGCCTGCTCGCGGCGATCGGCCTCGACAACATCATCGTCATCGAGACCGCGGACGCGGTACTGGTCGCGCACAAGGACCACGCGCAGTCGGTCAAGCAGATCGTGCAGCGCATCAAGGCGGCCGGGCGCAGCGAGCACCAGCTCCATCGCCGCGTGCACCGGCCGTGGGGCAGCTATGAGGGCGTCGACCAGGGCGACCGCTTCCAGGTCAAGCGCATCTGCGTCAATCCCGGCGCGTCGCTGTCGTTGCAGATGCATCATCACCGCGCCGAACACTGGATCGTCGTCCGCGGCACGGCCAGGGTCACGCGCGGCGACGAGACCTTCCTGCTCAGCGAGAACCAGTCGACCTACATCCCGATCGGCGAGCGCCACCGGCTCGAGAACCCCGGCTCGCTGCCGCTCGAGATCATCGAAGTGCAGTCCGGCAGCTACCTCGGCGAGGACGACATCGTCCGCTTCGACGACCACTACGGCCGGAAATAATCGAAGGGGTCAGAGTCGTTTGATCGTCAACTGTGCACAATGGCTGTTAAAGATGGTGGTGATCAAACGACTCTGACCCCGTTGACCCATAACTTGCGGAGAATAATTGAATGAGCGACAGCAAGAAGAGCACCAACGTGGTATGGCATCACGCGACCATCGACCGCGCGATGCGCGAGAAGATGAACGGGCACAAGAGCGTGGTGCTGTGGTTCACCGGGCTGTCGGGCGCGGGCAAGTCGACGCTGGCGCACGCGGTCGAGGACCGGTTGCACCTGATGAAGTGCCGCACCTTCGTGCTCGACGGCGATAATATCCGCCACGGCCTGTGCGGCGATCTCGGTTTCTCCGACCAGGACCGCGTCGAGAACATCCGTCGCATCGGCGAGGTGTCGAAGCTGTTCGTCGAGGCCGGCGTCATCACGCTGACTGCGTTCATCTCGCCGTTCCGCGCCGACCGCGACCGCGTGCGCGGCCTGATGCCGCACGGCGACTTCCTCGAGATCTACTGCAAGGCCTCGCTCGATGTCTGCGAGGAACGCGACGTCAAGGGCCTGTACAAGAAGGCGCGCGCCGGCGAGATCAAGGCCTTCACCGGTATCTCGTCGCCCTACGAGGAACCCGAGAATCCCGAACTCGTCGTCGAGACCGACAAGCTGTCGCTCGAGGACAGCGCCGAGCTGGTCATCGCGATGATGAAGGAGCGGGGGATTCTGCCGTCGTGAGGCGGGACCGCGATCCGGCGTCGCCCCGCCGCGCATGATCCCGCAGGGAATCACCACGACCGAGCGCAGTCATGAGCCCTGAAGCCTGGTTTACCGTCGCGGTCGTCGGGCTGTGCTTTGCGCTGCTCGCGTCGAACCGCGTATCGGCGGACATCGCGCTGATGGGCGGGCTGACCCTGCTGCTGGTCAGCGGCATCCTCACGCCGGGCCAGGCCCTGTCGGGCTTTTCCAATGAGGGCATGATCACCGTCGGCGTGCTCTATGTCGTCGTCGCCGGCCTGCGCGACACCGGCGCGATCGGCTGGGTCGTGCAGTACATGCTCGGCCGGCCGAAGTCGCTGGCCGGCGCGCAGATCCGGTTGATGACCCCGGTCGCCGGCCTCAGCGCGTTCCTCAACAATACACCCGTCGTCGCGATCATGATCCCGGCGGTGCAGGACTGGGCGCGGCGCAACCAGATCTCGGTATCGAAGCTGCTGATCCCGCTGAGCTACGCCGCGATCGCCGGCGGCACCTGCACGCTGATCGGCACCAGCACCAACCTCGTCGTCAACGGCCTGCTGATCCGCGAGACCGGCGGCGGCATCTCGATGTTCGAGCTGGCTTGGGTCGGCGTGCCGCTGACCATCGTGGTGATCGCGGTGACGATCCTGCTGAGCCGCTGGTTGCTGCCGGACCGCCTGCCGGCGATCGGCCAGTTCGCCGACGCCCGCGGTTACACCGTCGAGATGCTGGTCGATCCCGACGGCCCGCTGGTCGGCAAGACCATCGAGCAGGCCGGGCTGCGCCACCTGCCGGGGCTCTATCTCGCCGAGATCGATCGCGGTGACCAGGTGCTGCCGGCGGTGTCGCCGCTCGAGCGCCTGCAGGCCCGCGACCGCCTGGTGTTCGCCGGCGTCATCGAATCGGTCGTCGACCTGCAGAAGATCCACGGACTCACGCCGGCGACCAACCAGATCTTCAAGCTCGACATGCCGCGCCCGGAGCGCTGCCTGGTCGAGGCAGTGATCTCGGAGAGCTGTCCGATCGTCGGCAAGAGCATCCGCGAGGGCCGCTTCCGCACGCTGTATAACGCTGCGATCATCGCGGTGTCACGCCGCGGCGAGCAGGTCAAGATGAAGATCGGCGACATCGTGCTGATGCCCGGCGACACGCTGCTGCTCGAGGCCAATCCGTCCTTCGTCGTGCAGCAGCGCAACTCGCGGGATTTCTATCTGGTCAGCCGGCTCGAGGACTCATCGCCGCTGCAACACGAACGCGCGCCGCTGGCGATCACGATCATGGTCGCGATGGTGCTGTCGGTCGCCTTCGGCTGGCTCAGCATGCTGCAGGGCGCGCTGCTCGCCGGCGGCCTGATGCTGATCACCCGCTGCACGCGCGCGCGCACCGCGCGCCAGACCGTCGACTGGCAGATCCTGATCGTCATCGGCGCCTCGCTCGGCATCGGCGAGGCGCTGCACCTGACCGGCGCCGCCCAGGCCATCGCCGGCAGCATGCTGGCGCTGATCGGCAACGACCCCTGGGGCGCGCTGCTGATGGTCTACGTGATCACGGCGCTGTTCACCGCGATCATCACCAACAACACCGCCGCGGTGCTGATGTTCCCGATCGCGCTGGCGCTCGCGCGCACCCTCGAGGTCGACTTCATGCCGTTCATGATCACGATCATGGTCGCAGCGTCGATGAGCTTCGCGACCCCGATCGGCTACCAGACCAACCTGATGGTGTTCGGCCCCGGCGGCTACCGATTCAACGACTATCTGAAGCTCGGCCTGCCGCTGACGGCGGTGGTGGGGGTGGTCGTGATGCTGATCGTGCCCGCGATCTGGAGTTTCTGAACCTCACGGGGTCAGAGTAGACTTCGTCTACTCTGACCCCGTGGGGGACGCTGACCCCGGGGTGCGGGTGCGGGTGTTTTCGATCAGCCAGTGACGGAACGCCTCGGCGGGGACGGGTTTGCTGACCAGGTAGCCCTGCAGGAAGTCGCAGCCGTGCATCTGCAGGAAGCGGCGTTGTTCTTCGGTCTCCACGCCCTCGGCGGTGACGCGGATCCTGAGGCCGTGGGCCATCGCGATGACCGCGCGCGCGATCGCCTCATCGTGCTCATCGCCGGGGATGCCGTCGATGAACGACTTGTCGATCTTGAGGATGTCGAGCGGGAACGACTTCAGGTAGTTCAGCGACGAATAGCCGGTGCCGAAGTCGTCGATCGCGATGAACACCCCGAGCGCCTTCAACTGGCGCAGCACCGAGTGCGCCCGCATCGTGTCCTCCATCAGCGAGCTCTCGGTGATCTCGATCTCGAGCAGCTCCGCCGACAGGCGATAGCGCTGCAGCGCGAGACGGATATCTGAGATCAGGCGGACGTCCGTGAACTGCCGGCTCGACACGTTGATCGCCATCCTCACCGGCGGCAAACCGGCATCGAGCACCGCCCTCAGTTCGGCGCAGGCGCGGTCCAGCACCCATTCGCCGAGCGAGACGATCAGGCTGCTTTCCTCGGCGACCGGGATGAAGCGCGACGGCGCGATGTCGCCGAGCTCGGGATGCCGCCAGCGCATCAGCGCCTCGACGCCGACGCACTGACCGCTCAGCGCATCGATCTGCGGCTGGAAGTTCAGCGAGATGCCTTCGCCGGTGCGCACCGCCCGCCGCAGCGCGCGCTCGAGCGAGAAACGTTCCGACACATTGGTGGTCATGTCCGGCGTGTAGAAGCGGAACACGCCGCGTCCCAGGCGCTTGGCCCGGTGCAGCGCAGTGTCCGCATGCTGCAGCAGCGTCTCCGGATCCTTGCCGTCGGCGGGGAAGAATACCGCGCCGATGCAGGCGCCGAGCTCGATCTCGTCGCTGCCGAGCGTGACCGGGAAGGCGATCTGGTGGTGCAGCTTGCGGATCAGGGTGGTTGCTTCCTCCTCGCTGGTGACGCCGTCGAGGATCAGCGCGAACTCGTCGGCGCCGACGCGGGCGATCATATCCCGGCGCCTGATCGATGATTGCAGGCGCTCGGCCGCGATCTGCAGGACATGGTTGCCGGTCAGGTGGCCGAGCGAGTTGTTGATCGCCTGGAAGCCGTCGAGATCGATCTGCAGCAGGGCGAAGCTGCCGGCATCCCGGCCGCTCCACTGGATCAGCTGGCGCAGGCGGTCGAACAGGTGCTGACGATTCGGCAGACCGGTCAGCGTGTCGTGCGAGGAGAGGTAATTCAGCTGTTCCTCGGACTGCTTGAGCTTGCTGATGTCCGAGATCACCGCGATATAGTTGACGATGCGGCCGGCGTCATCGCGCTGCACGCTGATCGCCAGGTGTTCGTTGTAGAACTCCCCGTTCTTGCGCTCGCCCTGGACCTCGCCCTCCCAGCGCCCCTGCTTCTTCGCCATGTCCCATATCGACGGCCAGCTCTGCTGACCCGCGTGCAGCGTGCGGAACTGGAAAGGATTCCTGCCGAGCATCTCCGCCGCGCCGTAGCCGGTCAGCGTGGTGTAGGCCTTGTTGACTGCCAGCACGCGCTTGTGCGCATCCATGATCAGCACGCCCTCGCAGGTGTTCTCCAGCGCGTGTGTCAACCGCTGCAGACCGGCCTCGGTCGAGCGCTTCTCGGTGACGTCCTGGGCGGTGCCGATCAGGCGCAGCGGCTTGCCGTCCGCCGAGCAGATGATCTCGGCGCGCGCCTCGACGATGCGCTCATCGCCGTCCGGCCGGATCAGGCGATGCTCGAGTCTGAGCGGCCGGCGATCCTCGAGGATCCTGTCGACGCCCTTGCGGACCACCATCCGGTCCTTCGGATGCACCCGAGCCAGCAAGGCCTCGAGCGTGCCTTCGAAACCGGCCGGCTCGATACCGAAGATCCGGTAGATCTCGTCGGACCAGGTGAAGCGGTTGTCGGGGATGTCCCATTCCCAGTTGCCGATGCGGGCGATCCGCTGCGCCTCGGCCAGCGCGCTGCGGCTCTTCTCCAGCGCATTCTCGAGCTGCCGGCGCTCGCTGATGTCGCGATCGATGCCGCGATAGCAGATGACCTCGCCGCGCGCATCGAACACCGGCACGCCGCTGGTCTCGATCGTGATGCGGCGGCCGTCCTTGCGCACGGTCGTATACGATTCGGTGACGAACGGCACCTTGCGTTCGGCGATGTCGAGAAAATACGCGGTCATCGCCTCGCGCTCTTCGGGCGCGATGAAATCGAAGGCGGAGCGGCCGACGATCTCTTCCGGCTCGTAGCCCATCAGGTCGCGGGACTTCGGACTCGCATAGGTGTAGAGGCCGGCCGGATCGGTCTCCCACAACCAGTCGCTGGTGACTTCGGCCAGCGCGCGATAGCGCGCCTCGCTGGCGCGCAGAGAGTCGAGCGTCCCCAGCAGCGGGCCGATGTCCTGGATCACCAGCAGCAGGGAACGGTCGGGCAGGGGGGTCGAGGAGACCTGGGCGTCGAAGGTCGAGCCGTCCGCGCGCCGGAGTCCGATCCCGACGCCCGGGGTCCCGGCCCGTACTCTGCGGGCGGCAATCGCGGCCGGGGCATCGGGAGCCGGGACGCCCGGCAACACCGCATCGAGCGGCATGCCGCAAAGCGCATCTTCCGGATAGCCCAAAAGGCGATGGGCGGCACGGTTGGCGTACAGGCACGCGCCTCCCTGTCCGAACAGCATCATGCCGGCGGGGGCGTCGTCCAGCAGCGCCCAGGGGGCGTCGTCGGCAACGGTGGAGGGTCTGATCATGCGGTTTCCGTAACTAGTATGACTATTTCGCGATTCACCGTTGTTCGGGGTCGGGCTCAGGCATGTTCTGCCGAGCGGCCTCCCCGTGGAGAGTTTATCGGCAACAGATACCGATCCCTGAATCTAAGCCCCTGAATGGCCGGGCACTTGACCGATGTGGCCGGCGTCCCTATAGTCTGCGTTCATGTCGTGAACGAGAGGCCGCCCGTGCGGGGCGAGCCCTGGATCAGAATCATGCCCGACCAGAGACCTGCCCTGAGTGATGAGGCGCGCTATCGCCTGCTGAAGCTGCTGGACGACAAGCCGGGCTTGTCGCAGCGTGAACTGGCCGAGGCACTCGACATCAGCCTGGGCAAGACCAACTATTGCATACGCGCACTGATCGAGAAGGGGTGGGTCAAGGTCGACAATTTTCGGAATAGCGCGCACAAGTCACGGTATCTCTACAAGTTGACCCCCGCAGGAATTACTGAAAAGACTAGGGCAACCCAGCATTTTCTCGGTTACAAGATCGAGGAATATGAGCGATTGCAGGGGGAAATAGCGGCGTTACGGCGCGAAGTGGATTTGATGAAGATGGACAGTATCCACATGATTCCTGAGCCATCCCATAGATGATCTTCATGCAGATCTCCTTGCCGATCAGCACAGGACTGATGCGTGGACTGACTACTCCGCGCGTTCTGCCCGTGCGTGTTCTCATAGCCACGGCCGCCAGTCTCGGAACGCTGATATTCACGATGCGTCCAGTGCTGGTTAGTGAGACTTGGAGACGAATCGTATCGGAGCAGGATATCAAGCTGGCCATGCGGCGTCTTGCCTGGTACGGGGCAAAGCGATCAAGGAATCTAGAGTTTATCAGCGACCCCTCGTTCAATTTTGCTGAAGGATTGTCCCGTCGCGAACTACAGATTCTCAGCACATTTATCCGGAAACTGTCCTTGTCACCCACGGATCGACTCCTCGACGAGCTGATGCTTACGGCAGCTGAGGTGAAAGACCATATGCCTGCAGCTGCCTGGCAAGATATCCTTGACCGATTTACCCGCCAGGCGAACGAACTCCTGGAGTCATCGGCTGGGGTCGTTGACTCACCGCGTGTCCGCAGCCTCCCGCGCAGGGGGCGGGTGTTTTCCCGGGAGACAGCAACACAGGCACTGGCTGACTTCTCGCGAACAATCCCCAATGACGAAATACCCTGGTATGTCGTTTCCGGTACCTTGCTGGGGCTCGTGCGCGAAGGTGGCTTTCTCGAGCATGATTACGACATCGATCTCGGTGTGCATGCCGAATGTGTGGATTTTGACGCGATCATCAGGCGAATTGATGAGAGTGATGATTTTCATGTCAGAAAACTGGATTTCGCCCGGATAATTATCCCGACAGAAGATGGCGGATGCAGGCTGGATGCACTGCCGATCGTCCTGAAGATCACGCACAGGTCCGGAGTATTCATCGACCTCTTCTTCCACTATCGGGAAGGGGTTATCCGCTGGCATGGATCGAGTGTCCACAGGTGGGATAACACGTATTTCGATCTTGCATCCTATGAGCTTGCAGGGGTACCGGTTCTGGGTCCCGCGGATGCTGACCGCTATCTCACGGAGAACTATGGACAGTGGCGCGTGCCTATCAAGGAGTTTAATTGCTCCACGGGCACACCCAACGCCCATGTGGTGAAAAACCTCTCTGCCATCGCCATATTCCTGCGCAGGCTGGCTTTCTGCCGACTGAACGGCGACAAGGCTGCCGCTCCTCTGGAGGCAGTGTTGACAAGAAGCGGCTATCTCGAAAGAGGTGCTGGCGGAACCCTGTTGTTCACAAATAAACTGCTGACACGCCCGCCCACACAGCATGATTCCACGGGCCTGTCTGCTTGATGCCATAGCAGAAAGATATTCGCGCAATGAAAACAGTATTGACCTACGGAACATTCGATCTTTTTCATATTGGACATGTCCGTCTACTGAGGCGCCTGAAAGAGCTTGGCGATAGATTGATCGTCGCGGTTTCGTCTGACGAGTTCAATCGGCTCAAGGGCAAAAAGTGCCTGATACCGTACGAGCAGCGGGCTGAGATTCTATCCTCAGTCAAGTATGTGGATATGGTCATACCTGAGCATGACTGGGAGCAGAAGGTGTCCGACATCGTCAAACACAATGTCAACATCATGGCGATGGGGAATGACTGGGCCGGAGAGTTCGACCATCTGAAGGCTTATTGCGAAGTGATTTACCTGCCGAGAACCGACGGCATATCGACCACTGATATCAAGTCGCTGCTGACCGCATTCGACGAGGACAAAGTGCAGCAACTCAAGAATGCCCTCGATCTTCTCAGAAACATTGCCGAGGACTTCGAATAGAGCAGGTCGATTGTGACCTGATGACCATCTCTCCGGTGACAAGACGGGATTACCAGACGAGACCGGATAGAGACAATAAACACATGATCCATATCCCCCATGCGAAGAATACTTAAAAAATATATTCGTAACCTGCTCAATCACTACAAGCCGATTGACTCGAAATTAAGACGCCATGCTTACTACCGGAGGATTTCTATCGCTGGTCAATGGCTGTATCACTACCTTGGCCTTGGCGCTAGACCAGTTGAACGGTTCTATATAGAAAACTACCGTTCTATCCCGGTAGAGGATGACGTCATACTTTTCGAAAGTTTTTGGGGAAGAAAGCTCGCATGCAATCCGTACGCAATCTATCGTGAGTTACGTCGTCAGCATGACGGTAAAAAGCATCGATGCATATGGGTCAAAAACAGAAATATCAGTCCACCGGCAGATATCGCCGGAGATCCCGATGTTACCTTTGTAGAGTTCGACACTGTCGAATATGCTAGGGCACTACTGCGCGCCAAGTACCTTGTCAGCAATATGACATTTCGTCCCTACTTTATTCGCAAAGAAGAACAGATTTACATGAATACCTGGCATGGTATTCCCATCAAGACGCTGGGTATGGACGCACATTCCATGCTTAAGGATTCCTTCAACACCCAGCGTAATTTCCGCCAAGCTACCCATATCGTAATGGCGGGCACCTACGCAACTGAAAAGACGGTCGTTCCGTATGGCGCTTCGACTGATGTGCTGCCAAAGGTGCGGAATCTCGGCTCACCGAGGATCGACCTGACGCTATCCGCTAACAGGGCAAAAATCCGTGCGTCCCTAGGCGTGCTTGGTGACGAGAATATTGCCTTGTTCGCCCCAACATGGCGCGGGAATGTGAGAAATGTATCTACGGACATGCAGTGTCAATTGGATGCGATCAAGGTCATTCAGGAAAACCTCGGCAGTGAGTTCCGCCTGTTCGTCTCTCTGCATAACTTTGTACGCCACAAGATGAAAATTCTTCCTGGTGATTGCGTACATGTGCCTGACCATGTGGAGACGAATGAACTTCTCTCGGTTGTCGATATCATGATCACTGACTATTCGAGCATTGCTGTGGATTATCTCGTGGTTGATAAACCGCTAGTCCTGTTCGTGCCGGACAAGATTAAGTATCAGATGGAGCGTGGGCTCTATATTAACCTGGAAGAACTCCCCGTAATGATAGCTGATGATTTCGAAGGCTTATCCATTGCCGTGAAGACAAAAAGGAAGCCTTCTGATTTTTCTGGATACAGGGATATAGTCGAAAAGCTTATACCCAACGAGGATGGCAAAGCGGCTGAGCGCGCTCTTACCTATCTGTTCTCAAGTCCGGATACAGTTACGGTAACTGACAAGATAAGAAAACGGATAATCATCCATCCCGGCAGCCTTCTGAACAATGGCATCACATCATCTGTACTAAATCTTCTCAGGAATATTGATTACAATCGATACGATGTATCAGTGGTTGTGGAGTCACTGACTATCGACAGGGACAAGGTCAGGAGAGAACGATTTTCACATATTGATTCTCGATGCCAGATTATCCTGAGAGGTCCGCGGCTCAATCTGACTGCCATCGAAAGGCAGGCCTATGCGTCGGTCAGGACAGACCGTAACGCGGATGAAGGTCATATACAAACCGTTATTAATGCATTCAATCGCGAGGCGCGCAGGGTGCTTGGCGATCATCATTATGATGTGGCGATTGATTTTTCCGGGTATTCGCCATTCTGGTCCTTGTTCATGTTGGGTGTCAAAGCTGATCGATCAGTGATCTATCTACATAATGACATGCGAGCTGAGGCCAGCAATCCGGAACGTAACTTTTCGCAACTGGAAATCGAGTTCAGGCTCTATAAGTATTTCGATAAAGTCGTTTCGGTTTCTGATGGTCTGGAACGAATCAACAGGGAGAATTTCGCGAAACATTTCAAATCAGTGGATGCTTCGGTTTCTGTAAGGAATCCTATAACGCCCATGTACCTACTCAGCAGAGCTTCCGACCCCCTCGCCCTGGTCAGCACTCTGGGGCATGCGTTGTGTAGTTCGATGAACGTCGTTAAGTTCATCAATATTGCCAGGCTTTCACCGGAGAAGAACCAGGTCAGGTTGTTGCGGGCATTCGCAAAGGTGGTCTCGAATGATATTAATGCCGTTCTGTTTATTGTCGGTGGTGGTTCGCTTAGGACAGTGCTTGAAAAGGAGGCCAGTAGGCTCAGAATATCGGACAGAGTCATATTCACCGGAATCCTGCCTAATCCCTACCCCTTGCTTGCCGCCTGCGATTGCTTCGTGCTTTCCTCCGACTATGAAGGACAAGGCATCGTCCTGCTTGAGGCCATGACCCTCGGCACCCCCTGTATAGCGACAGACAATCCCGCTGTACGCTCTGTGCTAGGCGGTGGCCATGGCCTGATTGTCGATGCAAACCCGCAATCTCTGTCTGAAGCCATGATCGAGTTCTGCCGTGTCCGCTATTCCGGACCGACATACGATGCCAATGCATATGCTACCGAATCCATGATGGAATTCTACACGCGTGTCTGTGGTGAGGGTTCAGAAAATATGACGATATCAAGCACCATTCCATCTCTGGTAAACACCAGGACAATTGCGCAAAACTCTCCGCCTGCATAACCAGACATGCAACTCTATCGGGACTTTTCGTGTTTCTGGGCCTGGATGGTCAAGGCCATGCGCGCACTGATTGCTGTCAGGCCTGTCACGACCATTGTAGTAATTGGCGCATCAGGAACTGCGCGTATCACCAGTCTGCTTGCATTCTTTCTACCATTGAAGGTCATCTTGCTGGCCGGATCGTCTGGCGTTCCCAGTTACTTTCCGTTTATCTCCCCAGTTGTCAAGACAGAATGGATTGCAGGTCTGGCTGCAGCGGCCTTCATTTGCTATGCGTTGACGCTCGCGCTTGATCTGTTATCGCAGAGGTTGTCCGAAAGGGCGAGCAACGAGGTCATACAGGAGGCAAATGAATTGATGTTCATTGATGACCAGGATGCCGTTGCAAGGAAGTATTACACAACCTTCTGCGAGATCTCTGCCCATCTCGGGTTTGTCTTTGTCGGTATTGCATTGCTATTGATTATAGCTCCTTGGGTCGCATCCTTTTTGTTGCTGATGTTTTTTTCCCAGTTTCAGCTAACTTCCTGGATATTTAGAAACGATACAGTCAAACCAGGAATATTAAGAGGCCTGATCGAGTCCCGGCATGGCAGTTATCTGAAGATACTCGTCTCGTTCAATTTCCTCGGTGGTTTTATCGTACTCCTTGTCCCGTTCCTTGCCGGAAGTGGTGGGAACATTCTGATTGCCTTTCTCTCGCTCCTGGTGATGCGTCAGGTCCTGACATCATTGTCGGGAGTGATCAGCAATGCAGTTCGTTTGTGGAATGAGAAGTACAGGATTGATGCGCTGATATTCAGGGAGCAACAGCTGAAGAAGCCGGAAAACCAAACTAGCCGGACGGTCCGTGAAGTATTCCAGAAAGATAACAGAGGGGCGGTCGGCAGAGATATTCTATCGGCTGTTGGCATCGATGGCGAGGTAGCGGTGGAGTGGCATGACTCTGTCATACCTGGAGTGAAGACGCTCATGCTTGCGGTTCGGGACACATCTGACGGCAAGCAGACATATTATCTGGTGAGAGTCTATCCCAGGCAGTCATTACGACAGTTGGAACAGGAAACCTTTCTCTTTCGTCACCTGTGCCACCACATACTCTCAGCACCTGATCTAGTGTCAAGGCATTCTGAAGGTGACTTTGAATGCTTGACCAGCAAGTATGGCAATGGCAGGACTCTAACCGGCAAGGAGTGGAAGGACTGGAAGCCGAAGTTGATCAAGTCGATTTGTCAAGTGCAGCCACCCACCAGCCTTGTTACGGCTTATACAGACAGTCGACCGCTGCTGTATCAAAGGCTTACCGACGAGCTGGTTGATCGCATATCAATCGCTATCGATACGAATAGTGAGCGGAAATTATTCAATGATCTCCAGGCTGCAATGCAGGACATTCGCGGTCGACTCAGGGATTATCCACTCTATATCTATAACCCCGATCTCCTGTCAGCCAATATCGTCCACGAGCACGACGGTGGTGTGCTTGCGACTCACTGGGGTCGATGGTCACTGGAACCACTCGGGTCGGGACGAAATTACCAGTCGGATATGACCACAATCACTGACATTATCCCGATGCTGCGTGAGAGGCGCACTGACATTCCAGCATCGTACAGTGGCGATGACGTCCGGTTATCCAGCAAATGTCAGTCACTCGAGATTTACGCCAACAAGGAGCAGTACAAGGCAGCGCTGCGCACCATGGAATTGATCCTGGCCAATCCGGCCCTCCATGGGGCGGCGGCCCAACGCAAGCGTTCCTTGGCCTGATAGCAGGGATCCGGCAATCGATGGCGCCCAAGTTACTTTATTTTGTCACAGAAGATTGGTATTTCTGTTCCCATCGCCTGCCGCTGGCGATCGCTGCCAAACAGGCGGGTTATGAGGTTATCGTCGTGACCCGGGTGCAGCAGCATGGCGACATGATTCGGGACGCCGGTCTGACGCTGATTCCGTTCAAAATCCACCGCTCGGGCCTGAATCTCCTGAGGGAAATGTGTACGATTGCCAGATTGATACAGATTTACCGGTGTGAAAGACCGGCTATTGTCCATCACGTCTCGGCGAAACCAGTCCTGTACGGCAGTATCGCTGCTCGGGCCGCAGGCATCCCGCTGGTCATAAACACCCTGGCCGGGATGGGTTGGCTGTTGTCTCCGTCCGGCATCCATTCAAACCAGTTCAGGTGGTATACGCGTGCACTCTTCCGGCGACAGCTAAGGCGCGGGATCACGGTGGTGCAGAATAGCGATGACTTGCGACTGCTGATGAAGATGGGCCTTGATACGAGTCGTGTCCATCACATCGCAGGCTCGGGCGTCGACCTCTCGGTCTTCATCCAGCGGCCGGAACCAGAGGGAACGCCAACCGTCGTCCTGCCGGCGCGATTTCTCTGGAGCAAGGGCATCGGTGAGTTCGTCGCGGCGGCCAGACTGCTGCGGGCGCGCGGCGTCAAGGCACGTTTCATCCTCGCCGGCAAACCCGATGAGATGAACCCGGCGGCGATCGCTCCAGGGCAACTAGCCGCATGGGCTGGCGAGGGCATCGTGGAGTGCCCTGGATGGATCGACGACATGCCCGCCTTGCTGGAGTCTTGCCACATCGTCTGCCTGCCCTCGTATCGCGAGGGCCTACCCAAGGCATTGCTCGAGGCCTTGGCAACCGGGCGCCCGATCGTCACCACGGACGTCGCCGGATGCCGGGAGGTGGTTCACGACGGCGATAATGGCCTGCTGGTCCCGGCCCGTGACCCGCTGGCCCTGGCGAATGCGCTGGAGCGCCTGATCACCGACCCCTTGCTCAGGCATCAAATGGGGCAGAGTGGTCGTCTGCGCGCGGAGCAGGAATTCGGCCATGACCGGATCATCCCTGCCACTCTGGAAATTTATCGAATAGCAACTGGGTGCAGATAATACCCCAAATAATTACCGAAGAGATTGCAGGAAGCGTTAATGGACGTGGTTAGAAATAATCCCTGAATATCCTCCTGACTGGCGCTAGCGGCTTCATCGGGACCGGTTTGCAAAATCGCATGGCCGCCGCTGAGGACGGCATACTGTCGCCTGGGCTGCCGATTTCCAGTTTTGAACTGTTTTAGGACAGGGAGATGACAATGATGCAGTTTCTCATATCACGGCTTGCACTAAGGCTGGGGTACGGTCATTCGCTATAATAGTACGACCCTGTAACGCAATGCCGTTCAATGCAACTACCACCCTCGTCATTTGCCCCATTTCGCCTTACAAGACGTAGATTCCTTGGACGAACTGCTGTCATCTGTGGCGGATTCGCTGCAATTTCGACAATTGGCCCGTTGACCGCGTGCCGCAGTAACGGCAGCAGAATCACAGGCTATGGCCCCCTTCGGCAAGTCACGCGGTCGGATTCCGCCACCGGTTACGAAGAAACTCTGTCATTACCGGAAGGATTCGACTTCCGAATTTTTGGGTTGGCCGGAACAATGATGGATGACGGCGCCCTCACGCCGCTCGGTCATGACGGCATGGCCGCGTTCCCGGGTCCGGATGGCTCCATCAGGGTGTTACGCAATCATGAGGAACGAACCGGCGCAGCTACAGCCATGCCATCGGGGCTCGATCCGGCCAGACGCTATGACCACAGGGGCGGTGGCGGGACCTCGACGCTGCAGGTCCGCTTCGACGGAGTCACGCCGGTGCTGGAAACCGCCTGGATGTCCCTTGCGGGCACGATCGTCAATTGCGCAGGCGGACCGACGCCATGGGGATCGTGGTTATCCTGCGAAGAGACGACCGCAGGGATCGCAAACGGCTGGACGCGCGAACATGGCTATGTCTTCGAGGTGCCGTCCTCGGCGGACACTCTGGTGACGCCGGTCCCGCTGACCGCGATGGGTCGCTTCGTGCACGAAGCGGTCGCGGTCGACCCCGACACCGGCATCGTATATGAAACCGAAGACCGCAACACGGCGGGCTTCTACCGATTTCTCCCCGACGAACCCGGCAATCTCGCGGCAGGCGGCCGCCTGCAGATGCTGAAGCTCCGCGACCACTGGCAGTACGACACCCGCACCGGCCAACGCATCGGTGAGCAGCTCGCGGCCGAGTGGGTCGACATGGACGATCCCGATCCCGTCGATGCCGGTAGCAATGCGCTCGCAGTATGGCGTCAGGGCAACGGGAAGGGCGGTGCGACCTTCCGGCGGCTCGAGGGATGCTGGTGGGGGATTGGAGCCGTATATTTCACGTCGACGAACGGCGGCGACATCGGCGAGGGCCAGGTCTGGAAATACACGCCAACTACTTCCTCGGAAGGTACTCTCGAGCTTGTCTACGAATCACGCGACAGCGCAATACTGAGCTTTCCCGACAACCTGACGGTTTCGCCGGGCGGCGCACTGGTGATCTGTGAGGACACCAGCCGCCGCATGCATTATGCGCTGCAGGTACTGTCCGCGGACGGTTCGATCTTCCCGTTCTGTATCCACGAGGGTCTTGATGAATGGTGCGGCGCCTGCTTTAGCCCCGACGGCCGCATCCTCTTCGCAAACCTGCAAGGCAGCAACAGCGGTGACCCGAGCAACCCGGCAACTTACGCAACACCCGGGAGGACAATCGCTATTTGGGGGCCATGGGAGAACGGCGTAATCGGATAGTAATCCCCTCTACCTAAGCGATAGAAGGGGTGACTTAAAATTTCAACGGATCAGGAATCCCTTCGCTTCCCCAATGCCTTTGCGCTCAGAATTACCGGCGTGTTCCAGCAACTGCTCGTACCAGCTGCCGGCCGATGCCTGGTCGCCTGCCGCGCGGGCGGCGCGCGCGGCGCCGAGGACGGTATTGTAGCGGCCCGGCCACACCGCTTCCGAGGCGCGGTAGGCCTCGAGCGCCTCCGCGGGCCGGTCGAGCGTCATCAACAGGTCGCCGAGCGACTCGTTCGGCGGCAATAGCGCGCCCGGCGTGACCGGATGCTTGTTGATGCCGGCCTCGAGGGCGGCGGCCGATCGCATCAGTTCGACTGCCCGTTCGTCGTCGCCGTCGTGACGGGCGAGCCAGCCGGCGAGGATGCGGCGGTCGATTTCGAGATAGGTCGCGAATCCCTTGTCGCCTTCGGCTTCCGCCTGGTCGCGCAGGGTGGCGAGCCGGCGCTCGGCCTCGCGCGCGGCGGCCGCGTCGCCTTGGTGGACGCTGCCGAGACCGCGCGCGTACCAGGTCAATCCCTCGGCCCAGCGCGCCTGGTCCCAGGGCAGCCAGGCCGGCGTGCGCGGTTCGAGCCGCGCGGCCTCATCCCAGCGATGCGCCTCGACGGCGACCCGGGCCGGCATGGCGGCGTAATGGTAGGCGCTGATGAATGAACCCTGGTGGCGGCCGTGATCGCCGATGTGCGCGAGCAGGGCGCGCGCCTGTGCGTCATCGCCCTGTTGCAGGCGCGCATACAGCTGGTAGTCGAGGGCGTGGATATGGTGATGCGATACCGCGCCGTTGACAGGATGACCGAGCGCGGCCTCGGCCGAGCGCTCGTTCCATTCGATGACCGCGGGCCAGTCGCCGAGGCGGACATAGATATGCGACGGCATGTGCAGCGCGTGCGCGACCTCGGGCGCGATGCGGCTGTAGCGCTCGACGATGTCGAGCGCGTTCGTGGCGCGGCCATCGGCGTCGGTCGCGTGGATCGTGTAATGGATCGCGCCCGGGTGGTCGGGGTGCTGCTGGTGGATTGCGCGGAGTATGCGTTCGGCCTCGTCCTGCAGCGCATCTCGCCGGTCCGGCGCCCGTGCCGCGAGCGTCAGGCGCGACAATGCATAGAGGGCCGCGATATCGGGGTCTTCCGGGTGAGCCTGCCAGGCCGCGGCCATGCCGTCGATCCAGCGTTCAATGCGGAGCGGGAATTCGGCGGTCTCGGGCTGCTCGAAGAAACCGGCGGTTGCGTCGATCAGGCGGCGCTCGCGATCGCTGCCGGCGCGCGCCTCGGCCTGGCGGATCAGGTCCCGGCCGCGCAGCAGGTCATGCGGTCCCGGACGCGTGCCCCACAGCGGCTGGAACAGCGTCGTCGCGACGCCCCAGTAGGCCATCGCGCAGTCCGGATCGGCCTCGGCGATGGCTTCGAACAGGCCGCGCGACTGCTCGTACATCATGTGATGCATGAGGCCGAGGGCGCGGTCGAAATCGGCGCGCACGGAATCGGCGCAGTCGACGCGGAAATCGACGGCGCCGATGTCATCGGCGAGCGGGGCATGGCTGAAGGTGAGCAGAAGCATCAGCGCAATGGCAAGGGACGATTTTCTGAGGGGCATCTTCACCTCTACGGAAGCAGCGCGGAAACCGCTATTGCGTTCGAGGGTGCCGAACGGCGGTGGCATGCCGGCTTCCCTGCGGCGTCATCGTAACGATCTCTCCGTCGATCAATTGCAGATGATCACCAGGACCGTACACGCCGGCGGTGATCATGCGATCGTATTCGGCCCGGGAATAATGGCGGCGTTGGGTGGCGCCAGGCTTCATGATTCTCATCCCCGAAAGGGAAAGACATCGTACTCCGCCAGTCTATCCCCGTGCGCGATCGCTCTCAAGTCGAGGGGCGTCGTCCTGCAGGGATATCCGCACCGTTCTGAATGATGCTATAACTACGTCGATTACCATGGCAGAATCAGACTGATCCTTCGTGAATATCCTTCTGACCGGCGCGAGCGGCTTCATCGGGACCGGTCTGCTCGATCGCATGACGACTGAACGCGCGCTGTCGCTGCGCACCGCCTTCCGTCATCCGGCGGCCGAACTGCCTCCCAATGTCGATGCGGTGCGCATCGGCGATATCGGCGCCGGCACCGACTGGCGGCGCGCGCTCGCCGGCATCGATGTCGTCGTGCATACGGCCGCGCGCGTGCATGTGATGCGCGAGACCGTGGCCGATCCGCTGGCGGCGTATCGCGAGGTCAATACCGCCGGCACGCTGAATCTGGCGCGCCAGGCCGTTGCTGCGGGTGTGCGACGCCTTGTGTTCCTGAGTACGGTCAAGGTCAGTGGCGATGCGTCGCCGGTCGGGCGGCCGTTCACGCCGGATGATCCGCCGGCGCCGCCGGACCCCTATGCCGTTTCGAAGCACGAGGCCGAAACGGGCTTGCGCGCGATTACCGACGAGACCGGGCTCGAGGTCGTCGTGATCCGTCCGCCGCTGGTCTACGGGCCGGGCGTGCGCGGGAACTTCCTGCGCCTGATGCGGGCGGTCGCGCGCGGCACGCCGCTGCCGTTCGGGGCGGTCGATAATCGGCGCAGCCTGTGCGCGCTCGATAATCTGGTCGACCTGGTCGTGCGCTGCCTCGATCATCCGGCGGCGGCCGGGCGCGTGTTCATGGTCAGCGATGATGAGGACCTGTCGACGCCGGCGCTGATCCATCATATGGCGCGGGCGAGCGGGGGGCGGGCGCGCCTGCTGCCGGTGCCGGTCCTGCTGTTGCGCGCGGGCGCGACGCTCGTCGGCAGGCGCGTCGTCCTCGAGCGGCTGATCGGCACCTTGCAGGTCGATATCGGCGAGACGCGGCGGCGGCTCGGCTGGTCGCCGCCGATCGGTGTGGAGGAGGGCATGCGCAGGACGGTGGCCGGTCTCGTATACTCCGGCTGATGTGGATCGCCATGACAACCGCGTTCGTGATCGCCTGTGCCGGCGCCTGGTGGCTGTGCCGGGCCGGGGCGCGGCTGGCGCTGGTCGATCATCCGAATGCGCGCTCGCTGCATGAGCGGCCGATGCCGCGCAGCGGGGGGCTCGCGATCTGGGGCGGGATCGCGGTCGGGGTGCTGCTGGTGGTCGCGGTCTATGGCGTACGGGTCGAGCTTGCCTGGATCGGGGCGGCGGCGGCGATCGTGGGCCTCGTGTCGCTGATCGACGATCGCTCCCATGTGCCGGCGGGACTGCGGCTGCTCGCGCATGTGTTTGCCGCGGGGCTGCTCGGCGTCGGCGGGCTGGGGCTCGGGTTGTTGATCCTGCCTGGGATTGTCATAGAAATATCAACAGGTTTTGGGATTTTCCTCGCGCTGGTTTTCATTGTCTGGATGACCAATCTGTACAACTTCATGGACGGCATCGACGGTCTGGCCGGGGGCATGGCGGCGATAGGGTTTGCGGCGCTGGCGGCGCTCGGCTGGCTGGGCGGTGATCCGGGCTATGCCGCGCTGTGCGGGGTCGTTGCGGCGGCTGCCGGTGGCTTCCTGGTATGGAATTTTCCGCCGGCGCGGATCTTCATGGGCGACAGCGGGGCATCGGTGCTCGGCCTGCTGGCGGCGGCGGTTGCGCTGTGGGGGGATCGGCTCGGGCTGTTTCCGCTGTGGGTCGCGCTGCTGGTGTTTTCGCCGTTCATCGTCGACGCGACGGTGACGCTCGCGCGTCGCTTGCTGCGCCGGGAGCGCGTCTGGGAGGCGCATCGCAGCCATCATTATCAGCGCCTGGCGCGGGCGTGGGGACACCGGCCCGTGATGCTGTGGGGCTGCGCGCTGATGCTGGTCTGCGCGGCCGGGGCGATGATCGCGCAGCCATCTGCCGCGGCGGTGCAATGGGCGGTGATCGCCGTGATGACGATCGCCTATGTCGCGATCGCCCTCGCGGTGCGGAGGATCGCGGTCGATGCGTGATTTTGACCCCGAAATAAGCCCGGGAGGGCACCAAATGGGTCATTTCTTCGTGCAATATGATTATTGCTCAACAACTTGTCATGGTCCGACCCGGATGGGTAGAATGCCATTCGGGTTCTGGGGGTTAATGGATGGCTAGCAGGCGGCGGATCGGGATTGTCACGCACGATATCTGCGTCATTGCGCTTGCATGGTTGCTGGCCTACCTGATCCGCTTCGATTTCCACATGGCGCCGGCGCAGTGGGAGGCCTTCGGGCGGACGCTGCCGGTGATCCTCGTGATCCAGGGGCTGATCTTCTGGCGTTTCGGGCTCTACCGCGGGCTGTGGCGCTTCGCCAGCGTCCCCGACCTCTGGAACATCATTCGCGCGGCCTTTCTCGGCATCCTGATCGCCGCCGTTTCGCTCTATCTCTATAACCGCCTGCAGGGCGTCCCGCGCACGGTCATCGGCGTCTATCCGTTCGTGCTGATCCTGCTGCTCGGCACGCCGCGCCTGATCTACCGGATCTGGCGCGAGCACGGGCTCGGCCTGCTCAATCATGCGGACAGCAAGCGCGTACTGATCCTCGGGGCCGGCCGCTCCGGCGAGATGCTCGCCCGCGATATGCGCCGCGACGCGATGTATTCACCGATCGGGTTTCTCGACGATTCATCGACGCTGAAGGGTACCAACGTCCACGGCATCCCGGTGCTCGGTCGCGTCGACCGCCTGCCCGAATTCGCCGAGCGCCTGCGACCGGATCTGGTGATCATCGCGATGCCGTCGGCGTCCAATGCCGAGATGCGCCGCATCGTCGGCATCTGCGAACGGGCCGGGGTGCAGTTCCGTACCCTGCCGCGGCTGCAGGACCTGGCCAGCGACGAGCCGACGGTGTCGGAGCTGCGCGAGGTCAACATCGAGGACCTGCTCGGCCGCGACCCGGTGGTGCTCGACTGGCCGAGCATCTGCGACGGCATGGTCGGCCGCACGATCCTGGTCAGCGGCGCCGGCGGCTCGATCGGCTCGGAGCTGTCGCGCCAGATCGCGCGCATCCGTCCCGCCGCGCTGGTGCTGTTCGAGAACAACGAATTCAACCTGTTCCGCATCGAGAACGAGCTGCGTGCGAAGTATCCGTCGCTGGCGCTGCACGCCTGTCTCGGCGACGTCCGCGACCGCATCTCGGTGGCGCAGGCCTTCGACAAATTCCGCCCCGAGATCGTGTTCCATGCCGCCGCCTACAAGCATGTGCCGATGCTCGAATTCCAGGCCTCGGAGGCGGTGCGCAACAATGTCGTCGGCACAGCCGTCATCGCCCAGGCCGCGGATCGCTATCGCTGCGCGACCTTCGTGATGATCTCGACCGACAAGGCGGTCAACCCGTCCAACGTGATGGGCGCGAGCAAGCGCATCGCCGAGGTCTATTGCCAGTCGCTGAGCCGGCAGTCGAAGACGCGCTACATGACCGTGCGCTTCGGCAACGTACTCGGCTCGACCGGCAGCGTCGTGCCGCTGTTCCAGGAGCAGATCCGCGCCGGCGGCCCGGTGACCGTGACCCATCCCGAGATCACCCGCTACTTCATGACGATCTCCGAGGCCTCGCAGCTGATCCTGCAGGCGGCGGTGATCGGGCAGGGCGGCGAGACCTTCGTGCTCGACATGGGCGAGCCGGTGTCGATCACCTATCTCGCTGAACAGTTGATCCGCCTGTCCGGCAAGGTCCCGAACAGGGATATCCAGATCGTCTACACCTCGCTCAGACCCGGCGAGAAGCTGGTCGAGGAGCTGTTCTACGACGACGAGGAGCGCATCGCGACCGCGCACAGCAAGATCCTGCAGGCCCGCGGCCTCGACCTGAACTGGGAGAACTTCCACCAGGACCTGCGTGCGCTCGAGGAGGTCGCGGAGAAGCATGACGAGAAGGGCGTGCGGATCTTGCTGAAGAAGATCGTGCCGATGCTCGAGGCTCGCGACAGCATCCGGCCCGAGGCCGGCAAGGTCGTCGCGCTGAACAGGATCAAGACATGAATACCGGGCCGATCCGCAAGGCGGTCTTTCCGGTGGCCGGCATGGGCACGCGCTTTCTGCCGGCGACCAAGGCCAATCCGAAGGAGATGCTGCCGATCGTCGACAAGCCGCTGATCCAGTATGCGGCCGAGGAGGCGATCGCCGCCGGCTTCACCGAGCTCGTGTTCGTGACCAGCAGCACCAAGCGCGCGATCGAGGATCACTTCGACAAGAACTATGAGCTGGAAGCGGAACTCAAGGCGCGCGAGAAGAACGAACTGCTGAAGCTGGTGCGGGACGTGCTGCCGGACGGCGTGTCCTGCGCCTATGTGCGCCAACCGGAGGCGCTCGGCCTCGGTCACGCGGTGTTGTGCGCACGGCCGATCGTCGGTCACCAGCCCTTCGCGGTGATCCTCGCCGACGACCTGATCCACGGCGACGGCGAGGCCTGCCTGACGCAGATGGTGCGCGTGTATGCCGAGCACGGCTGCAGCGTGCTCGGCGTCGAGGAGGTCGCGGCGTCGGAGACCGACAAGTACGGCATCATCAGCGGCGAGCGCGTCGGCGAGCGGCTGTCAAAGGTCACGAGCATCGTCGAGAAGCCCGCGCCGGACCGTGCGCCGTCGACGCTCGGCGTGGTCGGGCGCTATATCCTGACGCCGCGCATCTTCGATTTCCTGGAGACGATCGGCGCCGGCGCCGGCGGCGAGATCCAGCTCACCGACGCCATCGCGGCGCTGATCGGCGTCGAGCAGGTGCTCGGCTACGAGTTCGACGGCATCCGCTACGACTGCGGCAGCAAGCTCGGCTACCTGCAGGCCACCGTCGAATACGCGCTGAGACACCCCGACCTGCAAGACTCCTTCCGCGCCTACCTGACCCGCTACTGCAATCCCTGATCCCCCCTTCGCTTGCGAAGGGAGTCAGGAGGGCTGTCGGCGCCTGAATACCACCTTGACCCGCAATCCGTGCGGTTCCAGGTTTTCGAGACTGACTTCCGCCTGGTGGATCTCTGCAATCCAGCGCACCATCGCAAGCCCGAGTCCGCTGCCGCTGCTGATGTCCTCGCCGCGCGCGATCCGGTAGAAACGGTCGAACACGCGCTCCTGGAGATCGGCGGGGATCCCCGGTCCGCTGTCGCTGACGATGAACGCCGGCCAGCCGTGTTCACGCGTCAGGCTGACGCTGATCGATCCGCCGGCAGGCGAAAACTTGATGGCGTTGTCGAGCAGGTTACGGACCAGAACGGCAAGCGCCGGCGCCACGCCGGGCACGGTGATCCCGGCGGTGATGTCGGTCCTGATCTCGCTGCCGGATCGCCTCGCCTGCGGGCTGATGTCACGAATGACCTCGTCGACGAGTTCACCGAGGTCGACCGGCGCCAGCGTCGTGTCCATGTGCTGCAGACGCGAGAAGTCAAGCAATTGCTCGACCATCCGCGTGGCGCGGTCGATCGAGGCGATCAGGTTGTCGATACCCTCGCGGTCGTCGCGGCGCAGACCGGCCTGTCTCTTCAGCACCTGCGCCTGGGTCTTCATCGCCGCCAGCGGGGTACGCAACTCGTGCGCGGCATTGTCGGTGAACTCCCGCTCGACGCGCATCGCCCGCTCGACGCGTCCGAACAGCCGGTTCAATGCGACGATGAACGGCAGGATCTCCTGCGGTATGCGTTCCGCATCCAGCGGCTCGAGATCGGCGGCGCCGCGCCGGTTCAGATCGCGGGCGAGGACGACCAGCGGATGCAGGCTGCGGGTGACGCCGAACCAGACCAGCGCGAAGATCAGCGGAAAGAACAACAACGCCGGCGCAAGCACGCTGCCGATCAATTGCAGGATCAGTTCGGTACGCACCACGGCGAGTTCGGCGACCTCGACCGTCAGGCCGCTCTGTTCGTCGATGTGAACGAAAAAATGCCATTCCTCGTCGCCAATCCGCTGGCGTGAAAAGCCGGGGGGCGCGGCGTGGGGGGCCAGGACCGTCGCGCTCGCCGATTCGGCGATCAGCGTCTCGGCCTTCCAGACCCGGAAGGACAGCTTCTGTTCATAGTAATGCGACAGCTCGTCTTCGCGTTCGTGGCCCCGCCGGCCGGGTCTCGGGCCTGCCGAGAGATCATGTTCCGCAAGGTCGTGCAGCAGGCGCGCGGCATGGACCAGCTGGACGTCGTAGATCTCGTCAATCTCGTGGAAGGCCGAATACAACGCCAGACCGCCGGTCAGCAGGCCGGCCAGGATCATCGGCACGCCGATCAGCGCCAGCAGGTGGAGTCTCAGCGAGTAGGCGCGTCGTTCCATTCAGGAATCGTATAGCCGAGGCCGCGCACGGTGCGAATCAGGTCGCGGCCGAGTTTGCGCCGCAGCGCGGAAATGTGCACCTCGATGGTATTGCTTTCGATCTCCTCGCTTGACCAGTCATAGACCTGCGACTCGATCTGGTTGCGGCTGACGATCCGGCCCCGGTTGTTGATCAGAATCTCGAGGATCGCGAATTCGCGCGCCGACAACGGAACGGGCTCGCCGTCACGATGCACGCTGCGCCCGTCCTCATCGATGACCAGGTCGCCATGGCGGATCAGCGACAGCGCGCGGCCGTGGCGCCGGCGCAGCAGGGCAGCGACACGCGCGAGCAATTCGTCGAGATCGAACGGCTTGACCAGGTAATCGTCGGCGCCGGCATTCAGGCCCTCGACCCGGTGCTCGACGGCGTCGCGCGCCGTCAGGAACAGGACCGGCCGGCGGTCATCGCGCGCGCGCAGGGATTTCAGCAGATCGAGTCCGGAACGGTCGGGGAGGCCGATGTCGAGGACGATGAGGTCATAAGCGGTCGTCGCGATCGCGCCCTCGGCGGAGGCGGCGTCGCGACACCAGTCGACCGCGTAGACGGTCCTGAGGCCCGCCTCGGTCGCCTTGCCGAGTTGCCTGTCATCCTCGACCAGTAATATGCGCATAATTCCGGATGCCTAGCGGACATTCGCGTGTCCCGTCGCCTGCGGCAGCTTGCGCTGCGCCTCGGCCAGCGCGGCCTTGATCTCCTGGCGGCGGCCGGCATCGGCCAGTTCCCGGCCCGGTCGGGGCGCTGCCTCGAGGGCGTGCGCAAGGACCGCCGCCGCCTGTTCGTACTTCTTCTTCGACATCAGATAATCGCCGTAGAAAAAGTTCGGGTCAATCCCGTCCGGATTGATCGCCAATGCGGCCTTCAGGTGGTGTTCCGCCTTGTCGTTGCTGCCGAAGCTGACCGGCCATCCGGGCACCTGGTAGTAGAGCGAGCCGAGCGAGGCATGGGCGGAGCCGTCGAGGGCGGTTTCATCGATCGCGATCGCGGACTCGAGCAGCTCGCGCGCGCGGATCACCTTCCACAGCGACGACAGGCTCTTTTTGACGCCGGCCTCGGAGGACAGGATGATCGCCTCCCAGATCCTGGGTTCGGCGTGCTGCGGGTAGACGGCATTGACCCGGGCGGCATATTCGCCGAGCCGGGTATAGCCGGCGATCTTGCTGTCATCGTCCGGGGCCTGGTATTTGATGCGGGCCCACTCGGTCTGGAGCCAGGCGATATCCTCCGCCAGCGTCGGCTTGAGGTCGAGCGGGTCACCGGCCTGCGCCAGCGCCCCGGTGATGGCGATCAGCAGGAACGCGAACAGAAAATGACTACGCAATCTTTGCACGAGCGTTCTCCTTCGGTGTGTATGTTGCATCGAGCAGCGCGTCGGCGATATCGCGCTTGCCGATGAGTCCGTGATCGATCAGGCCGGGCGCGATCCCGTTCAGGGCCGCGAACAACCGTTCCGGGAAACCGATGGTCAGGCGCTTGCGGTCATCGCGTATCGCCCTGAACAGCAGTTCGGCAACCTTCTCCGGGCTGTCGGTGACGACACCGGTGCGCCGGTGCAGTTCGGGGATCAGGCCGCTGTTCAGCGCGGTCGCGACCGCGCGCGGGGCGACGTGCGTCACGGTGATGCCGCTGCCGGCGGTTTCACGACCGAGCGCCTCGGAAAATCCCCTGAGGCCGGCCTTGGTCGCCGAGTAGGTCGCGAAATGCGGATAGGGCAGGGCGCCGAACACCGAACCGACATTGACGATCTGACCCTGTCTGCGCGCCAGCATGCCCGGCAATACCGCCTGGGCCAGGCGGATCGGCGCCTCGAGATTGACCCGGATCATCGCGTGCAGGTGCGCAGGCGGCTGATCGGCGAGTCGGCCGAACCAGAGCAGGCCGGCGAGGTTGATGAGGATATCGACGCGTTCCTGGGCCAGCCGCGCGCACAGCAGCTCGACGGCCTCCGGGTCGGCCAGATCGGCCTGGATCACGCCGGACTCGCTCGCCCGATCGACGACCCGGACCTGCGCGCCGGCCGCGCGCAGGCGGGTGACCAGCGCGCTGCCGATGCCGCCGAGGCCGCCGGTGACGACCACGGTCCTGCCGTCAGGCTGCATCGCGGCTGCTCCGTTGCGATGAAACGTGGGGAATTGCGCGCAGCACCTCCGCGAACAGCAGGAAGGTCGTCTGCGCGACCTCGATGATCGCGGCGCGGTCCTCCGGCGCGGTGATGCGTTCGACGGTGTCGCGATAGAAGGCCAGGTGCTCGACATCGAGGGCGCCATGCGAACGCAGGTAGGAAAAGGCCGCCGGCGGCAGGCCGAGCGTGGCCTTGATCGCCTCCGCGCCGCGATGCGCGATCGCGACGCTGGTGCTCTCGAGCATGAACACCATGCCGAAGAACCCGACCGGATTGCGGCGCGCAATGGTGTCGTAGTTATAGGCGACCAGCAGCTCGGTCGGGCGGCGTGGGCGGCTGTTGCGGACCGCCTCGGGATTCCCGCCGGCGGCGCGGATGTCGTTGAGGATCCAGTCTTCGTGACCGATCTCCTCGCTGATGTAATCGGCGATCGGCCGCCGCAGCCAGGCGCGATCGTCCGTGAGGCGCGCGCCGGTCGCCATCAGCAGCGGGACGGTGTGGCGGACATGATGCCAGGCCTCGGTCAGGTAGGCGACGTAGGTCTCGCGCGTGATCCTGCCCTGCAGCGCATCGACGAGCTGCGGCACTGCATAGAGGTGGTTGCGCTGTGATTCGGTTTCAGTGACGAGTCGATCGTAGAATCCCATCGTGTGGCTCCTGTGCAATGAGCGGTTGGAAGTGGTCCAGTACGGCGTCCCGGCGTACGCGTCCGTTCGTGGTCAGCAGGCCATCCGTGGCGGTGAATGGCGGCACCCGGTGCCAGCGCGTGATCCTCGCGTATTCCGGCAGACGCCGGTTCGCGCGCGCGATCGCCGCGCCGGGATCGGCGTCCGCCGAGGCCGCCACGACCAGCGCGCGGGGCGCCGGGAGGCCGTCGCCGTAGATGCAGACCTGTGCGATCGCGGGCTCGTCGAGCAGGATGCTCTCGAGCCATTCCGGGGCGATATTGCGCCCGAACGAGGTGATGATCAGGTTGCGCGCCCGGCCGCGGATCTCGACGAAGCCATCCTCGGCGAGGGCGCCGAGATCGCCGGTCGCCAGGGGACCGCTGTGCGGGGCGCCGATGTAACCGGTGAAGACCGGGTTATCGATGATGATCTCGGCGTCGCGCGCCGACACGCCGGCATGCGGCAGCGGCTTGCCCGCGCTGCCCGCGCGGCAGGCATCGGGCGTGTTCAGCGTGACGACCGAGCCGCATTCGCTGAGGCCGTAGCCTTCAAAGACCGGCAGACCGACATCGCGGGCGCGCTGGATCAGGCCGAGGCTGACCCTGGCGCCGCCGACCGCGACGAAGCGCAGCGACGGCAGTCTCATCCCGCTGCCTTCGAGCGTATCGACCAGACCGCGCAGCAATTCCGGCACGAGGATCAGCGTGTGGATGTCATCGCTGCGCACCGTCTCGACCAGCCTGCGATAATCCGGCGCGAAGGGCCGCGCGAAGCCCAGGGCGGCAAGCGGCCGGACGACTGCCTGGTGACCGGACAGCAGCGTGGCCATGATACCGGCGACGTTCTCGAGCAGGATCCCGAGCGGCAGCACCGAAAGATGACGCGCCGGCCCCGCCGGATCAACGGCCGTGGCGATCGAGGCCGCGACGCGCTCGAGTCCGGCCTGCGGCAGGCAGACCCCCTTCGGGGCGCCGGTGCTGCCGGAGGTGAAGGTGATCTTGTCGGTACCCGCGGGAAACAGAGAGACATCGGCGATGATGCCCGTCGCGTGAAGCCCGTCGGCAGCGACCAGGTGATCGATGCCGGCGGTCACGATGGCGTGTCGCAACTGATCGACATGAAAGAACACGGGCAAGGGCACGCAGACGATGCCGGCGCGCAGCGCGGCAAGATCCCACAACACCCAGTCGATCCCGTTGTCGAGCCTCAAGCCGATCACCCGGCTGTCGCGGTCGCGCAGGCGGCGGGCGCGCGCCTCGATGAGCGCGGACAGTTCGCCATAGTGGATCGCGGCTGCTCCGTCCGTCAGCGCGAGCGCCCGCGGGCGTTCCCTGGCGTGACCTTCGAGGATCGACGACAACTCACTCATGGCCGGTCTCGTCGTGCACGCAAACCCGCAGCGGACTGCCGGAGTAGCGGATCATCGCCGGCAGCGTGCCCAGTCGGGCAATCGCGTCGTCGAGACTGCCGCCGAGCACCCTCGGCTGTGTCTCATAGTAACGCCCCCACTCATCGACCGGGCCGACCAGCAGATCGGGGGCGGCCTCGCAGATCAGGTGCGAATGCAGGCCCAGGCGCATGAAGCGCCGGTGCAGGTCTTTGGTTACCGTCACCATCACATGGGTGATGCCGGCGTGTTGCAGGCAGATCGCCAGTGTCATGTAGAGATACAGCGAGGCGCCGCCGCCGGCGGACGCGAAATTGCCGATCTCCGCAATTTGACCGCGGGGAATCGCCTCGCCGGACAGCCGGCTCATGACCTTTTCCACGGGTTCGCGGGTGTATTGCTCGAGGAACAGCGCGCCGTTTTCGGCGCGGCGATAACCGGCGGCGGCCGCGATCCCGCCGCGGGCATCCAGCAGGCTGATCAGCACGGGATAATCGACATCGATCGCCGCGTCATAGACACGCGCATAGGCCTCCTTGATCCAGGACTCGACGGCATCGCGTCCCGGCGCGGCCGCTTTACAGGCGGTCATCGCGTCATGCGTGGAGGTTGACGAGAGCGAGCGGATTAACGGGCACTCCAGTGGGTTCGGCATGGCCGGCGGCATCTGCGGGTTCTCCTGAATTGACGTCGACCATTGTGGGAGCGGAGTCTGAAGCCGATATGAAGCCGCCGAACGGCGAATCACGCGCCGCTCCCGGCCACGGCGTCCGGACTGGCGCCGGCGGCCAACGCCAATACCCATTTGCTGCGGTAAGGCGCGAGCTTCACCAGGGTCGTATGGTCGTCGGCTTGAAGTTCATCACGGTAGTCGATGACGAGCCCGTCGGGATGCGCTTCAAGCCATGCGGCGATACCATCGCGCTCGATGATCGTCAGCGGCCGCGTCAGGCGGCCACTGAGGCTGTATTGACCCTGGTAGCTGCCGACATGGGCGATGTCGGACCCGCGGGCTTCATGGTCGCGCAGGAAACGGCTGAACTCACCGAGGTCATAGCTGGGACCCGCGACGTCGAACACGATCGCCCTCGTCAGGCTGAACGACACGATGAATACCGCGCTGATCTGCGCGGCGCGGATCGGGAACGGCAAGGGTTTCCGCGGAATCAGGATCAGCAACGCCGACAGCAGCCATGGCAGCGCGAGTGCCATCGGCATGTGCGCGACCCAGTCAGGGAGCGACAGCGCCTGCGCGAGCAACGGCGCTGTGAGAAACACCCCCGCGAACAGCATGAATACCAGCGCGATCGGCCATTGCCGGAGACCGTCGCGCGGGCGCAACGGGGCGTCATCGACGAGGCGCGCGACCGCCAGCGCAAACACGGGCAGCAGCGGAACCAGGTAATGCAGCCGCTTGCCGCTGATCACGCAGAATGCGACGAAGATCAGCAACCCCCACGCGAGGCAGAACAGCGTCCCGCCGTCGAGTCGTATCCGTGCGCCGCGGCCCGTCGCCTGCCATAATCGCGGCCACCACAACCACGGAAACAGCGCCAGCGGCAGCAGCGGCAAATACCACCACCAGGCCGCGCTGTGGGCGAAGGAATTGACCATGCGATCGCTGGTCTGCTCGAGCAGGATCGCGCGCGCGTAGTCCTCGCCACCCGCCAGCGCGGCCGGCAAGGCCCAGGCCAACGCCATCACCACCGCGCACGTCACGGCAACCGACAGCGCGCCATGCCAGACGAAGGGTCGCCATGGCCGATCCACCGGGATCAGCCATGGTATCAGCAGCGCCGGGATCGCGACATGCAACAGCATCACCGGTCCCTTGGTCAGCAGTCCGAGCGCGGTCGCCGCGATAAAGATGAACCAGCCGGCGATACCGCCCTTCATCCGCGCGCGAAGCAGACCGGAAACCGCGACCAGCACCCAGCAGGCAAGGACGATATCGAACATCAGGGCGGGGGTGAAAAACGTCCACAGCGCGGCGCCGAGCAACAAGGTTGGCGCGAGCAGCGCGACCTGCGGCCGATCCGGCCACAGGCGGCGCGCCATTCGATGCACGAGGAACACCGTGGCAAGCGCAAACAGCGCGGGCATCAGCCGCGGCCATAGGTCATTGATACCGAATATCGCCCAGCCGGCGTTGATCAGCCAGAACAGCAGCGGCGGCTTGTGGCTGTAGGCTTCGCCGTTCAGTCGCGGTACGAGAAAATCGCCGCTCAGCCACATCTCCCAGGCGACCGCGGCATAGCGGGTCTCGTCGATCGGCGTCAACGGGATCGACAGCGCCGGCAGCACCGCGGCGGCCCATAACGCCATCCACAGCAGGTAATATGAACGCTGCCCTGTCATTGCCGGGTAAGCCTTTCCGGCATCAGCGGTTCGCGGCGCTGCCTGAATATGAAATACAGGTTGCGGCCATAGATCGCGAGTCCGGTCAGCTGGCCGATGATGAATACCGGGTCCAGCCGGTAGAGCGCATAGCTGAGCAGAGTGATGCCGCCCGCGATGCTGTAATACCAGAAATGCACCGGGACGACGGAACGCTGTTCCCGTTCGCTGTGCAGCCACTGCACCAGGAACCGCATCGAGAACAGCGCCTGGCCGGCGAGACCGACGCCGAGCCAGATCCATTCAATAGCGGTCATGGGACACCTCCCTGGCATCGACGCGGCAGAGTCGCCGATTCAGCCACATGACGCCGGCGATATCGACGATGCCGACCCACAGGCGGTCGAATACGCCGTATTTCGATCGCCCCCTGATCCGCGGCCGATGATCGACCTCGAGCAGCACGACCGCGCAACCGGCGCGCTTGAACAGCGCCGGCATGAAGCGATGCATGTGATCGAAGCGCGGAATCGCGAGGAAGGTTTCACGGTCGAACAGCTTGAGGCCGCAGCCGGTGTCGGGACAGTCATCCCGCAGCAGGCGGCTGCGGATACCGTTGGCGATACGGGACGACCAGCGCCGGACCCTGCCATCGTGACGCACCCGGCGAATGCCGGCGACCAGCGCCGGGACGGACTGCGCGCGCGCTGCCGCGAGCATGCGCGGAATCTCCGCCGGTGGGTTCTGACCGTCGCCATCGAGCGTGATGACTTGAGTGGCCGCGGCCGCGAGCACTCCGGTCAGCAGCGCGGCGCTCTGTCCCGCCCGCGACTCATGGCGGATGATCCGCAGGCGCGGCTGCCGCAGGCAGAGTTCGGCAAATCTCCGCGGGCTGTCGTCGTCGCTGCCGTCATCGACGATGACGATCTCGTAGTCGATCGTGTCGCCCAGCTCGGCGCCGATCTCGTCGATCAGTGGAGATACATTGTCAGACTCGTTGTAGATCGGGATGATGATCGACAGTTCCAATGCGCGCCATCCGGTGATGAAGGAATGGCGACAAATTTGAACTGCCTGCATTAAGCCAACATTAAACCTGCGTACCTGCCGTCCGGGCAGGCGTGGAATCGAGCTGACTACCAGGGGCAGGACGATACGGGAATACCGCCGGCGGCGGTGTCGCGACGATCGGTCACGCGACACCGCCGAGGCGGCGGATCAATCGTGGTCGGGCTTTCTGAAAGGCGGGGGTTCCTGATCCTGTCGCGGCGCCGGCGACTGCCCGCTGACCGCCGAGTGCAACGGGTTCGGACGGAAGTCCGGCTTCAGCGGCGGCACGGTGGATGAGGATCCGGGGGGCGCCATGCTCGAAGCCGATGCGCCGGAAGCGGGCGGCGGTGACGCCGGCGGCGAAGACGAAGGCCGTGGCTCCATCGCAGGTCTGCTGTCGGCAGGCACCGGCGCCAATGGGCCGGGCTGCGCGGGGGCGTGCGTGACGGAAGCGGATGGCGCGGGCGCCGGGGTCACGGCCACCGCTTCAGGTCGCGGCGAAGTTGACTGTGTCGGGGCCTGCCCGGCGCGCGGCGCCGGTTCCGCCGACTGTGATCCGCTGCCGTTTACCGGCGCCGCGCTGTCCTGGCGCGGCGGGGCGTCACTGGCGGAGGTTTCGCGCGGCGGCTTGTCCTGGCCGTCGTTGCCGCTCTCCTGGCCCTGCGCTGAGGCCGCATTCGCCTGTTCGCCGCGGTCACGGTCGCGACCGCGTCCGCCGCGACCGCGACGACGGCGACCGCGACCCGTACCCTGTCCCTGCTGTTGCGGCTGCGCGGGGCCCTGGCCGGCTGGCTGAGCCTGCGCGGGCTGGGCGGCTTCACTGCTATGCGACGGCGCTTCCTCGGCGGCCGGCTGGGCCGGACGCGGTGCTTCGGTCGCCGACTGCGGCGCGCGCGCGCCGTCGCCGCGTGCCTCATGTCGCGGCCGCTGCGGTTGCCCGTCGCCCTGACCACTGCGGCGGTTGTTGTTGCGGCCACCACGACCACCACCCCCGCGGCGGTTGCCCTGGCCCGGCTGTGAACTGCCGGAGGCGGCAGACCGCGCCTCGCGGGGCTGCGCCGGTCGCTCGCTGCGTGGCGCGGACTCCGTCGCTTCGGTGCCGGCGACGGCCTCGGCCTCCGCCGGACGCGCGCCGAACAGCGATGACCACAACTGGCGAATGAATCCGCCCGAGGCGGCGCCCTCGACCTTCACGACCGGCTTCAGGCGATCGTCTTCGACCGGCATCGGCGCCGGCGGGCGATCGGGGCCGACTGCGCGCACCAGCGGCGTTTCCAGCGTCACGCGCGGCTGGTTCAGCGGCAGCGGCTCCGGCGAGATCTCGATCTCGTGCGCGAGCTCATAGCTCGGCTTCGCCTCTTCCGGCATCTCGTCGACGCGAACGCGCTTGATCTCGTAGCGCGGGGTCTCGAGCGTCGAGTTCGCGATCAGGAAGATGCGGACCTCCTGGCGTTTCTCGATGCGGCCGATGACCTCGCGCTTTTCGTTCAGCAGGTAGGTGGCGACATTGACCGGCAGCTGCACGATCAGCTGGCCGGTGTTCTCCTTCATCGCCTCTTCCTCGATGACGCGCAGGATCGACAGCGCCAGCGACTCGACGGTGCGAATCTTGCCGAGTCCGTTGCAGCGCGGGCAGGTGTGCTGGCTCGACTCGCCGAGCGAGGCACGCAGGCGCTGGCGCGACATCTCGAGCAGGCCGAAGCGCGAGATCCGACCCATCTGCACGCGGGCGCGATCCCTTTTCAGCGCCTCCTTCAGGCGGTTCTCGACCTCGCGCTGGTTGCGCGCCGGGGTCATATCGATGAAGTCGATGACGACGAGTCCGCCGAGGTCGCGCAGGCGCAACTGGCGCGCGATCTCGTCGGCGGCCTCGAGGTTGGTGTTCAGCGCGGTCTCCTCGATGTCGCCGCCCTTGGTCGCGCGGCTCGAATTGATGTCGATCGACACCAGCGCCTCGGTGTGGTCGATGACGATGGCGCCGCCGGACGGCAGCCGCAGCTCATGCTGGAACGCGGCCTCGATCTGGCTCTCGATCTGGTAGCGTGTGAACAGCGGCGTCTCGTCCTTGTAGAGCTTAATCTTCGACAGGTTCTGCGGCATGATGCGCTGCATGAAGTCGCGGGCGCGGTTGTAGACCGTCTCGTCGTCGATCAGGATCTCGCCGATGTCCGGGCGCAGGTAGTCGCGGATCGCGCGGATGATGATGTCGCTTTCCTGGTAGATCAGGTACGGGGCAGGCCCCTTCTGCGCGCCTTCCTCGATCGCGCGCCACAGCCACACCAGGTAGTCGAGGTCCCACTGGATCTCCTCGGCGCTCCTGCCGATGCCGGCGGTGCGGACGATGACGCCCATGCCGTCGGGGATCTCGATCTCGCCGAGCGCCTCGCGCAGCTCGCTGCGTTCCTCGCCCTCGATCCGGCGGGAGATGCCGCCGGCGCGGGGGTTGTTCGGCATCAGCACGAGGTAGCGGCCGGCGAGGGAGATATAGGTCGTCAGCGCCGCGCCCTTGGTGCCGCGCTCTTCCTTCGCGACCTGGACGACGACCTCCTGACCTTCCTTCAGGACCTCGCGGATCTCGACCCGCTTGTTGCCCTCGGCCGGGGCGTTGAAGATGGTCGGCGAGACCTCCTTCAGCGGCAGGAAGCCGTGACGGTCGGCGCCGTAATCGACGAAGGCGGCCTCGAGGCTGGGTTCGACGCGGGTGATGCGGCCCTTGTAGATATTGGCCTTTTTCTGTTCGCGGGACGGGGTTTCGATGTCGAGGTCATAGAGGTACTGGCCGTCGACCAGCGCAATACGCAACTCTTCCGCCTGAGTCGCGTTGATCAGCATTCTTTTCATTGTCAGCAATCCCTGGTGAGCAACCTTGCGTTGCCCGGGTATTGCCGAATCTGCCTGTCGGCCTGCGCGGCGGTGCCGCGTGTGTTGCGCGTGCGGCGGGGTGGCCGCGCTACGCGTGATGATCCTGTGACGTTACGTTTCCGCTCGGGGGTTTTCGTTCACCCTGCATGGTCGCGTATCCTGTCTTCAAGACTCCGGCCTGACAATTCGTATCCGGCAATGCCACGGCACAAGCGCGTGGTTTCCGTTGTCTGTGTCTTTCCTGCCATCGGCCCCGGCCGCTGCGAACGATCCCGCGCGCCGGCTACCGCCGATGGCTTGAAAACCCTTAAAATCAGATTGTTGCATCCGGAACATCCACTGGATTCCCGTTCCGGACCGGGATGTGGCCCGACCGCGCAACCGGGGTTGCGACCGGTGATGTGCACTGCCGGACCCGCGGGCCCAGACCACCCCGGTCTGAGCTTACAAAATCTGTGCCGGTTATGCCGACGCCCGCTAATATAGCAATGTTTTTATGGCCCTTCAAACAGTTATCCGGCTTGCCAGCGGCCGGTCCAGGACGCATCATCTTCCCCCATGAGCAAACCCGCCACCGCGCCGCGCTCGGCCAGGATCGTCCAAGTGGACCCCGGCCGCGACGGGCAGCGTATCGACAACTTTCTGATGGCCCGGTTGAAAGGCGTGCCGCGCAGTCATGTCTATCGTCTCCTGCGCACCGGACAGGTGCGCGTCAACAGCGGGCGGATCAAGCCGACCTACCGGCTCAAGGAAGGGGATCAGGTCCGGATCCCGCCGGTCGATGCCGGCGCCGGCGAGACGGCCGCGAAACCCGGGGCGGGACTCGTCTCCGCGCTGGCCGGGGCGATCCTGTTCGAGGATGACGACCTGATGATCATCGACAAGCCGTCCGGGGTCGCGGTCCATGGCGGCAGCGGACTGCGCTATGGCCTGATCGAGGCCCTGCGGGCCCTGCGGCCGGACTGCCCGGACCTGAATCTCGTCCATCGCCTCGACCGCGATACCTCGGGCTGCCTGCTGGTGGCGAAGAACCGGCGCCTGTTGCCCGCCCTGCAGGGGATGTTTCGCGAGAGCGGGCGGGTCGAGAAACGCTATCTCGCGCTGGTCGGCGGTCGCTGGGCCGGGGGCGGGCGCACCGTCGATCTTCGTCTCGATCGCAACCGCGTCCGCGCCGGCGAGCGCGTGGTCGAGATCGACGAGGAGGGCGGCAAGGACGCGGTGACGCGCTTCACCCCGCAGCAACGCTTACGCGATACGACGCTGGTCGAGGCCGTACTGGGCACCGGACGCACGCACCAGATCCGCGTCCACGCAGCCGGTATCGGCCATCCGCTCGCCGGCGACGACAAGTACGGCGACGAGGCGCTGAACCGGCGCATGCGCGCGCTCGGCCTCAAGCGCATCTTCCTGCACGCGCATGCGCTCGGCTTCGACCACCCCCGCGACGGCAGCCCGGTCGCGGTATCCTGCCCGTTGCCCCGCGCCCTGCGCGAAGTCCTCGACAAAACGGGGTCAGAGTAGACTTCGTCTACTCTGACCCCGTTGGAAGTGGGAAGGGAAGATGAGCGAACTGCCCTATAAGCTGCTGGTGTTCGACTGGGACGGGACGCTGATGGATTCGGAGGCGCGCATCACCGGCTGCCTGGCGATGACCTTCGAGGACCTCGGCTTTGCCGCGCCGCCGCGCGAGGCACTGCTGAACGTGATCGGGCTCGGCCTTCCCGAGGCGTTCCGGACGCTGGCGCCGGAGATCGATGGCGAGACCCTGCGCGGGCTGACCGACCGTTATCGCTATCACTTCCTGTCCGACCACCATGCGCCGGCGACGCTGTTCCCCGGCGCGCGCGAGACGCTGGTGGCGCTCGACCGCGCCGGCTATCTGCTCGGGGTTGCGACCGGCAAGGGGCGGCGCGGCCTCGACCGTTCGCTCGACGAGACCGGTTGCAGCGGCTTGTTCGCGGTGACGCGCTGCGCCGATGAAACGGCGTCGAAACCCGATCCGCAGATGCTGGTCGAAGTCATGGACGTCGCCGGGGCCTGGCCTCATGAAACGCTGATGATTGGCGATACCGAATATGACATGCTGATGGCCCGTCACGCCGGCGCCGGCGCGCTGGCGGTCAGTTACGGCGTGCATGCCCGGGAACGCCTGCTCGCCGCGAAGCCGCTGGGCTGCCTCGACGACATCCGCGAGATCACCGGCTGGTTGGCGGGCGTCCCGCGCGACAGGATAGAATGAACCGGCCCGCCACGGGACCGGACAGCACAGACAGGCACACGACGATGGCAGACAACGACAGACAGGATCCCTGGCTCGGCGGACCGCGCGACCCCGCGCAGACGCCGGCCGCGGCGAGCCCGGCCGCCCGGGCCGCCTCCGGCAAGGACGGCGACGGCGCCTGGGCCCGTGACGCGCTCGAACGCCTCGCGTTCTCGGCGCTCGGCGAGCAGCGCCGCGCCCGGCGCTGGAACATCTTTTTCAAGCTGCTGTTCTTCTCGTATCTGGTGCTGATCCTCGCGCTGTACTGGCCCGGCAATTTCCGCGACGAGGGCGCGAAGGGCGCGCACACCGCGCTGATCGAGATCCGCGGCGTCATTGCCGACGGCCAGGACGCCAGCGCCGACAACATCATCTCCGGTCTGCGCCGCGCCTTCGACAACAAGGACGCCGAGGCGATCATCCTGCGCATCAACAGCCCGGGCGGCAGCCCGGTGCAGGCCGGCTATGTCAACGACGAGATCGCGCGCCTGCGCGGCCTGCATCCGGACAAACGCCTGTACGCGGTCGTCACCGACATCTGCGCGTCCGGCGGCTACTACATCGCGGCGGGCGCCGATGAGATCTATGCCGACAAGGCCAGCATCGTCGGCTCGATCGGCGTCATCATCGACGGCTTCGGCTTTGTCGAAACCCTGGAGAAACTCGGCGTCGAGCGCCGCCTGCTGACCGCCGGCGAGAGCAAGGGCTTCCTCGACCCGTTCTCGCCGCTGAAGGAAGACGAGGTCAGGCATGTGCGTTCGATGCTCAACGACGTCCATCAACAGTTCATCAAGGTCGTCAGGGAAGGGCGCGGCGACCGCCTGAAGGACGACGATGCGACGCTGTTCACCGGCCTGGTCTGGAGCGGCGAGGAGAGCCTGAAGCTGGGACTGATCGACGGCCTCGGCAGCAGCAGCTATGTCGCCCGCGAGATCATCGGCGCCGAGCGCATCGTCGACTATACCTACCGCCGTCCGGTCTTCGAACGCTTCGCCGAACGCTTCGGCGCCGTCGCCGCCAACGCCGTCATCAACGCCTTCCGCACCGAGCTGCGCTAGCAGGCCGGTGAACTAACCCTCCCCGGGGGGTCAGAGTAGACGAAGTCTACTCTGACCCCGATCTGAGCAAACCCGCCGGGCCGGTTCAGCAGCCTGCTAACCACCGGATCAGCGCTTCATCCTGTTGACCAGCCACTTCTCGAGTTCGAGGATCGTGAACACGGCAACGCCGGTCGCGAGGATCGCGATGCCGTGGATGAAGTCGACCGGGCGCGTGTCGAAGAAGAAGTGCATGAACGGCGTATAGGTGAAGATCATCTGCAACGAGACGACCATCGCCAGCGCGATCCAGATCACCTTGGTGCCGATGATTCGCTGCCATGACAGCGAGCCGACGCCGAGGAAGCGGACGTTGAACAGGTAGAACACCTCCATGACGACCAGCGCGTTGACCGCGTAGGTACGCGCCTCCTCGACGGTCGCGCCCAGGGACAGCGACCAGAAAAACATCACGAAGATCCCGCTCACGAACAGCAGCGAGACCAGGCAGATGCGCCAGACCAGGAAGGCCGACAGGATCGGCTCGCCGCGCCGGCGCGGCGGCCGCTTCATGACGTTCGGCTCGGCCGGCTCGAAGGCCAGCGCCATCGCCAGCACCACCGAGCTGACCATGTTGACCCACAGGATCTGCAGCGGCGTGATCGGCAGCATGACGCCGAGCAGCACCGCGGCGAGGATGCCGAGCGACTCGCCGCCGTTGATCGGCAGCAGGAACAGGATCGCCTTCCTGAGGTTGTCGTAGACGGTACGGCCTTCGCGCACGGCCTGCGCGATCGACACGAAGTTGTCGTCGGCGAGCACCATCTCCGAGGCCTCCTTGGCGGCCTCGGTGCCGTTTCTGCCCATCGCGACGCCGACGTCGGCGCGTTTCAGCGCCGGGGTGTCGTTGACGCCGTCGCCGGTCATCGCGACGACCATGCCGTGCGCCTGCAGGGCCTCGACCAGGCGCAGCTTGTGTTCGGGCGTCGTGCGCGCGAAGACATCGACGCGCATCGCGGTGTCGGCGAAGGCGCGGTCATCGAGCGCGTCGAGTTCGCGCCCGGTCACCACCTCATGGCTGTTCGCGAGCCCGAGCTGGGCCGCGATCGCGCCGGCGGTCGCGGCATGATCGCCGGTGATCATCTTGACGCGAATGCCCGCCGACTGGCATTCGGCGATCGCCGCGATCGCCTCTTCGCGCGGCGGATCCATCAGCCCGATGAGCCCGAGCAGCACCAGCCCCGACTCGACGTCGTCGAAGGTCAGCGTCGCCTGCCCGCCGTCGGCGGGTCGCGTCGCGACCGCGAGCACGCGCTGTCCTTCGGCCGCGATTTCATCAATACGCATGCGCCAGGCCTCGGCGTCGATCGGACGGTCACCGCCCGCATGGCGTTCGATCGCGCACATCGCGATGACCTTCTCCGGCGCGCCCTTGACAAACACGTGGCCGTTACCCGCGTGGTCATGGACGAGCACGGCCATGAAACAGTGCGCGGCATCGAACGGGATGACGTCGGTGCGCGCATGGCGCTTGCGTTCCTGCGCAATTTCGAAGCCGCCCTTGACCGCGGCGACCAGCAGCGCGCCTTCCATCGGATCGCCGTCGACGCGCCAGTCGTCTTCGCGCAGGCGCAACGAGGAATCGTTGCAGTGCAGGCCGGCGTGGAGGAATTCCGCGAGCAGGGGATGATCGTCGGGATCGACCGCAGTGTCGTCGACCAGGAATTCGCCGTGCGGGTCGTAGCCGGTGCCGGTCGTCGTGAAGGTGCGTTCCGCGAGCGCGATACTGCGCACCGTCATTTCGTTGCGGGTCAGCGTCCCGGTCTTGTCGGAGCAGATGATGGACACCGCGCCGAGCGTCTCGACCGAGGGCAGGCGGCGGATGATGGCGTTGCGCGAGGCCATGCGCTGCACGCCGATCGCCAGCGTCACCGTCAGGATCGCCGGCAGTCCCTCCGGGATCGCGGCGACCGCGAGCGCAACGACGATCATGAACATCTCGTCCGGCGCCATGCCGCGCACGACCCAGCCGAACAGGAACATCAGCAGCGCGGCGCCGAGGATCACGAAGGTCAGCTTGCGCGCGAATACCGCCATCTGCGCGAGCAGCGGCGTCGTCATCTGCTCGACCTCGGTCAAAAGGCCGCTGATGCGCCCGATCTCGGTCCCCGTGCCGGTCGCGACGACGATGCCGGTACCCTGGCCGGCGGCGACCAGCGTGCCCGAGAAGGCCATCGAGCGGCGATCGCCGAGATCGGTCCGCTCGCCGACGGCCTCCGTGCCCTTGTCGACCGGCACCGATTCGCCGGTCAGCACCGCCTCCTGGATACGCAGGCCCTTGATCTTCAGCAGGCGCAGATCGGCCGGCACCTTGTCGCCGGGTTCGAGCAGCACGAGGTCGCCGGGCACCAGTTCCTCGGCCGGCAGGGTATGACGATGACCGTCGCGCGTCACCGAGGCGTTCGGCGCGAGCATGTGACGAATTGCGTCGAGCGCCTGCTCGGCGCGGCCTTCCTGGACGAAGCCGATGATCGTGTTGACGATGACGACGGCCATGATCACCGCCGCGTCGATCCAGTGGCCGATCGCCGCGGTGATGACGGCGGCGCCGATCAGCACCTGGATCAGCAGGTTGTTGAGCTGCGCCAGCAGGCGCAGCAGCGGGCCGCGCTGCTGCGGCGGCGGCAGGCGATTGTGACCGTATCGCGCGAGCCGGCGCGCGGCCTCGTCGGCGGTCAGCCCGTCGTGACCGCTTTCGAGCAGCGACAGCGCCTCGGCGGCGCCGAGCGAATGCCAGGGGCGGGCAGGCGGGGCTTCCTTGTCGGTCTGTGTCTCCATTCTCTTGCCTATGCGTAGAGGTTGATTCCCTCGGCCGCGAGCATGCGGCCGAGGCGGATCAGCGGCAGGCCGATCAATGCGGTCGGATCCTCGCTGTCGATGCGCTCGAGCAGCGTGATGCCGAGCTGCTCGACCTGCAGCGCGCCGGCGCAGGCATAGGGACGCTCGACGGCGACATAGCCTTCGACGGTCGCGCGATCGAGTTCGCGGAAGGTGACCCGGGTCGTGACGATCTCCGATTGCCGGCGTCCGCTCGCGGCGTCAAGTACGCACAGCGCGGTCAGGAACGGCACCGTGCGACCGGACGAGGCCAGCAGTTGCGCGACCGCGGCCTCGTGTCCGCCGGGCTTGCCCGCGATGCGTCCGTCGAGCACGGCGACCTGGTCCGAGCCGATGATCAGGGCGCGGGGGTGGTCCGTGGCCACGCGGCGGGCCTTGTCTTCGGCGAGGCGCAGGACCATCGCCTCGGGCGGCTCGCCGGGCAGCGGGCGCTCGTCGATATCGGGCGCGGCGACCGTGAACGGGATGCCGAGCCGCTCCAGCAGCAGGCGGCGGTACGGGGAACTCGAGGCGAGGATCAGGTCAGGGGCGCGGCGTCGGACATTCATTGAAATTTATCAGTAAATTTTGACAGTTACGGGCTCTGGCCCTATGATGTGCGCCTATGTCCGGCCGACTGCCGCAGAGCGTGCATCCGGGTCGCCTGGCGGAATCGGGCGCCACCCTGCGCGGCAGCATGCCACTGGTTGCGATGTCGCGACTCAGGGAGTCTCTGCATGATACAGAAGGCGAGGTCGAAGTCGAACTGACCTTCGGTATCGATGCGCAGAAACTGCGTTTCATCCAGGGCACGCTGACGGCGACCTTGCAGCTGATCTGCCAGCGATGTCTGCAGGCGTTCGAGTATCCGATGCGTGTCGGGATCGAACTCGGACTCGCATCGTCGGAATCGGCCGCGGAGATCTTGCCCGGGCACTACGAGCCGGTGGTCGTCGAGGAAGGCAGGCTCGAACTCGGCAAACTGGTCGAGGACGAGTTGCTGCTGGCGCTGCCGACCGTGCCGATGCACGCGACCGAGGACTGCGGCTGCACGGGCGAATGGATCGAACCGCCCGCGGCTGCGCCGGACGACCGCCAGGAGAGGCGGCGGCCGTTCGCGGACCTCGGCAAGCTGCTCGGCCAGAAAGAACGGAACTGAATCAACCACGGAGTGTTTGAACCATGGCTGTACAACAGAACAGGAAATCGGCCTCGAAGCGCGGCATGCGCCGCGCGCACGATCGCCTGAAGGCGCCGACGATGTCGGTCGACCCGACCAGCGGCGAGACTCACCTGCGTCATCATGTGACCCCGGGCGGCTATTTCCGCGGCCGCAAGGTCATCGATACGAAGGAAGGGGAAGTCTGAGGCTTGAGCCTTTCGATCGCCCTCGACGCGATGGGCGGCGATCACGGTCCGCCGGTCACCATCCCCGCGTCGCTCGCAGCGCTGTCCCGGCATCCTGATCTCCACCTGATCCTGGTCGGCGATCAGCCCGCGCTTGAACAGGAACTTCAGCGTCACGGCGCGGGCACGAACTCGCGGCTGACGATCCGTCACACCTCGCAGAAGGTCGAGATGCACGAACTGCCGTCGCAGGCCCTGCGCGGCAAGCGTGACTCGTCCATGCGCATTGCCATCAACCTGGTCAAGGAAGGCGAGGCGGCCGCCTGCGTCAGCGCAGGCAACACCGGCGCGCTGATGGCGACCGCGCGCTATGTGCTGAAGACGCTGCCCGGGGTCGAGCGTCCGGCGATCATCGTCGCGCTGCCGACCATACGCGGCCACACCCGCATGCTCGATCTTGGCGCCAACGTCGATTCTCACGCCGATCACCTGTTCCAGTTCGCGGTGATGGGCTCGATCCTGACCAGCGCCGTCGATAATAATCCGTCGCCGACCGTCGGCCTGCTGAACATCGGCGAGGAGGAGATCAAGGGCAACGAACGGGTCAAAGAGGCCGCGCGCCTGCTGTCGTCCTGCAACTTCATCAACTACGCGGGTTTCATCGAAGGGAACGATATCTACGAAGGCACCGTCGATGTCGTGGTCTGCGACGGCTTCGTCGGCAACGTCGCGCTGAAGACCAGCGAAGGCGTCGCCCGGATGATCGCCCATTTCATCAAGCAGGAATTCATGCGCACGACGACCTCGCGGCTGCGCGGCGCGGCGGCAAAGCCGGTGCTCGACGCCTTCCGCGACAAGATCGATCCGCGCAAATATAATGGAGCCAGCCTGGTCGGTCTGCAGGGCATCGTCATCAAGAGCCACGGCAGCGCCGACGAGACCTCGTTTGCGAACGCGATCAAGGAGGCCGTGCTCGAAGTCAGGAAGGACGTGCCGCAACGCATCGGCAGCCGCATCGAGGCGCTGCTGATGGAGCGGCCGCCGGAAAGGTCCGCACAGTGAAATATGCCCGCATCACCGGCACCGGCGGCTATCTGCCCGCGAAGGTGCTGCACAACGCCGACCTCGAGAAGATGGTCGACACCACCGATGAGTGGATCCGGGAACGCACCGGCATCCGCCAGCGCCATATCGCCGCCGACGGCGAGAATACCGTCGATCTCGCCGAGGCCGCGTCGCGGCGTGCGATCGAGGCCGCCGACATCGACGGTCACGACATCGACCTGATCATCGTCGCAACGACGACGCCGGATCGCGTCTTTCCGAGCACCGCCTGTCTGCTGCAAGCGCGCCTGGGCCTGCACGGCCAGACCGCGTTCGATATCCAGGCCGTGTGCAGCGGTTTCGTCTATGCGCTCGGCGTCGCCGACAAGTTCATCCGCACCGGGGCTGCGCGCTGCGCGCTGGTCGTCGGCGCCGACACCCTGTCACGCATCATCGACTGGACCGATCGCGGCACCTGCGTGCTGTTCGGCGACGGCGCCGGCGCGGTGATCCTCGAGGCCGGCGACGAACCCGGCATCGTATCGACCCACCTGCATGCCGACGGCAGCTATCGCGACCTGCTGATGGTGCCTGCCGGCATCTCCGAAGGCTACGACAAGGTGCGGGCAGGCGAGGCCTATATCCGGATGCAGGGCAGCGAGGTGTTCAAGGTCGCGGTCAACACGCTCGAGCGCATCGTCGACGAGACGCTGGTCGCGAACAAGCTGCGCAAGAACGACATCGACTGGATCGTCCCGCACCAGGCCAACATCCGCATCATCGCCGCGACCGCGCGCAAGCTCGGACTGCCGATGGAGCGCGTCGTCGTCACCGTCGATACCCACGGCAATACCTCGGCGGCGTCGATCCCGCTGGCGCTCGATGTCGCGGTGCGCGACGGCCGCATCAAGCGCGGCGAGACCTTGCTGCTCGAGGCCTTCGGCGGCGGCTTTACCTGGGGCTCCGCCCTGATCAAATACTGAACGGGGTCAGAGTAGACGCAGTCTACTCTGACCCCGATGGGCCCGATGGGATGAAGGGACGGGATGAAGTGAAGCAGAAAGACCCACAACTCGCGATTGTGTTTCCGGGCCAGGGGTCGCAGGCGATCGGCATGCTGGCGGAGATGGGCGGCGCCTATCCGGTCGTCGGCGAGACCTTCGATGCCGCGTCGCAGGTACTCGGCTACGATCTCTGGCGGCTGATCCAGGACGGCCCGGAGGCGGAACTCAACCGCACCGACCGCACGCAGCCGGCGATGCTCGTCGCCGGCGTCGCGGTCTGGCGCGTCTGGCGCCAGTGCGGCGGCCCGCTGCCGGCGCTGATGGCGGGCCACAGCCTCGGCGAATACACCGCGCTCGCCTGCGGCGACGCGCTGTCGTTCGAATGCGCGGTCGAACTGGTCGCCGAACGCGGCCGCTACATGCAGGACGCGGTCCCCGAGGGGCAGGGCGCGATGGCGGCGATCCTCGGGCTCGAGGACGCGCAGGTCATCGCGGCCTGCGTTGAGGCCGCGCAGGGCGCGGTCGTCGCCGCGGTCAATTTCAATTCGCCGGGCCAGGTCGTCATCGCCGGCCAGAAGGCGGCGGTCGAACGCGCGGTCACGCTCGCGCGCGATGCGGGCGCCAAGCGCGCGGTGACGCTGCCGGTCAGCGTGCCGTCGCACTGCGCGCTGATGCAGCCGGCCGCCGAACGCATGCGCCGGCTGCTCGACGAGACCGCGATCGCCGCGCCGGCGGTGCCGGTGCTGCACAATGCCGACGTCGAGGCCTTCGATGACCCCGCGCGCATCCGCGACGCGCTGGTGCGCCAGCTCTACAGCCCGGTGCGCTGGGTCGAGACGATCCGCCGGATGAAGGCCGGGGGCGTGACCCGCATCGTCGAATGCGGCCCGGGCAAGGTCCTCAGCGGCCTCGTCAAGCGCATCGACCGCGAGCTGACCGCGATGGCGGTCTACGACATCCCGTCCCTGAAGGACGCCCTCGACCACCAGAATCGGGTCTGACCCCGACAAGCGATCAGGACACAGACATGAGCCTCGAAAATGAAATAGCCCTGGTCACCGGCGCGACGCGCGGCATCGGCCGGGCAATCGCGGAAGAACTCGGCCGCCGCGGCGCGACGGTCGCCGGTACGGCGACCTCGGCCGACGGCGCGGCGCGCATCGATGCGTGGATGAGGGCTGCCGGGATCAACGGCGCCGGCCTCGTGCTCGACGTCACCGACGCGGCGGCCATCGATGCGACACTGAAGTCGATCGAGCAACGCTTCGGCGCGCCCGGCATCCTCGTCAACAACGCCGGCATCACCCGTGACAACCTGCTGCTGCGAATGAAGGACGAGGAGTGGGACACGGTCATGAACACCAATCTCGGCTCGGTGTTCCGCCTGTCGCGGGCCTGCCTGCGCGGCATGATGAAGGCGCGCAAGGGCCGCATCGTCAACATCGCGTCGGTCGTCGCGCTGAGCGGCAACCCCGGCCAGGCCAACTATGCCGCGGCCAAGGCCGGCATGATCGGCTTCAGCAAGTCGCTAGCGCGCGAGGTCGCCTCGCGCGGCATCACTGTCAATGTCGTGGCGCCCGGCTTCATCGACACCGACATGACGAAGGAACTGCCGGAGTCACAGCACGAGGCCCTGTTGCAGCAGATACCGCTCGGTCGCCTCGGCCGGCCGGAAGATGTCGCGCATGCGGTCGCGTTTCTCGCGGGCCCGGAAGGGGCCTATGTCACCGGCGCGACACTGCACGTGAACGGCGGCATGTACATGCCATAAAAATGTTGATTTTTTCACTGATATCATTAAATTAACACCCCGTCGCCGGACCGGTTCATTTCTCTGGTATCCTGCCATGGATTCCAATAAAATAGCCGCTTTGCGGCACCGGACCGTCATCGGTTTCTAGGGAGGAAATCTGTAAATGAGCGATAGCATTGAAGTCCGCGTCAAAAAGATTGTCGTGGAACAACTGGGCGTGAAAGAAGAAGAGGTCACCCGTGAGGCCTCGTTCGTCGATGATCTTGGCGCAGACTCGCTGGACACCGTTGAGCTGGTAATGGCCCTCGAGGAGGAATTCGAGTGCGAGATCCCGGACGAAGAGGCCGAGAAGATCACGACCGTTCAGCAGGCGATCGACTACATCACGAATCACAAGCCGGGCTGAGTCACCGTTGAAGCCTTGCCGCGTCCCGACGCCCGCAAGTCTTCCTGTTTCCTTCCGATGTTTGTAATGCCCACCTTCTGAACGCATAATCAGGCCGGTATTCCGGCGCGCCCGGTACGCACGACGCGGACCCCGGGCGCAGCCGGGATACCGGCCTCATGCCACTGGATTGCAGGGACTCGATCACGCATGAAAAGACGCGTCGTCATCACCGGACTCGGCATGGTCAGCCCCGTCGGCCTGACGGTGGGCGAGTCCTGGGACAACATCCTCGCCGGCAAGAGCGGCGCCGCGCCGATCACGAGTTTCGACGTGTCGGCGTTCCCGACCCGTTTCGCCGCGACGGTCAAGGGCTTTCCGCTGCATGACTACATCCCGCCGAAAGAGGCGCGCAAGATGGACCCCTTCGTCCATTACGGCATCGCCGCCGGCCTCCAGGCGCTGAAGGACTCCGGCATCGAGGTCACCGCGGAGAACGCCGAGCGCATCGGCGTGTCGATCGGCTCCGGCATCGGCGGACTGCCTGGCATCGAGGAGGGGCACAAGGCCTACCTGGGCGGCGGCCCGCGCAAGATCTCGCCGTTCTTCGTGCCGAGCAACATCATCAACATGATCTCGGGCAACCTGTCGATCATGTGCGGCCTCAAGGGTCCGAACGTCGCGATCGTCACCGCCTGCACGACCGGCACCCACAGCATCGGCGACGCTGCCCGCATGATCGAGTACGGCGACGCCGACATGATGCTCGCCGGCGGCGCCGAGATGGCGACCTCGCCGATGGGGCTCGGCGGTTTCGGCGCCGCGCGCGCGCTGTCGCAGCGCAATGACGATCCCGAGCGTGCGAGCCGTCCGTGGGACCGCGACCGCGACGGCTTCGTGCTCGGCGAGGGCGCCGGCGTCGTCATGCTCGAGGAATACGAACATGCGCGCAGGCGCGGCGCGAATATCTACGCCGAGGTCGTCGGCTACGGCATGAGCGCCGACGCCTATCACATGACCTCGCCCTGCGGCGACGGCGACGGCGCGCGCCGCTGCATGCTGAACGCGCTGCGCAACGCCGGCCTCGACCTCGACGCGGTCGACTACGTCAATGCGCACGGCACCTCGACGCCGGCCGGCGACAAGGCCGAGACCGTCGCGATCAAGGCCACCTTCGGCGATCACGCCGCGCGACTCGCGGTCAGCTCGACGAAGTCGATGACCGGGCATCTGCTCGGCGCCGCCGGCGGCGTCGAGGCGATCTTCTCGATCCTCGCGATCCGCGACCAGGTCGCGCCGCCGACGATCAATCTGGAGAACCCGGATCCCGACTGTGACCTCGACTATGTCCCCAACGAGGCCCGACCGATGAAGATCGACGTCGCGATCTCGAACTCGTTCGGCTTCGGCGGCACGAACGGCACCCTCGTATTCAGGAAGTTACCTTAGTAATCGGCTTCAACTTGCTGAATCCTTTTGATTCATATTATTGAACCTGATACGGATCTGCTGTCCCTGCAGCGGCAGGATCCGGCACGCTACCCCTGTCTCCTCGAAAGCGTCAGCCGCGGCGGCCCGCAGGCGCGCCATGACCTGCTGTTCATCACCGACGGCGCGCGTCTGACCCTGGCCGCCGACGGTCGTATCGAAGGGCAGGGCCACCAGCCGTCCGGCGCGGGCTTTCTCGACGCCCTCGATGCCTGGTGGCGCGAGCAGCGTTGCGTGCAGGACGACTCGCCGGACCTGCCGTTCCACGGCGGCTGGTGCCTGTATCTCGGCTATGAACTCGCCGCCGAAATCGAGCCGCGGCTTGCGCCGGTGATGCAGCGGGGCAGGGGACCGGTCGCCGTGGCCCTGCGCTGTCCGGCCGCGCTGATCCGCGATCATGCGACCGGCCGCGTCCGTCTCGTCGCCGAACCCGGGCAAGAGGCGCTGGTCGAGACGGTGCAGGCGGATCTCGCCCGCGGCCGTAGCCTCGCGCCCCTGGCGTCGCCCAGGCTCGCGGGGTCGTTTGCCGAAGACTCGCCCGCGGTCTTTCTCGACGGCGTCCGCCGCATCCTTCGCCACATCACCGACGGCGATGTCTTCCAGGCCAATCTGTCGCGCGCCTGGCGCGGCCGGCTCGCGCCGGGCAGCGAATCGGCGGCGATCTATGACAGCCTGCGGCGCAGCAACCCGGCGCCGTTCGCGGCGCTGGCGCAGATCGGCGAGCTGACAATCATCAGCTCGTCGCCGGAACGGCTGGTCTGCGCCCGCGCCGGCATCGTCGAGACCCGCCCGATCGCGGGCACCCGCCCGCGCGGCGCCGATCCCGCCGCCGACCGTTCGCTGTCGGACCGGCTGCTCGCGCACCCGAAGGAGCGCGCCGAGCACATCATGCTGATCGACCTCGAGCGCAACGACCTCGGCCGCCTGTGCGTGCCGGGCACGGTGACCGTCAACGAACTGATGACGCTGGAGTCCTACGCGCACGTCCATCACATCGTATCGAACGTCCGCGGACGCCTGCGTGACGGGATGACGCCGGGCGCGATCATTCGCGCGGTATTTCCCGGCGGCACCATCACCGGCTGCCCCAAGGTGCGCTGCATGGAGATCATCGCCGGACTCGAGGGCGAGGTCCGCGGCGCCTACACCGGCTCGCTCGGTTACCTGAACCGCGACGGCAGTCTCGACCTGAACATCCTGATCCGCACGCTCGAGCGGCGCGGCGATGCGCTGACCCTGCGCGCCGGCGCCGGCATCGTCGCCGATTCGATCCCGGAGAAGGAACTCGACGAGACCCGCTCGAAGGCGCGCGGACTGATTCGCGCGTTCGTCGACTGAAGTAGAATGACGCCGATGATGCTGATCAACGGACAACCCGCCGGGCATGTCAGCGCGCTCGATCGCGGCCTGCAATACGGCGATGGCCTGTTCGAGACGATCGCGGTCCGCGACGGCGCGCCCCGGCTGCTCGATCGTCATTTGCGCCGGCTCGAGGACGGCTGCCGGCGTCTGCGGATCCCGCCGCCTGACCCGGAGTTGCTGACGCGCGAGGCCGCCGACCTGTGCGCGGACGCGCCGCGCGCGGCGCTGAAGATCGTCGTCACGCGCGGGCCGGGCGGGCGCGGCTACCGGATTGCGAGCGAGGAACCGGCAGCGCCGACGCGCATCGTGATGCTGCTGCCCGCGCCCCCGCCGGCGCCGGACGACTACCGGCACGGCATCGCGCTCAGACTGTGCGAGACCCGGCTGGGGTCGAATCCGGCGCTCGCCGGGCTCAAGCACCTGAACCGGCTCGAACAGGTGCTGGCGCGGGCGGAATGGGACGACCCGGCGATCCGCGAGGGACTGATGATGGACGGCGAGGGCGCGGTCATCGAAGGGACGATGAGCAACCTGTTTGCCGTCGTCCGCGGCGAACTGCGCACGCCGGCGCTGCGGCATTGCGGCGTGGCCGGCATCATGCGCGCGCTGGTCATCGAAAGCGCGCAGGCCGGCGGACTCGGCGTCGTCGAGACCCGATTGCTGCCCGGCGAGATCGAGGCCGCGGACGAGGTCTTCATCTGCAACAGCCTGACCGGCATCCTCCCGGTCCGGCGCTTCGAACAGGCCAGCTACGCGATCGGCCCGATCACGCGGACGCTGATGGCCGGCAACTCGCGCCACAGCCTGGCCACGGAAGCATGAAACACTGGCTGGTCAGGACGGGGATCGCGATCGTCGCCGGGGTGGTGATGGTCGCCGCGATACTGTACTACGATTACCAGCGCTTCCTGACATCGCCGCTCAGCGGCGTCGAGGCGCCACTGCAATACGACGTCGCGCCGGGCAGCGGCTTGATCACGGTCGCGCGTGAACTCGAGGCCCTGGGCCATCTCGAACGGCCGCGCTGGCTGGTCTGGCACGCGCGCCTGCGCGGGCGCGCCGACAGCATTCACGCCGGCGAATACCTGCTGACGCCGGGCATGACGCCGCCGGACCTGCTGCACAAGCTCGAGACCGGCGACGTGATCCGCTACGCGCTGACGATCCCCGAGGGCTGGACCTTCCGCCAGATGCTCGCGGCGATCCGCGATCACGACAAGCTCCGCTGGACGCTCGAGGATGCGACCGACGACGACATCATGGCCGCGATCGGCGCGCCCGGCGAACATCCGGAGGGCCGTTTCTTCCCCGATACCTATCACTTCGTCGCCAACACGCCGGACGTCACGCTGCTGCGCCGCGCCTACCAGGCGATGGAACAGCGTCTCGCGCAGGAATGGGAGCGCCGCTCGGGCGGTCTGCCGATCGACAATCCGTATGAAGCGCTGATCCTCGCCTCGCTGATAGAAAAGGAGACCGGCGCGCCCGAGGAACGCCATCGCATCGCCGGCGTATTCGTGCGCCGGCTCGAGACCAACATGCGCCTGCAGACCGACCCGACCGTGATCTACGGTCTCGGCGACCGCTTCGGCGGCCGCATCACGCGCAGCGACCTGCGTACCGATACGCCGTATAATACCTACACCCGCCGCGGCCTGCCGCCGACGCCGATCGCGCTGCCCGGCGCGGCGTCGCTGCGCGCCGCGCTGCATCCCGAAGACGGCGACGAGCTGTTCTTCGTGTCGCGCGGCGACGGCACGCACCACTTCTCGGCGACGCTCGCCGAGCATGAGCGCGCGGTCAGGAAATACATCCTTGGCATCAGCGAATGACGGCAGGCCCATGACCACCCGATCTCCGCAGCCCGGCCGCTTGATCACCGTCGAAGGCATCGAAGGCGGCGGCAAGACGACGAACATCCCGTATATCCGCGAACTGCTCGAGGCCGCCGGCGGCGAAGTCGTGCTGACGCGCGAGCCCGGCGGCACCACGCTCGGCGAGGAGATCCGCGGCCTGCTGCTCGATCACCGCCACGACGGCATGTCCGCCGATGCCGAACTGCTGCTGATGTTCGCCGCGCGCGCCGAACACCTCGAACGGGTGATCCGTCCGGCCCTCGCGGCCGGCCGCTTCGTGCTGTGCGATCGCTTCACCGACGCAACCTTCGCCTACCAGGGCGGTGGTCGCGGCATCCCACTCGACCGCGTCGAGGTGCTCGCGCGCTGGGTCCACGCGGATGTGACGCCGGCGCTGACGCTGCTGTTCGACATGCCGGTCGAGATCGGGCTCACGCGCGCCCACCGCCGCGCCGCGGCCGACCGCTTCGAGCGCGAGGAGCTCGCGTTTTTCGAACGCGTGCGCGCGACCTACCTCGATCTCGCGCGACGCGAGCCCGGCCGCTACCGCGTCATCAATGCCGCGCAATCGCTCGCCGACGTGCAACGACAGATCGCGGAGGTCCTGACGTCGTGGCTCGAACGGGAGATCCCGCGCTGAACGGACTGCTGCCCTGGCATGGCGAGGCCTGGGCGCTGCTCGCGCGCGCCCGCGCGGTCGGCCGTCTGCCGCATGCGCTGCTGTTCTGCGGCCGTGGCGGTCTCGGCAAGCGCCGCTTTGCCGAGACCTTCGCCCGTGCGTTGCTGTGCCGGACCCCGGACGGACAGGGCCTGGCCTGCGGCGCCTGTCCGGCCTGCACGCTGCTCGCCGCCGGCACCCATCCGGATCTTCGCGTCTGCGAGATCGAGATCAACGAAAAGACGCAGAAGGAACGCAGCGGCATCGGCATCGACCAGGTCCGCGAACTCGTCGACTACCTTGCGCTGAAGACGCACTACGCCGGCGCCCGCGTCGTCGTCATCGACCCGGCCGAGGCGATGAGCGCGAGCGCCGCGAACGCGCTGCTGAAGACCCTCGAGGAACCCGCGCCGGGCACGCTGCTGATCCTGGCCAGCGCGCGACCGGCGGCCCTGCCGGCGACGATCCTGAGCCGCTGCCAGCGCATCGATTTCCACTCCGTCGATCCGCCGTCGACGGCGCGCGAGGCCACTATCGCGTGGCTGGCGACACAGGACGGCATCGGCGACGACCCCGCGCTCCTGCTCGATCTCGCCGCCGGCGCCCCGCTGGCGGCGCTGGCGCTGGCCGGGGAGGGGCGGCTCGAGCAACGCATGTCGATGTTCGCGGACCTGGAAGGGCTGGCCTCCGGGCAGGCCGACCCGGTCCAGGTGGCTGAAAACTGGCTAAAGTTCGGGCTGCAGGAATCGCTATATTGGTTATACGGCTGGTTTGCCGACATGGCGCGCCTGAAGGCCGCGGAGGCGCCGCCACGGATCAACAACCCCGACCAGCGCCGCTCGCTGGCCGCGCTGGCCGCGGGCCTCGAGGCCGGGAGCCTGCTCGGCCAGCTCGACCGGATCACCGCCGCGCTGCGCGACGCCGACGGCCAGGTCAGCCCCCAGTTGTTGCTCGAGGACGCCCTGCTGGGCTGGGTATCTATAAATAAAACTAGATAAACATATAGTTAAAGCAATTTTTTCAACCGATACCTTACTCCCGGACAGGGAATGATGAGCAGCGAACCCGAACAGTCTTCCCACGCGCAAGGGGCGCACCCGCATGGCGGCCACCGGCAGGGCATCCTCTCGCTCGCGATCAAGGACAAGGGCTCGCTGTATTCCGCGTATATCCCGTTCTTCAAGGGCGGCGGCATCTTCATCCCGACCAACAAGTCCTATGCCCTCGGCGACGAGGTCTTCATCCTGCTGACGCTGATGGAGGAGACCGAGAAGATGCCGGTCGTCGGCCGCGTCGCCTGGATCAACCCGAAGGACGCCCAGGGTCACTTCGTCGCCGGTATCGGCGTGCAGTTCACCGACAAGGACGGCGACGCCGTCCGCAACAAGATCGAGACCTATCTCGCCGGCGCGCTGAAGTCGGACCGCATGACGCACACGATGTAAGGGGTCAGAGTCGTTTGATCGAAACTGCCTGCGTATATTGCTGGAAGGTGGTGATCAAACGACTCTGACCCCCGGTTTGTACCGGTTTGTTATACTTCCCGGCGATGGAAATCGTCGACTCCCACTGTCACCTCGATCTGCTCGACCTCGACGCCTTCGACGGCAATCTCGCCGGGGTGCTCGACAATGCGCGCGCGCACGGCGTCACCGAAATGCTCTGCGTGTCGATCCGGCTCGAGGAATTCCCGAAGGTGCTGGCGCTGACGCTGGCGTATCCGAACGTCTACGGCTCGGTCGGCGTACATCCGAACGAGCGCGAGGGCAGGGAGCCCGACGTCGCCGAACTGGTCCGGCTCGCGCGCTCGGGCGAGCGCATCATCGCGATCGGCGAGACCGGGCTCGATTATTTCCGCAGCAGCGGCGACATGGACTGGCAGCACGAGCGCTTCCGCCGTCATATCCGCGCCGCGCGCGAGACCGGCCTGCCGCTGATCGTCCACATGCGCGACGCCAGCGAGGATACGCTGAGGATCCTGCGCGAGGAGAACGCCGGCGAGGTCGGTGGCGTGCTGCACTGCTTCACCGCCGATCTCGATACCGCGCGGGCCGCGGTCGAGCTCGGTTTGCTGATCTCGTTCTCGGGCATCGTCACCTTCGACAATGCGAAGGCGCTGAAAAAGGTCGCCGCGGAACTGCCCGAGGACTGTCTCCTCGTCGAGACCGACTGTCCCTACCTGACGCCGGCGCCGCATCGCGGCAAACCGAACCAGCCGGCCTACACGCGGTATGTCGCCGAGCATATCGCCGAACTGCGCGGCGTCCCGCTCGAACGCATCGCCGAGGCGACGACCCGCAACTTCCGCCGCGTGTTCCTCCGGGAGACGGGGTCAGAGTAGAGCATCTACCGCGATCCGGTCGACCAGTCGTTTCACCGCCTCCGTCACCGCCGCGTCGTCGTCATTGGCGGCGAGCCGCGCCTCGATTTCGCGAATCCCGGCCTCGAGTCCATCGAGGCCGAAATAACCGGTCAGTCCCTTCAGTTCATGGACCCGTTCCGAGAGCAGGCGGCGGTCGCCGGCGGTCGCCGCGGCCAGGATATGCCCGCGCAGTTCCGTGATCGCCGCCACCAGCTTCGGCCACAATCGCTTCCGTACCTCCTCGACGCTGACCGGGTCATCGGTGCGCGGTCGCTGCTGTCCCTCGGTCGCCGGCAGGACGCAGAGCGTACGAATCAGTTCCCACAACTGGGCTTCGTCGAGCGGCTTGAGCAGGCAGGCATCGATCGCGGTCTGACGCAGCTTCTCCGGATTATCGAAGAACACGTCGGCGGTCAGCGCGATGATCGGGATATGCCTCAGCGACGGCCGCAGTTCGCGCAGCCGCCTGGCGGTCTCGGCGCCGTCCATGCCGGGGAGATGCAGGTCCATCAGGATGAAGTCGAAGTCCCGGGCCCGCGCGCGTGACAGCGCCTCGTCGCCGCCGGCGACCTGGGTGACTTCGATGCCGGCGCCCTCGAGCACCCGCGTGACCAGCGCACGGTTGAACTCGTTGTCTTCGGCCAACAGCACGCGCAGACCGTGAAATTCACCATCGGCGCCGGCGCCGTCGCCGTCATCGTCCGCGCGCTGCGCGCTGTCCCCGGCCTCGACCGCAAGCGGCCATTCGATAGCGAGCAGCGCGCACAGGTTGCGATGCAGAATGTCGCGTCGCACCGGCTTGATCGCGATCCTGAGCCCGCTGTCGCTCAGCGAGCGGCCGAGCAGGGCGGTGCGCCCGCTGTTCGCCATCAGCAGCATCGGGATGCCGTGCTCGTGACGCACCTGGTCAGCGATCTGCTCATCGCCATCGATGGCGTCAGCACCGAAACGCTCATCGGCCGACCCGGCGCCGGTACCGATGATGACCAGATCGAAGGGTTCGTCGGCCCGGCGCGCGGCATCGAGCATTTCACCGACCTGAGCGCGCCGGCGCGCAAGCCAGACATTGATCGACCAGCTCATCAGCAGGTTACGCACCGCGCGGCGGGCGACCGGATTGTCGTCGTAGAGCAGGATCTTGTGGCCGGCCAGCGCGGGCGCGGCGGTGTGGTCGTCCTGCGAGGGCTGCAGCTCGCATCCGAACGTGAACCAGAACGTGGATCCCTCGCCCGGCTCGCTGGACACGCCGATCTTCCCGCCCCACAGCGAGACCAGTCGCGATACGATCGCGAGCCCGAGCCCGGTGCCGCCGTAACGCCTGGAGATCGTCGCATCGGCCTGATGAAAGGAGCTGAATATTCTATCGACGACGTCGCGCGCGATGCCGATGCCGCTGTCGATGATCCTGATCTCGATCTCGACCCGGTTGTCCTCCATCGACACCAGGCGCACCTCGATGTTGACGCCGCCGCGCTCGGTGAACTTGATCGCGTTGTTCATCAGGTTGATGACGACCTGGCGGAAGCGCACGGCATCGCCGCGCAGTTTCAGCGGCACGTCGGAGTCGATCAGCAGCACCAGCTCGAGATTCCTGTCGCGGGCCTCGGGACCGAGCAAGCAGAGGACGTCCTCGAAGACATCGCGCAGATCGAAATCGCCGCTGTCGAGCTGGACCGTCCCCGATTCGATCTTCGAAAAGGAGAGGATATCGTCGATGACGCGCAGCAATTGTGTCGATGCGCAGCCGATCGTGCGCGCATATTCGTATTGCTCCGCGCTCAGGCCGGACTTCTCGAGCAGCGAGGTATAACCGAGAATCGCGTTGATCGGGGTGCGAATCTCGTGGCTCATGTTGGCGAGAAAGTTCGCCTTCTCGTTGCCGGCGACCAGCGCCTTCTCGCGCGCGGCATCGAGCTCCCGGTTCTTCTGTTCGAGTTCGCTAATCGTCGACTGCAAGCGGCCGGTCGCTTCCTCGATCTTGCCCTGCAGCCGGTTGCGTGCCTGTTCCATGACCTCGGCCATGTCGTTGAAGCCGTGTTCGAGCGCGCCGATCTCGCCACCGGTCGACGGCGGCACCCGGGTCTCCAGACGGCCCTTGCGCATGCCGTCCACCGCGTGGCTCAGGCGGATGATCGGCCGCACGATGCCTCGCCCCATCCACAGCGCGATCAGCATGCTGAGCAGCGCCGTGGCGCCGGCCATGATGACGATGTTGCGAATGATGGCCTGCTGGCGGGCGAGGGTGGCCTCGCGCGACAGGCTGATATCGACCCAACCGATGGTGAGCCTGTCGGCATCGCCGACGTCGGCGACGGGTAACAGCTCGTCGTTGTCGGCGATATCGATCCCGGTGCTGACGACCGGCGCGCTGAAACGCATCAGCAGACCGTCACCGGACAGCCGCCCGTGGGTCGCGCGCGCGACCGGCTCGCGGGCGGCATCGAGGATCAGGACCTCATGCACATCGGATTCGAGCAGGAATGAACTGGCGACGCGCTGGAGGCGCGCCCGATCATCCGAGAACAGGCCGAACTCGCTCTCAGAGGCGAGGAATCGCGCGATCGACTCACCGCGTTCTTGCAATGCGGCCTCGAGGTCCTGGATCCTCGTCATCACCATGTACTGCCCGAGTACGAGGCTGAATAACAGCAGCGGGACCAGGGTCAGCAGCAGTACGCGGACGCGGATACCGACGTTGCTCACGGGCGTGCCCGTCCCGGATCAGGCCGCTCCTGACCGGCCTGCATGCGATCGGACTGTTCGATCGACCACAATCCCTGGGCCAGTTGCCGCTGGTCACGGGTGTCGATCTCCAGCGCGCGCGCGACTGCGCGGTTGAGGCTGACGCTGAAGTAACGCGGCCAGGCCGGCGGCGGCAATCGCCATGGGCGGTCGGGGCGCTGCCTCGCCGACAGCGCGAGATCGTGGACCTGTTGTGCTGCCTGGCGCCCGATCTGTTCCGGCGTCGTGAACAGCGCCGCGAGCGCGCCGGCGTCGCTCAGCGCGCGCGAGAAACCCAAGACCGGCTTGCGTTGCTGGTAGGCCATGTACAGCAGCCATTTGGCGTGATTCGGCGACAGCACCTCGGGATCCGGAAAGGCGAGTACCGCGTCACCTCGTTCGAGCGCCGCGGAAAAGGCATCGACCGGCGTGCGCGCGGCGCCGAGATCGATGACATGCAGCACGATATCGCTGCGCGCCGCTGCCGCAAGCAATCCGGCGGCGGCAGCGCGTGAATGGTCGCCGAGGACTACGCTGACGTTTCTGACCGCCGGCAGCGTCAGGCGTAACAGCCGGAACTGGCGATCGAGGGGCTGCTCGAGGAACAGCGCCGAGGCCTTGCCGCTGTCGTCGCCGGCCCGGATGGCCTCGAAGGCGTCACGCGTGATCAGGATATTGAACGCCGGCGTTTCCGGGTAGTGCTCCAGCGCATATTTGGCGGCCTGCGCGCCGACCGGCACGACCAGCTCAGGCGAACCGGCCGCCGGATCGCGGATGCTGATCGACTTGTCGTCGTGCAGGGTGATCAGCTCGATGTCGAAACGCAGCGCCGGGCCGGCCAGATCGTTCAAGGTATCGCGGAAGGCCTGCCAGGTCTCGAGATAGGCCGGCTCGTCGGCGCTCAGCACGACGGTCAGCCGATGCGGACCCGGGTCGGCAGCGGCCGGCAGCGCGCAGACCGCCGCGATCACCAGCAGCATCGCCAGGAACCGCCGCGCGCTCATCGGGTCAGGACCGCAGCCTGAACTGGAGGAAGACACGCCGGTCGAAGACGTTCTCGCGGCGGAATTCGGCATATTCGCGATCGGCCAGGTTCTGCGCGATCAGCGTCAGCTCGCCGCGGAGATTGCCGAGCATGAAGCCCTTGCCGAGCCGCGCATCCCAGCGATTGTAACCGCGCAGGTACTGACCGTCACCGGCCCAGTCGATATCGCTCAGGTAAAACCAGCCCACGCCGGCCCGCCAGTCGCCGGCAAGGGTGTGGCTCGCGAGCGCGCTGGCGGTATGCCGCGGCGTGTTGCGCTCGATCGCCGACGACGTCACGAGCGGCGTGATCGCGCCGTCATTGAAGCCCTCGATCCGGTGCGTCGTCGTCCCGTCGATGGTGACATAACCGTATTGCACGGCCAGCAGCGTGCGCAGGGAAGGCCGGAGCCGAAGTTGCAACTCGGCGCCGCTGACGTCGGCCTCGGCGCCGTTGATGAGGATGAAGGCGCCGATGTCGCCGCCGGACTGACCCAGACCGATCAGGAAATCCGACAAGGCATCGGGATAGGACGGGTCGCGCGCATGGACGATCAGGTCGCGCAGGCGCTCGGTGAACACCTTGATATCAAGGTCGATGCGTCCGTCGGCAAACAGCCCGCGGTAACCAACCTCGTAGGAATCGATCGTCTCATGACTGAGATCCGGGTCGGAGACGTACAGCGCCATGAAGATGTCGCCATCCTCGTAGCGCACGACGTTGAACTCGCTGGCCTCGTACAGCGACGGCGTGCGTATCGCGCGGGTCGCGATCGCGCGCAGCGTATGGTTCTGCGCCACCGAGAAGTTGCCGGCGAGGCGGGGGGACGCGTGCGAGCCGCTGATGTCGTTGTCCTCGATCATCACGCCGGCGTTGATTCCGAAGCGCCAGGAGGGCGTCCATTCGAGGTTGCCGAACAGGCGCAGGGTATCGTCCTCGAGCCGTTCATCGCTGTCGAGCACCTGGATGCTCTTGAAGGTATCTCGCCGCGCCCCGGCGCCCAAGACCATGCGCCAGCGATCGCTGAACATCAGCGTCTGCTGCCACTCGATATCACTGCGCGTGCCCTGGCCGTGATAGAGGCCGATCAGGAAGGCCTGGTCGGGAACGCCGAGCAGAAAGGGCACCATTTCCGGCGTCACGGTCTGCGGAAATCCCCGGTCGTTGAACAATGCCGAGATCGGCCCCGCCTCGAAGCGGTCATTCCAGTCGATGTAGTTGTGATAGGCCTGCAGGTGGCTTTCATTACGCTGGCTGAATACATGCCGCCAGCGCAGATAGCCGTGCGCGCTGCGCGTCAGGATGTCCCGCTCGGGCGAGGTCACCGGGTTGCGGCCCCAGCCGCCGACCGGACCGTCGGTGATGCCGAACTGGAGGTCGAGACTGTCCCGCGTCGAGACATCGTAGACCCCGCTGAACGAGACCATCTGCAGATCCTTGCGATCATTGATGCCCTCGAAGCCGTCATCGGCGCGGTGGCGCGCGGTGACGCGATATTCGAAGTTGCCGCCGACGTCGGCGCCGCGCGCGACGATCTCGCGGGTGTCGATCGATCCGGCGGTGATGCGCGTGCTGACGCCATGGTCCCTGAACGGGCGCCGCGTGATGATATTGATGGTGCCGCGAAACGCGTTCGAGCCGTAGACCGGCGCATTCGGACCGCGGATCACCTCGATGCGCTCGATGTCGTCGATGTCAAGATCGAGGTGGTTCCAGAACACCAGCGAGAACATCGGATTGTAGACCGAGCGACCGTCGACCAGCACCTGCATCCGGCGCGACCACGCGGTCTCGCCACCGTGGTACATCACGGAATTGATGACGCCGTTGACATGGGTCACCTGCATGCCGGGCACGAGACGCAGCAGTTCGGGAATGTCGATCGCGGTTGAGGCCTCGATCATCGCCCTGTCGATGACGGTGACCGACGCCGGCGCCTTCGCGGGCGTCTGCTGCAGGCGTGACGCGGTGATGACCAGAGGCACCTGGGCGAAGATCTCGCGCTCGCTGACATACTGCACCTGCGCGGGCGCCGCGCCGTGCAGCGCGACCAGCAGCGGCACGCAGGCAATCGCAGTGCGCCGGATCGGCCGCAGTCCGTGAGCCATTACTTCCTCGACAGGCCGAGCTTCTGCGCGACCAGCAGGGCCTGGGTGCGGTTCGACACCCGCAGCACCTTCAGTATCGCGGTGACGTGGACCTTGATGGTGTTCTCGGAGACCTGCAGGTCGCGCGAGATATCCTTGTTGGTCTTGCCCTTGACGATCAGGCGCAGGACCTGCTGCTGGCGCCGCGTCAGTTTCGAGAGCACCGCCTTCGCGCCGGCGGACAGCGTCTGCAGGCCGTCCGGATGCCCCCAGGGATTGGGGTCGGCGTTATGGTCGTCGCCATCATCGATATCCGGCGGGATGTAGATGCCGCCGGACAGCACGAGATCGAGCGCGTCGATGATGATCCGCTGTTCGGTCGCCTTCGGGATGAAACCGGCGACGCCGCGTTCCAGGGTCTTGTGCACCAGCAACGGGTCGCTGGTGCCGGAGAGGATGACGACCGGGATGTGCGGATAGCGGTCGCAGAGGGTGGAGACCAGGCCGAAACCGTCGGTGCCCGGCATGAAATAGTCCAGCAGGATCAGGTCGAGGTCGGGACTGGCGGCGGTATGCTCGAGCACCTGGGCGCCGTCGGCAGCCTCGATCACCTCGAGATCGCGATAGTGTCCCTCCAGCGCGTATCTCAGACCCTCCCTGATCAGGCCGTGATCATCCGCTACAAGAAACTTCAAAAACTCCTCCCGACGAAAACTTTTTCTTGTTGCTTGTCGCGCGGTCGCAGCGATCGCGCCGGTTCGCCCTGTGCCGGGCGTAGTACCGTATCGTCCGAATGGCATTCCTTTATAAACCAGAATGCGGGTGATGAGTCAATCGCAAGGCCGGAGATAATTCGAGGCAGATCCACTGGTTAATACTAAAGTATTAGACCGGGCGGATGATCGTCCTGGTTCGGTGCCTGATCCATCGCATGATACGCATAATGTATATTATGTTAAATCATGTCGACACGGGGTCAGAGTAGACATCGTCTACTCTGACCCCGTTCATTCGTGGCGCAGGGCCTCGATCGGGTCCAGGCGCGCGGCCCTGCGCGCCGGGAAGTAGCCGAACACGACGCCGACCGCCGCCGAGAACAGGAACGCGATGACGATGATGCCGGGGTCCGGCGCGAACGGGATCGCCATGTAGGCCGCCAGCGCCCGCGATGCCGCGAGCGCGACAACGATCCCGATCAGTCCGCCGATCGACGACAGCACGACGGCCTCGACCAGGAACTGGGTCTGCACCTCGCGCTCGAGCGCGCCGATCGCGAGCCTCGTGCCGATCTCGCGGGTGCGCTCGGTCACCGAGACCAGCATGATGTTCATGATGCCGATGCCGCCGACCAGCAGGCTGACCGCGGCCACCGCGCCCAAGAGCGCGGTCAGCACCTGGGTCGTGCCGGTCAGCGTGTCACTGATGTCCTGCATGTCGAGCACGTTGAAGTCGGGCGGCTGCCCCGGTCCGATACGCCGGCGTTCGCGCATGATCGTCTGGATGTCCTCGACGACCGCCCGCGTGTCGTAGCCCTCGCGGGCCGTGACATGGATCAGGTGGACATCGGTATTGCCGGCGATGCGGCGCCAGAACGCGTTGAGCGGCATCAGCACGATATCGTCCTGGTCCATGCCGATGGTGCTCTGTCCCTTGGACTGCAGCACGCCGATCACCTCGCAGGACACGCGGCCCAGGCGGATGCGGACGCCGAGCGGATCCTCGACGCCGAACAGCTCGCGCCTGACCGATTCGCCGAGGATGCACACCGGGCTGCCGGCGTGCTGTTCGGCATCGCTGAACAGGCGTCCGCTCGCCATCGACCAGTTGCGCACCGTGAAATAGGTGTTATCGACGCCGTTGATCGTCGTGGCCAGGTTGACGTTACCGGCGACGGCCGTGATGCGGTCACCGGAGGACGGCGCCGCGGCCTCGACCGAATCGAGTTCGTTGACGATCGCCTCGGCGTCGCCCGGGCGGAACTGCGGCGCCGACATGCGCTGGCCGGGGCCGCGCACCAGCCCCGGACGCACGATCAGCAGATTGCTGCCGAGATTCTGGATCTGCGCGGAGACCTGCTGCGTCGCCCCGCTGCCGATCGTGAACATCGTGATCACCGCGGCGACGCCGATGATGATGCCGAGCACGGTCAACGTCGTCCGCAGCAGGTTTCGGCGGATCTCGCGCAGCGCCAGCCTGAAGGCGTTCCACAGCATCAGGCCGCCCCGCCCCGCTCGACCTGCTCCGCGTGATCGCCGTCGATGCGCCCGTCGAGAAAGCGCACGACGCGCGACGCATGGGCCGCCATCTCGGCCTCGTGCGTGACCATGACGATGGTGATCCCGCGCTCGCGATTGAGCCCGTCGAGCAGGGACATGATCTCCCGCGATCGCTCGGTGTCGAGATTGCCGGTCGGCTCGTCGGCGAGCAGCAGCGAGGGTTCGGTAACGATCGCGCGGGCGATCGCGACGCGCTGTTGCTGGCCGCCGGACAGCTGGTTCGGCGTGTGCGTCTCCCAGCCTTCGAGGCCGACCGTCGCGAGCGCCTGCCGCGCGAGGCGATGCCGTTCACGCGCCGGCAGGCCGCGATAGACCAGCGGCAGCTCGACGTTCTCGAGCGCGGTGGTGCGGTTCAGCAGATTGAAGCCCTGGAACACGAAGCCCATCGCATGGCGGCGCAACAGCGCGCGCTGGTCGCGGCTCATGCGCGTGACCTCGAGACCGCGGAAGCGATAGCTGCCGGCGGTCGGCACGTCGAGACAGCCGAGGATGTTCATGCACGTCGACTTGCCGGAGCCGCTCGGCCCCATCAGCGCGATGAACTCGCCCTCGCCGATGTCCAGGTCGATGCCGCGCAAGGCATGCACCGCGGCCTGCGCCATGCCGTAGACCCGGCTGACCCCGCCGAGCCGGATCAACGGCTCGGGCCGGGCGGCGGTCATCGCGACGGCGAGGCTCATCGCGGCGTGCTGACGATACCGGTGATCAGCGCCGTGCCGGCCCCGAGTTCGCCGTCGACGATCTCGACGATCTCGGTGTAACGGCCGTCGGTCGCGCCGGTACGCACGGTGATCATCGCCGGATCGCCCTGCGCGAGCGTCCACAAGGGGCGCTCGCCGCCCGGGACGTCGCGCACGGTGCGTTGCGGCGTGCGCTGGCGCGGCGGACGGATGAACAGGTCGGTCAGGACGTTGCCGCCGGCTGGCTGGGCCGTGTCGACCGGCGGCGGCGTGAAGCGCAGCGCGGCATTCGGGGCCAGCAGTGCATCGCGAATCTCCTGCACGATGATGTCGGCGGTCGCGGTCATGCCGGGCAGCAACATCAGTTCGCTGTTGTCGACCGACAGCAGCGCCTCGTAGCTGACGACGGTCGTGCCCTCGACCTGCTGCGGCGCGACGCGCACCTGGATGATCTCGGCCGGAAACCGGCGCCCCGGCCAGGCATCGACGCTGAAGGCGGCCGACTGCCCTTCCCTGACCTGGCCGATGTCGGCCTCGTCGACGAAGACATGCAGGCGCATGCGCGCCAGGTCCTCGGCGAGCACGAACAAGACCGGCGTCTGCAAGGAGGCGGCGACGGTCTGTCCCGGTTCGATCTCGCGTTTCAGCACGACGCCGTCGACCGGCGAGCGGATCTTGGCCTTGGAGAGGTCGGTGTCGAAGGCATCGAGCGTCGCGCGCGCGACCGAGACCTCGGCCTCGGCGCTCATCTCCCCCGCCTTTGCGCGAGTCTGCGCGGCCTGCAGCGTATCGAGTTCCTCCTGCGAACAGAGCTGGCGCGCCGCGAGCTGTGCGCAGCGGCGAAAGCGCGCCGCGGTCTCGAGCACGGTCGCGTGCGCCTCCTCGCGCCGCGCCTCGGCCGAGGCCAGTGACGCGCGCGCCTGGAACACCTGCGCCTCGAGGCGCACGGTATCGAGTTCGGCGATGACCTGGCCGCGCGTCACGCGATCGTTGTAATCGACATGGACGCGCTCGATCATGCCGGACAGCTCGCTGCCGACCTCGACCTGGTTGACCGGTTGCAGCGTGCCGGTCGCGGTGACGCGGATCGTCAGGTCACCCCGCTTTGCCTCCGCGGTGCGATACTCGACGGCCGTGCGATCGACGGAGAGCCACTGCAGCGCGATGATTGCGACGGCCACGACCGCGATCGCGAGCCCCCACGCGCCGGGACGTCGCCATGCGGGGCGACGATTCCCCTGCAACAGGGCTTCGAGGTCCTTGTCGGGAGTCCGGCCGGGGATATCGTTCATGTGTCGGCGATCCGTGAGTTGCGATGGCGGCCCTGATACAGATAACTGTATAGATTCCGGGGCTGGATCGAAGTTTCCCACATCCACGGCGGACGCGGCGGTCGCAACAGCGGGTTTTACATAGTTTTACACAGAACTCCGGCCTGCCGCCCGTCAGGCGGTCGATGCGATCCTGGGGGATTGCGGGCTGGCGAGGTATTCCTCGTAACTGCCGTGGAAGTCGACGAGCTTGCGGTCGCGGATCTCGACGATACGGTTGGCCAGCGACGACACGAATTCACGGTCGTGGCTGACGAAGATCAGCGTGCCTTCGTAATGCTCGAGCGCAAGGTTCAGCGCCTCGATCGCTTCCATGTCGAGATGGTTGGTCGGCTCGTCCATGATGAGGACATTGGCGTCGGTCATCATCAGCTTGCCGAACAGCAGGCGGTTCTTCTCGCCGCCGGAGCAGACGCGGACCCGTTTCCTGAAATCGTCGGTGGAGAACAGCAGCCGCCCGAGCGTCGCACGCACCATCTGGTCGTCGTGGCGCGGCTTGCGCCATTGGCTCATCCAGTCGAACAGGTTCAGATCGGAATTGAAATCGGCCGTACTGTCCTGCGGACAATAGCCCAGCGTTGCATTCTCCGACCATTTTATGAGGCCGCGCTCGGGCGTCAGTTCGCCGACCAGACAGCGCAGCAGCGTGGTCTTGCCGGCGCCGTTCTCGCCGATGATGGCCATGCGCGTACCGGCCTCGACGATCATGTCGCCCTTGCTGAACAGCGTCTCGCCATCGAACCCGTGAGCGAGCCCTTCGAGCACCAGCGCCAGGCGATGGATCTTCTTGTCCTGTTTGAAACGAATGAACGGCGATACCCGGCTCGACGGCTTGACCTCGTCGAGCTGGATCTTCTCGATCAGCTTCGCGCGCGAGGTCGCCTGCTTGGCCTTCGAGGCGTTGGCCGAGAAGCGACTGACGAACTGCTGCAGGTCGGCAATCTGCGCGGACTTCTTCGCGTTCTCCGATTGCAGGCGTTCGCGCGCCTGCGTCGAGGCGGTCATGAAGTCGTCGTAGTTGCCGGGATAGACGCGCAGCTCGCCGTAATCGATGTCGGCGATATGCGTGCAGATCGTATTGAGGAAATGGCGGTCATGGGAGATCACGACCATCGTGCTCTTGTGCCCGATCAGCACGTCCTCGAGCCAGCGGATGGTGTGGATGTCGAGGTTGTTGGTCGGCTCGTCGAGCAGCAGGATGTCCGGATCGGAGAACAGCGCCTGCGCCAGCAGCACGCGCAGCTTCCAGCCCGGCGGCACCTCGCTCATCAGGCCGGAATGGAATTCCTCGTTTATACCCGCGCCGATCAGGATCTCCCCTGCCCGGCTCTCCGCGGTATAACCGTCCAGTTCGGCGAAGCGCGACTCCAGTTCCGCGACCTTCATGCCGTCGGCATCCGACATCTCGGCCAGGCCATAGATACGGTCACGCTCCTGCCTGACCGCCCACAGCTCGGCATGGCCCATGATGACCGTATCGATCACCGAATACTGTTCGAAGGCGTACTGGTCCTGGCGCAGGCGACCGACCCGTTGATGCGGCGTCACCGAGACATTGCCGGCGCTCGGGGCCAGGCTGCCGTCCATGATCTTCATCAGCGTCGACTTGCCGCAGCCGTTGGCGCCGATCAGACCGTAGCGGTGGCCGTTGCCGAACTTCACCGAGATGTTTTCGAACAGCGGCTTGGCGCCGAACTGCATCGTAATGTTTGACAAGGTAATCAATGTAATACACCTGATACTTTTGATGGGATGCGGACAGCGTCCGAAACACCGGACACAAAGGTCGCTACTGTACGGGTTTGTGGCCGGAAGGTCGAGGGGTCACCCGGCGCAAGCCCGGCTTTTACATGGTTTTACACAGCATTACCGGCCCCTGACCGCGGTTTGCAGGCGGCGGGGGGATACTGCGGGCGTAGTCGGATGCGGCGGCGATCGTTCGCCCGCCGCGCCAGTCAACCCCGCAAAGGAGCATCAAAGATGAAAAAGGGAATCGTGATGATATCAGGCCTGCTCGCGGTCGCGCTGATCGGCGCGAGTCTCGCGGGCTTCGCGAATGCCCGTCCGTTCGACGGCCACGGGCACGGCGGTCCGTATGCCTGGAAGGGCCATGGCCTGTCACAGATGGAGCACGGGATGATCCCGCCGCGCCTGTTTGACCGCCTCGATCTCAGTGATCAGCAGCGCGACGCGATTCACGAGATCCGCAAGGCGCAGTCTTCCGAGGCGCGCGAGAAGTTCCGTGAACTGCGGGCCGTCAGCCGCGAGTTGCACGGCTATGCGATGCGCGACGACTTCACGGTCGAGGGCGCGCGCGAACTGGCGCAGACCCGCGCGAGCCTGATCGCCGAACTCTCGGTATTACGCCTGTCCGGGATGAACAGCACCTGGCAGCTGCTGACCGGGGAACAGAAGGCGAAGGTCGAGGCATGGCGGGAAAAACGCCATCGCCAGGGCGACGGGCAGGAGCCGCGCCGGCATCGTGACGGCGATCACCGCCACGGCTGACATCGGTACCCATCCAGGGGTCAGACTCCACAGGGGTCTGACCCCTTTGTTTATTCATGGGCTGAATCGTTGATCTGACCCCGAATTCTTGCGATGGCGGCGGCGGGCGACCTATCATGGGCAGCGAGACCTTCGCGACGTACAGGAGTCAGCGCATGAGGATACGAACCGGAATCGCCATCGCGATCGCGATGATATTTGGCGCGACAGGCGCCGCGCAGGCGCAGGGCTGGACCTGGCTGGCCGGCACCAAGCCCGGCTATAAGGCCGAGCCGGCCGTTTCGCTGATGCTCGGTCGCATCAGCCCCGGTGACGAATTCCGCAGCAGCTCGATCGTCGGCGCCGAGCTGTCGCTGAATTGCCCGACGCTGCAGCCGCCGAGCAACCGCATTCGCCAGCAGTTCAGTTTCACGCGCGCCAGCCGGGGGGGCGTGAAAACTTACAATTACGAGATAAATCCGCACTATATCGTTGAAGTCTCGCCTGGTTTCGAGATAGGCGGCGGACCCGGACTCGGCTATGTCACCGTCGATACCCCGAACGGCGACGGCAGCGTGTTCGGCCTGCAGTTCGGCGTCAGCGCCCACTATCAGGCCGACCGCAGCCCGCTGTTCCTCGGTGCCGAGGCGCGCTACCAGTTCACGACCGAGGATCGCTTCGGCGGCGCCGGCAGCCCGCGGACCGACGTCAACAACTTCCGTTTTGCGATCAAGGCCGGCTACCGTTTCTGATCCTTCAGTACCTGAACGAATACCACAGGCGCCCTGCGTATTCGTGCAGGGCCATGTAGCTCTCGACCATCGCGCCCGCGCTTGGCAGCACTAGCAGCAGGCGGTTGCCCTCGCGGAAGCGGTGGAAACGCGTCGGCGCCGGGATCACTTCCAGCCCTGTCTGCTCGAAGGCAGCGACCGCGCGCGGCAGGTGGATCGCGTGACTGACGAGCAACACCCGTTCCACCCCCCTGCCCTGCAGCACTTCGGCGCTGAAGCGCGCGTTCTCCGCGGTGTTGCGGCTGCGGTCCTCGAGCCAGACCGCGTCGATGTCGACCCCGAAGTCCAGCATCAGGCTGTCCGCCATCACGCGCGCGAGGCTGTCGCCGTCCCTGTCGAAGACATGGCCGCCGCTGACGAGGATCGGCAGTCCGGTCTCCCGATGCAGGTAGGCAGCATAGCGAACGCGAACCAGCGTATGGTTGCCGACCGTGTCGACGCCGTACTCGGGCGCATCGCGATAGCGTTCGGCCGACAGGACGACGATCGCCTGCGCCGGTGCGTTGCGCGCCTCGGCCGCGGTCAGCGCCGGCCAGGTCTGCAACGGCTGCAGCAGCAGGCCGGCAACCAGCGGCGTCGACAGCAGCCAAGCGACACCGAGCCCGCCCCACAACAGTAACCGGCCGCCGGTTTCGCTGTGCCGCAACCACCACAGGCCGAGCAGCCACAGCAGCAACAGCCCGCCCGGCGGCAGTAGCAGCGATTTCAGCACATATCCGAGATAGAGCTCGGTCAAGCTACCAGTCCAGCTCCGCGATCAGCTTGCCGTCGCGAACCTGCACCCCGCGAAGATTGCGGCGCATCATGCCCTGGCGGAAGTCGCGCGCGTCGAGCCGGTAGATCACGACATGGGTCAGGTATTGCTCGGCGATCGCGTTCGCCATCAGCGTGAGGAGCTCGAGCGCATCCCTTTGCAGGACGTCGAAATGCAGCCGGGTCAGCGCCGGGCGAATCAGGTGGAATTCGCCGGTGCCCGGATCGTAGCCGAGGCTGCCCTCGATCTCGGCATCGCCGCGGACCTCGGCTTCGCCGGCAATCCGGGTCCCGACCGTCAGCGCGAGACGCACGCGATCGCTGCCCGGCACGATGCGGACACGCGGATCGGAAAAGACCGCGCTGGCGAACGGCAGTTGCTGGCGGATCGGAAACATCGTCTCGACCTCGGCCTGGATCTGCTGCTCGCTGATCTCGACCTGGAAGGCATGGGCCGCGGGCGACAGCAGACACAGCAGCGCCGCCAGCCACGCGCCAGTTCGCCCTGTACTGTAAAAGTGTTTCACTATGACCGGAGGGATCAGGCGGCTTTGCGCGAGCGATCCGGAATCGCCTTCAGTTGAGTTTTTAGTGCCTGTTCGGCCTGCCAGACATCATAGGCCGCTTGCAGGCGCACCCAGATATCCGCGCCATTGCCGCAGTACTTGCCAAGCCTGACAGCCATTTCCGGACTGACGCCGGTCCTCTCATGCAGCACCCGATGCAGTGTCTGACGGGACACGCCGAGTTCCCGTGCGGCAGCAGCAATGCTGATACCAAGGGCCGGAAATACATCTTCCCGCAGGATTGCGCCGGGGTGCGTCGGTGCTCTGCTCATATTGCCTCCTAGTGGTATTGTTCAAGATCGACATCATGGGCGTCGCCACTCTTCCATACAAATGTGATCCGCCATGGTCCGTTGACCGAAATCGCCCATCGTTTCGGTTTACCCTGCTGACCGTGTAATCCGAAGCCTGGCAGACCGAGTTCTTGCAGTGTGGCTGCCTGGTCCAGTGTATCGAGCCGCCGCAAGATGCGCTCCTGTTGGTCAGCACGCACCTTGGCACTTCTGCCGGTTTCGAATAGGCGCTGCAATCCCTTGTGCCGCCATGATCGGATCATTGCGACGAGTGTAACATGACGTGTTACATAATGACAGCAGGAGAGCAAAGGTCCCGGATGCTATCAGGCTGAAATAATCCGGGCAGTTATGTTTACCCGGATTATTTGCAAGTTGTGGCGTTCATGGTGCCCAGGGCCGGAATCGAACCGGCACGGGAGTCGCCCCCCGAGGGATTTTAAGTCCCTTGCGTCTACCAGTTTCGCCACCTGGGCGGTGATCGTCGGGAAGTGTACCCAATCAGGCCAAAACGGTCAGCACGACGGCGCCGGCACGCGGCCATCGACGCGGAACTGCGCCCTCGGAAACGACACCGGCGCCTCGTCGCGCGCGAACAGGCGCATGAACGACACCGTCTCGGCGGTCGTCGTGCAGACCCAGTGCTGCATGCGTTCGGGGCGCGGACTCGCGATTGCGGCGAGCGAGAATGCACCGGCATTGAGGCCGCCGTCGCGGTCGCGCGCCGAGCGCCAGGTGAAGGCCTCGACGCCGGCCTCGCGCATCGCCGTGCCGAGCGCCTGCGTCGCGTCATAGCGCGCGGGATCGCTGATCTCTGATTGCCGGCGGGCGAAGGCCGCCGATTCGAGCGCGACGCCGCGCGGCGTTTCGATGCGCGCCTCGAAGGCGCCGAGTTCGGTCGTCAGGCTGTCCGCCGGCAGCGGTTCGGCGAGACCGGACAGAAACACGAAGCGGTAATACGCAGTCTCCGCGAGCGCGGTCCGTATCGTCAGAGAGGCATAGAAGATCCCGCTTTCGAGCGCGCGGCCAAAGCGCGAGCCGCGCGGCAGCGGCGGATAGCGGAACGGCGTCCACAACAGATAATCGAAGCGCCCTGCCCCGGCCGGCGCCGGCGGCTTGCTGCGTTCGAGGATCGATTCGAGCTGATGCTGTTCGTCGAGGGTATCGACGAGGCGCGTCGTCGCGACCTGCTCCTGCGACTCGACGACGCGGATCGCGGTGACGGCAAGCGCTTCGATACGGGACGGACCGTCGCAGTCGCGCCAGATGTCGCTCACTAGACCTTGCCCCGCATCGCGTCGAGATACGCGATGACCCGGACCAGGCCCTGGACCTGCTGGATCAGTTCGTTCGGCGGACCGTTCAGGTGCAGGTTCGGCGTCGTCATCCAGTGGCGGATCGCGGTCTCGTCGTCGCCGAGCAGCGCGAACAGGTCGCGATAGATGCGGATCACCAGCGCGCCGAGCTCGCCGGTCTTGCTGTCGGGGTCGAGCACGCCCTTGTTCTTCAGCCGCGACACCGAGGTGCGCTCGAGTCCGATCGCGCGCCCGAGCTCGGCCTGGCGCAGGCCGAGCGCATCGGCGGCGCGGAACAGCGCCTTGCACAGGGTGCGGGCAGGATCGGGAACGTCGACGGCGGCCGCCTTGGCTGCCCTGGTTCTGATATGTTTCATACGCAACAATATAAATATTTATTGACGCGTATGCAACACCTATTCATGGCAGGGAAACTACCCGGCCCGGGCAGAAGTTATAGGCGCGAAGACGCACGGGAAATGGAGGCTGGGGTCGGAATCGAACCGGCGTACACGGCTTTGCAGGCCGCTGCATAACCACTCTGCCACCCAGCCAGAGTCGATGCTGTCTGGCCTTGACCGACGCAGCTGGCGCCGAAAGGAATGTCCGGAGACCGGACAGGGAGAAATATGGAGCGGGAAACGAGACTCGAACTCGCGACCCCAACCTTGGCAAGGTTGTGCTCTACCAACTGAGCTATTCCCGCCCTAAAGGGGTGATATTGTTATGGTTTGCAGAGGGTCTGTCAAGCGCGTCGCAAGCCGGCGCGAAAACGCTCGTCCCGCGGCGCGGCTATCCGCTCAGGGAATTCACCGCAGCGTGAGAATACCGTTCAAGGTCAATGCCGTCGACCCGAATCGACCGATTTCCCCTGCCCGCGTCTCTTCCAGTCTCACGTCACGGAATACCAGGCGGCGTCGCCCTGCCCTGTCATCCGCGCTCGCGGCCATGCGGGCGGATGAATAGACACGCCGGCTCTCCTCCCTCGCAAGCACGAGGCAAATGCCCGCATGTGCCGCTATCGCCAGCGTGCAGACATAGCCACGCGTGATCTCGACATAGAGGATTCCGCCGTCGGCTGCGTGTAGATGATGGGTTGGCCGGAAGTAATCCAGTGACGCGTGTTCGTCGTCACCGATCATGACGAGCGTGCCGAATGTCTGCGAAGGCCGATGACTCATCGGCGTCGATTGCATCCGCTGCAAAACCCCAGGCATGTTCAGATGAAAGTGGCTCTGAAATTCACCGTGTTGCGATATGGTTATACCGTGTGCTGATTCGTGTCAACGGCTTTTTGACTAGAATCAGGCCCCATGGGACGGGAAATTAATCCATTCGGTTTACGCATGCCGGCAGAGCTCAGAAAGCTCGTCGAAAAGTCCGCGAAGATCAACCGCCGCAGCCTCAATGCGGAACTCGTCATGCGCCTGCAGAACAGTGTCGAGCGCGATCCGGTGTTCGTGCCCGATATCTCCGAGGATGGCGCCGATTACGGGCTGTCCAATGACCAGTCGGCGCTGGTCAGTCTCTACAACCGTCTGCCGGCGCGCCGGCGCAAGCTCCTGCTGGAATTTCTCAGGGAATTCGAAGGGCCGGATAGAAAGAAATAGCGATCGCGCTCAATGCCGGTGCAGCATCGGCCAGGCACGCGCCAGGTAGATGAACATCGACCACAGCGTCAGCGCCGCCGCGACATACAGCAGCACATAGCCGACATCCTCGGTCGGAAATCCATACAGCGGACGCTGGTACAGCAGCAGGATGATCGCGAGCATCTGACTCGCGGTCTTGACCTTCCCCATCATGTTGACCGCGACCTTCTTGCCCTTGCCGAGCTCCGCCATGCGCTCGCGCAGCGCCGAGACCGCGATCTCGCGGCCGATGATGATCGACGCGGCGATCGCGAGCCATGGGGTCGGCGCCGACTCGACGATCAGCACCAGCGCGACCGCGATCATCAGCTTGTCGGCGACCGGATCGAGGAAGGCGCCGAACGGCGAGGTCTGGTCGAGCCGGCGCGCGAGCCAGCCGTCGAGCCAGTCGGTGATCGCGGCGACCGTGAAGATGATCGCCGCCGCCGGACGGGCGAATTCCCACGGCAGGTAGAACACGACGACGAACACCGGGATCAGCGCGATGCGCAGCAGCGTCAGAATCGTCGGTATCGTCATGGACTGCATCAGTCGGTGGTCCCGTGCAAGGTTTCGTAGATTCTCCGCGCCAGCTCGGCGCTGATGCCGGGCACCTTCGCAAGGTCGTCGAGGCCGGCGCGCGCGAGCCCCTGCAGGCCGCCGAACTGGCGCAGCAGGTTTCTTCGCCGCGCCGCGCCGATGCCGGGGATGTCCTCCAGCGGCGAGCGATTGCGCGCCTTCGCGCGGCGGCCGCGATGACCGGTCAGCGCGAAGCGATGGGCCTCATCGCGGATCTGCAGTACCAGCTGCAGCGCCGGGGCGTCTGGCGCGAGCAGCAGCGGTTCGCGGCGGCCGGACAAGTATAGCGCCTCCGTGCCTGCCTTGCGTCCCGGCCCCTTGGCGACGCCGACCAGCGTGACGCCGTCGATCTGCAGTTCCTCGAGCGCCTCTTCGGCCTGGCGCAACTGACCCTTGCCGCCGTCGATGAACAGCACGTCGGGGAGCCGGCCCTCGCCCTGCTTGACCTTGAGATAGCGGCGGGACAGGGCCTGGCGCATCGCGGCGTAGTCATCGCCGGGGGCCACGTCGTCGATGTTGAAGCGCCGGTAGTCCGATTTCAGCGGGCCGTTGCGATCGAACACGACACAGGACGCGACCGTCGCCTCGCCCATCGTGTGGCTGATGTCGAAGCACTCGAGCCGCTCGGGCAGTTGATCGAGGCCGAGCGCGTCCTGCAACTCGGCGAAGCGCTGCAGCAGGCTCGCGCGACTGGCATGATGGGCGGCGAGCGCGTGATCGGCGTTCGCGACCGCCAGGCGGACGCGGCGCGCGCGTTCGCCGCGGACGCGGCCGTGGATCGCGACCCGATGCCCGGCGTCGGCCTCGAGGACTTCGCGAATCAGTTCGATGTCCTCGGGCGGGTCGCTGACGACGATGTCCGGCGGGATGTCACGGCCGAGATAGTACTGGGGCAGGAACGCGCCGATCAGATCGACGGCATCGGCCTCGGGCGGATGGCGCGGGAAGAAGGTACGGTCGCCGAGGACATGGCCGCCGCGAATGATCATGACGACGATGCAGCCGATGCCGTTGCTGACGCGCGCGGCGATGACATCGCTGTCGCCGCCTTCGCCGCTGATCGTCTGCTGCTCGATGACCCGGCGCAGGCTCGCGATCTGGTCGCGGTACCAGGCAGCCAGTTCGAAATCGAGCTTGTCCGCGGCGCGGTCCATGCGCGCGGCGAGTTCATCGATGACCTCGCTGTTGCGGCCCTCGAGGAACATGACCGCATGGCGTACATCAGCGGCGTACTCGGCCTCGCCGACCAGGCCGACGCATGGGGCGCTGCAACGCTGGATCTGGTATTGCAGGCAGGGTCGCGTGCGATTGCGGAAGAACACGTCCTCGCACTGGCGGATGCGGAACAGGCGCTGCAACTGGTTCAGCGCCCCGCGCACTGCGCCGGCGCTCGGGTACGGGCCGAAATAGCGCCCCGGCTCGCGGCGTGAGCCGCGATAGAAGCTGAGGCGCGGAAAGGCGTCGTCACTGGTCAGCCGGATATACGGATAGCTCTTGTCGTCGCGCAACAGCACGTTGTAGCGCGGGCGGGATTTCTTGATCAGGTTGTTCTCGAGCAGCAGCGCCTCGTCCTCGGTGCGCGTCACCGTGACCTCGACGCGGGCGATCTGCTCGACGAGCCGTCGCGTCTTCGGCGACGCGCCGGACTTGCCGAAGTAGCTCGCGACCCGGTTTTTGAGGTTGCGCGCCTTGCCGACGTAGATCACCTCGCCGCCGGCGTCGATCATCCGGTACACGCCCGGCCGCGTCGGCAGCGAGCGCAGCAGCTCTTCACGGTCGATCTGCATCGGGGTCAGAGTCGTTTGATCACCACTGTCGCGCCGTCAGTCATGGCGATCTCCGATCAAACGACTCTGACCCCATCGCCCTCTTCGCGGCGATGGCGTCGAACACGGCATGGAACATCTCCGTCGTCAGGCGCCGGGTCTGGGTGTTGTAGCGACTGCAGTGATAGGAGTCGATCAGCCAGTGATCGCGGGGCAGCCGGTGTTCACGGCCATGACCGAAGGGGAAGTCGCCCGGCTTGAGCCCCAGGGCACGCAGCACGGCCTGGTGCGCGATCGTGCCGAGCGCGAGGATGATGGCGCCCGCTTCCAGCGCCGCAAGCTCTCCGGCGAGAAAGGCGTTGCATTCGCGCACCTCGACCGGCGTCGGCTTGTTCTCCGGCGGCAGGCACTTGACGGCATTGGTGATGCGGCAGCCGCGCAGGCGCAGGCCGTCGTCGGTCGAGCGCGACTCGGGACGGGAGGCATAACCGTAACGATGCAGGGTCTCGTACAGCAGTATGCCGGCGTAGTCGCCGGTGAACGGGCGGCCGCTCGCGTTCGCGCCGTGCATGCCGGGCGCCAGCCCGACGATCAGCAGGCGCGGGTCGGGGTCGCCGAAGGCCGGGACCGGCGCGGCATGGTAATCCGGATAGCCTGCGCGCACGCCGTCGAGATGCGCGGCCAGTCGCGGACAGCGCCGGCAACCGGGATCGAATGCGGCATGCGACACGGCTGTCCGGGGCGCCGACGTGTCGGACTCAGTTGCCGGTGCCGGTCTGCTCGCCGGTGTCTTCGGCCACCGGCACCTGCTCGTAGCGGGCATTGCCGTTGTCGTGGTTCTTGATATCGCCGCGCCGGCGCGCGGAGATCTCCTGCAGCTGACGGCGCGCCGCATCGAAGGAGTCGCGGATCGCGACATAGAGGTCTTCATTCGGTTCGCGCTTGACGACGATCTCGTTGCCCGGGACCGTGATGTCGATGTTGACGTTATAGGCCATGCCCTGGTGCTTGTGGCGATGAGGCACCTCGACCAGCACCCGGCAGGCGGTGATGTTGTCATGGAAGGTCTCGAGCTTCGCCGCCTTCTCGCGGATCGTGTTCTCGGCGGCTTCAGACAGGGAGATGTTCCGGGTCGTGATCTGCAACGGCAATTTCATCAGGTTTCCCTCAGCATGTGGATACAGGCCCATGCTTCCAATGCTATTCGAAAAGCGAAAATATCTCAATGCGTTATCAGCGCAGGAGCCGCCTGACCGAGCGCACGTTCTGCAACTGGTTGATCCGCGTCAGCACCCGGCTCAGCGTGTCGATGTCCGGCACCTCCATCGTCAGCCGCATGTTCGCGGTATGGTCGCGATTGTCGGACAGCGTGTTGATCGCGGTCAGGTTGATCTTCTCGTTCGCGACGATCGAGGTGACGTCGCTGAGCAGCCCCTTGCGGTCGAAGGCCGTGATCTCGACGTCGACCGCGAAGGTGCTTTCAATCCGCTGCCCCCACTCGATGACGATGACCCGTTCGGGACTCTGTCCCCGGTAGCGCAGGATGTTCGGGCAGTCGCTGCGGTGGACGGTGACTCCGCGGCCGGTGGTGATGTAGCCGAGGACATCGTCGCCGGGCACCGGCTTGCAGCAGTTCGCGACATGGGTCAGCAGATTGCCGACGCCCTGGATATGGAAGCCGGCGCCGTCGCGACGCCTGCGCGGCGCGCGGCGCGGGGTCGGGACTACCTCCTCGCCGGCGGCGGGCGTCTCGACCAGGGCCTGGGCCGCCTGCAAATAGCGCGAGGATTTGATGTCGCTGTGCGAGATCGCGACGAACAACTCGTCCGGCGCGGCATAGCCGAGTTTTTCGGCAAGCTTTTCGAAATTGACGCGACCGAGACCGAGGCGCTTCAATTCACGCTCGAGTCCGGCGCGGCCGGCCTGGATATTCTTGTCGCGGTCCTGCAGGCGAAACCAGTGCTGCACCTTCGCCCGCGCGCGCGGGGTCTTCAGATAACCGAGATGCGGGTTCATCCAGTCACGGCTCGGCGCGGGCGCCTTGACGGTCTGGATCTCGACCTGCTGGCCGGTCTCGAGCGCATGGGTCAGCGGGACCATGCGCCCGTTGACCTTGGCGCCACGGCAGCGATGACCGATGTCGGTATGGATGTGATAGGCGAAGTCGAGCGGCGTCGCGCCCTTCGGCAGATCGACGATGTTGCCCTTCGGCGTGAACACGTAGATACGGTCCTCGAAGACCTCGCCGCGAAAGCGGTCGACGAACTCGTCGGCATCGGCGATCTCGTCCTTCCATTCGAGCAGCTGGCGCAACCACGCGACGCGGCGGTTCATCGCCTCGTCGGCGCTGGTCCCTTCCTTGTACTGCCAGTGCGCGGCGACGCCGAGTTCGTTGTGCTCGTGCATTGCGTGGGTGCGAATCTGGACCTCGACGGTACGGCCCTCGGGGCCGATCACCGCGGTATGGATCGACTGGTAATCGTTCTCCTTCGGCGTCGCGATGTAGTCGTCGAATTCGCCGGCGATGTACTGCCACAGGCCGTGGACGACGCCGAGCGCCTTGTAGCAGTCGGCGACGGTGTCGACGAGGATGCGCACGCCGCGCACGTCGTGGATGCGGTCGTAGCCGACCTTCTTGCGCTCCATCTTGCGCCAGATGCTGTAGATATGTTTGGGCCGACCGCTGATCGCCGCCCGCACGCCGGTCTTGCCGAGCTCCTGCTGCAGCAGCGCGATGAAGTCGCTGATATAGCGTTCGCGGTCGATGCGACGCTCGTCGAGCAGGCCGGCGATGCGCTTGTACAGCGCCGGATCGAGGTAACGCATCGACAGGTCCTCGAGCTCCCACTTGAGCTGCCAGATGCCGAGCCGGTTCGCGAGCGGCGCGAAGATGTCGAGGGTCTCCTTCGCGATGCGCTGTTGCTTGTCGGCCGGCAACGCGAACAGCGTGCGCATGTTGTGGGTGCGGTCGGCGAGCTTGATCAGCACGACGCGGATGTCCTCGGCCATCGCCAGCAGCATCTTGCGCAGGTTCTCGGCCTGCGCCCTTTCCTGGCGGTCATCGCCGGACAGGTGCTGGAAGCTCTGGATCAGTTTCATCTTGGTGACGCCGTCGACGAGGCGCGCGATGGTGTCGCCGAATTCGGCGCGGAGCTGCTCGGGCTCGATGCTGGTGTCCTCGGCGACATCGTGCAGGATCGCCGCGGCGAGGGTTTCATGGTCGAGCCGCAGCTCGGCGAGGATGTTCGCGACCGCGAGAGAATGCTGGAAATAGGGTTCGCCGGAGGCGCGCTGCTGGCCGGCATGGGCGCGCAGCGCGAAGTCGCAGGCGCGGGTGATCACCGCCATTTCCTCCGGGCTGCGGCCGGGGGCAATCGAGGTCAGCCACTCCGCGGTGACCAGGCCGTCCTTGCTGGTGACCCCGAGACGCTTGTCGGTGACGCTGACCATACCCCTATACCATGGGTATGGCCGGGCCGTCGCGCAAGGGCTGCGTCAGGCCGGTTCCTTGTCCCGGCTGAGCGCGGCGATGACCTGGTCCTCGAGATCGATGCGATCGGCGAGCCGCTCGCCGAGACGCGAAAGGTCGTCTTCCAGCGTCGACAGGTCGATCTGCTCGCGCCCGCGGGTGAAGTCGTACTTGTCGTTGAAATCGAGGATTGCGTCGGTGCTGTCGAGGATCCGCGGATAGACGCGGTCGGCGAGTTCGATGACCGGGCGGCGGCGCTCGCGCTTTTCATCGATATAGCGGTACAGACGGAAATGGGTGTCGGCGGTGTAATCGATCAGTGACTGGCAGAATTCCTCGAGCAGGCGGGTCACCGGGGCGGTATCGGCGAACGGGTGCTTCGATGCCAGATCGCTATACAGCGCCAGAACATGGTCGCGCACGCCGACCAGTTCCCTGATCATCGCGCGGGACGCCGTGCGGCGTTCCTTGACTGCGTCACGGGTAGCGGGCATGTATCAATTCCTTATGTTTATGAAAATTATACACCAATGATTTGATTTCATTGATGATATTTTTATCATACGGCGCCTGATGCGGCCCGGCCGGCAGGGGATCGGTCGACTCCCCGATCTCGATCCCGAACACCCGGACAACGGGCGCGATCTCCCCGAGCGCGCCTGCCAGATCCAATGCAGCCTTTATGCCAAAATCATGCGTCGTTGCAAAGCCCGCGGCCGCCGGCAGCGCCCGGCCGTCGAAGCAGCGCGCGGTCCCCGGCGTCGCCCCGCCCCGCATCGCATCGATCAGGATCACGAGGCCGGGGGCCGCGAGCCAGTCCAGCAGTCGGATCCCGGGCCGATCGGCGCGGCTCACCGAGACCCGTTCCGGCGACAGCGACTCGAACCACGGGTCGCGTGCGAGGGCGTCGGCGACGTCCCAGCCGATCCGGTCGGCGCCGAACGGCGAGCCGACGCCGATGATCCGGACCGGCGTCAGCCCCGCTCGACCGTCAGTTTCAGAAAGTGCGTCGCGCACGAGATGCACGGGTCGTAGTTACGGATGATCTTCTCGGCCTGCAGCCGGAGCTCGGTATCGGGACGGTCGAAGCCGTCACGGGCGAGCGATTCGCGCAGGTCCTCCTCGATGCGGGCCTGGTTCTGGCTGGTCGGGGGCACGATCGTTGCCGCGCGCACGAGACCGTCGCCGTCGATATCGTAATGATGCCAGAGCACGCCGCGCGGCGCCTCGGTCGCGGCCGAGGCCGCCCCGGCCCGCGGTCGGGCCTCGACGCAGGGGGTCGTCGTCGGCTCGTAATCGGCGAGCAGGCGAATCGCCTCCTGCACGGCGTAGAGGATCTCGACCGCCCGCGCGGTGATGCTGTGGAACATATTGCAATCCGGAAAACGGAGGCCCGCCGATGCGACGACCCGGTGCACTGACGGTGGCAGGCGGTCGTGATTCAGATTCAGCCGCGCGAGCGGACCGCACAGATAGGGCCGTCCCTCGAGGTGCGCATGGAGCGCGGTCGAATGCGGGGCCTGGAATTCCCGCACATGAGCGGCGAAGTCCGCGCTGTCGAAGGCGAGGCCGCCGCTCGCATGCAGCCGGCCCTCGTTCATCGGATACTCGTCCGGGTGGCGGAGCGCGAATGACGTGAAATCGCCTTCGGAGGCCGGCAACTGCAGCGAGGCGCACCAGGCGACCAGCGCCTCGGCATCCGGCAACGCCGCGCGCAGGCGCTCGAGCAGCGCATCGATCGCCGCGCGCGGCGGCGCGTGATGAAATCCGCCGACGCGGACGCCGACCGGATGCACCGAGCGACCGCCGAAGGCGCGGATGATCTCGTTGCCGGCGGCCTGCAGGCGCAGGCCGCGGCGGACCTCGGCCGGATGATCGCGCGCCATCTCGCGGACGCCCGGATAACCGAGAAAGTCCGGCGCCGCGAGCAGGTGTACATGCAGGCTGTGGCTCTCGATCCATTCGCCGCAGTACAGCACGCGACGCATCGCGCGCACCCACGGGCCCGGCTCGATGCCGAAGATGCGTTCGATGGCATGGACCGCGCTCATCTGGTAGGCGACCGGACAGATCCCGCAGATACGGGCAACGATATCCGGGACCTCATGCCACTCGCGGCCGACCAGCAGTTGCTCGAACAACCGCGGCGGCTCGTAGATGCGCAGGCGCAGGTCGGTGATGGCCCCGCGCTCGATGCGCAGGTGCAGCGCGCCCTCGCCCTCGACGCGGGCGAGCACCGGGACATGGATGTCGATGTCTCGCGTCCCGTCCATGAGTCAGTCCCGCTCGACGTCGCGACCGGCGGCGAGGAAGGCCGGCGCGCCGTTGTTGATGAAATGGAAGCGACGCGCGATCGCGTCCGGCACCAGGCCGAGCCCGCCGAGCCGGCGCTCCATCGCCTTCGCGTTGACGTTCTCGGCCGGGCCGTAGCAGGCATAGCAGTCGCGGCCGAAACGCGGGCAGATCGCGCCGCAGCCGGTCAGCGTGACCGGCCCCATGCACGGCATCCCGCGCGCGACCAGCACGCAGACCGCGCCGCTGCGCTTGCATTCGAGACAGACCTTGTCGCGCTCGGGCGCGGGCAGCGTGCCGAACAGCAGCGCGCGCACCGCGCCGAGCACCTGACGGCCGTTGACCGGGCAGCCCCACAGTTCGAGGTCGACCTTGATATGGTCGCCGATCGCGGTCGAGGTCGCGAGACTGTCGACATGCTGCGGGCTGGCATAGACGCGCTCCAGCCAGCGATCACCGTCCGCGGCGAGATTGCGCAGGGCCTGCAGGCCGCCGGCGGTCGCGCAGGCGCCGATCGCCACGACGAAACGGCTGTGCGCGCGGATCGCGCGGATGCGCTCGCGTTCGTGGGCGGTCGATACGCTGCCCTCGATGAACGCGATGTCGACCTCGGCCTCGGGATCGACCGGGCCGGCCTCGGCGAAATGGGCGAGGTCGACGAGCTCCATCAGTTCGAGCAGCGGTTCGCCGAGATTCAGGAAGGCAAGCTGGCAGCCGTCGCAGGACGTGAACTTGTGGACCGCGACCCGCGGCTTGCCCTGCCCGGCGCTCACAGCGCCTTCACCGCGAGCAGGTCGCGCACTTCGTCGTAACGGAATACCGGCCCGTCGCGACAGACGAAACGCGGACCGAGCTGGCAATGGCCGCACTGGCGCACCGCGCAGTGCATGTTGCGCTCCATGCTGAGCCAGATGTCGGGGTCGGGGATGCCCCGCGCGTTCAGCGCGCGCGTCGCGGCGAGCATCATCCCTTCCGGCCCGCACAGCAGCGCGGCGGTCACGCCGGGTTTGAGCGCGATGCGGTCGAACAGCGTCGTCACCGGGCCGACATGCCACGGCCACAGCGGCCCGCCGCTGTCGGCCGCAATCAGCACCTCGGTATCGGGCTCGCGCGCCCAGGCCTCGTAACGCTCGCGCCACAGCAGGTCATCCGCATGCTTGACGCCCTGCACGATGGTCAGGCGGCCGTAGTCGGCGCGGCGGTTCAGCAGGTAATGAATCACCGAGACGCTCGGCGCGCAGCCGAGTCCGCCGGTGATGACGACGACGTCACGCCCGCGCAGCGCTTCCATCGGCCAGCCCCGGCCATAGGGTCCGCGCAGCCCGATGCGGTCGCCGGGCGCGAGCGCGGCGAGCGTCGTCGTCACGCGACCGACGCGACGGATCGTGTGATCGAGCAGATCGCCGCCCCCGGGATTCGACACCGGATCCGAGACGATCGAGATCGCGACCTCGCCGACGCCGAAGCGATAGAGCATGTTGAACTGGCCGGGCGCGAAGCGGTAGGCGCGCCTGATCGCCGGATCGGTGAAGCGCAGCCGCAGCGTGAATACCGACGCCGATTCGTCGATGCGCTCGACGAGCTCGGCCTCGTGCGGCAGGTGCGGACCGGCCGCGGACTCAATCGGCGCACAGTGCATGGGTCTCCTCGGTGAGGTCGATGCCGGCCGGACACCAGGCGATGCAGCGCCCGCAGCCGACGCAGCCCGAGCGACCGTATTGCGCATGCCAGCCGCCGAGCTTGTGGGTCAGCCATTGCCGATAACGCTCGCGCGTGCCGGGTCGCACGACCAGGCCATGGATATAGCTGTGACCCTCCGTGAAGCAGGAATCCCATTCGCGGACATGCTCGCTGGCCTCGCCGGACAGCGCCGGGGACTCGCGCTCGCTGTAACAGAAACAGGTCGGGCAGACCGAGGTGCAGTTCGTGCACGACAGGCAGCGCGCGGCGACCGCGTCCCAGCGCGGGTGATCGAGACGCGCGAACAGCGTCTGTTCGAGGTCGCGTCCCGGCAGCGTGCGGGTCTGACGGCGCGCGCCGGCATCGATCTCCGCGCGCGCCGCGGCAATTTGCGTCGCCTGCGCGCCGCCGGTCGTCAGCCGCGACAGCAGGTCTTCGCCGCGCGCGCTGCCGGCCGCGATCAGATAGCCGTCATCGAGTTCGGACAGGACGAGATCATGACCCGCGCGGATTTCCGGGCCGTCGCCGGTGGACGCGCAGAAACAGGTGTCGGCCGGGTGCGTGCAATGAACGCCGACCAGCAGGAGACCTTCCCGGCGCGCGACATAACGCGGATCGGGGTGAGGTCCGTCGCGAAAATGGGCATCGTTCAGCGCCAGCGCGGCGAGATCGCAGGCACGAACGCCGATGACCGCGAGCGGCGCTTCGGCGGCCTGCGCCGGCGTGAACGCCAGCCGCCCGCCGGCATCGCGCGTGACCGACCACAGGACCTCGGCCGGTCGGAACAGCCAGGGCTTGAGCGCCTGGGGGCCGTTGGCCCAGGCGAAGCGACGACCGTCGCCTTGACGGATCAGGCGATATTCGCCCGGCTGCTGGCGATCGCGCACGCCGACCGGCAGTTCATCCGCCGACGCGATGTCTTCGTAGACGATTGCGCCGTCGCGTACCCGCGGACCGATGCAGCGATAACCCGACTGTTTCAGTAAGGCGATCAGGTCATCGAGACCTGCGCGGGCGAGAAATCGGGGGTCCGGCATATGGCAGACGCTTCCGGTTGGCGCTATAGTCGATTCGAAGACCCGGAGTCATTATACGGGAAGCACGAACGGGGAACGCAAATCGGATGTGCCTCGCGCTGCCCATGCGCATCGTTTCGGTCTCGGGCACGCTCGCCTGCTGCGAGGCCGGCGGCGTCGAACGCGACGTCGATCTCTGGCTGCTTCGTGATCAGTCGATCGGCCCCGGCGATTACGTGCTGGTCCACGTCGGCTATGCGATCCAGACGGTCGATGCCGAGGCCGCGCGCGCGACCCGCGCCCTGTTCGAGGAGGCGGAGCGTCGCCGGGATGCATGAGCGCGCGACCTGTCTCAGCCTGCTGGAACGCGCCCTCGAGATCGGCCGGCGTCACGATGCCGTCGCGATCCGCTCGCTGCGCGTCGAGGTGGGCGTGCTCTGCGGTCACGATCCCGTTCATCTCGCCGCCGATTTCGCCGCAATCGCCAGCGGGACCACGGCGGCCGGCGCGCGCCTCGAGTTCGTGCGGATCCCGCTGCGCATCCATTGCCCCGCCTGTGGTCGTGACAGCGACGTCAGCGCGGAGCGAACCGACTGTCCGGCCTGCGGCCTGGCGGACACCCGGCTCATCGACGGTGTCGAGCTGCGTCTGGTCGATGTCGGGCTCGCGCTCGCCGGAGACACCCGATGAACACCGCACGCGAATGGCTCGCGGCCATTCGAAGCGAAGCGCCGGCGACGCGGTTTCGCGTCATGAACGTCTGCGGTGGCCATGAGCGCGCGCTGACGATGGCCGGCCTGCGCAGCGCGCTGCCGGAAACGATCGAGTTGATCCCCGGCCCGGGCTGCCCGGTTTGCGTCTGTCCGGAACAGGATCTGCACGATGCGATCGCGATCGCGCTGCGCGACGATGTCACCCTGCTCGCCTTCGGCGATCTCCTGCGCGCGCCGGTCAATGTCGCGAAGGGCGACCCGCGCTCGCTCGAGGACGCGCGCGCCGCCGGCGCCGACATCCGGCCGATCGCGTCGCCGGCCGAGGCGATCGCCATTGCCAGGCACGAACCCGACCGCAGCCTCGTGTTCCTCGCTGCCGGATTTGAAACGACGATGGCGCCGGTCGCGGCGATGCTCGCGAGCGCCGCGGATCGCGGCGGATTGCCCGCCAATCTGTCCGTCCTGCTCGCCGGTCGTCGTACCGCGCCTGCGGTTGCGATGCTGCTCGAGTCCGGCGACAGCGCGATCGACGCGCTGATCGCCCCGGGCCATGTCGCCACCGTGATCGGCGCGGAGGAATGGCGCTTCGTCCCGGAACAGCATCGCCTGCCCTGCGCCATTGCCGGCTTCACGCCGGAATCGCTGCTCACCGCCCTGCTCGCGCTGTTGCGCCAGCAGGCGGATGGCCGCTGCGCGCTCGACAACTGCTATCCGGAATCGGTACGCCCCGACGGCAACCCCGTCGCGCGCGACTGTCTCGACCGGGTCATGGCCGTCGTCGACGCGGAGTGGCGCGGCATCGGCGTGATCCCGCGCTCCGGTTACGCGCTGCGCCCGGCCTTCGCGAACCACGATGCCCGTCTGCGTCATCCGCTGCAGCCGTCGGAACGCCGCCGCGCCGGCGAGATGCCGCCGGGCTGCGACTGCGCCGGCGTCGTGCTCGGCCGCATCGCGCCGGATCGCTGTCGACTCTACGGCACCGCGTGCACCCCGCGCACGCCGATCGGCCCGTGCATGGTCTCCGACGAAGGCGCCTGCCGGATCTGGTGGCACGCCGGCGAGACATCACAATCCCGACTGCCGTCGGCGGACTCGCCTGGCCGCACCACAACGATCACGGGAAGCCCGTGGTGAGGCCGTTACGGGACCTTCCGCCGCAGGGATGCGGCGGTGAGCTACAGGGATGTATTCACGCGTGTCCCGTAACGGCCTCACCACCGGCTTCGAGCCACTGATACAGGCCCGTCACCGACGGCGGTCGGACAACTTCGGAGAAGATGCACATGTCCTACTCACATATGCTCGTCGCAATCGACTTCTCGGAGGCGACCGATCGCATCGTGCGGCGCGCGCTCGAACTCGCGAAAACGCTCGATGCGCGAATCACGCTGCTGCATGTCATCGACTACCTGCCGCCGCTCGGATTCGCCGACGACTTCTCGCCGTCGCCGGCGGTACTGATCGACGAACAGGAACTGATCGCGAACGGCAAACGATCCCTCGACGAGATCGTCGCGCGGCTCAGGCTGCCGACGGACCTGCCGCGCGTCGTCCTGATCGGCTCGCCGAAGCAGGAGATCGTCCGCGCCGCGACCGATCACGGCGCCGACCTGATCGTCATCGGCTCGCACGGCATCCGCGGACTCAGCCGCCTGCTCGGCACAACCGCGAGCGGCGTCCTCAACGACGCGGTCTGCGACGTGCTCGCGGTTCGCATCGGCGTATGACCCCCGACGCCGGCCGGGAACGCGAAGACGAACGCGAGGCCCTGCTCGCGATCATCGACGACGAGATCACCGCGACCGCGCGCCACACCGGCGTGCGCAGGCTGAGCCCGCGCGTCCGCGCGGCCCTGCTGGCGACGCCGCGCCATCGATTCGTTCCTGTCGACCTGCAGACATTCGCGTACGAAAACCGCCCGCTCGGCATCGGCGGCGGGCAGACGATCTCGCAGCCCTACATCGTCGCGCTGATGACCGAACTGCTTGCGCTCGGGCCCGGCGCGCGCGTGCTCGAGATCGGCACCGGCTCCGGCTACCAGGCCGCGGTGCTCGCCGCGATCGCCGGCGAAGTCTTCAGCATCGAGACCCGGCCGGAACTCGCCGCCGCCGCGGCCGCGGCCTTGCGCGCGCTCGGACTCGGCAATGTCGAGACCCGGGTCGGCGACGGCAGCCTCGGCTGGCCCGAACACGCGCCGTATGACGCGATCATCGTCACCGCGGCGCCGCGCCGCGTGCCGACGGCGCTGGTCGAGCAGCTGAAACCCGGCGGCCGGCTCGTCATCCCGATCGGCGCGCCGGGCGATGTCCAGGAACTCGAAGTCATCACCCGGCTCCCCGACGGCGCGACGACCCGCCGCGACATCCTGCCCGTCGCCTTCGTACCCCTGGTCAGTGAAGCCGATGACAGCCACGCGCAAGGCGGCTGAGGAACCGGCACTACCTGACAGGAGGGCCCGTGCCGGTCGGGTCTTTTCAGGAGCCTGCGAGACAGGAGGTCTCGCCGGCAGCCCCCAGGGACGGGTTCATGGCGGTCCTGAAAAGACCCGACCGGCACGGGCCCGGATCTGCGAAGGTTCCCGACTCGGTATCGTCAGGGAGCCGATCCGACGCCGTCGAACTGCCGCGTCAGCGCCTCCTGATATTCGCGTTCGCGCCTCGGCCAGCGACTCCGGATATAGGCCAGCACATCGCGAATCTCCCCGTCCTCGAGGATGCCGTCAAAGGCCGGCATGTCGCTCGGATAATCCTCCGGCGCGTGCGGCGGCACCATGCCGTATTTCGTGATCTCGAACAGCATCGAATCCGGATGGTGCCAGGTATGTCCCGAGGCATCGTGCGGCGGCGCCGGCAGGCGGCCGTCGGGACGGCGCACCTGCCAGTCCGGTTCGCCCTCGAGCTGCCTGCCGTGACACTGCGCGCAATGCAGCGCATAGATCTCCGCCCCGCGCTCGAGCCGCGGGTCGGCGCCGCAGGCCGCGAGCAGCGGCAACAGCATCAGCAGGGGGAGCTTGCGCGGGACACGCACGGACGGAGGAACGGTTGACTGCATCGCGATTGACTATACCATGGGAGGCATCATTCACTGCGGTCAACGCCGGGTTCCGGCAGGAGCAGATCATGAGTGACTTGGCCAGCAGCCGCTGCGAGGCCTGCCGCGCCGACGCGCCGCGGGTCACCGACGACGAAATCGCGCGCTATCATCCCGACGTCCCCGATTGGGAGATCGTCGAGCGCGGCGGCATCCGCATGCTCGAGCGCAACTACAAGTTCCGCAATTTCGTCGATGCCCTCGCCTTCACCAATGCCGTCGGCGCGATCGCCGAGGAGGAAGGCCACCACCCCGATCTCCTGACCGCCTGGGGCAAGGTCACCGTGACCTGGTGGTCGCACAAGATCAAGGGCCTCCACCGCAACGACTTCGTGATGGCCGCGAAATGCGATCGGATCTATGGGGTCAGAGTCATTTGATCACCGGGATCATCCGGCCCGACTGATGCAATTTCGATCAAACGACTCTGACCCCATCGGTCGGTTCCAACCGCCTGTTAATCGAGCGTGAAGCCGACCTTCATCGTGACCTGGTAATGGTCGACCTTGCCGTCCTCGATATGGCCGCGGACACTGACCACCTCGAACCAGCGCATGTTCCGCAGCGTCTTCGACGCGCGCGCGAGCGCCGTCTCGATCGCCGCCTCGACAGACTTCTGCGACGAGCCGGTGAGTTCAATCGTTTTATAAACATGATTGGCCATTTTATTGATCTCCTTGGTATAGTTTCTGTCGAAACACCGGGGCGCGACGGGCGCGCAACGATGCCGGGGCGGCGTCGCCACCGCAAGCTTATCATTGGATCATGAGCGCCGATATCCGTGCCGAACGCCGGAAGCGAGTCCCCGGGGAAACCGGGCCGACGACGCGACGCTGGCTGCTCGGCGGTCGCATCCAGGGCGTCGGTTTCCGTCCGTTCGTCCATGCGCTCGCCCGCCGCTACGGACTCGACGGCCATGTGCGCAATCGCGGCGGCGGCGTCGAGATCCTCGTCCGCGGGACACCCGACGGCCTCGCCGATTTCGGCGCCGCGCTGCTGCGCGAGGCCCCGCCGCCGGCACGCCCGCGCCTGATCTCGAGCCGCGAGACGAACGAGTCCGTCCGCTCCGGTTTCACCATCGATGACAGCGAGGTCGCCGCGGACGACCATGGCGTGGTGACGCCGGACCAGTCCCTGTGCGAAGACTGTTACATCGAGATGCGCGACCCCCGCAGTCGGCGCTACCGCTATCCGTTTACGACCTGCGCCCGTTGCGGTCCGCGCTATACGATCATCGAGGCGCCGCCGTTCGACCGGCGCCGTACCGCGATGGTCGCGTTCCCGCCCTGCCCGGCCTGCCGGGTCGAACAGGACGATCCCGGCGATCGCCGCTTTCATGCCCAGACCCTCGCCTGTCCGGACTGCGGCCCGCGCGTACGCTTCAGCGGCCGCGACGGCGCCGACGACATCGACGGCGGACCGGCGATCGATGCTGCCATCGCGCTGTTGCGTGCGGGCGGCATCGTCGCGGTCAAGGGCATCGGCGGCTATCACCTGCTGTGCGATCCTGGCCGTGCCGATGCCATTGCGCGCCTGCGCCGTCTGAAGCCGCGGCCGGACAAGCCGCTGGCGCTGATGTTTGCCGATCACGGCGGACTCGACCGAATTCGCGCCGTCGTCGATCTCGATGCGGTGGCGGTCGCGGCCTTGCGCGATCCGGCGCGTCCGATCGTCATCGCGCCGTTGCAACCGGCATGGCCCCCTGCCGAGGTGGTGGCGCCGGGCCTCGCCGATATCGGCGTCATGCTCGCCTACAGCCCCCTGCATCAGCTGTTGCTCGACGGCTTCGAGGGGCCACTGGTTGCCACCTCGGCGAATCCGCGCGGTGAACCCGTGCTGAGCGACAACGACGAGGCCGCGTCGCGCCTCGCCGCGATTGCCGACGGCTTCCTGCATCATGACCGCCCGATCCTGCGCCAGGCCGACGATCCGGTCCGCCGGGTCATCGCGGGACATCCGCGCCGGCTCCGCCTCGGCCGCGGCGACGCGCCGCTCGAGGTCGCGCTGCCGTTTACGTTAAAGGAACCGCTGCTCGCGGTCGGCGGACACCTGAAGAACACCGTCGCGCTCGCCTTCGACGATCGCGCGCTGATCTCGCCGCATCTCGGCACGCCGGACTCGCCGCGCGGCGAGGCGCTGTTCCTGCGCACGATCGCGGACCTGCAGACACTGCATGGCGTGAGCGCGCGCCGCGTGATCTGCGACGCCCATCCCGGCTATCCGAGCCGTCAGCGGGCGCTGGCCTTCGACCTGCCGGTCACCGAGGTCTTTCATCATCGCGCGCATGCCGCGATCGTCGCCGGCGAACAGGCGGATCGCGATCGCTGGCTGGTATTCTGCTGGGACGGGTTCGGTTACGGTGAAGACGGCACATTGTGGGGCGGCGAGGCCCTGCTCGGCGCGCCCGGCGCCTGGCGGCGTGTCGCCAGCCTGCGGCCGTTCCGGATCCCCGGCGCGCGCACTGCCGGCCGCGAGCCCTGGCGCAGCGCGCTGTCGCTATGCCTGGAGACCGGTCGCGACTGGCCCGCGCGACCGGCCGCCCACTCGGCGCTCTTTGCCGAGGCCTGGCGCGGCGACTTCAACACGGTGACGACGAGTTCGGCCGGTCGGCTGTTCGATGCCGCCGCCGCATTGTGCGGGCTGACGCTCGACGCCAGCTACGAAGGCCAGGGACCGATGCGTCTCGAGGCCCTGGCCGCTTCGATCTCACCCCCCTTCTGTCCCGAGCTGCCCTTGCAACGCGGCCCGGACGGCATCTGGCGCAGCGACTGGGCGCCGCTGGTCGATGCCCTGCTCGATGACGCGCTCAGTCCGGCGCTGCGCGCCGCGCTGTTTCATGACGCGCTCGCGCTGGCGCTGCGGGACCAGGCCAGGGGGGTGCGCGAACATCACGGCGATTTCGCCGTCGGCCTCAGCGGCGGCGTGTTCCAGAACCGGCGCCTCACCGAAACGGTGCTGCGCCTGCTCGCCGACGACGGCTTCGATGCCCGGCTGCCGGCGATCGTCCCGTACAATGACGCCGGGTTGTCATTCGGCCAGATCATCGAGGGCGCGCACAGCCCATGAGCGGCGCGGAGTCGACCCCTGTCACGCTCGCCGACGGCAACGGCGGCCGGCGCATGCGCGCGCTGGTCGAATCGGTGTTCCGCGCACGCCTCGGCGATCCCGCGCTCGACACCGCCGTCGATGCCGCGCTGGTCGATCTCGATGGCAATGCCCTGGTCGTCACCACCGATGGTTTCACCGTCCAGCCGCTGGAATTTCCGGGCGGCGATATCGGCGGACTCGCGGTCCATGGCACCGTCAACGACCTCGCGGTCGCCGGCGCGACGCCGCGTTACCTGACGCTCGGCGTCATCATCGAGGAAGGTTTCGAGCGCGCGCGGCTGGAACGGATCGCCGGCAGCATCGCCGTGGCGGCGCGCGCCTGCGGGGTCGCGATCGTCGCCGGCGACACCAAGGTCGTGCCGCGCGGTCACGGCGGCGGGCTGTATCTGACGACGACCGGCATCGGCACCGCCGGCCCGCAACCACGGCCCAACCCGGCGCGCATCCGCGACGGCGACCGCGTGCTGGTCAGCGGACCGGTCGGCGATCACGGCGCCGCGGTCATGCTCGCCCGCGAGCAGTTCGGACTGCGCGGCGAACTGCGATCGGACGTCGCCAGCGTGCTGCCGCTGACGCTGGCGCTGCGCGGACTCGACGGCCTGCGTTTCCTGCGCGACCCGACGCGCGGCGGGCTCGCGACCGTCATGCATGAAATCCATGCCACGACCGGCCTCGGCGTCGTCCTCGATGAAGCGGCGATCCCGCTGCGCGCGCAGGTGCGCAGCGTCTGTGAGATCCTGGGATTCGATCCGCTGTTTCTCGCCTGCGAGGGTCGCGTCGTTGCGGTGCTGGCGGCATCGGACGCCGCGGCGGCGCTGGCGCGCTGGCGCCGTGTCGAGGGCGGCACGCAGGCCGCCGAGATCGGCGCCATCGTCGCCGGCGCCGGAGGGCTGGTGCTGCGTACCCGTCATGGTGGGGAACGCCGCGTGCCGGAACTCGACGACGACCCGCTGCCGAGAATCTGCTGAACCCGGGCGCCCACCGCGCGAACGCGTCATCATCCCTGACGAGACAGTGGCCTTCCGTGGCGCGTCCGGCGGCGTGGCCGGCGTTCGCGCGATGGGCCCGCAAATCCTGCCATGACGGCAGCACTCCGGCCATCGGACATCCTGTGAAACGGGGCGGTAAGAAAGCCTGACGCCGCGACTGGTCCGCCTGGTCTTCGTATCGTTCAGCCGGTCGCGCGGGCGATGCCGTCATTGATGGCGCGCGCGACCGGGATCTCTATCCGAAAAGTCGAACCCTCGCCGGGCCGGCTGTCGACCGCGATACGGCCGCGATGCTTCTCGACGATGCGCCAGGACAACGGCAGGCCGAGCCCGGTACCCTTGCCGACCGGCTTGGTGGTGAAGAACGGCTCGAAGATGCGCTTGATCTGTAACGGCGTCATGCCCTTGCCGGTGTCGCGGATCTCGACGAAGACCCTCGGCTCGCCGGTCCCGGCGGCGGCCATGGGTCCGGTACGTATCGTGATCGTGCCCCTTCCGCGGATCGCATCGGCGGCATTGACGAGGACGTTCATGAACACCTGGTTCAGTTGCGGCATCATGCATTCGACCGGCGGCAGCGTGCCGTAGTCGCGGACGATGTCGGCCTTCTTGCCGAGCGCGCTGCTGACGATGTTCAGCGTACTGTCGAGCCCGGCATGGATATCCGACCATGCCCATTTGTCCTCGTTGACATGAGAGAACTCGCGCAGATCCCTGACGATGTTGCGCACGCGGCGCACGCCCTCCTCCGACTCCGCGATCAGCGCGCGCGCATCCTTGCACAGGAAGGCCGGATCGATGCGTCGCGGGCCCGTGCCGGATCCGTCGATCAACCCGATCAGGTCCTCGACATAATCGCGCAACGCGACGAGATTGGATGCGATATAGGTGATCGGGTTATTGATCTCATGGGCGACGCCGGCCGACAGCCGGCCGATCGTCGCCATCTTGTCCGTCTGCATCAGCTGCAGCGCCGTTTCTTCCTGCCGTCTCATCATCGTTCTCAGCTCGCGGACATATCGCGCCGAACGCGCATGCAGGCGCGCGTTCTCCACCGCGATCGCGACGAAGCGGATGATATTGAAACCCTCGCGCAGGTCGTCGGCCGTGAACGGCGGGCGATCGGGACCGCGATTCAGGCTGATGACCCCGACCGGTCGACCCTCCACCAGCAACGGCCAGCACATTGCCGAATTCGGCGCCTCGCCCTCGCGCGGGATCAGACAGGCGTGGAAACGCGGGTCGCTCGACAGGTCGCCGTTCAGTAGCAGCGGTTCGGCCTGTTCCGCGACGTAGCCGAGGATACCGCTGCCGAGCGGCACCTGCGAGCCGATGACATGATCAGGGATGTCGATGCCGGCAATGATCGTCAGCGCCGGCCGGCTGTCGTCGATCTCGGAAAGGCTGCCGCTGTCGGCATCGAACCGGCGGACGATATGCCGCAGCAGACGGGTGCGGGCGCGGCGGGAATGGCCCTCCTGCGCCGCTCGCTGTCCCAGCAGGTAGAGATCATGGACCCAGGCGAGAAGATCGGGTTGCTTCATCGGTTCGGGGCCCGGCGACTCAGCCCGACAGCACGCTGAGACGGATCCGGGCGCCGGTGCTGTGCGCGAGCGCCCGGAGCTTCATGATCAGCATCTGGTCGAGGACGTGGCCCTTGGGCAGGATCACGGCGCCGGTTCGGGTCAGCAGATCGCGGGCGAGTCGCATACCGGGCCGCAGCTGGTCGGGCGTGACCACCGTTTCACCGTCGCCGTCGTCCGGGCCCTGACCCGCCAGTATCGCGAGGAAGCGATCGACGACAAGCGGATCGTAGCGAGTGCCGCGATGCTCGACCAGCCAGGCGCGCGCGGCCGCTTCGTCGAGACGGTCCAGCAGCAACCTGCCCGACTTCAGCATGTCGTAGTCGTTGGCAACGGCGAGGATGCGCGCGGCCAACGGGATCTCGTCACCGCTGAGTCCATCCGGATAACCGCTACCGTCGTAATGTTCGTGATGGGCGCGGATGATGCGGGCGGCATCCTTCATCGCGTCCAGCGACATCAGCATGGCCTCGCCGATGACCGGATGCCCGACGACCTCCCGGCGCTCGTCATGGGTCAGTGCCTCGAACGGCCGGCCGATCAGGCCATCCGGCAATGAGACCTTGCCGATATCGTGCAGCAGGGCCGCGAACAGAATGGTCTGACAGTCGTCCTCACCGAGGCCCATGTCGACCGCGACACGCCGGGACAGGTCGGCGACGCGCCGGGAATGGCCGGCCACCGCCCCCTCGCGCGTCTCGATGATCGACGAAAATATCCCGATGCTGTCGACGATGTGCTTCTTGAGATCCTGGTTGGCCTTTTCGAGCAGGGTCTTCATGCGCCGGATCTCGCCGACCCTCTCCTCGACCTTGTGCTCGAGAGTCGCGTTCAGCGCCTTGAGCTCGGCGTTCTGTCGATGCACCGTCTCGAGCAGCTCGAGACGCTCATGGTCGATGCGCCTGTACTCGAGCGCGCGCTGGACGCAACTGCGGATATCGTTGATGCCCCAGGGCTTGCTCAGATAATAGTAGATATGACCCTTGTTGATCGCGCTGACGGTCAGATCGAGGTCGTTGTAGCCGGTCATCAGGATGCGGATCACCCGCGGCCAGCGGGCGGCGACCTGTCCGAGGAATTCGGCGCCGTTCATCCCCGGCATGCGCAAATCGGAGATCACCAGATCGACGGATTCCGATTCGAGCAGCTCGAGTCCGCGCTGGCCGCTGGTGGCGGTCAGCACGCGGTAGTTCAGCGGGTGAAAGGTCCGCACCAGCGACGACAGGATGTTTTCCTCGTCGTCGACACACAGCAGGGTCGTGACGTCCTGATGCTCGCCGGTCTGTGGATTCGCGGTAGTGGCCATCGGAAACATATCGGCGAGTCGCCGCCAGGCCTTTATCGCGGATACGGCGAAAATGATTGCAGAAATCGCCCTGATTTACAGAGAGTTGCTCAGATCCACCGGCCGCTGGCGCGGCGCATCAGGCTGCCCCAGACCTGCGAGGGGTCCTCGGCGAAGACCACGGCGGGGTTGGCGGCCAGGAGGTGCCAGCCGCCGTTGCGGATCTCGGCATCGAGCTGGCCCGGTCCCCAGCCGGTGTAGCCGGCATAGACGCGGGCCTCCGCGCCCTCTTCGAGTCGCGCGAGCTGATCGAACGCGTCTTCGGTGCCGAAGACGAACCAGATCCTCTCCAGCACATAGCTGCGGGAGTCGTCGCTGTCGCGCCCCTCCCTGTCGCGGATGAGCAGCGAGAACACCGAGGGCTGCACCGGTCCGCCGAACAGCAACTGGCCCTGGATTTCGCCCTCGATGACGTCGCTCAGCGGGATGCGGGTCGGACGATTGATGATCAGGCCGACGGTGCCGTCGGCGCCGTGATTGAGCAGGAGGATCACCGACTCGCGAAAACGCGGATCGCCGATCGTCTCGCTCGCGATCAGGAACTTGCCGGCGGCGGGCTGCTCCTGGAAGACTCGCGGGGCGGCGTCCGGGATCGAGGCAAGAGCGGGCGGCACGGCGGGGACGATGACCGACAGGATCAGCAAGGCGGTTGTCAGGACGATGCGCATGAGGTGATGCGGCGTCACTCGCTCAGTCTTTTCCGGAGTATAGATCAGATCCCGGTCGATGAGGTGGATCGCTCGCCTGGGTTGACTAGTCGGCCGGCAACAGCGGGGCCATGGCCTGGAACTGGATGCGCGCCTCCTCCCGGAATTCGCGCAGGGTGCGTTCGTCGAGCGCCAGCAAGTCGCGGACCGGCGCGGCGACAGCATCCTCAAGCCGGATCACGACGGCCTGCCAGTCGATCTCGTCCGGAGTCGCCCATTCATCGGCCAGTTGGTCGGCAAGGTGGATGATCGCGGCGTTCAGGGTCGCGCGCCGCGCGGTCGTCGGCGCATGGTGGCAGCGGACCGCCTCCTCGAGATCCGCCGACAGCTTCCATGACCCCAGCAGTTCGCCGCCCGTGTCGGCATGGTCGCAGCCGATGATGGCCTTTTCGAGGAGATGCAGCGGGACATGGCTGTCTTTGGCGCGCATGCGGGTCTGGCGGCCGATCTCCGGGAGTTTTTCCAGGATCACGAACTGGCCGATGTCGTGCAGCAGACCGGCCGCGAACAGGGTCTCGGTGCCGGAGAGTCCGCAGCGCAGCCCGAGCAGCCGCGCGATCAGGCCGCAGTGCAGGCCGTGCGCCCAGAAGGCCTGGCGATCGGGCAAGGATCCGCCGAACTGCGCGAAATGCGCGGGCGTCGACAGCGCAAGGACGAGATCGCCGAGACCACGGTGACCGATGACGCTGATCGCGCGGGACAGCGTGATGACGCGCGAGTGAGAGCCGTAGAAGGGACTGTTGGCAACCGCGACTAGGCGGGCCGAGAGCGCAGCATCCCGATCGATCGCCGCGGCGATCGCATTGACCGGACTGCCCGGGTCGCCGGCCAGACGATAGACGGCGGTCACGATCGGGGGGGCGGTGAACTGGCGGAGCGCGCCGCGGACCAGATCGTCCGCCCGCACCGCCAGGTCCCGGGACGGGTTCAGTTCGGACGGAATCATCGGTCTTCCCGGCCAGGCATACGCGGCACCCCGTCTTATTCATCGTCCGCCGCGGGCGCGAACTTTAGCAGGCGGGTGAAGTGGCCCGGCGGGTTTGCGCAGCGAAGTCAAGCGCAGCCGCCAGGCGAGCCATGCGCGGAGAAAACCCGCCGGGCCATTTCACCCGCCTGCCGGCGGGATCAGTCGCGCAGGCGGTAGCCGCGGCGAATCAGGTGCAGGGCGATCGCGGACAGCGCCAGCAGGAACACCAGCACGATCGCGAGGCTGAACCAGGGATTGGTGTCCGACTGGCCGAAGACCCCGTAGCGGAAGCCGTCGACCATGTAGAAGAACGGATTGAAACGCGTCAGGGCCTGCCAGAAGCCGGGCAAGGACTGGATCGAGTAGAACACCCCGCTCAGGAACGACAGCGGCATGATGATGAAGTTCTGGAAACCGGCGAGCTGGTCGAATTTTTCGGCGTGGATGCCGGCAAGGATGCCCATGACCCCGAGCACCGCGCTGCCGAGCAGCGCAAAGGCAAAGAGAAAGGCGATGCTGTGCAGCGGCAGGTCGATGAACGGTATCGTGCACAGCCAGACGCCGAGGCCGACGATCAGTCCGCGCGCGACCGCGGCGAGGACGAAGGCCAGAAAGAACTCGAGGTGCGACAGCGGCGCGAGCAGGATGAACACGATATTGCCGGTGACCTTGGACTGGATCAGGCTCGACGAGCTGTTCGCGAACGCATTCTGGATCACCGCCATCATGATCAGTCCGGGTACCAGAAAGGCCGCATAGCCGACCTCCTCGAACACGGTGACATGGCGATCGAGGGCGTGCGAGAACACCAGCAGATAGAGCAGCGTGGTGATGACCGGCGCGACGATGGTCTGGAACAGGACCTTGTAGAAGCGCAGGACTTCCTTGTAAAACAGCGTACAGAAACCCCGCGCCCTCATCGCGACGCGTCCTTCCGGGAATAGGCTACCTTCAGGAACACGTCCTCGAGATCGGCCCGCTCGGTATGGAGATCGATGATCTCGACGCCGGCCTGCTGCAGGTCGTGGAGGACGCGGGCAATCGGGTCCTCGCGCTTGTCGAGCGCGAGCTCGAGGATATTGTCCTGGCGTTTCGTCACCCTGGCTTCGAGCATCGGCGGCAGCGGCCCGATCGGCGCAGCCGCGACGATCCTGATGGTCAGCGTGCGGCCGAGTTCGTTGTCGAGCAGCGCCTGCTTGGTGTCGAGCGCGATGATCCTGCCGTGATTGAGGATCGCGATGCGATCGCAGAGCGCTTCCGCTTCCTCGAGATAGTGGGTCGTCAGTACGATCGTGCGCCCTTCGGCATGCAGGCGGGAAATGAAGTCCCACAGCAGGCGACGCACCTCGATGTCGACGCCGGCGGTCGGCTCGTCGAGCACAATGACGTCGGGCCTGTGTACCAGCGCCTGCGCGATCAGCACGCGCCGCTTCATGCCGCCGGACAACGTGCGCATGTTCGCATCGGCCTTGTCGGTCAGTTGCAGCTCGGTCAGCAGGCGGTCGATCCAGTCGTCGTTGTCGCGACCGAAACCGAAATAACCGGACTGGATGCGCAGCACCTCGCGCACGGTGAAGAAGGCGTCGAACACCAGTTCCTGCGGGACCACGCCGAGGCGTTTGCGCGCCTCGCGATAGTCGCTGACGACGTCATGGCCCATCACCGCGACGCGGCCGCTGTCGGCGCGGGTGAGTCCGGCGATGATATTGATCAGCGTCGACTTGCCCGCGCCGTTCGGACCGAGCAGGCCGATGAACTCGCCCTGGCGGATCTCGAGGTCGATGCCGTCGATTGCGTGAACTCTGGGGTAGCGCTTGTGTACGTTCGAGGCGAGTATGGCCGGGATCATGCGGCCATTATAACCCGCGGGACGGATGACGGCTCAGGCGTCGTAGCGTTTCATCACCAGTGTCGCGTTGGTGCCGCCGAAACCGAAGCTGTTGCTCATGACCTGGCGCAGTCCGGCGTTGTCGCGCCGCTTCGTCACGATCGGTACGCCGACCGACGCGGGATCGGGGTCATCGACGTTCGCCGATGCGGCAATGAAGTCGTCCTGCATCATCAGCAGGCAGTAGATCGCCTCGTTGGCGCCGGCGGCGCCGAGCGCGTGACCGGTCAGCGACTTGGTCGACGAGATCGGCGGGATGTCGTCGCCGAACACCTCCTTGACCGCATCGAGTTCCTTGATGTCGCCGGCCTGGGTGCCGGTGCCATGGGCGTTGATGTAGTCGATCGGTCCCTCGATGGTCGCGAGCGCGAGCCGCATGCAGCGGATCGCGCCCTCGCCCGACGGCGCGACCATGTCGGCGCCGTCGGAATTGGCGCCGTAGCCGGTGATCTCGGCGAGGATGCGCGCGCCGCGCGCGAGCGCATGGTCGAGCGACTCGAGCACGACGACGCCGGCGCCGCCGGAGATCACGAAGCCGTCGCGGTTGACGTCATAGGGGCGCGAGGCGCGCTCCGGCGTATCATTATACTTCGACGACAGCGCGCCCATGCCGTCGAACAGCATCGACATCGTCCAGTCGACCTCCTCGCCGCCGCCGGCGAGCATGACATCCTGCTTGCCGAACTGGATCAGCTCGGCCGCATGGCCGATGCAGTGGGCGCTGGTCGAGCACGCGGAGCTGATGGAATAGTTGACGCCCTTGATCCTGAGCGCGGTCGCGACGTTCGCCGAAGTCGTGCTGCCCATCGTGCGCGTGACCATGTAGGGGCCGACGCCGCGGATGCCGCGGCCGCGCAAGGCGTCGGCGGCCTGGAGAAAATTGCGATTGGAGGCGCCGCCGGAGCCGAGGACGAGCCCGGTGCGCGGGTTCGACAGGGCATCCTCGGGCAGCCCCGAGTCCTCGACCGCCTGGCGCGCGGCCAGATACGAGAAGGCGGCGGCATCGCCCATGAAGCGCATCAGCCGCCGGTCGATGAGGTCGGCGGGGTTCAGGCGGATCGGCCCGTGTACCCGCGAACGCAGGCCGAGCTCGGCGTACTCGGCGCTGGCCGTGATGCCGGAGCGCCCTTCCTTCAGTGACGCGACGACCTCACGCGCATCGTTGCCGATGCTGGAGATGACCCCCAATCCGGTGATGACAACCCGTTTCATAACCTAACCCTGGAACTGGCTGATCGAGGTAAACAGGCCGACACGCAGGTCACTCGCGGCATAGATCTGTTTGCCATCGCATTCGAGCGTTGCGTCGGCGATGCCCATGACCAGCTTACGGGTCATGACCCGTTTCAGGTCGACGCGGTAAGTCACCAGACGCCTGTCGGGGGTGACCTGGCCGGAGAACTTGATCTCCTTCGCGCCGAGCGCACGGCCCTGGCCCGGACCGCCGTACCACCCGAGAAAGAATCCAACCAACTGCCACATCGCGTCAAGCCCCAGGCATCCCGGCATCACCGGGTCGCCCTCGAAGTGACACTGGAAGAACCACAGATCGGGATGGATGTCGAGTTCCGCGACTACCTGCCCCTTGCCATAGTTCCCCCCGTGGTCATCGATACGGGTGATGCGGTCGAACATCAGCATCGGCGGCAACGGCAGTTGCGCATTGCCGGGACCGAACATGCGGCCATGTCCACATTCGATCAGGTCTTCTTTTGTATAACTGCCCTTCCTGGAAACCACGGATAGAATATTCTCGCAGCGATTGCTCCGCACGGAAGCGGGATTGATACGGACAAGGTCAGCCGTGCAGGCAAGCGCTGACGATCCCGGAATCGACTTCGGTTCAGACGATGTCGCGATCCTTGACGGTCTTGCGGCCGTCCCTGAGCGCGTTCTCGACGGCCTTGTCGCACATCTCCCGGATCCTGTCCGAAAGCACATCGAAGACGCCCGCCGACGTGTTCATGTCGGATTTGGAGCGGATGTAGTTCTTGACCTTCGAAGCCACGACCAGAACTTCTTTGTTATCCCCCATTATCTTCTCTCCTTGTCAGGGTTAAAACGAACCGGCGACGCGCCGGCCTGCATGGCCGGCCGCCGCCGGAGCGTGCACAACATTACCACTTTCCCGGAAATGCCACAATTTCGCCCGCGACCGGGGCAGGAAGGACAAGGCAAATTTCTTTGATTTCAAACAGTAGTGGTCAGCGCGTGGCCGCGCCGGCGAACTTCATGATACCGGAGATGACGCCGTCCATCGCCCGCTCGAACAGCGCGACGTCCTCGATCACCCGCGCGCGTCCATGGCGGAAATCGTCGGCCAGCGCGTACAGCGGACGCTCGGCGACGACCTTGTACTGGCGATTGACGAAGGTGAAGCTGCTGTACTCGTCGCCCCGCCAGGCGAGCTTGCCGCGCACCACCTCGCCGCCGTCGCCGGGGAGTTCGAGCCAGGCGCCGGGCGCGAGCGCGCGCGCCCTGGCGGTGAATTCGTCGTCGATGCGCGGACCCTCGTCGCGTTCGAGTTCGATGCCCATCTCGGCGATCATCTGCTCGAAGGCGTGCTGGTGCGCCTCCGATTCCGGTTCGATCAGATCGTCGAAGGCGGACAGCCTGTCCCAGTCCAGCGAGGACAGCTCCTCGATCTCGCGGTTCAGTTCGCCGAGTACCCGGTCGACCTCGTCGCCGTCCCCGCTTGCCGGCGGCGCGGGTGCGGATCTCGCGGTCTCCGGACCGACCGCTCTCGGCTGCGGCGGAGACGCGGGTTCGGCGGAGGCACGGCGCGGGGTCTTCATGCATTCGAAATGATGGTCCTGCAGGGCCAGCACGACCCTTTCGACCTCACCCTCGGGATGCCCGATCGCCCTCATCCCCGCGCGCAGCGTCTCGAGCAGCGACGGCAGCATCGTTACCAGCCGCTTGCGTTCCACGGCCTGCGGCTTCGGTTCGAGGCTCCACAACAGGTCGTCGACGAAGGCGAGCGCCGCGCGCGCGGAGTCCGCCTCCTCGCCGTCCTCGAGCATTCGCCGGACGACGTGCGCGCGCCACGGATTGAGCAGGAATTCACGGATGTCCGCCGGCAGCTCGCGGTCGACGAAGCGCTTCGAGAATTCCGCGGCGACGCGTACGGTGATACGCTCTTCGCGCTCGCTCTGCTGTGCGGCCTCGAGCAGCAGGGCCTGCGCCTCGTCGAAACGCTGCGCCTCCTCGTCGAGGAAGGCGCGGAAATCCGCGAGCACCTCGTCGAAGATCGCGATATCGCTGTCGAACTCATCGAGTATGCGGCGTACCACGATCTCCATCTTCTGGTAAAGGCGATCCTTCGCGGCTTCGCTCTCCTCATGCCAGCCGATGCCGGCCTGTGACAGCTCGTTCAGCAGCTGGCGGGCCGGGTGGGACTTGCGGCTGAAGAATTCCCGGTCGATGATCGCGACCTTGAGTACCGGGATCTGCAGGCGTCCGATCAGCGCCTTCATGAAATCCGGCAGCGCATCATCGTCGAGGATGTAGTCGAAGATCATGCTGATGACTTCGATGGTCTCGTCGTCGATACGGTTCAGTCCGGCGCCGCCGGCGAGGTGCCCCGAGACCTGTTCCCTGAGTCCGCCGCGGATCAGTTCGCCGCCCCGCGCGACGAGTCCGTCGTCATGCTGCAGCGCCGACAGCGTGTCGATCAGCATCGGGGTCACCGGCAGCGCGGCGACCGGCGCGATGCCGCCGCCATCCGCGCTGGCGCCCTCTTCGCGGAAATGCGCCTTCAACAGATGCTGCATCGCGAGGAACATCTGTTCATGGATCGGTGTCGGCCTGGCCGGGCCCTGCGCGGGCGCGGGTACCCGGCCGGCCTGCGCATCGACGACGGCATCGACCTCGTCGGACCAGGCGGACTCACGCTCCTCGCCCTCGCGTGCTTGCGTACCGGCGCGCGGCCGCGCCGGCGATGCCGCGACTGCAGTGGCGCGCAATTCGGGCAGTACGCCGCGCTCGATCAACAGGCGATTGATCTCCGCGTAGAACTCACCGATATCGGGGACAAGGATGCGGTAGAGCAGCTCAAAACAGCGCACGCGCATGCGCGCGCCGACGTCCTCGGCGACGAGCGCGTCACGGAAGGCATGGGTAAAGCGATCCGGGCCGAGCGGGCAGCCCGCCGCGTCGTCGGAGGTCCTGGTCAGATGGTGGAAGCGTCGGGTCAGCGCCTGCAGGGCGTCGCCATGGGTATCGCCGATCTTGCCGACCACGCGGTCGATCGACAGCCACTCGTCGAGCTGCTGGTCATCGACCAGTGAAAAGCCGGCGCCGGCATCGGCGGAGAGCCAGGCGCGGCGATCACCGTCCTTCGGGGCGAGGGCCTCGCGGTAATGACGGGTGAAGTTTTCCCGAAAGGCCGCACCCAGCCGGTCGGCGCCGGCCCGCAACAGGCGCAGTTCCTCGAGCAGACTCCGTTCGTCTTCCCCGGGGGAGGCCAACGCCGACAACTGACCGATCGACTCGTCGAACGCGGTCGCGAAACGCGCGGTCACGCGCTCGATGAACGCCACGGCCTGCGCATGGCAGACCTTCAGCAATTCACCGTCAGCGCCGGCGCGCCCCGGCGCCGGATTTCGCACCCGTTCGATCATCGCCCGCCGCCGCTCCCGGAACCTCAAGTCTCTGAAGGAAAAAGGACTAACGCATGCCTTCTTTATCGGTCGCCGGGCCGCTGACCTTAGCAGGCCGTTGAAGGCGTCCGGCGGGTTTGCGCAGCGAAGTCAAGCGCAGCCTCGCCGGAGCCCGAAGGGTGCCGCGCAGCGGCAGCGAGGCGAGCCATTCGCGGAGCAAACCCGCC
>JBJHCZ010000002.1:0-190186 GCA_050486285.1 Chromatiales bacterium
GGCGGGTTTGCTCCGCGAATGGCTCGCCTCGCTGCCGCTGCGCGGCACCCTTCGGGCTCCGGCGAGGCTGCGCTTGACTTCGCTGCGCAAACCCGCCGGGCTTTCTCGACAGCCTGCTAGTCCTGCGAAAAGCTGCGGATGATATAACCACCCGACTTCTCGTCGTGCTCCAGCTTGAGCAGCTTGCGCGCCTCGGCCTCCTCGAGCAGCTTGCCGAAGGTGCGAAAGCCGTGGTAGGTCTCGTTGAAACCGGGATTGCGCCGCTTGAGCGCCTGCTTGACCATCGAACCCCAGACCTTCTCTTCCTCGCCGCGCTCCTCGAACAGATCCTCGACGGTCTCGAGGACGATGTCGAGCGCCTTCTGCTTGCGATCTTCCTCGCCGACGGGTATTTCCTCTCCGCTGCCCTTCTCCTTCGGCGCCGGCTTCGTCGCGGCCTTGCGCTTCCTGCGTCCGGGCTTCTCGCCCTCGCGGACGAGGTCATCGTAGAAGATGAACTCGTCGCAGCTCGAGATCAGCAGGTCGGAGGTCGAATTCTTGACCCCGACACCGATCACGACCTTGTCGTTCTCGCGCAGCTTGCTGACCAGCGGCGAGAAATCGGAATCGCCGCTGATCACGACGAAGGTATCGACATGGGACTTGGTATAACAGAGGTCGAGCGCATCGACGACCATGCGGATGTCGGCTGAGTTCTTGCCGGAGATACGCACGTGCGGGATCTCGATCAGCTCGAAACCTGCCTCATGCATCGACTTGCGGAAGTCCTTGTAGCGCTCCCAGTCGCTGTACGCCTTCTTGACGACGATGTTGCCCTTGAGCAGCAGGCGCTCAAGCACGCGCCCGATGTCGAAGGCGGCATAACGGGCATCGCGCACGCCGAGCGCGATGTTCTCGAAGTCGCAGAACAGCGCGAGGTTGCGGGTCTGGGCGACCACCTAGATTGCTGCTACCGGCACGTCGACCGTCTTGTGCCAGCGATAGACCCGCATCGGCGGCGCGTTGCGCAATTCCATCGTGACATCCGGATTGCCGAACAGTTCGCGGCCGAGCAGCGCGACCTGACTGCGGAACTGGTAGGCGACAAAGCGGCCGCCGTCGCGCAGCGAGGCCCACATCGCGTTCAGTATCGCCTTGCCGGTCGCGACCGGCATCGTCGAGAACGGAATGCCTGAAATCACGACATCGGGATTCGGCAGGCCGTACTGTTCGAGGATCTTGCGAATGTCGGTTGCATTGCCCTTGTGGTTGATCAGCCGCGGATCATCGATGCGATCCAGCAGGGCGATGAAATCGGGATTCAGTTCGATGGTCAGCAGACGGCCGGTCGGCGGCAACGCGTTGAGGATCGCGCGGGTGGTGCCGCCGGTGCCGGGGCCCAGCTCGACAACGAGGCGGGCCTCGCGGATGTCGGCTGCGTCGATGATGCGGCGTTCGAGGAAGCGTGAACTCGGGATGACCGAGGCGACCGTCTCGGGGTGGTTCAGGAATCCCTTGAAAAAGGCCAGGGTGTCGGTTTTTCGGGGGGAAGCATTGCGTGCCGCCGGTTTCTCCTTCACGGTGTCTTCCTTTCTGTCTGTTGTTGGATCCGGATCGCGCGTTGGATGCCGGGGCGTACCGGCCTGGCGCGCAGCTGCCTGCGAAGCTTACTATACTACGGCAAGTCGCCGGAATACGGCAAAAAAAACCCCGCCATCAGGCGGGGTTTCACAATGCTCGCAGTCGCGTCTGCTATCAGAGCGGCTGGACCTTCTCGGCGGACGGACCCTTCGGGCCCTGCGTCACCTCGAACTGCACCTTCTGGCCTTCAGCCAGCGACTTGAAGCCACTGCCGAGGATCGCGGAATGATGCACGAACACGTCCTTGCCACCGTCCTCCGGAGTGATGAATCCGAAGCCCTTGCTGTCGTTGAACCACTTCACTGTTCCTGTAACCACAAAAGATACCTCTCTCATAACCTGAGTTGAAATGCGATGCCTTGCAGTTCGTTCTTGTAAAGCGAAGTTACGGAAGTTTCTTCCACAAAAGACAGGAGGGCTACCGAATCAATCACAAGAATTGCGCTGCATCGAAGCCAATATACACAAATTCAGACCCAAAGCAATAGCTCCCGGCCCTGTTTCTGCCCCTGATGCCGCCGTGCAAGGCCTTATTCCTGCAACAATTGCAGCAGGGCCTGTCCGTATCGTTCCAGTTTGCGGGCGCCGATGCCGTCGATCGACGCCAGCGCATCGGCATCTCCGGGGCGACCGCTGGCGATCGCCGCGAGCGTTGCATCATGGAAAATCACATAGGCCGGCACCGATTGTTCACGGGCCTGCGCGGCCCGCCAGGCCTTGAGCCTGCTAAGCAGGGCCTCGTCGTCCGGGGTCAGTGCCCGTCCCGCGACCTCCGCCGACGACCGCCGCCGGGCGGCGGCCTTGTCCCGGCGCGGGGCGGCGCGCCGGATCGCGATGCGCTGCTCACCCCGCAGTACCGGGCGGCTCCCCTCGGTCAGCCGCAAGGCGCCGTACACCGCGGGATCCGGCCGGGCGAAACCGAGGGCGACGATCTGGCGAAACACCCCGCGCCAGGCCGCCTCGTCGAGGTCAGCGCCGATGCCGAACACCCCGAGGCGATCATGGCCCCACTGGCGCACGCGCTCGTTGTCGCGGCCGCGCAACACGTCGATCAGGTGGACCGCGCCGAAGCGCTGGCCGGTCCGGTAGATGCATGACAAGGCCTTCTGCATCGCCTCGGTCGCGTCCCAGGTCTCCGGCGGCTCGAGACAGGTATCGCAATTGCCGCACGGCGCGCTCGGCTCACCGAAATAATCGAGCAGCCGTACCCGCCGGCAGCCGGCGGTCTCGCACAGGCCGAGCAGCGCCTCGAGCTTGATCTGCGAGATCCGGCGGAACTCCTCCGACCCCTCTGACTGGTCGATCATGCGACGCTGCTGTACGACGTCACCGAGACCATAGGCCATCCAGGCATCGGCCGGGGCGCCGTCGCGGCCGGCGCGGCCGGTCTCCTGGTAATAGCTCTCGATGCTGCGCGGCAGGTCGAGATGGGCGACGTAACGGACATCCGGCTTGTCGATGCCCATGCCGAAGGCGATGGTCGCGACGATGACGATGCCCTCCTCGCGCTGGAAGCGCGACTGGTTATCGGCGCGCGCCGCCGCGTCCATGCCGGCGTGATACGGCAGCGCGCGAATCCCCTGCGTTGCAAGCCAGGCGGCGGTCTCGTCGACCTTGCGGCGCGACAGGCAGTAGACGATGCCGGCCTCGCCGGGATGGGATTCGCGGATGAAGCGCAACAACTGCGCGCGCGCATCGCGCTTGTCGACGATGACATAGCGGATATTGGGGCGGTCGAAGCTGGAGACGAAGATGCGGGCGTCGCGCAGCGACAGTCGCTCGACGATCTCATTGCGGGTCTGCGGATCGGCGGTCGCGGTCAGGGCGATGCGCGGCGCCGACGGATAGCGCTCGTGAAGATGCGACAACTGCAGGTATTCCGGCCTGAAGTCATGCCCCCATTGCGACACGCAATGGGCCTCGTCGACCGCCAGCAGCGCGATCGGGATCCGGTCGAGCAGATCGAGCATGCGCGGGGTCGTCACCCGTTCCGGGGCGACATACAGCAGATCGAGCTCGCCGCGGCGCAGCGCGGCCTCGGTCGCGCGCGCCTCGTCGGCATCGAGCGAGGAATTCAGGCAGGCCGCGCGCACCCCGAGCTGCTTCAGCGCGGCGACCTGGTCGGCCATCAGCGCGATCAGCGGCGACACGACGACAGCGACGCCGGGACGCAGCAGCGCCGGCAGCTGATAGCACAGCGACTTGCCGCCGCCGGTCGGCATCAGCACCAGCGCGTCGCCGCCGCCGGCGACATGCGCGACGATCTCCGCCTGCGCGCCGCGGAAGTCGGCGTGACCGAACACCGTCGACAGCAACTCGAGCGCGGTCTTTTCCCGCACCGGCGTCGGCACCTCCATACCCGGCAACCCCTCTGACCCTGCCCGCCAAAAAGTGTAAACTGTACCATCGTCCCGCGTCTTCGCGCGAATGCTGAATCTCGCGCCGGACAAACGCCGAATCGGGGCGATTCGTGCCATCAGACGGAATGTATAGAGAATCATGATGAACACACAGAATGGCGCCGCGCTGCGCTCCACCCTGATCACGATCGCGATCGTCGTCGTCGCGCTGACGATCGCCGCCACCCAGCTTCCCCGCGGTTTCAGCGAAGACGTCTCCGTCATCGGCCAGGGCAAGCCGGTCGTGGTACTGGTCCACAACAAGGAATCGATGCTCAGCCTGAACCTGATGACCCTGCTGAACGACGTCCGCCCGGACTACAGCGACACCGTCAAGTTCCTCGCCGTCGACATCGCCACCGATAACGGGCGGTCGTTCGTCGAGCGCTACCAGCTCGACGGCAGCATCATGCTGGTCCTGTTCGATGCCCGCGGCACGGTCCGCGGCGTGCTGCCGAACATCGAGGACGCGGCCAGACTGCGTTCCGTGCTCAACAATACGTTCTCGCTGAATGTGACATGACGCCGCGCGTACGGGCCCCCCGCCGGGAGATCTTCGGCTGGGCGATGTTCGATTTCGCGAACCAGGCCTATACGCTGCTGATCATCACCGTCGTCTTCGGCGACCTGTTCACCCGCATCATCGTCGGCGACGCCCCCGACTACCGCTGGGGCAACCTGCTGTGGAGTCTGGCGCTGGCGACCAGCTATCTGCTGGTCGTCGTCTGCGCGCCGGTCGCCGGCGCGATCATGGACCATACCGCGAGCAAGAAACGCTTCCTGTTCGCGAGCTACCTTTTGACCGTGGTCGCGACCGCGGCGCTGTATTTCGTCGCCCCCGGCTACGCGATGCTCGGCGTGCTGCTGATCGTGATCTCGAACTTCGCCTACTCGATCGGCGAGGCCTTCATCGCCAGCTTCCTGCCGGACCTCGGTCCGCCGGAGGACCTCGGCAAGATCTCCGGTTTCGGCTGGGCGCTCGGCTATATCGGCGGCATGGCCTCGGCGATCTTCGTGCTACTGGCGCTCGGCGAGGTCAGCGCTGAAAACTTCGAGCGCATCCGCTGGGTCGGACCCTGGGCGGCGGTGTTCTTTCTCGTCGCCGCGATCCCGACCTTCCTGTGGGTCAGGGAGCGCGGGCGGGCGCGTCCGCTGCCCGCGGGCAGGGGCTATCTGGCGATCGGACTCGGGCGGGTCCGCGAAACGGTCGGACACCTCGGCGCGCACCGTGACCTCGCCACGCTGCTGGTCTCGGTGTTCTTCGCGATGTGCGGGATCTACATCATCATCAGTTACGCGTTCATCTACGGCGCCCAGGTCATCCGCTGGGACGAGCAGGTGCGTACGCTGATGTTCATCATCGTGCAGATCACCGCAGCCGCCGGGGCGCTCGGCTTCGGCTTTATCCAGGACCGTATCGGCGCGCTGTTCACCTATCGCCTGACGCTGGTCATGTGGATCGTCGCGATCGCGCTGATCTGGGCGACGCCGGTGCTGACGGAGCTGTTACGGACCACAATCGGCGTCGACTGGCAGGCCCAGCATGTCTTCCTCATCGTCGGCTGCGTCGCCGGCCTGAGTCTCGGCGCCTGCCAGTCCGCGACCCGCACGCTGGTCGGCCTGTTCTCGCCGCTGTCACGCGCGGCCGAATACTTCGGTTTCTGGGGCCTGTCGATGAAGCTCTCCGGCGCCGCCGGTCTGCTCGCGATCGGCCTGCTGCAGGCACTGGTCGGGCTGCACACGGCGATCCTGTTCTGCATCGTACTGTTCGGCGCCGCGCTGGTCGCGTGCCGGGGGATAGACGAGGCGCGCGGGCGTCGCGCGGCGGAGCAGATCTGACCACAGGATTCCTGCGTTACTGACCCGGGACCGCGTCCACCAGGCCCGCAGGCAGCTTTTCCGCGTAATGCCGCCAGCAGCCGACCAGGGCGGGACCAATCCGGCTGCGGCATTCCAGGCTCAGTCCCGGCGTCAGCGTCAGCGCCGCGTCTCCGGGAAGGTTGGCGCGACATGCCTCGTTCCAGGGTAATCCCAGATAATCGAGGACCTTGCCGGTCACATGATCCGGATCGCGCACCAGGTCTTCGTAGCGCACGACGAGGATCCCGAGCGGCGATACCTTTTGCCAGTGCGCCATCAGCCGTGCGTAGTCGTGTATCCACGACCGGCAATCTTCGAGATTGCAGCTGTAGGCGAAGCTTTCGTTCTTGTGAAAGGTGCAATAGTTGGCGATCAGCAGGTCGCGCTCGTCCCGTTCGACATAGATCACGCGCGCCCCCGGCAGCGCGACCGCGAGTACTCCGAGCAATCTGGCATTGAGCGGATGGGTATTCAGGCAGCGCCTGCCCGGTCCGGCCTTGTCCGCCTGCCAGTTCATGCAGCCGCGCGCGTACATCGCGGCCGCCTCACGTCCATCGGCGCCGGGCGCGGCGGTGATGGACGGCCCCCAGCGGGCGGACAACCGGCCCAAAACCGGCGATTCATCGAGATTGACGAGCAGTGGATGCCCGGAGAGCAGGTTGGCGAGCAGTGACTTGCCGGAGCGCGATACGCCGGTGATGATCACCGGCGGTTGTTCGACTTCCGCGCCATAACCGGCGCGGTCAGCAAAATAGCGGGGATTGAAGTGTTCGATGACGGCATCGACACTCGCTGCATGCCGGCGACGATCGTATGCCTGCCCGCTTTGCATGAGCAGACGTTCCGTGCAGGCGTTGCCGTCGCGGTAGGATTCGAATGCCCGGGCGTAATCTCCCGCATGTTCATGGATGCGCGCAAGGGTGAAATGCAGGATGGCGCGTTGTTCGTCATCTCCCGACTCTGCGAGCGCGCGCCTCGCCTGCGCATGGAGGGGATGCCCCGGAGGGCAGGGATTCAGCCCGATACGCTCATACAGCATCCAGGGATCGACAGGATGCTGCCGCAGGCCCTGCTCGAGTATCTCCCGGGCCTCGTCGATCTGACCGAGATCGCGGCAGGCGCGCGCCAGCACGCAGATCGTTCGTGGATCATCCCGTCCGGTCTGCCGTAGCTGCCGACCGACGCGCGCCGCCTCTTCTGGCCTGTGTCGTCCGAGCAGGGCCTGAGCCAGGTGCAGGAGCGCGGCTGGCTCCCCCGGCCGCAGGCGCAGTACGGCCCGCGCTGCGTGCTCCGCGCCTTCAAAATCATCGCGATGCAGGCGCAGCCCCGCCAGCAGCATCCACGCCGCGAGACCGGCGCCATGGTAGAGGGCGCGCCGACAATAATGTTCCCCGCGCCTCAGGTCTCCTCTGGCGAGATGGGCCTGCGCCAGCGGCCACCAGGCCTTCCGTTCTCCCGCGCGCGCAGCAGCGGCCAGCGCAGTGATCGCGGCATTGAGATCACCGGCACGCAGGGCGCGCATGCCGTGCAGAAGCATTTCGTCCGCAGCGCGGACGTCCGTCGAACGCCAGTTTTGTGCCCCCCTGCGTCGAGTATAGGATTTTCGATCGCTCATCATTCAATATGCCGGCGCATAGCCATCCGGCTACGCGCCCGCGACGATCCTCGATTCGAGGTCAGGGGATATACAGATTGGTATAGGTTACACCCGGGGGTTCGAAGGGATCCACCCAGGAGGCAGGATCCGGATCCTCGAGGCTCGTGCCGGTCACATGATCGCCCGTCGAGAGATTGTAATAGGAGGTAGTCCCGATCGTCGTACGACCGGCGGGATCCGTGGTCACATAATCTCCACCAATCCAGGTCGCCTGGATCGCGTCTCCCGGATTCCAGGCGATGTCTCCGCCATTACCCGGCAGCAGGGGATCGAACGGGTCGAGGATCCTCGTCGTGGTCTGGAACTGGCCCTGCACCATGCTGGTGTGGAACATGATCGGATCGAGGAATCCGCTGCCACCCCCGGCGTTGGTACCGACCACGGACGACATGTGCATCGCCCGGTCGGCCGGCGTCGTGCCCTGCATCAGATGGAAGACATTGCCGACCGAGCTGGTATGCAGGTAATTCTGATCGGGCACTGTGATCCGTTGATGGATGTCGATGGTCGGATCGAGCGGCCCGCCATGCGCCCAACCGACCTTCTGCTCGACCTGGTAGACGAAGTCCCCGCCGCTGGACGGCAGGCTGCCGATGGCCGGCTGTGTGACGTAGGCAAGATCGCGTTCGGCGATACGCATCTTCGCGGCCAGGCCGTCGACGCCCTGCCTGACGAAGGTTTCAGACTTGAACGCCAGGCTGTTGGCCTCGAAATCTCCGGCGTTCGGATCGCCGGTCGCGCCGGGATCTGTGACGATGGTATGCACGTAGGTATCGCCATCGACGACGAGGATACGCTGGAACAACCCGTCGCCGTTGACGATCGCGGGGCCGCAGTCGACCTCCTCCGGGCACGCCGCGGGCGTAACCACGCCGCCGGCGACCGTCCAGGCATCATAAGCAACAGGCAAAGCGACCGGCACGGTCGGATCCGCGGAGGGGAGGGACGAAGGAATCGTCGCCTGCAGCGGCACGGGCGGCGCCACGGCGGCGGTCGGCGCGACCGTGACATTCACGCTCAGCGGGGGCAATGTGCTGAACGGCGGTACGACCCAGTTCACCGCCTGCGCGCTCGTCAGGCTGGTCAGTGCGGCCGACGTCGCCTGATCCTCGTTGCGGAATCCGGTATGACTGAATTCGGCGCCATCGAGGATCTGGCCGATCCAGACGGCGGAAAGCATCTCGCCGAGTCCCCAGTCGATATCGCCGCCGTTGCTTCCGCCAGGCAGCAGGGTGCCGTCGCCGGTGCGCGTGGTCAGCTGGTAGAAGCCGGCGACCTTTTCGTAGCGAAACTGCTGGACGCCATCACCCAGATCCACCCGTTGTGACAGCTCGACATCGAGATGATTGTTGAAGCCGATACCGTCGCTGGTGATCGCGGCGGTGGAGCGGAATCGCTCGGCGGGATTGCCGGGATCGAGGCTGTAATCGATCTCCGAGATATCCTGATGCATCCGGACCCAGGGGAAGGCAATGCTGTTCGCCCAGCCGAATTCATATTCCATCGTGCTGACGAAGCGATTCTCCAGCGTTGCGCTGGCAAAGTCGCTCTCGATCATCGTCTGTCGGGAGGAAATGCCGTCCCCCCGGTTGTACATGCGGATGAAATCCTCATGGACGAAATTCAGGCTGCCGCGATCGGCGCTGAACGGATCGGCCGAGGCATCGCCGCTGACGCCGGGCTCGGTGATGATGAACTGGATGTAATTGCCCGCCCGGGGGCCGCTCGCGATGAAGACCTCGCGCTGCAGCATGCCGTTGTCGACCAGTTCATTGCTGCAGACCGCAGCGACGCCACCGATTATGGGACAGTCGGCAGTGATGATGCCCTCTTCAACAGTGAAGCCGTCGAATGGAACAGGCGGCCCACCCGCCAGCGAGAGCGCGGGAAGCGAACAGATGCCGACGAGAACCGTGATTCCCGCGCCACGCGGAATACGGACAGATGGACTCGAAACTATATGATTCACCTGACACCCCCGGCAGTTGTGCGGGTTGGCCTCGCGGGAACCTTCTGATCACGCGCCGCCTTGTCCGGTAAAACGGGGGGGCATCATGCCCCCCGTGACTCACACAAGCACAACTTCAGCTGCTATACACCCGACTACCCGGTCAGAACGGACCCGAATAGTTCCAGGCGTTGTTGCCGATGTAGGTATAGGCGCCCGTGCCTTCGAAGTTGAACACATCGTTGGCCGTATACACACCCTCAAAGACGGCACTGCCGTCGCCGCCACCCACAGTCGACAGGGCGAAGTCGTCGGCAAGGAACTCGGTCGCCGCGTACGGGAAGTTGGTATTCTGGAAGAACGTGTCAAGCGCGCTGAAATCATCGACGGCAGTCGGCGCCGCAGCGCCGCGCTGCATCGTGAAGTCATGGAAGTTCGCGAAGAACGCATCCTGCGCGGCCTGGTCGACGAACTCACCGGCTGCCTGGTCCTGCCATGCCGCAATGAGCGCACCGAAGTTCGCCATCGACTGCTGCGTGATCAGGAGATCGCCCTGAACATCATCGATAGTGAACCGTGACCATGCGCCGTTAGCCTCGGCCTTGGGCACCGAACCGCTGCGGCTGCCGAAGCGCAGGTACTCGTTGACCACGCCGCCGACCGTCGCCCGTTGCAGGCGGAAGCTGATCAGGCTGTCCGGGATCGAGATATCGAGGAACGTGCCCTCGTTGTCGAGATCGAGGAAGCGCGTATCGGCCGCGTAACGCGAACCGCTGGCGGTCGGGCTGTTCATCTGGTTGTTGAAGCGGGTCATCGCCGTGTTGCCGGCCTCGTCCGCCGTACCGCGCTTGTTCTCGAAACGGAGGAACAGCGTGTGATTGTCCGGGTTGCTGCCGCCGGCGACGAACTCGGGCCCGAGATCGACCCACTGCGAGTTCGACACGCTTGCGACATAACCGGCGTCGGTGATGTGCAGGCCTGAATTGTCCACACCGGTCAGGAACGATCCGGTATTGATCGCGGTATTGGCCTCGAAATCGACGTTGGTGATTTCGCTCGTCAAGGCAACACCGCCGGCACCGGTCGCGCTGACCACGCTGGTCGACGAGAATTCGCCGTCGGTGATCGTGGTGACGAAATAGGCGCCCCCGTTACAGGTCTGCTGCGTCATGCCGCCCTCATCGATGGACGTGACGCAACCGGTCAAGGTCGGCATGCCACCCGCGGCCAACGCCAGGCCCGGGACTGCGATGATCGAGCCGACGACCGCACTCCTGACTGCATTCTTTAATTTCATTGAGTTACCCTCACAATGGTTCGTACGAGTTTTAACGTGAGCGGGCAGGAGTCCTGGTTCCCGCCTCCCGGACAGTGTCCGGCACACCTTGAAGTCCCTCTCGTACCGATTCTTCCTGCTTGCGTCGGGCATCCGTTCCACCACCCTGTTGGCAGACTTCCCCAAGCGTCCTTCGGAGATCCTTTCAGAAACCTTTTACCAACTGGATGGGAGTTTGCAGTGCGGCGCTAGCGATGGATACGGGCAGAGGGCGTGATTTTGGCGAGCCGTTCGTTAAATCCTGGATCGGACCATGGTCTGTACCCGGCCGCCGGTAGCGCTCGGAGATCAGAAGCGGAAGCTCATCCCGAGATTGATGAATTCACTCTTCGCGTTTCCGAGCCCTGTGCTCTGAAACGCGACGGGGTTGCCCTCCGGATCATGCACGAACCCGATGGGCAGGTTTGAACGGGAGATCGCACGCGAATAGCCCAGATTGAAGCTCATGCGCTCATATCCCGGGACGATGTAATTGAGCGCCGCCGTCACCGTGGTCGTTTCCCGGGTCCGGCGCCGCGATATTTCGTCCACCTGCAGCGCGTTGGTGTCCGCATGGCGATATTGTCTGCGCTCGTGGACGACGCCGAGCAACCAGCTCAGCCCCGGGATAGTCTCTGTCGCGCCGAAGAATCTGAAGATATTCGGTACGACCCTGCGCCAGTTAACGCCGAACTCATGCCAGTCGTACGCATAATCGGTACCCCATGGATCCTCGTTGTCCCTGACACCATACGTATAATTGACTACCCATTCGCCGGTCCTGACAGAGGCTGTTGACAGGCCGAGGCCCGCGCCATAGGCGTAGGTCTCCGTCAGGTTCCTCCCCGGCAGGCGGGTGTCCGTGTAAAACGTCTGGTACTGGAATGTCCGGTTCACAGGATCGGGCTGCGCGACAGCGGAACCCGTCAGCATGCCGAGTCGCCGCTGCTCGAGCCGCTCGAGCTCTGCTTCCGCCCTCGCGCCGACCGGCCGGCCACCGGCTTCGGCCACCACACGTTCCAGCAGCGGCAGCGCACGGTCCGCGCGGCCGGTTTCCGCATAGAGCATGCCGAGGCGAAGCACTGCGCTCAGGTTGTCCGGGTCGGCATCGAGTATTCGCTGGAATTCGTCCTCGGCCTCGGGAACCCTGCCGAGCCGCTGCAGGATAACGCCAAGATTCAGCCTGACGAGCGGATCCTCCGGATGGCTGTCAGCAACCGCCTGCATGATCTCGAGCGCCGGGCCGTATCTGCCCTGCGCGACAGACTCGAGGCCACGGGAAAATCCGGCCGCATCGAGAGATGCCCGGTGAGCGGCGGGATCCTGCGGCACATAGGGCTGTTGCGCCTGCAGACGCAACAGCTCGCTTGCCGCCTCCCGCCAGCGCGCGGTGACACTCTCGTCCGTGATCAGACCCTCGAGCAGGTCTTCGGCCTTGTCGGGACGGCCCGTTTCGGTATACAGGTCCGCCAGCCACAATCCGGCCGCGGGATTCTCCGGCCCGGCGTCCAGGCTTCGCAGATACAGGCTCTCGGCGGCCTGATACTCGAGTCTGCGCTGATGGATGATACCGAGATGCAGCAGGGTCATCGGATCATCCGGAGAGAGCGCAAGCACGGCTTCGAATCTCTCCGCGGCGCCGGTCAGATCCCCCTGGCGCAACAGCAACCAGGCGCTTGTGTACAGACGCATTCCCCTTGTCAAATCGCTGGCCAGCGCTTGCGTCTCGGGCTCGGGATCCTCCGGGACCTGTTCCGTGATCTCCTGCAGGTCCTCCGGAGACGGGAACCTGCCTTGCAGTGAAGCCAGCAGCCGCGGGTTCTCCGGGCCCGGATCCATATCGATGCGCCGGCGCGTGGAGCGCGCGACGGTCACCTCGCCGGTCTCGGCGATACGCTCCCTGCGGGCACTGAACGGCGACAGCGGATCGCGCAGCCTGATACCACCCGCCAGATGGACATTGGTGGTGCGCCCGCCTCGCTGGTCCCGCATCAGATCGATGAACTCGCTGATGTACACTGATCCGGAAAGATACTGACGGGGATGATTGACATTGCCCGTCACTCCGACGCGGGGGACCAGGATATCGTCCTCGGTCGAGTGATTGCCAATGTAGATCAATCCGGTGTCCAGCCGGACATGGACGGCGGGGGTCGGCCTGAAATTGGTGCCGAGATTGTAGACCAGCTGCGAAGTGAACGAGCTGTTGAGGGCGCCTGTCTGCTCGATGTCCTGTTCGCTGATCACTGACTCTCCGAGAATCAGCGAGTAGCGCAATTGCGAGGTGAACAGCGCCAGTCGATCGCGCAGGATATCCGACCGCCTGCGGGCCTCCTCGACGAAACGGTCGCCCGGTCTGCCCCTGCGAACGATCTCGCGATACTGCACCAGCGCGAGATCGTCGTCATTGCTGCGCTCGTACAACTCCGCGAGATTGAAGCGAAAGGCCATATTGCCCGGCGCGAGCCGCACGGCCTCACGGTAGGCGCGTATCGCGTCTTCGTGACGGCCCAGCTGATGGTAAATGGTTGCCAGCATCGACCATGCCCGCTCATCGCCCCGGCCCTGATCCGCAAGACCGCGCAGCTGGCGGATCGCGGCATAAGGCCTGTGCTCGGCGAGCATGAGGCGCGCGACCTCGATGACCAGATCGACGGCAGCGATCCCTGCCCGCGCCTCATCGTCGTCAACCGATATCGCCTTCGCGTAGGCCTCGACGGCCTGCAGATGCCTGCCCGCCCCGGCATGGATCACGGCGGTCATCAGCTGGGCCTGCACATCGTCGGGCCGCGATTCGAGCACCACTTCGAGTTCACGCAGGGCCTCGTCGTTTCTGCGCAACTGGAGATACAGCCTGGCAAGATTGATACGCGCCGCAATGTTGCCGGGGGCGCTGCTGACCACGCGCTGCAGAATGACCGCGGCCTCATCGATCCTTTGGGCTGCGACCATCTCCCGGAAGCGCTCGTTGTACAGCGACGTCAATGAGGCCAGCGCCTCGCGGCCCGCCGGCGACTCGGGATCTGTGTCGACGGCCTGTTCATAGGCCCTGATCGCGTTCTCGCGGCGCTCGAGAATCTCGTGCAGTCGCCCGAGCAGCAACTGGGCTTCCTGCCGGGCGGGATCGAGCATGACGGCGCGGGTCAGATGGATTTCCGCCTCCGCGAGCCTGCGCTGCTGAAACAGCACGACGCCAAGCTGGAGGCGCGTCTCGGGGTCATTGGGCGCCGCCGCAAGCAGGCGTTCGAAGACTTCGGCGGCCTCATCGAGTTCACCGTCACCGGCCAACTCGACCCCCCTCGCATAACCGAGCATATTGCGGGCCTGCCCGGCTTCCGGCGAAGCCGGCGCCAGCTGGATCACCGCCGCCAGCTGCGTCAGGGAGCGGACCATCTCGCCCCTGCTGTGGTACAGCATCGCCAGCCGCATCCTCAGCGCGACGTCGCCCGGATTGATCTCCAGCAGGCGCTCGAAGGCGCGGTCCGCTTCTTCATGCCGGCCGAGCGCGAACAGCACCTGGGCCTTTTCCTGGAGGGCCACCGTATCGCGGGGGGTAATGTTCAGGATTTCGTCGAGCAATGCGAGCGCGACGGCCCGGTCTCCTGTACGCGCAAGACGCTGGGCCCGCGCCCGCATGGCCAGCAAGCGGGCGTCTCGCCGGAGGACCGGGTCTTCTGCCTCCATCGAAACCCTGTCGAACTGCGCTTCCGCCTCCGCCAGCCGACCGTCGCGCTGGTACCCCAGGGCGAGTTCGAACCTCAGCAACATATTGTCGCCGGCCAGACGGACGCTGCGCTCCAGCGCATCCAGGCCGGAAGCGATGTCGTCGCTCAGTATCCTCGCGCGCCCGAGCCAGTACCAGATCTGCGGATCCTCCGGCGCATACCTGGATGCGGCCTCCAGCAGCCTGATCGCCTCCGCGGGCTGTGCCCTGCGCACCAGCATCATTCCCAGTTGCCTCGCTTCGTTCGCATCACCCGATCCGCGCTCGAGGTCCGCGACCTGTGCGCTCGCCATCCGCGCCAGCACAGCGGTCAGTCTGTGCTCCGCTTCCTGACGGACTGCCGGGTCGCCGTCGCCGTCGGCGATCTCGATCAGCAAGTCTCTCGCGGTTTCGATTTGTCCGCGCAGATCCAGCAGGCCGGCAACGTACAGTCTTGCCGCCTGCGAGCCGGGCATGCGGCCATGATCAGCCGTCATCAACGCCAGCGTCCGGTCCAGATCCTCCTCTTCCAGATGATCGGGGCTGCCGGCAATCCCCAGCGCATCCAGCGCAGCCCTGAAATCCGCATCGTCTGTGCCATGCACGAGTACCCATGCATAATGTCGCCGCGCCTCCGCGGTATCACCGCCGGTTTCCAGGAGTGCTGCAAGCTCGAGACGCAGGGCAGTATCCGATTCATCGAGCGCCAGCGCCTGCGCCATGGAATCGAGCGCGGGCCTGTTCAATCGCGTGTCCCGGTATGCGCGACCGAGCGCCGCATGATAGCGGGGATTGTCCGGTTCAAGGTCCACGCTGCGCTTGATCAGGACGATGCTGTCGCTGTGCCGGCCGAGCAGCGCGTGCAGGCGTCCGAACCAGTAATACGCCTCGGCATTCGCGGGATATTCGCGAATCATATGCTCGAAAACGATCAATGCGGCGGCATAACCTTCCAGTCCGAACATCCAGGCGCCGGTTTCCAGTAACCGTGATTCCGGATCCTGCACCTCGCTGACCTCTTTGACCTCCCGGTCCGCCCTTGCCATCAGCAAAATGTTCAGCCGTGTCCGCGCAGTGGATGATTGCCGGGAGGGCGGTCGTTCCTTCGCCAGCGCGTCCAGATATTCAATGGCCTCGCCCTCGCGTCCGCTCGCAGCGTACAACTCAGCCAGTTCCAGCCTCGCCTCAGCCGAGCCTGGCAACCTTTCGAGCACGCGCAGGTAAGCTGCCTCCGCACGGTCGTCGTGCCCTCCCAGTCGCCATGCCCTGGCCATCGCGAGTACGACCTCGGGTTCGTCCGGCGCCAGCGCCAGCAGCGACTGAGCCCGATCGATGGCCTCAGCGGCATCTTCCTCATCAAGCGCTTCACTGACTCGCGCCAGCCCGAGCCGTTCCAGGGCATGCATGCGCCATTCGTCCGTGGGACCGAGGCGCAACAATTTGAGGTATTCCTCGCGCGCGCGCACGCTGTCGCCCTGACGGGCATGGTTGTCAGCGAGATGTGCGCGCAATTCGCTGTCGAGCGGAAAGGTCTGTAACGCGCCTTCGAGCACCGGGATCGCAAGCGCCGGGTGTCCTGCCAGGGCCCGGGCGATTGCGAGGCGCCTCTGCATCAACAGATTGCCGGGCGCCAGCGCGACTACGCGCTGCAGGCGTTCCGCCTGCCGCTCATGATCCCGCTGTTCGCGATGCACCTCGCTGAGGAGGTAGTGCACCCGCGGGTGATCGGGCTGAAACTCAGCGAGCCCGGTCAGTACCCTTTCGGCTGCTTCGAGATCGCCCCGCCGCGTCAGGACCATGCCACGCTCCGCCAGCTCGCGCAGGACACCTTCGATGGCCGTGGAAACAGGACTATCGGGACCGTGCTCGAGACGCGCGCCGCGTTCGAAGACATCCGTCAATATCGTGAATGCCTTGTCGTATTCACCTGCGGTGAGCTGCAGCCTGGCGGACTCGATGCGTGTCAGGAGATCCGCAGGGGCCAGTTCGACGAGCTCGTCGTAAAGCGCCAATGCCCGGGAATACCGGCCGGCGTCAGCATAGAGCCGTGCCATGCGCAATCGCAGCGACCTGTCCCGAGGCATCTGCGCGAGCAGACGGCCAAGTTGCGCCTCTGCCTCGTCATCCCTTTCGAGCATGACCAGCAAGCGACCGCTGTCGAATAACAGTGTGCGGTCATCCGGATATTCCGCCAGCAGGGACTCGATCTCGGAGAGCGCGGCCGCCGGATCTCCGCTCTCCTCGAACCTTCGCGCCCTGACCAGCCCCAGATCGCGCCTGGCCTGGCGCTGTACGGCGGGGACTCGGGTCGTCGTCATGACCTCCTGGTAGACCCGCTCGGCTTCCGCGAGCCGACCGGCTCGGAAATAGGCCTCGCCCAGTTCGAGCAGCAACAGCGGGTTCGGCGGCGAGAGCTCGACGCTCTGCTCGATGGCGGCGACACCCTGTTCAGGCTGTCCCAGCCTCAGCAGCGACCTGCCATACCAGAAACGCAGCTGCGGATCGTCGGGGAAGGCGGCGATCGCGGACTCCGCCAGGCTGGCCACCGCATCATGGAGTCCGTGCTGCGACAGCTTGCGGACCAGATCGATGACGTCATCGACACCGGTCTCGCCACGCATGACGGCCCCGGAGAGCAGATCCGACTTGCGGACATACAGCCCGCGCAGTCGTGCATGCACCGGCGCAAGGCGGGCCGGCTGACCGGCAAGCCTGGCGGCGGCGTCCTCGTGCAACCGTATCGCCTGCTCGAGCCTGCCCTCGCGGGCATAAACATCGCCGAGCATCAGCCTGAGAATCAGGCTGTCGGGCTCGAGCGCGAGGGCCTCTTCCAGCGCCATCCCGGCGGCCGGATCACCGGCCTGCCATGCGAGCCGGGCCCGGACGACCGCCAGTTGCCTGCGCGCATCGCCGATGATGACAGCATCCTCCGCCGTCTCGACGATCTCCGCCAGCAGCCTCTCGGCCTGCCCCAGTTCGCCTTCCCGTTGGAGGATGAGCGCGAGTTCCAGCCGGAGCCGGTAGTTGCCGGGCGCAAGTTCCACACTGCGGACAAGGCTCCGGAGACCGGGCCCGGTTTCCCCGAGATTGAGCAGCGCCTGTGCAAGCCAGTAATGGACCTGCGGGTCGTCCGGACTCGCGGCGACGAGCCGCGCGAGCAGACGTCGGCCCTCCTCCCAGCGTTGCCTGTTGACGAGGCCGCGGCCGAAGACGAAGGCCTCGTCCAGATCCGCGCGCCCTGCATCGAGCGCATCCTGCCACTCGCGACCACGCAAGGCATAGACGTGCTCGAGCAGGCTGCCGGCCTCCTGTCGCCGCGATGGCGGGACAGGTCCTTGCGCGCCCGTGACCTGCTCGAGTGCCGTGATTGCCTCGTCGAGCCTGCCAGCACGGAAATAGAGTCTCCCGAGCAGAAACCAGGCCTCATGGTTGGTCTCGTCACCGGCCAGGATCTCGCGATAGACCCGTTCGGCATCAGTGAAGCGGCCGGCCTGCTCATAGGAGGCTGCCAAACCCTTTGGATCTGATGCGCCGGTCTCATGCGCAATCACATCCTGCTGGTCAGGATCGGCGGCGAGCCCCGGTGACCCTGCCAGCACCAGGGCGATCAGGCAGGCCGCAAGCAGATGATGGCGTCGAATCCGGAATTGAAGGACCGCCGATATCCAGCACATCGGCACAGGATAGCTTAATGAATAAACGGGTGAGATACGGTCAGGGTGGAGAGCTTGGGCGATTCTCCGGATAGGACCATGGGTTCGCTTCCCGGAAGTCAAAGAAGCTGCTCCAGTCGGGCGCGGGGTTGACGCCACCGCCAAAATATTCGTAGCTTCCGCGGCTGCCGCCAAAGCCGGGACCCGCAATATACTCATAACGTCCCGCAGTAACGAAAGTTTGCTGCGCGTCGATATCCACATCGAAACGTGAGGACTCGACGGGAATGTCGGGGTCGAGAATCCACAGCGTATTGGTGATCTGGGCCGCGGTATCGCGATCATCATATGTGAGTTCGCTGCCGTCGATGATGAAGACGGCGTTATGTCGCTCCGAATCGATCGTATGGCTGATGACGGGCTTGCCTGAAAACCCCTGCTTCAGGAATTCCATGGTCAGTTCGCCGTCCTTCAGGATCTGACGCATCTGAACGCGCTCGGGATTGCCGCTGCCATTACCGCCCAGCACCGTGGCATCCAGTGGATCGGCCGCATTGCTGGACGTCGGACTGCTGCCGCCACCCGTCGCCCCGCCGGAGGCCGACGACTCCGGGCCGATTGCACCGAGGAAATTGCCGACGTTTGATGGCATGGCCTGTATATAGGTCTCCTGGGCAAATCCGGCATCGGGATTGCCGATGATCATATGGTAAAAGGGAATCCCCTCGCTGCTGATGACGCGTTCATAGACAAACGGGGTCTGGTTCTGTATGACCGACGATCCATGAATGATGTTCGTGCCGCTGAAAGTGGGGAAGGCAGTGTCCTGCGACCAGTTCAGCACAAACTCTGCACGGGACACGGTCGTAAAGGCCAGCAGGATCAGGCCTGTCATCCAGCGGATGCGGCGACATGACGGCATTGGCGGAGGGCATACTGGGCGGGAATCGGACATGATGTAGCGCGCTGCGCGCGTCTCCCGAAACTATGGCCCAGTATGCCTGCATTGAATGAAGGGTGTAACGGACGAAGGAAATCTTATGGAGTCGACGTTAGACCTGAACCAGACGGGCAGTCGATACGGACTTTAGTCCGATGCTATCGCCTGTAGTCCGCTACCTGTCGCCCGGCGAAGCCCACTTGAAATATACTTGGCAAGTATCCAATATGATCGACAGACCCAGGTCGTAGGGGAATCGGGCGGTGATGGCTACTATTACCAATATAAGCCGCCGCAGCTTGCTGCTCGCTCCGGCGCTCGCACTGTGTCTGCACTTGATAATGCCCCATGCTTCAGCGGGGCTTGTAACGCAGACGCCCGTCGATGTGTACATAGAACTCGGTAATCCGGACAACGAACTCCGTTTTTTCCCCGATCACATCGATCTGGAAGCCGGCAAGTTGTACCGGTTGACTTTGCACAATCCGAGCCCGAGTCCGCATTACTTCTCGTCCCCGGAATTCGTTCGCAATATATTCACGCAAAAAATCCTTACGCTTTCTCCCGAAGGGACGCGGATCAGCGAGGTCAAGGGCATGATCCTGGAACTCGAAGTCTATCCCGGCGGCACGGCACAATGGTGGTTCGTGCCTGTACGGGATCTGTCGATGGGAAAACTTCTGTGCAATCTTGCCAACCATGCCGAGCAAGGAATGGTGGGCAGGATTACGATCAAGTAGCATGGCGTGGCTGAAGGCAACATCGGGCGCCACGAGGCCGTGTATTAACGCCTGGGTTTTCGCACGGCGAGCAACGCTGCTTCCGTTCGACTCCGTACCTGCAGTTTCTGCAACACACTTGTCATGTAATGCTTGACCGTCTTTTCGGCAAGAAACAGCTTCTCGCCGATCTCGCGATTGGTCAGCCCCTGGGCGACCAGTTCAAGGATCTCGGCTTCGCGCGGCGTCAGATCCGACATCGGATCACGGGGCTGTGGTCGCGACATCTCGACCAGCAGACCTGCGGCCAGCTGGGGCGAAACAAACGCCTCTCCTTGCGCCACCCGGCGGGCAACGTCACATAATTCGCGCGAAGAAACCCCCTTGAGGACATAACCATGCGCACCTGCCTTGAGCGCTGCCATCACGTTGTCCTGGTTCTCTGACACCGTCAGCATCACGATCCTGATGCCGGGCACCTGTTCGGAGATCCGAGCCGCGGCGGCGATTCCACACCCTTCACCCGGCATTGTGATGTCCAGCAGGACCAGATCGGGATGCAGACGCACTGCCGTGTTCACGGCCTCATCGATATCACCTGCCTGACCGACCACCTCGAAATCAGGCTCGGCACCCAGTGAATTCACGACGCCTTCGCGGAACAACGGGTGATCGTCAGCAACCAGGATACGAATTTTCTCAGACATAGGCCCCCTCCCCGAGACTCAGCGGCAACCTGGCGACGATCTGTGTACCGTGACCCGGCGTGGACTTGACCTCGAACTGACCGCTGACCAGTTTTACGCGTTCACGCATATAGGCGAGGCCCAGCCTCCCGGACGACGTCGGCGCCGAGACATCGAACCCCGGACCGCTATCGATCACCTCGACTTGCGCCTGGCCGTTGACGTTGCACACCCTCACTCGTTGTGACGCGCCCGCCGCGTGCATGAGCCCATTGTTGAGTGACTCCTGGATCAGCCGGTACAAGGTGATCTTCACCGCCAGGGCTGCTTCACAGAGTCCATTGTCGATCTCCGCGTCGACCTTGCGGCCGGTCTTGCACTGGTAATCCTCGATCGCCCGGTGAGCGGTGGCCGAGAGCGTCAATGACTCGATGCCCGGCAGGCCCAATCCGGCTGAGATTGTCCGCAATTCGGTCATCGCCGACTGTAGCGCGGTGCGAACGGTAGCGAAGTCATTCCGCTTGACGTCCTTTTCATCGAGGCAGCCCCCACAGGCATCCGCTACAGAATCAAGGCGCAACATCGCCAGTGCCAGATTCTGCGCCGGGCCATCATGGAGATCGGCGGCTACCCGGTGCAGAAACTGCTCATTGAGCGCGGTTGTCTGCCTGCCCGCCTCGCCCAGTTGCTCGTGCATTTCTTCATTTTCCCTGAGCGTCACGCGCAGTTGATCCATTTGCCGCTGCAGATCCTGCTGCTGCCCCTCTATCGTGTTGCTTGCCCGGCGCACCAGGCCGATCAGCAGCAGGAACAAGACGCTGTTTGCCACTGCGACGATCGCCCAGCCACGCTGCTGGGCGGTTCGGATATCCTCGGCCAGGTTGTCGACCGACTTGTAGAACTCGGCGACCGCGATTACTTCCTGAGACTGGCCAGTGTGAACCGGCACATAGATCTCGATCAGCTGGTCCCATAACGTCCGTTCATGGACATTTTCAGGCTTGTCGAGGTTGCTGACCTTTGCCTGTACCGTGCCGGAAAATGCCGCGGCGAGCGCTCCCTCCACAGGGAACCTCTTCCCGAGCAACGACTCGTCCGTGCTGTAGAGGATCTCGCCGTCATTACGCCAGAGCTTGAAACGAACCACCTTGCGGCGGAGCGGACTGTCCATGAACAGATCATCGAGCGCCCTGCGCATCTCGGCATCGATGGGATCCTTGCCGATCGGATGCTCCTTCAACAGCACCGCGAGAATGCTCTCGACATACAGCGCCGTGATCGAGGCCGCCCGCTCGACGACCGAAGTCTCGATCTGCCGGGTCAGCCAGCTGCCGATGAACAGCATGCCGGCAAGAAGCACGATCAGGCATAGCAGCACGAACTGCCCGGAGAAGCTCAAACGGGAGAAAGGCCGTTGCATGGCCAGCATATCAGACATCTTGACTCATTTAGCCGGCCATGCTAGCACCGGCTGCTCCAGGTGGTCTATAGACCAAGGTCCACAGCCTCGCATGTGATTATTATTACTGTCATAAATGCGTGGTGTCCGGCGACGGGCGAGCGACGGGGCATGGCGCCGGCCGCGCTACCCGGCACATCCGTGTCGGGTCCTGTATAATCCCGGGGGCTCACGCAAGGACATTGTGCCGGATTCTCAATGGATAACGCCCCGCTCGCAGCCCCGGTAACCTCCGGGCAGACCAGATGCCCCGTCAGCGGCCGGTCATGAAAGCCTCCGCCCCGCTCCGCGTCGGCGTCGTCGGCGCCGGTTATCTCGGCCGCTTCCACGCGAAGATCTACGCCGCGATGCCGGACGTCGCCCTCATCGGCGTCGTCGACATCGACGAGGGTGTCGCGCGTGAGATCGCCGGCCAGCACGGCTGCGCGGCCTACACCGACGCCGCGGATCTGCTCGACCTGGTCGATGCGGTCAGCATCGTCGTGCCGACCAGCCTCCATCTCGAGGTCGCCAGGCCGTTCCTCGAGCGCGGCGTGCATATGCTGATGGAAAAGCCGCTGGCGCCGGGTTACGAGGAGTCGCTGGCGATCGTCGAACTGGCGGAAAAGGCCGGCGTGATCTTCCAGGTCGGCCATCTCGAACGCTTCAACGCCGGCGTCATGGCGCTGGCCGAGCACTGCGAGCATCCGCGCTTCATCGAGGTCCATCGCATCGGCGCCTTCGCCGGGCGCGCCGCCGACGTCGACGTCGTCACCGACCTGATGATCCACGATATCGATATCGTCATGTCGCTGGTCGGTTCGCCGCTCGCGAGCGTCGCCGCCAACGGTACGCCGGTCATCACCGATCACGTCGACATCGCCAACGCGCGCATGGAGTTCGAAAACGGCGCCGTCGCCAACGTCACCGCCAGCCGGGTATCGAACAAGAAACTGCGGCGCATCCGCGTATTCGGCGAACACCGCTATTACGGCCTCGATTACATCGACCAGCAACTCGAGATCGCCCGCATCGGCCCCGCCGACGACAACGGCTGGCCGCAGATCACGACGGAGACGATCGCGATCGAGCCGCGCCCGCCACTGGACGCCGAGCTGGCCTCGTTCGTGAATGCAGTACGCACCGGCACGCCGCCGCTGGTCGGCGGCCGCGTCGGGCTCGAGGCCGTACGGGTCGCCCTGATCGTCAAGGAGAGGATCGCCGCATGCGCGAAGTGAAACCGGTGCCGTTTCTCGACCTGTCCGCGCAGTTCACAGCGCTGAAGGAGGAATGGTTCGCGACCATCGAAAACACCGGCGCCAAGGGCCAGTTCATCCTCGGCCCGCAGGTCGAGGCCTTCGAGAAGGAATTCGCCGCCTACACCGGCAGCCGCCATGCGATCGCGGTCGCCAACGGCACCGACGCGCTGGTGCTGGCGCTCAGGGGCCTCGGCGTCGGGCCCGGCGACGAGGTCATCACCTCGCCGTTCTCGTTCTTTGCCTCGGCCGAGGCGATCGACCTGGCCGGCGCGACCCCGGTGTTCGCCGACATCCTGCCGGACAGATTCACGCTCGACCCTGACAGCGTCCGCGCGGCGATCACCGGGCGCACGCGCGCGATCATCCCGGTGCACATCTTCGGCCAGTCCTGCGAGCTCGCGCCGCTGCGCGCGCTGGCGCGCGAGCACGGCCTCGTCCTCGTCGAGGACTGCGCCCAGGCCTGCGGCGCGCGCGACGGCGATATCCGCGTCGGCGCGCTCGGCGATGCCGGCGCGTTCAGCTTCTATCCGACCAAGGTGCTCGGCTGCTACGGCGACGGCGGCATGATTACGACGGACAGCGACGAGGCCGACGAGCATATCCGCCGACTGCGCAACCATGGCGCGATCCGCCCGTTCATCCATGTCGAGATCGGCACCAACAGCCGCCTCGACGAGATCCAGGCCGCGCTGCTGCGCATCAAGTTGCGCACGCTGGAACAGGACATCGCCGCGCGGCGCGCGGCCGCCGCGGCCTATGCCGAACGGCTCGCGAATCTGCCGGTGACCCTGCCTTCGCCGCGCGCGCCGGCGTCGCATGTCTACAATCTCTACACGATCCGCAGCGAGCGCCGCGATGCGCTGCGCGACGCCTTCGTCGAGCAGCGCATCGGTCACTCGCTGTGCTATCCGCTCGGACTTCATCTACAACAGGTTTACCAGTCGCTCGGCTATGCCCCCGGCAGCCTGCCGGTCTGCGAACAGGCGACTCGCGAGGCGATCTCGCTGCCGGCGTATCCCGGCATGCCGATCGCCGATATCGATCGTATCTGCGAGGTCATCGGGCAGGTCGTCAGCTAGGCCGTCCCTCCGCGGATGCTGCGTTCCCTCTACGCCGTTTCCAGTCTGCTGCTCGGTATCGGCCTGCTGCTGATGGGGCTCGCCCTGCTCGCGACCGCGCTGGGCGTGCGCGCCGTCAGCGCCGACTTTCCCGACGCCGTCACCGGCGTGGTCATGGCCTGTTATTTCGGAGGCTTCATCGTCGGCAGCTATCTGTGCCCGGCGTTGATTCTCCGCATCGGCTCGATACGCAGCTATGCGGCGTTCGCGGCAATCGGCGCGGCCTGCGCCTTTCTCCATGCCCTGATCATCGACCCGGTCGTGTGGGCGGTGCTGCGCTGCATGACGGGTATCTGCCTGGTCGGACTCTACATGGTCGTGGAGAGCTGGCTCAACAGCATCACCCCGAACGAGCGGCGCGGCCGGATATTTTCCATCTACATGATCGTCACCCTCGCCGCGCAGGGGCTCGGGCAGTTCCTGCTGCTGCTCGATCCGACCGCGGAAATCGCCGCATTCGGCATCGCCGCGGTGTTCTTTTCCCTCGGCCTGGTGCCGGTTGCGCTGACGCGGCTGCCGCAGCCCGAGCCGGTGCCGATCCCCGAACTGCACCCCGGCCGTCTGTTGCGCTTCGCGCCGCTGAGCCTGGCGGGGGCATTCGCCGCGGGCCTGGTAACGAGCAGCTTCTGGGCCATGGGCGCGGTGTTCGCCCAGCGCGCCGGCCTCGCCGGCGGCGAGATCGTCACCTTCATGGCGGCGACGATCGCCGGCGGCGTCCTGCTGCAATGGCCGATCGGACGCCTCTCCGACAGCATCGATCGCCGCCTCGTCCTGCTGGGATCGGGTGCACTCGGCGCCGTCGCCGCAGTGCTCGCCGCTGCCGGCATCGGCGCTGGCCCGGGATGGCTCTACATCTGCGCCTTCCTCGTCGGCGCGCTGATCTTTCCGATCTATGCGCTCAGCGTGGCGTGCCTGAACGACGCCGTGCACAGCTCGGATGCACTCGCGGCCAGCCGCGGCATCCTGCTCGTCTATGGCGCCGGCGCGTTTCTTGGCCCGCTGTGCGCCGGCATCGCGATGGCGCTGATCGGGTCCGTCGGCCTCTTTCTTTTCCTCGCACTGGTGCTCGGCGCGTTCGCGCTGTACGCATATTTCTGCGTGCGCGGTACGCCCCCGGTGCCCCCGGCGCGACGCTCGGTGTTCATGCCGATGACCCGTGCCTCGCAGGCCGCGCTGGACATCGAGCCCCGGCCAGGCAAGGACGACTAGCCGAATCTTACGGAAAATCAGGCTGATCCCCACCACATCCGGGCGCAGCCGGGGCCGTTTGCAGGCCATCCGGCTCGGTGACAGAATGAACCTGTAACTTCCGGACCGGGAGGCGATGCGATGGACAGACAGGCACTCGAGATCACCGCCAACGAGATGGTCGCCGAAGGCAAGGGGCTGCTCGCGATGGATGAGAGCACGCCGACCTGCGCCAAGCGCTTCCAGGCCGTCGGCGTCGACAATACCGAAGGCAACCGTATCGCCTATCGCGAACTGCTGCTCGGTACGATGGGCGCCGGCGATTACATCAGCGGCGCGATCCTCTACGACGAGACGATCCGCCAGAAGACCTCCGACGGGACGCCGTTCCCGCGGCTCGCCGAGCGACAGGGCATCATCCCCGGCATCAAGGTCGACACCGGCGCGAAGGAACTCGCGGGACACCCGAACGAGAAGGTCACCGAGGGGCTCGACGGGCTGCGCGAGCGACTCGCCGAATACCGCGACATGGGCGCGCGCTTCTGCAAGTGGCGCGCGGTGATCACGATCGGCGAGGGCATGCCGAGCCGGGCCTGCATCGAGGCCAATGCCCACGCGCTGGCGCGCTATGCGGCCCTGTGCCAGGAGGCCTCGATGGTGCCGATCGTCGAACCCGAGGTCCTGATCGACGGCAATCACGACATCGAACAGTGCTACCTGGTCACCGTCGAGACCCAGCGCGTCGTCTTCGACGAACTCTATCGGCAGGGTATCCACTTCGAAGGGATGGTGCTGAAGCCGAGCATGGTGATCGCCGGCAAGAAGGCGAGCCGCCAGAGCGGCCCGGAGGAAGTCGCCGAGAAGACACTGCATTGCCTGCGTACTACGGTGCCGGCCGCGGTCCCCGGCATCGCCTTCCTGTCCGGCGGACAGGGCGACGAACAGGCCACCGAGAACCTCAACGCGATGAATGTCATCGGGCGCGGCCTGCGCCTGCCTTGGCGGCTCACCTTCTCCTACGCGCGCGCCCTGCAGAACCCGGCGATGAGCCGCTGGGCCGGCAAGCCCGCCCAGGTCGAGGCAGCGCGCAGGCTGTTCCTGCACCGCGCGCGCTGCAACGGCGCGGCGAGTCGCGGCGAATACCGGGCCGCGATGGAGAAGGAGGCAGCCGCCTGAATAGTATCAGGGATTGATGCAGCGGTAGACCGCGAAGGTCTGCTTGCCGTCTTCCGCCCCGTCGAGCGCGACGATGGTGTCGCCGTTCATGTCGGCGGCGGCGTTGCGCGCCAGCCCCTCCAGTTCCTCGCGCACCTTCGACTCCTTGCGGCCGATGCCGGCGATGTCGGCCTTGACGCTCGAGGTCGTGGTGCCGATCTCGCGGCATTGCGAGACCTCGGAGGCATCCAGCACGCGGACCTTCTCGCCTTGCGGGGTCAACTTGACCCAGGCGCAGGATTGCAGCAGCAGCGCGCCCGCGCAAATCACCATCAGCTTCTTCATCGAACCTCCCGTGCGTGTGCGTTGAACCAGCGCCCTATCCTGCCACAGCGATAATGGAGATAGTAGCGACGACGGTCACGGATCAGTGATCGACGCCGCCGTCGCCGTGGACATGGCCGTGCGCGATCTCCTCGGCGCTCGCGGCGCGCACGCCGATCACCTCGAGATCGAAGGTCAGCGTCCTGCCGGCGAGCGGATGATTGGCATCGACATCGAGGGTCTTGAGGCCGACCTTGGCGACGACCACGGCGCGCGCGCGGCCATCGGCCTGGACCTGGACGACCATGCCGGGCTTGTAGACGCGCTTCTTCGAGTCGCCGACGACATGGCTCTTCGGCACGCGCACGATCGCCTGTTCATCGCGAAGGCCATAGGCCTGCTCGGGCGGCAACGTCACGCTGACGCGCTCGCCGGACTGCTTGCCGGCCAGCACGGCCTCGACGCCGGCGAGCAGGCCGCCATGTCCGTGCAGGTAGACCAGCGGCGCACCGCCGAAGGACTCCTCGATCATGCCGCCGTCCGCTTCCGACAACCGGTAGTGGATGGTGACCACCCTGTCCTGTTCTATGACCATGCCGTTCCTTGCCCTCCTTCGGGGTGCCTGTTCAGGGTCGGTATTGTTTCATTTCCGCGCCGCCGGGTCGACCGGCGCGGCATCAGAGGCCGGTATCGCGGTAGGGCTGCATCTCGAGATGCATGATCCTGCCGCCGGCCAGCGTGATCTCGCCGCGATAACGCATGCGGGCGTCGCTGGTGAACTCGAAGCGGTATTCCCGCGAGATGCCGAGCCGGCCGTCCTCGTCGCGGGCGAGTCGACGGCGCGACAACACGACCGTATCGTCGAGCAACTGTACGCCGACCTCGTCGCAGCGCGCCCTGATCGTGCGCCGCGCGTATTCCCAGGCGCGCATCGAATCGACCCAGTACCAGACGCCGGCCGCGATCAGCAGCAACAGCAGCACTTCCATCAGCGACAGCATCGGGCGTTCTCCGCGACGGCGTTGTTTCGGTGTATGATACGCGTTTTATCGATGCCACCCCGATGGAAATCACGATGAGCAACTGTCCCTGCGCCTCAGGCCGGCCCTATGACGACTGCTGCGGACCGGTGATCACCGGCAAACGCCCCGCCGAAACCGCCGAGGCGCTGATGCGCTCGCGCTATTCCGCCTTCGCCCGCGGCGAAACGGACTGGCTCGAGGAAAGCCTGCATCCCGACCAGCGCGGCGAACACGATGCCGAGGGCGCCCGCCAGTGGGCGGAGAAATCGCAATGGACCGGGCTCAGGGTCATCGATGTCAGCGGCGGCGGACCGGACGACAGCGAGGGCACTGTCGAGTTCGTCGCGGCCTACCGCTACAAGGATCAGCCGCACGAGCATCACGAGATCGGCAGCTTCGTCCGCGAGCAGGGCCGCTGGTATTATCTCGACGGCAAGCTCGTCACCCCCGGCACCCGTCGCAACGAAGGCCCGAAGATCGGCCGCAATGATCCCTGCCCCTGCGGCAGCGGCAGGAAGTACAAGAAATGCTGCGGCGCCTGAACGGAGACTGAAATCACGACGCCGGAGCCAGTCGCCCCACCACATCGCCTGTCGCCGCTGCGGGAGTTGTGGCCGTTTCTGAGACCCTGGCGCGCCCGCATCGCGCTGGCGCTGGCATTGCTGACCGCCGGTTCCGCGACGATACTGCTGGTACCCCTCGCCTTTCGCGACCTGATCGATTTCGGCTTCGGCTTCGCCGGTGAAGGCGGCGCCGGACACGAAGGACTCTTCGGTGATCTCGGCCTGAATGGCTATTTCATCGCCCTGTTCGCGCTGGCGGCGTTGTGGTCGCTTCTGGTCGCGGCACGCTACTATGTCGTCACCTGGATCGGCGAGCGCGTCACCGCCGACCTGCGCGCGGCGGTCTACGCGCGCGTGCTCGGGCAGTCGCCGGAGTTCTTCGAGACCTTGCGCACCGGCGAAGTGCTGTCGCGGCTGACCGGCGATACGACGCTGGTGCAGACCGTCGTCGGCAGTTCGGTGTCGATGGGGTTGCGCAGCCTGTTCCAGTTCACCGGCGGCATGATCATGCTCGCGGTGAGCAGCCTGTTCCTGTTCTCAGTCAATCTCGCGCTGATGGCCCTGCTGATCCTGCCGATCCTCGCGATCGGCCGCCGTCTGCGGCGGTTGTCGCGCGAGTCTCAGGACCGCATCGCCGACGCCTCGGCGCTGGCCGGCGAGGTGCTGAACGCGTCGACGACGGTGCAGGCCTTCACCCAGGAGACGCGCGAGGCCGACCGCTTCAGCGGACGCGTCGAGACCAGCTTCGCGGCAGCGCTCAGGCGCACCCGCGTGCGCGCCGCGATGACCGCGCTGATCATCACCGCGACGCTCGGCGCGATCATCTTCGTGCTCTGGCTCGGCGCGCTGCAGGTGCGCGACGGCAGCATGACGCCGGGCGAACTGGCGTCGTTCATACTTTATGCTGCGCTGGTCGCCGGCGGCGTCGCGACGATCGCCGAAGTCTGGGGCGACCTGATGCGCGCGGCCGGCGCCACCGAACGCCTGCTCGAACTGCTGCGGGCGCGGCCGGTCATCGCCGATCCGCCCGCGCCGCTCGCCCTGCCCGACCCGGGCCGCGCCGCGATACGCTTCGAGCAGGTCGGCTTCCGCTATCCGGCGCGGCGTCAGATCGCCGCGCTGGATGACATCGATCTCGACATCGCCGCCGGCGAGCGCGTCGCGCTGGTCGGGCCGTCCGGCGCCGGCAAGACCACGATCTTCCAGTTGCTGCTGCGCTTCCATGACGTGACCTCGGGGCGCATCCTGCTGAACGGTTGCGACCTCCGCGCGCTCGCGCTGCGGGAGCTGCGCGCGCACATCGCGCTGGTGCCGCAGGAACCGGTGATCTTTTCCGCGAGCGCGCTCGACAACATCCGCTACGGCCGCCCCGACGCCGGCGATGATGCGGTGTTCGCCGCGGCGCGCGCCGCGCTGGTCGACGAATTCGTCGCCCGCCTGCCGGAGGGCTATGACACCTTCCTCGGCGAGCGCGGCACCCGCCTCTCCGGCGGCCAGCGCCAGCGCATTGCGATCGCGCGCGCGATCCTGAAGGATGCCCCGCTGCTGCTGCTCGACGAGGCGACCAGCAGTCTCGACGCCGAATCGGAGGCCCACGTGCAGCAGGGCCTCGCCGCCGCGATGGAGGGGCGCACGACGCTGATCATCGCGCACCGCCTCGCGACCGTGCAGAAGGTCGACCGCATCATCGTGCTCGAACAGGGCCGCATCGTCGAGACCGGCACGCCGGCCGACCTGCGCCGGCAGAGCGGCCTCTATGCGCGGCTCGCCAGCCTGCAGTTCGAGGTCTGATGGGCCCCACCCGCCACCGGCGGGGACTTTAATCACCGGCGCGATCACTTGCGTCAACGCTTGTCACTGCAGATGAATGTGTCTACATTCAGACGGGTACTCCCCGGGAGCGACATGCCATGAACACTCGGATGGCCCTGCAGTGCCTGCTTTTCGTCGGCGTGCTGATGACGAGTCTGACCACGTTAGCCGATCCCCACGCCGTCGCCACGCCCGATGACTACCTCCTGAAGTCGGATCTCAAGCTGTCGACCGGACAAATCCTGCCGACCGGTACCCGCTGGTACCAGCCGCCCGACATCGCGCGACTCAAGCGCGAGGTCGCCGCTGGCAGCTACAAGGGCGACATGACCCGGGCGAAGCAGATCATCCTCGGCTACGACCTCGTCTACAACACCTGGAACACCGTCGGCGAAGGCCGCAAGGACGGCAAGCCGCCGCTCGGCGAGGGCCGGATGATGAGTTGCACGAACTGCCATGCCCAGGCCGGGACCGTGCCCTATGCCTGGCCGTTTTTCCGGACCCTGACCTTCTACGGTCTGCGCGAGGAAGGCGCCGCCGGCGTTCCCTTCGGCGGCCTCGGCTATGCGCGCGACGCGCGCTCGCGGGCGAGCGATTGCGGACGCGAGTGCGGCGGCACGATCATCATCGATGCGGAGTCTCCGGAAATGGATGCGCTGGTTGCCTGGATGCGTGCAGTCAGGGACGGCATCTATCCGGGCGAAGGACTGTTGATCCCCGAATTCAAGACCCCCAGGGATGTCGGCAAGATCCCGGGCGCCACGATACCGCTGTTCGACAGCCTGCTCGACATGAAGGCCGACCCCGCCACCGGCGCGAAGCTCTTCAGCCAGCGCTGCGCGAGCTGTCACGGCAGGGATGGTACCGGCCTGTGGGGTGGTCCCGAGGGCTTCATCTACCCGCCGCTGGCCGGCGAGGGCTCGTTCTCGCATGCCGGCGGGCCGCTGATGATCCCGATCGGCGCGGCCTTCCTCAATCGCAACATGCCGTTGACGCAGCCGGATTCCCTGTCGCCGCAGCAGGCGATCGACGTCATGGCGCATATCTCGACGCTGCCGCGCGCCTCGGTCTGGTGGCAGAGCTATTATTTCCGCCATGACCCGTGCAGCCGGCCGCCGTTCCTGCCGCTGCACATCGGCGCCGTGCCCGAGGGCTTTCCGTTCCCGAAGGAACAGGCGCAGTTCGGCCCGTGGCGGCCGGTCGCCGAATGGCTTGCGAGCGACGAGTGCCGCGCAAAGAATCCGTCCGGGGCACCTCAGCTTGACCGCGACTTCGATGCCCGGCAGGCGCGATAGGCTCCCTCATCCGGTTTCGGAGTGGCTGGTCGACGGACAAAAAAAATCCGGCCCTCAAGGCCGGATTGAAGGTCCGCGCCCGGCGCCTCCCGTTGGGAGGGGGAGGAGAGGCGGTAGGCGCCGGGACGGATTTTCAGCTCATTCAATATCTCGCTATTCGGACTCGGCATCCTCGGCGGCGAACGCGACGACCGTCTTCGCCTCGAAGCAGCCGCCGGATCCCTCGCGACCGTAGACATCGGCCGGCTGGCCGCTCTCGAGGTCACCGAGCGTCGCAATGCCGCTGCTCATGCCGTCCACTACCAGAATCGTGGTGTCGCCATCGATGCATATCAAGGTATCGGCCGAAATATTTCCAGCGCCCGACGGCAGCAGCAGGAAACTGCCCGCCGCAGTGTCGATCGGGCCGATCACGCCGGACAGCCGGACCGCGGGCTGCGCGTCATCGGCGAGGAACACGACCAGCGCCTGCACCTCCGGCTCGTCACCGGTCAGGATGCCGAGGATGCGGGTCTCGAGGCCGGCAACGATGTCCCCCGGTCTGAGATCGAGACCGCTGCGCGACAGCACGCGCGCACCGTCGACGACGCCGACGTCGATCTGGTCGCCGCTCATGAACTCGCCTCCATAGGTCACCTCGACCCCGAATCGCCCGCTGCCGGCGTCATAGCCCTCGGTAACGACGCCGCGGACGCGGACCAGGGCCTCGTGCTCGCCGAGCCAGACGAAGCGGGCGTCGAGCGCGACCCCGCCTTCCACGTAGTGGCGCAGGCGACCGATCACGGTCGCCGACTCGCCCTCGACGATCGCGTCGAAACCGGCCGCGCCGTCGGCGTTGAAGATCGAGGTGCCATCGCCGGTCCGGATCGTCAGGCAGCGCTCGTCGCCCTCGCCTTCGCTGCCGTAATGGAAGGCGCCGCACAGCACAAACGTCTGTGCCTCGGCGTCGATCTCAGCAATCGTGCCGTTGACCTTGGTGAAGCGGGCGCGGTCGCCGTCGAGGATGTCGACGAACACGACCGGGCGGAAGAGGGTCTGCCCGCTGTTACCGGCGGTGACGATATGGATCGACTTCCCGGCGTCGAGGTCGATCTGCAGGATCAGGGTCTCGCCGGTCTTGACGTCGAAGCTGCGGCGCGGGTTCAGATCGATGCGTCCGCTCGGCAGTTTCGGCTCGATGACCTCGATGCGTTCACCGGCCTCGTTCAGGCGTACCAGTTCAATGTCGCGCACGTCGAGCCGGATCTTTTCATAGGTCCCGACCGGCACCTCGGTCAGGCTGAACAGTTCCGAGTGATCGCGCAGATCGAGCAGATTCAGCGTGCGCTCACCGGAGAAGATCGTTACCGGCCCGTTGTTGCCGCCGATCAGGCTGGCGCCGGTGATCGTCAGATTGATCTCGTCGAAGGCGGGCGTCGGCGCATCGGTGATGAGCAGCGCAACGCTGCCGGTCGTCCCGGCACCCCCGCCGCCCGTCAGTCCGTCGGAGTCGCCGGAACCGCCGAGACAGGCGGCCAACAGGGCGGCGATCGCCAGGGCCAGCGCCGGCATTGAAATCTTGCGGGTCAGCGAGTTCATCTATATGCCTCCTGGGAGGTTCAGCGCAATTAACTTGTGATTCTTTATTATTCAGGCCGTTCAGGGGGCCGGACAGAAACGGGTCCCGTGTCGGATAGACGATCCGGAGCGGAAAACGGTTCCAGGGGAGATGATGTGAGCGCGGCCAGCCCTGCTCAGCGCGAGGGCTGTCCCGGCCGCAACGGAACCAGGTCCGCCCGGGTGATCCGGTGCATCGACAGGAAGCGGATCTCGCCGGGCTCGATCTCGACGAGATACTGCTCGCGCAGGTCCGCGCGACCATGGCGGTCGCGCAACTCGACATCGACGGCATGCGCCCCGGCTGGCAGCGCCAGTCGCGCGACCAGGATCCGGTTCGGCAAGGTCGACCAGCTGCGGGTGTCGGCGCGTTCGCTGACCAGGCCGGCGACATTGACGATGAAACCGACCAGCTCGTTCTCGCGTCCGGCGGCGCGACTGGCCTCGTGCTTGACGACCGCGCGGGCGACGGCGCGCGAGATGATCGCCGGCTTGCGCCGTTCCAGCGCGTCGATCGCGAGGGCGTCGATGTCCTCGGCCAGTTCCGCGCGCACCGATCGATCGCCGGACTCGAGCACGGCCGTGGTCACGAGCGGCCGTCGGCTCTGATAATACGGCAGCGAGACGCTGACCAGCCTTCCCTGCGCGGTCGGCGCCGCCATGCCCGCCTCGCGCTTGACCGGGGCCAGGCCGGTGCCGAGCAGCAGGATGACCTCGCCCTCCCCGGCCAACGGCGCGACCGGTCCGTCGGCCATCGCGAATTCCTCGCGATAACGCCGCGCCTCGTCGCCGAGTCCGACGCGTTCGGCCAGCCGGACGAGGTCTCGCCCGAGCGTCGGCGGCACCGCGACGGCCAGCGGACCGGCCGGATAACGCAGATAGGCCTCGCGGGCCTTGCGATACGCGATCATCGCGTCGCCATGCTCGCCGAGGGCCTCGAAGATCATGCCGGACAGCCAGCGCGCGAAGGCGTCACCGTGAAAGGCCGGATCCCTGCCGAGGTCGTTCAGCAGGACATCGAGCTGCAGCGCCTCGACGCGGGCCTTGCCGAGTGCGCCGGCGTCGAGATAGTTCAGGGCCGCGAAGACATGGAGCTGGACGCGCTCGAAGGGCTCACCGATATAGCTCTGGCGGGTATCGCTGACCGCAAACGCGCCGGCCTGCTCGCTGATGCTGATCGCGAGGAGGGAATCGATCAGCGGCTTGGCCTGTTCGAATGCCTCGGTGCTGCCTTCGAGATCGCCCTCCAGACGGAGCAGCATGCCGCGATTCATCAGCAGCAGCACCTGGTCACGATCCCGATGGCCGGCGTTGCGCTCGAGCACCTGCAGCGCGGCCTGCGCATCGTCGCGGACGATGCGGTCCTCCATCTGTCCGACCCAGTCGCCATAGGTCGCGCAACCGCCGGGCAGCAGGCCCAGCGCCAGAAAAAACGGAATCAATGGGGAGCGACCCCGTTTATCGGACATCAGCGTCATGAAACGAGGAGATCGCCTGAAGACCCTGGGCGCCGGATCCGGACTCTGATCCGACCCCGGATTTACCAGGCCGAACCCGTCACATCCGTGCGCCGGAGCGCGTGACGAACTTCTTGATCTTCTTCTGGCCGATCCAGACCTGACGATTGTCGGCGAGGCTGAACAGCGTCAGGTCGACCTGGTAATAGCGGACCTGGCGACGACCCTCGACGTCGAGGATCGAGTTGATCGTGCCTTGCAGCATGAAATCTGCGCCGAGTTCCCGGCCCATCGCCTTGCGCGTCTCCTCGGCGGCATGGAGACCCATGTCCATGCGCTCCTCACGGATCTGTTCGCGCTCGACGCGCGAGGCGACGAAGTTGACGTCGCCGGAATTGATCAGCGCGCGCGCGAGGTCGTTGACGAAGGTGTTGACGTTGATGTGCTCGTGGCTGAGGTTGCGAATCTCGCCGACGATGACGGTCGGGTTGCCGCTGTTGCCGGCGCGATAATCCTCGAGCCAGCGCCGCGACAGCACGTCGCCGATCATCTCCTCGGAGACCAGGCGCGAGTCCGTGTCGTTCCAGTTGCCGCTGAGGTCGCGCGTCTCGTCGGGCGAGATGCGGTCGACCCGCGTCGCGCAACCGGCCACCAGCAGCGCCGCAATCAGCGCAGGCGTCAGTATCCTCATCGAATTCATCATTGCTTCGTCTCCATCATTGATCGGGCATGGCGAGGGGTCCCCCCCGGGAACGCGGGAGCTACCCTTCCGGGTACAGATAATACTGCCGCCGGAGATACTCGTCCGGATATTGTCCGAGATGGCGGCGTATCAACGCCAGCGCTGTTTCACGAGCCGCCTGACCGAGCCGGTAGTCCTCGATCGCGGCAAGCATCTCCGACCGCGCGCGGCCGTCGCCTTCGCGCTTGAAATACCCGAGGACATGCAGCAGCACGTTGACATGCCCGCCGGTCATCGCCGGCCGGGACAGGGCCTGCATCATCGCCGCAATGTATTCCCCGGCGGCCGCGTCGAGGCCGCGGGCGGCGGCCTCGGCGACCAGCGGGCCGAGCCGGCGGTAGGCCGCCTCGTCATGGGCCAGCAGGCAGAACTTGTGGCGGCTATGGAATTCGATCAGCCCGTGATGGCTGAGTCCTTCCGCCAGCAGCCCCCGCCAGCGATGATAGACCCTGACCCGCGCGATGAAGTTCTCGCGGACGGCGGGGTCCTCGAGCCGCCCCTCCTCCTCGACCGGCAGGCCCGGATAGCGGCCGATCACCGCCGCGGCGAAGATCCCCCGCCCGTGGCCGGCCGCCGCGCCCTCCGTGTCGAAGACCGGGACCCCGTCGATGCCGCAACTCGGGGAGCCGCGCTTGAAGATATAGCCGCTGATCCCGGCAAAGCCGTCGAGGGCCCGATCGGCATGACGGTCGAGTGCCTCCGTGACATCGCGCGCGGGGTCATCGACGCCGCGCGCGCGCAAGCCGTCGGCGGTCGCGACCAACCGGATCGGCGGCCTCGGCGTGCCGAGCCCGATCTCGACCTCCGGGCAACAGCCGAGCAGCACGAAACCAGGGCTGAATTCTTCCAGAATCAGTGGATTATACTTGTCTCGTCCGTCATGGCGCACGGCCTGGCCGAGCAGGCAACTGCTGATGCCGATCGACGGTCTGTCATCGGGGACTGCGGCCCTTTGATCCATGGCCTCGCGCTTCTCCGTGTTCATTCATCCACTAGCAGGCTGTTGAAAAAGGCCCGGCGGGTTTGCTCCGCGAATGGCTCGCCTCGCTACCGCTGCGCGGCACCCTTCGGGCTCCGGCGAGGCTGCGCTTGACTTCGCTGCGCCAACCCGCCGGGCCTTTTTCAACAGCCTGCTAACGGCTTGCGTTATGATTCTGCCATGGTCAACGGCGATTTTCATCCCGCAGTCGAGCGCTGGTTCCGGCGCGCGTTCGACGCAGCGACCCCGGTCCAGCGCCTCGCCTGGCCGGCAGTGCGGGACGGCCGCCATACCCTGATCGCGGCGCCGACCGGCGCCGGCAAGACGCTGGCGGCGTTTCTCGCGGCGATCGACGGCCTCGTACGCGAAGGCCTGGACCGGGGGCTCGGCGACGAGACCCGCGTGCTGTATGTGTCGCCGTTGAAGGCGCTGTCGAACGACATCCGCAACAATCTCGAGGTCCCGCTTGCCGGCATCCGCGACGCGCTGCTCGAGAGCGGCCTGCCCGACGTCCTGATCCGCGCCTGGGTGCGCAGCGGCGACACTCCGCCCGGCGAGCGCGAGCGCATGCGACGGTCACCACCGCATATCCTGGTGACGACGCCGGAATCCCTCTACATCCTGCTGAGTTCGGAATCCGGCCGATCAATGTTGGCGACCGTGCGCACCGTCATCGTCGACGAGATCCATGCGCTCGCCGGCAACAAGCGCGGCGCCCATCTCGCGCTGTCGCTCGAACGCCTGTCCGCGCTGTGCGCGCGCGACCCGGTGCGCATCGGTCTGTCGGCGACCCAGAAGCCGGTCGAGGCGATGGCGCGCCTGCTGACCGGCGACGGCCGCGGCGATTGCGCGATCATCGACACCGGCCATGCGCGCGAGCGCGACCTCGCGCTCGAACTGCCGGACTCGCCGCTCGAGGCAGTGATGGCGAACGAGGTGTGGGCGGAGGTCTACGACCGCCTCGCGGCGCTCGCGCGCGAACATCGGACGACGCTGGTGTTCGTCAATACCCGCCGCCTCGCCGAGCGCGCCGCGCGCCATCTCGCCGAGCGCCTCGGCGAGGACGCGGTCGCCGCGCATCACGGCAGCCTGGCGCGGGAACAGCGGCTCGGGGCCGAACAGCGCCTCAAGCGCGGCGAACTGCGCGTGCTGGTCGCAACCGCGTCGCTCGAACTCGGCATCGACATCGGTGCGGTCGACCTCGTCTGCCAGCTCGGTTCGCCACGCGCGATCTCGGTGCTGCTGCAGCGCGTCGGGCGGTCCGGGCATGCGGTCGGTGCGCTGCCGAAGGGCCGGCTGTTCCCACTGTCGCGCGACGAACTCGTCGAATGCGCGGCGCTGCTGGCCGCGGCGCGCGACGGGGAGCTCGACCTGATTCACATGCCGCAGGCCCCGCTCGACGTGCTCGCGCAGCAGATCGTCGCCGAGATTGCGTCCCGGGAATGGGACGAGGAAGCGCTGTACCGGACGTTGCGCCGCGCGCTGCCGTACCGGGACCTGACGCGCGGGGATTTCAGCGCCGTCGTGCGCATGCTTGCCGAAGGCTATTCGACCCGGCGCGGTCGGCGCGGCGCGTATCTGCATCACGACGCGGTGAATGGTCGCCTGCGCGCGCGTCGCGGCGCGCGACTGACCGCGGTGACCAATGCCGGCGCGATCCCGGACCAGTTCGACTACGACGTCGTGCTGCAACCGCAGGGGTTGCGCATCGGCACGCTGAACGAGGACTTCGCGTTCGAGAGCCTGCCCGGCGACATCTTCCAGCTCGGCAACACCTCGTACCGGATGCTGAAGATCGAACAGGGCAAGGTCCATGTCGAGGACGCGAAGGGACAGCCGCCGAACATCCCGTTCTGGTTCGGCGAGGCACCGGGGCGCACGGACGAGTTGTCGGCCGCGGTCGCCCGCCTGCACGAACTCGCTGAAGTCGCCCTCCCCGACGGTCTCGCCGCGGTGGAGGCACGACTATCGCGCGACTTCGCGCTCGATCTCCCCGCCTCGCGGCAACTGGCCGATTACCTCGCCGCGGCGCGGGCGGCGCTTGGCGCGCTGCCGACGCAGCGGACCGTCATCCTCGAGCGCTTTTTCGACGAGGCCGGCGACATGCACCTCGTCATCCATGCGCCGTTCGGCGCGCGCATCAATCGCGCCTGGGGCCTTGCGCTGCGCAAGCGCTTCTGCCGCAAGTTCAATTTCGAACTGCAGGCGGCGGCGACCGAGAACTGCATCGTGCTGTCGCTCGGCCCGACCCACAGCTTTCCGCTCGCCGAGGTCGCCGGCTACCTGCGCGCCGACGGCGTGCGCGCGCTGCTGGTCCAGGCCCTGCTCGACGCACCGATGTTCGCGACGCGCTGGCGCTGGGTCGCGAATACCGCGCTCGCGGTGCCGCGCCATCGCAACGGCCGGCGCGTGCCGGCGCCGTTCCAGCGCGCCGATGCCGAGGATCTCGTCGCGCTGATCTTTCCGGACCAGCTTGCCTGTCTCGAAAACCTCCGCGGCGAACGCGAGATCCCCGATCACCCGCTGGTCCGGCAGACGCTCGACGATTGCCTGCACGAAGTCATGGACATCGACGGGCTCGAGGCCGTGCTGCGGGCGATCGAGACCGGCGCGATCCGCGTCGAGGCCCGCGATCTGACCGCGCCGTCACCGCTCGCCTGCGAGATACTGAACGCGCGGCCATATGCCTTTCTCGACGACGCCCCCGCCGAGGAACGCCGCACGCTCGCGGTACAGCAGCGCCGCTGGCTCGATCCGCAGGATGCCGCCGATCTCGGCCGCCTCGACCCGGCGGCGATCGAACGGGTGCGCGCCGAGGCCTGGCCCGAGGCGGCGACAGCGGACGAACTCCATGACGCGCTGGTGCTGACCGGCTTTCTGACCGGCGACGAACTCGCGCGCGGCGCAGGCTGGCCTGACCTGCTCGACTCGCTCGCGCGCGATCGGCGCGCGACACGGCTCTATATCGACGGACGCGTGTTTCATGTCGCCGCCGAGCGACTGAACGAGGCGCGCGCCTTGCTTCCCGATGCCGTGCCGGACCCGGACATCCGCGCGGTCGACAATGGGACGCGCTCGACGAGCGATGCCGGGCAGGCGCTCACCTCGCTGTTACGCAGTCGCCTCGAGGCGCTCGGTCCGGTGACTGTCTCGACGCTCGCGAGGCAGACCGGACTGCCGCCCGCCACGATCGAGGGCGCGCTGCTCGGGCTCGAGGCGGAGGGCTTCGTGATCCGCGGCGACTTTACCGCGACCGGCCGCGGCGTCGAATGGTGCGAACGACGGCTGCTCGCCCGCATCCATCGCCAGACGCTGAAGCGGTTGCGCAGCGAGATCGAGCCGGTCCCGCCGGCCGCATTCATGCGCTTCCTGTTCCGCTGGCAGCAGGTCGAGGAACCGGGCGAAGGCATCGATGCGCTCGCGCGCGCGCTCGAACAACTCGAGGGCTTCGCCGCGCCGGCCGGCGCCTGGGAATCGCAGATCCTCGCCGCGCGCGCCCGCGACTGGTATCCGGAAGACCTCGACCGCCTGTGCGCATCCGGGCGCTTCGCGTGGCTGCGACCGACGCCGCGCCGTGCGGATACGGGCAGTGCCCAGGCGCGTTCACCATTGCGCAGCACGCCGATCGCCTTTGTGCCGCGCGCGCACCTGCGTCACTGGCGGCGCGGGCAAACCACGCCGACGCCCGTCGTGGAGTCTCTCTCCGCCGACGCGCGTGCGCTCGCTGCCGTGTTCGCGCGCCACCCGGCCGCCTTCTTCGACGAGCTGAAGGACGCGAGCGGCCTGCTGCATACCCGCATCGAGACCGCGCTCGCCGAGCTGGTCGCGGCCGGTGTCGTCAGCGCCGACAGCTTCTGCGGCCTGCGCGCGCTGCTCGCCCCGCAGCAGCAGCGACCCGGCTACGCGGGATCCCGCCGCAGGCGACGGGCGAGGGCGCCCGGCATCGCCGACAGCGGCCGCTGGGTCTGGCTGCCTGCGGCGCCGCATCCCGGGAATACGCCGGACTCGGGCGAGGACGATGAAACGATACGTCATATCGCGCGCGTCCTGCTCCGCCGCTACGGCGTCGTGTTTCGCGCGCTCCTTGCACGTGAAACCGGGTTGCCGCCCTGGCGTGATCTGGTGCGTGCATGGCGTCGCCTCGAGGCGCGCGGGGAACTACGCGGCGGGCGCTTCGTCGACGGTTTCAGCGGTGAGCAATACGCCCTGCCCGAGGCCGTCGGCGCCCTGCGAGAGGCCAGACGGGACGATAGCGGGACGCTGGCCGGCATCAACGGCGCTGATCCGCTGAACCTGACCGGCATCGTCACCCCCGGCGCGCGCGTCGCGGCGATCGCCGCCAACCGCATCCTCTATCGCGGCGGCGTGCCGGTCGCGGCCTCGATCGGCGGCGAGATTCGCTGGTTCGAGCCGCACGCATCGGACGCCGAATGGCTGCTGCGCAAGGCCCTGCTGTCATCCGCCGGCGCCTGAAGCGCTCAGCCCTTCGCGGAGGGACCAGAGATGTGACGGAGCTTGTGGCGGTGGGTCAGGCGGTAGAAGCGGCGCAACTCCCGGACCATGCTGACGCGCCGGTCCCGCAGGCATTCGCGATGCAGTCGCTCGCAGTAGAGCCCGGCATAGCGGTTGGCGAGGAAATAGCGGCGCTCCTCGCCGGCACCCATCCCTGATTCGAATACCGGGTCCGCGAACAGGCGCTCATGGAGTTCGCGCGGGATTCGCAATGCACGCTGGCGGCCGAGCAGCAGCGCCGCCGCGGCGAACTTGTCGACTTCCGCCTGCAGTTCCAGTTCGAAGCGGCTGACGCCGCGCCCGTGACGCGCGTTCCACACCAGGTAGAGGAAATGGCTGACGCCCTCGAGGGCGGTCCAGAATTCGGCGAGATTGCCGTCGTTCAGCGATTGCACCGGATCATTGTCACGCAGCACCTCCATGACTCTCGCATCGAGATAGAGCGCGATGTCGAGGTTGTTGCCGCGCTCGCGCACCAGCAATTTCTCGCCGGTTTCCCGCGCGCCGGGCGAGCGGTCCAGCCGGCGGGCAAGATCGGGATCGGTGATCAGGAAACGCTCGATATCGAGGCCGCCGCTGATTTCATAGATGCGCTCGAGGCAACGCTGTAGCTTGCCGAGAGCGGGGGCAGCCGTCATTGCCGATGATGTTTCAGTGATCGTTGCGGGCCGGCGTCGCCGCGCTCGGTTCGATGCCGAGCCTGCGCAGCCGCTCGCGGGCGCGCCGGCTGCCGGTCCTGAGCCACAGCTCGTACTGGCGCAGGATGTCGATGTCGTTGCCGACCGCGGCATTCTCGCCGACCTCGGACAGCACATCGGCGAAGCGGGTGAAGTTCTCCGACAGTTCCTCGAAGATTGCGCAGAAGGTCTCGCCGCGCGTCGTCCTGCGCATCGATTCGGACAGATAGCCATAGGCATTGCTGCCCATCGCGATGTAATAGTCGACGTCGACGAGCTTGCGCGAAAGGCTTTCGGACAGCACCCCGGACACGAACAGCGCGACATCGCCCATGCGCTGCATGATGCGGTTACGCTCCTCGGCGCTGCGTCCTTCGAGCGCGTCGGCGTAGAGCATCGCCAGCGGCCGGATTTCCCTGCGGTTGTCGCTGACGTCGAACAGACGCTCGCTGCGCTGGAACAGGGTCAGCAGGTTGACGAGGTAATAGACGGTCTCGACGGTCGCGTCGACGCCCTGCTTGCTGAGGGCATCGCCGACCGATGCATGAAAGTATTCGCGCAGGTCAGCGCTGGCAATGACGCGGGCAGAAGCCTGTCGATCGCGCATCCGGTGCCTCCTCGGGACGACAGTCGAATCCGCCGCCCACACCCCCTGTATCGGCTGCCGTCGCCGATGCAGCAGTGTGGACGGCATGATTCATATATACCCGAATCGCACGCCTCGCCAAAGCTTATAAGGACAGGAATAATCTGGTATAATCAGCCCCTTCCCGCGTCATCCATAGACGGTCTCAGAACTTGTAGACCAGGTTCGCCGTGGTCTCGGTGTCGGTCTTGTCTACACCCGCGGGCACGTCGGATACGTTCTTGACCCGGAAGGCGAGCTTGGCCGCGAGATTGCCGACCAGCTGGCTCGACAGCGAGGTGACCGAGGTCGTGATCGTCGCTTCCTCGCCGGACTCGATGTTCAGTTCCTGGCCGAAGGTTGCTGACGCGCTGAAGGCCCACTCGAACTTGCCGCCCAGACGGACGATCGCATCGTTCACGCTCTCGCCGCTCACCTCTTCCTTGCGTTGCCGGGCACCGACACCGATCTCGGCGTCCAGTTTCATGTCCGGGCGCTGGATGATATTGCGGCCATAACCGACGGTCTCGCTGGCCTGATAGTCGTAGCCGCTGAAGCGATCGTCTTCATAGGTCAGGAGTACGAACACGTAATTGGCGCCACCGCCGATCTTGTAGTCGCTCTTGGCCGAGGCCAGCCAGCGGTCCGCGGTCGTCCGGTCCTCTCCGGTATCCGGATCCTCCTGAGAACTCTTGAAGGCCTCTAACTTCCCGGTATGCCGCCAGTATTCGCGTTCGTGCATCAGTTGCGCATTACCACTGAAGCTCTCGGTATTGGTGTTGCCGGAGGTCACTATCAGTCCGAGCGCGACTTCCGCAGCCCATGATCCGACCGGCACTTCCTCCTCCTGCGCCTGTACCGCCGAAGCGGTTGCGGCCAACATGATCGCGAGCACCCCGGCTCCTGTTCTGCTCATTTTCTCTTGCCCCCTCTCTGGTGGATAGTCTGCGATCCGCCGGCACGCCGGCGCAGGCATCAGTCTAGCAATTACCACATGATCGTGCACATGCCGGTCCATGACAGTATCATTGGGGTCACTGCAGGGAGGGGAGACATGGCCAGCCTGAAATTTCTGGGCGCGACGCGTCAGGTCACGGGTTCATGCTATCTGTTGCAGACCGCGGAGACCCGGGTATTGCTCGAATGCGGGATGTTCCAGGGCGACACGCGCACCGAGGACCAGAATCGCCGCCCGTTTCCGTTCCGGCCGGAATCGATCGATGCGGTGATATTGTCCCACGCGCATCTCGATCATTCCGGCCTGCTGCCGAAACTCGTGCGCGAGGGCTTCCGCGGAACAGTCTACACGACACCAGCGACGCGCGACCTGCTCGATCTGATGCTGAAGGATGCCGCCTATCTCGAACAGCGCGACGTCGAGCGCGAGAACAGGCAGCGCCGCCGGGCCGATCGGGACCCGGTCGAGCCGCTGTATACGGTCGAGGATGTCGATGCGCTGCTTTCACTGTGCGAGACGGTCGAGTTCGGCGTGCCTCAGCGAATCTCTCAGGACATCGAATTCCGCTATCACGACGCCGGGCATATCCTCGGCGCCGCGATTGTCGAGGTGAAGATCAGCGAAAAGCACCACACCGTCAGACTGGTGTTCTCGGGAGACCTCGGCAACGAACATTCATACCTGATGAGCCGCCCTGCGAGACTCGACGCCGCCGACGTGCTCCTGATGGAGTCGACCTATGGCGATCGCGACCATCGCCCGCTCGACGAGACCGTCGAGGAGTTCGCGCAGGTACTCGACGAGGCCTATGCAACCCGCGGCAATGTACTGATCCCGTCGTTCGCGGTCGGCCGCGCACAGGAATTGCTGTACCTGCTCGGCCGTTTTTACCAGGAAGGCAGGCTGCCGCAGCGCGCGGTATTCCTCGACAGCCCGATGGCGATCGCGGCGACCGAGATCCATCACCGCTACATGGACCTGATCAGCGCCGAGGAGAAGGCAGCGCTGCGCAAGGCCGATGCCCGCAACCTGCACGAGTGGCTGCCGGTACTGCGCTTGTCGAGGACGCCCGAGGAATCGATGGCGATCAACCAGATCACCGGCGGCGCGGTTATCATCGCCGGCAGCGGCATGTGCACCGGCGGTCGCATCACCCATCACCTGAAGTACAACCTGTGGCGATCCGAGGCCCATGTCGTCATCGTCGGTTTCCAGGCCGGCGGCACGCCGGGGCGCGCGCTGGTCGACGGCGCGCAGTCGATTCACCTGCTCGGCAACGAGATCGCCGTCAAGGCGAAGATCCACACGCTCGGCGGCTTCTCCGCCCATGCCGGCCAGGGCCAGCTGACGACCTGGCTGAGCGGATTCGACAAGGTCCGCCCGCGTCTCTATCTGGTCCACGGCGAGGAAGAAAAATCGCGGGCGCTGCAGGCACACCTGGCGCAGACACAGGGATGGAAGGCGAAGATCCCGGAGCCGGGGGAAAGGATTGAACTCTGATGCGGCTGCTCAGTCGATGCGGATTTCGATGCTGTCACCCTCGACGCGCACAGGATAGGTGTTCAGCGGCTCGTAGGCCGGCGGCGCAGTGACCGCGCCGGTGCGGATGCTGAAGCGCGCGCCGTGCAGCGGACACTGGATCTGGTCGCCGACGATCGGCCCCTGGCAGAGTTCGGCGTAGGCGTGGGTGCAGATGTTGTCGATCGCGAAGAATTCGCCGTCGAGATTGACGACCGCGATCATGCGGTCATCGACGTCGAAGGCGCGACATCGTCCCGGCGGGATGTCTTCCGCCCTTGCGAGGGGAATCCAGTTGCTCACAGCATTCCGAGCTGAAGCTTCACTGCGTCCGACATGCGGTCTTTGGACCACGGCGGGTCCCACACCAGCTTGACGGTCGCCTCTTCGACGCCGTCGATCTCGCGCAACCGGCCTTCGACGATGCCGGGAAAGGTCTGCGCGACCGGACAGCCGGGCGCGGTCAGCGTCATCTCGACATAGACGACGCCTTCATCCTCGCTCGCCTCGATATGGTAGATCAGACCGAGGTCATAGATGTTGACCGGAATCTCCGGATCGTAGACCGTCCTCAGCGCTGCGATTGCGCGATCATGCAGACTGCCGCGGGCCAGCGCCTCATCGTCGCCATCACGCCGGACCTGCGGGTCCGGCACCCGGCCGGCACCGGCTTCGGCTTCCTCGCGCGTGCGGAACAGCGACCCTGCCTTGACCTTGATATCCTTGATCATGCCGGTCACCGGTCTACTCCGTCGATACCGTCCTGTCCTGGTCTTTCAGCGCCGCCTGCAGCGCATGCCAGGCCAGCGTCGCGCACTTGATGCGCGACGGGAACCCCTTGACGCCCGACAGCGCCTGCAGCTTGCCGAGCTGCTCGCCGTTGTCGTTCTCGCTCATCATCATGCCGTGAAACTTCCGGAACAGGGCCTCGGCCTCCTCGACGGTCTTGCCGACCAGCACATCGGTCATCATCGAGGCGGAGGCGACCGAGATCGCGCAGCCCGAGCCCTCGAAGCTGAGATCGGCGATGCGGCCGGTGTCGTCGACCTTCATGTACAACGTCATGCGATCACCGCATAGCGGATTGAATCCCTTGACGCAGCGGTTGGCGTCTTCGACCTTGCCGAAGTGCCGGGGATTGCGGTTGTGATCGAAGATGACCTCCTGATAGAGGTCCTTGAGGTCGCTCATCGCCTGAACATCTCCATGACCTTGCGCACGCCGGCCGCGAGGCGCTCGGCGTCGTCGAGCGTATTATACATTGCGAATGAAGCGCGGGCAGTGCCGCTCAGACCGAAGCGCATCATCAGCGGCATCGCGCAATGATGCCCGGCCCGCACCGCTATGCCCTGGCGGTCCAGTATCGTGCCGATATCGTGCGGATGGATGTCCTCGATGACGAAGGATACGATCGCGGACTTGCGGGCGGCGGTGCCGACGATGCGCAGCCCCGGCAACTCACCGAGCAGCGCCGTCGCGCGTTCGAGCAGCGCATGTTCGTGGCGAGCGATTGCATCGAGTCCGACGCCTTCGACGTAGTCGATCGCGGCGCCGAGTCCGATCGCGCCGACGATATGCGGCGTACCGGCCTCGAACTTGTGCGGCACGGCGGCCCAGGTGGAGCCCTCGAAGGTGACTTCCTCGATCATCTCGCCGCCGCCCTGCCACGGCGGCATCGCCTCGAGCAACTCGGCCTTGCCGTAGAGCACGCCGATGCCGGTCGGGCCGTAGAGCTTGTGACTCGAAAAGGCGAGGAAATCACAATCCAGCGCCTGGACGTCGATCTCCGAGTGCGGCACTGCCTGCGCGCCATCGACCAGGACATGGGCGCCGGCCTCGCGCGCAAGCCGGATCATTTCCGGCAGCGGATTGATGGTACCGAGCGCATTCGAGGTATGGGTGATCGCGACGAGGCGGGTACGCGGCGACAGCAGACGACCGAAGGCATCGAGATCGACCTCGCCGGCCTCGTTGACCGGCGCGACCCGCAGCACGGCGCCGGTCTGCGCGCACAGGAGTTGCCACGGCACGATGTTCGAGTGATGTTCGAGCGCGGTGATCAGGATCTCGTCGCCGGCGCCGATCCGGGTCCGGCCGAAGGTCTGCGCGACCAGGTTGATTGCCTCGGTCGTGCCGCGCACGAACACGATCTCGCGATCCTCGCGCGCGTTGATGAACCGCGCGACCTTGCCGCGGGCATCCTCGAAGGCCTGGCTGGCACGTTCGCTCAGGTAATGCAGGCCGCGATGGACATTCGAATAGTCGACCGCGTAATAGTGCTCGATGGCGTCGAGCACCGGCCTCGGCTTGTGGGCCGAGGCGGCGTTGTCCAGATACACCAGCGGATGCCCGTAGACCTGCTGGTCGAGCGCCGGGAAGTCACGCCTGATCGCCTCGACATTGAAGGCAAGGGAGTCGGAAAGGCCGGCTGCGCGCAGTTTCGGATTCATCGCGTCTGCTCACCCCGCCATCTGCGCCGCGACCCGCTGCTCGACATGCCGGCGCAGCGGCTCCAGCGACAACTGCCCGGTGATCTCGCCGGCGAAGGCGCTGATCAGCATCCTGCGCGCAACGGCTTCGTCGAGGCCGCGCGCCTTCAGGTAGAACAGCGCATCGGCATCGAGTTGACCGACGGTGGCGCCATGGCTGCACTTGACGTCGTCGGCGTAGATCTCGAGCTGCGGGCGGGTATCGGCCTCGGCCTGTTCAGACAGCAGCAGATTGTGGTTCAACTGCTGCGCATCGGTCTTCTGCGCGTCCTGGCACACGATCAGATGACCATTGAAGATGCCGCGCGCGCTGTCGCCGAGCACACCCTTGTAGAGCTGGCGGCTGCTGCAATGGGGGACCTGGTGCTCGACCCGCGTGTAGTTGTCGATATGACGGCGACCGCGGCCGAGATAGAAGCCGTTCAGCGTGCACTCGCAGCCTTCGCCGGCGAGTTCCGCCAGCAGTTCACCGCGCGCCAGCCGCGCGCCAAGCTGGAGGTCATGCGAGACATAACGGCTGTCGCGCCCCTGGCGTAGCTGGACCGACGAGAAATGATAAAGACCGTCACCCTGCTCGTTGAGCCGGTAGTGCTCGAGCGCGGCGCCGTCCTCGAGTACGCAGCGCGTCAGGCCATTGATCAGCGACTGCGCGCCGTCGACGCTGACGTGATGCTGCATGACGGTCGCGCGGGCGCCCGCGCCGACCAGCACCAGGTCGCGCAGGAACGCGGCGCAGGGACGCGACGACTCGCGGGCCATATACAGCAGGTGAATCGGCCGATCGAGCGTGACGCCTGCCGGCACGCGCACGACGGCGCCGTCGGTCATGAATGCGGTATTGAGATCGGCGAACGCATCCGCGGCAGCGGGCGTATCGGCCAGCCACTGCTCGATCTCGCCCGGCGCATCGCGCAGGCAGGCTTTCAGGCTGGTGACGACGACCCCGTTCGGCAATCCCGTGACGGAAGACAGGCCGGGGACATGATGCCCGTCGACGAAAACCAGGCGAATCGCATCGAGATCGGGCAGCAGCCACGGCGTCGCATCGATCTCCGCGGCAGTGTCGGCCTCGGCCACCGGCGCGTATCCCTTGCGGATGACCGGCGCAATGTTGGTGTATTTCCACGCCTCGTCGCGCGGCGTCGGCCAGCCGCGCTCGGCGAAGCGCTGTGCCGCGGCATCGCGCAGGCCGGCCAGCCACGGCAGCTCATGCCCCGGCAGCCGGCCCTTCAGGCCGCGATATTCTTCGATGGAAGTTTCTACGGTCGACGGCACGCGCGCCTCCCGCTCAGGCGGAACCGGCGGCGAGACCGGATGTCTTCTTCCGCCCCGTGTCGCCACCTTCGCTGACATAGCCCGAGAATCCGTCCCGCTCTATCTCGAGCGACAGCTCGTGCCCGCCGGACTTGACGATGACGCCGCCGGACAGGATGTGGACATGGTCCGGCTTGATGTACTCGAGCAGGCGCTGGTAATGCGTGATGACGACGATCGCACGTTCAGGCCCGATCAGGCTGTTGATGCCGTTCGCCAGCAGCTTCATCGCATCGACATCGAGCCCGGAGTCGGTCTCGTCGAGGATCGCGAGGCGCGGCTCGAGCACCGCCATCTGCAGGATCTCGCTGCGCTTCTTCTCGCCGCCGGAGAAGGCCTCGTTGACCGAGCGATAGAGAAACTCCTCCTTCATGTCCACGAGCTTGATCTTCTGCTTGACCATCGTCAGGAAGTCCATCGCGTCGAGCTCGGACTCCCCGCGATGTCGGCGGATCGCATTCAGCGACTCCTTGAGCAGGTTCACGGTGCTGACGCCGGGGATCTCGACCGGATACTGGAAGGCGAGGAAGATGCCCTCGCGTGCGCGTTCCTCGGCCTTGAGTTCGAGCAGATCATGGCCTGCATAGCGGAATTCGTCGGCGGAGACCTCGTAACCGTCGCGACCGGCGAGTACCTGCGCGAGCGTGCTCTTGCCCGAGCCGTTCGGGCCCATGATGATGTGCACCTCGCCGGCATGGACGTCGAGGTCGATGCCCTTGAGTATGCGCGCGCCGTCCACCGAGACGGCGAGGTTCCTGATCCTGAGCAGGCTGTCGGCGTTCGCGCCCGCGGTCCTGTCGTTCATCCCACTGCTCCTTCCAGACTGATGCCGAGCAGCTTCTGCGCCTCGACGGCGAACTCCATCGGCAATTCCTTGAATACTTCCTTGCAGAAGCCGTTGACGATCATCGAGATCGCGTCTTCCTGCGACAGCCCGCGCTGCATGCAGTAGAACAACTGGTCCTCGCTGATCCTGGACGTCGTCGCCTCATGCTCGACATGCGCGGACGGATTCTTCACCTCGATATAAGGGAAGGTATGCGCGCCGCTGCGGTTGCCGAACAGCAGTGAATCGCACTGGCTGTAGTTGCGTGCGCCTTCGGCGCCCGGCAGCACCTTGACCAGGCCGCGATAGGCGTTCTGGCCGTGGCCGGCCGAGATGCCCTTCGAGACGATCGTGCTGCGGGTGTTCCTCCCGATATGGATCATCTTGGTGCCGGTGTCGGCCTGCTGATAGTTGTTGGTCAGCGCGACTGAATAGAATTCTCCAACCGAATTGTCGCCCTCGAGCAGCACGCTCGGATATTTCCAGGTGATCGCCGAGCCGGTCTCCACCTGGGTCCACGAGATCTGCGCGTTCGGGCCGCGGCAGGCGCCGCGCTTGGTGACGAAATTGTAGATGCCGCCCTTGCCCTGCTCGTCGCCGGGATACCAGTTCTGCACCGTCGAGTACTTGATGCGCGCATTGCCGAGCGCGACCAGCTCGACGACCGCAGCATGCAGCTGGTTCTCGTCGCGCATCGGCGCGGTGCAGCCTTCGAGATAGCTGACGTGGGAACCTTCATCGGCGACGATCAGCGTGCGCTCGAACTGGCCGGTGTTCGCGGCATTGATGCGGAAATAGGTCGACAGTTCCATCGGGCAGCGCACACCGGGTGGGATGTAGACAAACGAGCCGTCGCTGAACACCGCGGAGTTCAGCGTCGCGTAGAAATTGTCGGTGTAGGGCACGACGGTGCCGAGGTACTTCCGGACCAGTTCCGGATGTTCTTGCACGGCCTCGGAGAACGAGCAGAAAATGATCCCCAGTTCAGCGAGCTTGGCCTTGTAGGTCGTCCCGATCGAGACACTGTCGAAAACGGCATCGACGGCGACGCCGGCCAGCATCTCCTGTTCATGCAAGGGGATACCGAGCTTGGCGTAGGTCTCGAGCAACTTCGGGTCGACCTCGTCGAGGCTCTTGGGCCGGTCCTTGTCACTTTTCGGCTTCGAGAAATAGCTGAGGGCCTGGAAATCGACCGGCGGATAATGGACATGGGCCCACTTCGGTTCCTGCATCGTCAGCCAGTGGCGATAGGCCTGGAGCCGCCACTCGAGCATGAATTCGGGCTCGTCCTTCAGGCGGGAGATCTCGCGGATGATGTCCTCGTTGAGGCCGGGCGGCAGGCTGTCGGACTCGACATCGGTGACGAATCCGGCCTTGTACTCCCGGTCGATCAGCTGCTCGAGTTTTCGACTTGCGTCAGCCATGGCCCTCATCACTCGCGCGGGACAGGCCCGCGATCAGGAAAGAATTATGAATCAGTGAGATATTGGAAATCTTGCGGACAACGATATAATACCTGACTAAATTAGTCAAGTATTACCCATGCGCCGGGTGCGTCTATGATACAGGCGAAAGGGGGGCGCTGTCGCCTCCCTGTGTCGCGGCGGCTCGGGCCAGGGGGTCCTGGCGATAGAAATCGCGCATCTGCCGGTAGACGTCGGGATAGCTTGCGTCGAGCAAGCCCGGCCGTTCGAAGAAGTACTCACTCAATACCGCGAAGAATTCGGCCGGGTCTTCCGCGGCGTAGGGATCGAGCGTGGTCTCCTCGCCGGCGTCAAGGCGGCGATTCATGTCCTCGAAGGCGGTGGTGAACGCCGCGCTCCACTGCGCCGGCGCCATCCCGCGATGCAGCGGCGGAAAACCATCCGGGGGACCATTGCGCATGTCGATCTTGTGCGCGAGCTCGTGAATGACGACGTTGTAGCCCTCGCCCCGGCCCGAGGCGGTGACGTCGGCCCAGGACAGGATCACCGGCCCCTGCTCCCAGGCCTCGCCGCTCATGACCTCATCCCACTCATGGACCAGGCCGTCCTCGTCAGTCTGATGGCGGCGATGGCCGAACTTGCCGGGATAGACGATCACGGTCTCCCAGCCGAGATACCAGTCGAGATCGAGGTTCAGCACCGGGACGCAGGCCTGGACCGCGATGCGCGTCTGCATCGCCTCGGTCAGCACGAGATCATGGGTTGCGGCGAAGGATTTCTCGCGCAGGAACACGGTCGTCAATTCGCGCAGGCGCGCGAGCTCGCTTTTGTCGTAACCGTTCAGGATCGGCAGGCGTGCGGCCGCGCGCGACCATAACGCATCAGGCAAGGGATGGCGGTTGAGCCAGCGCCGGCGGCGCCACTCGCGGATGATCGACATGCGGCAGGATCCTCGCTCTCGCGGGTATTCTGCCAGATTGCGGCCGACGGGTCAGACCCGGTTATCTCGTTACGGTCCTGCGCACGAGGATATAGACCGGTATCAGCCCGACCAGTACCAGCGTCACTGCGGGCAGCGCGGCTCGTTCCCAGTGGCCTTCCGAGGTCAGTTCGAAGATGCGTACCGCGAGCGTGTCCCAGCCGAAGGGGCGCAGCAACAAGGTCGCCGGCATCTCCTTCATGACGTCGACGAGGACCAACAGCGCCGCGGTCAGCAAGCCCGGACGCAACAAGGGCAGATAGATCCTGCGCAGCACCTCACCGGGCGCCGCGCCGAGATTGCGCGCGGCCTCCGGCAGACCGGGATGGACGCGGGCGAGGCCGCTTTCGATCGGACCGTAGGCAACCGCCATGAAGCGCACGATATACGCGAGCAGCAGCGCGATGACCGTGCCGCCGAGCAGCCGCCCCGACCACTCGCTGCCGAGCAGCGCAGCGCCGCGGGCGACGAAATTGTCGAAGCCGGTGAACGCGATCATGATGCCGACCGCGAGCACAGAACCCGGCAGCGCATAACCGAGCGTCGCGATACCGATCGCCGAAGCCGTCATGCGATCGTTGTGTCGGCGCCGGGTGAACGCCAGCAACAACGCGCAGGCGACCGTGAACAGCGCCGCGGTCACGCCGAGGAACAGCGTATGAGACAGTAGCGCGAAATAGCGCGCATCCATGTCAGTCGCCACGACCTCCCACGCCCATGACACCAGTTGCAGCAGCGGCAACAGGAACGCGAGCAGGAACACCGTGCTCGCCGCGGCGGTTGCCAGCCACGCCCGCGCGCCGGCCAGGACGAAACGTTGCTGGCGTGCGGCATGCGGCGCGTCGTGATAGCGCGCCCGTCCGCGCAACTGGCGTTCCGCGAGCAACGCGAGCGCGACGAACAGCAACAGCAGCGTCGCCAGTTGCGACGCGGCCTGCAGGCTGAACAGGCCGAACCATGCCTTGTAGATCGCCGTCGTGAAGGTGTCATAGTTGAAGATCGAGACCGCGCCGAAATCGGCGAGCGTCTCCATCAGCGCAAGCGCGACGCCGGCTGCGATCGCCGGACGCGCCATCGGCAGCACGCCGCGCCAGAACGCCGACCATGGGCCGAGCCCGAGGATGCGCGCGGACTCCAGCGTGCTGCGCCCCTGGGTCAGGAAGGCTGCGCGCGTCAGCATGTAGACGTAGGGATAGAACACCAGCACCATGACCGCGATGACGCCGCCGGTCGAGCGGATCTCGGGGAACCAGTAGCCGCCAGGGCCGAAGGTCTCGCGCAGCATCCCCTGCACCGGTCCGGAGAAATCGAGCATGCCGACGACGACAAAGGCGAGCACATAGGCCGGCATCGCCAGCGGCAGCATCAGCGCCCAGTCGAAGAAACGACGGCCGGGGAAATCACACAACGCAGTCAGCCAGGCGAGACCGACGCCGAGCACCAGCACGCCGAGGGTGACGCCGGCCGCCAGCACCAGGGTGTTGAAGACGAGATCGGCAAGCACGGTATCGGCGAGATGACGCCAGATCTCGCTCTCGGGCTGGAACCACGCAGAAAACAACACCAGCAACGGCCACGCAACCACCAGCGCGAGCGCGAGGCTGAGCAGATGCCAGAGACTGAGCCTGTTCAGCAAGCGGCGATGGAGCGGCAGTCGCCGATCCGGCGAGGCGCGCGACGCGGAGGCAATGCCCGGTGCGCCGGCCTCCATGTCAGCGGTAGCCGGCGCGATCCATCAGCATGACGGCCTGTGCCTGCAGGCGCCCGGCCTCGGCGATGTTGCGGTCTTCGTGACGGAACTCGCCCCAGGCCTTGACCTGCGGCTCCGCGGACACCGCCGGATTGACCGGATACTCATGGTTCAGGCTGGCGAACAGGCGCTGCGCCTCCGGCGTCGAGAACCATTCGAGCAGACGTACCGCCTGCTCCGGGTGACGGGCATGACGGGTGACGCCGGCGCCGGAGACATTCACATGCACGCCGTCGCCGTCCTGGTTGGCCCAGAACAACGCGAGCGCAATCTCCGGGTTCTCCTGTTCAAGTCGTCCGAAATAATAGGTATTGACGATGCCGACGTCGCACTGCCCTGCCTCGATCGCGCGCATCACTGCGGTGTCGTTCGAGAACGGCGGCGCGGCAAGATTCGCGACCCAGCCGCGCACGACCTTCTCGGTCGCCTCGGTGCCGAGGCGGGCGATCATCATCGCGACCATCGACTGGTTGTAGACCTGTCGCGAAGTACGCAGGCACAGACGCCCCTTCCAGCGCGGATCGGCGAGCCCTTCGTAGGTCGATAGTTCGGCCGGATCGACGCGCGAGGTGCTGTAGACGATCGTGCGGGCGCGCGCCGACAAGCCGAACCATCGATGATCGGCATCGCGCAGATGCGGGGGGATGTTCGCGATCAGCGTCGGCGAGGCGACCGCGGCGAGCAGGCCCTCATTGGCGGCCTGCCACAGGTTGCCGGCATCAACGGTGATCAGCAGGTCGGCGCGGGTGTTCGAGCCCTCGGCCTTCAGTCTCGCGATCAGCGGCCCGCCCTGGTCGGTCACGTAACGGATTTTGACGCCGGTCTGCTCCGTGTAGAGGTCGAACAACGGTTTGATCAGGTGTTCGTTACGCGCGGAATAGACGACAATCTCGTCGTCGGCAGGGGCCTGGGGGATGTACAGCGCGAGGACCAGCAGCAGCAAGAGGCCGCGCATCACGAGCGACAGTGACAAGGACAAGTTCCTCGGGTCAGCCGAAGGCGACGGCGGGAGGCGCGTCGGACAGCGCCCGGTGCAACACCTCGCGGGCGCAATCGCGGCAGTTCCCGCAGCAGGTCGCGACCTTGAGGCGATCGCTCAGCGCTTCCATGGAATTCACCCCGCGCCGCGCGGCCTCGCGGATATCGCGATCGGTGATCGCATTGCAGATGCAGACGTACATCCCTTCTCTCCTGGCATGGCCCGGCGGGCCGCGGTCAAGAATGATAATGAGAACGACTCTCACTTTAATTAAACTTCGCACTCGTGTCAATCACCAAAGAATGAGAATATTTTCCATTAAATTCATCAAGTTGATATTGAAGGACGATTCCGGGCATAATCCCCGGCGGGCCAGACCCGTCTGTTCGCCGGCCATGCGGCCGCCGGCACCCTCCTGAGGAGCCCCCGATGCACGGCAATACCGACGTCAAGCAACACCTGAATGCCGTCCTCAAGCTCCAGCTCACCGCGATCAACCAGTGCTTCCTGCATGCGCGGATGCTGCGACATCGCGGCTATGGCGCCCTGAACGAGCGCGAGTACAAATACTCCATCACGGCGATGAAGCTCGCCGACGCGCTGATCGAGCGCGTACTCTTCCTCGAGGGACTGCCCAACCTGCAGGATCTCGGCAAGCTGCTGATCGGCGAGGACGTGCCCGAGATCCTCGCGCAGGATCTGATCCTGCTCACGGCAATACGCGCCGCGCTGGTTGAAGCCGTGGCCGCCTGCGAGCAGGCACAGGACTATGTCAGCCGCGACCTCCTCGAGCATCAGATCGAAGAAGCCGAGGAACAGATCGACTGGCTCGAAACCCAGCAAGGCCTGATCGGCGACATCGGACTTGAAAACTATTTGCAGTCGATGATTTAACCCCGCGAAGCAGACAGGGACGGAATATCATGAAAGGCAACGACAAGGTCATCGCCCAGTTGCAGAAGCTGTTGCGCAGCGAACTCGCCGCCCGCGACCAGTATTTCATTCATTCGCGCATGTGCCGCGACTGGGGCTACGAGAAGCTCTACGAGCGTCTCAATCACGAAATGGAAGAAGAGACCCAGCATGCCGATGCGTTGATCAACCGGCTGCTGTTCCTCGAAGCGCTTCCGGAAATGAAGCGTCCCGATGCGCTGAATGTCGGCGCCACGGTGCCGGAGATATTCAGAAATGATCTCGCGCTGGAATACGCGGTGATCGATGACCTCCGCAAGGCCATCAAGGTCTGCGAGGAGAAGCAGGACTTCCAGACCCGCGAGATACTGCGCGGCATGCTCTCGGACACCGAAGAGGATCACACCTGGTGGCTCGAGCGCCAGCTCGGTCTGATCGAGGCGATCGGCCTCGAGAACTATCTGCAGTCGCGGATGTAGCGCAGCGGGTCGTCGCGGCGCTGCCCCAGCCACCGCTCGAGTTCGGACGCGGGCAGCGGGCGGCTGATGAAATAGCCCTGGGCGACGTCGCAACCCAGTTCGGCGAGACGCTTCCACACCTCCGCGTTCTCGACACCCTCGGCGACGACCTTGAGATCGAGGTCGTGGGCAAGATCGATCGTCGAGCGCACGATCTTCGCCAGATCCCGGTCCTTCAGCATGTCGCCGACGAATGACTTGTCGATCTTCATCGCGTCGACCGGCAGGCGCTGCAGATAGGCCAGCGACGAATAGCCGGTGCCGAAATCGTCGATGTACAGGCCGATACCGAGTTCACTCAGGCTATTCAGGGTCTTCATCGCATTCAGCGGATCGTCCATGATGGCGCTCTCGGTCAGCTCGAACTCCAGCCACTCGGGTCGCGCGCCGGTGCGTTCGACCTGCGCGTGCAACTGCTCGAGCAAGCCCGCATCCTTGAGGTTCCGCGCGGAAAGATTGACCGCGATGCGGAAATCATGGCCCTGTTGGTGCCAGTACCGCGCCTGCCGCAACGCGGCCTCGATGACCCAGGAGGTCAGCGGCCTGATCAGACCGGTGTGCTCGGCGAGCGTGATGAACTCGTTCGGCGGAATCATGCCGCGCAGCGGGTGCATCCAGCGCACCAGCGCCTCGACGCCATTCAGCCCGAGGTCACGCATGTCCAGCTTGGGCTGGTAGTACAGGACCAGCTCTCCCCGCTCGATTGCATGCTTCAGCTCGCCGGCCAGGGTCAGGCTGCGGGCGCGATCGACGTCGTGGGCCGCGCTGTAGCGCGCAAACCTCCGCCCCGACTGCTTCGCCTCGCGCGCCGCGACATCGGCATGGCGGACCAGGTGCTCGACATCGTCGCCATGGTCCGGCGACAGCGCGATGCCGATCGTCGCACTGATCACCAGCGTCAGTTCGCTGATGTGGAACGGGCGGTCGAGCACATCGAGCATGTTCTGCGCAATCTCTTCGGGATCACTCGCCAGCGTCAGCATTGCGAACTCGTCGCCGCGCATGCGCGCCACCATGTCGCCGGGGCCGGAAATCGAACGCAGGCGGCGGGCGACTTCCTGCAACAGCAGGTCACCCTGCGTGAAGCCGAGGGCCGAGTTGATCTCGCTGAACCGGTCGATGTCGAGGAACAGCAACGCCAGTGAACGGCCGTCGCCGCGGCGACCGCCGAGCTGGCGGCTGAGTCGATCCTCGAGAAAGGCATGATTGGGCAGGCCGGTCAGGCTGTCATGCCAGGCCATTTCCATGATCGTCTCGGTCGCCTTGCGGTGCTGCTCGCGCATGCGCAGCGTCGCGATACCGTACGCGAGATCACCGGCGGATTCGTCGAGTAGTTCGAGTTCCTCGTCGTCAAAGGCCTCCGCGTCGCGTGAATAGATGACAAGCACGCCGACCAGGCAGGCATCCGTCAGCAGCGGGAAGATCACGCTGGTCGCGGCATGCTCCAGCTCCGGGCAATCCGGCCAGGGCGAAAAGCCGGGTTGACCGGCATCATGGCGCACAGGTTTGACCCCGCCCGTGCGCACAAGCCCGACGATCGGACTGCCCGCGCGATCCAGCGTCTCGAGGGAGAGCACGGACAACTGCCCCTTCGCGGCGGACTCGGTGAAACCTGCATAAGCGACCGGACGCAGGCATTTGCCCTCATCTTCACAATAGCCGACCCACGCCGCCTGGTAGTCGCCGACCTCGACGATGGTGCGACACATCTGCTCCAGCAACCGCCCTTCGTCCGTCGCCCGCACCAGGGTGCGGTTGCCGGCGCTGAGCGTCTTCAATGCGCGATTGACGCGCTGCAGTGTCGATGCCATCACATCGAAGTCGCGCGCCAGCCCGCCGAGCTCGTCCGCGCCGTATTCGACGCCGGTGCGCGCGCTCATTTCACCGTTGGCGAGCCGCCGCGCCGCGCGCGTGATTGCATGGACCGGCCTGATCACCAGCACCTTGCTGCCATACCACGCCGCCGCGAGAGCGAGCAGCATGACGATCATCATCACGGCGAGGTTGCGGGCGATCTCCCGATGAACCGCATCGAAGACCGCCGATTCCGGTATCCCGACCGTGACATAGATATTCCCGGTCGCCCCGGCAGGCAGCGGCGCAAAGCTGTACAGTCGCATGGTCCCTTCGAGCCCTTCGAGCACCATGCTGCGTTCCCCCTGATGCGCCAGCACGGCATCGACCAGCGGAGTGCCGGTCATCGTCCGCCCGACCCAGCTGTCAGGCTGCGGATAGCGCGCTACGATCGTCCCGTTACTGTCGATCAGCGTTACAGTCGAGCCCTCCGGAAGATCGACGCTGCCGGCCAGGTTGTTGAGCCAGGAAAGGCTCAAGGCGGCATAGACGACGCCGATGATCCTGCCCTGCCCGTTGCGCAGCGGATAGCCGAAGTTCATCGCGCTGATGCCGGTCACGCGGCCGACCTGGTAATCACCTATGCCGAAACCGCCGGATTCAACGGCACGCCGGAAATAACTGCGGTCGCCGATATTGACCGTGACCGGCATGTCCACCGCGCTGCAGTAGATATCGCCGTCGAGGCCGGCGACACCGATATTCGTGTAGTGGGTGTTCGAGCGGTGGATCGCCCCGAGCAGATCGCGGCAGGCCGCTGCCGGGGCATCTGGCGCAACGACGGGGAGCTGGGACAGGGTCACCAGCATCTGGCGCGTGTCCGCAATCAGCTGGGCCTGCCCGCGGGTCGCGAGCACGACGAGACTCTGCGCGCTGCGTTCGGCGGCGGCGAGCGCGGCAGCACGCTGCTCGATCGCCGAATGGGCGATCAGGGCCAGCACCGGCAGGCTGGCGAACAGCACCAGCAACAGCAGGCGCTCACGCAAGCTGTGAAAGGCATACCCCATAACCCTTTTACGGCAGCGGGGGCATTCCTTATTAGGGTGGAAACGACATTATCCGGGGCGGCGGCCGGGCGCCGCCCCAAATAACTATAAATAAAATAAGGGTATCCGCCCCCTACTGCAGCATGCTGCGCAGCATCCAGGCGGTCTTTTCGTGGAGCTGCATGCGCTGGGTCAGGAGATCGGCGGTCGGCTCGTCATCGGCCTTCTCGACTGCCGGAAAGACGCCGCGGGCAGTGCGCACGATGGTCTCGTGATCCTCGACCAGCTGGCGCAGCATCTCGGTCGCGTCCGGATTGCCGGTTTCCTCGGGGATGCTGGTCAGCTTTGAATACTGGGCATAACTGCCGGGGGCATGCACACCGAGCGCGCGAATGCGCTCCGCAATCTCGTCGACCGCAGTCGCGAGTTCGGTGTACTGCGTCTCGAACATCAGGTGCAGCGTGTTGAACATCGGCCCGGTGACGTTCCAGTGAAAGTTGTGCGTCTTGAGATACAGGGTGTAGCTGTCCGCCAACAACCGGGAAAGTCCTTCTGCGATCTGCTTGCGATCCTGTTCATTGATACCAATATTGATTGCTACCGACTTCTTGCTCATCTGGCCTCCTTTGAACCGGTTTCTGCTGCCTCCTGATGCAGGATTACATGATATGGGGACCTGCGCCGGCAAAACAAGGCGCGTGGTGTCGCCCATGCCCGTCAGTTGATTACAAGGCCTGAACATAGTGAACGGTTCGCGGTCAAATCCGGTGTGCATATTCCCGCACGCGATTAATCGGCTCATATATAACGACATGAACAAGACGCTGCTCGCGCGACCCGACTGGCTCAAACAATTCCCCGCACTCGCGAGAGTCAACGACCGCGGCTGGACTGCGATTCTCGATCAGGCACGGGTGATGTACCTGGAAGAAGGCGAATTCGTCTATCGCGAACAGGACATGTGCGAACACTTCCTGTTCGTGACCTCCGGTTCGATCAGGGTACAGAAGTCATCGGAGAACGGCGGCATCATCACGCTCTATCATCTCTCGCCCGGAGAATCCTGCGAACTGACGACCTCGTGCCTGCTCGCCGGCGCGCCCTATTCCGCCGAGGCGATCGCCGAAGAGGCATCGACGCTGGCCCTGCTGCCGGAGGCGCGCTTCCAGGAGGCGCTGATCCGATCACCGAACTTCCGTGAATATGTATTCTCCCGCATCAGCAAAGGCATGAACGAACTCGTCACGCTGGTCGAGGAGGTCGCTTTCGGACAGATGGATGGCCGGCTCGCGCGCTGCCTGCTCGAGATGTCTCATGACGGCAACGAAATCAGCTCGACGCACCAGATGCTCGCCGAGGAACTCGGCTCGGCGCGCGAGGTCATCAGCCGTCTGTTGAAGAAATTCGAGCGCTGCAAGTGGGTGCGCCTGCATCGCGGCAGGATTGAAATCATCGATCGCGAAATCCTCGAGGACATGTCCCGTCACATCGACCGGTGATGTTGTCACTGAATGACTTTCTTCCATGTGTTGCAATGAGAATGTAGATGCGATCCGGAACTGATGCGCGGATTGCGTACCACTTGGAACGGAGGTGATTATCATGATTACAAGATCAGATCAAGTCACAGCAAGCCAGAACATCGGACTGATCGATCGTGTATTGAGGTTCGGGATCGGCGCCGCGATGCTGGCAGGTGGAGCCGTGTTTGTATCCCAGGCCGGCGCACTGCATCAGTACACGATGACGGAGGCGGCCATGCTGGTGGTGATGCTGGTTTCCATCTTCCCGCTGCTTACCGCGATACTCGGCGTGGATCCGTTCTATTCCGCGGCCGGTATCCGCAGCGGCGGCAGCACCGGCAGGAACCAGTGCGGCACCTTCCCGTACCAGGTCATGGCAGCGCTCGGCAAGGCGCCTCGTTACTGCGAGACCAACGACGAGCACAGTCTCGGCAGCTGTCACAACGAATCGCAGGAGCATCCGCATCATCACTACTGGCAGGTCGACAAGGAGCCGATGATCTACCCCGATGATGCTACGATCGAGAAGTTCGCAGCGCGGGAACGCAGGATGAAACTGGCGGGCAAGTAAGTCCGCACCGGCGCAGGGACGCGCGGCCGCTCCGGACCCCCGTCCGGAGCGGCTTTTTCATGGCTTCATCCCGGCAGCGATGATGTCAAACCGGGCATCCCGACCAGATCAGTCACGCCATAGTCCCTGCCGCACTGGCTCAGCAAGGCAGTGACCTGACCGCGATGATGAGTCTGATGATTGAAAAAATGGATGACCGCGAGCCAGAGGGCACATCGACGCGGCGCGCGATCCACCACGCTGACATAATCCAGCGGCATTGACAGGCGAGTATCATCGAGCGCGGCGACCCATGACTCGATCGCGCGATCGGTCTCCGCGCGCGCTTCGCGCAAGGCCGCAAAGTCCGCCTGCACTTCCTCGTCGAGCCGGCGCGCAGGATACGGCTTGCCCTCGAAGCGGCCAAGCCATATCCGATCTGCAAGCAGCAGGTGATTGAGCACGCCGTGGATGGAGCCGAAGAAGACGCGCCGGTCCTGCTTGCGTTCGTCATCGGACAATTCAGCACAGACCGCATACAGCCGCTCGTTCATCCAGCGATTGTAGGCAGCCATCCGCGCAACCAGTTCAGCGTTCATGCCACCTCACACGGGCGAGTTCCACCACCAGGCCTGCCGATAGCAGCCGGGCACGCAGATCCCGGCGGGGTCGCAACGGCACATGTCTGCAGCCTGCCCCGATTCGCCCGTCGGCGCAATCGTCGCCAGCAGGATGATCATGCCCGCGAGAACCAACCCCGCCCCTACCCACCACCAGCCCGGATCCCGTGATTTCCGCCCCATCGCCCGTCCTCCCTGGTGAGCATCGAGTCTGGGAGAATCGGGACGAACATTACAGATACAAAATAATTAATTTGATACGATACAGTTTTAATAATTAGAATACTGTGCATGGGCGGAATCTCGGTACAGCAGTGGAGAAGCCATGGAACATCTCTATGAGGCGATCGCAGGCGAATTGATCGCTCAGATCCGGGACGGCCGCTACCGCCCCGGTGACCGCCTGCCCGGCGTCCGCGCGCTGAGCGACCGGCGCCAGGTCAGCATCGCCACCGCCATCGCCGCCTACCGGCGGCTCGAGGACGGTGGCTATCTGGAGGCGCGGCCGCGCTCCGGCTTTTATGTGCGCGCACCGAAACCGGCGGTCGCGGCGCCCGGCGTCTCGACGCCGGCCGCGCGGCCCACCCCGGTCACCGGTCAGGCGATGGCGCTCGACCTCGTCAAGGCCGCGAACGATCCGGCGATGATCCACCTCGGCGCCGCGGTGCCGGATCCGATGTATCTACCGACTGCGCTCGTCGAAAAGGCGCTCGCCCGCGTCGCGCGCCGCGAACGCATGCGCGGTGCGCAATACGCGTTCCCGCCCGGCGTCCCCGAACTGCGCCGGCAGATCGCCCGGCGCATGGACGCGACCGGCGCGAATGTCCATCCCGACGAGATCGTCATCACCAACGGCTGCCAGGAGGCATTGACCCTCGCGCTGCGCGCGACGACACAACCCGGCGACATCGTCGCGGTCGAGTCGCCGACCTTCTACGGGATGCTGCAGGCAATCGAGGCGCAGGGCCTGAAGGCGCTCGAAATCCCGACGCACTCGCGCGACGGCATCTCCGTCGATGCGCTGCAACTCGCGCTCGAGCAATGGCCGGTCAAGGCCTGCATCGTCACCCCGAATTTCAGCAATCCGCTCGGCGCCTGCCTGCCCGATCCGTCGAGAAGAAGGCTCGTCGAACTGCTGGCCCGACACGGCATCCCGATCATCGAGGATGACGTCTACGGCGATCTCGGCTTTGACGACATGCGACCGCCGGTACTGAAGGCGCTCGACGGTGACGGCGTGCTGCACTGCGCGTCGTTCTCGAAGACCGTGTCACCCGGACTGCGCATCGGCTGGATCGCGCCGGGCAGATACCTCGCCGATGTCGAATACCGGAAGTTCGTACTCAATCTCGCGACCCCGACCGTGCCGCAGCTTGCGATGGCGGAGGTCCTCGACGGCGGCCGGCTCGATCGCCATTTGCGCAAGACGCGCGGCGACTACGCGCGCGCCGTCGAGCGCATGACCGACGCAGTCACGCGCCACTTCCCCGCCGGCACGCGCGTCACCCGACCGGCCGGCGGCTTCGTGCTGTGGATCGAGCTGCCGGGTGACATCGACACCTTCGACCTCGCCCGCCGCGCGCTCGCCGAAGGCATCAGCATCGCACCGGGGCCGATCTTTTCGGCGACGCAGAAATATCGCAACTTCATGCGCCTGTCATGCGCGTGCCCGTGGGACGGACGCATCGATCGGGCGTTGGCGCAACTCGCGCGGATGATGTAACCGGTTTGCCCGACGCCCCTGTATCATTGACCGCATCCATGGGAGAACGTCGATGCCATACCTGAAGATCCAGACCAACGTCGAACGCGAACCCGGTGACAGCCAGCCGGCGGCGCTGCGCGCATCGAAGCTCGTCGCGGAACTGCTCGGCAAGCCGGAGCAATACGTGATGGTCGCGCTTGAGGCCGGCGTGCCGATGGCCTTTGCCGGCACCGAGGCGCCGGTCGCCTACCTCGAACTGAAGAGCATTGATCTGCCGCAAGCTCGCGCCGAAGAGTTCTCGCGCGCGCTGTGCGCATTCATCAGCGACGAATTCGGAATCAGACAGGAACGGATCTATATAGAATTCGCGGACGCGCCGCGGGCGATGTGGGGGTGGAACGGCGGGACGTTCTGAAAGATAGTGGCGTCCCCAAGGGGATTCGAACCCCTGTTACCGCCGTGAAAGGGCGGTGTCCTAGGCCGGCTAGACGATGGGGACCTGAGGAAATGATTATGTAGTCACGGGGTTGGTGGAGCTAGGCGGGATCGAACCGCCGACCTCTTGCATGCCATGCAAGCGCTCTCCCAGCTGAGCTATAGCCCCGCCGCAAAACGAAACGCGAACATTAAGCCAAGGCCCCTGCGCTGTCAAGATTTCAGGCGGGGGAAATCGCCGGGCGGGCGCGAAAATCAGGCACTTAGCCAACACCGGCGACACCGCGGGGATTGTTGATCTGACCCCGAATCAGGTCCGGGCGGTAATTTTGGCCCAGGTGTCGCGCAGGGTCACGGTGCGGTTGAAGACCGGGCGGTCGAGGCCGGTGAGTACGGCGTCGCGGACGAAGTAGCCCTCGCGTTCGAACTGGAAGGTCTCACCGCCGCGGGCCCCGCTGAGCGACGGCTCGACGATCGCGCGGGTCAGCGTGCGCAGCGAATCCGGGTTCAGAAAATCGGTGAAATCGCGGCCCTCTTCCTTCGCGGCGTCGGGCAGCGGGTGATCGAACAGCCGGTCGTAGAGCCTGAGCTCGGCCTCGACGCCGTGACGCGCTGACACCCAGTGGATCACGCCCCTGACCTTGCGCCCGACCGGGTCGGCGTTCAGCGTCGCCGGGTAGTGGCTGCAACGCAGTTCGACGATCTCGTCGCCCTGTTTGATGACTTCGTCGCAGCGGATCACGTAACCGTAGCGCAGCCGCACCTCGCCGCCGGTGACCAGGCGCTTGAACTTGCTGGCGGCCTGTTCCATGAAGTCGTTGCGATCGATCCACAGCTCGCCGCAGAACGGCAGCAACCGCGTACCCTGCGCGGGGTCCTGCGGGTGATTCTGCGCCTCGAGCATCTCGACGCGATCCGCCGGCCAGTCGGTCAGCACGACGCGCAGCGGATGCAGCACCGCCATGCGCCGCGGCGCGGTGGTATTGAGTTCCTCGCGAATGCAGCTCTCGAGCATGCCCATCTCGACGACGTTGTCCGACTTGGTCACGCCGATGCGCGCGCAGAATTCCCGGATCGATCCCGGCGTGTAGCCGCGCCGGCGCAGGCCGGCGATGGTCGGCATGCGCGGATCGTCCCAGCCCTCGACATGGCCCTCGTCGACGAGCCTCGTCAAGCGGCGCTTGCTCATCACCGTGTACTGAAGATTGAGGCGCGAGAATTCATACTGGCGCGGATGGCACGGCACCGACACATGGTCGAGCACCCAGTCGTAGAGCGGACGGTGGTCCTCGAATTCCAGCGTGCACAGCGAATGGGTCACGCCCTCGAGCGCATCAGAGATCGGATGCGTGTAGTCGTAGGTCGGATAGATGCGCCAGGCCTCGCCGGTCTGGTGATGGACGACACCGTGGCGGATGCGGTACAGCGTCGGATCGCGCAGATTGATGTTCGGCGACGCCATGTCGATCTTCGCGCGCAAGACGCGCGCGCCGTCCGGGAACTCGCCGGCGCGCATGCGCGCGAACAGGTCGAGGTTCTCGGCGACGGAGCGCTCGCGATACGGGCTGTTGCGGCCGGGCTCGGTCAGCGTGCCGCGATACTCGCGGATCTCGTCGGCGCCGAGATCGCAGACATAGGCGAGTCCCTTCTCGATCAGTTCGACCGCATAACCGTAGACCTGTTCGAAATAGCCGGACGCGAAATAGGTCTGGCCGCCCCAGTCGAAGCCGAGCCAGCGCACGTCCTGCTGGATCGCATCGACGAATTCGACGCTCTCCTTGTGCGGATTGGTGTCGTCGAAGCGCAGGTTGCACTGCCCGTGGTAATCCTCGGCCAGACCGAAGTTCAGGCAGATCGATTTGGCGTGGCCGATGTGCAGATAGCCGTTCGGCTCGGGCGGAAAGCGCGTGACGATATGGTCGTGCTTGCCCGACGCCAGGTCTGCCTCGACGATCTGGCGAATGAAATGCGGCGGTCGGGCCGGCGCGCCGGTGTCAGTACCGTCGCTCATGCCTCCGCACTCCCGGCTTGTTGCTCGATCCACGCAAGCGCGTGGTCGATGCGTCGCAGCGTCGCGTCGCGGCCGAGCAGGTGCAGCGTGACATCGATGCCCGGCGACGCCGCGCGCCCGCACAGCGCGACGCGCAGCGGCTGTGCGACCTTGCCGAGCTTGAGGCCGAGCGACTCGGCGCAGTCGATGACCGCCTGGTGCAGCGGCTCGGGTCGCCAGTCGCGGAGTTCCGCCAGCGCAACCCGCAGCCGGGCCAGCGGCGCCGTGGCCTCGGCCTTCAGGTGTTTGTTCGCCGCCTGCTCGTCATAGGCATCGAAGTCGCGATAGAAGAACGCGCTGATCTCGGCCATCTCCTTCAGCGTCTTCGCGCGCTCGCGCTGCAGGCCAACGACGTCGAGCACCTCCGGCCCCTCGACCGCATCGATGCCGAGCCGGCCAAGGTGCCAGCGCAGGTGATGCGCGATGCGCTCAGCGCTGCTCTCCTTGAGGTAGTGCTGGTTCAGCCACAGCAGCTTGTCGAAGTCGAACACCGCGGCGGAGTTGTTGACGTCCCTGATGTCGAACAGCTCGATCATCTGGTCGATGCTGAAGATCTCCTGGTCGCCGTGCGACCAGCCGAGCCGGACCAGATAGTTCAGCAGCGCCTCGGGCAGGATGCCCTCGTCGCGGAAGGCCATGACGCTGACCGCGCCGTGGCGCTTCGACAGCCGCTTGCCGTCCCCGCCGAGGATCATCGGCACATGGGCATACAGCGGCGGCTCGGCGCCGAGCGCCCGCAGGATGTTGATCTGGCGCGGCGTGTTGTTCAGATGATCGTCGCCGCGGATGACGTGGGTGATGCCCATGTCATGATCGTCGACGCACACCACGAAGTTGTAGGTCGGGCTGCCGTCGGAACGGGCGATGATCAGATCGTCGAGCTCGCCATTCGAGATCACGATGCGGCCGCGGATCATGTCGTCGATGACGACCCCGCCCTCGCGCGGATTGATGAAGCGCACGACCGGATCGACGCCGGGGGGCGGCGGCTCGCTGCGATGGCGGCAATGACCGTCGTAGCGCGGCTTCTCCTTGCGCGCCATTTGCTCCTCGCGCAAGGCGTCGAGACGCTCGCGCGAACACCAGCAGCGATAGGCCTTGCCCTCATTGAGCAGGCGGTCGATGACCTCGCGGTAACGATCCATGCGCGCGCTCTGCGCGAACGGCCCCTCGTCATACTCGAGGCCGAGCCAGGTCATGCCCTCGAGAATCGCGTTGACCGACTCGACCGTCGAGCGCTCCTGGTCGGTGTCCTCGATGCGCAGCACGAAGGCGCCGCCGTGACGGCGCGCATACAGCCAGCTGAACAGCGCGGTGCGCGCGCCGCCGATGTGCAGAAAGCCGGTCGGGCTGGGGGCGAAGCGTGTGCGAACGGTCATGCGGCTCCCGGGTTGACGTTGAAAACGGGGTATTCTATCAGGACTTGGGCGCTGCCCGCTTCAATTGACGCCCCCCGGCCGACTCCGTAGAATCCACGATTCCCCGCGGGCGATTAGCTCAGTGGTAGAGCACTGCCTTCACACGGCAGGGGTCGCTGGTTCGAACCCAGCATCGCCCACCAGTTGATTCAAGCACTTAAAATGCTACTGGGTCCCCATACCGTTTCCAAGTGATAGTTTGTCACAGCGTTGTCACACTCGCTCGCGAATTCGAGGAGCGTGGCAATGGCGTCGATCAGAAAGCGCAACCGTTCGGCAAAGGGCCAATGGCAGGCCCAAATCCGGAAAAAGGGCTATCCGCTACAGACGATGACCTTCGACACTCGCGCCGCCGCCGAGGCCTGGGTGCGGGCGGTCGAGGTCGAAATGGATCAGGGTCGTTTCGTCTCCCGCGTCGAGGCGGAGACCACGACCCTGAAGGAACTGCTCGAGCGTTACCTGGAGCAGGTCACACCACTGAAAAAGGGTGCCGCTGCCGAGGCCACGCGTCTCCGTGCAATGATCCGGCACCCGCTCGCGCGACGGTTCGTTGGCACCCTGCGCGGCGCCGATCTCGCCCGCTATCGTGACGAACGGCTCAGACAAGTCCTGCCTGCCACAGTCAAACGGGATCTGGTGATCATCTCACACCTATTCGAGGTCGCCCGCAAGGAATGGGGTATCCCTGTCCACAACCCAGTGCGCGACATCAAGCTGCCGCCGAGTTCGCGGCCACGAGAACGGCGGCTGCTCCCCGGCGGGCTTGGGCAGGAAAGCGAAGAGACTCGGCTGCTGACGGCCTGCCGGAAGGCGCGCAATCGCTTCCTGCTGCCGATCGTGCAGCTCGCGATCGAGACCGCGATGCGCCGCAGCGAGCTGGTCGGCCTGCGCTGGGAGCATATCGATCTCACGCGCCGCATCGCCCACTTGCCGGACACCAAGAATGGCGAGGCGCGCACCGTGCCGCTGTCGTCGGCGGCGATCAAGGTACTGCGCGGACTGCCGCGTAGCCTGAACGGGCAGGTGTTTCCGGAACTGACCACCGAGGCGGTCAAGTTGGCGTTCGTCCGCGCACGACGTAATGCCAGGCTGGAGAACCTGCACTTTCACGATCTGCGGCATGAGGCAACGACGAGGTTATTCGAGAAGGGGCTGAACATCATGGAGGTCGCGAGCATCACTGGGCACAAGGACTTGCGGATGTTGCGGCGGTACACGCACTTGCGGGCTGAGGATTTAGCGAGGAAGCTGGGATAATCGCAAACAGGAATCACCCCTCCCCCCGCAATCGCAGCCGTCCGGGCCGTCTCCAAAGGGGCACGCTGTCCTGGTGCGTTGCGGGACATATTATGCGTTCTGCTCGTCAGAACAGGGAATTCTAGATCTGGCTTGAATCAATTGTGAGGCAGCGGTACCAAAACAGAAGGTAGGCCGTCATCGGGGCGGCGATGTGCTGCATCGCTGGCATCGGTCAGCAGGCGTTCACTTCTTTGTAGGAGATGCTCATCGCGGGGCGAGGGTACCGAGTACGGCAACGCTGATCAGGATCAGAAAGGCGGTGGTCGCCTCGATGGTTACGCTGGAACGCAGGCGGCGCACTGAGCGCTGACCTTCGCCGACGTGGATGTCGCGCTCGAGCTGCGGCACCAACCACCAGCGATGCAGAGCCGCCAGCCCCAGCATGGCAACGAACAGCATCAACTTGAGCAGCATCAGATTACCGTGTCCGCTATGAAGCAAAGGGGCGGCGGACCAGCCGGTCAAATCGCCATAGTGAAACACGCCGCTAACCACCAGGATCCCGACAAACACGGTGCCCGACCGAGAGAAGGCATGCAGCGACCGCCACAGCACATGGAGGCGCTGGGTCTTGGTCGAGGTGCTGCACAGTACGAGCATGATTAAAAATGCCGCGATGGCGCCGATCCAGGCACCAGCCGCCAGCAGGTGCGCGACGCCGGCCGCCAGCCGCAGTACGCCGGTTGCGCCTTCGCCGCCGGCGGCGTGGCCGTTCCAGGCCAGGCTGAGCAGCGCCAGGCCGGCCAGCACGGTCACCAACCGGACAGGAAACGGATGTTCTTCGCCACGCCGCAGGTGCCAGCCGAGAAAGGCGGTAAGCAGGACCAGCAGCGACATGCGTACCAGTCCGGCTCGGCCGGCGGTGGTGTCGAAGATGTACCAGGCCAGAGAGGCTCGGTCGAGCTCTGTTACCCCTATCTCCATGATGCCCGCCGTCTTCAGAACGATTTCGATGCTCACTAGCACCAAGCCGAGCCCGGCGCAGGCCAGCAGTCCGCCGCGCGGTGCACGCCTGGACAGCGGAAACCACGGATCGCCGATAGCCAGCGGTTGCCGCACGCCATACCACGCGAACAGCGGCAGCCCGAACAACAGCATGAGGTCCATGTACTGTACTAATCGAAGCGCGTAGTCGGACAGATTCGCCATGGCAACTGTGCCTTACTTCACTGTGAAGCTGTATTCACCTATCATCGGATGGTTGTCGGGACCGACTGCGCGCCATTGCACGCGATAGTTTCCGGCTTCGAGCGAGTGATGCAGCTTCGCACGCAGTGTCCTGCCGTCATTGAGGATTTCGGTGTCGAAGTGTTCGACACGCACCGGTGCGGCTCCGTCTTTGACGAGGGTTAGCTCCAATCGCGAGGCGCGCGGCACAAGAATTTCGTTGAAGATGAGATCGACCTGACTGGGCGTCGCGACGGTGGTTTCAGCTGCTGGTTTGGACTCGATCAGAGTGAGATGGGCCTGGGCAAACGAGGTCGCTAACAAACCGGCTGCCAGACCGATGAAGAGGGTCAGTGTGCGGGCTGCGGAAGTACTAAGCATCGGAATGCTCCTGATTCGGTGTTGAGGAATCGGAATGCAACTGCTCTATGATAAATAATAGGAAACGACCACTGTCAGATGAATGACCCGTCCGTTACATTCGCGTCATATAAGAGCATCTTCGCGGCCAAGGCTCTTCGAGGTTCGAGTCCCGCAAGGGCTGAGCATAAAAACAGATACGGACGTGAGCCACGACGGGGTGTCGCGGAAATGACTGCCCTGCGCGTACCTGCCCCTCCACCTCGACTTAGTCCGCGGTGCCGCCGCTGAAGGAGCGCTCGCGCACTCAACCAACATAGGGTGAGAAATACCCGCTGATCTCGTATTGCAGCCGCAAGTCTGCCTCTACCGATTCAATCCCGATCCGATGTATTTGTCAGGATCATCCCTCAGCGAGAAAATGGCCTCCAGAGAAGGTTGCAGGATCCGGGGGACTGGAAAACAGCATCTTATTCGACCTCGAATACTGCTTGCGCTAGTGCGCCATCGCTGACGGAACCGCTTTCAGGGGGTTATCCATCGGATATCGTTCTTGCCGGATCTACGAAGATGACCAATAGATGACTCGAATGTAACGGACGGGTCATCCATCTGACAGCAGTCTCTCTTTACGATCAACTCGCAACTTCTCGCCATTGACCTGGAGCTCGCTCCGAACCTGTCGGCTATATAGACGCGCGCGGATCACAGATCTAAGATGGAGGCAGGTCAGGAGCATGCTAGCAATCCCATTCAAAGCAGGAGAACATCATGACCGAAAATTCCTCTAAACGTTATACATCGCGCGCACAACCGAGAGCGGACGCTTCGCCCCAACCGAATGAGGTTTCTGTCGAGGAACGACGCGCGATGATTGCGGAAGCTGCGTATTACCGGAGTCAGCAACGCATTGCAGCAAGCGGCTTGGCCGATGAACTTACTGACTGGCTGGAAGCCGAGCAGGCGATCGATCAGCAGATTACATCCGCCGCACCGGCTCACCAGCACGGTAAGCGTGTGGACGCCTGACTCGGGAAGCACGGGTAATGCTCAGCCCATTCTTGTCGCGACAGAGAGTTGCCTATTTTTCCATGGAGATCGCCGTACGCGCCGATCTCCCAACTTATAGCGGTGGCTTAGGGATCCTCGCCGGCGACATTATGCGTTCGGCGGCGGATCTCGATCTACCCATGGTCGGCGTCACGCTCATCGCCCGGCGCGGTTACTTCCGGCAGATTCTGAGCCCGGACGGCGTGCAACATGAAGAGCCCGATCCCTGGAATCCATCGGACACCTGTACACCACTCGGAGCGAAAGTCTCGGTCTCAATCGAGGGACGCGATGTATGGGTAAGTGCATGGCTGCATCTGATAGAAGGACACACAGGCGATCGGCTGCCGGTCATTTTTCTGGACACGGATCTGCATGAAAACGCGACGGCGGACCGAGAATTAACACACTATTTGTACGGTGGAGATTCGGATTACCGGCTCAAGCAGGAAGTGATCCTCGGCATCGGCGGAGTTCGCATCCTACATGCACTGGGGTTCAGTATCCGTAAGTACCATATGAATGAAGGACACGCGGCACTGCTAGCACTGGAGCTGTTGCGCGACTCGCGGGCTTCGGTATCTGACGTGCGCCCAGGCGAGTCTGCGTTCGATTTACATTCAGTACGCTCCCGCTGTATTTTCACGACGCACACACCCGTTGGCGCAGGACGCGATGAATTCGACCACGCACTCGTGACTAATGTGCTCGGCAATTTCTTCGAAAGCGTGGCACTTAGACATCTGGGGGGACAGGAGCGCCTAGACATGAGCCGTCTCGGAATGAATCTCAGCGGTTATGTCAACGGCGTGGCGGAGCGCCATGCCGAGACCTCTCGCACGCTCTTTCCCGGCTATGCCGTTCGCTCTATCACAAACGGCGTACACCCGCATACATGGGTAAATCCTTCGCTTGCCGCATTATTCGACCGTCATCTGCCTGGATGGTGCAACGAGCCCGAAATACTCGTGCGCGCGGACTGTTGCATCTCTCCCGAAGACCTATGGCAGGCTCACCTGGCCGCCAAGGAGGCATTGCTTGAATACGTGCGCGTGACGAGCGGTTTGACGCTGGATCCTACGCAGCCGATCATCGGCTTCGCGCGACGCATGACCTCCTACAAGCGGCCAGAACTGCTGTTCTCGGATCTGGACCGGCTGCGTGCAATAGGTCGGGAAACACCATTTCAGGTGATACTCTCGGGCAAGTCTCATCCGCACGACGCGCAGGGGAAGGAACGGATTGTACATCTTCACGATGCCTTGCGTGCGCTCGCTCCAGAGATTAACGGCGTATACTTACCCAACTACAGTATGGAGATGGCGCAGAAGTTGGTCGCTGGCGTCGATGTCTGGCTCAACACGCCGCAGCCACCCTTGGAAGCTTCCGGTACGAGTGGAATGAAGGCAGCCATGAATGGCGTTCCCAGCTTATCCGTTTTGGATGGCTGGTGGGCAGAGGGATGCATTGAAGGAGTGACCGGTTGGGCAATCGGCGACGGACAGGCGGAGACCTCCGCAGACGATGCAACTTCCCTGTACGACAAACTGGAACGGCACGTGCTGCCCTTGTACTACAAGGATCGAGCCGGATGGACGTATGTGATGAAGAGCGCGATATCCAGGAATGGCTCGCTCTTCCACAGCCATCGCATGATGCGTCGCTACGCTGCGGAGGCTTATCTCTAGATCCAGCAAGCACCATCATGCGTGCTGCCGGTAGAAGCGTAGCAACTGTGCATTGATCGCGACGATGACAGTGCTGGCAGACATGAACACAGCGGCCACTGCCGGAGTCATGAGAAAACCTGTTCCGAAGGTGATGCCCGCGGCCATCGGGATGGCGATGGCGTTGTAGCCGGTCGCCCAAAGCAGGTTCTGCACCATCTTGCGATAGGTCGCGCGTGACAGGCCAAGAATCGCGGCCACATCGCGCGGGTCACTCCTGACCAGCACCACGTCGGCTGATTCAACGGCAACGTCGGTGCCAGCGCCGATGGCGACGCCAAGGTCGGCCTGCACGAGCGCCGGTGCGTCGTTCACGCCGTCCCCGACCATGGCCACGGCAAGTCCGCGTGCCTGCAATTCCTTGATCTTGTCCGATTTCTGGTCCGGCAGCACTTCGGCGAAAAATTCGGCGATACCCAGCTCATCCGATACCGCTTGGGCGACGCCTCTCGCGTCGCCAGTCAGCATGACTGCGCTGACGCCGAGGCGCTTCAATTCAGCAATCGCTTCCTTCGATTCGGGTCGGACGATATCTGCAAGCGCGAACAGGGCGCGCGGCTCTCCATCGCGGACCAAGGCGACTACAGTCTTGCCCTGGGCTTCCAATTGCTTGAGACGGTCATGGCCGATCGCCTTGCCGAGCCGAGCCAGATGGCCCGGACTGACGATGCGGATGTCCTGCCCATCGACGTTGGCAACGATGCCCTCTCCGGTGATGTTGCGAACATCGCTTGCCTTCGGGACGCTCAGCTTCCGGTTCCGGGCTTCGGCCACGATGCCATGTGCGATCGGATGTTCGGACTGGCTCTCAGCGGCGGCGGCAAGCCCAAGTTCCTCGTTCTCGTCACCGCCGCTGAGTAATACGATGTCGCTCACGCCGAAACGCCCTTCCGTGAGCGTGCCGGTCTTGTCGAACACCACGGCATTCAGCTTGCGTGCCCTCTCGAACGCTGCACGGTCACGGATCAGAAGGCCGTTGCCGGCACTCAGTGATGTACTGACTGCGACGACTAGCGGAACGGCCAGGCCGAGCGCATGCGGGCAGGCGATGACCATGACCGTCACCATCCGCTCCAGCGCGAACTGGAGTGGCTGGCCGAGTACGAGCCACCAGACGATGAGCGTGCCGAAGCCGACGACGAGAGCAATATAGGTCAGCCATGAGGCGGCGCGGTTGGCGATGTCCTGCGTCCTGGAACGCGTCGCCTGCGCCTTTTTGACGAGATCGATAACCTGTGCGAGATAGGTAGCATCGCCGGTGGCGGTCACCTCGATGGTCACGGCGTTGGCACCGTTGATCGCGCCGCCGATGGCGGTGGCGCCGACCGTCTTCGAGACCGGGCGGGATTCGCCGGTTAGCATCGCCTCATTGAAGCCAGACGATCCCTCGATGATGCTGCCGTCGACCGGCACCTTCGCGCCGGGCCGCACCAGTACGCGGTCTCCTGGCTGGAGGGCGGAGATAGGAACCTCGTGTGTTGTGCCGTCGGCATCGATTTTCGTTGCACTGTCCGGCAACAGCCGGACCAACTCTTCGAGGGCGCGTGACGCGCCCATGACCGATCGCATCTCGACCCAGTGGCCGAGAAGCATGATGGCGACCAGCGTCACAAGTTCCCAGTAGAATGGTTCGCCCGGGAAACCGAAGGTCGTGGCAGCAGAAAAGAAGTAGGCGGCAGAGATCGCCAGCGCGATCAGCGTCATCATGCCGGGCTGTGCTTTGCGTACCTCAGAAATGAAGCCGGTGAGGAACGGCCATCCGCCATAGACGTAGACGATGGTTGACAGCGCAAAGAGGACGAGGCCGTCTCCCGGAAACGCCAGCGCATCGGCGATGCCGAGCAGGTGCTGGATCATCGGCGACAGCAGCAGGACCGGCGGTGTCAGTACCAACGTGATCCAGAAGCGGCGACGGAAGTCGGCGACCATGGCGGCATGGTCATGGCCTCCATGCCCGGCATGTTCCGAATGGGTGGAACCTCCCGCGGCTACAACGACAGCTTCACCATGAGACGAATGATGATGTCCCTGCTTCGCGTGGTGGTCGTCAGGATGCGATGGGGGGCGGTTCATATTCATTGCGTCAAGTCCTTCCTTGGCTGAACAAACGTACGATCCGAGGGAAGAAGGCCGGAACATTTCCGGCGTAGCTGCGATACCGCTCGCCGAAAGCCGCTTCCACCTCTCGTTCCTCGCTCTTGGAGAGCCGCCAGTACATGATCAGGAGAACCGGCAGCATCAGAGCCGTCACCAGCGTCGGCCATTGGAGGAAGAAGCCGATCATGACCAGCGCGAAGCCGGCGTACTGGGGATGCCGTAAATGGGCATAGGGCCCAGTCGTCGCAAGCGTCCCTGCGCGCTGCGCCTCATGAAGCACCCGCCAGGCGGCGGCGATCAGGATGAACCCGCCGCCGATCAGCACGTAGCTCAGCAGATGGAACGGGCTCCAGTGCGGGTCCATCGACCAGCCGAACAGCACGGGCCAGAGATGACCCGCGTCGTGGGATAGCGGGTCGAGTCCAGGAAAACGGTTGCCCGCCCAGCCCGCCAGCAGATAGAGCGTCAGCGGAAAGCCGTACATCTCGACGAACAGCGCGATGATAAAGGCGGAGAATGCCCCCAGCGAGCGCCAGTCACGCGCCGTCTTCGGCTTGAAGAAGCTGAAAGCGAACAGAATAAAGATGCCTGCGTTCACGACTACCAGGAACCACAGACCGTAAGCAGGGATGTCACTGTGCATCGCGGTCACGCCCATGATTGTGACCACTATGGCCGTCGCCATGCCGCCCGTGCATGAAGAAGTGCATGCCGACGCAGATCAGAAGCGGTAGCAGGAGCGGCAGCGCGCCGAGGATGTGAGCCCGATGCTCAAACCATAGCAGCGCTCCCGCGATCAAAAGGAAAACACCGAGCGCAAAGCCGGCGGGGCTGCTCCAGAACCTACGCTTCTGATCCGGTCTGGTGCTCATAGGAAAACTCCATGGTTAGGGATCCGGGCCGCTCGGTTCGATCCTGATTCAAGCCGATACCAGCTATCCTAGGGAGTTATCGCTGTCGGGCTGGTGACTCAAGCATTACATTTATGTAATCTCTACGTCATGTTCGCGGCAGCTTTGCTCAGGTAGATTGTTGGAAAACGGTCCCGATCCACCTCCCATGACGGGGTCAAGGCGCCAGGCGATGCACTACGTGGGTAAGCAATGAAACTGCTGGTCGTCGAAGACGAGAACAAGACGGCGGACTACGTTCGCCAGGGCCTCATCGAAGCGGGGTTTATAGTCGATCTTGCCCGCACCGGGCTAGATGGTCATCACCTGGCCATGAGCAAACCCTACGACCTGATCATCCTCGATGTCATGCTATCCGGCATAGACGGATGGCGTATCCTGCAATCAATTAGAGCATCGGCTAATCAAGTCCCAGTGTTGTTCCTGACCGCACGCAGCAGCGTAGACGATCGCGTAAAGGGTCTGGAATTGGGTGCCGACGATTATTTGGTCAAGCCGTTTGCATTCTCCGAGCTGCTGGCACGTGTGCGGACCCTGCTGCGCAGGGGTAGCACACCCAATCACCACGATCGAATCCAGATCGCTGATCTGGAGCTTGACCTGGCGCGGCGGCGTGCGGTAAGAGCAGGACGGCGCATCAACCTGACCAACAAGGAGTTCGCACTGCTCGAACTTTTGGTGAGACGCCGAGGCGAAGTGCTGCCTCGCTCATTGATCGCTTCGCAAGTCTGGGACATGAATTTCGACAGCGACACCAACGTGATCGATGTCGCCATCCGCCGTTTGCGCGCGAAAATCGATGATAACTTTGAACCGAAGCTCATTCATACCGTGCGAGGCATGGGCTATACGCTGGATTCCCCGGATGGCGGATAGGTTCACCATATTTCGCCGTCCAGCCTCGCTTGCGCTTCGAGTAACCACGTTAGTCGGCATTGCCACGATGCTGGTGTTTCTAGGTTTTAACTGGATCATTGTTCAATCCCTCGAGAAGCACTTCGCCGAGATGGATGAGGATGAGCTGAGGGTTGTATTCAACTCCGTCATCCGCGCCGTGGGCGAAGTGCGCACCGGTGTCGATGACCAGGCAATCTACCATGCGGCGCGAGGGCATCACGGTATTTATTACTACGTAGCCGATGCGGCCGGTAACACAGTCTATGCAGCGACGGATGGTCCCGATCTGTCGCGCTTCGTCGCAAACCATGACCCCATTGATCTCGCCAGCACACAGGGAATGCCAACCTGGCAGGAAGCCGGGATGTCCTACCGCGGTGCGGCGGTTCGGGTCGAAAATGGCACCGACCTTAGGCACAACACTTACGTCGTAGCTGTCGCGATGGATATCGGCGTACATACTTCGTTCCTTGATAGCTTCAGACGCATACAGTGGTGGGCTATCTGCATTGTCATGTGCATTGCGATATTGGTTGCGTGGTTCGCCGTTCAATGGGGACACATGCCCATCCGCAGGACCAATGAAAGGATTCGCTCGATTACTTCATCGAAATTGCATATGAGATTGAACCCCAAAGAAGTCCCAATCGAGCTGGAGGAGCTTGTCGTTTCGTTCAATGATATGCTCGGGCGCATCGAGGACGGATTCTCGCAGTTGGCCAATTTCTCCGCCGACATCGCGCATGAGTTGAGAACTCCGGTCACCAACTTGAGCACGCAAACAGAAGTAGTTCTCCGTCAGCCTCGGTCTTCTGATGAGTATCGGGAAATCCTCTATTCAAACCTGGAGGAATTCGGGCGCCTGAACCGCATGATCAACGACATGCTGTTCCTCGCTCAAACCGAGAATAATCCGAACAATCTCAACCTGGAAAACGTGGATCTAACAGCAACGGTCAGAGAGCTGTTTGAGTACTTCGAGGCATGGGCTGAAGACCAGGCTGTGTCGTTGGTCCTCGAAGGAAGGGCTGCGCCGATACGAGCTGATCGGGAGATGCTGCGCCGCGCGCTCGGTAACCTGCTGTCAAATGCGATCCGCTATACCCCGCGCGGCGCACCCGTTACTGTGAGATTGTCTCAGAGTGAGCGGGACACGACGGTCACGGTCGAGAACCCGGGAGAAAGGATTCCCGCGGAAGAATTACCTCGAGTTTTCAATCGCTTCTACCGTGTCCATCCCTTGCTGCAACGCAAAGGTGAGGGAGCCGGACTGGGACTTGCCATCGTCAAGTCGATCGTCGAGGCGCACGGTGGCAAGGCGCAGGTTGCGTCTGATGACAGGCTGACACGGTTCGCAGTCGTATTACCGAACTCCATATGAACGGGTGAGACCGAGCGCCCCTATTGCAGCCGGCGCCCCGACCAGAGCTGGTACAACACCGGCACCAGGATCATGGAGACGAGCGGCGCCGTGATCATGCCGCCGATCATCGGTGCGGCGATACGCTGCATCGCCTCGGAGCCCACCCCTGTCACCAGCATGATCGGCAGCAGCGCACCGACGATGACGCTCACCGTCATGGCCTTGGGACGCACGCGCATCAGTGCGCCCTCGACGATCGCCTCGCGCAGATCGGCGCGTGTGAGGGGTTGCCGGCGCTTCGCGGCCTCGTCTATATAGACGAGCATCACCACCCCGAACATTGCTGTCAGCCCGGCCAGCAGGATAAACCCCGCCACCACGGCGACCGACACCGCGTAGCCGAGCCAGTAGACGAGCCACACCCCGCCCACGAGCGCGAACGGCAGCGCCGCCATCAGTATCAGGGGTTCGCTAAAGTTGCGGAAGCAGAGGTAGAGCAACAGCAGGATGAGCACCAGCGTTGCCGGCACGATGTAGCCGAGCCGCTCCTGGGCGCGCTCGAAATACTCGAACTGCCCCGACCAGGTCATAGAATAGCGCGGGGGCAGCGCCACCTCCGTCGCGACGCGACGGCGCGCCTCCGCGACATAGGAGCCGAGGTCACGGTCGCGGAGGTCGACGAACACCCAGCCGTTGGGGCGCGCGTTTTCGCTCCTGATCATCGGCGGGCCGTCCCCGATCCTGATTCCGGCCACGTCGCCGAGGGCGATGTGCGCACCGCTGGGGGTTACGATGGGAAGCTCGAGCAGCCGCTCCGGTGAGTCGCGCCACGCCTGCGGATAGCGCAGGTTCACCGGGTAGCGCTCGCGCCCCTCCACCGTCTCGGTGAGATCTCTCCCCCCGATGGCGAGGTCTACAACCTCCTGCAGATCCTCGATACCGAGCCCGTAACGCGCCGCCGCCCTGCGATCGATGTCGATATCCACGTAGCGACCGCTCGCCGGGCGCTCGGCGAAGGCCGAGGCGGTCCCCGGCACCGCGCGCAACACCGCCTCCACCTCGCGCCCGATCCGTTCGATCTCTCCGAGGTCGGGGCCGGCGATCTTCACGCCCACCGGCGAACGGACGCCGGTGGCCAGCATGTCGAGGCGGGTCTTGATCGGCATGACCCAGACGTTGCCTACCCCTGGGAATCGCAACCGTGCGTCCAGCTCGCGGATGAGATCCTGCTTGGTCACGCCCTCGCGCCACTCGGCGCGGGGATGGAAGCGAATGACGGTCTCCAGCATCCCGATCGGCGCCGGGTCGGTAGCGGTCTCGGCGCGGCCCGCCTTGCCGGATACCTGCCTGACCTCAGGCACGCTTCCGATCAGGCGATCCGCCTGCAGCATGAACTCCCGCACCTTGTCGATGGAGACGCCGGGATCGAGCGTCGGCATGTACATCAGGTCCAACTCGTCCATGTCGGGCATGAACTCGGTGCCGAGCCGCTGAGCCGGATAGACCGCCGAGAGGGCGATGACCACCAGCACGGCCAAGGTCGCCTTCGGGAAGGCCAGCGCCACATGGATCACCGGGCGATACGCCGCGATGAGCAGTACGCTGATCGGGTTGCGCCATTCGGGGAGGAGGCGGCCGCGGATCAGGTAATGGATCAGCACCGGAACGAGCGTCACCGAGAGCCCGGCCGCGGCGGCCATCGCGTAGATGCCGGTGAGGGCGAGCGGCGCGAACAGCCGTCCCTCCTGGCCTTCGAGCGCGAGCAGCGGCAGGAAGCTCGCGGCGATCAGGAGTAGCGCGAAGAACAGCGGACGGCCGGTCTCGCCGACGGCCTTCCGGATCACCTGCATTCGGTCGGATTCCGCTCCCGCCTGCTCAAGGCGCTTGTGGGTGTTCTCGATCATGACGAGCGCGGCATCCACCATGGCGCCGATGGTGATGGCGATGCCGCCGAGCGACATGACGTTGGCGGTGATGCCCTGGTAGTACATGACAATGAAGGCGATACCGACCCCCAGGGGCAGGGCGACGATCGCAACCAGCGTCGAGCGCAGATGGAACAGGAACACCAGGCAGACCAACCCCACGATCAGGAACTCGAGCAGCAGCTTTTCGGTGAGGTTCGCCACCGAGCCGCGGATCAGCGCCGAGCGATCATAGGTCTCGACGATCTCGACCCCCTCGGGCAGCCCCGGACGCAACTCGTCGATCCGCGTCTTGACGCGGTCGATGACCTCGAGCGCATTCTCGCCGATCCGCATGACGACGATACCACCTACCACCTCTCCTTGGCCGTCGAGGGTGGCGATCCCGCCCCGGATCTGCGGTCCGAGACGGATCTCGGCCACTTCCTCGAGCAGCACCGGGACGCCGCCGTCGACGATGCCGACGGGCACCGAGCGCAGATCGTCGAGGCCCTGCAGGTAGCCCCGCGAGCGCACCATGTACTCGGCCTCGGCCATCTCGATGAGGGCGCCGCCGGTATCGCGGTTGGCGCCCTCGATGGCTCGGCGTACCTGCGCAAGCGTGAGGTCATAGGCCCGTGCGCGGCCCGGGTCGAGAACTACTTGATACTGTCTCACCATGCCGCCGAGTGTCGCCACCTCGGCTACACCGGGCACCGCCTGCAGCTCGAACTTGAGGAACCAGTCTTGGAGGCTCCGTAGCTGCGCCAGATCGTGCCGCCCCGTGCGGTCGACCAGCACGTACTGGTAGACCCAGCCGACGCCGGTGGCATCGGGACCCAGCGCCGGGCTCGCCCCTTGCGGCAGGCGCAGTGCGACCTGCGACAGCAGCTCCAGTACGCGGGAGCGGGCCCAGTACAGGTCGGTGCCGTCCTCGAACAGCACGTAGACGAAGGAGTTGCCGAACATCGAGAAGCCGCGCACGTCGCGTGCCCCGGGCACCGCGAGCATGGCGGTGGACAGCGGGAAAGTGACCTGGTCCTCCACCACCTGCGGCGCCTGGCCGGGATAGCTGGTGTGGACGATCACCTGGATGTCCGACAGGTCGGGGATGGCGTCGAGGTTAATGCCGCGCACGGCGTAGGCGGTCCAGCCCGCCATCACGGCGGCCGCCAAGAGCACCAGGATGCGGTTCTCGAGGCACCATTGGATGAGACGGTCGATGGTCATGCCGTCATCACTCGCCGCCCGCGGGCGCAATCGCGGTGATCACGTACATGCCGTCTTCATCGGCATCGGGCAGTATCTCGAATCGCACCCGGTCCCCGACCGACAGCGCATCGAGATCGACGTCCCGGGCGACGCGAAAATCCATGGTCATGCCCGGCCAGCCGAGCCGAGGGATCGGCGGGTGTGTCACGTTGACGCGGCGTTCGGCGGAATCGACCCGGCCGATGCGGCCCTCGCTTCGAATGACATCCCTGTCCGGTGTGCCGGCGACGTCTTCGGCGGGCTCCATGCGCCGGAATGCGGCCGCGGCGGCGGCCGCGGCGGCGGCCTCGGAGTCGATCAGGAACTGTCCGGACAGCACGATCTGCTCGCCTTCTTCGAGACCGTCGAGGATCTCCACGCGCTCGCCGCCCATGACGCCGGTACGCACCGGCCGTGCCTGGAAGCGGCCTTCACCGAGGTGGACGATGACGCGCTCTTCGCGTCCCGTGCGGATCACCGCGTCGCGCGGCACCGTGAGCGCGTCCGTTCGCGGCGCGGCGGCGATATCCGCGCTCACGTACATCCCCGGCTTGAGAAATCCCCCCGGGTTGTCGATGCGCAGCCGCACCGGCACGGTCCGCGTCTTCGGGTTGAGCTCGGGATAGATATAGTCGACGATGCCTTCCAGGCGGGCGTCCGATGGGAACGGAAGACGCACCTCGGCCCGCTCACCCCCCGCGAGCCCGCCGGACTGGCGCACGAGCACTTCGGCGATGATCCACACCGTCGACAGGTCGACCAGGCTCATCGCCTCGAGGTCGGGGGTGACGTGCATGCCTTCGCGCACGTTGAGACTGTTCACGATGCCGTCCTGGCGGGCGTGGATCCCGACCCGCGGTTGTACCTGGCGCGTGCGTTCCAGCTCCTCGATCTGCCCGCGGGACAGGCCCAGCGCGTGCAGGCGCTCGCGCGCCGCGTCGACGGCGCGCTCGAGCCCGCTCCGCATCGCCTGGAGGAACTCCTCCTGGGCGCTCGCCAGCTCCGGCGCATAGAATTCGAACAGCAACTGTCCCCGTTCGACGGACGCGCCGGTCGTACGCACCGCGAGCCGTTCGATCCAGCCCGGTACCCGGACGTGGACGTGGCTGATGCGTTCCTCATCGTAGGCTACGGAGCCGAAGGTCTCGATGCGGCGGACGAGGGTCTCGCGCCGGACGTGACCCAGGCGCACGTTCATGTTCTGCGTCATTGCCGGGGAGATCCACACCACGCCTTCTTCACCGGTCTCGCCGGCATGGACGGGGATATAGTCCATGCCCATCTCGTCCCGCGCAGGCACCGGCGAGGTGATCCGCGGATTCATCGGGTGCCGGTAGTAGAGCACCCCGCGCTCCTCGGCGCGGACTTCGCTGATCATGGGCGAGCCCAGCCGGAGCGACACCTGCGCAGGTTGATAGAGGATACCGACCACGATCAACGCCCCAGCGGCCAGGGAAACCATGACGCCGCGCTTCACGGCGTCACCTCCGCCGGCGAGTCCGCGGCGCGCGAGAACGGTCGCCCGGTCCATCGGTCGAGCCGGGCGAGGGCCACGAACTGTTCGACGCGGTATCTCAGCATTGTCTCCTCGAGATCCAGCCGCTCGCGCTGCGCGTCGAGCACCTCCATGAAGCTGCCGTCCCCGGCGCGATAGGCCGCCAGGGTGGCATGCAGCGCCGACTCCGCGAGCGGCAGCAGCCTTTCGCGGTATAACTCGATCAGGGCAGCCGCCTTTTCCGCCCGGCTGCGGGCCTCCTCGATATCGGCCAGCAGCCGGGCGGAGAGATCCGCATGGTGATGCGCGAGCCGTCTGGACTCGGCGCGGGCGACGTCGATCTCGGCACGGCGCTTTCCGCCGAGATCCAGCGGCAGGTTGATGCCGATGCCCACGATCCAGCGTTCGTCGACCATCGGCATCGTCTGGTCATAGCTGGTGGTCAGGCTCAGGTCGGGATAGGACTGGCGCTTGGCGAGGGCGGCCTGGGCATCGGCCGCGGCGATGCGATGGGCATGCGCCCGCAGCTCGGGATGGATGGCGCGTGCGCGCTCGATCAGCTCCGGCAACGGCGGCGGTGTCTGCGAAGGCGGCAGCGCGCCCGGCGCGGGGACCGCGGCACCGGCCTCGCGTCCCAGCAGCGCATTGATGACTGCGGCTGCCGCCGCGCGCTCGCCCTCGAGCGCCAGCGCCATCGCTTCCAGGTTTGCATGCGCGACCTCCGCCCGGATGATGTCGCGTTGAGCGCCGAGCCCCGTGGTATAGCGGGTCTCCGCCACCTGCCGGATTTCGGCCAGCAGTGCTTGTTGGTCGCGGTTGATCGACACTGCCCGGTGCGCATGGAACCAGCGTGCGTAGGCGACCCGGGCCTGCTCGGTCAGCGCCAGGACCTGCGCCTGCCAGTCCTCCCGCACCGCGCGGGATTGCCATTCGGCGGCCTCGGCGCGCAGGCCGCGTTTGCCCGGCCACGGCAGCGGTTGACTGACGCTGACCTGCATCTTGTTGCCTTGGCCCAGGGTGCGGGGAGCGATGCCGAAGCCGAGTTGGGGATCGTCGAGTGCGCCGGCGATCGCGATGCCTCCGTGGGCCGCATCCGCCTCGGCCTCGGCAGCGCGCAGTGCAGGGCTTGCCGCCAGTACCGCCGCCACGAGACCCTCAGAGGTCAAGTGATCGGCGGCGCCCGGTTCCCCGTCCCATGGCGCGCCGACCGGTGCCGCCGATGCGGGGTGTTCGCCCGCCGCCGGCGGCGCGGCACAGGCCAGACCCCAAGGCAACAGCAGTGCCGCCGCAGTCAGAAAAAGGCTGCCATGTCTCATCGTTTTCACCCCGGTTCGTGGCAGGAGGACACGTCACCGCTGTCCCCGCCGTAAATGGGCGGGGACATACGATTGCCTTGAACGCTAGGGCCGGGTCCTGGCGAGGTGCGTAACGATATACTTGCCGTCCTTCTCCACGAATCGGAACCGGACGGCGTCGCCCTCCGACAGCCCCGCCGCGAGCCCGGGAGAGGCCAGGTCGAAGGACATGGTCATCGCCGGCCATCCCGCCGAGGCAACGGGATCGTGGGCGAGGACGATGCTGCCCGCCTCGATACGCACGATCTTGCCGTCTGCTTCATGGCTGTCTGCCTGGCTCGTGACCGCCGGCGTCGAGGAATGCTCCGTATGCGGGTGCGTGGGGTTCGGCTGGGCCGCAACCGCAACGGCGGTGGGCAGCACAAGCGCGAAGAACGCCATGCTGACGAAAACGAATGGCTTACACATGGAATGTCTCCGATGTTGAGGTGCAAACGATCGGCCTGTACTCCCGGCCGGAAAGCGATAGGTCTTCAGGCGATCGGAGGCTTGAACGGAGGGGCGTGGGTCAGGGAGGAGAGTAGTACGGCAGGAGTTTCGAGGAACGAATCGCTGTCGGGTGCGGGGTCCGCCAAGGGGTGGCCATAGAACAGGGGCGAAGCCCCGGCGAGGGCGCACAAGGCGGCCATCGGGCAGGTTTCATGATCGGGATCTTCTTTCTGAACCTGTCCGCTGCCCTCGTCATGGCAGCCCATCGGCTGGTCAGTCGAATCCAAGACCGCCGGATCGATGTGCATGGCGGAGGCGCATATTGTCGCGACGCTGGGGGTGATCATCGTGGTCAGCATCACCAGGGTTACGAGGACGCGCAGCCGTTTCATGGGCTGATGCTAACTCACCTCCCTTGATCGTTCAAGCCGTCGGAATCCCAGGCCGCGCAGCCAAGTGCCCTCCAAATATAGGGTATCCGGAATATATGGTTGATCCTCCCTCTCCATGAGAATCAGACAAACTGACATCTCATCGGATTATCTGGTTGATGCTTCAATCTACTACTGGTACATGCTTCCCTCGCTGATTCCAGCAAGAACCCCACAAGCCTCAACTTCCCGATCATCGTTGCAACTGGATCTCAGTGAAACGAGCTGTTTCTCTAGCACTTGCAGAGCGGTTATCTGCGACCGCACATGAGAGATGTGATCATCGAGCAAGGTGTTGACGGCGGTACAAGGCTGGCGGGGGGCGTCCCGATAGCGCTGTAGTTCGTAAATTTCTGCCAGTGACAGGCCCAGGATTCGGCAGCGGCGGATGAATGCCAGCCGTTCGCCATGCTTCTCGGTGTAGACACGGTAACCGTTCTCCAACCGGTCAGGCGGCGGCAACAGGCCCTGCCGCTCATAGAAGCGAATCGTCTGTGTATCAACCCCTCCCAACTGTGCCAACTGACCAATACGCATCAGGCTCGTCCTCAACGGATTCTCTCCTTGACCTTATAGTCACTATAAGGTTTTAAATGATAGCCCAATAATATTCAAGTGGAGTCGTATCATGAGCAAAACCTGTGGAGGCCCCTGTGGCTGCGATGCGTCTGCAGCGGATGCCGATATGCAGGCCTCCTCCGAAGCTTCGGGGAAATGGGTCAGCGTTTATGCCGTGCCGAAGATGGACTGTCCATCAGAAGAGCGAATGATTCGCCTGGCGCTAAACGGCTTTGAGAACATCCAGACGCTGTCCTTCGACTTGTCGAACCGCAGATTGAAGGTCGTGCACGACGGCGAGGTCGAGCCCATTACGGCGAAACTGACGACCTTGGGGCTAGGAGCCTCGTTTCAGGAAACCGTCGCCGCTGATCCGGAGATAATCAAAGCCGCTGGGAACTCGGCAACCTCTGCTACACAAGAGTCCCGCACTCTATATTGGTTGCTCGGCATCAATGCACTCCTTTTCGTGGTGGAAATGACTGCCGGTCTGATCGCCCAGTCAGCCGGCCTGATTGGAGAGTCCCTGGACAATTTTGCCGATGCGGCAGTGTACGGGCTCGCCCTTTATGCCGTTGGGCATAGCGTGAAAATGCAGGTACGTGCTGCGCATCTTGCTGGCGTACTCCAACTGATTTTGGCTGTCGGCGTACTCGTAGAGGTGGTGAGACGCTTTGTATTCGGTAGTGAACCTGAATCGCTGATGATGATGGCTATCGCATTCGTCGCATTGATTGCCAATACCAGTTGTTTGCTGCTGATATCCAAACATCGAGAGGGTGGGGCGCACATGAAGGCAAGCTGGATATTCTCGGCCAATGACGTGGTGATCAACATGGGTGTCATCGCCGCTGGCGCGCTGGTCGCATGGACCGGGTCCAATTATCCGGATCTGATTATCGGCACCATCGTGGGGGTCATTGTGCTTAACGGTGCCAGGCGCATTCTTGCGCTCAAGGCGTGATTCCGCACGGGTTTACCGGATGCTTTTAAGCTAAAGGGAGCTGGAGATACATTGAATTAGCAGAGTGGATTCCCATGCCCTTCTGCATCATTTCCACAAGCAATTCAGGCGGCGACCACGTTCTGCGGCGTGCCCCGGGAAAAGGCACAGATGTTGTCGAGCGTAGTCTCGATGATGCGGCGCACGGCGCTGTCCGTGTGGTAGGCGTTGTGCGGCGTGACGATGACATTCGGGAAGCGCAAGAGCACGTGGTTTGCCACCAGCGCGCGCAGGTCATAACCGTCCTGCGGCGCACCGGCCCGGAAGATCTGCGCCTCCTCTCGGATAACGGGTTCCTCAGGAAGCACATCGAGGCTGGCCGCGCGCAGCTTACCGGTCGAAAGGGCTCGGACCAGGGCCGCCACGTCGACCACATCGCCCCGGGAAGTATTGATCAGGACGGCGCCATCCTTCATCAGGGCGAACTCGCGATCGGAGAGCATATGCCCGCTCTCCGGCGTCGCCGGCACGTGCAAAGTTATCACATCGGCGGCAGCCAATAGCTCGTCGAGCGGCGCATAGCGGAAACCGAGCGTCGCGTTTAATATCGCCTCGTCCGGATGGACGTCGAAGGCGATCACCTCCATGCCAAAACCCCTAGCGAGGCCGATCACTCGACGACCGATGCGTCCCGTGCCGATGACGCCCAGGGTCTTCTCGAACAACTCGAATCCTCGCAACCCACTCTGAGTGAAATTGCCGCGCCGCGTACGCTCGACCGACTCCACGATGTTGCGCGCGATGGCGAGGAGCAGCGCAAAGGTATGCTCGGCGACAGTGTGATCACCATAGCCAGGCACGTTGCAGACGGTGATGCTGCGCGCGCGACAGTACCCGAGATCAATGTGGTCAAATCCGGTGGAACGCGTCGCGATCAGCTTGAGGCGTGGCAGAAGCTGAAGCACCCCGGCATCGAGCTTCGAATTGATAAAGGTCGCCACCACCTCGGCGTCAGAGAACTCATCCGCCGTCTGCTCGCTTAGCGCTTCACGAGTGCAGGAGACCTCATGCGTCGGCATCAGACGTCGGCACGCACCCCGCTCCCACTCTTCGGTCTCGAACACGCATACCTTCATCGCATCACCCTCTGAAACTGTCTCGTCAATTGCCTCCAACTTTCCTGATTTACATGGCTCAGATTAGCAAGCCGGGAGATCCGCGGAAATCGAAAGTGAACGTCTCCAAATGAGCGGCGTGCAAGGGGAGCCGTCATCTTGCGTGCACCGATGTTCGTCCGCATGCGCACATGTCCTGCAAACGCTTAGGTGAAGTGGTGACGATGGCTGGTGCAGCGGCTGCCGCTCTCCCAAGGACGCTTAACTCTACAAGGGAGTCCCTCGAGACCTGCTAACCGCGGTTATACCTTGTGTTTCTACTTTCCATTTCCTGCGGCCGACCCCTTCGGTCCCTGCTGCGCCATCATGTGCTCCATCATCTGCGCCATCATCTCCTGCATCATGTCCATGCGCTGCTCCATCATCTGCCGGTGTTCCTCGGCGGATTTTCCCACCCCCATGCCCATCATGCCGCGCATGCCGCCCATTCCCTTGTGCATCATTTCCATATGCTGCCGCATCAGGTGGCTGCGCTCCGCGGTGTCGTCGGTGCGGTGGATGCGCTCCATCGCCTGGCGCATTGACTTCATATTTTCCTGCATGTGACCCATGTCCATCATGTCCATGCCGCCGCCGCGCATCATCATGTCTTGCTTCCGGTCTCCAGAATCCTCGTCCTTATGATGCGCGTCGTCCGCAAAGGCGAACATCGCCGGCAGAATCAACAGCACCAACGTTGGCGCAATCATCCTGAATCTCTTCGCCTTCATGTCAATTCCTCCATTTAGCGTTTCCCCGGTAATGGAATTCCTGATATCCAGATGGGGAAACCTGGATCTCAGAACCAGAAACGAGCGCCCGCCACAGCCCGTGTCTCCTTGGCATCTAGGCCCGCGGCTCGGGCGTAGTCGGCGCTACCGCCATACTTGCCCACCCATTCGATACCGACATAAGGGGCAAACTCGCGCCGAAACTCGTAACGCAGGCGCAAACCCGCGGAAATATCTGATAGCCCGCTACCCAGTCCTCGCTCCTCGTCGCCCTTGCCGTAGAGGTTTGCCTCGAACCGGGGCTGCAGGATCAGTTTCTGAGTAAACAGCAACTCGTACTCGGCCTCGAAGCTCAGCGCGGTCCGCCCCTTATCCCCTGCATAAGCAGTGACGTCCACGTCGAACCAGTAGGGCGCGAGGCCCTGAATACCCGCGGCCAGCCAGACGCGGTCGGGGCCTTGGCCGCCGTCGTGGCGCAAACCGATCTGGGCATCCCAGAACACGGCGACCGCGCGACTCCAGAACAGCTCGGTTCTCGCATCCTCCAGCCTACCGTCATCGACATCGCCCTCGGCCTTGATGACGGCGCGGTTGTGATCGACGCCGTACCAGGCCTGCAGGTCATAGACGATCGCAGTGTCATCGTCGTTGCGCACCCATTCGAACCGGTCGAACCGCAACAAACCGATCTTCAGGGCCGCCGACTCATGGCGCATCGGAAACTGGCTGAATTCATAGCCACCCGCATAAGCGTGGGGATCACGCGGCACGGAGGGTGTCGCCTCATGGTCCATGACCTCCATCACGGCATCGTGTACAGCATGTCCCTCGTGCTCGTTGTCCTGTGCCCAGGCGGCCGAAAATCCAAGCATCATCGCAACGGCACCGATAAATCGTGTCCGGTTATTCATGCCAGTGCTCCAGCGCTAGGCGACGATCACTTGCCTGAACATACCGGCCGCCATGTGATAGAACAGGTGGCAGTGCCAGGCCCAGGGCCCCAGCGCGTCGGCGGTCACCAGGAAACTGACGCGCTGGGCAGGTTGCACGTTGATGGTATGCTTGCGCGCCTGAAACATTCCGTGCGGGCTCTCCAGTTCGCTCCACATGCCGTGCAGGTGCATCGGGTGATTCATCATCGTGTCGTTGTGCAGGATTACGCGCAGCCGCTCGCCGTGTCGAAAATGGATGGGAGTAGACTGGTCGAACGTCAGGCCGTCGATGGACCAGATGAAGCGTTCCATGTTACCGGTCAAATGCAGTTCGATCTCGCGTTCCGGCCCGCGCTCATCCAGCGGTCCGCCGATCGTGCGTAAATCGGCGTAGGTCAGCACACGCCGGCCGTTGTCGCGCAGGCCGACGCCGGGATCGTCGAGATTGGTGCGCGGTGTGTCGACGCGCATGTCGACGCCAGGGCCGTATTCGCTGCGGGCGTGGCGCACCGACGCGGACGCCATCGCACCATGCATGCCGTGGTCGCCGCCAGCCGCGTGCTCCTCACCCATCATGTCCGTCATCGTCAGCCATTCCACATCGCCCATGGCCGGCACATCAGCCGCCATGCCGGCGCGCGGTGCGAGCGTACCGCGCGCGTAGCCGCTGCGATCCATAGATTGAGCGAATACGGTATATGCTGAGTCCCCGGGCGTGACCAGCACGTCATAAGTCTCGCCGGGCGCGATACGGAATTCATCAACCGTCACCGGCTCGATATCCTGGCCATCCGTCTGAACCACCGTCAGGGCCAGCCCAGGGATGCGTACGTCGAAAAAACTCGCGGCGCCTGCGTTGATGAAGCGCAGACGCACCCGTTTACCGGGATTGAACAGCGCCGTCCAGTTGCCGGCTGGCGTTGTGCCATTCATCAGGTAGGTATAGGTATAGCCCGAGACATCCGCCAGATCGGTCGGGTTCATGCGCATCCGGTTCCACATCCGTCGCTTGTCCAGTGCGGCCGGGAACCCCAGCGTCGAGACATCACGGAAAAAATCGCCGACGGTCGGCTGGTTAAAATTGTAGTAGTCACTCTGTTTCTTGAGCGTCCTGAGCACCGCCAGTGGATCCTCATCGGTCCAATCTGACAATTGCACCACGTAATCGCGGTCAGTGCGCTCGGCATCGCTCCGCGCAGGGTCAATGATGATGGCGCCGTAGAGACCAGTCTGCTCATGGAGGGTATGAGCGTGATACCAATAGGTACCCGCCTGCCGGATCTTGAAGCGGTATACAAACGTCTCGCCGGGCGCGATACCGTGGAAGCTGATGCCCGGCACGCCGTCCATCTCGAACGGCAGGATGAGTCCGTGCCAGTGGATAGCGGTCATTTCCGGCAAGCGGTTGGTCACCCGCAGCGTTACCATGTCTCCTTCGCGGAACCGCAGGGTGGGCGCCGGCAGAGAACCGTTGATGGTTGTAGCCATACGCGGCCTGCCGGTGAAGTTGACAGGCGTTTTCGCGACGAGGAGATCGAATTCGACGCCGGAGAGCACCGGGGCCGTGCCGGTGGCGGTGGTGGCTGCCTCTGCCCGAAGCGGCGCGTAATACGATGACAGGGCCAGCACTACACCACCCGCCGTCATACCCTGCACGAACCGCCGCCGCGACACACCCGGCATGATCAGGGAAAGGGGTTGATCATGTCGTTTCATCCAATGAACTCCTCTGAAAAAATTTTGTCTTCGACCCGCACCATCAACCTGACCACGACAGGTGATGTGCCCCGATCACCATTCGCGCAGATAGTAGATATTAGTCATGGAGCCCTGTCTTCCCAATGACAGGGCCATTACAATTTTGTAATGGCCAGTCCTCCACATGAAACAAGATCGGTGACTACCTCCTGCAGGAACCTACCGAGACTGGCTCCGTCACTACATCGTAACCGATCAAGGCTTAACCAGATTAGACCATCCAAAGAAATACAACAGGGACATCCAAATATATGCCATTGATAGCACAAACGTTGGCTTATGCAGGACCATGTCCTTCGGCGGCACCTTTGCCGCCAAAGGAATAACTAGCAGGAAGGCAAACAGAAGAGATATTACTAGCGACAGCCCAGCACTGGGAGTCTGTATGTTGTCTATAAAATTTCCAACCAAGGCAGCGACCATAATGCCCCAACACCAAGACTTGCAGCCCTGTTAAGAAAGGTCTCTGGCTTGAAGATCCATTCGAACATTATTGGTACTTGTGTTTCGTTCATCGGAGTCTCTCCAGGGCATTATGATTCGTCGGCGATTTGTCAGTTAATGCTGCGTTGATACATACCGGATAAATCGGCGATTCATTTCCATTACCCGACACCTTCCTCTTGGATCCAGGATCGCCGAACTGTCTGACCCGATGCCAACACAACTTGCAGACTCATAACGCATTGATGCGGAAATCTGTATGCCCACGACTCGCCCCCGAGCACAACCCGAAAGATCAGACAAACTCTGATACCTCTCCCGCCCCCTGCCCAATACCATAACCCCCCTTTTCAATCAACTAGAATAAGCGGAAGTATGAACCAACCTTTCCTCCGTATTTCACCCTCCCGGTCCCGCTAGCATACCGACCAAACGAACGAGCACCTTGGAGCACGAACGGTGTCCCCATCCATCTCTGCCACCCATGACTACCTCCTCCAGCACTACGGTCCACTGTTGACGCTTGCACCTGGCCGAGGTGATGTATACGACGCCGAACGGGATTCGGATGGCCATCGCCCGCCGGCGGCAGCCGCTGACTCTGACGCTGGCTGCGGCGGGGAGACCGATGGGTCTTCGAATCTACTTCGAGGCCCGAATCGTCGCCGAGATCATCGACCGGGATCTGGCGTCGCGATCCGGGCGGGCCGCCATCAGCCGCGAAACACGCGCAGCGACGGGACTCCAGGCGAGACCCGGGCGGACTACTGCTCGTGCGGTGACCGGGCAAGACAAAAGTATTAGGAAGCGCGGAGTGCACGCCCGCGAGCCCGGTTTCACTGCACAGCGACGAACCGCGAGGCTCCGTCGCGGTTTGGATGTCGTTCATCGTCATTGTCCACACGGAGGTGTTAACCATGAACTTTGACTTTTCGGAGCTGAATCTCGAATACCTGATTCAGGTTCGTGATCTCGCGACACGGGATCCCGAACTCGGGGCAACGATGCTCGGGATGGAGACCGGGCTGGCGAAATTGCTGGCGGAACTGAAACCAGCGGATCTCTCGCGCATCTCGCTCATCAAGCAGCCTCTGGTGGTCCCCCGGGAACAAGCTTGGTGGTGGTCGAGATTGTTGACGGCGATCCGTGAAGGTCGGCTCGATGAGATCAAGGCCGTCATCGAGCACATCCCGCTGATCACGATCTTGTAAGGGAAGGGACACGGTATGTGCTCAGTCCTCCTTGCCGAATCACTGCCCTGCGGGCGTCGGCCCGATCAGAACGCCTGCAAGATCGAACTTTGTATCCATTCCAACAAGATTCTGGACGCCGTCCATCTCATCCATCTAGGCGCGCGGGCAGGCCTCGTCAGCCAAGTCACCAGGCTTGAGAAGACGACGGTGAACAGGCTCTACCGGCAAGTATGCGGTATGCCGTCGCCTTCCGGCCAGATGCCGTTCACCGACGGCTGGTACCGCGAGAATGATCTGCGCATGCTGCATGCCACCCTCGCTTGGAAACTCTATCGGCGCCTGATGCTCACCAAGCGAACCTCGGCCCGCGTCCTGATCGACGTCTATCACGCCTATACGCAACTCGTGTCCGAGGCGCTGCTAGATCTCACCCGCATGGTCTCGGTGTTCAGGCTCGTCGCGATGAAGCTCTGGCACGAGCGCACGTGCAAATTCTGCGGCACGGACTATCTCTCGGCAGTGGACAGTAACGGTATCGCCTGCCCTGGTTGCCGCCTCTATCACCGTCACCGATGCCACCAGTGCGCCGCGCCGATCGAGTCGCAGCCTAAGGGACGCCGGCGGGTGGTCTGCGGTAATTGCGGGAATACCGACAATGGAGGGATCCGTCATTGAAGGCTGACCGCCGGGGCTGCAACCAGGATCACGCAGGCTCCCCATGGCCCTGAAGATCACCATCACCAGCACCAAGGGCGGTGTCGGTAAAACGACGCTGACCGCCAACCTCGGAGGGTTGTTGGCAGATCTCGGTCAGCGCGTCCTGCTCGTTGATGCCGATGTCCAACCCACATTGTCGAGCTACTACTCATTGTCCCAGCGCGCCGCGTTCGGCTTAACCACACTGATCACAGAAGGCGTCACGCAGGACGTCGTCAGCCGCACGGCGATCCCTTCCCTAGACCTAGTCCTATCCGACGATCCCGAGGGGATGCTACAGAATTGGATACTGCATACACCAGACGGCCGCGTCCGCCTGAAGCACCTGCTCACCCGTTTCGATCGGGACTATGACTTTATCCTGCTCGACACCCAGGGTGCCGTCGGGCCGCTTCAGGACTCAGCTGTTCTCGCAGCTGATCTACTTGTCTCCCCTATCCCACCGGAAATCCTGTCGGCTCGGGAGTTCGCGCGAGGCACGGTACAGATGCTCGATCGTCTCCGACCGATGGCCTTTCTGGGCGCGCCGGTAGGCCCCTTGCGTGGCCTGATCTACCGTATGGATCGAACCCTTGATGCTCGCCGCATCGCCCAAGAGCTGTGCCGCGAGGCCTATGGCCCAAGCAAGGGGGCGATCACGATCCTGGACACGGCGATTCCTAGCACCGTCGCCTATCGCGAGGCAGCCACTGCGCGGGTACCGGTCCACCGCTGGGAATCGAAGCGACGCGGTTCGACGACGTGCGCCCGCCAGGCCATGCTCGCGCTCATCGCGGAACTCATCCCCCACCTTGCGGACGAGTCGCTCGATCTTGATAGGCTTCGTGCTCGTGTGGATACGCGTTGATGGCGAGGAAACACCCGAGCAGCGAGCAGATCCAGTCGATGCTCCGCGAGGGGCATTTCGGCCAGAGCCGCGAGCTGCCGGATGCGGACCCGATCAACATCACGCAAATGCAACTGGAGATCGATCGTATCGAACTCTACGATCGCAATCCCCGCCGGGAACGCAATCCGCTGCATGACGAGATCAAGGAATCCATTCGTGCCCAAGGCGGCCTCAACAATCCACTAACAGTCACCCGTCGACCGGGAGAGACCCGGTACATGGTCGAGTCCGGCGGAAACACCCGCCTGCAGGTACTCAAGGAACTCTGGACGGAGGCGGGTGACGAACGCTTCTATCGCATCCACTGCCTATTTCGCCCTTGGGTCTCCGAGTCGCATGTCCTCACCGCCCACCTGATCGAGAACGACAAGCGCGGCGCGCTCGCCTTCATCGACAAGGCCTTGGGAGTCAGGGCACTGCGCCAGGTGTTGGAATCGGAACAGCAGGCGTCGCTCTCCCAGCGACAGTTGTCCGAGGCGCTCAGGGCGCGGGGTTATGGTCTCGACCAGAGCATGATTTCCCGTATGGATTACGCCGTCGATGTGCTGCTTCCGCTGATTCCGGAAGCACTGCGCGCGGGCATGGGGGCGCCGCAGGTGCGACGCATCCGGCGTATCGAGACCGCCTGCCGTCGCCTCTGGAACGATCAGCAGCAGCCGACCGAGCAGTTCGATGTACTTTTCAGCGATGTACTGGGCGCCCATGATGGGCCGCACTGTGACCAGGAAGCGCTGCAGCGCGCGCTGGAGGTCCGAATCGCCGAGGTCACGTCCCTCCCTCTCAAACAGATCCGGCTCGAGATCGACGCCCGACTTGCGGGGGATGATGAGATCCCGGTTCTGCCAAATCCGTCCATCCGCACTCAACGACTGGATCCGGTAGCGCCCGATAAGGAATCTCTGTCCAGCGCTGCAGCACCCGAACGAAAGATATCACGGCCTGCCGATCCGCAGCCCTCTCCGGCCGACAACGCGGCTGGTTTAATCGACGTCGTCACGCCACCAGTTTACGACGGCCCCGCCGATCGAAAATCCTTGCGCAGCCAATGCTACGTACTCGCGCTCAAGATCGCGAAGCGTCATAACCTCGAGGATTGCGTCATGCCCGCCGGCAAGCTCGGCCTGGGATTCTTGGTGGACGTTCCCCGCGAACCGATCATTCCTGTCGTCGATCAGGATAATGCCCTCAACCAGGGCCACCGCCAATGGATATGGTGGCTGCTGTTGAGCCTCTCCGAAGAAGCCGTCCATCCCGAACGAATGGAGCAAGCCCCCGAGGATCTGCTGCTACGGAATCTCGTCCTGGAAGGTAATGAGGATCGCGCCCTCGCGCTGGTCGGCGAGCCCGATTGGAAAGCGCTCGGCTACACACTCCTGAGTGATCCTGCGCTCCCGCAATCGACAATCGATAACCTCTGGGCTCTGGCACAGGCCTGCCGGCTCCTTCGCATTCGGGCGAATGACGACGGCAGCTTATCGCTTTGGCGATCTGGCGAGTGAAGTCCCAGCGAGAATGCACGATGCCAAGGACGACTCACACAGAACTGACATTCCAAATCCTGCGTCATGTCGTGGAGGTGTTGTCTGAGGGAGATGTCCGGGCGGCGCTTCTCCTAGGCTTCCGCGTGAGCCAGATCGCGCAACTGGAACGCCTCACGTTGCGTGACGTACATCGCCTCAGCCGCGCTCCCACGAATTTTCTGAGCATCACTGTCGATCCCACCCGGTTCGATCGATTGCTGATCCATGTGGAACGAAGCAAGCAACGGGAAGATCTCCAGGACGATCTGATTCGGCTGCGAGCACCGGCCGCGATGATGCGGGCCTATTTCGGCATGACGAACGCCGACTATGCCGCGCGCCGCAGACTGCTCGGGCTCACGGGCACCGGCATCGGCCGCCCCTCCCTGCCGTCGAACGATGACCAAGAGCGTATCTGGAAGTGCTGGCAGGACCATGCCCGCCTTCCCTTGGAGGAACGATACCTGGAAGTGGGACGAACCACTGGCGTGCCCTTGAAGGATGTGTGGGGACTGATCCGTTCCTGGGAAACCGAGGGTCTGCTGCCAGCGCAGGTCTCGGGAGGGCACGCCAAGGTTGTCCCGTTCAAGGCCGGGTGATGGCGGTCCGTGGAGATCCGACACGAGACAGTCGCCGTCCGGCCCGAGACCCATGCCCTGGACGCCTTCATTCAGGCTACCGTCGATCGGCTCCTCACCGCCAACGCCCGAAGCACCGCCCTTGGCGATGCCCTGCTGTTTCTTGGCAACTGGCACGACGCGATGCCGAGACTGATCTTCCAGGATCCCGTGTTACAGCCGGTCGACACCCGTATTTGGGGCGTGATCAAGGTCGCAGCCGCCGGCGCCCATTCGACCGCCTTCCCGACCTACAAGCAGATCGCGCAGACCGCCAACGTTGGTTCCGAGGCCACCGTGGCCCGCGCCATGGCGATTCTGCGCGCCACGCGCTGGCTCATCCTTTGCCGCCGGGTGCGAGACATCCAGGGTCGGTTCCGGGGCAATATCTATGCGCTTCATGACGAGCCACTGCCACTGGCTGACGCGCTCTACCTCGACCAGGAATACATCCAGTTCCTGGAACAGGCGCAAGGCCATGCCCATCCCCAGGTGCGGAAAGTCGCATCGGCCGTGCTCGGGACCATCGAGGAAGATCTCCATCGCGGCGACGGAGATACCGCGAACATCAATTTGATGCACCGGCGCCTTGAGGCAGCCCGAAGCCTGCAGGGCGAACCCAGTCGCTTCTTCAGCTTCTCGGCGCGCCAACTTCATAATCTGAAGTCGGCATCCAATCCCGACTCACTTCAGAATCTGAAGCGCGACCCACTTCAGATTTTGGGGTCTGAACATAGTAGTAGTTGTAATCATATAGATAGAGAAACAACTACTACAACAGCAGAGAACTCGGAAAACAAAGGCGCGTCGGCGCTTGAACGGATTCCACAGATCCCCCTCGCATTCCCGCCATCGCTGACGGCGAACGAACTCCGACTGGCCAGGATCTGCCTGCGCAGCGCGCCGCAGGAAACACATCAGGACATCCTGGATGAACTGACCGGCCGCCTGCTGGCCGCGAAACGCAAGAACGAGCGCATCGAGAACCCCATCGGATACTTGGTGCAGCTGTGCAAGGCAGCGTGCAAGGGCTCGTTCATGATCACGAGCCTGGGATTGCAGGCCCGCGAACAACGCGCCCGGGACGCCTTTCACAAGCGCCAAGAGGAAGTCAGCCGCGATCGGGCACTCACGGAAATGCAGGCCATGATCGAGAGCCGTGGCCAGTCGCCTGATTCATGGACGCCGCCCCATCGAATCGACCGGTCCGAGGGTGATGGCAGTGCCATCACTTCTGCACGCGACGGTATGACCGATAGCACGGCCATCAGACCGATCACCGACCAGCCCGGCGACCCGGACCGGTCACGGGGGTGATGGCACTTCCATCACCCCTTCGATGTGCCACGTGGCACATCTGAATTCACCCGACGATGGAGGAACACCTCGTGGCTCGAACAGTGATGGAGACCGACCTGGACGACAGTACCCCTCGCGACCTCCCCGACCGTGCGGATCCGGCCGTCGACTACAGGACCGTCGTGGATCGACCCGGGACCCTGCGCGGCGATGCCTGCCTGGTGATCCAGACCCGCCAAGCACAGCGCCTCGTCTACGGTCGCCGGCAGTCCGGAGAGCAGCCCGGCATCATCGGCTTGGTCCGTTTCGGCATGGTGATGAAGCGGCTCTGGATCGCGGCGATGCTCGATGATCCCTACGCGGACTGGTTTCTGCTGCAGGTCCATGAAGGGCTCGAGACCGGTCACGGTGAAATCCGAATTATGAAGACCGAGATGGACACGTTGTTGCAATCAACCCGCGGCGTGGAGATCACGATCGCCCATTCCCTCAAGCCGGCCCGCGTCCCGCTTCAGTTCGCGAACCCCTATGGCTACATGGGTGCCTATCTCGTAGGCGACTTCGACGAGCTGGTCTGCACAGTGCTCACCGCGCGGCATGTCGGCCTGATCGCCCGGGACAGCGCCGAGCAGATGCTGTACCGGGGCGGTCGACTGATCCGGCGTGCCTTCCTGCTGCCCACCCGGTGGAAGCACTGCGCCGTCGATCGCGACGACATGCGACAGGACAACCAGCGTGCCCAGGCGGCGCGCGATGCGATGGGCGACCTGCCGCAGGCGATCCTGGATGGCACACGCCGGGCGCCCCATGCTCCGGAGATCCGGGATCGCTCGACGACTACTGCGCCGGCGCGCGGGGGCTTCCTGTCCACGGGCGGCTCAGGTGATACCGAGGCAGCTCAGAACGCATAGATACTAGCAAGAGAAGGATGAAGTGATACGAGCGGATGCAAAGGGCCCTTTACTGCCCTTTAAGGGTAAGGGGGGCGCACGGGGTCGACTGCGGGAACTGGAGCAGCGTCAGCAGGAGATCGAGACGTGGATGCGGAGTATCGTGCAGGCGTTTCATGCGACATTCCGATCGCCACGGGACGCACACCTGGCAGTTCACCACCATGGCGGCTATCTCTACCTACGCTGGCGCGCAAGTGGCGCTCAGGAACAACAGGCCTTTTTCGAAATCACCAGCACCGGCCGTGGCCAGCGGATCCTCGCCGGCCTCCCTCCGGCTGCACGGACGCTGTTCCTGCGCTTCGAACGACAGCGTCTGGAACTGAACCTCGCTTCCAGCGTTTGCAGCCACGAATTGCGGCGGTTACGCGATTACCTGGTGAAGCTCGAGGCGCTTCACGCTCGCGAATCCGAAAACACGTCCTGACTCCAGGTACGGTTTTCACTGTGACGACAACAGCATCTGTGGCGACATGATAGGGACTTTGCTACCAGGAGGAATCGTAATGAGCACACTCTTCAGCGGTACCGGCAATCTAGGTAACATCCCTGACCTCCAATACGTGGATGTGAACGGCGACAAGCGGCCCGTCGCCGACATGCGAATCTTCTTCGACCGGCGCATCAGGCAGGATGACGGTAGTTACGCCGACGGCGGCGGCTTCTGGGTGACGACCAGCCTTTGGGGCTGGCGGGCCGAGGCGGCAGCGAAGCTGCTGCCCAAGGGCGCCCGGATCTTCGCCAGCGGTCGCCTGCGCGAGGAGAGCTGGCAGAACGACGAGGGTCAGGAGCATAGCCAGCTGCGTCTCGATGCCGACTACCTGACGGTGGATCTGCTGTGCATCGATGCGCTGACCCTGCGCAGCAGCAAGGGTGAACAGGCCGGCGGCGAAGAGACGGAATGAACTCGCCAGGCGAGGCCGGCCTGACCCTGCGGCAGATCGATGTCGACCTGCTCCAGCCGGGCCGCTACCAGCCCCGGCGAACTTTCATGCCAGCAGCGCTGGAAGAACTCGCCGGGTCCATCCGTGCCGAGGGTGTGCTGCAACCGATCATCGCTCGCCCCCTCCCCGGCTCGACACCGTTGCGCTACGAGATCGTCGCCGGCGAGCGTCGCTGGCGGGCGGCCCAACTGGCGGGGCTCCAGAGCATCCCCGCGCTCGTACGCACCCCCGATGACCGCTCCGCCCTGGTCCAGGCCCTGGTGGAGAATATCCAGCGCGAGGACCTCGATCCGGTGGAGACGGCGCGCGGCGTGCAGCGGCTGATCGACGAATTCCAGCTGACCCATGACGAGGCCGCGCGCCGTCTCGGCCGTTCCCGCGACGCCATCAGCCATTTGCTGCGAATCCTTAAATTGGAACCCGGAGTGCTTACCGAGGTGGCGCAAGGCCGGCTCAGCTTCGGGCATGCGAAGCTGTTGGTGACGCTGCCGCAGCGAATGCAGCAGCAACTCGCCGAGGAAGTCGCCCGCAAGCAGCTTTCCGTCCGGGCACTGGAGCGACGGATCCGCGCCCTGAGCAGCGAACCCGACCAGCAGCCAACTGTGAGTTCTCGGCGCGACCCCGATATCGTGCGCCTGGAACAACGGGTCGGCGAGATGATCGGTACGGAGACCCGGGTCGATTACGAACCAGGCAGCAGCCGCGGGCGGATCTCGCTCAGCTTCCACTCACTGGAGATCCTGGAAGGGATCCTGGAGCGGCTCGGATACCGAGCATAGACGGATTTGGGCCAGCCATAATAAGCCTTTGTTGTTATTGTTTATTTTATAGATCCATCCTTGCGTGGCGATAGATTTGCATGAATTTTTAATAATATTTTTGCCATTCCGGCCGCTGGAGACTATGATGTCTCCATCCCTTGAGGCAACGACGGTGAAACGACTGGAACAATTGAAGCGCCACTTGCGCCCCGGCCATGTGTACCGGCGCGCGGACCTGGCGCAATGGTCGAAGAGCGTCGACCGGCACGCCCGTGAGCTGGTCGAGGCCGGTGTGCTGCAAAAACTCCAGAACGGGCTGTATCACTACCCCAAGGCTTCTGTATTCGGGCAGGTTCCGCCAGAGGAGCAGACGCTCGTCCGCACCTTTCTCAAGGAAGATGACTTCCTGCTCACCTCGCCGAACGCCTACAACGCCCTGGGGCTGGGCACGACGCAGCTTTATAACACCCGCGTCGTGTACAACCACAAGCGCCACGGCCGTTTCACGCTGGGCGGCGTGCCCTTCGAATTCCGCAGGAAGCCCCGTTTCCCCCGGCAGCTGACCGAGGAGTTCCTGCTCGTCGACTTGCTGAACAACCTGTCCGAGCTCGCGGAGGACGCGGCCACGGTTCGCGAACGCGCGCGCGCCAAAGCGACGGCATTGGACGCCGCCAGACTACGGCGGGCCGCGCGCGACTATGGCAAGGTCGGCACGCGCAAGTTCCTCGATAAGGCGCTGGCGGATGCCGGCTGATCCCTTTCTCCACAAGCGGTCCGATTTTTCGGATCTGATCCGTATCGTCGCCGAGGAACGCGGCTTAATCCCCGCGCTCGCGGAGAAAGACTACTGGATCATGCACTGCCTGTACGGCCTGCGCGTCCAGGGCTTTGAGTTCGAACTCAAGGGCGGGACCTCGCTGTCGAAGGGCTTCGGCATCATCCGGCGATTCTCGGAAGACATCGACATCCGCATCGACCCGAAGGACGCTCCGTTCGAGGTCTTCTCCAAACCGCAACAAACCAAGAAGGTCCGTCATATCGAATCCAGAAAGAGGTTCTATGACTGGCTCACGGAAACCATCCGGATCGAAGGTATTGTCGAGATCGCCCGAGATCAGGTCTTTGACGATAAAAAATATTATCGCAGCGGCGGCATTCGCCTGCGTTACAAGAGCGCCTTCGATCCTCTGCCCGGCCTGAAAGACGGCGTCGTCCTCGAGGTCGGATTCGACGACACGGCACCGAACATGCCACGAACGATCTCGTCATGGGCCTTCGATAAGGCCGCGGGCTCCGGCATCGAGATCACGGACAACCGCGCGTTCGACATCCCCTGCTACCAGCCCGGCTACACCTTCGTCGAGAAGCTGCAGACTGTCTCCACCAAGTTCCGCCAGCAACAGGAAACGGGCGATATGCCGGTCAACTTTCTCCGGCATTATTACGACATCAGCCAGCTGCTTGACCATCCGGACGTGGTTGCCTTCATCGGCACGCCGGAGTATCACTCATGGAAAGAAACCCGCTTCCGCAAGGACGACAATCTCATCATCGCTGAAAACGAAGCCTTCCTGTTGTCGGACACGGCGACTCGTGAACGATTTGCCATTGCTTACCAGGCCACAGCATCGCTCTACTTCGGCGGACAACCACCGTTCGATACCATCCTGGAGAAAATACGGCAGCGAATCGACGCCCTGTAGGATGCTTGTCAGAGTTGGGCGCAAAATCGTTATGAATCTCCCATAACGTTTCTCGAATACCACGCACCACACGCCTGCTAGATTCCGCCCTGTAATACCGTCCGTTGCGGCTTCAACGGAACCCTTGCCGGTACCCACCGGCGCCCATGCGTCTTAGCCGGATCGTGAGACAGGCGCAGCGGCCTTTGCCGTCGATCCATTTTCCAACCACCCGACCGGGACAGCCACTCCCGAGCGGGAGCTTGCTTTCTCCGGCCAACAATCAAGGAGAAAGCACCATGCAAGATTCAACTCAATCTAAGTATTTTGATCTCCATACCACCGGCGTCGGTTACCTGAACCGCGTCCGCGATATCAAGCCCGAGCGCGGTCAGCCATTTCTCGCGGTGGATATCTCCGCGCTTCACGGCGATGCCGACAACATCCAGTACACGCGCTTCGACTGTCGCATCTACGGCAAGGAAGCACAGACGATCATTCGCCGACTGTCGCCCGACATCACGGCCGATCGCAAGGTGCTCGTGGGTTTCCGGATCGGCGACCTGTATGCCGAGACCTTCACCTACCAGCATGGTGACCGCCAGGGTCAGACCGGCGTGAGCTTGAAGGCACGTCTGCTGAAGATCTCTTGGGCCAAGGTGGACGGCGAAACGATTCCGCTCCCCGAGACCGACCGGGAACAGGCCGCCTGATCGCTGTTCCTTCATCCATCCCGCAGGGACCAGAGGGGCATCCTGCCCCTCCGGTCCCCGGTTTTCAGGGCCGGTGACCCTGGCTGGCCTCGCGGCTTTCCCGGAGCCTCTCGCGTGAAGGGTTGCGGGAAGGCCGCAAGGTCTTCTGCCTCAACCGTCACCGGCCGCCTGCCGCCGGGAAAGGGTGGGTCCCTTTGTGCGGCAGCCCGAAACGGCTACCGCGCCACAGTCATTGGGACTCGGCACCCGACTTACCGGGTCCGGCGGCACAGGGCGGCGCAGTCCAACGGCAGACACGCTGGTCTGTTCGCAAAGGGTTTCCGGTTGTCGATCACTCATCGACGACCGATCGATATCGCCCGCGTCGGCAACATCCGGACAACGGCGCATCTGAAACCGGATTGACGACGGGAAGATCCTCGCCTGCGGGGGTCTTTCCGCAAGGCTCCAATACGATCCGAGCCGTGAGCCTTGCGGAAAGACTCGAAGCAAACCTTGTCGCAATCGTAGTCGTAACGCCGGCCTTGTCGGCGCCCTTGCCTGCCCCATCGTGGGTAGGCACCCTGCAAGCACCTTCGTTCGGCCGGGAAGGAGGTGCAGCGGTCCAATGGAACCTGGGCCGTCGGCCATTCATCCACTCCGCGGGACATCGCCATGCCCCGCAGGGCCATGGTGCGTCCCCGCATTCAACTGCAAGGAGGTACACCATGGGTTGGCTGTTCATACGTGCCGCCAGAAAGGCGGACATCATTCGTAAATTGGTTGCACCGGAGGAAGACGAGACGCGGCGCTGGGAAACGATCGCCCATAGCGTGCGCGGCAACGTGCTCTGGGCAGTCGTCGAGATCACCTGCAAGCAGGAGGATAGTCGCAAGCGATTCATTGCCTGCAATCTGCTCGCCAGGGAAAAAGACTGTGGATGGGGTTACAAGGCATTGGACGAGTCCATGCACCCCTACTACTACTCGTGTCCGCTGAAGTACCTGGACATAGCGCCGGTCGCCAACGCCGATTGGCGCAACATGGTCCATTCACATTACCGCGCACGCGGTATAGGCAGGCACAGCGATCCGTAGCTGCCTTTCGAATCGCGATCCGCTCGCTATCTTCAACTACCCAGGCCGGGGAGTTCGCTCCCGGTCACGGGCGTTGATCTCTTCGCGTCTGTCACCCGAGGAGGTCATCATGGAATGCACGAAACAGGACGTTGAATCGTCACCGGAGAACCGCATCTCGGCGCTCCAACATGTCAGTCTGAACGATGCCGAACAGCAGTCGGTCGTTCAACTAGCGCTCAAGATCCTTCGCGCGCGCCACCGTCGCGGTCGCGTGCTGCCGAACCCGCTCGCGACGAGGGAGTATCTGCAACTCGTGCTCGGAGGCTACCGCAACGAAGTCTTCGGCGCCATTTTCCTCGACTCTCGGCACCGAGTGCTGGTGTTCGAGGAGATGTTCTTCGGCACGATCGACGGCGCGTCGGTTTACCCTCGGGTTGTCGTGCAACGGGCGCTCGAGCTGAATGCGGCGGCCGTCATATTCGTTCACAACCATCCGAGCGGCGTGGCGGAGCCGTCGCACTCCGACGCATCCCTCACCCGACGTTTACGGGAGGCATTGAGTCTCGTCGATATCCGCGTGATCGATCACATCGTCGTCGGTAGTGAAAGCACGACGTCCTTCGCCGAGCGCGGTCTGTTGTAGCGATCCATCCGCCGGAGCGGCGTTCCTGCCGGGAACGCTCTCCGGCTTCAGTCACTTTACCCCACCGGGGAGATCGCCTCCCCGCCTGGGGTGGTGGTCTCTCCGTAAGCTCCCCCTAATCCCCGACAGGTAAGCGGTAGAGCTTTCTGGCAGAATTTCAGCCAGGAGGTTCTGATGAAGAAGACGCGATTTACCGAATCCCAGATCGTAACGATCCTGAAGTCGGCCGATGCGGGTCTGAAGGTCAAGGACCTGTGCCGGGAGCACGGCATATCCGAGGCGACCTACTACAACTGGAAGTCGAAGTACGGCGGGATGGAGGCCTCGGATCTGCGCCGGATGAAGGATCTCGAGACGGAGAACGCCAAACTCAAGCGGATGTATGCGGACCTGGCGCTCGAGAACCGGGCGATGAAGGATCTGATCGAAAAAAAGCTCTGAGCCCGCCGCAGCGACGCGAAGCGGCGGGTTATCTGGTGACGGCACATGGCCTGTCGGTGGCGAGAAGCTGCCGCTGCGTGGGTTTGCCTCGTGCGACGTACTACGAGACGCCGGTGGACTGGTCGGCGCGCGACGCCGAGGTGATCGACGCTCTCAACCAGCTTGTTGAGGCGAGCCCGCGCTGGGGCTTCTGGAAGTACTTTGACCGGCTGCGTGCGCTGGGCCGCCTGTGGAATCACAAGCGTGTGTACCGAGTGTACTGTGCCCTGGGATTGAACCAGCCGCGACGGACCAAGCGGCGACTGGCGAACCGGGAGCGGATACCGCTGCTGGTGCCCGAGCGGAAGAATCAGATCTGGTCGGCGGATTTCATGAGTGACGCACTGTACCAGGGGCCGCGGTTTCGGACATTCAACGTCATCGACGACTACAACCGTGAAGCGCTGACGATCGAGATCGATACCTCGCTGCGCGCCGACCGGATACGGCGAGTACTCGATCGGATCGAAGCTGAGCGCGGCCTGCCGGAGGTACTGCGGGTCGACAACGGTCCGGAGTTCCTGAGCCAGGTCCTGGCCGACTGGGCCAAGGAGAAGCACGTGCTGATCCAACATATCCAGCCCGGCAAGCCGAACCAGAACGCCTACATCGAGCGTTTCAACCGAACCTACCGCAACGAAGTGCTGGACCTGTATCTTTTCCGAAATCTGGATGAAGTGCGGGAGCTAACGAGTCGCTGGCTCGTGGAATACAACGAACAGCGGCCCCACGATGCCTTGGGCGGATTGCCGCCCGTGGTCTATGCCAACCAAAGGGCTGGAAACTCTATGGCCGAACTGTCGGATTGACGGGAAGCTTACGTCTCCATCAACCGTAAGGAGAACCATCATGCAAAAAGATCAAACGATCACCGAGGTATTCGGTGAGGTCATCCACAGTTACACCCGCACCCAGGCGATTGCCGATGGAGTGCTGGTGGACGTATCGGAGACGGCGCGCGAGGCCGGATTCCGCTGGCCAGTAGCCATGACCGCCGCGGCATGGGCGGATTGTGTTGAGTGGTCTGAGGAAGACAGCCAGCGCCAGACCCACCAGGACGAGTCTGGACGCTTGTGGGACGTGTTGTGGATGGCGTTCGTCGCGATCCGCGGCAACGCCACGGGCGAATCGCAGCTCGCATATCAGCTCTATCGTGTCCCGCGAGATGGCGAGACTGTCGAAGCGCGGTTGACCACGTTGAAGCTGGTGGCTGGGCCCGGCGACGCCGGCGAACCGGTAGTGACCATCATGCTGCCGCAGGAGGACTGAGGATGACCATGGGTGACATCATTCATCGGCGATATCCTCGCCTGATCCGCAGCATGTGTCGCGCCGGGCGCCTGACCGAGACGGAGGCCATCCGAACCCTGGTCGAATACCAGGTCTTCGGCATCCATGAGGGTTTCGGCTCCGACTCGGTCGAGCGCTTGGGCGGTCAGTTGGAGGCCATATCTCTCGGCATCCGGAACCGGCATACCACGGCATCGCACCGGTAAATCGCTTTTACCATAACCACCCGCCAGGGGAGACCTTCTCCCCGGCGGGGAGGTCTCCCCTGGCCTTAAACCCAGGAGGCAAACCGATGAGATACATCGTTCAATACACCTTGCCCTACGAGCATCGGGTCATGGTCGGCATCGAGGCCGAGACGCCTGAGGCCGCCTTGGGCAAAGCGGAAAGTCTGTTCGACGATGGCGAGATCTGGCAGGACACCGCCGAGATTCCGCTGTTGTTCGACGACTTCGAAGAAGACGGAGACGCAGGCCTACCTATGCAGTTCACCGTCGAACAGACCCTCGGGTCCGACGAGCCCTGGCCGGCGCCCGACAGCAGCGTGAAGGTGCTGCGCCAACAGGCTGCAGCATCACGAGCGGCACGCCTGCTGGTCGAGGCCTACCGGCGCGGCGAGGAATGTGGAGGAAGTATCGATTGGGAAGATTTGAACCAGGCCTATGAAGCAGCCCTGAAAGCTACTAAAGGCAATGATACCCAATGAAGCATATACCTGCCTGGTGTTTCAACATCGCCAGGCAGGTTTTTTCCTTCTTGCCCACTATTCTCAAAGGGAAACTATGACCCAATAGCTAATCCAGCCAGCGCAAATAAAATAGCAAGAATTGCCAACAAGAATCCGTTTCGTAGCGACATAAACGCTGCTTCATTGCGCATCACGTTAATAATGCCTAGGCGTTGCTGAAGAGCAAGGTCCCTTGCAACCAACTTTACGAGATCCTGATCCGACTTATTCTTACGCTCCGCTAAAGCCTCTGGGCCCCAGCCGAAGCGTCTCTGTGCACGTATCGCGGACAAACCAAGAATGCCGCCAGCAGCTATGTAACAGAAGGCGGGGCCTATTGCTGCGACGAACGCGATCTTCCAACCCATTCCACTGAGCTTTTCTCCAACCAAGGCAATCGCGACCGAAGAAATTGTTAAAGCGGTAGCAAGACCAGCACCAAACTTAAAGGTTTTTTCGATAATACCATCGCTCCGCTCATATTCTGAACTCAAACAGGAAAGCAGCTCGCCCACATCAAGCATGCAGTAACATTTCCACGCATCCTCAATTTGTTTTGAGACACTAATACCCTTCATTACGTTATCAATCTCATGATCAATATTCCACTTTGCTTGCAGGTAGGCTGCAAAGGGAAAGATCTCTTCTAACCAGCGAGGGAAACGTTTTCGATTCATAATACGAGCTGCAAGCAATCCTATCCAATCAACCATGATCCGATCGCATGCCCAACCTTCCCCTGTGCACCTGGCAACCAAGCCCATTCGCCAGTAGGATTAACTTCTATGAAAAAAATACCCTCTCGGGTTTGAACGAGATCAATTGCCGCGAAAGGAAGGTGGAGATATCGACAGAGATGCACACAGCGCACTGCAACCTCAGGAGGTAGTTCCACCTCATTGTACTCTAGATCCTCTCGATTACTTTTTCGCCAATCACCTTCGATACCGTTCCCACATACTGTTATCTTGTATGCCCAAAGGGCAGAGCCTACTACAGTGACACGAATATCGACCTTATCTCTAATAACGCGCTGCGCAATCACCGGAACTTGATGCGTATTGTCGTCGCGAAGCTCTTCGGAAGCCATAATTGACGTATACGCAAACAGAAAATCTTCCCCATCACGCAGGTATACAGTATCAGTTGATTTTATCGCTACTGCACCCTTAAAGGCGCCGTGTATGGCTGCCGCGTCGTTTGTAACCAGCGTCTTAGGCACGTTAAAACCGCACTCATGAGCTGCCTTCAATTGAAATGGCTTGCACTCCGCTTGATAGGTATTTACTGGATTATTCATCCACCGCGCAGTATCAAAGACCATCATAGATCGAAGGAAGGAACTCCATTGCGAACGTGATAATTGATCTGAAGGCGTAATATTTCCACTTTGCGTCGTGCGCAAGAAGACTGGTGCCCGGTACCATATAGCGCCAAGATTGGAGTCAACTTCCGCATCCAGACCCAAGCCTTTAACAAGTAACTTGCGATCAGCTGGATAGAGCGTTATCCGAAGATCGGAGAATTGCTCGCGGTTCAAACGGAGATAGTCAACACCAGACCTAGCAAGCTCTCGCACAACAACATCTACAGCAAAGTCGTAGAGACTGGACAAAATGAGGACGCGCGGCCTCATTCCCCTTTCATATCCTCACCAGTTTCTATGTCAGACTTCTTTGACGATGGCGGAGGAAAAGGCACAGGATTCCCGTTCCCCTCGAGCCGCCATTGACCTAGAGATGCATCGTAAGTCGCTTCAGCAGGCAAATCCGGACGCTCCCGGTGCTGACTACGCCGTGCAATATTGAGCAGAACATGCTGACTCATTTCCACCTCCCCAATTCGACTCCATCTGTCTCAGATCACCATACTAATTTTATTCTACTTTCTATTTCTCGCATCGCCCAAACTTATTGACGCGCAGATAACCTGTTACTGATCCTGCATATATCCTAAATATCTGTAGTGGTTCCATTCACGAAATCATGCGTCTTACCTGCCTAGAAACCACTTATCTGGGCACCTATTGTCACGGCGACGAACATAAACCCTACCACAACGCTGTAACGTTTTTCCTTCCACCCCACCCCTGCTTCCCTGACGATGTGACCTGCAACCGGAATACGATTTTCCCAACTGCGCCCACATATTACAAGGAAAGCGAAATGTGTAAGTCGAAGAATGCTGAGTCTTCGTCTGACTCTAGCCAGAAAGCTAGCTCTACCAGACTTACTCCCCATGAGATGAGTGAAATACTCGAGTCCGCTAGGAACTTCTGCGCGGCTATCGCGGACCATGCTCCTAGCATCTTACTACACCCTGAAGTCGAACAGGAATGGAAACGCCTCGGCGAGTGCCTAGCTTGGCTGCAGCGATAGCGTCGCTGATCTTCGGAATCGCCCATGGAGATGAGCTCACGTCGTGCTTCCACGAATCCGGAGAACGCTATGGCATTTCTCCGGTTCTCCTGCAGGCAATCGCCGAGGTGGAAAGCGGACTCGACCCTGCGGCGGTGCATGTCAATGGGAACGGGTCGATCGACATCGGGCTGATGCAGATCAACTCATGGTGGTTTCCCGTATTGAAACAGCATGGCATCAGTTCGGAGGACCTTTGGGATCCCTGCCTCAGCATTGGTGTAGGCGCATGGATCTTGGCCGGAAACATCCGGCAATACGGCTACGGTTGGCGAGCAGTCGGGGCATACAACGCAGGCACGAGAACGGATTCTGTTACGGAACGACGGCGAGAGGATTATGCGATCAGGGTTTATAGGCGTCTGTCTTGCGGTTCTGGCCGGTTGTGTATCACCGCCACCGAGCCCTGATGAACCACCGGTTCCGCCCAGGAATAGCGTGGCGCAGCAGCCAGCCAATCCAGACGGCAATGAACAGCCGTACTTCGCGATCTGTTCGGACTGCCCCGGACCGACGCCGAAGACACCTTTCACTCGGCAAAGCACAACGGTCAGGGAGGATCTACAGAACATGAACACATCGCACAGGAGCAGGGTTCTGCGTGACCGTGACCATACAGGACCGATTTTCTCAACTGATACATCAACGACTCAGGAACCGTTCACCATTCACTTTGCATTCGGTACCGCCTACCTGGCCGAAGCGGATAGACAGGCGCTTCGCGACAAATTGCCTACCCTCACGAACCGGCGACTCGCCATAGTGGGCTATACCGACGACATCGGGCCACCCGCATTCAACGACTGGCTTGCTCTGAGACGCGCGGAATCCGTGAAACACTATCTGGTCGACCTCGGCCTCGATCCCGATGACATCCGCATCAGCGGCCGGACCCAGTGCCGTTACATCCAGAACAACGCCGCCCTGCAGGGCCGCGCCGCGAGCCGGCGCGCAGAGATTCGGTCCGCCTTCCCCGACAAACCCACTAACCAACCTGGAGAACCGCCACAATGACCCGACCCGTCGTATTACACCAGTCCATTGCCCTTCTCGCCCTGCTGATGCTGCCGCTTGCGGCGCTGGCCTCGACAACGGGCGTGGAGTTTCAGGCGGCCTACCAGTTCTTCTACGATGCGGCGACCGGTTACCTCGGCCGCGGCATCGCGATCGTCGGCGGGCTGATCGGCCTCGGTTACGGCGCTGCCAAGGGCAGTCCGCTGCCTGCTGTGCTGGGGGTAATCCTCGCGATCTTCGGTGCGCTGGGTCCGACCATCATCGACGCCATCTTCGGTTCCGCCGTGGTATAGGCATGGAACAGGAGAACTACCTGATTCCCCGCCGGCTCGACGATCCGTCCCAGTTTTTCTTCTGGGACGCGGACGAAGCCATCCTGGTGATCTTCTTCACCCTGATGGGTGCGCTGCTGGGCCAGATCCTGGTCGGCCTCGTCATCGGCCTGCTGCTTTCCCGTGGCTTCGCGCGAGTGAAGGCCGAGGGCGGCCGGGGGATCATCGCCCGTTTTCTCTACTGGTACACGCCGTCGCGATGGTGGTTTCGGGGGCGGGCACCCAGTCACGTACGAGAGTACGTGGGATGAGGGAAGGTCGCTACCGATCGCTGCTCACCGAGACCCTCCTGCGCCGCAACCTGTGGATGGTAGTCGCGCTGGCGATGGCTGCCTCCAATCTGGGTCTCGCGTACTGGGTGATCGACACCGACGTGCGGGAGAAAACGATCGTCATCCCGCCGCTGTTCGAGAAGCCCTTCTGGGTGCATGGCGACGAGGTCTCGCCTGAGTACCTGGAACAGATGGCGGTGTTCTTCGCGAGCCTCGCCCTCACCTACAACCCCGACAACATCGGGCACCAGGTAAGCCTGTTTCTGCGTTACGCGGACCCTAAGGACTACGGGATCCTCGCCGCGAAGCTCGAAGGGGACGTAAACAGGATCAGGCGCAACCGTCTCTCCTCGGCGTTCTATCCCCAAGAGATCCGACTTTTGGCACAGCAGGCCGCCCTCACCGGTCAACTCACGACCCTGGTCGGCAATAAGCAGACCGAGCAGCGCCAGGCCACATTCCTGATCCGCTTCGCCTACCGGAACGGTCGGTTGTTCGTCTCGAAATTCATGGAGGTTCAAGACAGTGCAAATCCGTTTGCTATTGACGGCAATGCTGCTGATCCGGGTCCTTGACGCCCACGCCCTGCAGCTCATCGACGTCGTTGACGGCCAGACCGTCACGATCAAGGTATCCACGAACGACCTCACCCGTATCGCAATGGCGGATGGCGGCCGGATCCAGCGTATCTGGGGTCTCGATGACCGCATGCAGGTCCAGCCCGATCCGGATGGCGGCCAGATCTTCCTGCGCCCCGCAACTGACATGGGGACGCGCGCCTTCAGCTTCTTCCTCCGGGACGACCACGGCGCGACGCACACCGTGCTCGCGGTGCCCGTGGACATGCCGTCCGACACGGTACTGCTCCGTCCGAAGAATCGCGACGCGGCCGTCACTCGCCATGAAACCCGGTCGCTCCCCTACATCGAGCGGATCAAGCATCTGGTCCGGGACATGGCGCGCAACGCGGTGCCCGACGGTTACCTGCCCGCTACCGAGGAGCGGGAGATCCCGCTGTGGACCGAGGCGAAGGTGATGCTCGTGATGCGTTACCGCGGCGACTTCACCGGCGAGGTGTACCGGCTCACCAACGTCTCGGACGACGCGATGCGCCTGGACGAACGGGAGTTCTCGCGCCTCGCCACCGGCATCAAGGCGGTCGCCGTTATGGAGCATGAGCTGGCCCCTCAGCAATCGACCTCGATCTACCTCGTCAGGGAGGGTCGCTAGATGGAGGACAGCCGGTCGATCCATCGACGCCAGACCTGGATCACCGTCGCCGTTGTGGGCACCGTGATCTCGCTGGTCGTGTTGGGACTCTATCTCTCCGATCCCGCGCGCCGGGTCGAGCAGGCCGCCGGCGCTAAAGACGTAGTCAAGAGCTATCGCACCCCGGCCGACAGCCTGGACCCGAGCGAAGTCTGGATCTCGCGCTCCGAGACCGAGCTGCAAGGTCTCAAACAGACGAACGAGATGCTGCGCCGAGAGATGAATGATCTGCGCGGTCAAGTGGAACGGTTGCAACGCCAGCAGCGCGAGTCGACGCCCACCCCGCTCAGAGCCTTGCCGCCGCCACCCGCCCCGGCTCCTCGGGCGCAAGGCAGTTCCGGGCCCGACGAAGGCGTACCCTCGGGCGCCAGCACGATCACCGAGATCGTCGCCGGACAGCTCCTGCCACCACCGCCGCCGCCGCCGCCGAGACGGCTGGACGACCCCCGAGCCGGCCCACCCACACGTCCGGGCTTAACCGCGGGCATCCTCGTGATCGACCTCGCCCCGGCCGCAACCGGCGCGGCTACCCGGGATAAGGTTGCCCGTAACGTGCGCGACTTCCTGCCGGCCGGTGCCTTCGCGAAGGCAGTGCTGCTCTCCGGTCTCGACGCACCGACCGGCGGACTCGCGAAGACCAATCCGCAACCGGTGCTGCTTCGTCTCGTCGATCACGGCACCCTGCCTAACCGCTTCCGGTCGCGCGTACGTGAGTGCTTCGCCACCGCCGCCGGTTATGGCGACCTTGCGTCCGAGCGCGCCTACCTGCGGCTCGAGAAGCTGAGCTGCGTGCTGCGGGACGGTGACGTACTCGAAGTGTCCCTGAAAGGCTTCGTCGCGGGCGAGGACGGCAAGGCGGGCCTGCGTGGCCGGGTCGTGAGCAAGCAGGGCCAGATGATCGCACGTTCGCTGATCGCCGGCGTAGCGAGCGGAATCGGGAGCGGCGTCGCCCAGTCGTTCACGTCCCTGTCCACCAGCGCCTTGGGCAACGTGCAGAGCATCGATCCCGGCAACATTGCCCGGTACGGCGTCGCCAGCGGTTTCGGCTCGGCGCTCGACCGTATCGCCCAGTGGTACCTCGACCGGGCCAACGAGGTCTACCCGGTGCTCGAGGTCGACGCCGGCCGGGTCGTCGAAATGGTACTGAACGAAGGACTCGAGCTCGGCGTGGATCTGCTCGAGAACGCGAACGACTCCGGAGGACGCTCATGAACCTGATCTATAGGATTCCGCTCTTTCTACCCGCAACACTCGCAATCGGCGTCGCCTCGGCCACGCCGGCGCAGGACTTCGCCGCCATCGAGCACAGCGTGCGACAGGCCATGCCGTCGACACGGATCGATTCCGTTGCCCCGTCGCCGGTCGCGGGCCTCGTCGAGGTGGTTGCTGATCGGAACGTCTTCTACGCCGACACCTCGGGTCGCTGGCTGTTGGTGGGTCACCTCTATGACCTCGAGACCGCCCGGGACGTGACCGCAGAACGCAAGGCAGCTCTCACGCGCATTACCTGGAACGACCTGCCGCTGGATGCAGCGGTGCGTCACGGCCAGGGTCCGTTGAAGCTCGCCATCTTCTCTGATCCCGACTGCCCATGGTGTCGCCGGCTCAACAAAGTACTGCGCGATGCGAAGGACATCGAGACCTGGGAGATCATGTTTCCCGTTCCCGCCCTGCACCCGGAAGCCCGCGACAAGTCCGTGCGCATCCTCTGTGATGCGCAGTCATCAGAGGCCCTCGCCCGCGTGATGGACGGTAAGTCGCTGGAGGGTGCATCGCCTTCCGCGGACTGTACCGAACGATCACTGCGAGTGATCGACCGGGCGATGGCCTTTGGACAGACTCATGGCATCCAGGGCACGCCAACCTTGGTCGCGCCCGACGGCCGCATGCGCAGCGGGTACCTCCCGCTGGACGAACTCAGGGCCTGGCTGCGGCAAAGCGAGACGGAGGGTACCCGATGAACAGGTCGATTCTTCCAGCCCTGGCGCTCTCTGTGCTCGTCGGCTGCGCGGGTAGCCCCAAATATGCCTGCGGCGTACCCGAAGGCGTCGGTTGCCGACCGGTCGGCGAGATCTACGAGGCCTCGGTCGCCGGCGTCCTTCCCGGCAAGCGCAGCGCCCCTGGCCACGAAGTCACAGAGGACGGGCGCAGGGCCGCGGACACACCGATCATCGCAACGATCCAGCCGGGCGATCCGCTGCTGACGCGCCCGCGTCACATCCGGGTATGGATCGATCGCTGGGAGGATCAGGCAGGTGATCTCATCGACGAGACCTATCTCTACCTGCGGCTGGACAACGGCGTCTGGTGGATCGGTCAGTGATGAGCCTCGCCGATCTTTGCCAGCTTGTCGCCCACGAGATCCGGCGCTGGTTCCAGGAGGAACCGCCCGCCGAGGTCTATGCCGCGGGCGGCATGCCGCCGTCGATCCGCCGCCTGCGGGTCCTCAGTGACCAGCATCGGCTCGCGACGCTGCTGCCGTACGAGCGGTTCGACCCGCAGACCTGCCTGTTCTTCAACGAGGACAGCGCGGGCTTCATGCTGGAAGTCACCCCCGCGGTCGGTCTCGGGGAGCACCAGCTCAAGGTACTGAACGGCCTGTTCACGCAGGGCCTGAAACCGGGAACTTCGGTGCAGATCCTGCTCTACGCCTCGCCCGATATCCTGCCACTGCTCGAACACTGGGCGCAGGCTCGTGATACCCATACCGGCGATGGCGCGGTGTTCCGGTTCCTCGCGGACAAACGGGTCGATTACCTGCGCCGCGGCAACTGGCGATCCCTGTTGTCGGACCAGCCGATGCTGGTGCGGGACTATCGCCTGTTCGTCTCGGTAGTCCGCCCCGTGTCGCGCAGCGCTGGCGGCGGCTCAGAGAACTCCTGGCTCACGCGCACGCGCGAGGCGATCAAGGGCACCCTCTCCTCGGCCGGCCTGTCGAGCCGGTCCGTGGACGCCGACGTCTTCATCAACCTGCTCGATACGATCCTGAATCCCGCGCGTGATCGCCGTGCGTCACTGCACTGGGAAGACGACCGCCTGCTCAAGGAGCAGGTGATCGCCGGCGACACCCTGCTGATGGTCGGACGTGACGGACTGGGACTGGGGTATGGTGATCATATCGTCGAGGTGCGCCCCTACTCGGTGCGTCAATACCCGCAGGCCTGGGCCGGCTGGGGCATGAGCGATCTCATCGGCGATCTCTTCAGCAACACCCTGCGCCTGCCCTGCCCATTTCTGCACACCCTGACGGTGCACATGCCGGACCAGGTCTCGGCCGCGCACGGCGCAAAGATGAAAGCAGCCCGCGCAACCCAGATGGCGGACTCGTCGATGGGACGCTTCCTGCCTGCATGGCGCGAGCGCAAGCAGGACTGGGACTTCGTCACGCGCCTCGTCGAGGACGGTCACAAGCTGCTGCAGGCCCACTCCCAAGTGATCTTGTTCGCGCCCCAGGGCGAGGGCGACTACGCCGAACAGCGGCTCAACGCCCTGTTCGAATCGCGCGGATGGACCCTGCAGAAGGATCGCTTCACCGCCCTGCATGCCTTCCTCTCCGGCCTGCCGTTGATGCCGGGCCCGGGATTCGTCGACGAGATGCGCGTGCTCGGTCGCCTGCGAACCTTTCTGACCTGGTCTTGCACCAACTCTGCACCGATGGCCGCCGAGTGGAAGGGGACCGGCACGCCGCTGCTGATGCTGCTCGGCCGCCGCGGCCAGATCATGCATGTCGATCCGTTCGACAACAAGAAGGGGAACTTCAACGTCGCGGTGGCCGCGGCGAGCGGCGCCGGCAAGAGCTTCTTCACGCAGGAGATGGTCACCAGCCTGCTCGGGACCGGCGGCCGAGTCTGGGTCATCGACTCGGGGCGCAGCTACGAACGCCTCTGCCACCTGGTCGGCGGCGCCTATCTCGAGTTCTCGGAAGGCACGCGCATCAACCTCAACCCCTTCACCGGCATCCAGGACATCGAGGAGGAAACGCCGCTGCTCAAGGCGGTGCTGGCCCAGATGGCCGCGCCGAAGGACGGACTCAACAGCCTGCAGAGTGCCTTCCTCGAAGAGGCCATCAAGTTGACCTGGGATGCTCACGGCAACCTGGCGACGATCTCCGGAGTCGCGGAATGCCTACTCGACAACGCCGAAGAAAGCGCCCGGCGCGTCGGCCGTATGCTCTATCCCTACACGCGGGACGGCAGCTATGGCCGCTACTTCGAGGGGGCCGCCAACATCGATCTCGACAAGCCCTTCGTCGTGTTGGAGCTCGGTGAGCTCGATGCCCGCCCGGACCTGCAGACCGTGGTGCTCTTGCTTCTGATGATGCGCATCACCGAGGCCATGTACCTCGGGGACCGCAACCAGCGCAAGCTCTGTATCATCGACGAGGCCTGGCGGCTGATGGGCCAGGGCAACGCCGGGCAGTTCATCGAACAGGGTTACCGCACCGCGCGCAAGTTCGGTGGGGCGTTCATGACCGTCACCCAGGGCATCGACGATTACTTCAAGTCCGGCACTTCTAAAGCGGCGCTCGACAACGCCGATTGGGTGTTCCTGCTGCGTCAGAAACCGGAATCGGTCAAAGCCGCCGAGGCCAGTGATCGCATCATGATGGACGAGACCCTGCGCCGGCTGCTCACCAGTGTCGACACCCAGCAAGGCAAGTACTCGGAGATTGCCGTCATGGGACCCGGTGGCGCCACCGTCGGCCGCCTCGTCGTGGACCCATTCGCCGAGAAACTCTACTCGACCCGGGCCGAAGAGTACGCCGCCATCGAGGCGATGCAGCGCCAGGGCCTGAGTCTCGTCGAGGCCGTAGAGCGGCTCGTGGAGACGGGAGGGACTCGATGACAGGTTGTCAGGGAGGGTAGACCGCACATGAACCGCTGGCCATACGGACTGTTGCTGGGGATCGCGGGCGGCCTGCTCTCAGTCCTTGCGGAACGCATTGTCTTCCCGCCGTTGACCGTCGCCCAGGTAGACCTCGCCGCGCTGGTCACCGAACACGTCCGCCATCCTGACCTGATGAAGCTGACGGACGCGGAGCGTTCGATCGAAGCCGCACGTTTCGCCACCCTGCTCGAACAGGAGACCGCAAGGCTCTCGCGTGATTACCATGCGGTGATCCTCGCCTCGCCGGCGGTGGTCTCCGGAGCGCCAGACCTCACAGCGGTGCTGCGCAGGCGCATCGAGGCGCCAACCCCATGACACCCCGGACCGCGGTACTCCAACCCGGGAACCTTCGCGTGCAGATCCGCCGGTTCCTGCGATGGCTGGGCCTGACAGTCAGCATCGTCCTGTTCGTCTGGCTCCTGTCGCTGATGCTCTCGCCCTGGTACCGCCTCGGCATCAACGGCACCGAAAGCCTGCCGGGCGTCCTCTACCTGGTGCTCAAGACCGAGGCCCCGGCCGCCCGCGGCGACCTGGTCGCCTTCTACCCGCCGCAGAATCGCTTCTATCCGCAGGGCATGCTCTTTATCAAGAAGGCCATGGGCGTGCCGGGCGATGAAGTCACCCGCGAGGGCCGGGATTTCCATATCAACGGCGACTACATCGCCACCGCCAAGATCCGTTCGCGCTCCGGCCAGCCCCTGCAGCCCGGACCCTCCGGGGTGATCCCGGCCGGACGTTATTTCGTGTGGACACCCCACCCCGACAGCTACGACTCACGCTATGAAGACATCGGCTGGATTTCCCAAGATCGCATTATCGGTCGCGCTGTTCGCCTGTTCTAGCGTCCTGCTCGCCCGTGACCTCGGTGTGGTAGGACCCATCTACCCCATCGCCGAGCAGGACATGCTGCAGACTATCGCGCAGCGCCTCACCGCGCTCGAGGAGACCGGCGAGCTGGCGCGTATCGAGGAGGATGCCAACGCCAGGTATCAAGCCTATGTCGAACGCCCAGAAGGCGTGCGCCTGCCGCGCGCCACACAGAACCGGACCTACTACGTCGATCCGAGCATCTCCGTGCCCTACGACATCAAGGACCATGAAGGCCGCATCATTCACCCGGCTGGCACGACGGTAAACCCGCTCGACTACATGACACTATCGAAGCAGCTTCTGTTCTTCGATGGCGACGATCCCGGCCAGGCCGAGTGGGCGCGATCGATGATTGACGACGATCCAGTGCACATAATACCCATTCTGACCAATGGACCCGTGCTGGCGCTCATGAAGAAATGGCAGGTGCGCTTGTACTTCGACCAGCAGGGTCAGCTGGTGGAACGATTTCATATTGAACGTGTACCAGCATTGATCGCTACCGATGGGACCCAACTTAAGGTAATGGAGTTCCGTCAGGGCATCCATGAATGAACAGCATTCTTCCTCTGGACAAAGCGACCGACTATCTCGGTTCGACCCTCTACAGCCATTAGTGGCATCGGATTCGACGCCCTAAAGCCGACACTCAACTCGGCAATTGAACTACAAGGCACAGACTTACGGACATGACCACCTGCTGCGACAGCCAGCTTCGCGATACCGAACCAAAATGCCCACTGACAGTTGGGTGACGATACCGGGCTCGACATCCTGGTCAACCAGCACCGCGTTCGTCGCGTCCATTCGCAACCCTGTAGATCTGGACCGCGAGAAGTCACCGGCATCTACGACAAGGACGCGCTGCTCGTCTCCGTTTAGATGACGGGGCCGCGATCACCCCATATCGCAAGGCACGCAAGCGACTGCTCAGACGCAGACAGGCCGCATTTTCTGAAAGTAGAGCCCCCTCATCAGACATCGACATCGTCGAAAATGCTCCTGGTGCCATGTGGCTTGTCGATGGTCCCGGCTGTGCCGAGCGATCGGGGCGCCCTATCTGGACGTGCATGATCGTTGTCGTTAATCCAGTCTTTCGCCAGATCGATCTCGCGATCAATGATCCGCACCGCTTCTGCGTCATCGCCGAACCTGTCCTTCAGCGTCTTGAGGCTTTCGAACATATGTTCCATGTATTCATCGGCAGGTTCGTCACCCCTGTATCCATCCTGTTCCTCTTCGCGCACCCGGCTCAGCCTTGGCAGCAAGTCTGAGCGGACCCTGGCGATAAGCGCGTCGAATTCAGCATCTGTGAACATGCTGCGAATATCCACGTCGTCGAGCGCATACACGTCTTCGCCACTCACGGCATATGCGCTCACGGCTTGAACGAAGATCTTCCTGTTCTCCTCTGGCAGCAACCCGAACTCATGTAAACGCATAGCAAGGGCTACCTCGGAAGAAGAGCTCAACAACAGGCCGGGACGGCAAACCTTGTCAATCAGTTCCGGGTTCGTCTGAAGGTAGAGGGTCAGAAATTCTTTCGAGCACCGCCGGGTGAGGAATGAATACAGCGACCACTTCGCGCCCCAAGTCGCCAGATGCTGGGACTTGTATTTCTCGCTCGCAGTGAACTCTGCAAGCCGAGCGATCATCTGCGGATAGAGCGGCTTCGGCACCATCACCGCTTGCTCTATACCGACATTTCCGCAGGTTACCTGCTCGATCAGATTCTCGGTGGCGCTTCCCAGCAGGAAGATGCCCAGAAGGTCCGGACTCCGAGCCAAAGCGGAAGCGAACGCGTCGCCGATCGTCGGGTGTTTGAAGCGCCATACCGACTCACCGTCCGCCAGCTGGTGCAGGACGAGACTGCCATTCAAGGACTCCAGTGCCGTAATGCATTTCCCGAGGCTACTGCCTAGCCTGCGCAGGGCATCTTCTTCCGTTTCCCGCAATGAAATCGGACTTTCGAGATAGTCCTTTTTCATATAGATAAGTGCTAGTGCCGCCATGCTGTCCTTGTCCAGTCCGTCGAGAACTTCCTGCAGCAATTGCTCCCGCTTCTGCACGAATTGACCAAGGTGATACTCCGTCAGATCAAGCCGCTTGGTGAAGGTTGGGTCCGCAAGCCGTCTGGCTATTTCGGGGATGAAGCGCGGGTGTGCCGCCACCGAAGGAAGGTGCGGCTTGATCTCGGCCCTGAACGCAGGGAGCTGACTACCGAGCTTCAGATGGTTGTAGAGGATCTGCTGCTTCTCTTGGATTGAGAGGTCGTGAACGTCGATCACTACCTGGCTCTCGTTGAACAGCGGGAAGGCGCTTTCTTTGAGATCACGCCGGGCACGCTTGTAGATGTAGTCCCGCGAAGTCATCACGATCTTAGCCCCCTGGCGCAGCATGGTCCTTACCTGCGGCAGGATGTGGTTCCACGAGTGCGCCAGAGACGATTCGTACTGCATGATGCCAAAGGCGTCATCGACCCAGAAGAACTGCGACGGCTCCTCCGGATTCCATCGCTCTTCCACCTTGGCGGGATCATTCAGCTTCAGCACTGACGAGCCCCACTTATCGGCAGCGGCCATGGCCAACATCGAGGCGATTGTTGTCTTGCCTGCCGCCGGCTCTCCAATCAGCATCACGAACCCGTGTTCGTTTAAAGCCTCCACCGCTTTTCCATAGGAGGTCGTGATGACCACCTTCGCGAGGTCTTCGCGCATCGACTCCAGCACCGCTCGGGCTTGTGCATAGGCGCGCTCATCCAGAATCTGGCTCAAGTCTCCGAGCCCATACATGCGCGGCACATGCATGCGCAGACTCTTCCTCTCCCTAACCTGCTGATTGATCCAGGTGGAGCCAAAAACCAACACATGCTGGACCCCGGCCTGGGTCAGCAGGGCCTTAACCTTGGCCGTCTGCGCCCCCGAAACTCCGGCATTCGTCATCAGTACATAAACGTCGCACTGATCTGCGGCTACGAGCCTGCGAACCTTCTCGATCTCGTCGTTGATGTCTGACGGCCTTAGGTTATGCGCGGCGTCCGCCGTGAACTTGCACTGGATCACGAAGCGGCCTGCATAGACTTCGCCCGGCGCAGGAGCCCAGGTGCCGGCAAACGCGCCATCCTTGCCCGCATCGTTCGAGTCGAGGAACGATTCGACGGTCTGCCCCAGAACCTCGCGGCAGATCGTCTGGCATAGCTGCTGAAAACTGTTCCACCCCAGGCGGTGCAATTCGTACATGGCTATCGGCCTACGCGAAGGTCAAGATCATCCATCGCTTCAAGAGTTTGGACCACCGTCTCCACAAGGGTAGCGTCGAAGTCGTCCCGGTTCGCTTCTTCGTGCGTACCCTTGTTCAGATAGGTCCACACGAGGTTGGCGGCCGGGATGCCAAGAATCCGACTGTAAGCTTCCATCAGCACCGGCTTGTTGGCGTGGTTGAAGGTCGCCGCGTCTTCGAGCCGTTTGCAGAGCGCCTCGCAAAGATTGCGCAAGCCGGGCTCCGCGCCGACCCCAGCGATCTGCAGGTTCAGCACGCCCAAGTCGTGGCTGGCGAGCCAGCGCCACACCTTCTCAGACAGCATTTCGAGGCCCTGCCGGCAAGACGCAAGGGCCTCGCGGTTGTCCAGCGCGTCTTTTGACGCGCGGGCCTTCACCACATAATTCTTGCTCGGGACATTGCCCGTCACGCGAGGTTGGTAGTTACCGGTGTGGTTGCGGAACAGGTAGACTTGGCAATCGCCACGCCGCTGAGCGGGCAAGTGCTGTTGGATGTCTTTGATGAACTCGTTGCTATGGCAAGTGACGATGAGCTGTGTTTGGGCGAAATGGTCGCTCTCGAAGATCGTCTCGCGGATGCCGCTGCGGTGATCGTGGTCGATGGCGTTGATTGCGTCGTCGAAAACGATCAGCGGACTTTGGATGCTCTGGGCCTTGGCGAGCAGGATCGCCAGGCCCAGGCAGCGAATGTGGCCTTCGCTGAGGATGTGCAGCGCGTCCACGCGAACGCCCGGATTGCCTCGGAATGAAATCTCTATCTTCTGTTCGCCGGTCAGTGGCAGATGGAGCGCCGCGAGCTTGTCCGGCTCCAAGTCATTGCGGTTGAACTCGTTGTAGAGGTTCATAGCCGCGTCGTTGAGGCCGGTCATGAGGGTGCCAGGAAGCTGGTTGCGGTAGGTTCTGAGTAAGACCAGGAAGCGGTCGTATGCGGCCTTTATTGGGGCATCGCGCGCGATGTCGAGCGCTTCCTGGGCAACCTCGCGGATGAGTGCCGCATTGTCCACATCGAACGCTGCGATCCGGCCCTTGGCCGCTGCAACGCCATCGACAAGCTGTAGCCGCTTCAAATCCTGGGCTTGGACAGACAGTTGGAAAGCAATGAGTCCGTCACGCTCGGTGATGTTACGTTGGCGCTCCTGGCGGGCCAGCAGCGAGGCAGCGTCTTGCACTGCCACGCGGTCGGCGACCGCCAAAATCTGCTCGAGCGTCACGGCGGGCGCAGCAGCGCCGCCCTCCTGCGGCGCCCGCGCGGGGTAGACTGCCGCCCACCAATCTCCCGCAGGCTCGGCTGCCAGGCCGGCAAGGTATCGGCCCACCGGCGTCTCTTGCTCCCCATGGGTCGCGACGAACGCGGCCAGGTTGGCAAGCTGCCGATGGAGCTCGCGCGACGCGGTGGCAACTTTGCCTTGTGCGGTCTTGCGCTCCTCTTGCAATTCGCCGAGCTCCTTCAGCTGCGCCAGGCCGGCCGAGGCCTTGTCGAAGGGGTTGGCTTTCGCGTCCGCCAACGGCGTGTCACACGCAGGGCAGTGGTCGCCTTCGGTGGCTTGCAAAGCCATGACTGCGGTGTAGAGGTCTTTGAAAGAAACCTGGCTGCTGCGGGCCTCGAGCTTGGCGGCGATGCCTGTGAGCTCTTCTTGGCCCAGGCGCGACGCCTCGAAGGCGCTCAGCAGGCCTTCACGCGAAAGGCCGATCGCCGCTGGTGGCACGGCGTTGAGGATGCCTTCGAGCTGTTGCAGGCGACCGGGCGCGTCGGCTGTGCCGATAAGCACCTTGAGTCCCGCATACGTCATGCCCGCAGAGTGCGTAAGGGCGAGGGCGGCTTCTTCGTTAGCCAGGTCCAGCAGGGCCTTCGCCTCGCCATTGACCATGGCTTGGTCGGTGGCCAAGGCGTTGCGCTTGCCGGTCAGCGCGAGTTGCTTGGTGGCGGTCAGTACGAGCTGCTGGTCAATGGACTCATTGAAGTGGCCCACGAACTCGTTGAACTTGTCCATTCCGAACAGAGTGGCGATTAGTTCAGTGCGTTGAGCGGGCGGCCGAGCGGCGATTCGGGAGAACGCGTCGATCCGGTTCTTCTCGATGAAGCAGAACCTGAATGTATCCGGATTTGAGTCGACCGTGACTTCCCGGTTCTGATTGTTGGTCGCCCGCAGGGTCGGCGGCTCAAAGCGGCGCGCGTGGAGGTTGGCGAGATATGTGTGTCCGTCGATGCGTTTGGTTTCGGCCTCTTCGACCGAGCCCAACAGGCCGTATTCCAGGCCTTCGCAAAAGCTGGTTTTGCCGCTGCCGTTGGGGCCGTAGAACAGGATGACCCGTTTTCTTAGATCGAAGGGCTCGGGCGTCCGAAAGCCTCGGAAGGGGCCGATAGTCATGTTCCGCAGCCGTTGCCACGGCCAGGCGCCATCGGCCGCCACAGCTTGGATATTGGGCGGTCCGTCGGGCGTCTGGGCCAAGGCCCTGCGAGCGTGAACGACCAAGTAGGTGGACCGCTGGCTGTGCTGGCGAACGGTCTTAGCCAGCCCATCAAAGTTGGCCAAGGCGAGGTTCGCCAGTCGCCTCACCTCTAGCGGGGCTTGGGTGGTTGGCAGATGCAGCCACGCTACGAACCGCTCAAAGTCTCGCTTTGCAGAGGCCATGTACCCCCCCCTTTGTATCGTTGTCTACTAGTCACGCACTACGTGAACTGGTGATGGCGAGGCCCAGGTGTCTAGTATGCCTTTACGCCAATCCCGAGGGCTTGACCGCACGAAAACGGTCAGCGAAATCTCAGACGTTGGCTTCAGCCTGCATTTTTAGGAGCCGCAGAGCCGCCGATCACCAACGTCGGGTGATGGCCGATAGCACCCATTGCGAACGAGGTCGCGTAAAATGGCAGCTCTGGCCGGCTCTCCAGATAGACAGAGCGGATGAACTCGCCGGTGTGTGGGGAGTGCATAGCCATCAGTGATAATCCTCATAATCAAGTACGTACGCGTTCCCGTCGAGGGACTCGAACGCGATGCGCCAATTGCCATTCACCGAGATCGGCCAGCGGCCTTCTCCTTACCCTTCAGCGGGTGCGGGCGAAGACCTGAGAATACCGTCTATCACGTCCCATCCGGAAACAACCCCGGCATCCAACGCGGAGCCAGTGTAGCGGGAAAAGCGAGTCGAAAAGGAGCACGCGGACTTTCCGACGTGAGTACCCCATAGTCCGCCAGCGCGGCGACGATACGGCGCGCGTGACGTGCGGTGGCGCCGAGCAGACCGGCAACCTCTCCGCGGGGAAGCTCGCCGCGGTAGAGAATCGCTTCGAGGATGTTGCCAGCCTTGGGCGGTAGGGTGCCGAGGCGCACTTCCTCTTCCGCCCACATGAGGATGCGCGTGCGCAGACGTTCGGGCTGGACCAGCTCTTCCATGAAATTCACCTGATCGATGCACACCTCGAGGAAGAAGCGTGTGAAGTTCACCAGCTCTTCCTCGCTCAAGGTACCGCGGCCGTCGAGGTCGTTGCGGCGTGGCAGATCACAGCGTGCCAGATGCCCTTTGTAGGTTGAGACGTTGCGCGCCAGACCCCGCGCAACAGACCAGATGCCGCCGGTGTTCAGCGTCTCCAGCAGCATGGCGTGCGACATCAGGCGCGCGACGCGACCGTTGCCGTCGAGGAATGGGTGGATCCACAAGAGCCTGTGATGAGCGGCGGCGGCGGCCAGGATCGCGTCCGTTCTGCCGAGCCGGCTGTAGGTGCGCTCGAAATAAGCGAGAAGCCGGGGGATAACGCCGGGGCTGACGGCGACGTGCTGGCCGACCCTCACATCGCGGCGCCTGAGTTCGCCGGGGATCACCTTCAAACGCTCGCCGGTATCCGGGTCTCCCACCCAGAGCAGGTCTTCCGGCAGCAGCTCGCAGAAGCGTCGGTGAACCTCGCAGATCCCTTCCACGGTTACGGAGCGACCCGCGAGGCCGCCGGAATCGATCCAGCGCTGCACGGTGATATGCGCCTTGGCTTCGAGCTGGAGATCGCGCTTGCGCGCGTCAGTGCTGTAATCATTTCTGAGCGCCCGCTCGATATCGACCGGGTGCGTGTCGTGACCTTCAATCAGGTTGCTGTAATAGCAGTTCATGGCCCGGACCAGGTCGGCCAGGGCCGTGCGCACGCCTTCGGGCAGGCTGCGACGGAAACCGGCCGCCTTGGCCGCGAGCTCGACGGTCAGATCGGTGAGGACGCCTCTGTGGAGGGAGCTCTCGCCGATGAGCAGCGGCTCCATCAACTCGGCGCCTTCGCCTCGGTCCACGGCCGCTAAAATGTCCGCTTTGATGTCCGCATGATGATCAGTCATTGCTTCTGTATATCATATAGTTGCGACATAATATAGCTAAAATACGCCTGATTGATGTCCTCATTGGAGTCAGCCGAGATTCCGGGGTGCGGCTGGAGCCCAATTTCCGTGCGTTCCGGACCGTCGACCGGTTCTCGAAATCTCCTCGCCCATGAAATAACGTTTCTCCTTTCTCGGATATCCTTACAAGTGAACGATGGGCGCCATGAAGCGCCCATCGTTCCATCAGATCTTGTTTGCGGCATGCCTCGCTACGGCACTGACCTGGCTGATCGCACCGCCGGCCTCGGCCGCCGAGCCCTGCTACGGCCGCTTCCCCAACCCCTTCACCGACATCTGCTGGAAATGCGTGTTCCCGATCAGCATCGGTCCGTTAAAAGTGGACATGGGTATGGAGGACTCCGGCGACAGCGTGCCGTTGATCTGCACCTGCCCCGCGCCACCGCCGGTCTTCATCCGGATCGGGCTCGGGACCAGCTTCTGGGAGCCGGCCCGTGTGGCGGAGGTGGTCCGTACGCCGTTCTGCTCGCCCCTGCTGGGGGGCGTCACCCTGGGATCATGGGCATCGCCCTCGGGCACCAACGTCAAGACCAGCGACAACCGTAACGCCTTCTACCACGTCCATTGGTACAGCTATCCGTTGCTGGCCTGGATGGATCTGCTGACAGATGTCGCGTGCACCGCTCCCGAGTCCTTCGATGTCCTGTATCTCTCGGAACTGGATCCGCTGTGGGACGATGACGAACTCGCGTTCCTGATCAACCCCGAGGCGGCACTGTTCGCGAATACCGCCGCCCAGGCCGCCTGCGCCGCCGATTGTGCCGCGGCCACGGTCGGCTTTCCGCTCGATCCGTTGTTCTGGTGCGCCGGATGTCAGGGCTCGATGTACCCGCTCGATGGCAACGTGAAGCATCACGAAGGCGGCGTGGACAGTTCGCTGCTGCTGGTGCAGCGCATGGCGGCCAAGCTGCATCGGCAGTTCGTCGCTCTCGACACGTCCAGCCGGGAAGCGATGTGTATGCCCCTGCCGCTGCCGATCCTGCGCAAGTCCCAGTACAAGACGCAGATGATCTACCCCACCCCCTACACCCTCGATGCGCAGCCCTTCGGGCGCGTCACGATTCCTTGGGGCGCGGGTCGCGAATATCCGGTTCGGGGCGAGGACTGGGCCTATCTCATCTGGAGGAAGCGGGCATGCTGCGCCTTCTGAGGATGCTGGCGATCGCCGGCCTCTGTGCTCACGTCCCTTCGGTCCTACCGGCTTCTCAGCCCGACACCGAGGACTTGGAAAACGCACGCGCCCGATCGGGCGAGGCAGTGGAACAGGCATGGCGCTTGAGCCGCGATGCCGACTTCAATGACGAGATCCATCGAGAGGCCGACCGCGCCCTGTCGGCCGTGATGAGAACAGATCCCGGCACCGGCCTCCTTCCAGGCGGCGCCCTGCCCGACATCGATACAGAGACGCTGGCGAAAGCCCGGAGCGACATCGAGGCCCTGCTGGCAAATCCCGGCCTGGTGACCCCCGATAGCGCTACCACCGTAGAGTCTGCGCCACTGATCTTCGTTTCATTCTCGATGCCTGAAGAAGCCCTCCGGTCGCTGCTCTTGGAGGCGGCGGTGACGGAATCGCCGGTGTTGCTGCGTGGGCTCGCGGAAAACTCCATGCAGCGCACCGCGGAACGCCTCGGCGAACTGCTGGACATCGAGGATCAGGGCGATACGAACACCGGCAAGGCGAAGCCATCCGTCGCGATCGATCCCACGCTGTTCGAACGCTTCGGCGTGGACAAGGTGCCGACCTTCGTGCTGCCGCTCGATGCCGCCGCTCCCTGCACTCCGGAAGGCTGTCCGGTTCCGGAACATCTCAAGATAGCCGGCGACGTCAGCCTCGACTATGCCCTCGGCGTCATGGCGCGGGAGGCCAGCGATACGCCGCTCGGAATCCACGCCAGAGAATGGCGCCGGCGGCTGGAGGTGCGACCATGAGCACCTGCCGGGCCCTCCTCCTGCTATGCCTCGCACTGCCCGCTGCGGCTGTCGCCGATCTCACTCGCGACGAGGCCCTGCAGCTCGGCAAGGACTTCGGTGGCTCGAACAACGCCGCCGTCTCGAACGCGGCTTCCAGCCCGGATCTCTCCGCGGTACCCGGCTACCAGGGCGCCGACACCCCGGAGTCCCAATACTACGGCTCGGGTCTCGGCATCGAGGACGCTGCACGCCAGGCACTGCCCGACAGCGAAGTCGGCACCTACGTGCAGGACAGCGCCCTGAGTCGACCGCGTTTCACGATCGATCGTGACGACCCGATCGTCCAGCGCGGCGACGCCATCAGCGCCGATCCCGAGGCCCTGCTCGGGTCGCAATTCACCGGCCAATACAGCGGCTGCCGTGAGATCACGACGACTGCCGCACCCGCCACCTGGTCCGAGGAACACTGCACCGAATGGGGCATGGAAGAGGTGCTCGGCTGCACCAGGACACTCAGACTCTCGTGCAACCGGCCCATCGAATGCGACGCCGGCGGCATCGATCTCGAGTCGGTGCAGAGCGACATGCGATGGACATACGACTACCCCTACATGACCATCGGCACCCTCAGCGATAACTACTGGACCGGCCAGTGCGCCGTCTTCGACCGCAGCACGGCGTTCCTGATCGAGGACATCGACAAGATCCAGGAATTCACCCTGATCGAGGCGGGTTTCGACGACTGGATCAGCGTCACCGTGAACGGGACTCTGGTCTACGTGGGTCCGTATGGCGGGGATCGCCTGGAGATCGATGTCTATGATCCGCTCGGGATAGGCTTGCTCGTCGAGCGGGTGCAGTACGGCCCCTCCGACTACGGCGCCTGCGAACTCAGCACCAGCTGGCACAGGACATTGGACATCGACATCAAGCCCTATCTGCACACCGGCCTCAACATCATCGACATGCGCGTCATCGTCGCCGGCGCTGGCGAGGGCTGGATGAAGTTCAAAGCGACGCAGTACTGCGATTGCGAGTGGTCGGAGACCTGGGATAGCACCTGCGGCACGCTGGAACAACAGGCGCAGGCCGGCCTGTGCGTCCCGCAATCCCAGACCTGCACCGAACCGAACGAGACACGACTCATCGACGGCATCGCCGTCCATCGCGACTGCTGGCGGTATGACGATTCCTACCTGTGCGCCACTGGCGGGACCCGCGAGGAGACCTATTGCCAGGAACTGCGCGATCGGGGTTGCAGCCAAGTCGACTCCAGGTGCGTGAATACCCTGTCCGACGGCTCCTGCTTCGAGTACGAGCAGACCTATCGCTGCCCGCAGGACGACGCCGTCACGCAGACCGTGATGGACTGCGGCAGCCAGACCTTTTGCCTGGACGGCGCGTGCTTCGACACCGGCTACGAGCCCAACCAGGACTTCGCGCTCGCCGCGAGTCACCTCGGTGCGATGGAATCCGCCGCGAAGGACTTCGACACCGACGAGATGCTGATCTTCAAGGGCGAGGATCTGCGCTGCAAGAAGGCGGTGCTCGGCTTCGAGAACTGTTGCAAGGACAGCGGCTGGGGTATCGACCTGTCGCTTGCCCAGTGCTCCGAGCAAGAGAAAATCCTCGGGCAGAAGCGCGAGGCCGGCCAATGCCATTATGTCGGCTCCTATTGCAGCGATCGCTCCCTGTTCGGCTGTCTCGCGCGCAGGTACACCTACTGCTGCTTCAGTTCCAATCTCGCCCGCATCATCCACGAACAGGGGCGCGTGCAGCTAGGCATCGACTGGGGATCCGCGCGGAATCCCGACTGCCGGGGCCTCACACCTGAGGAGCTGACGAGCATCGACTTTGCGAGTATCGATTTCAGCGAGTTCTACGCCGATGCCTTCGCCGCCGCCGACAATGCCGATCGGCCTTCCGAGGGCCAGATGCGGCAGATCATCGAACAGCGCATTCAGGATCTGTTGCAATGATCCTGACCCGGCTCGTCATCACGTCGGCACTGCTGATACTGAGCTCGGCCCATGTACACGCCGAGAATCCGGAGGTCTACTACGAGCGGCATCGCGAGGGCTGGTTCTGGTACCAGGATCCAGCTCCGAGATCCGAGTCCGAAGTGCCCGAGGCTCTGTCGCCGGCGCCCTTCGACCCGGTCGCGGTGCTGGCGACCTTCCAGCAGGAGATCGAGACCGCGAAGGCCCGTGCAATTCTTGAACCCTCCGACGAGAACCTCGCGACCTACCTGAGGCTGAACCAACTCGCGATGAACCGCGCGGGCGCATTCGCTCAGGCCTGGCAGCGCGCGGTGTGGACCACGCCGGCACTGGATACCCGGCTCACGAATCCGGTCAACGACCAGGCCGTGCAGGCGTTCAACGACGAGAAACTCCGGCTGGTCGACGACTTTCTGGTCGCGACCGCCCGCAGTCACGGTCTGTTTTTCTTCTTCAAGGGTTCCTGCCCGTTCTGCCACCGGTTCGCGCCGATCCTGAAGGCATTCGCCGAGACCTATGGCTTTCCCGTGATTCCCGTCAGCCTCGACGGCGGTGCGCTACCCGACTTTCCCGATCCCCGCACCAACACGGATGCGGCGCTCGAGCTGAACACGGACACGGTGCCCGCCGTGTACCTGGTGAATCCCCGCGACCGCTCCGTCCACCCCGTCGCGTTCGGCTACGTGAGCTGGTCAGAGCTGCGTGAGCGGATCTACACCCTGCTGAAGGGAGAGCCGCCGAATCCATTGCTGCAGGCGCAATTCTCGAGGGAGCTGATCGATGCCAAAGACTAGGACCGGTACGTGCCTTTTGGCCCTGTGCCTCTGCCTTTCCACCCTCACCGTCCGGGCCGACCTCGCCTCGGACATGGACACCTTCTTCAACGACATCAACTTCAGCAACGTCACCCGGCCCGGCGTCTACGAGGGCCAGAGCGCCGGCTACTTCACCGGCGGCGGCGTATTCATGCGTGTACCGCAGCGCAACTACACCCTCTACTCGGTACAGTGGCCGCGCTTTCGCGCCGGTTGCGGCGGCATCGACTTCTTCACCGGGGGCTTCTCGTTCATCAATGCCCAGGAGTTCGTGGCCATGCTCCAGAACATCGGCTCAGTGGCGGTGAGCCAGGCCTTCATGCTGGCGCTGCGCACCATCAGCCCGCAGATCGCGTCGACGATGGAGCAGATACAGACCTGGGCGCAGCAATACGGCCTGAACAGCATCAACGCCTGTGAAGCCGGGTCCTCGCTCGCGGGCGGGGCGCTCAAGACCTTCGGACTGTCCAAGCAGGCCTGCGTCATGGAGCGGGTCAACAGCCGGGGCGAGACCTGGTCCGAGGCGGAGGTCGCCTGCACCACAGGGGGCGAGCGCATGAGTACGCTGGAGAACAGCCAGATGAAGCGGCTGATGGTGACCGAGGGCAACCTCGCCTGGCGCGCAATGATGCGCAATCCGTTCTTCGTCGCCGATCGAGACCTCGCCCAGGTGATGATGAACCTCTCCGGCACTGTGATCCTGCGCGTCGACGACCCCGGCAGCGAGGACACCACCATGACCTACCAGGTGATTCCGTCCATCCTGACCGATGGCGCCGGCCGGGATCTGCTGCGGGTGTTGCTCGAGGGCGGCAGTGTCACCGTGAGAGCCTGCGCCGATGATGCCGCTGACGAACTCGCCTGCACCGACATGAATGACTCACAGACCGTCGTCATCGATCATGGGCTGATCGCGAAAGTGCGCACCCTCCTCGATGAGATCGTGCTCAACATCCAGACCGACACCCGTCTCGACGACGTGCAGCGGGGGCTGCTCTCCTCCACCTCGCTGCCGGTCCATAAGTACTTGACGGTGGGCGTGGCCTACATCCCGGGGGCGCTCGCGCCGGAGATTGAGGGTTACGCGACGCTCATCGCGAAGGACATCCTCTATACCTACCTGAACGACCTGCTCGGCAAGATGGTCGCCTCGGCGAACGCGCTGGAGAACCGGGGGGACGATCGGATCCGCGATTTCCTCGACGGGGTGATCATGGCACGGCGGGAGATCCGCAATCATCAGGACGACGTACGGCGGACCTTCGAAGAGACGCTGGTGTTCACCCAGCGGGTGAGGGAATACGAGAAGGCGCTGGTCGGCAAGCTCTCACCGGGCATGTTCCGCAGCCTGGTCTGGGCCTCTTCGCACTGAGGTAGTGAGGCATGGCCTGGGAGGTATTCACCTATGGCGGCGGTGAGTTTCTACGCCTCGTGTTCAACGGCGTGGCCGCGATCACCGGCAACGGCGGTTACATCACGGCGCTCAAGCTAACCGCACTCATCGGCCTGTTGTGGGTATTGATCGAGGGCGCCTTCAAGCACAGATCCCTGAACCTGCAATGGCTGCTTGCCGTTATCCTCGTCTACAACGCCTTCATGGTTCCAAAGGTGGACGTGATCATCACCGACCGAATCGACCCCACCCAGTCCGCCGTGGTCTCCAACGTGCCGCTGGGGCTCGGCGCCATGGCAGGCACCGCGAGTCAGGTCGGGGACTGGCTGACACGCGCCTACGAGACCGTGTTCAGCCTGCCCGGCGACATGCAGTACCAGCAGAACGGGATGCTGTTCGGCCAGTATCTGGTCGAGGCCTCCACCCGCTTCGAGATTACCGACAGCCGGCTGGCCGCCAACTTCAGCGAGTTCTGGCAGGCCTGCGTGTTCTACGACATCCTGCTCGGTCTCTACGACTGGGACGACCTGTTCGCTGCATCCGATCTGTGGGCCTTCATCCGCGCGAACACCTCGGTCTCGCGCAGCTTCGCCTATCGGGACGCGACCAACGATCGCTTCATCCTCGGTTGCCGGGACGGCGCCGGCAACCAGCTCGATGCCGATCTCACCAGCGAGGTCGACCGTGCCCGGCAGTACTACGGAGAGAAGCTGGTGAAGGCCCCCAACACGACCGCCGCGGTGGCGAAGTTCGCGGCCGCGATGCCGGTCTCGTATCAATATCTGACCGGCTTGAGCATCAGCGCCGAGGGTATCATTCGGCAGAACGCCCTCTCCAATGCCCTGCACCGGGGGCTGAGCCAGTTCGCCGCAAGCGCGGGCGCGCCGGCGGCGGCGCAGGATTTCGCCCTCGCGCGAGCGGAACAGGAACGGCGCACGACCTATGCCGCCCTGGGCGAGATGGCCGCACGCACCCTGCCGATCCTGCGTAACCTGTTCGAAGCCTTTATCTACGCCGTCTTTCCCGTCGCCTTCCTGCTTGCGATGCTGCCGAGCGTAGCAAAGGTGGCGCTGACTTATCTCAAGAGCCTAGTGTGGATCCAGCTGTGGGCGCCACTCTATGCCGTGCTTCACTTCGCGATGAGTCTCTACAGCCAATACCCGGCCACAAGCAGCCTGCTGTTGCCCGACGGCAGCACCGCGTTGTCACTGGCCAACTACACGGGTCTCGGCCAGGTCATGAGCGACACCGCGCTCATCGCGGGGTACCTGAGCCTGTCCATCCCGATGATCTCCTACCTCGTCGTCAACCAGGGCGGCGCGATGATGGCGAGTCTCGCGAGCCGCGTCGCCCAGAGCTACGAAGCGCCGGTGAGCAGGGCCGCCGACGAGGCCTCCAGCGGCAACATCAGTCTGGGTAATACCAGCATCGGTAACGCCGGCTGGTGGCAGCAGAACCAGAGCCCGAGTTGGCAGGCGGGTATCTCGACCATGGGTCATCCGGCTACGGGCGCGATGTACACAACCACGGCGGAGGGACGCTACATAGACGTGCCCCAATCCAACCTGCCGTTCTCTGCCAATATTGGCGATGCCGTGAGGTCTTCGGTCCTGACCCAGGCCACCACCTCGCTGCAGGCGGCGCAGACCAAAGTGGCTGACTATGCCAATCAGGTGTCCGCCAACTACAGCAACATGGAGCGCTTCACGGGTCAGACCACCACGGAGACCGGTGTCAGCCTGGATTGGAACCGCTCCGACATGGCCGCATTCCGGCGCGAGTTCGGGGAGACACAGCGCATCGCTGACGAGTTCGGCAAGAACCGGGGGTACAGTGCGAGCCAGGCGGCACAAATGCTCGGACTGGCCTCGCTCGCAGCCCAGAATCCGAAGCTGCTCGACCTGGTGAGTCCCGTAGCCCTGCGGGGAGAGTTCATGCTCCGCGGCCAGAGCGACGCCCAGATCAAGGAGGACTGGCAGGATGCATTGCGATTCGCCCAAGACACCCAATACGGCAAACACTGGCAGGCGACCATCGACGCCGGGCACGCCGCAGCCGCCGGCGTCCACCAACGCACCGGCGATAGCCTGGCGCAAGAGGTGTCCGGTGGCCTACAGCAACAGATCGGTCACCGCCAGGTCGCCACCGCCACCCTGCAGGAAGCCGCCGCCTGGCAGGAGGCCCAGTCCAAGGTCCATGAGCACGGCTTCGCCTTCAGCGCCGATGTCGCCATGCAGGTGCGCGATCACATGATCGGCGCCGAGAAGGGCGTCTTCTCGCGTCCCGGTAGCCTCGACCCGACCTGGACCGAGCAGGAAGTGGACACCCTGTTCGCCCGTGCTGCGGCGGGTGACGCTACAGCCATGCGGGCCATCACCCATTACGCCGAGGAATACGGCCGGAACGAGGGGCTGGAACTGGCCGGGTTGCGTGACGCGCCGACCAAGGACGACGTGTTCCGGAAAGGCGACACGTACACGGCTTCGGTATCCAACGAAGAAACTGAACCCAGTGGAATCCGGGACCGAGCGGTCGGTTTCCAGGGCGCCGCGCGGCACGCGGCCGATCACGCCGGCGTCCCGACAGACAGTCAGGTCCGCCAAGGATTCGCCGCAATCCAGAAGGAAGCGGAAGAAGAGCGCGCCAGCAGTGGCAACATAATCGATCGCGGGGAACGCGACCTTCGGGCATCCAGCAGCGCCGTGAAGGCCGAGGCTGAAGGACGTACGGACCCGGACAACCAGACACTCCTGGGAGATGCGATCAAGAACGGTGCCGAGCAGGCACTACCCAGCAAGAAGCAGCTCGGTCAACTAAAGGACAGGTTCTTCAAGGATGAGGACGAATAGGGTCCGGCGGTCAATCCCGCCACTCGTAGGGGCCGATCTGCCGACGCCGCATGTCGTCGTGCCATTCTTCGAGCCACTCGCCGGATTCCCTTCTGTCCGAGTCCCGTTCCTTGTACAAACGCATAGGATCTTTCCGCTTCGTGCGGAAGATGAGTGCCAGTCCAGCAAGAAACACCACCACGCCGGACCACCAGGCAAACAGCAGTCCGATGACCAGCGCAATGAGCGCGGTCACCATGGCATCGACGATTTTCCTGGCGGTTACAGATCTCATAGTGCAGAGTATGGCATACACCCTCATTGGTGTATTCCGCTTGCAAGTCGTGACCTTCTGGCTGAACACACCAGAGTGAAGCTTGGCTAATGCACAAACATCACTTCACTTCACGGGGCCAACGGCAACATCCGATTCCGGTGGGTTCTGTTCGTCTGGAATGGAATGTTCCACAAAATACATCTTGGCCGTGTTGCTGGCTAAGTCTTCCGGGGTGCCGCCGTAGCTGTCGATATCGAATTCGGCCTTAGTCCGCTCATAGATGTGATACGGCTCCAACTCCCTCGCAGTGAGCAAGATGACTCTCTTCTGGTACTCCTCATTGAGGGTTTTGGCCAGCTCGATCTCCTCGGGCGTGAAGGGGTTCAATTTGGCCAGCAATATGAAGGTCTTGAATCGTTTACGAGGAAGTGAATCTGCGACGCGTCGCAGATTATCGACGTCCCTCTCGAACTCGTCCTGATTGATCGGCCCTTGATTCTTACATTCACCCAGTACGATTGCGGTCTTCCTCGGGTAAGGTCGCGGGATGACCCAAATGAAGTCCACCTCGCACTCGTTACGTGCCTGGCCCTTCTTGGTGAGGTCCAGCGATGGGGAATACACCCCATCATGGAGCCCGCCGCTGAGGGTGGTCTCTAATTGCTGGAGTGTCAGCGCGACCGGAATGGCACCTTGCGCATTACGTTCGGCACCCAACACCCCCGAGCGCCGATAATGCCACACTCCCCTGATCAATTGGCGTGTTGCATCGTGTTCGTGACCGCATAGCTCGCACACTACACACTGCCTCAAGGTATCGAGGGCGATCCAACTGGCCATCCGGCAACTGGGGCAGGTCAGCTCTGCACCCATGCGAAATAGCCCCTTCTCGACCAAATGACCGAAGACGTCATCTGGCTTCAGCTTCGCGCCAGCAGAGCGCTGCTCGATGTGGAGGTCGAGATGATCGCTGAATTTGGCATCCGGATTCTCTGGGTCCTTCTGGCCGATCAACTCGAGGGCACCTTTTTTTGTAAATGATGCCGCAGGCCCATGTGTTCTCAGCAACCGGCGCACTCCGGGAATCTTGAATACCCTCGCACCCTGCAAGCCTCCCAGTCGGGAAATGAGCTGCCGCGTAATCAAGCCGCCATTGCTTAGCTTGGCGGTGTAGTCCGCCATGTCGAAAATGCGCTCGAAGAGATCAGCTACGGGAAGTGCATACAACCAGGCATCCGCGTCAGCCGCATCAATGACGATGCCGATCCGTTCTGATTCGATGCGCAACCTGTCGTACTGGAAGTGCATTGTCCGGGCGTAGAACTCGTTCAATTCCGGAATGTAGGGCAGATTGAGTGTGTGCTGCTCATCGCCGTAGAGCCCACCGATGAAGGACACGGAAGCGACGAGATGTTGGGTATGAAACCAGGTATCGCCACAGAAAGGTTTGTCGCTTAGCGAGAACGAGACCTTAGGCTTACCGCGCTCACGTCCGAATACGCCCAGTACCGAAACCTGATCGAAGCTCATCATCGGTGGTCGCACATTTCGCCCATTCCAGCTGTGCTCAGAAACCGGGCAGATCGTAAGCTCCATCTCACTAAACGGCCGACGCACCTCATCAATGTGTGCTTGGTCAATACTTTCGCGCCGTGTCCACGCCGCTACGCGTCGATCCCACTCATGTCGATGCGAAACTGACTGACGCATCGCCCTTTCCCACGCGGGAATCGTGTCGGTGTAACGCCCGAGATGCGCCGGATCAACAAACCACAGCGCGATGTCAGCCGCCCGTAGATTCCAATGGCATACCAGGTCATCAAGATTGGAGGCATCGCCGACGAAGAATCCAGGACTGTCCCATCCGGACTGAACACTATAGTGGCGCTCGAGGGCGTGACGCGAAAGGTAGGTGATGCTCGGATGATCCAAGATATCCGCCGGGATCGGCGATTCAGGATCGAGATCGCACTCCGTCGTCTCGAACCCTTGTGCCAGCACTTCCTGGTAGTCAATGCCAATCTCATCGGCCCTCGGGTAGCCGCCGAACTGCATGAGAAACACGTCGGCCAGCGGATCATCCGCTTGCCAGTTGTAGATTCGAAATCCCTGGTCGTTGATGGCTTTCCATTCTGGCTTGTCACGCAGGTGCGCAAGGGAATTATGGATGTCGAGTAGTTGGGCACGCTTCTGTTCATTTGCGCCGCCAATGAAGATCGTATCGTGAAAGAACGGGTTGATGAGATGGGGAAATTTCTTGGAGAAGGCCTTTACCTCGTCGGCGACACCGACCGGCAAGAGCAAGTCAACTCGGAACAGATCGATCAGCTGTCGTGCCTCATCTTCGCGGTCTGCCATCAGGATCGGATTGAAGCGCCCGCCCCAGAGCGTATGGGAAAGCTTCACCGCCTGGCGAAATGCGCCGATGTCGCCCGATTGGATTACCCAGCCGATGCGCATTGGGCGATAGCAGATGTCTACGCGAATAGTATCCATGATCAGAGAGATCCGTTTCGCTTAACATTCCCCACTCAGTCGACAGCGCCTAGGTCTGCTGCAACATCGTGTTAACTGCGGGATCTTGTAGGTCGCGCAGACAGCCGACCACCGCATGTCTCAAATTGAGCGACATGATCTTGCTCACCGTCTACGCCTTGGCCTTGATTGCTTCGGTCAACATATCACTCACCGAACGCGCAACCACGTATCGCGCCGGATTCTCGCCAACTGCCAGCGCCTGGAAATGCGCCTTGCCGCATTCGATCTTGGCGCTCTCCTTGTCGCGTAGGTCATCTGTGAACAGACTGCTCTTGGTTTCCACCACGAAATACAGGCGCTGTGCGCCGTCCTGCTCTACCAGCACCGCCCAGTCAGGGTTGTAGCTGCCCAGTGGCGTGGGCACCCTGAACCAGCCGGGCAGTTTCGCGTAGAGCTTAATGGCGTCGTTCTTTTCCATTGCATCGGCAAAGTCGCGCTCCGTTGTCGAGTCGTAGACCACGTGCTCGTAGATGGACTTTTCAGTATCCATCAGCATGTTCTTGAGATAGCCGGTGAGCTCCTCCTGATCGAACAATTCCTGGGCATAGAAATGTTCGTCGCCCAGCTTCTGGTACTTGATGCCGTCCACCAGCGCCAGTCGCTTGCAGCGGTTGATCGTTTCGGCAGCCAGCTCAATGAACTGCTGCGGATTACGTTTGAAGTCGTCAAGACGCCCGCTGCCGGTGAGGATGCTCGTAATGGTGCGGCGTGTGAGCTGGGTTCGGTCCTGCAAATCGGTGAGCAAGTCCGGTAGCTCGATGTCCGTCTCGTCCAGGACGACGGTTGCCGCACCGGCCTTCTCCTTGGCTTCGACGCCCGCCTTGCCAATGGCGATATCGGCTTTGCGCCATTGCAGGCGGGCCTTGGCGATCGCCGGGGCCTTCTGCAAAGCCGCGATGCAGTCCGATACCAGCTTGGCATTGTCGAACTGTACGCGGTACGTGGTCTGGTGCTTGATTCGATCCCACAGGGCCTTGAATTCGGCGCTGAGATAGATGGCCTTGCGCACAGGGACTTGCTTACGCTCGTCAGCGTTCTTGATCTCCAGGCGACCCGATACTTTGCGCAGCACCTCGGCGATTTGACCGCGTTGCGCATCGAACTCTGCTGGCAGCGCCAGGGTTCCGTCTTTCAACGCCGTCTTCAGCGAATCCTGCACCTTGCCCTTGGCGTCAATGTGGCCGGCGGCTTTCAGGTGCTCCCATAATGCCTTCGATTGATCGACACCCAGTGGCACGGTCTGGCCGTCGGGCGCTGTCACGGCAATCGCAGCAAACTGGTGCTGCTCAACGATGCCAAAGCGTATGCCCGTGTCGGCCTCGATCTCCTTCTGCAGGTTCTCGGCGAATTCCTCATAGTTCTCGGTGGCGACGACCGTCAGCGTGTTGACCTCGAAACCACGCACTCGATCACCGTGCTGGTTCACGCAAAGACGCAGTCCCCGGCCGATGGTCTGGCGACGCTCACGTTCGGTTTGGATGTCGCGCAGCGTGCAGATTTGGAATACGTTGGGGTTGTCCCAGCCTTCCTTTAGCGCCGAGTGGGAAAAGATGAACTTGAGCGGCGTTTCAAAACCCAGCAGCTTCTCCTTCTCCTTCATGATCAGGTTGTAGGCCCGCTCGGCGTTCTCGCGGCTACCTGCATTGCTTTCGCTGGTGTCCGTCCAGCCGCCTTTCTTGTCGATGGAGAAGTAGCCGTTGTGCACTTCCTCAGCGGCACTCGCCAAGTCAATTTCGGCGAACAGACTCTGATACGCGGGCAGCTTGGCCGCGCGCCGGTATTCCTCTTCAAAGATGCAGGCGTAGTCACCCTTCACCGGATTACCATCGGCGTCGTACTGGCGGTACCTGTCCACTGCATCGATGAAAAACAGCGACAACACCTTGATACCCAGCGGGCGCAGGCGCTTCTCCTTGTCCAGGTGTTCCTTGATGGTGCGGCGGATCATTTCCCTCTGCACTGCCAATGTATCGACGTCGCCATGTACCTGGCCCAAGGCCAAGTAGGCTTCACCGCCGGGATAGCGCAACTCCAGAAACTCCTCGCCTTTGGCGGTGTTGATCTCGCCAATGCGGAAATCGGCGTAGATGGCTCTTTTGGCGGACTGCTCCAGATCATCGCCGTCGCACACAGTGACTTCCTGCCTCTTCACGCCACTCGCAGTGGCCACGTCGAGCTCGACCTTGGCGCTGACCGTGCCGCGCTTGCTGCTCACCGATACCAGCCGAACGAACGGCTTGTTGTGGGCATGCTCCACGGTGGCCGATGCCACCTCGATCTGCTTCACCAGCTTGCGTTCGTAGGCATCCACGGCATCTAGGCGAAACACCATGTGGTGCTTGTCCACGTGGGTGGCCGAATAGCGCAGCGTGCAGAGCGGATTCATCGCGTCGAGCGCGGTCTTGCCCGCCCCGGTCAGTCCGCCATCCACGCTCTGCGGCTCGTCGACAATCACCACGGGCCGGGTCGCCTTGATCAGGTCGATGGGCTTTTCGCCGCCGGTCTTCTCGCTGTCCTTGTAGAGGTTGTTGACGTCTTTCTTGTTGATGGCACCGACCGTGACCACCATGATCTGGATGTTTGAGCTGGTGGCGAAGTTGCGCACCTGCCCAAGCTTGCTGGAGTCGTAGAGGAAGTAGTCGAAGGGCACGCCGGCGTAGAGTCCCTTGAAGTGGTCCTCGGTGATCTGCAAGGTCTTGTAGACGCCTTCCTTAATCGCCACCGATGGCACCACGATGACGAACTTGGTGAAACCGTATCGCTTGTTCAGCTCGAAGATGCTGCGCAGATAGACGTAGGTCTTGCCGGTGCCGGTTTCCATCTCGACCGTGAAGTCGCCGGACGCCAGCGTGCCGGATGGGGGCAATCCGCCCCGCAATTGAATGTCCGCCAGATTCTTGTGCAGCTCATCGTCCAGCAGCGTCAGGCGGTTGCCGACACCCAGATCCGACTCGGCCATGCCCAGTGTCATTTGCTGTGGCACGGTGCCGGGGAACATGTCGTCGGCCACGACAGGCGGAGCCTTCATCGTCACCGTGAATTCGGTACGGCACACCTCCTGGCCACGGAACAGGTCGCAGACCGCTTCGATGGCCTGCAACTGATAGTCGAGGTTGGGCTCAAAGTGCAGTTTCATCATCGAGCCCTCACAGACTGCGCACGTTCTGGATGCCGTGCTGCTCCAGGATTGCGGCCAGATTGGTCTTCGCCACGTCGTCGGCGAAGGCGCTATCGCGGAATACGCAGGTCGTGTCGCCGGCAGGAGCGAGTTCCTTGTTCCAGGCAATGATGCCTTGCGCAATGGGTTCCACATCATCGCGGCTGATCGAGGAGCTAAGGCAGGCCATCAGCACGCCGCCACCCACGGAATGCACATCCTTGCCGTTGATCGTGCGCTGCTCGATAGGCACGCAAAGGTCCAGGCCGAGCTTGAGCAGCAACTCATAGAGCACGTCGGACTCAGTGCGATCCTCGATCAAATGATCTTGATGGGCGAACAGGGTTTGCTCCAGATCGGTGGGGTTGGGATTCCAGGCGCGGATGTTCGACGTGGCCAGTTTGAAGACGCGAAAACCTGTGTCGCCTGAGAAAAGTGGAATATCTGCCTTTACCTTGTTTCCAGCGCGACGCAATCGCTCCTTGGTTATTTCAGAAATAATGCGCGGCACCCCAAGCGAATCACAAAGCTTAACGGCCGCCTTCTGATCCTTATCGCTCGCATTCAGCGGTTCAGGTAGCTGAACAAGACAAAACGTTCGTCGGATCGAGTCCTTTGAATTGAGCTTCCACACAGCTTTGGCTGTTGCGCCGGAGCCCGCGAAGAAATCAACAACCAGATCACCATGATCCTTCAATAGGAGTGGCAGGAACGCCTCATACAAGCGCACGGGCTTGGGGTTCGTAAAGACCTTTCCTTCCGTTGGAAAGTCTTCCTTGAGGTCGTAAGCCCCCAATCGACCATCCAGCTCCAGGAGGCTCGATAGCTTCTCTTTGAAATCGGATGCGTATACCTTCAGCTCAATGATCTTTGACTCATCGTCTCCAAACAATATTCGGTCCGCTGCAAGCAGTTCGTCCATTGTTTCTTTCGGGAATCGATATCCCATCAATGGCTGCTTGCATGGACGCTTGGTCACTGGATGGGGCACATCGTACCTGTAGCCCTCTCGACCAGGGTTGTGCACACTCTGGCTTCCTGTGTAGACCCCGCCTTCATCGATGTATTTATATCGGTCAAGCGGCCACAGTTCCGCCTTGTGCTCACGAAACCATGCGTCATACGCACCTTGTAGTTCTTGCCCTTTGAACTTCGCCGTGAGGTCATCGCCAATTCTAACGAGCACATCTTTGATGTCTGAAATGGATGACTTCCATTCCGCATCAATTGACTCCTTTTTTTTGGCAACCACTAGCAAGTATTCATGCTCAGTCGCCACATTGGTCGGATTATTGTCCGTTGCGTTTTTCCAAACGACCGTGCCGACAATGTTTTCCTCACCAAAGATATCGCAGCACATCAGGCGCAATGCTGAGTACTCTCGCTCGTCAATCGAAATGAAGATAACCCCGTTGTCTCTGAGCAGACCTCGTGCAAGCTTCAGTCTTGGAAGCATCATATTCAGCCAGTCGGTATGAAACCTCCCGCTGGCCTCGGTGTTGCTACTGACCTTCTGACCGCTTTCGACCTGCCCGGTCAACTCCAGGTAGTTCTTGATGTTGTCCTGGAAGTTGTCGGGGTACACGAAGTCCTTGCCGGTGTTGTACGGCGGGTCGATATAGATGAGCTTGACCTTGCCGGCATAGCTCTTCTGCATGAGCTTCAACACTTCGAGGTTGTCGCCTTCGATCATCAGGTTCTGGGTGGTTTCCCAATCGATGCTTTCATCCGGGCAAGGGCGCAAGGTACCCGTGCTGGGCGTGAGCGCCAGTTGCCGCGCGCGGCGCTTGCCGTGCCAATTGAGGCCGTATTTCTCGTCAGCGTCGGTGGCAGTCTGGTCGCCCACCAGCGCCTTGAGCACGTCCACATTCACCGCGACGCCATTAGGGCCCTCGGTGATGAGGTCCGGGAACAGGGCTTTGAGTTGTTCGATGTTCCCGACCACAAGGTCTGCGGACTGGGCCTCCGGGCTGGTCGCGTCGATTTTTTGCATCTTCTTCTCCATTATTCGTTCATTCTTCAAAGCTGTTGGCGCGCTGTGGCCAGTTGGGCCTGCACGCGCTTGAGCGCGAGGTTCAGTTCCACCTGCCGCGCCAGTTGTTTTTCCTTGGCGGCCAGCGTGCGCAAGCGGGTCGCCTCGAGTTCCAGCCGCTCGCATTCCTGCAGCGCCTGGTGGCGGGCAGCGGCTTGCTCTGGGCTGTCGGCGGTCTTGAACGATCCCGTCAATCTTGCCGCCAGCAAGGCCTGTACGCTGTCGATCCAACCCTCATAGAGGCAAAACAGCGTCGTTTGCGGCTGGCTGGTCAGCGACAGGGCCTGCGTGAATGCGCTCAACGCAGCTTCCGACGGTGCGTCGTCCGGCAGGACGACGGACACCACACCGCCGTCCAGCACGATCTTGCCCGCCTCGTTCTGCGCCCAGCGCTTGTGCGCGAGCGACAATGTCACGGACTGCCCTGACTTCAGCAGCAGAAGCACCGGATACGGTACCGCGCGATGCACGAGTTCTTTGATGCGGATGGCATTCGTTGGCTTGGCCTGTCCTTTGTCAGAAGAGCCGCGCAGCGTCACGGTGAGTACAGCAATCTCCAGGTACTCACGCAGGTCGTCGCGGTAGTCGGACACGCCGATGGTATTCGGCTTGAGCGCCGCCACCCACTGGATTTCTTCGATGCCGTCGTTGATCAGGCGCTTGTCTGCCGCCGTGGGCGCGCCATTCTCCAGGAGCAGCTTCTTCGGTACGCGCTGATCGACCCGACAACCGTCAGGCAAACCCAGCGCCAGGACGATATCTTGCGTCCTCATGGTCCGCTCAGCCTCAGTCATTTGGCATCGTCCTCGGCCAAGACGACCAGGAAGGCCAGTACCTCGAAGTCGTTGCTTCCCGCGAACTCACCCTTGATGGCGTGGGTTCCGCCCGGCGAAAATAGACTTGCCACCGCACGTTCCTCGTTCTTGCCGACGACCGACGACACGGCGGCGGCGAGTAGCTTTTGCGCATGGCGCATGTCTTCGCCGTGCTTGGTCGCTTTGTCGAAGCGGGCGCAGGCGCCTGCGTCGGGTAGGTCGCGACCCAGCGCCAGGCGCTTGAGCCGGTCGAGAATGCGTTTGGCTTGGGTGTAGGGCAGCAACACGGCGCCGTCGTCGCCGACGTGGACGAGGTAATGGGGTGCTAAGGGGTAGTCCGATTCCTTGGCTTTGTGCGCCGCCGGGCCTTCGGCGCGCAGGCAGAAGATCACGCCGGGCGGAATGTCGGCGTCGATACTGGTGGTGACCGCGTAGGCACCCAGCGGCTGATTGTCCAGTTTGCCCGGGTGGGCCTTGAGGTGCTGGGCCAGATCGATGCGGAAGTCGGTCAGCGTCAGGTCGGTGATAGAGACGCCAGTGGACAGGTCCTCCATATCGATGACGGTGTCCTGCAACTTCAGCAACTGCTTGCGCCGGTACTCCAGATCGTTCATGGAGTTGCCGGACTGTTGCTCGATCAGGTTCTCTTCGCCGGTGGCGGAAATATCGAGCAGCACCATTCGGCCGCTGACGCGCTGCTCCAGGTTGATGTATTCCTCCAGCTCCATGTTCGGCCAGAAGTTGACGAGTTGGATGCTCTCGTTGGGCGAGCCGATGCGGTCGATCCGGCCGAAGCGCTGGATGATGCGCACCGGGTTCCAGTGGATGTCGTAGTTGATCAGCCAGTCGCAGTCCTGCAGGTTCTGGCCTTCGGAGATGCAGTCCGTGGCGAAGAGCAGATCCAGCTCCCCTTCAGCGGCCAGCTCCGCAGGTCGCTCCTTGGAGCGAGGCGAGAACGTCGTAAGGATCGATGCCAGATCCTTGCGCAGCCCTGCAATCGTGGTCTGGTTGCGGCCCGAACCAGTGACCAGAGCAGACTCGACCCCGAGCGTGCCCTTCGCCCACGGAGCCAGCTGCGCGTACAGGTACTCGGCGGTGTCCGCGAAGGCGGTGAAGATGATGATCTTGCGGTTGCCGGCGTTGATGGGGTTGCGGCATTTGTCTGCGATCATCGTGCGCAACTCGGTGAGCTTGGCATCCCGCGCCGGATCGACTTGCTTGGCGGCCGCCAGTAGCGTGGCCAGCCGGTTGCGGTCTTCGATCAGGTCTTGTTTCCAGCGAATCAGGTCAACGTCACTCAGCAGCACCTTGACCTTGCGTCCGACCAGCAAGGTCTCGAAGGCCGGATCATCGATATCGACGTCGGCGATGTCGATCTCCTCAACATCATCGGCGTGCGCTTCGATGTGCGCCAGCGTGGCCTCCACGTCCCTCAGCTGTCGCTGGACGGTCAGCGTGAAGGACGAAACCGCACTTTCCATACGCTTGAGCACGTTCACGCGCAGGAGGTGAATCAGACTCTCTTCGCGGTCGACTTGGCGGAAAAAGCTCTCACCGCCACGGATCCGGGTGCTGTACTTCGCGTCGTAGGCGGCCTGCTTGTGAGGCAGGACGTAGCGCAGCGGGGCATAGCTGGCCAGATTGAGTCGCCGGATCTCCAGGTTGATATCCCGGATGGCGCGGAACTCCCCCGCCAAGTCCACATCAGCCTTGATGTTGATCGGCGGCAGGCGATCCGGGAAACGGCCTGTCTCGCTGGTTCCGTAGTACTTCTCGACGTGCCTGCGCGAGCGGGCGATGGTGAGGTGGTCAAGCAGGGTGAAGTAGTCAAAGCCCAGCATCTCGACCAGCTTCGCCGGTGTCTTCTCGGACTCGTCCATGTTCAACCAGCGATTGAACTGCGCCTGTGCCTTGCGGGTGGTCGCCTCGATGCTGGTAATGCCGTGTTCCAGGAGGGCTGTGTCGTCGCCTTCGGTGACGAAGGCGATCTGGTTGCGCAGATCGGCCAGGCGGTTGTTGACCGGCGTGGCCGACAGCATCAGGACACGCGTCTTGACCCCTTCCTTGATGATTCGGCGCATCAGGCGGTCGTAGCGGGACTCTTTCCCCTTGTGCGTGGCCTTGTTGCGGAAGTTGTGCGACTCGTCGATCACCACCAGGTCGTAGTTGCCCCAGTTCACGTGCGACAGGTCGATGTCGCCTGATGTGCCGCCATCGCGCGAAAGGTCGGTGTGGTTCAGGACATCGTAGTTGAAGCGGTCGGCCGCCAGGACGTTGCGCTTGTCATTGGCCTTGTAGAGCGTCCAGTTGTCGCGCAGGCGTTTCGGTGCCAGTACCAGTACGCGGTCGTTACGCAGCTCGTGGTATTTGATGATCGCCAGAGCCTCAAAGGTCTTACCGAGGCCCACGCTGTCGGCAATGATGCAGCCGCCGAAGCGGTTGAGCTTGTCGATGGCGCCCACCACACCGTCGCGTTGGAACTTGAAGAGCTTCTTCCACACCAAGGTGTTACGGATGCCGGTGGCGGACTTAACGATGCGCTCCTCGTCCATATCGTCGCCGCTGTCACGAAACAGGTGATGCAGGATGAGCGTGTAGAGGGTGAAGGGATCGCGGTGCTCACCAATGGTCTGCAGGCCTTGAATCAACGCGTCGCGCCCTGTATTCGATTCAGGGGGCTGCCCTCGTAAAGCTGCCCACTGATGATCGAGCCACTTAGCGAGTTGCATGGCTTCGTCGGCGGATTCGGATGCCTGGATCAAGCTCATTGGATTGCCCGGGGTCAGACCGAGGCCATCGGTACTGAACGCGAACGAACCCAGCACCACCTGCTCGGGTGTCGCGTCGGGATTGCGCATCACCGCAGCACCTTGCGGCACCGGCCCCAATGCCCGACGCAGATCCACTTTTTCGCTGATCCACTTCGCGCATTGGTTGGCCAACCAACGGGCCTGCAAGCGATTGCGCGCGGCACGGTCGCCTTCACCGCCGAGCAACTCAAGCTCCTCATCGTCGGGGGGCAAAATCAGCTGGACCCGATCCAGTCCTGACAGCGCATCGCGCAGTTCAGCGAACGCATAGAGAGAGAACGAGGGCGTAATGCAGCCCAGCTGATTGCCACGCTTGAGGTGGGGCCGCATCAGGTCAATGACGCGGTCTGCGCCGGTGTTGTGAATCAGTTTCATGGTCAGCGGCCTCCCTTCGCTGAGTCAGGGTGGTCGCCCCCTTGATCCACAGCCGACTGCTGTTTGATCCAGCTGTCGATGTCCGCCCGCGCAAATCTCCAGGTCCCACCGACTTTGAAAGCTGGAATCTTCCTGGCGGCAGCCAAGCGATAGACCGTGCGTTTGCCCACTTTCAGATAGGCCGCCACTTCGTCGAGGGTAAAGATATCGTCAGTTTCTTTTTTCATTACTTCCTAACTCGTTGCAGAGCTGGCCGTTTCCGATGGTAATCTTGGCAAGGATACGGCAAACTTGTTCATATTTGAACAGCCAAACCGCCGGAGTTGGATACCGCAACCCCATGAACACTTGTTATACGAAATTATTATGGTATAAAATCCGGATATACGAAATCCTGCCCAATGGAGCTGCCGATGACCGAACCAACCCAGGAAACCATCCCAGGCCTGCTCGTGAGGAACATATCACGCGACGTCGCTTTGGGAATTGAGGAGGCTTTGGTTGTCGGAGCGCAACGTGCCTATGTGACAAGCCGCGGCATGGATGAAGGCCATCTGCCTCATGTTGTGGGTCAGCTACGCCACTTTCACATGAATGAGGCGTTTCAGCGGGCACTTGCAGCCGCTGATGCGTCACCATCCCCGATCCGAGGCAACGGTATCGTGACCGGACGGACCGGGGTTTTCACGCTCGCACGCTTCAACATCCCTGAAGGGTTCTGGATCAACGGTCGGCGCAGCCACACTCGCAGACAGATGTCGATGGCGAACATGGCGATCGAGCCGCTCGTGCAGCCTGAGTTTTTCCGCGAGTATCAGCCTCCTTCCGAGGCCGTCGCTTTTTTCGTAGCCTGCTTCTCTGGTTCGCTACATATCCAGCCCGAATCCCCAGCTTCGATTCAGATCGCGGTACCAGATCGGTATATGCGCGGCTGGCTCTTCAGAGAACCCCTCGATACTTTCATAAAACGATACGACAAGAAGCTGGGGTCGCAGCATGACCTTGCGGTTCCGAAGCTCAAAAAGGGCATCGGCGAGCAACTGGGTAAAGACGGAACCACTCCATGAGCCGGGGTGGAGTACAAGGATTTCAGAAGGAGCGCTTGAGTCAGATCCTAGCGGTACGTCGCCTGACGCAAGTACAGCTCGCGTCGATGGTGAGTGTGTCGCCTGCAACAATAAGCAAGTGGCGCGCGGGAACGCAGGCGCCAGAGCGCGAGGCGCTTGAGCGCCTCGCAGGAGTGGTGAACGTGACGCCGGAGTGGTTCACTCGCCAATCAGCGGCAAAAGTTTCAACGCCACTTTTTCGTAGCAACGCATCCGCACACCTCGCGGCACGGGCGATGCTTGAAGCCCGCCTTGAGTGGGCTCAGGACATCGCCGCCGCCTTGATGGAGTTTGTTGACTATCCCGAAGTCAACCTTCCGACAGGCTTCTATGCCGACCCAGAAGCAATCACGACCGAGGATATCGAACAGGCCGCATGTGAATGCCGTGACTTGTGGCGTCTAGGGCGGTCGATAGTCCAGGACTTGGCGCTCGCAGTCGAAGGGGCAGGCGTCATTCTGGTCCGCGAGGAGACCGGCATCGCTCAGATTGAAGGGCTGTCTGCTTGGAGTGAGGTCCTCGGGCGGCCCCTCATTCTGCTGTCGGCCGACAAGGATAATGGCTACCGCAGCAGGTTTGACCTTGCCCACGAGCTTGGTCATCTTGTTTTACACCGACACATAAAGCGCCCCACTGAGCGCGACCGTCACAAGCTGCTCGAACAGCAAGCTCACCGCTTTGCCGGCGCATTTCTGCTTCCCGCAGAGACCTTCGCTGCAGATGTCCGTATGCCGGCGACGCTGGATGACTTGCTGTTACTCAAGCGCCGATGGGGCGTCTCGGCTGCTGCGATCATCATGCGCTTGCGAGCCCTTGAACTGCTGGACGAGGATGATGCACTGACGCTGTTCAAGCGTCGGTCTGCCCGCTGGGGCGCCAAATCGGAGCCGGGTGATGGTGATCGGATGCCCGAGCAACCCCGCCTGCTGCGCCGCACGATTGACCTATTGGTTGACGAGAAGATTATGCCGCTGGAGGCCATCCCAAGGCACGTTGGCCTAGCCGCATCAGATGTTGAGGCTTTGGCAGGACTGCCCGAAGGGTACTTCCAGGACAAGAGCAAAGTTGTTCAGTTTGCGCGGTTGAGAACTACCCAGCCAGTTTCGGATGATCGAATTGAGCGCGGCAGCACCGTGGTTCCATTTCGAACTCCGGTTAAGCCATGAAGCAGAAGGGAGGAAGCGAAGACGTCCCCTGCCACTTCTTGCGCGCGTCCCATTCGCTGTTGGTAACAAAGACTCATTCATCTCTCGGTCGACTCCGTTGCACTCAAGACAAACGGCTTCCAAGGGAAGGGGGCGATAATGGCAAAGGCCCTACCCGAAAGGGTCGCCGCGCTAGAAGAGGCGCGCGGCGATGAAAGGGTGACACAAATGGCGGTGCGTCCGCCGCTGCAAAACCCATCCCAACGAGCATCACGTTTTCCCTAGCGTGACCTGCCCGACGTCGGCACAGTGCTGGCGCATGGAGTCCACATCTACGCTGGACCTATGAGTGCGCTGCTGAACCTCTTGGGCCGAAAACGCCAGTCCACACCACCAGTGGAGGGGACGCTGCCGGTGCTGGACTCCGCTACGCTGCTCCACCCGCACCGCCCGCAACTGGCCGCTATCCGCCAACTGGTCGGGGTGCCCTGCGCTCATTGGGATGTGTTCTACGCCACGGTCTTCGAGGCCTATGCCGTCTTCGTGCAGCAGTTGCCGGCCTCGGAGGCCCACCATCATGCCGGTCCCGGTGGCATGTTGGCCCACGGCCTGGAGGTGGTGAGCGAGTCCCTGAAACTACGCCGGGGACGGTTGCTGCCTTCCGGCGCCGCTGCTGAGGAGTTAGCGGCCCGGCAGGACCTCTGGACCTATGCCACGGCTACGGCCGCCCTGCTGCACGACATCGGCAAGCCGGTGACCGATCAGCGGGTGCATTTGTACGACCGACAAGGGCGGGAACTTGGCCAATGGGATCCTTGGGCCGGTCCGCTGTCCCTCGATGGAAACTGGTACCAGGTGGCGTTCTTGCGGGATCGCCGCTACCGCTTCCATGAGCAGGTACCGCCCCTGCTGGTCCGATTCATCCTGCCACAACGAGGTCTGAGCTGGCTGGCTTCTGATGGAGAGGTCTTCTCGGCCTGGTTGGCCACGATCAGCGGGGAGGCCGACCGAGGCGGTGTCCTCGGCGAGCTGGTGCGCCAGGCGGACGGGCTCTCGGTAGCAAGCGACCTCGTGGGCGCACCGACCCGCATACCGATGGCCCGGCGCAAACCCCTTTCGGCACGATTGCTCACCGGCCTGCGCTACCTGCTGGACCAGGACGCGCTCCCGCTGAATCGCCCTGGCGCCGCCGGCTGGCGGCTCGACGACGATCTATGGATGGTCAGCAAACGGGTGCTGGATAGCTTGCGCGAACACCTGAACCAGGAGGGCCAGGAAGGTGTCCCAGCGCGGAATGACCGGCTGATGGATGAGCTGCAACAGCACGGACTCCTGCATCCAAACGGTGACCGGGCTGTCTGGACCGTCCAGGTGACGACCGGTGACTGGTCTCAGCGGCTCACCGTGCTGCGTTTTCCTGTGCATACCCTCTGGCCGGATCCGGATGCCCGGCCACTGGTGTTCGATGGCTCAGTCACGCCCATCGTGGAGCAATCGAGTGACAGTCAGGGAGGGCCGGAGGCGGAGCGGAAACAACCCTCGCCCAAGAACCACGAACCAACCCATCCATCAAGTGAATCTCCTACTACAAAAGAACTAGACGAATCCACACACATTTCACAGAGCTCTGATGCCAATGCCCCTTCGGGAGAAACCGATACGCCTGACGGTGACGACCCCGGCGATCGCTTCCTGCAATGGCTGAAAACGGGAATCGCTTCCGGGCGACTCGTGATCAACGCGGTGAACGCCCGTGTGCATGTCGTCCCCGAAGGCCTGCTGCTGGTGAGTCCGGGGATCTTCAAGGACTTCGACCGGGAAAACTGGGCACTGGTCCAGAAGCGTTTCCAGAAGCTCAAGCTGCATCAGCGCACCCCGCAGGCGACCAATGTCTGGACCTACCGGGTCAAGGGCGATCGCAAGCAAAGTCGCATCAACGGCCTTCTGATCGCCGATCCGGAGCAGACACTCGGGCTGCAACTCCCGCCGCCTAACCCGCACCTGTCACGGAAGGAATGACGCCGTATGGGACCGGCCTTCGATAACCGGTTACGGCCCGTCGTCGAGTTCGTTCCGGCGGTCGTGCTCGTGGGGCTGGCCGGCGTCCTGCTCCACGATCCCGTGCTGTTCTTCCCGCTGCTGCCGGGGCTGGCAACGGTGACGGCGGCCGGTTGCGCGGCGCTGGGCCTTGTCCGCACCTGGCAAGGCTTCCGCCTCCTGCGCTACCGCCGGCAGTTGCGCCGCCTGCCCTACTACGTCTTGCCGGCGAAGCGCATCCCGCTTTCCCGCCACAAGCTGTTTCTGGGGCGAGGCTTCCTGTGGAACCAGCGCCACAGCCAGCGACTCGTAGAGGCGCGCTCTCCACACGCCCGGCGCTGGCTGGAGCAGGGCCTGTGGTATCGCGAAGCACGAGCGTTCGAGCTGCGATTTGAGCGTTCATTTCTGTTCGGCTGGATGACCCGGTTCATGCGCATCGATGCCTGGTGGAACCCTGTACGTCCCTTACCTCCCCTCGGCGGCGACCCCGCGCTCCATGGCGTCGGGATCGAGGACGAGCGCGAGATCTGGATGGACCTGGGTGAACGCGTCGGTCATACCCTCGTACTGGGCACGACACGCGTCGGCAAGACGCGGCTTGCGGAGTTGTTGGTGAGCCAGGACATCCGTCGCGGCGAGACGGTGATCGTGTTCGATCCCAAAGGGGACATTGATCTGTTGCGGCGCATGTTCGCGGAGGCGAAACGCGCCGGTCGGCTGGAGCAGTTCCACCTCTTCCACCTGGGATTCCCGGAGATCTCGGAACGCTACAACCCGGTCGGCGAGTTCGGGCGCATAACAGAGGTCGCCACACGCATCGCCTCGCAGCTTCCTTCCCAAGGCAACTCGGCCGCCTTTCGCGAGTTTGCCTGGCGCTTCACCAACATCGTGGCGCGCGCCCTGCTCGGCTTGGGCCGAAAACCCGATTACGCCGCCGTCGCCCGCTATGTCACCAACATCGAACCGCTGCTGGTGGAATACTTTCATCTCTGGCTGGAGAGTGAGATTCCCGGCGAGTGGCGGGCGGGCGTACAGACTATCGAGGCCAACATCGACGATAAGAAGCTGCCGTTTGCGCTGCGCGGTCGGGACCCGCACGCGGTGGCGCTGGTGAGGTTCGCGAAGGAGCGCAACCTCTACGATCCCGTCGCCGACGGGCTGCGCTCGGCCTTTGAGTACGACAAGACCTACTTCGACAAGCTGACCGCGAGCCTGTTGCCACTGCTGGAGAAACTGACCAGCGGTAAGACCGGCGAGCTGCTCGCGCCCGACTACACCGACCTCGAGGACCCCCGGCCGATCCTGGACTGGATGCGGGTGATCCGCCAGCAGGGCATTGTCTACGTGGGGCTCGACGCGCTGTCGGACCCCGAGGTCGCCGGAGCAGTGGGCAACTCGATGTTCGCGGACCTGACCTCCGTCACGGGCCGGCTCTACAAGCATGGCGATACCTTGGGCCTGCCCGAGGTGGCAGGACATCGCCGCGCCCGCGTCGCGATCCATGCCGACGAGTTCAACGAGCTGATCGGCGACGAGTTCATCCCGTTGCTCAACAAGGCGGGCGGCGCCGGCGTCCAGGTCACCGCCTACACCCAGACCGCCTCGGACATCGAGGCTGGCATCGGCGACCGCGCCAAGGCGGGCCAGGTGAGCGGCAACCTCAATACCCTGATCATGCTGCGGGTGAAGAACGAGGAGACCGCCGCGATCCTCACCGACCAGTTGCCCAAGGTGCGGGTCTACACCAAGGTGGCCGAGTCCCGGACCACGGACAACAACGACCCGGATACAACGGTCGATTTCGTCTCCCAGAACTCCGACCGTCTGACTGAGGTCGAGACCGAGATGCTCACCCCGGCGGACCTGGTGCAGCTCCCCAAGGGTCAGGCCTTCGGACTGCTCGACGGGGGGCGTCTCTACAAACTGCGGCTGCCGCTGGCCGGCGACGACCCCTTGCTACCGCAGGACATGGACGCCATCCAGGCCTGGGTGGAGAGTTGCCGCGAGGAGCAGCCATGAACCGCAATCGATGGACCGGCACGCTCTGGACGCTGAAGTGGTTTTTCATCGTCTGCCTGCTGGTGCTGTGCGTCGACATGCTCTATGTACTCTGGCCCTATCCCGGTGGGGCGCGCGGCGTGGAGGCCCTCAAGGCCAATGTCGCGGCCGAAGTGGAGCTGATAGCGCGGTTGGCGGACGACCGGTCCTGGACCGTGATCCGCGCCCTGGTCGACGGCCTCTACGAAGTCCTCTTCGTCTGGACGGGGCTGGATGCTTTCATGAACCGCGCGATGGACCCGACGCCGCTGTCACCCCTCAACGAGACCATGCGCAGCTTCGTATTCGCCAGCTGGGTATTCCTGGAGACGGCGGCCACCGGCCTGCAGCTCTTTGGGCTTCGCCTCGGGGTGCTGGTCCTCGCCGCACCGCTGTTCCTTGTCACCGGGCTCGCCGCGGCCGCCGATGGCCTGGTCACCTGGTACCTGCGCCGCACCGGCGCCGGCCGCGAATCGGGTTTCATCTATCACCGCAGCAAGCGCAGCCTGGCGCTGTCGGCTCTTGCCTTGTGGATGGTCTACCTGGTGCCACCAGTGCCGCTGGATCCACGGTGGGTGGTTCCACCGTTTCTGCTGGTGTTCGGGGTTACGGTGCGGGTGGCGGTGGGGTATTTCAAGAAGTATCTATGAAGCCTGTATATCTGGGACGAGCGATTCGCGGGTGATCTCGTGTCGCTGGCCCGACCCACCCACGACCCGGCACCAGCTCTCCGACACCAGCTTGGCCTCGACACCGGCGGACTCCAGCCGGTAGCTGAACCCGCCGTACATACCCGGCACCGGGAACCACATCTGCTTCACCGGCGTCTGCTTCATTGGTTGGTTAGAGCTCTTCTCATCGGGAAAGCCGTGCGCACAAAGGAATCAAGTGATCGGTCTCTCGGAGGCACACCTGGGATGCTGCATAGCAGGTTGTCGATCGGATTGTCTTGGCGCGAATACTCACGGTGCTCGTTGCAGGCAAATACATCCTCGACCGCAGGCTTTTGGGATCGGAAGTAGAGGGCCTGACGTGAATAGACTTGAACAGCATGGTTGCACAGCCCCACTTCTTCATCGCTCAAGACAATAGTTGAGAGTCGAGGTTGTACGTTAAACGATGTTGGCCGGCTCACGATAACGCTCACGCGCGGAGTGATCGGCGCAAGAATTTTCGGATTGCTCGGCGGATTAACGACGGCCTTAACGTTGTGAAAAAAGCCATCGCCAAAGATGAACTCTTTTCCATGCGAGAAGAGAACGGCGAACTTGCCGTCTGCGCCAATGCTGTCGGCAATCAACCGCAGAGAGTGGCGCATATTGGCGCCAATCAAAGCGCTCCGCTCCGGATCGGGAATAGGGCCCCGCAGAAGCTCAGCAAGAGATACCGACGCTTCGCGGTTCATAGGGCTACGTACAGCCAGGGAAACCACGCATTCTGTTAAGAGGCGAAGCTGGTCATCAGTGGCAAAGTGCGCAAGAAACCTATCATACAACTCCCGTTGCAGCATGGACTCGTGCTTCAGATCCTGTAACCACGAGATTACGGAAAGAAAGTTGTTGTCAGCCGCGTCAAACTCATTCTCGAAGCTCGTATCCCAGTGCGTTGAATTGCCTGGATGGCGACCGAGCTTGATGTGATGAGCATTGCGAATCAACCCCAGCTCTTTGGGCGGAACACGAATGCAGCCCCCATCTGGCTTGACCCATCCGGTGGTCCCATCTTCGGCGGCCCAATGAGCGGATACGCACCGAGGCCACCAATGGTGACGCTGAGATTTAAGCTTCGGCATTAGTTAATCTGATTCAGGGTGGCGACGATAATTGTGGTATCTCTAGCTGACAAAGCTCAAACCCCGGGTTCAGCCGCGTTTCTGCCGTAGCACAGCGGACGCAGAAACGCGGCTGCAACCTGTTGTTAGGCCTGCGCATAAGTGCAAGCCGTAGACAGGGGGCATTTATCACACGCGGGACTCGTGTTGAAGCAATATTCGCGACCCGCGTTCCAAAGCGCTGCATCGAAATCTGCCGGCCTACGCAGATGAAGCGCCGCCACTTCCGCAACGGTGGTAGCGATGTTCTCTGACGACGTGATGCCCATTCGGAATAGGATGCGCCGAACGAGAATGTCGGGCTTTATGGACATCAGGTGCTGGCTCTTGCGGCCACCAGCAGCACCGTAGTTTCTTACGACTATGAATTGGCCCATCTTCGCTAGTGCGTCGCCTATGCCATCGAAGTCACGCATCCGATCGTAGATCGACGCAACGTGCTCAGGTGCTACTGCCCAGATTCTCCGCGGGTCACCATCATATGTGGAGACCATCCGATAAGCCGCAGATCTTAGCCATTTAGGGAATTTGTTGGTGGAATAGCGCGTTGCATATGACTGGCCTTCATAGCCCGTGGTGCAGATACGCCGGACAGTCTGCGGGTGCGCACGGAGAACCTCGCGCCAAAAGCCTTGCTTCCCGAGAAAATGATTTGCCACGAGGTGGCGACCAGCGTCCCACGCGCGCTCTGCCAGCTGTCCTTGATCTAACATGACACCGACAAAATGGGCGTTTGCTTTGGCAAGAGAAAGGCGCCTTCGCTTCTTGGTCCAGCGCATCCACTCATATTCGTCTAGGCGAAGGATACGCTGGTGGTAAGCCATGACGGCAGCGATCTTCAACTGTTTCGACACACTCATTGATCTCTCCCTGCGGGCCTGGCGCGAGCTTAGTCTTCCCGAATCCCCGACCGGAGCAGATTCAGGAACAGCAGGCTCTCTTCGAACGCATCCCCGCCCCCAGAGAAATGTCCCATCATGTCTTCGACGAGGCGATAACGCTGTGGACCGCCAGTTTCACGGTCCAGTATCCCAAGAATAACCTCTCTGGTCCTGGGAGACAGGACTTTTGCCATATCCATGCCGAGCAGTCGGACACCGGCGTGTTCGTAGTCGAAATCATCGCCTTCAAGCAGATCCGAATGCTCCTCGGCCAGGCGCTCCTGATTGCCCGCGTCCAGATAGTTACGCATGAGAAATACCAGATCGCCCGCATCCTTGCGGCCCTGCGGAAAGCGGTCGTTCCAGGCAATGATCTTCAGAATGGCGAGCCCGGCAAGACTCGCAAAGGGGACGTCGAGTACCTGCTCAGACCTGAGCCTGACCATGTGAGCGTCTTGATAGGCGTCCTCGAATCCCTGCACATTCATTCTGACGCTGTGGTCGGGTGGCCAGCTGATTTCACCATCATCCCGTTCGAGCGGCCCGAACGGAACGATATCGACCGGCAGGGACTGTCTGTACACAAGCCTTTGCGCCGACTGCGTGGACTCAAATTGACCGCTCGCCATCAACCCTTCTTTCAGCGTATGGAACTCCTCCCAGTCAACGACCTCGACACCCAGATCGATATCGACCGTGGCGCGCCGGATGGGGATGCCGTAACCATGGTGCAAGATAATGTCTCTCGCGGTCGCTCCGACGACGAAATAGCGGATATGCCTCGCGGCGGCTACGCCTGCGATTGCATCGAAGACTCCCACCAAGACGGGATCAATCTTCCCTGACAAGTCGAGCAAGTTCTTTCTCATAAATCATCCTGGCGGTCTCGACGTTCCGGGGCTCTCCGGTCGCCATCAGGTCGGCATAGATCAGCAGCGCTGGCGCAAGATCGGGATAGAACTCATCCTTTTCCATCTGCCAGAAGGCCTCGAGGATCTCCACGTCGCCGTCCGGATCCTTCTTCAGCCTGTTGACGAGCAGCAGCTCCGCCGGCTTTTCTCTCGTGTAGATCGTGATCTGCTCCGGCTTCAGATATTGCGTCAGCCTGGCTGCCGCGACCTCTCCACCCCAGCAGGCCTGATACTTCGCTATCTCGGCCTTCATCCACCAGCCAGGGTCGGCCGCGCGGTAACGCCCGATCAACAGCTTCGGCCGTAACTGCTCGGGATAGGCCGTGACCCAGCGCTCGACCAATTTTGCCTTGTTCGCGAGCCTCCGGCCCCGCTTGCCCAGATCGACGAGGAACCCCAGATCCTTCAGATCGGTGATCACCCACCCGACCGTCCCGAGCGCAACCTTGGCCGCCTTTGCGATGTTACGATAAGGCGCCTCTGCAAGCTCAGGATGGCGGAGCAGCGCAAACAGCACCTTCAGCCCGGTGGCGTGGAAGGCGCGGGTCGGCGCCTGTCTCTCGGCGTACCCGGCGGGCTTATTCCCCCTGATATACACGAACAGCGGTGGCTCGTTGATATAGGCATTGCCGGCGGCGTCCAGAAAGGGCACGTTCATCGCCCGCAGCCGCTCCGCCATGTTCGGGGTCACGTAATCGGTGATGACCATGCCCTGTTGCGGGAACCGTTCCAACTGATGAACGGCCAGGCCGAGCGCGGCCGGAGTGAGCCGCTTCTTGATCTCGACGCCGAATTGCCGGTCGATGCCGGGCGCAGTAAGGCGTACCAAGGCATCCGGACCATGAAAACCCTCATGGATCGTCTCCAGGGCCTCGACTACGATCCGGAAGCCAGTGGCGCCCCGAAAGGCATCAATAGCCTGATCCAGAATGAGTTTTTCTCTGTTGGCCCGATTTTCTGGGTTAATAGCGCGCATTTGTTCACTAAATCCACATGTTCAATAATCTTGAACGTACGGAAATAGTGAACAGAAGTCAACCACCCTTATTTCGGCCCTCCGTTGGCATCGCGCTTCTCAATCGTTCGGCTTCCTGCTGCGTGCGCTCCCGCGCTTCGCGAGCAAAGTTTTCAGCCTTCAAGCGCTCGAAGCCCTCCGGATTACGGGTGCAGTGATAGTCAAAATGCTCCAGCCTGCGCATCCGTTCCTCGTCTTCACGCTCCTTTCGGGATTTTGGCAGGTATCCGAAAACCCTCAGTCCGCCATGCAGGGCATCTGCCAGAGCGCCCAGCAGCCCTATGAAGCCAAGGAGAGGATGTAAGTAGAAAGCGAGCGCCACCGCAGCCGGGACCACTGCCCGCCTGAAAAAAAGAAACGCAACGATGACCCGCAGCCCCGCCCGAGTCTGCCTGGCTTCTCTGTTGACCTGCTCTCTGCGTTCGGCCGCCGTTGTGTGAGGGACGTCGGCAAAGATCCGTCGCAAGGATGCTTGATCGGTGGCCACTTCCGGAATCCGGAACTCCGCGAGTCGGCCCCACAGGATGCGCGATTGACCGTTCTCGTTCCACGCAAGGACATGGTTCTGATCCTGCCCGCTCGAAACGTCAATCAGGGTGCCGTCATCACTCCATGCCGATGCGACCAGAGGAAAGTCGTACCGATGGATCCACCTCATCGCCTCCTGCTTCAGATCAGTTCTGATCTGGGCAATCGGTGATTCCGCTGCGTAGACGAGCGAAAGACTGGCGAAGGTATTCCCCTCAAAGGGCGGTGTATATTCAACAAAGAAACGATCCCCGCGGGATTCCTTGATGGGTTTGAATACCAGATCCGCCAACACTCACTCCAAAAAAAGATTACCGATCAAGATTCGATGCCGCCCCTTCTGTACATCCTGAATTTATGCGGACAGATCATCATTGTCCATCTCGCATTACTTGAGAGACAAATTCCTGACTGCTTCCGCTAGAAGCCCCCGATACCGGACCTTTGCCCCCAAATGATGGCACTGCCATCAGTGTCGCCCACAGCCCGCTCGCCTCGAGATCTCCCATGATGCGCCGCACGGTGCGCTCGGAGACGCAGCAGTTGCGCGCCAGCGTCGGCACGCTGGGCCAACAGACGCCGGGGTCATCGGCAGCGTCCACCATCGACATCAGCACCAGCTTGGCGGTCGGCGCGAGCAGTTGCCGCCAGGCCCAGTTCATCGCGGCAATTCTCATCGGCGCCGGTCGTGTACCTCCCGCCCAATAGATCGTCCCTGCGAACGGTAGGCTGGATGGCGCACCGGCGGGACCGTCTCCGTCACCGTGTACTGCGCCAGCCATGCATGCACCGCCTTGCACTGCCATAGCCGATGGCGACACCCTGGCGGTTCGATGCGCGGCGGCAGGGGGTTCCCGGCCGTCAGCTTGTTGCGCAGGCGTCCGAGGGAAATGCCAAGCAGGCGGGCGACGTCCGCGTCCGTGTAATAGCCGGCTTCATCGATGAAATGCTCTTTCGTCACGTTGGAACTCCTGTGTCGGGACTTCGCTCATACGAAGACGACACAGGATAGCGACGTGGATTGCGCGGACACTACGAAGAACGTTATCGTGCGCGCTGAACGATTTTTTCCACCAGGAGAATCGAGTCGGAGGCGGACATCAAAGCATCTCCGCCGGCAATATCCTTGTCACACTTTTGTCACAGCGGCAGCAGGATTCGGCATGATCCGGCGTGATCGGCCAAGACTGTATGTGACTGTTTCAATTTGTGATAAGCTCTAAGTACCTGTAACAGAACGGGTGTGAAAACGCATTCACACGGCAGGGGTCGCTGGTTCGAACCCAGCATCGCCCACCAACAATAACAATAAGATACGACACTTTCCTCCTGATTCCTGAAATTTACGGATTATTCCCAGTCAAGCGCTGATCGATCTCGCGCTATCAACACAGCGCCATCGCCGCATGGTCAGCTTCGAAATAGACGACGACGGCAACCTGGATCCCAATCGCCTCGGTTAATCCTCGTGACGTGCTGCAGCTGGCGGATCGACTACAACCAGCATCGACCGCACAGCGCGCTCGGTCACCTGTCTCCAAGCAGATACACGATGAAAGGTCAGGATGTACCGGTCAAGCTGACTGCCTGCTTCAGACTGAAGCGCTCACTATAGTGTGTCACCGAACTGAACACCCGGTTTCCATGAGGTAGTGTAGGACCTCATTCTGATTCCCATGTCATGTGGCGAATCAGCGCCCTTCCCGGTAATGATGCCGAAGAAGAAATGCTGTGATGAAGCGTTTAAACGGGACATTTTGTTCAATCAGCACACTCGACTTAAAGGAAATTTACATGAAGAAATTACACTCATTAGTCTTTTATGCATTGACCACGCCAGTTATCGCGTTAAGTGCAGGTTCTGTGCTGGCGCAACAGTCTACTGGCCAGGATATGGATAGTGATCAGCGAAGCACCCAGCTAGAGCGGGGCGCTCAGCCAGAGCCAGGGACTCCCAGAGCTACGCAAGGCGGTGACCAAAGTCCACACGGCGCCGCGCAGTCTGACTCGCAGAAAACAGCGGCAGATCGCCAGAAGATGCGCGATCAGGCTCGCATGCAAAGCCAGGGCTATCTGCAGTCTGCGCCAGCAAATGGCATGCACGCGAACAATCTGATTGGCGCCAAGGTCAATACTGCTGATGGTAAGGAAGTGGGCAAGGTTTCTGACCTGATTATTGACGAACACGGTCAGATCGTGGCTATTGTCGTCGGCGTCGGCGGATTTCTCGGCCTGGGTCAGAAAGATGTTGCCATTGGCTGGGGACACGTCACGAGATCAGGCGCGTCTAATGACCCGACACTGCGGATTGATGTCAGTGGTGACAATCTGCGCTCAGCACCTGAGTTCAAAAAGCGCGATTAAATTTCAGCACCCACCATGGTGGAATGAACAAACGGCAGGGGCATCAGCCTCTGCCGTTCTCATATTCAGCGGTCCCCTTCGGCATCCCGTGCCCGTTCCACATCGTCCTGCGGCAGGACGACCTTCCCTTCGCCGATACCAAGGGTGTCACCGATGATCTCTGGATGACTGGTCAGATTGTTGGCTTGATAGGCTTCGGTCGGCTTACTGGCCAGTACGGTATCGAAACCATTGGCCGGTCCGCCCTCATCGGATGCCCGCCCGTAGAGCAGCTGGACGCCGCGCAGATCGCCAGGCTGCAGGTCGTCGAAGGCCTCGGTGTAGCGAAACGCCATCACCTGCCCTGATGCCCCGGGATGGTCCAGGCCGATGGCATGACCGATCTCGTGAATCAGCGTATAACGGATGTCGTAGACATCCTCATTGCCGTCGAACCCAACCTTCCACTCGTGGTCGGGATTCAGGCACACCAGCGCCTGTTCGATGGCGCGCACACCTTCCACCGGATCGGGTGCGTAGGATACGTTGGCGAATGCCCGCCCGCGCGGCTTGCCCTGGGCACCGAGGATGATATCCGCATCGCGGACATCGACAACCTCGTGGAAGGACAGACCGGCAGCGCGCTCCCAAACCCGAAATGCTGCCGCGGTCTCGCGCGCCAGCATCTCCATGGATAGATTCTCTCCTAAAAGTGCTTCAATCGGTGCCAGATCGCCGCAGTTGCTCGCATCATCAAACCGTAGCGTCTCACTGGCAAAGGCATAACTGACGCTGGCCTTCACCCCTAACCGCGGGGCTCCCCACTTCACCTTGTAGCCATCCAACTCGAGCAGCCGATACCCGCCTTCGTCGGCATGGGCAGGCAGCGACAACGCCAATGGCAGCAGGCCGGCCAGCATGAGTGCCAGTATGGGAAGGCGTGCACGCGTTACTGATCGCACTGCAGTCTCCTGAAAATAGCGGTAAGTATTGTAATCGCCCCCTGCAAGAGCGCTTTGAAGGCGCAGAGGGGCTCCAGTACTGAGCAACGAAGTAAGGTGTTAGTGTGCTAGCGCACCGACAATGGGTTCGCGTCTGCCCACACTGCAAAGTGGGCGTCTCTGTGATTCAAGAACTGCACTTGAGTCAATCGGGACAGTAGCGGCGATCCCGGAGGATGTCAATTAATGAAGTGGGCGAGCCGTGTGCTCACTGGATAATTAACTCAATAAAATCAATTATTTATCCATCATCAATGCGGGTAGCGCCAACTCCCGCTCGTTCGGTGTATAGGAAGATTCAACACCCCCACCAGTCCGGTCATTTCAACCGCCAGACCCGCCCTGCAGCGGATCCTCGACCAGTTCCCGGTGCACGGTAATCGCTGTGTTGCGCGTCCGTATCGGCAGGCCGCGCGCCTCGAGCCTGGCGCGGGTGACGGCAGCGCCGTAGAGCATGATCAGTGATGAATAGTAGACCCACAGCAACAACAGCACCAGCGAACCGGCCGCACCATAGGTCGATGCGGTCGCGGTGTTGGCCAGATACAGTGCGATCAGGAAACGTCCCGCCGAGAACAGTAGCGCAGTGACAAGGGCCCCGAACATGACGTCACGCCAGGACAGCACGACGTCGGGCAGGATCTTGAAGATCGCGGCGAACAGCAGCGTGATCACCGTCAGCGAGATACAGACCTCGATCGTCACCAGCAAGCCGGCCGGCACCGGCAGCCACTGGCTCGCGAAGGTCACTACCACCTGCATCGCAACGCTCAGCAGCAGCGACACCAGCAGCACGAAGCCAATCGCGAGCACGATCGTCAGCGACAATATACGCGCCTTGATCAATATCCACAGACTGCTGCGTGTCGGCCGCGGTACGACATGCCAGATCGAGTTCAGCGATTGCTGCATCTGGGCAAAGACAGTGGTGGCGCCGATGATGATCGCGGCAATCCCGATCACCGTCGGCCAGATGCCGCTCTGATCGATCTGTGAATTGATCACCGCCGTCTCGATGACACCTGCGGCCTCTGGGCCGAGCACGTCCTGCAGCTGTTCTATCAATTCGCCGCGAGCGGCCTGCTCGCCAAGCACGAGACCGACCATCGTCACGACGACGATCGTAATCGGCGCGATGGAAAACAGCGTGTAGAAACCGAGCGCGGCGGCGTAGGAAAAGGCCTGGCTCTCCGACCAGTTCCTGGCGGCCGAGCCGAGGATGCCGAGCCAATAGCGCAGCGGCGCTGGCAGAGACTGGTAGATTCGCGCAAGCATTGGATCAGTATACTGAAACCGGCGTGGACGTCACCGGGAGCAGGCGTGCGCTATAATAGCGCTACTACGCGCTCCGGACCGAACAAGGCGCGTTCCCGGCAGTCTGATCTTCTGATGAACGGAACTCTGAGGAGGATGCCCCATGAATGCCTTCCGCGTTTCAGCGCTCGCTGCGTCTCTGCTGCTGTTGCCGACCCTGTGGCTGTCGCCGGGCGTGGCCGGGGATAACGGCCCTGTAACGGTCACATTCGTCGATCCCGACAACTACACCGACGTTCACCCACCGGCCCTGCTCGAGGATCTCCAGGCCTTTTTCGCGCAACGCGCGGCGCGTCGGGTCAGTGACGGTCAGCGGCTGGAGATCGCCGTCACCGATATCGACATGGCGGGCGGATTCGACCTGTCGATGGGCATCGAATTCAGTAACGTCCGGCAGATGCGTACAACCTTTCCGCCGCGCATCGACCTCGCCTTCACGCTCAGCGGCCCCGACGGACGGGTGCTGAAGGAAGGCGAACGCCGGTTACAGGATCTGTCGTACCTGATGCGGCCGCGACCGAAGACGGAGATCGATCCGCTGCACTACGAAAAGCTGATGATCGACGAGTGGCTGTTGCGGGAATTCTAGCGCCCGTGACCGTGGTCGCCCTGTGGGCGGCCGCCTTCCTGGTGGGGATTGCCGCGCTGTCCCTGCTCGCCGTGACCGCCATGTCCTTCGCGCTCGCGCTGCACGCGGCGAATGTTTTCGAGGCAGCGGTCGATCCATTCCGGCATGCGCTCGCTGCCGATGCCGTGCTGCTCACCGACCTGGCGGCATTCGTTTTTGAGCTCTTCTGTATCGTCGGCTGATGCCGTCGACAGCGCCGCGAACGGCAGAACCAGCGCAAACGATACTGCGGCGAACTTCTTCATCTTCCTCTCCTTTTCGTGGCAAACTGTGCGCATCGCGAACGGACACTCTATCAACGCCGCAGCCATGCTGTCGAATCCATCCGGGTCTTGCCAATGACCCCCTGCTATGTCAGCGGCAAGGGCATGCACGCGACGCCGACGACCTGGACCTTCAAGACCCTGGTCATCGACGCGCTCGAATCGTCGGGGCTCGGCTACGATACCCGATATCGCTACTACCAGCGGCAGTTTCCCGACATGCCCGCCGCCGAGCTCGCCCGCCTGGTCTGCGACCCGATCGAGTACTATGACCGCGACTGGCCGGACTGGCGCGCCGCGCGCGGCGACGCTGTCGACGAGACCGTCGCGGTCACCGAGTTCATGCTGAAACGCGATCACCACTTTCGCGAAGAGGCGGCCGTCGCGATCTATTGCTATGACGAGGCCGGCTTCGGTTCGGGCGTCAACAGCATGCGCTTTCTGACCGCCGGAAAACCGATACTCGGTTTCCACGACAACCGGCGCATCGCCGCGAACCTGAACTTCTCGAATGTGCTGCAACTCGGCATCGACTACCCGGCGCTGTTCACGCTGGTGGCCTACCGCGACCCCGACGAGATTCCGGCAAAGGTGTGCGCGTGGCTCAGGGAACGGCGCGGCGGCTGAACCTGCGCTGCTCGCGGGCTCAGGCCCGCTTCCAGCCATGCCTGCGGATATGCCTCTCGAGGTGCGCGACAGCCTCCTCGCGCCTGAAGAACGGGCCCTGACGCCCTTCGCGGGCCTCGACGTACCACTTCCCGCCGAGGTGATAGAAACGGTTCAGGATCTGTCGACGAACTTTCTGCCCTGCCTCACTCATTGCCTGCCTCTCCAACAAGTATGAGTCCGGTCCCTGGAAGACCGCCGGGTGTTCTGTTTTTCTGGCGTCCGTGAGCCGATTATACCGCGAGGACCCCGCCCCGGCCAACGAGGTGGGCTTCAAGCCCCTGAGTTACCTCTGATTTTATGTGGGCTCAGCAACCGTAGATGTTGCGGGCGCCGAGGAGCGCGAAATTGAGCTCGCTGACCGGCCGGGTGCTGACCTCGACGGTCTCGAGGACGCGGTCATCGGTGCCGTCGCAGATCGTCAGGGTGCCGTCGCTCGGGTTCGGGATGAATACCCGCTGCGTCGTGCCGCCGTCGGTCAGGAACGCGATCGGGCGCCGCCCGCAGTCCGCCTTGCCCGTCCGGATCTCGCGCAGCAGTTCGAGTCGCGGCAAGGCGGCCGCGTCGTAGACCAGCACGCGATCGATGACCAGGTTGGCGTGCTGCGCCCCCTTGCCGGTCGCCGCGGTCGTCACATAGAGCCGGCTGCCGTCGGCATTGAAGCGGTAGGTGCTCGGATAGATATCCTTCAGTTCCAGCGTCGTCGCGACCTTGCCCGCGGCGACATCCATGACCGTGAGCCGGCCGATCACATGCTCCGGGTCCTTTTTACGATCGGCGCCCTTGCCGATCAGGAAACGGCCGTCCGGCGACAGCAGCAGGTTACTGCTGCCGGGAAAATCGACCCGCGACTCGATGCGGCGACTCGCCGGATCGATGACCGCGACATTCCCGTAGCCGTTGTTGAGGCCGTAGATCCTGCCGCTGACCGGCGAGAAGGCCTGGCCATGCGGGAAGGCATTGTTCGGCGCGCCCTGGCGGCCGTCCTTCTCGCGCGCGGGCTCGCACAGGTCGATCATGTCGGTGACCGTGAGCCAGGCGGCCTGGTCGGCGGCGTCGTTGCCGACCACCGAGATCGTGCCGTCGAGCAGATTGCTGATGAATACCTCCTTCGCCGCGACGAAGGTCGGCACGTGATGGCCGCGACCGACGCAGAGCACCGTGAGCAGCGCAGGCGCGCCATCCGCCCCCTCCTCGATCACCGTCATCGATGCGCCCCGATCGCCGCAGTTCAGGACATCGTTACCGTTCTCCTTGTCGCCGTCGTTGGTATACCACCAGCGGCGCGTGCCGACTTCAGGGTAGGCATAGAATGCCTGCGCATCGTCAGGCAGCGTACCGGTCGCTTCGATCGCGCGCGTCTCGGGGTCGAGCAGCCAGGCGCCGCGGTCTGCGGTGACGCCGAGAAACACCGGCTGGCGTCCGGCGGATCGCCCGCTCGGTCCGCCGGACGGCAGGGGGTGCACCGAGGTCTTGCCGCCGGCATGCTCTATGATCGAAACCGCGCCGGACTGGCCGTAGTCCAGGTGGCAGGCCAGCGACCATTTACCGGGTGCGTTGTTCATCGTCTTTACCCCTGTCTTGTTCGTATTGAATCACGGGATGCGGTACTGCCGGCGAATCGCGAACTCCTCGGCCTCGACGCGCGCGCGATCGAGCACGATCAGGTGGCTGTTGCCGAGCTCGATGACGTGGTAGTCGCCGCGATGCCCCTGGATCGCGTCGACGACGTCCTGCAACCGGCGAACCTTGCGGTCGTTGACGGCGACGACGCGCACGTTTTCCTGGACGTTATCGTAACCCTTGTTGAGATCGGCCTCGTAGATCGTGCTGATGATCACGAGCTCGTCGATGTCGCCCTCTTCGCCGCGCAGCGCGCCGAAATAGCGACGCAGATTGAAGGGCACGTCATTGCCCAGATAGCCGGGCTCGACGATGCGGAAGAGCAGACCGCCGGCGACGAAATAGGGCGGCTGCTCATCGTAGAGCGGCATCGTCTGGATGATGCTGTGCTCGATGCCGGTCAGTTCGACATCGAGCTCGATCTCCTCGCCGTCGCGCAACACATGAAAGCTGAGGACATCGCCGATCTGCCGCGTCGAGATCTCGTAGCCGAGCCCGATGCGGCCGAATTCCCGGAACGGGATGCGGCCGTCGTTGAAGATCTGCGTACCGCCGATCCGCATCAGCACATCGCCTTCCCGCAGCGGATCCCCGCTACCGGCCGAGATCTTGGAGATACGGGCGCCGCTCTGCCCGGGCTTCATGCCGAGATATTCGCGCAGCGTCGGGTTCTCGAGCAGTTGCAGATGCACGCCCAGATAGGGCACGCCGCGGATGCGGCCGTCGTTCTCGAAGTCGGACAGGAACTGGCGAATCACCGGCACCGGGATGAAATAGCCGATCGATCCCGAGAAGCGCTGGGTGGCGACGCCGAGGCATTCCCCGGTACGGTCCGAGAATACCGGACCGCCGGAATTGCCGCGATTGATCGCGGCGTCGGTCTGCACCAGCAGATTCGGCAGGTTGCTGTGCGCATAAGGCATCACGTCGATGCGCGACACCACGCCCTCGGTGTACGAGACCTGGCGCCCGCCGACCGAATAGCCGATGGTCACGACCTTCTCGCGCTGCTCGGGCAGGTCGCCAAAGCGGATCGGGCGGATATCCGCCGGCAGCATCAGCGGCGGTTTCGGCCGCACCAGCGCGAGATCGACCTGGTGGTTGATCGCGACGCGCTCGACCTCGATCTTGTCGGCCAGCCCGGGCACCTCGATCTGGATGAAGGTGTCGTCCATGATGCAGTGGGCATTGGTCAGGATGCCCTGCTCGATGACGAAGCCGGAACAGGTCCGGCGCGCCGCCGGCTCCTTGCCCCAGGGCTGTTTCAGGTTCCACGGCTGGTGGGTCACATAGAGCTTGACGACCGCGTTCTCGACCGGCCCGAGGCTGGCGGCGAACGCCGGGGACAGCAGGGCAGGCGAAGCGACGAGCAACGCGGCAGCGATCAGGAGCCGCATGGCGGGCAGCGAACTCACAGTGCCGCCTCAACCTTGTGGCGGGCGCGGATGAAGGCTGCGTGCGGCACATGCAGCAGATCCGCGATCTTGCGGACCAGATATTCCTCATGCTTGTCCTTGCACGCATCCGAATATGCGACGCGCCATAGCATCTCGATGATCATGATCTTTCTTTCCATCGGGAAGGCCTTGTCGATCAGCTGCGTGAACTGGAACAGCGAGGCCGAGTCGGCGATCTCGAGCTCGGCGAGGCGCACCAGTTCGCGCGTTTCCTCATCCGTGAGGTCGAACACCTCGCGCAGCGCCTCGTCGACGGCCTGGCGCTCCTCGTCGGTGACCTGGTTGTTGGCGCGCGTCATCTCGACCAGCAAGGCGGCGGTCGCGAGCTGCAAGGCGTGTTCCGAATCCTGGGCGCCTGCGCCGGCGCCGTCGGCGCGGATGCGGGTATCGAAGAACTCGAGTATCGCATTGATCATGACAAAAGCGACAGCGCGGCGATCAGGCCAGGCCGGTCGACCTCCACACGCAGGCGCCGCTGGCGCGCTCGATCGCGTCGAGGCGGCGCTCATGCAGCGCGAGTTCCCCGGCGCTCGCGCGGATCACCGGCAACGGCGGCCGCGAATCGGGCAGCCGCCGGACGACGCCGTGGGACGCGCCGCTGTCCTCGCCCTCCTGATCGAGCAGCAGCGTACTCTGGCCGCCGGTCATCGTCAGATAGACGTCGGCAAGGATCTCGGCGTCGAGCAGCGCGCCGTGCAGCGTGCGCTGGGAGTTGTCGATGCCGTAACGGCGGCACAGCGCGTCGAGGTTGTTCTTCTGACCGGGATGCATGCCGCGCGCGAGCATCAGGGTATCGATGACCGCGCCCAGCGCGGCATCGGCCATGGCGGCGCGGCCGATCAGCGCGAGCTCACAGCGCAGGAAGGCAAGATCGAACGGGGCATTGTGGATGATCAGTTCGGCGCCGTCGATGAAGCCGAGGAACTCGTCGACGATGTCGGCGAAGCGCGGTTTGTCGCGCAGGAACTCGGCGGTGATGCCGTGTACCTCCTGGGCGCCGGCGTCGATCTCGCGATCGGGCTGCAGGTACTGGTGATAATGGCGGCCGGTCAGGCGCCGCCTGTCTATCTCGACGCAGCCGATCTCGATGATCCGGTGCCCCTGGGCGGGATCGAGACCGGTGGTCTCGGTATCAAGGACGATCTGGCGCATCGGTTCAGGATACTGAATCCGGCGCGCCGGAGACAAGATTGACATTGGTCGCGCAAGCGTACTGCGCGCCCAAACGCGCCTCAGCGCCTGTTTTGACCGGCGGCGAGCATATCGTCGATCGCGCGCACCGCAAGGCGATCGACGGCCTCGTTTTCCGGGTGTCCGGCGTGGCCGCGCACCCATTGCCAGTCGATATCATGCGCCTGCGCGGCCTGGTCCAGCCGCTGCCACAGATCGACGTTCTTGACCGGCTTGCCGCCGGCGGTCTTCCAGCCGCGTCGTTTCCACGCCGGCAGCCACTCGACGATGCCTTTCTGTACATACTCGGAATCGGTGCTGAGACGCACACGGCAGCGTCTTTTCAGCGATTCCAGCGCGCGAATCGCCGCCATCAGCTCCATGCGATTGTTGGTGGTATGGGCCTCGCTGCCGGACAGCGTCTTTTCACTGTCCCGCCAGCGCAGCAGCGCGGCCCAGCCACCCGGCCCCGGATTGCCGCGGCAGGCGCCGTCGGTGAAGATCTCGACGCGCGCTTCGATATCCCTGTTGTTCATATGGTCGGCTTCGGTACGTCGGGCGTGATCAGGCTGCGGCGCGGTCGCCAGCGCGGACGAATCGGCGTCAGCGTAACGACCTGTTTTTTTGCGACGATGATATAGACGCCGCCGAGATAGGGCCACCAGCGGCCGCCGAGCCGCTCGAGCCAGCCGAGCCGCCCCATGATGCCCTGGTGCTGCATCGGCGGCCGGAAGAAGCTGTAGCGCGTCGTCACGATGTCGAAGCCGAGCAGCGCGAGCCAGTCCTTGATGCGCGGCACGCTGCGGAACGTCCCGCCCCAGGGCGGCGCCTGCCTGCGCCAGCGACCGACCAGCCGGCGCCCGCCCCACAGGCTCCAGGGATTGAAGCCGACGATCACGGCATGGCCTTCCGGGACCAGCACGCGCTCGACCTCGCGCAGGACCTGGTGCGGCGCCGGCTGGAACTCGAGGGTATGCGGCAGGACGACCACATCGATCGAATCGCCCTGCAACGGCAAGATACCGGCGCTGCCGAACATGCCGAGGACGCGGGCTTCCTGGTCGCCGGGACAGTTCAGCGGCCAGCTGTCATCGATGACGATATGATTGCGGATGCGGCTGCCGGCGAGCAGGTAGTCGTCCATCGTCGCGCCGACCTGGACGAGGTAATATCCGAACAGATGCGACAGCACCTCATCGAGCTGCGCGCGCTCGTACTCCAGCAGCCACTGCCCGAGCCGCCGGCGGTACCACTCGCGCAACGCCTCGCGCGCCGCCGCGGCGCCCGCGCCGGCCGCCGGATGTCCCGCCTCGCCCGTCATCGGATGCCGCTACCGCCCATGTTCTGTATCATGTTCATCGCGTTCGACTACCAGCGTATGTCGACATGATAACAGCGATCCCGGTCGCCGCACTGAGCGACAATTATATCTGGCTCGTCCCGATCCCCGACGAAACCGCACCGAAGCGGACGATCGTCGTCGATCCCGGCGAGGCGGCGCCGGTGCTCGAGGCGCTGGAGACCCGCGGTCTCGTCCTCGCTGCGGTCCTGATCACGCATCATCACCCCGACCATGTCGGCGGCCTGCGCGAACTGACGCGCCACACCCCGGCGCCGGTGTATGGGCCGGCCGGCAGCCCGGCGCGCGGCATCGATCATCCCCTGCGCGACGGCGACACGGTTGCGATCGACGACCGGCTCCGCTTCAGCGTGCTCGCGGTGCCGGGCCATACGCTCGACCACATCGCCTATTACGGCCACGGTCTGTTGCTGTGCGGCGACACGGTCTTCGCGGCCGGTTGCGGCCGGCTGTTCGAAGGCACGCCGGCGCAGATGCATCGGTCGTTGCAGCGCATCAAGGGGCTGCCGCGCGAGACCGTACTCTGCTGCGCGCATGAATACACGCTCGCGAATATCGCCTTCGCGCGCGAGATCGAGCCCGCCAACGAGGCGCTGATCGCGCGCCAGGCCAGGGCGCGCAGCCAACGCGCGGCCGGCCTGCCGACCTTGCCGATGACGCTCGGCGAGGAGCTCGAGTCCAATCCGTTCCTGCGTTGCGAGGAAACGACGGTGATCGAGGCGGCGACGCGCCATGCGGGACGCCGGCCCGGCAGCGCGGCCGAAACCTTTGCGATCCTCCGCCGCTGGAAGGACGGTTACCGTCCGCCCGCCTGACGCCCTGTCAGAGTCGTGACGAACTTCCGGCGATTCCGTCACGGGTGATTCAAGCCGGCTTCAATCAGGCCGATTCATGTTGGTATACTCGCGGCTTCCGCCTTGCGCAGGGTCCCTGGCCAACATGAACAAGAAGAACGCACAAACGCGCCTGACGGGGGTGCTCACTGCGGCTTTGCTGCTCGGCGGCTGCAGCCTGCTGCCCGGCGCCCCGGACGATGGCCTGCCCGACGTGGCCGACGCCCTCCCCTACGAAGAGCGCGGCGCGGCGCTGGCGCCCTCCTGGGCCGGCGCGGGACTGTACCTTCCCGATCCCGAGCACAGCACCCGCGAGGCCGACCCGCTCGATGCCGATCAACGCGACCATCTACCGCCGGCCGGAGCCGATCACGCAGCGGACGCCGACGACGGCGAACGCGACCTCTGGGACCGCCTGCGCGCCGGCTACGCCTTCCCGCTCATCGAGCATCCTCGCATCGACGCCGAACTCGCCTGGTACCTCAACCATCCGGATTACCTCGCCCGCACGGTCGAACGCGCGCGCCCGTACCTGTGGCTGATCGTCGAGGCGCTGGAACAGCGCGATATGCCGCAGGAGATCGCGCTGTTGCCGATCGTCGAGAGCGCGTTCCAGCCGTTCGCCTATTCGCACGGCCGCGCGGCGGGACTATGGCAGTTCATCCCGTCGACGGGCGCCCACTTCGGACTCAAGCAGAACTGGTGGTACGACGGCCGCCGCGACGTGCTGGCATCGACGACCGCAGCGCTGGATTATCTCGAGCGGCTGAGTGCGATGTTCGACGGTGACTGGCAGCTTGCGCTCGCGGCCTACAACTCCGGTTCGGGCACAGTGACCCGCGCGATACGCAACAATCAGAACCGCGGCCGGCCGACCGACTACTGGTCGCTGGACCTGCCGCGCGAGACCCGCGCCTATGTACCGAAGCTGCTCGCGCTCGGTCGCATCTTCGCCGATCCCGCCGCCTATGATCTCGAGATCGCGAGCATACCTGACGAACCGGTGCTGACCCGGGTCCATGTCGGCTCGCAGATCGATCTCGCCCGCGCCGCCGAGCTCGCCGACATCAGCCTCGAGGAACTCTACCGCCTCAATCCCGCGTTCAACCGCTGGGCCACCGATCCGGACGGCCCGCACGAGTTGCTGCTGCCGCTCGACAAGGCCGCCGACTTCTCGATCCGTCTCGCCGAGACCGACGGCGAGCAGCGGGTCACCTGGCAGCGCCACCAGATCCGCAATGGCGAGACGCTCGGCCAGATCGCGCAGCGCTACGACACCACGGTCGACGTGCTGCGCCGGGTCAACGGCATCAATGGCCACATGATTCGCGCCGGCCACAGCCTCGTGATCCCGGTCGCGATGAAGGACCTGAACAGCTATACGCTGAGCGCCAAGCAGCGGCGCAAGGCCACCCAGAGCGTGCAGCGCGGCGACAACCGCATCGTGCATACCGTCACGAGCGGCGACACGCTGTGGGATCTCGCGCGCAAGTACCGCGTCAGCGTCAACCAGATCGCGAACTGGAACGCGATGTCGCCGCGAGATGTGCTGCGGCCCGGCCAGCGCCTGGTGATCTGGCGCCAGGCCGATGCCGCGGCAGCCGCCGAGATCGGCGACCTGCTGAACGGCGCGCACCCGCTGAACAACGTCACCCGCCGCATCAGCTATACGGTGAGGCGCGGCGACTCGCTGTCGCGTATTTCGCAACGCTTCAATGTCGGCATCGCCGACCTCCGCAACTGGAACTCGCTGGCGCCCGAGGCCTACCTGCAGCCCGGCCAGCGCCTGACGCTCTACGTCGACGTCACCCGCCAGAACGGCAACATCTGAGCCCTGCCCGGCCGGCCTGCCGCCGGTAAGCATTTCCCCTTGTCTGCCGATAAGGACAGGCCGTGGCCCGCATTCCGCCCAGGCCACGGGGCGGGCAGGTAGATGGTTGAATTTACACAAGAAAAAGTCAGCGTCCAGGACCTGGTGCAGGGCATGTTCGTGGCCAGGCTGGACCGCCCGTGGGTCGGCACCCCGTTCCCGATCCAGGGCTTTCACATCCGCAACTTCGACGAGATCCGCCTGCTCGGCAGCCTCTGCCGCTACGTTTACATCGATATCGTCAAGAGCAAGGTCTCGCTGCGCGAGGTGCGTAACCGCTCGCTGCGCGGCGACGGCAAGGGCAAACCGCAGCGCCTCGCGAAACTGCGCAGCACTGACACCTCCTATGCCGTCAGCCGCTCGCTGAAGCAGGAAATCCCGGCCGCCGGCAGCCTGCACGACGACGTCGCCGAGGCCGTCGAACAGGTGATGGCAAACCTTGCCGAAGGCCGGCCGGTCCAGCTCAAATCGACCTGCAAACTCGCCCGCAAGCTGGTTGACAGCATCGTCCGCAATCCCGATGCCGCGATGTGGATCGCGCGCATTCGCAACCAGGACAGCTGGCGCTACGGACACAGCGTCCGCGCCTCGATCTGGGCGATCACCTTCGGCCGTCATCTCGCGATCGAACGGGGGCGGCTCGAATCCCTCGCCACCGGCGTGCTGCTCTCCGAGGTCGGCTATACCCGCCTCCCCAGCGAACTCTCCGGCAAGACCCACGGACTGACGCCCACCGAGCAGGCACAGGTCCGGCAGCACGTCGCGCATGGCGTCGAGATCCTGAAGGAGTTGAAGGGGACCAATGACGACATTGTGTCGATCGTCCAGAATCACCATGAACGCTTCAACGGATCCGGCTATCCGAAAGGTTTGCGCGGCAGCCAGATACCGCTGCTCGCGCAGATTGCGGGCATCGTCGATGTCTACGATACCCTGACGATGCCGCGCGAATCGAATGACGCGTTGTCGCCGACGGTCGCAATGGCGCGCCTCCACGAGATGATCGACGAGGCATTCCAGAAGGAACTGATCGAGGAGTTCATCCGCGCGATCGGCATCTATCCGACCGGCACCCTCGTCGAACTGACCACCGGCGAGATCGGCATCATCACCGAACAGAACGTCGAGCGGCGCCTGCGACCGCGCATTCTGCTGCTGCTCGATGCAGCCCATCACCCGCTGAGGACGCCGCGCGAGATCGACCTGATGACGCTGGTCCAGGACCGCGACGGCAGGCCGGTCGATATCCTCAAGAGTCTTCCGCAGGGCGCGCATGGCATCGATCTCGCCCAGCACCGCAAGGGGTCGTTCGCCCGCCTGCTGCGGGCAGGCCACGAACTGCTGAGATATTGAGCCGCGCGGCCTCGAATTTCGGGCCGGCGCTGCCGATACAGTCCGGTAAGCCGGGGCCATCGGCCGCGCAGCCATCAGGCGACCACAAGGACACACAATAATGAGCCCGATCAGCAGGGTTATCGATCTTCCGAGCTCGCCGCTACGCTCGACCGTCGCGGAAGGCGACCTCCACGACGCGCCTGTTGTCGCGACGCTGATGGACGGCAAGACCGTCACCGGCCGTCTCGCCGCGCTGGACGGCCCCCAGTCCGTCGTCACCCTGAGCGGCAAGGCCAACAACCGGATCTATATCGAGTTCTCGCGCCTGCGGCACCTCAACTTCATCAACAAGCTCCCGGTCAACCGCGAACGCCATCCGCTCGAGACGCACGGCGGCGAGGTGCTGATGCCGCACGAGGTCCAGGAATTCCGCATCGTCTTCAGCGACGATCGTGTCTTTTCCGGTCGCACCCGCGGTTCCTTCGTCGACGAGATCGGCATCCATCTGTTCCAGGTCATCGGCGCCGACCATATCTCGCGATTGTTCATCCCGGCCAGGGTCGTGAAAAAGTACTCGATCGGCCACAACAAGCCCGACGAACCGCGCCAGGGCGCGGACAAGGCAGAGACGCCGGCCGCCCCGAAAAAGCCGACGCCCAGACGGCGCAAGTCTGACGCCAGGGGACAGAAGACGGCCGTGCAGGATGCCCGCCAGCTCCAGGAAAAGCTCGACTCGGGCACGCAGCATCCGGGCGACCTGCTCAACAGCAAGCGCATCGGCGAGATGCTGGTCGAGGACGGCGTCATCACCCCCGAGCAGCTCGACGCCGCGCTGGCTGCGCAGAAGCGCGACGGGACGAAGCGGCTCGGCGAGATCCTCGTCGGCATGGGCACCGTCTCGTCCGAGCATATCTTCTCCGCGCTGGCCCACAAGTTCGGCATGCCGTTCGTGCTGCTGAGAAAGTTCTTCATCGACATTTCCTGTCTGAACCTGGTGCCGGCCGACGTCGCGCGCAAACACATGCTGGTGCCGCTGCTGCTGCACGGTGACCGCCTGGTCATCGCGATCGACGACCCCGCGAACACGGAGGCGATCACGCTGCTCAGATTCATGACCCAGTACAAGATCGAGCCGACCATCGCGACGCGCGAGGACATCACCTGGGCAATCGGCAAGTACTACGGCGGCGGCGCGCCGGCGGCAGCGGCCCGGGAGACTTCGCTCGCCGACACGATCCGCGAGCGGCTGAAGCCGGCCGAACTACGCCACCCGCATGACCAGCCGTCGATGGCGAAGGCAATCTCGAGCTTTGTCGGCAACACCATCATCGACGCGATCGAACGCAATGCCAGTGACATTCACCTGATCCCCGCCGGCGGCCACGCCAACCTGATGTTCCGCATCGACGGCCGGCTGGTGCCGGTGCGCCGCATCAGCGCGATGTTGCTGCCGGCGATCCTGAATCGCCTGGCGGTGATGGGCAACATCGAGCCTTCTCCGACCGGCGGCCCACGCCAGGGACGCGCCTGCATGCTGAGCGGTGACAGCGCGATCGCGCTGCGCATCACACTGTCGCCGGAACGCGTGCCGGACGGCGCGATCATCCATGTGCTGAACGCGGTGACCCGCCTGATGCCGGTCACCGACATCGGTCTCGATCCGCGCGACCAGCAGACCCTGCTCGAACTGCTGAGCAAGAGCTACAGCCTGGTCATCGTCAGCGGGCCGGAAAAGTCCGGCAAGACGCGGACGCTGTACGCGGCGCTGCGCGAACTGCAATCGATGCGGCTCGAGATCGCCACGGTCGAGACGCCGGTCAAGTACTACGTCAACGGCCTGCTGCAGATCCAGGGCGGTCGTGACCTGCCGGCGGCGCTGGCGCAGGTGAAGGCCCATAATCCGCGCATCGTCATGATCGATGATCTCCACAACGCGCGCGCGCTGCAGACGGCCGCAGAATGCGCGCTGAACGGCAGCCTGGTGCTCGGCAAGCTGCACGCCGTCGATGCCGCCCGCGCGGTGACCGCGTTGTCCGCGGCCGGCATCGCCCCGCGGCTGCTGAACTCGACGCTGGTCGGCGTGCTGGCGCAGCACCTGCTGCGACTGAACTGTCTGTTCTGCGCCGAGGAGGAAGCCATATCACCGGCGATTCGCCACGGGCTCGGCGTCGGAGAGGACGAGGTGTTCTTCCGCGGCACCGGCTGCTCGCACTGCAACCACAGCGGATATTTCGGCGAGCAGGCGGTATACGAGCTGATGCCCGTCAGCCCGGCGATCCAGTCGCTGATCACCGCCGGCGCGCCGGCTGCCGATATCGAGAGCATCGCCACCAGTGAAGGCATGACCTCGCTGACCGAGAATGCGTTGCATCTCGCGCGCACCCGCAGGACCTCGCTTGCCGAAGTCCATCGCCTGGTCGGCAGACTGCGCGACGACCGCGACTGATCCGTCGCGGTTTCCTTCCGCGCCGCGCTCGCCCATAATCCAGCCATCCCCCGCCAGACAGGGAAGGCCGATGATTCCCGACAAGCGGCAACTGCTGCCCCGCCTGCTGTTCGTAACCCTGCTCGCGCTGGCCCTCGCCGCGGCATGGTTCTACCGTGACCATATCGACCCGGCGGGTATCGATGCCTGGCTGCGCGATGCCGGCATGCTCGGCCCGCTGCTGTTCATCGCGCTGTATGCGCTGGCGGCGGTACTGTTCCTCCCCGGCACGATAATGACGCTGGCCGGCGGCGCGCTGTTCGGACCGCTGTGGGGTTTCGCCTTCAATCTGACCGGCGCGACGCTCGGCGCGACCCTCGCCTTTCTGTCCGCGCGCTATATCAGCGGCGACTGGGTCGCGCGCCGCGGCGGGGCCAGGTTGCAGGCCCTGGTTCGCGGCGTCGAGGACGAAGGCTGGCGCTTCGTCGTGTTCGTGCGACTCGTCCCCCTGTTCCCGTTCAACCTGTCGAATTATGCCCTCGGTCTGACCCGCATCCCGCTGCTGCACTATGTGATCGCGAGTTTCTGCGCGATGGCGCCCGGCGCGTTCATCTATACCTGGTTCGGGCATGCGGGACGCGAGGCGCTGACCGACGGCGAGGATCTCGCGCGCACCCTGCTGCTGGCGCTGGGTCTGCTCGCGGCGCTGATCTTCCTGCCGCGCGTGATCAGGCGCCTGCGCCGGGAAAAAAACAGCGCACCCGGTGCGCAGGACTGACAAGGACCGACTCGGGATAGCGCAAACGGCACTCCGGCTGCGCGCGCGGACAACGCAGATGGAAGTGACAGCCCGGCGGCGGGTTCGACGGCGACGGCGGCTCGCCGGGCAGGCGCAGTACCTCGCGATGCTTGCCGGGATCGGCAACCGGCACCGCGGCCAGCAGCGCCTGCGTGTACGGATGAGCCGGGCGATTCAGCACCTCATCGACCGGTCCCTGCTCGACGATCCTGCCGAGATACATCACCGCGACCTCGTCCGCGAGCCATGACACCACGGACAGGTTGTGGGTGATGAACAGATAGGCAAGACCGATCTCGCGCTGCAACGAGCGCAGCAGATTCAGGATCTGCGCCTGCACCGAGATGTCGAGCGCGCTGGTCGGCTCGTCGCAGACCAGAAGGCGCGGCCTGACCGCGAGTGCGCGCGCGATGCAGATGCGCTGGCGCTGGCCGCCGGAGAATTCGTGCGGATAGCGATCGCCGCTGGCCGGGTCGAGTCCGACCTGCCGCAGGAGTTCCGCGACCCTTGCCCGCCTCGCCGACGGATCGCGTTCGAGTCCGAGCGTGATCAACCCCTCCTCGACGATCTCGCGGACGCGCATGCGCGGGTTCATCGACGAATAAGGGTCCTGGAAGATGATCTGCAGATCGGCGCGGCGGGCGCGCAGCCCGGCCGCGTCGAGTTCGGAGAGATCGACGCCGTCGAACAGGACCTGGCCGCTGGTCGGACGCATCAGCCGCAGCAGCGCCTTGCCGGTCGTGGTCTTGCCGCAACCCGATTCTCCGACCAGCGCAAGGGTACGCCCGCGCGGGATCGTGAATGATACGCCGTCGACCGCGCGGACATCGCCGCCGGCGGGTCGAAACAACCCCCGGCGACGGGAATAATGGACGGTGAGATCGCGCACCTCGAGCAGCGCGCTACCGTCATCCATGCTTTGTCCGGCTTCACCGGTCGCCGGCAACGACCATGCCGGAGGCGCGGCGCGTTTCGCGTGAACCGGATCAAACAGGTGACAGCGCGTCGCTTGGTCCGCGGACAGTTCCGTCCAGCCCGGCTCCGCCTCGCGGCAGTCATCCCATGCCGACTCGCAGCGCGCGGCAAAACGGCATCCGGGCGCGGACTGTCGCGCGACGCCGCCGCCGGCGATCACCGCCAGCGGGCGGCCGCGCTTGCCGATGTCCGGCTGCGATTCGAACAGCTTGCGACTGTAGGGATGCGCGGGCGCGGCGAAGAACGCCGCCGCGCTCGCCTGCTCGATCACGCGTCCCGCGTACATCACCGCGACACGGTCGGCGTTGCCGGCGACGACGCCGAGATCGTGGGTGATCAGCAGCAACGCCATGCCGCGCTCTCTCTGCAAGGACTTCAGCAGATCGAGCACCTGCGCCTGGATGGTCACATCGAGCGCCGTGGTCGGCTCGTCGGCGATCAGCAGATCGGGATCGCCGGCCAGCGCGATCGCGATCATGACCCGCTGCTTCATGCCGCCGGAGAGCTGGTGCGGATATTCGTCGTGGCGAAGCGCGGGATCGGGGATGCCGACCGCAGACAGCAGCTCCAGCACTGCCTGCCTGACGTTCCCGCCCCGGCTCCTGCGCAGGCGCACGGCCTCCCCGATCTGCGCGCCGATCGTCAGCACAGGGTTGAGTGACGTCATCGGCTCCTGGAAGATCATCGCGACACGGCGACCGCGAAACTCGCGCATGCGCGACTCCGTGAGCGACATCAGATCGATGCCGTCGAGCAGTACCCGCCCGCCATCTGGACGGACCGCCGGTTCCGGCAGCAGCCCCATGAGCGCCAGCGCGGTCATCGATTTTCCGCTGCCCGATTCGCCGAGCAGCGCGAAGGTCTCGCCGCGGCGAATCGTGAAACCGACTTCGTCGACCGCGCGGACATCACCGGCCGCGAGACGCACGCTCAGGCCGTCGACGACGAGCAGCGCATCACGTTCGCCGGCGGCGAGGCCGCCTTCCCGCTGCCCTGGTCGCGGTTCGATATTCATGCAAAACCTGCTATTATCGCGCTTGGCTCGCGCACGCTGTATATTAGTCAGGAATCGGCTCCGACACCAACCCGGCGTCAGCCGCGCGCCATCACCGAACAAGACTCGACAGGACAACGCTATGGGATTTCTTCAAGGCAAGCGCGCGCTGATCGTCGGCGTTGCCAGCAACCGCTCGATCGCATGGGGCATCGCCAGCGCCATGCGTCGCGAAGGCGCCGAGATCGCGCTCACCTACCAGAACGAGAAACTGCAGGGCCGGGTCGAAAAGTTCGCCGCCGAGCTCGATTCCGACATCGCGATCCCCTGCGACGTCGGCGAGGATGCCGAGATCGAGGGGGTCTTCGAACAGCTCGATGGTTACTGGGACCACCTCGACATCATCGTCCATTCGGTTGCCTTCGCGCCGCGCGAGGAACTCGACGGCGCCTATCTCGACTGCGTGACCCGCGAAGGCTTCAGGACCGCGCACGAGATCAGCTCGTACAGCTTCGCCGCGCTGGCCAAGGCGGGTCGTCCGATGATGCAGGGCCGCAACGGTTCGCTGCTTACGCTGAGCTACCTCGGGGCGGTACGCGCGATCCCGAACTACAATGTCATGGGCCTCGCCAAGGCCAGCCTCGAGGCCAACGTCCGTTACATGGCCCACAACCTCGGCCCAGAAGGTACGCGCGTCAATGCGATCTCGGCCGGACCGATCAAGACGCTGGCGGCGGCGGGCATCAGCAACTTCCGCAGCTTCCTCGATTACTCCGAGCAGAACTCGCCGCTGCGCCGCAATGTCACCATCGATGAGGTCGGCAACGCCGCCGCCTTCCTCTGCTCCGACCTCGCCTCCGGCATCACCGGCGAGATCCTCTACGTCGATGGCGGTTACAACATCGAGGGCATGGCCGTCATCTGATCCGCGGCCCGCTGACCCCGACAGCGAACCTGCCCGTGCCGCACAAGCACGCGATCCTGCTCCTGGCATTCATCGTCCTCGGCGTCGTCGCCGGCATCGTGTCGGGATGGGTCTGGGGACCGGCGATGCAAAACGTCGCCTGGCTCGGGACGCTGTTCCTGAACGCCCTGAAGATGCTGATCATCCCGCTGATCCTCGCGGCGGTGATCACCGGCATCGCCTCGCTCGGCGACATCCGCAGGCTCGGCCGCATCGGCGGCATGACGCTGGGCTATTACATCGGGACGACCGCGCTCGCAGTCTTCACCGGCCTGGTCGTCGTCAATCTGGTCCAGCCCGGCGCTGGACTCACGCTCGGCGACGGCAGCGACCTCCCCGACAGCGTGATCGGCAAGGAACCGGCCGGCTTGTCCGACATTCTGCTGTCGCTGATCTCGCCGAATCTCGTCGCCTCGGCCGCCGAGATGCAACTGCTGCCGCTGATCGTGTTCGCGATCGTGTTCGGCGCCGCGCTGACGACGCTCGGCGAAAGCGGACGTCAGGTCATCACGTTCTTCTCCGGCGTCAACGACGCGATGATGAAACTGGTGATCTGGCTGATGTACTTCGCACCGATCGGCATCTTTGCGCTGGTCGCCGGGCGGCTCGGCCAGGCCGGCGGCGACGCCTTCCTGGCCGAGATCACGGCGGTCGGCTGGTACGTCTTCACCGTGCTGGGCGGGCTCGCGATCCACTTCGCCGTACTGCTGCTGATCCTGTTCTTCATCGCCGGCCGCGGCATCGACTACCTGGTCGGCATGCTGCGCGCGCTGTTCGTCGCGTTCGGCACCGCAAGCTCGACGGCGACGCTGCCGCTGACGATGGAATGCGCGCGCGAGAACGGCGTCGACGAGCGCTCGGCGCGTTTCGTGCTGCCGCTCGGCAGCACGGTCAACATGGATGGCACCGCGCTCTACGAAGCAGTCGCCGTACTGTTCATCGCCCAGGCCTACGGCATCGAACTCGGCCTGATGGAGCAGATGATCGTCTTCATCACCGCGACGCTCGCGGCGGTCGGCGCCGCCGGCATCCCGGAGGCCGGCCTGGTGATGATGGTGATCGTGCTGAGCGCGGTCGGCCTGCCGCTGGAGGGCATCGCGCTGCTGCTGGCCGTCGACTGGTTCCTCGACAGGTTCAGGACCACGGTCAATGTGTGGGGGGACTCGGTAGGCGCCGCGGTCATCGATCGACTCGTGACCCGGCGTGACGGCTGAGCCTTACAGGCGGTCCTCGAAGATACGCACTTCGAAGCGGTCCCTGAGCGAACGCAAGAAATCGTCGCCGTCCCGCTGTTGCAGCAGGCGGGCGATCGCGGCGCGTTCGCGGCGGCGCTCCTCGGCAGAGATGCGTGAAGGATCGCCGTCGATGACCTCGTGCAGCGTGATGATCGCGTAGTCACCGGTGAGCAGGCCGGCCCCCTCGATGCGCGGGCGGTCGCCGGACGGCGCCTGCATCGCGAAGACCGCGTCGAGGACCTCGAACGGCACCGACGGGTCGTCACGACCAGCCAGCTCCACAGAACGCCATTGCAGTCCGCGCGCGGCGGCCGCAGCGGCGGGGGCCTCGCCCTGCTCCAGACTTTCCAGGATACGCCTGCCCTCTTCCTCGGCGAGCGCGGCGGCGCGGCGTTCACGCAATTCACGGGCGATCTGCCCGCGCACCTCCTCCAGCGGGCGATGCGAGGCCGGCCGGCGGTCCTGCACGCGCAGCACGACGACCCGGTTCTGCCCCAGCTCGATCAGCGGGCTGTTGTTGCCCGCCTCGAGGACATCGCTGCTGAAGGCGGCGGCGCGGAACTCGCGCTCGGCGGCGAGGCCTTCGCCGCGATCACGGCTGAAGAATCCGGTCTCCCGGACCTCGAGGCCGAGCTCTTCGGCCGCAATGACCAGGGTATCGGGATGCTCGAAGGTCAGATCGGCAAGGATCTCGGTCAGCTCGAAGAACTGCTCGTCGGCCCTCGCGCTGCGGAACTCGTCGCGCAATTGCTCGCGCACGTCCTCGAACGAGCGCCTGCTGCCGGGGCGGACGCTATCGACGCGAATGAGGTGAATGCCGAACGGGGTCTGCACCGGTTCGCTGACCTCGCCCTCGGCGAGCGCGAAGGCGGCGTCCTCGAACGGACCCGGCATCGTCCCGCGGGATATGAAGCCGAGGTCGCCGCCGATAAGCGCGGAGCCGCTGTCATCGGAATACTCGCGGGCGAGGTCGGCAAAGGACTCGCCCCGGGCCAGACGTTCACGCAGTTCCGTGGCGACCGCGAGGGCGCTGTCGAGGGCATCCCTGTTGCCGGCAGCCTCCGCCCCGATCAGTATGTGGCGGATACGGCGTTCCTCGCCGACCGAGAAGGCGCCGGCGCGCTCGTCATAGAGGCGCCTCAGGGTCTGCTCGTCGACGCTGACCTGGTCGCGCAGGCCGCGCAGCGACAGCTCCAGGTACTCGGCCTTCGCCTGTTCGGGGACCTCGAAACGGTCGATATTCTCGCGATAATGGCGGGCGATGTCGTCGTCGCTGACTTCGGCAAGTGCCATGTACTCGCCGGCGGCCAGCACCAGGTAACCGAAGCGACGCTGCTGCTCGCTCAGCTTCAGCCAGCGATCGAGTTCGTGATCGGTCAGCAGCGCGGTTTCCGCGACGCCGACGATCAGCTGCTCCATCATCAGGTCACGGCGGAGGTTCTCCTCGAAACCGGCGCGCGACAGACCGGACGCTCGCAGCAGCCGGTCGTACAGCTGGGGATCGAAGCGCCCGTCAGTCTGGAATTCGCGCATGTTGCGGATCTGCTGGCCGAGACGCTCGTCGCTGATGCGGAAGCCGGCCTTGATCGCGGTTTGCGACATCACCTCGGTGTTGATCAGACGGTCTATGACATCGCGGCGGATCGCCGGATCGCTGGCGTCGAAGGTCTCGGGGGAGAGCTGGCGGCGCATCATCAGCTCGCGCTGAAACAGGGACTGGAATTCCCGCGACTGGATATCGCGGTCGCCGACCTTGGCGACGACGAGGTCGCCTGAACCGCCATAGAAGTATTCGTTCACGCCCCACAGGGCGAAGGGAATGATCAGCAGACCGACGATGATCCAGGCAAGGACGCCCTTGGTGTTGTTACGGATGAACTGGAGCATGGTCGCAAGCTTCTTCGGACGTCGGCCGCTCAGGTAATGCGCGCCACGCGGCCCGCCCGGACCCGGAACCTGAGCCGGGGCGCGCCCCGTTGACAACAATGGCGGAGTGGACGGGACTCGAACCCGCGACCCCCGGCGTGACAGGCCGGTATTCTAACCAACTGAACTACCACTCCTGAACTCTGTAACCTGGTGGGTGCTGAGGGGATCGAACCCCCGACATTCGCCTTGTAAGGGCGACGCTCTCCCAGCTGAGCTAAGCACCCGGGGAAACCCGATATATTATGGTATCCCCGCGGCCTTTGCCAGCACGCCCGGCGGGCCAGTCGAGCGAGGGCCCTTTATACCAACGCGCTCAAAGCCCTGTCAAGCAAGCGACATGTCCGTTCGCGGCGCGACGATGCCGCGGTTCAATGGGGGCGGATGTCGCCCGGCTTCTTCGCCTTGGCCGGCTTCTTGCGCACGTCGATGTCGGCATCAACCGGCTTCTCCAGGCGCGGCTGCGGCATGCGGTGCAGCGCAGCCTCCCACACCTGGTCGATCCAGCGCACCGTGCGGATGTCGATACTCTGTTTGATGTTCTTGGGGATGTCGACGAGATCCCGGCGATTCTCCTCCGGGATCAGCACGGTCTTGATGCCGCCGCGATGCGCCGCCAGCAGCTTTTCCTTGAGGCCGCCGATCGGCAGCACCTCGCCGTGCAGCGTGATCTCGCCGGTCATCGCGACCGAGGAACGCACCGGTATGCCGGTCAATGACGAGACCAGCGCGGTACACATGCCGATGCCGGCGCTCGGGCCGTCCTTCGGGATCGCGCCTTCCGGCACATGGATGTGGACATCGTTCTTCTGGTAGAAGTCGGGTTCGAGACCGAGCACGGCCGCGCGGCTGCGCACGACGGTCATCGCCGCCTGCACGGACTCCTGCATGACATCGCCGAGCTGGCCGGTGATCGTCAGCTTGCCCTTGCCGGACACCACGGCCGATTCGATGACCAGCAGCTCGCCGCCGACCTCGGTCCACGCCAACCCGGTGACCTGGCCGATATTGTCGAGTTCCTCGGCCACGCCGAAGCGGTAGCGCTTGACGCCGAGATACTTCTGCAGGCCGCGGGCATTGATCGTCGTGGTCCGGTCGCCGGGCTTCAGCAGCACCTGCTTGACGACCTTGCGGCAGATCTTCGAGATCTCGCGCTCGAGATTGCGGACGCCGGCTTCGCGGGTGTAGTAACGGACGATCTCATGCAGCGCGCCGTCGCTGATCGCGATCTCGTCTTCCTTGAGGCCGTTGGCGACGACCTGCTTCGGAATCAGGTACCGCTTCGCGATATTGACCTTCTCGTCCTCGGTGTAGCCGGAGATGCGGATCACCTCCATGCGGTCGAGCAGCGGCGCCGGGATGTTCATGCTGTTCGCGGTGCACACGAACATCACGTCGGACAGATCGTAGTCGACCTCGAGATAGTGATCGTTGAAGGTGTGGTTCTGCTCCGGGTCGAGCACCTCGAGCAGCGCCGCGGCCGGATCGCCGCGGAAGTCCATCGCCATCTTGTCGATCTCGTCGAGCAGGAACAGCGGGTTCTTGGTGCCGACCTTGGCGAGATTCTGCACGATCTTGCCCGGCATCGAACCGATGTAGGTGCGGCGGTGGCCGCGGATTTCCGCCTCGTCGCGCACGCCGCCGAGCGACATGCGCACGAACTTGCGATTGGTCGCGCGGGCGATCGAACGGCCGAGCGAGGTCTTGCCCACGCCCGGCGGGCCGACCAGGCACAGGATCGGCCCCTTGAGCTTGTCGACGCGCTGCTGGACCGCGAGGTATTCGAGGATGCGTTCCTTGACCTTCTCGAGACCGTAGTGGTCCTCCTCGAGCACGGACTCGGCGCTGGCCAGGTCATGCGAGATCTTGCTGCGCTTCTTCCACGGCACGCTGACCATCCAGTCGATGTAATTGCGCACCACCGTCGCCTCGGCCGACATCGGCGACATCATCTTGAGCTTGTTCAGCTCGTTGGTGACCTTCTTCTTTGCATCCTTCGGCATGCCGGAGCTTTCGATCTTGCGCGTCAGCTCCTCGACCTCGTTCGGTACGTCCTCGAGCTCGCCGAGCTCCTTCTGGATCGCCTTCATCTGCTCATTCAGGTAGTACTCGCGCTGGCTCTTTTCCATCTGCCGCTTGACGCGGCCGCGCACGCGCTTCTCGACCTGCAGCAGGTCGAGTTCGGACTCCATGATCGCCATCAGCTTTTCGAGCCGCTCGCGGATGTTCAGCGCCTCGAGCAGGGTCTGGCGTTCGTCGACCTTGAGCGCCATATGTGCGGCGATGGTATCGGCGAGGCGGCCGACGTCCTCGATGCTGCTCAGCGACGACAGCACCTCGGGCGGAATCTTGTTGTTGAGCTTGACGTACTGATCGAACTGGTTCAGCACCGAGCGCCCGAGCACCTCGGCCTCGCGCTCCGATACCTGCGCTGAAGGGATGCGCGCGACCTGGGCGGAGAAGTTGCCGTCGGCTTCCATGTAATGCACGATGCGGGCGCGATCGAGCCCCTCGACCAGCACCTTGACGGTGCCGTCAGGCAGTTTCAGCAACTGCAGGATGGTGGCGATGGTGCCGATCCGGTAGATGTCCTCGACGCCCGGATCGTCGAGCGACGCGCTCTTCTGCGCGACCAGCATGATCTGCTTGTCGGCCTCCATCGCGGCATCCAGCGCGCGCACGGACTTCTCGCGCCCCACGAACAGCGGGATAACCATATGCGGATAGACGACGACATCGCGCAGCGGCAGGACCGGCAGGACCTGCTGGTCGCGCACCGTCCTGTCGCCGCCTGCCGGCGTCTCGGCCTTGGGTTTGTCGCGGGAATCGTCTTGAGATGCCATTGAAGTCGTCCTCGTGGTGGCCGCCTCGGGCGGCCCGGTCAGTCTCGGGAATATATGGGGCCGGCCGCCCCCGAATTCAAATTCCGGGGCCGATTGCCGGGGAGCGCGGTCTCACGAATCCTTTCTGCTCGCCGAGGCGGGCTGATCGGTGCTTTCGTAGATCAGGATCGGGTCGGATTCGCCGCGGATGACGCTGTCGTCGACCACGACCTTGCTGACGTTTTCAAGCGACGGCAGCTCGTACATCGTATCGAGCAGGGTCTGCTCCAGAATGGAGCGCAGGCCGCGGGCGCCGGTCTTGCGGTCCATGGCCTTGCGCGCGACCGCCGACAGGGCGTCGGGGCGGAACTCCAGCTCGCAATTCTCCATCTCGAACAGCTTCGCGAACTGCTTGGTGATCGCGTTCTTCGGCTCGGTCAGGATGCGCACCAGGGATTGCTCGTCGAGCTCCTCGAGCGTCGCGATGACCGGCAGCCGGCCGACGAATTCCGGTATCAGGCCGAACTTGATCAGGTCCTCGGGCTCGACCGTGTGCAGCCACTCGCCGATGGACTTGCTGTCCTGGCGGCCCTTGAGCTCGGCGGAAAAGCCGATGCCGCCCTTCTCGGAGCGGTCCCGGATGATCTTGTCGAGGCCGGAAAACGCGCCGCCGCAGATGAACAGGATGTTCGCGGTATTGACCTGCAGGAACTCCTGCTGCGGGTGCTTGCGCCCGCCCTGCGGCGGCACCGAGGCGATGGTGCCCTCGATCAGCTTCAGCAGCGCCTGCTGGACGCCTTCGCCGGACACGTCACGGGTGATCGACGGGTTGTCGGACTTGCGCGAGATCTTGTCGATCTCGTCGATGTAGACGATACCCTGCTGCGCCTTCTCGACGTCGTAGTCGCACTTCTGCAGCAGCTTCTGGATGATGTTCTCGACATCCTCGCCGACGTAGCCGGCCTCGGTCAGCGTTGTCGCGTCGGCAATCGTGAACGGCACGTTCAGCAGGCGCGCCAGCGTCTCGGCGAGCAGGGTCTTGCCGGAGCCGGTCGGGCCGATCAGCAGGATGTTGCTCTTCGACAGCTCGACATCGTCCTTCTTGACGCCGAGTTCCAGGCGCTTGTAGTGGTTGTAGACCGCGACCGACAGGATCTTCTTGGCGCGGGTCTGGCCGATGACATAGTCGTCGAGGATGCGGTTGATGTCGCGCGGCAGCGGGAGCTTGGCGCCCTTCGCGCCCGGCGACTTCTCCTGCACCTCCTCGCGGATGATGTCATTGCACAGCTCGACGCATTCGTCGCAGACGAATACCGACGGACCGGCAATGAGCTTGCGTACTTCGTGCTGGCTCTTGCCGCAGAACGAGCAATAGAGGAGCTTGTCCCCGTCGTCGCCCTTGCCGTGCCTTTCATCGCTCATAGACTACCCCGCTGCTGCCGTTCCGCCCGTCCGGTTCTGTCCATGCGTCCTATGCCGCGGTCTGCCGCCGTTCCATGACCTTGTCTATCAGACCGTACTCGACGGCCTCCGTTCCGCTCATGAAACGATCGCGGTCGGTGTCCTCGCGAATCCGCTCGATCGGCTGGCCGGTGTGCTTGACGAGCACCTCGTTCAGGCGGTCGCGCACGCGCAGGATCTCGCGGGCATGGATGTCGATATCGCTGGCCTGGCCCTGGAAGCCGCCGAGCGGCTGGTGGATCATGATGCGTGCATGCGGCAGGCAGAAGCGCTTGCCCGCGGCGCCGCCGGCGAGCAGCAGCGCGCCCATGCTGGCCGCCTGGCCGAGACACATCGTGCTGATGTCGGGCTTGACGTATTGCATGGTGTCGTAGATCGACATGCCGGCGCTGACCGAACCGCCGGGGGAATTGATGTAGAGGTGGATGTCCTTGTCCGGGTTTTCGGACTCCAGGAACAGGATCTGCGCGACGACCAGGTTCGCGAGGTGGTCCTCGATCGGCCCGACGAGGAATATTACCCGCTCCTTCAACAACCTGGAGTAGATGTCGTAGGCACGCTCGCCGCGCGCGGACTGCTCGACCACCATCGGGACCAGATTCATGCTTGTCATTTTTCTCTTTTCCTGTCGTCGAGCGCCCTGACTGGAAATATCGGTCATTGCGCGCGGGCGCTTTAAGGCCAATTGTACCCGAGAGGGGTCGCGCTTGTCAGATGGAAATCAGGCGGTCCGGGGGGAATCAGCGCCCCCGGCGCTCCCGCAGCAGGGCCTCGAAAGTCGTCGGTTCGTCGCGCTGGCGCACGCGCGAGACCACCCAGTCGACGACCTGGTCCTCGAGTACCAGCTGTTCGATGTTGGCGATGCGATCGCGGTCGGAATAATACCAGCGGATCGCCTCCTCGGTGTTTTCGTAGCTCGATGCGATGAACTCGACACGCTCGCGTATCTGCTGCGGTTCGGCCTTGAGGCCGTGCTCCCGCACGATCTCGCGGATCAGCAGGCCGAGCACGACCCGACGCCGGGCCTGCTGCTCGAACGGCGCACGATCGAGCCGGATGTCGCCCTCCGGCGTACCCTGGCGCAGCAGCATGTCGCGCGCCTGGCCGAGCAGCACCGAGGTCTGGGATTCTATCTGGGCCTGCGGCACCTCGATCCCGGCATGGGCATTGTAGAGGGCGTCGAGCGCCTGCCGCTTGAGCTTCTCGCGGATCGCATCGCCCATCTCGTCGCTCATCGTCTTACGCAGCTCGGCACGCATCGACTCGATCGTGCCGTCGGGCACGTCGAAGCTGCGGATGAAGGCCTCGTCGATCTCGGGCAGGTGCGGCTCGGAGACCGAATGGACCTTCAGCGCGAAGGAAGCGGCCTTGCCGGCGACTTCAGGGACGTGGTAATCGTCGGGGAAACGGACATCGACGCTGCGCTCCTCGCCGGCCGACAGGCCGACGAAGCCCTGCTCGACTTCCGGGATCAGGCGTTTCGCGCCGAGCAGCACCGGCACCCGCTCGCCGCGGTTACCGGTGAATTCCTCGCCGTCGATCGTGCCGACGAAGTCGGCGATGACCTGATCGCCCTCGCCGGCCGGCCGATCGACCGGGCGCCATTCACCGCGCTGGTTGCGCAGGGTCTCGAGCATGTTGTCGATGTCCTGCTCGGTGATCTCGGCGACCGGCCGCACGATCTCGACATCCTCGAGTGGCGCAATCTCGATCCGGGCCATGACCTCGAACAGGGCCTCGTATTCGAGGTCCTGGCCGGCCTCCATGACCCTCGGCCGGAAGCGCGGCATGCCGGCGAGCTGGAGGTTCTCGCGGCTGATCGCCTCGAAAAAGGTGTCACGGGTGACTTCGTTGACGACCTCCTGCCTGACCATCGGCCCATAGCGGCTCTCGATGACCTTGAGCGGCACCTTGCCGGGGCGGAAGCCCTTGATGCGCGCGGTACGCGTCAGATTCTTCAGGCGATTGGCGACCTCGTGGTCGATCCTTTCCGCCGGGACGGAGACCGTCATCCGCCGCTCCAGCCCCTGGGTTGTTTCTACCGAAACCTGCATGCCAGCCTCACAGATTTGTGAAGATTTTGTTTATTTATCATACAACGGCGCCGTGCCTCGCCCGATTATACTCCATGGCGACAGGCGCCCGACAGGCGGGGCCGGGCGAGGCGCCCGGGTGGATGGTGGGCCGTGTAGGGATCGAACCTACGACCCGCTGATTAAGAGTCAGCTGCTCTACCAACTGAGCTAACGGCCCGGGTCAAAATAGTGGGGTGAACGATGGGACTCGAACCCACGACAACCGGAATCACAATCCGGGGCTCTACCAACTGAGCTACGCTCACCACTGATCTGTCATTGCATCACGTCACAAGTGGCGCGCCCGGCAGGACTCGAACCTGCTACCCTCGGCTTAGAAGGCCGATGCTCTATCCAAGTGAGCTACGGGCGCAGGCTGCAGAATCATCGATCGCTGCCCATTGTTCGGATGGTCGGGGTAGAGGGATTCGAACCCCCGACATCCAGCTCCCAAAGCTGGCGCGCTACCAGGCTGCGCTATACCCCGTCTAGGCAGCGGGTAAGTGCGATCAAGCCCGATCCCGACGCAAGGATGGGAATGATACGCCGCGGCTTGTGGTCCGTCAAACTTCGGAGCCCGGCTCGCGGCTTGGGGTGACTGCTTCCCTGACACGCTGTGAATACGTCCATGTACGCTCCACGGCCGCATCCCTGCGGCCGAGGGTCAGGGAAGCAGTCACC
>JBJHCZ010000003.1:0-2500 GCA_050486285.1 Chromatiales bacterium
GGCCTGCTTCAGGATCGCCAGAATCTGGCTGTCGCTGTATCGGGATTTCTTCATGTAGAACCTCCTCGGTCGTACAGTACGAGAAAATTCTACTTCTGGACAACGCTAGTTTGCGGGGGGATTACCGATGCCGCGGTTCGCGCCGGCGATCAGCACGTTCATGGGTAACATTAGATCATAAAAAAACCCCGCGGATCGATCGATCCGCGGGGTTTCGGGTAGAACCCTGGCAGTGTCCTACTCTCACATGGGGAAGCCCCACACTACCATCGGCGCTGAGCAGTTTCACTTCCGAGTTCGGAATGGGATCGGGTGGTTCCCGCTCGCTATGGCCGCCAGGGAAACTGGTTTGACCTTGCGGTCATAAATCGAAGAGTCGTCGCGGGCGGTGGTATTGCATTTCATTGCCGACCATAACAAACCGCTTGGGTGTTATATGGTCAAGCCTCACGGGCAATTAGTACTGGTTAGCTTCATGCGTTACCGCACTTCCACACCCAGCCTATCAACGTCCTGGTCTTGGACGGCCCTTCAGGGACCTCGAGGGTCCAGTGAGATCTCATCTTGGGAGGGGCTTCCCGCTTAGATGCTTTCAGCGGTTATCCCTTCCGTACATAGCTACCCGGCAGTGCCACTGGCGTGACAACCGGAACACCAGAGGTACGTCCACTCCGGTCCTCTCGTACTAGGAGCAGCATCCCTCAAATCTCAAACGCCCACGGCAGATAGGGACCGAACTGTCTCACGACGTTCTAAACCCAGCTCGCGTACCACTTTAAATGGCGAACAGCCATACCCTTGGGACCTGCTACAGCCCCAGGATGTGATGAGCCGACATCGAGGTGCCAAACACCCCCGTCGATATGAACTCTTGGGAGGTATCAGCCTGTTATCCCCGGAGTACCTTTTATCCGTTGAGCGATGGCCCTTCCACGAAGAACCACCGGATCACTAAGACCTGCTTTCGCACCTGCTCGACATGTTCGTCTCGCAGTCAAGCACCCTTATGCCTTTGCACGCAATGCGCGATTTCCGACCGCGCTGAGGGTACCTTCGTGCTCCTCCGTTACTCTTTGGGAGGAGACCGCCCCAGTCAAACTACCCGCCATACACTGTCCCCGACCCGGATAACGGGCCTGGGTTAGAACTCCGAACAAACCAGGGTGGTATTTCAAGGTTGGCTCCACCGGAACTGGCGTCCCGGTTTCAAAGCCTCCCACCTATCCTACACAAGCTTGTTCAAAGTTCAGTGCAAAGCTGTAGTAAAGGTTCACGGGGTCTTTCCGTCTAGCCGCGGGTACACTGCATCTTCACAGCAACTTCAATTTCGCTGAGTCTCGGGTGGAGACAGTGCCGCCATCGTTACGCCATTCGTGCAGGTCGGAACTTACCCGACAAGGAATTTCGCTACCTTAGGACCGTTATAGTTACGGCCGCCGTTTACCGGGGCTTCGATCAAGAGCTTCGCCTTGCGGCTGACCCCATCAATTAACCTTCCGGCACCGGGCAGGCGTCACACCCTATACGTCCACTTTCGTGTTTGCAGAGTGCTGTGTTTTTAGTAAACAGTCGCAGCGGCCTGGTCACTGCAACCCTCTTCTGCTCCGGCCGCAGGGCCTTCACATACCAAGGGCACACCTTCTCCCGAAGTTACGGTGCTATTTTGCCTAGTTCCTTCACCCGAGTTCTCTCAAGCGCCTTGGGATTCTCTCCCTGCCCACCTGTGTTGGTTTGGGGTACGGTCTCACGTAACCTGAAGCTTAGAGGCTTTTCCTGGAAGCATGGTATCAGTCACTTCGCTCCCGCCGAAGCGGGTGCTCGTCATCACGCCTCAGGATTGCATCCCCGGATTTTCCTAAGGACACTCCCTACACGCTTAAACCGGGACATCCAACACCCGGCTGACCTAACCTTCTCCGTCCCCCCATCGCAGTTACGCGAGGTACAGGAATATTAACCTGTTTTCCATCGACTACGCCTTTCGGCCTCGCCTTAGGAGCCGACTCACCCTGCGCCGACGAACGTTGCGCAGGAAACCTTGGGCTTTCGGCGTGCGGGTTTTTCACCCGCATTATCGCTACTCATGTCAGCATTCGCACTTCCGATATCTCCAGCAGACCTCTCGATCCACCTTCATCGACGTACGGAACGCTCCCCTACCACGCATATGATCCGAAGATCACATGCATCCGCAGCTTCGGTACACAACTTGAGCCCCGTTAAATCTTCCGCGCAGGCCGACTTGACCAGTGAGCTATTACGCTTTCTTTAAAGGATGGCTGCTTCTAAGCCAACCTCCTGGCTGTCTGTGCCTTCCCACATCGTTTCCCACTGAGTTGTGATTTGGGGACCTTAGCTGGCGGTCTGGGTTGTTTCCCTCTCCACGACGGATGTTAGCACTCGCCGTGTGTCTCCCGTGATTGCACTTCCAGGTATTCGGAGTTTGCAATGGTTTGGTATTGCGGGATGCAACCCTAGCCATAACAGTGCTCTACCCCCT
>JBJHCZ010000003.1:7500-172728 GCA_050486285.1 Chromatiales bacterium
GTCGGCTTCAGCGCGCGCGAGCTGCACGACATCATGAGTCTCGGCCAGGAGACCCGGCCGCTGACGCGCATCCTCCCCGGCAAGGAACTGCGCTTTCTGGCCGACGAAGAGGGCCGGCTCGCGGCGATGGCCTATGACCTCGGCGAAGCGAGCGTCCTCGAGGTGCGCCGCGGCGAGCAGGGCTTCGTCGCGCACACGATTGAACATGAACTCGAAGCGCGCCTGGCGCAGGCCAGCGGCACGATCAGCGATTCACTGTTCCTGACCGCGAGCCGGGCGGGACTGTCCGACAACCTGACGATGGAGCTGGCCGGCATCTTCGGCTGGGACATCGACTTCTCGCTGGACATCCGCGAGAACGATCGCTTCGCGGTGATCTATGAAGAGCTGTACCTGCACGGCGAGAAGCTCCGCGACGGCAGGATCCTCGCCGCCGAGTTCATCAACCGCGGCAAGGTCCATCGCGCGATTCGCTATACCGATGCCGAGAATCGCTCCGACTATTTCAATCCGGACGGCGACAGCATGCGCAAGGCCTTCCTGCGCTCACCGGTCGACTTCACGCGGGTCAGCTCGCGCTTCAACCTCAATCGTCGCCACCCGATCCTGAACACGATCCGCGCCCACCGCGGCGTCGACTACGCCGCGCCTACCGGCACTCCGGTGCGCGCGACCGGCGACGGCCGCATCGTTTCGGCCGGCGTCAACGGCGGCTACGGCAAGACCGTCGTGATCCAGCACGGCAGTCGCTACAACACGCTGTATGCGCACCTGAACGGTTATGCCCGCGGCATCCGCGCCGGCCAGACGGTTCGCCAGGGTCAGATCATCGGCTATGTCGGCATGACCGGTCTCGCGACCGGCCCGCACCTGCACTATGAATTCCAGGTCGACGGCGTGCACCGCGATCCGCTGCGCGTGCAGTTCCCCGATGCCTCGCCGCTGGCAGCGAAGTACATCGAGGACTTCAGGGCCTATGCCCGCCCGTTGCTGGCCCAACTCGACGTCATGGACCGCATGCATGCCGCGTTGCCGGACGGCGAAGGCGCGCAGATCCTGAATGCCGGCCCGGTCGCGCTGCTTTCCGGGCAGTAGCGCGCGCCCCGTCGCGGCGCGAGACGGCCGCGCATGACCCGGCTGTACATCGGACTGATCTCCGGCACCAGCATGGACGGCATCGACGCCGCGCTGGTCGATCTCGCGACCGCGCCGCGCCTGCTCGTCACCCATACGCAAGCCTACCCCGACGAACTGCGCGCGCGTGTTGCGGAGCTGTGCACCGGTAGCCGCAGCGAACTCGAGAAATTCGCGCGTCTCGACGGTGAACTCGGCGAACTGTTCGCGGAGGCGGCGCTGGGGTTGTTGCAGCGTGCCGGCGTGCGTCCGCGAGAGGTCGAGGCGATCGGCAGTCACGGCCAGACCATCCGTCACTATCCGGCATTCCGTCCGGGATCGAGCCTGCAGATCGCCGATCCGAACATCATCGCAACCCGCACCGGCATCACGACAGTCGCCGATTTTCGCCGCCGCGACCTGAGCGTCGGCGGCCAGGGCGCGCCGCTCTTGCCGGTGTTCCACAATCTGCTGTTCCGCAAACGCGGCGTCGCCCGCGTGGTGCTGAATCTCGGCGGCATCGCCAACATCACGATACTCCCCGCCGACCCCCGCGCGCCGGTCAGCGGCTTCGACACCGGGCCGGCCAACACCCTGATGGACCAGTGGATCGGACGCCATCTCGGGAAAGCGATGGATATCGACGGCAAGTGGGCCACCAGCGGGCGTATCGACAACGCCCTGCTGGAACTGATGCTGCGCGATCGCTATTTCGCCGCCGATGCGCCGAAGTCGACCGGCACCGATTACTTCAATCTGAAATGGCTGGATCGCCTGCTCAGGCGCCGCGGCGGCCGACCGATCCGCAAGAATGTACAGACCACGCTATGCGAGCTCAGCGCGCGCACGATCACCGATGCGATCGCGCGCCATGCCGCGGATACCGCCGAAGTGCTCGTCTGCGGCGGCGGCGTCCACAATCTTGCGCTGATGTTTCGACTGCAGGTCCTGCTCGGTCAGATACCGGTCCGTTCGATCGAGGACCATGGCGTCGCGCCGGACTGGATCGAGGCGATGGCCTTCGCCTGGCTGGCGCAGCAGACGCTGGCCGGCAAGCCGGGTAACGTCCCGTCGGTGACCGGCGCGACGCGTGAAGTGGTACTGGGAGGGATCTGGCCCGGCGCGAGGACCGCACCGGGCCTTGTTCGTTAGCAGGCTGCTGAAAAGCTCTCCCGGCGGCTTTCCTCCGCGAATGGCTCGCCTCGCTGCCGCTTCGCGGCACCCTTCGGGCTCCGGCGAGGCTGCGCTTGACTTCGCTGCGTAAAGCCGCCGGGAGAGCTTTTCAGCAGCCTGTCAGGGCGGATTCAGACGCTGAACGATGAACCGCAGCCGCAGGTCGTCGTCGCGTTCGGATTGCGGATGACGAAGTGGGCGCCCTCGAGGCCTTCCGAATAATCGATCTCGGCGCCGACCAGGTACTGGAAACTCATCGGATCGACCAGCAGCGTCACCCCGCCGTTCGAGATCACCGAGTCTCCGTCGTTGACCGCCTCGTCGAAGGTGAAGCCGTACTGGAATCCCGAGCAACCGCCACCGGAAATGAACACGCGCAGCTTGAGCGCGTCGTTGCTTTCCTCGTCGATCAGCGATTTCACCTTCGCCGCCGCGGCATCGGTGAAGATCAGGGTCGGCGGGGCCGGCTCATCCCGTCTGGTTTCGGCTGCAAGGCTCATGCGACATTCTCCTTACTCAAGATAGGGATAATTATAGTGATCCTGACCGGAACAATCAAGTTTACTCGCCGCCCTGTCCGAACGGCGGGATCACCTGACCCGGCGGCGAGGCCGGCACGCCGGCCTCCTCGAGATGGATCAGCTTGCCGTTGACCTCGGCACCCATCGCGACCTCGATGCGGTTGTAATAGACATTGCCGGTGATACGCGCGTACTGGGCGAGTTCGACGGACTCGATCGCATAGATGTCGCCGACGACGAGCCCGTTGATGACGACGTGCGGAACGCGGACCTCGCCCTCGATGGAGCCGCGCTCGCTCAGCACCAGCGAGGTCACGCCGTCGTTGCGGGCGACGATGTTGCCCTTGACGTTACCGTCGACGTGCAGCCCTCCGCCGAAGACGAGGTCGCCGCGGATCTCGGTTTCATGGCCGATCAGCGTATCGAGTCGCTCGGCCTTCGGTCGCTTGCTTCCGCTCCACATCCCCGGCATCCCCCTATGAAACGACTTCGGCCCACAGGAACACACGCTCCAGCACCGCCCCGTTGCCGGCGCCCGGCGTCACTTTGAGCAGCAGGCGCAGCGGCACGAAGCCCTCCGGCAGCGCGATGTTCCCGCGGATCTCCTGAAAATGGCGCAGGTTGAACGGCAGCGCCGTGGCCTGGCTGCCGGCCAGCTGCTGGTGACTGAGCTCGACCTGCTCGCCATCGAGGATGCCGCTGACCGCGAGTTCCGCATGTCCACGCACCTGTGCATTCGTCGTCGCCAACTGGCTCAGGATCAGGCGAAACTGGTACTGGCGCGGTTCCGCTTCCTGGCGCAGCTTCAGGGTCTGGATCTTGAGTCCGGACTGCCCCTGGTCCTCGGCATTGACGATGCCGCGGTAGAACTCGACCTCCTGGCGGATCTCGAGCAGCTCGTTCTGCAGATCCGACAGGTTGCGACTGACCTCATCATGGGCGCGGCGATCGATCTCGCCGGCCTGTTCCAGCTGCGTGATGCGCGCAAGCAGACGGCTGTTCTCGCCGCTCAGCGCGGCGATCCGCGTCTCGAGCTGCCCCTGCTGCTGCCGCGCCTCGATGGAATCGAACCCGGCCCGCTTGCGGCCGTAGTCGAACAGCAACCAGCCGCTTGCGGCGACCGCCAGCGCGAGCACGAGCAGCATCAACTGCCGCAAGCGCGGATGATGCGAGCGAACGATGACGTGGCTCGAGCGCTTCGCGTTCATCGACAACACCCGCGGCGCGCAGCGCGCGGCGCCTTCACGGCAGCACGGCCATCGCGCCGAGTCCGGCCGTCTCCTCGAGACCGAACATGAGGTTACAGTTCTGGATCGCCTGCCCGGCCGCCCCCTTGACGAGATTGTCGATGACCGAAGACACCACGACGATGCGCCCTTGCTGCGGGCGAAACAGCGCGATGCGGCAGGTATTGCTGCCCCTGACGCCCCGCGTCTCGGGGATCGCGCCGGGCGCCATGACATCGACGAAGGGCTCGCCTTCGTAACGCGCGCGGTACCGCGCGTGCAGTTCCTCGATCGGCGTGTCGGCGGTCAGCTCGGCATACAGTGTCGCCTCGATGCCGCGCGTCATCGGCACGAGGTGCGGGACGAAGGTCAGGCCGACCGGCTTGCCGGACGCGATCCGGAGACCCTGGCGAATCTCGGGCAGGTGGCGATGACCGTCAACGCCATAGGCCTTGAAGCTCTCATTGACCTCGCTGTAGAGCAGCCCGGTCTCGGCGCGACGGCCGGCGCCGCTGACCCCGGACTTCGCATCGGCGATCAGGCGGTCCGCATCGACGAGGCCGTGCTCCAGCAAGGGCAGAAAACCGAGCTGCACCGCGGTCGGATAGCACCCGGGATTCGCGACCAGGCGCGCCCGGCGCAGCGCCTCGCGATGGACCTCCGGCAGGCCGTAGACCGCTTCGCCGAGCAGGTCAGGGGCGGCATGTTCGACGCCATACCAGCGACGCCATTCCTCCGCGTCGCGCAGGCGAAAGTCGGCCGACAGATCGATGACGCGGACGCCGGCGGCCAGCAACGCCGGCGCCTGGGTCATCGCGGTCCCGTTCGGGGTCGCGAAGAACACGACGTCGCAGCGGTCGAGGGCGGCTTCTTCGGGCGCGCTGAAGGCAAGATCGGCCCGGCCACGCAGGTTCTGGTAGAGATCGGCGACCGGCCGACCCGCCTGCTCACGCGAGGTGACCGCCTCGAGCCGGATCGTCGGGTGGCCGGCGAGCAGGCGTATCAGCTCGACGCCGGTATACCCGGTGCCGCCGACGATACCCGCCTTGATCGCGCCCTCCGCCATCGACCTGCCCGTTGGAAAAAGTGCTGACAATATAACAGATATGCAGGATCCGGACCCATGCCGGGGCGTCACTTGCGGCCCATAAAGACCTTTTCGACATAGGCGGCGACCGCGTCGATCTGGTCATCGTCGAGCACCGTCTTCCACGCCGGCATCGCGGTGCCGGTGACGCCTTCGGCGATCGCCGCGCGCAGGCGCTCGGGCGTCATGCCGCGCATGGCCTCCGCGGCGGTCAGGTCGCGCGGCCGCGGTTCGAGAAAACTCCCGATCCAGTGCCGGCCGCTGCCGTCCGGGGCATGGCAGAACGCGCAGTTCTGCTGGAACAGCGCCTCGCCGATCTGCTCGCGCGGGGTCGGATCGACCAGCACAGGCGCTTGCTCGTGACGCGCGAACGGCGTCGCACCGCTCTCGGCATCGGGGATTCGGTCGCCCGCGCGATGAGACCAGCCACCGCGCGGGAACGAGACCGCCCGCGGCTCCCACAACGTGCGATCGTCGTCGAGGCGGCCATGGTCGTGGCAGGTCACGCAGGAGGTCATGAACAGGCGCTTGCCCCGGCGCTCGGCCGGAGACAACTCGACTTCCGGCGTGTCGAGCGCGAGTTCGCCGAGCGCGAACGGGAACGCGTCGCGATAGCGTTCGTGATCCGGCCAGCCGTTTTCGGGGATGTGATAGCGGGTGTTCGGCACGCTGCCTTCGACGAAGGCGCGGGTGATGAAATCCACGACCGTTTCGATCTCTTCGGCGGTGAGGATTGCGGCGAAGGCCTGCATGCCGGTACCGTCGCGGCCGCGCGTGACGGCGTCGATCATGTCCCGCCGCTCGAGTTGTCCCGGCGCGAGCGCCGTGAAATCGCGCGGCGGCGGATCGAGAAAGCGGCTGGCGACCGTGCGGCCGTCGCCGTCATAGCCGTGACAATACCAGCAGTGGTAATTGTACAGCGCCCGGCCCCGCTCGAGCTCGCTGCCGGCGGCAGCCGCCGGCACGGACTTCAGTTCAGTCCCTGCGCTTTTTTTTTTGCCGACTCGAGCAGCGCGCCGCCGCCGTTCTCCGGGGCGATGTAGGCCTGGAACACGAACTCGGCGACGTCGGCGATCTCCTGTTCGGTGAGGACCGTGCGCCACGCCGGCATCACGGTGCCGCGCATGCCGGCGGAGATCGCCTTGTACAGGGCCGGCCGGTTCAGCGCGCGGCGCGATTCCGCGGACAGGAAATCGCGCGGCGCCGGCCGGATGAACGAGGAACGGGGACCTCGACCGTCGCCGTCCTCGCCGTGACAGACATGGCAGTTGCCCATGTAGAAGTCCCCGCCACGGCGGGCATCGCCGCGCAGGCCGCCGGGGAACGGCAGGCCCATGTCCGCCGCGGCAAGCGTCTCTGCGGGCGGTTCGGTGACACGGGCGGGCGGCGGCGCGGGCGGCGACTCCGCCGGCGCCGGCCCGGCGCGCATGAACTCGGCACGGATGTAGTCGACGACCGCATCGATTTCGGCCTTGTCGAGGCGGCTGCCGAAGGCCATCATCGCAGTGCCCGGGCGCCCTTGCGTCACCGATTCGATCATCCGCGCGCGGGGCAGCGTCTCGCGAGTGAAGTCGCGCGGCGGGGGATTCAAGCTGCTCATCGTCCAGGTCGCGCCGGTACCCTGGTCGCCGTGGCAGGAAGCGCAGTTCTGCCGGTAGATCTCGCGCCCCGGGAGACGCGACGACCCCGCGGCAGCGCCGGCAGCCGCCACCGTTCGCGCGGCCGGCGCATCGGCGGCGATCGCCATGAAGCGCGTGCGAATATAATCGACGACCGCGGCGATCTGCTCGTCACTGAGCCGACCCTGCCAGCCGACCATCGCGGTGCCGGGGCGACCCTCGGTGACCGAACGGATCATGCGGGCGCGATCGAGTTCGGCGAGCGCCTGTTCGGAGGTGAAGCTGCGAGGCGGGGGATTCAGCCCTGAACGGGCACGGCTCTGGCCGTCGCCGCGCTCGCCGTGGCAAGCCGCGCAATGCTTGACGAACAGACCCTCCGCGCTCCAGGCCGCGTCGGCGGCCGATACCGGCACAGCGAGGACGATGCCGGCGAGCAGGGACAGCAGCGACAAGGGGCGGATGAAGGCGGCGACTGAACGCATGGGTCGGGGTCTGGCGCTGACGCAGGGAACGGCTGAAGGACAAAGATAGCCGGATTTGGATTTTTTTGCATCAGGTTTACCTTTATAATGGCCCGATGCGGCATCGAGACAGTACAGAGGCACGCCCGGCGCGCGGATGGCGGGAAGCGCTGATCCTGGTCGGACTGGCCCTCGCGCTCGCCCTGGCCTGGACGATCGGCCATGCCGCCAGCACGGCCGGCGGCGGTACGATCCTCGGTACCAAGCACGACTTCACCGGACTCAACGCCCGCGCCGGTGTTGCTGCGATGGGCGGCGTCGCATTCTCCGATTACGGCAATTCCTGCGTCTACTGTCATATCCCCCCGGACCGGGAGGGCGAAGACAGCGCCGACTTCGGCGGCATCCCGGGCTGGAACCGTTTCGTCCCGGCGACCGACGCCTACATGCTCTACGACAGCGTTACCCTAGATAACAAGGTCAGGACGCCGAGCCCGATCAGTCTGCTGTGCCTGTCCTGCCACGACGGCACGATGGCCGTCGACATGACGGTGTTCCAGCCGAACACCTGGCGCAGCAGCCAGGACGCCGCGCTGCACCTGCGCATCCACGGCGCCAACGACCTGTGGAGCTGCGGCCGCTGCCATGACGGGTCGATCGCGCACAGCATCGCGATCAAGCACCTCGATACCGACCTCACCAATGATCACCCGATCTCGATGACCTATGCCGGACTGAACCATCGCGATCCGGATTTTCGCGTGCCGGACACCCCGTACGGCTTCGAGAACGGCGTCAAGCTCTACGACGGCCGGGTCGAATGCGCGACCTGCCACAACGTGCACAATCCCGACATCATGCTGCTGCTGCGGGAGCGCGCCGATCGCCTGTGCGAGACCTGTCATATCAAATGACACGTCTCGCGTTCGTCCTCGCGGGCCTGTGGCTGCTCGCCGCCTGCGCCTCGGGACCCGCCCCCAGGGAATTCACGCCGCCGGTCTATCCGCCGCCGCCGGACGAACCGCGCTTCGTCTACGAACGCACCCTGCTCTATAACAGCGACGTCGAGGACTACAGCCGCAGCATGCGCTTCCGCGACTTTGCCGTCGGCGGCTCGCGCAAGCTCAAGGGACTGGTCAAGCCGTTCGACGTCGCGACGCGCCGGGGCCGTGTCTATGTCAGCGACAGCGTGCAACGCGCGGTCATGGTCTTCGACATCCCCGGGGCGCGTTTCTTCGAGATCGGCAAGGAACAGCCCGGACGCCTGACCAAGCCGCTCGGCATCGACATCGCCGGCGACGGCACGCTCTATGTCGCCGACATCACCGCCAGGCGGATCATGGTCTACGACGGTGACGGTGTCTTCCTGAGGATGATCGGCGATGAAGGACGGTTGCAGCGACCGTCGGGCGTGACCGTCAGCGCGGACGGCGCGACGCTCTATGTCGTCGACACCGGCGGCGTCGAGAGCGAATTGCACACCATCCATGTCTTCGACAGCCACAGCGGCGAGTACCGCGGCGCGATCGGCACCCGCGGACCGGAGGAAGGCAACTTCAACCTGCCGCTGCAGGCCGCGATCGGCAGGGACGGGCGGCTGCATGTCGTCGACAGCGGCAATTTTCGCGTCCAGACCTTCGACGCCGAGGGCCGCTTCGTATCCAGCTTCGGTTCGGTCGGCCGCTTTCCGGGCCAGTTCGCCCGGCCCCGCGGCATCGCCACCGACGGCGACGGCAACATCTATGTCGTCGACACCGCGTTCGGGAATTTCCAGATCTTCAATGCCGACGGTCAGCTGTTGATGTTCATCGGCCAGCGCGGTCATTCCGGCCATCCGGGCAGCTTCATGCTGCCGGCCGGCATTGATATCGACGAGGACGGCCGCATCTATGTCGTCGACCAGTTCTTCCGCAAGGTCGACGTCTTTCGTCCGGTCGGCCTCTCCGCCGACGAGGGCTACGCCACTTACTGAAGCGCGCTCAGGCCCGCGCCCGCTTGCCCCATTCCGAACCCTGCAGCCAGTCGAGCAACTCGCCGGCCTCGACCGGCCGGCTGACGAAATATCCCTGTACCGCATCGCAGTGCATGCCTGCCAGCAGGTCCCAGGTGGCCTGATCCTCGACCCCCTCGGCAACGACGCGCAGGCCGATGTTGTGCGCAAGGTCGATCGTGGAGCGCACGATCACCGCATCGTCGCTGTCATGGATCATGCCGGTAACGAAGGATTTGTCGATCTTGATTTCGTCGACCGGCAGTTGCTTCAGGTACGCCAGCGACGAATAGCCCGTGCCGAAATCGTCGATCGAGATGCGCACGCCGCGCGCGCTCAGTCGATTCAATACCCCGAGCGCCTGGCTCGGACCCGGCATGATCGCGGTTTCGGTAATCTCCAGACGCAGCGACACCGCCTGCGCGCCGCCGCTGCCGATGATCGTGTCGATGGTCTGCGGCAGTTCGGCGTCGTGCAGGCTGTGCACCGACAGGTTGACCGCAATGCGCAGCTCGATGCCGAGGCGCGCCCAGGCCTGGGCGTGCCCGGCCGCGGTCTTCATGACCCACAGCGTCAGCGGCCGGATCAGGCCGGTGCGCTCGGCGAGGGGGATGAAGTCGTCGGGATAGAGCAGCCCGCGGGTCGGATGACGCCAGCGGGCCAGCGCTTCGACGCCGGTGATGCGCCCGCTCTGCAGGTCGATGACGGGCTGGTAGCACAGCACCAGCTGGTCATTGTCGATCGCCGCGCGCAGCTCGTTCTTCAGCGACAGATGTTGCTGGCTGTCGCGGTCGAGATCGTCGCTGTAGAGCACGGCGCCGCGGCGGTCACGCTTGGCCGCGTACATCGCAAGGTCGGCGCGCCGCATCAGCGTGGCGCTGTCTTCGCCATCGCCGGGGAAGGTCGCTATGCCGATGCTGGCGCCGAGCGTGAAGCGGCGGTCGCCGATCTCGTAGGGGCGCTCGAGTTCCTGCAGCACCTTGCCGGCCACGCGCAGGGCCTGGCCGCTGTCGGCGGTCGGCAGGAGAAACGCGAATTCGTCGCCGCCGAGCCGGGCCACGGTGTCGGAGCCGCGGATCACCGCCTTCATGCGTTCAGCAGCCTGCTCCAGCAGGAGATCGCCGCAATGATGCCCGAGCGTGTCATTGATCTCCTTGAAGTGATCGAGATCGGTGATCAACAGCGTGAAGTGGCGATGCTCGCGCCGGGCGGCGAGGATCGCCTGTTCCATCCGGTCCATCAGCAGTGTGCGATTCGGGAGCCCGGTCAACGCGTCGTGCAGGATCTGGTATTCGAGCACTGCGCGCATGCGCGTCTCGGAGGTCTGCAATTGCTCCTGCATGCGGTTGAAGGCGCGGCCGGCCTCGCCGATCCCGGCGTCTTCCCGACCGGACCATTTCATCGTGCGATCGCCGGCGCCGGCCTGGGTCATCGCGCTGCTGAGCTGCCCGAGCGGACTGATGATGCGAGTGCGCAGCCACAAACCGGCGATCGCGCCGCCGAGCAGCGCCGGCGCCCACGCCCACTGCCACAACGGCGCATCGCCCGCCAGCCATCCGGCGACCAGCACCGCGACGACCAGCAACAAAGTGAATCCAAGGGCAATGCGGAGCGCGTGGCTTTTCACCGGGATCGGTCCGCCTGGATCAGTGATCAGTGAACCGAGGTGATGCGGGCGACCCCGCCGAAACTGCCGGCCCACAAGGTGCCGTCATCGGCGAGCGACATCGAGAAGACGTTGTCGGCGAACAGGCCGTCGGCGGTCGTCATCACCGAGAAGCTGCGGCCGTCGCGATTCAGCCGCGCGAGACCGTGGCTGGTGCCTATCCACAGGCGGCCGCTGTCGTCGAGATGCAGCATGAAGATGTGATTCGCCGGCAGGCCGTCGGCGGTGGTGAAATTGCGCCATTCGCGACCGTCGAAGCGCCCGAGTCCGCCCCCCCAGGTGCCGGCCCAGACAATGCCGTCGCGATCGACCGCGAGCGAGATCACGTAATTCGGATTGTAGGCGACCCGGCTGCTCTCCTCCATGCCGAGATCGGCCTGCTGCTGCGCATGATGGTCGGAATACGCCGCCGGATCGTTGTTGAACTGGATCGCGTCCCTGACCACCTCGAACGGCGCGCCGAGACCGTCCCGGTGCCGCCAGTTCGTCCACTCGCCGTTCCGGTACAGCGCCAGACCCTCCTCGGTCGCGAACCACATGTCACCGTTCCTGCCCTCGCTGAGCCCGTAGACCCACGGATTCGGCAGGCCGCCGTGGGTATTCTCGACGGTGAAGGTCTCCCACTTGCTGCGATCGTCGAGATCGCCGCCGCGCACGCGGTTGACGCCGGACCAGGTCGCGATCCAGACATCGCCGTCGCTGGCCTTGATCACCCCGTAGACGAACTGGTCGGCCAGCCCGTCGGGGATGTTGTAGTTCTTCCATTTGCCGGTCGCCGGATCGTACAGCGACATCCCGCCGCCGTAAGTGCCGGCGACGATGCGGTCACCGAGCTTGCTGACATGGAAGATGCCGTTCGACAGGATGCCGTCGACGCGGTTATCAAAAACCTCATGCGCCTCGGTGACGGTGTCGTAACGGATCATCCCGCCCGACGTACCGATCCACGCGGTCTTGCCGTCGACCATCAGCCCCTTGACGTTGCGATTGCCGACGCGGAAATGCGTGAACGGCAGGTCGCCGCCGCGCAACAGCGATTGCGCCGCGCCCGACAGGTTGCGATTGCCGGCGCCGGCCAGCGGCGGATGATCCGCCGGCATGCGCGCATCGCCGCCACCCGGCCTCGCCGCGGGCGCGGCCGGCGCAGCAGGGGCCGTCGCAACCGCTTCCGAACCACCACCGCGCTGCTGGCCCATCAGGTACGCGCCGACGACCAGCGCGCCCACGACCAGCACCAGCAAGGCAAGTGATTTATGATCGAGTTTCATGAGACCTCATCAAATCGCGGGCCGGTACCACGGACCCTGCGGGAAACCTGTGGCTATCCCGTTACGGGACAGCCACAGGTTTCGAACCACAAAGCTAAAGTATCCCCGACCCCTGAAAGTTTCAACATTACTGCGATACCCGTGGCGGCAAGCCGACACGCGCCACGCCGCGCCGCGTCCCGGCCCAGACCTCGTCCCCGACCACCGCGACCGCGTACACCGCATCGCCCAGCATCCCGTCGCGCGAGGACAGCGTCCGCCAGGTACGGCCGTCGTAACGCGACAGGCCCTTGTCGGTGCCGAACCACATCACACCTTCCGTGTCCTCGGCGATCGCGAACACGATGTCGCCGGCGAGTCCGTCGCGCGTCGTCAGGTTGCGCCAGCGCTCGCCGTCGAAACGGCTCGCGCCGCCGCCCCAGGTGCCGGCCCAGACGCTGTCGGCACGGTCGATCAGGACGCAGAAGACATAATTCGGATTGTAGGTCTCGCTGCCCTGCGCCTGCACACTGAGATCATGACGCGAACGCGTGCCGAGACCGGTATTCGTACTTGGCGGCAGTCCCGCCTCGTTCGGCGCGCCGAGCCCGTCCTCATGCGTCCACTCCCGCCATTCCGCGCCGTCGAACATCGACACGCCGCCTTCGGTGCCGAACCATGCACGCCCTTTTGTATCGACGCCGATGCCGTAGACCCACTCGTTGACCAGTTCCTCGACGAAGGTCTCAAAGCGGCCGCTGGCGACATCGAGGCGATTCGCGCCATACCAGGTGCCGATCCACAACACCCCGGGTTCGGCCTCGCCGAGCGAATAGACCCAGTAGTCGGCCAGACCGTGCATCGGGAACCAGGTCCTCCAGCCGCCGTCCTGCCAGCGCGACAGCCCGCCGCCGTTGGTGCCGAACCAGGCGCCGCCGGCGCTGTCGGTAAACGCAGCGAACACGTATTCGTTGGCGAGCCCGTTCTCGCGCGTGAAGGTATTCTTCGGCTCATAGGTCGCGAGATCGACCTCGTGAACGCCGAGCGAGGTGCCGACCCAGATCGAATTCCGGCGCCTGTCGACGTGCAGGGAGCGGACATAGACGTCGGGGCCGACCTCGAAGGTCTCGAGGACGACGAGGTCGGCGCGGGTGAGATCGGTCACGGACTGGCCGGCGGCAAGGTCGCGCTGCGCGCCCGCCTCCGGCGAGGGCGGCGCAGGGTCCGAACCCGGATCCGAACCCGGATCCGAACCCGGATCCGAACAGGCGGCGAGCAGCGCCGCCAGCGCAATCGCGACGGCAGGCAGGCAAGGACGCGGCATCTAGCGCAGGGTTCTCAGAAAGGCGACGACGTCGAGCAGTTCTTCCTCGGTGAACATGCCGCGGTAGGCCGGCATCATGCCGCGCCCGGCCATGATCGAGCGGACCAGTTCGATGTCGGGACGGAACAGGCTGTCACCGCGCGTGAAATCGGGCATGCCGGGGAGTTGCCCGGCGCCGTTCGCGCCATGACAGTTCTGGCAATGCGTGTTGTAGATCACGCGCCCCTTGGTCGGATCCGCGGCAAAGGCCGCGGCCGGAGCGCCGCACAACAGCGCCAGCGCGATAATCACGCTGCCTGGACGCGGCAACCGGGATCGCTGCATGCGCATCACTCCCTCCTCGTGCATGGCCATGCGGTCATTTTCGCACAACCGCCGGGGCCAGACCACGCCCCGGACGGAAAACGGGCCGTCACGGCCGGATTGCCCTGAGACCGCCGGGATCGCCGTCCCTGGCCGCCTCCAGCGCCGCGATCAGGCGGGGGTCGTCCCATTCCCGCTCGCCGACGAACTTGCGCAGCAGGGTCCCGTCGGCGGAGATGATGAAGGTATCGGGATAGATGCGGATGCCGAGCACCCGGTCGGCGGCGTCGCCGTCACGGTCGAAATAGCTCTTGAAGGACACGCCGCGGTCGAGCAGGAATTCCATCGCGATATCGGCATCGCTGTCGACCGACATCGCAATGACCGCGAAATGCCCGGGATCGAGACGTCCGTGCAGGCGTTCGAGACTCGGCAGTTCCCGGCGGCAGGGCGGGCACCAGGTCGCCCAGACATTCAGCACGACGATGCGACCGCGATAGTCCTCGATCGAGCGGGTCGCGCTGCCGTCGAACTCGTGCAGGGAGAGATAAGGAAACGGCCGCCCCTCGATCAGACGATCGGCCGGCGGCCCCTGGCCACAGGCCGCGAGCAGACTGCACAGCGCGGCCATCGCGCAGGCCGCCGCGAGACGCGGTATTGACCCTACCGCCTGCGCGTGCCCGTCCATCGGCGACTCGGCTAGGGGATGACCTCATTGATGACGACGCGCGCCGGTTCGCCGCCGCCGGTGCGCACAACCGCGCTGGTGCCCTGCAAGTCGCCGCTCTCGGCGATCGCACTGCCGCTGCGCGATACCCGCGCGACGACGACGACCTCGGGAAAACGCGACAGGCTCAGTGACGGATCCATCGCCATCGTGTCGTCGAGCGTGTACTCCATCGGCAGGTCGCGAACCTCGGCGCGCAACACCGCGAGCGGCATGCGCGGACCCTGCGCGGCGCGCGCGAAGATGAATACCGTGTCGGACGGACTGACGTTACCGCGCAGCGCATCGTCGATGCCGATCGTGCCGCTGACGGCCTTGCCCGCTTCGGCAGCCGCGACCGGCGGCGCGGCCGGCGGCGCGGCCGGCGCGGGCGTGCCCCCGCCCTCGCGGATCAATGCCTCGATCTCGGCGATATTGCCCTGCATCGCGCGGGCCGCGTCCGATCCCGGCGGCACCAGCGCCTGCAGGCGGCGCCAGTATTCCAGCGCGCCGGCGAAATTTGTGCGCTCGTATTCGGCGGTGCCGGCGAGCCACAGCCCCTTCTGGTTATTCGGATCCAGTTTCAGCGCCTGCTCGATCAGCGCCAGCGGTCGGCCCTCGAGCGACATGTTGTTGGTCGTCATCGCCAGCACGTCGGCGAAATCGACGAGCAACGCGGGATCCTTGCCGCCGAGCGCGACCGCGCGGTCGAGCGCCGGCAGGGCGCGATCGAAACGCTCCAGCGCCAGATAGGTCCTGCCGAGCATGGCCCAGCCCTCGACGTCTTCGGGATTGTCGTTCAGGCGCTGCTCCAGCCGGGCGATCATCTGCTCGATCTGGTGCTCGAGGTCATGATCGCCGGGCAGCGCCAGCGACGAGGCCTCGCCGGTGATCGCGGCCGGCGTGCCGGTCTGCATGTAGACGCCGGTCGCCAGCAGCGGCACGAGCCCGGCGATGATGACGGCGCTGACGACGGTCGTGCGGCTCATCACCGGTTTATTGCCGGTCGTTGGCGTCTCGAGATCGGAGACGTCCTCGAGCAGGCGGTGCTCGAGCTCCTGCTTGCTCTGCTCGAACTGCTCGCGGGTGATGACGTCGTTCGCGAGGTCGCGCTCGAGCTCGGCGAACTGGTCCTGGTAGATCGAGATGTTCAGCGAACGGCGATCGGTCGCAGCCTCATCCTGCTCGCGGCGGAGCAACGGCGGCACGATGAACAACAGGGCCGCGACGATCAGCAGCGCCGCGGCAATATAGAATACGATCATCGGCCGGCGTCTCCCTTGCCCTCACCGGCGCCGAGGAGGCTGCTTGCGCGGCGGTGATCCTCGGCGCTGAGCGTGACATCGGCCTCGGGTCGGCGGCGACGAGACAGGATCGCGCCGACGACGATCGCGCCGATCACGAACAAGACCAGCGGACCCAGCCACAGCATCGCGGTGGTCGTATTGACCGGCGGACGGAACAGGATGAAATCGCCGTAACGGTCGACGAGGAACTGACGAATCTCCTGGTCGCTCATGCCTTCCTTCATCATGCGCGCGACCTCGCGGCGAATGTCCTGCGCGAATTCCGAGTGCGACTCGGCGATCGACTCCGCCTGGCAGACGAGACAGCGAAGCTCGTACTCGAGGCGTTTGAGACGCGCCTGCATTTCGGGATCATCCGCCAGCGGCACGGCCTGGGCGGCCTGGACCGGCGCGGGCGCAGCGGACAGCGCGAGGCCCGCGGCCAACGCGAGAATAATGGCCGCCAGCGCCACGCCGGCGCCCCGATGCCTGATTGTCGGGATGCACGTCATCATGATAGTCAGCCCTGGAGTTCGCGAATCAGCGGCAGGATCGTGTTCTGCAGCGCCTCGGCGGTGATCGGTCCGATGTGCTTGTAACGAATGACGCCCTCGGCGTCGATGACATAGGTCTCCGGCACGCCGTAGACGCCGAAGTCCATGCCGACGCGGCCGTCGGGATCGAACACGCTGTGGACGTAGGGGTCGCCGAAATTGCGCAGCCAGACGATCGCCTCGTCGCGCTGATCCTTGTAGTTCAGTCCGTAGATCGGCAGCACCTGCGCGCGCGCCAGATCGACGAGCAAGGGATGTTCGTAGCGGCACGACACGCACCACGAGGCCCAGACGTTCAGCATCCACACCTGCCCCGCCATGTCGCGGTTCGACACCCGCACCGCCGGATTGTGCAGCTGCGGCAATTCGAATTCCGGCGCCGGCTTGCCGATCAGCGGTGACGGGATCTTGCTCGGGTTCAGGAACAATCCCATCGCGAGAAACGCCGAGAGGACGAGGAAGACGCCCAGCGGTATCAGGTAACGGACGTTCAACGCTTGGCCTCCGCCAGCTTGCCGGTCGGGGCCGGCGATTTGCCGCCCTTCGCGGTCTTCGCGGCCTCGTCATCACGGCGCCGCACGCCGATGCGGTAGCGGCGGTCGCTGACCGCAAGGGCGCCGCCGATCGCCATCAGCGCGCAGCCGCCCCAGATCCACCAGACGAAGGGTTTGTAATAGATACGCACGCTCCATGCGCCGCCGCCGACCGGCTCGCCGAGCGAGACATAGAGGTCACGGAACAGCGTCGTGTGCAGCGAGGCCTGGGTCATCGGCATCGTCTGCACCCAGTACACGCGCTTCTCCGGCGTCATCTCGGTGATCTGGCGTCCGTTGCGGAACACCGGGAGATGGCCGCGGGCAGCATCGAAGTTCGGACCCTGACGCTCGACGACGCCGTCGAAGCGGAAGTCATAACCGCCCACGGTCGCGATGTCGCCGATTTCCATGCGCAGGTCGCGCTCGATCTCGTAACTGCTGACCATGGTCACGCCGATGATGAAGATCGCGACGCCGAAGTGGGCCACCTGCATGCCCCAGTAGCTGCGAGACATGCGCGACAGCGGCGGCGCGCCGGCCTCGCGCGCGACGCGGATGCGGCGCGAGAAGCCGACGGCGATCGAGGCGATGACCCAGACCGCCATCAGCCAGCCCAGCGCGGTCAGCGCCTTCCATTCACCGTACAGGAAAGGCACCGCGATCGCGGCGACGATCGCCGCGCCGAAGGCCCAGCGCAGGCGGATCGCGATCTCGGGCAGGTCGGCCTTCTTCCAGCGCGCGAGCGGGCCGATGCCCATCAGGAACACCAGCGGCACCATCAGCGGGATGAACACTGCATTGAAGTACGGCGGACCGACCGAGATCTTGCCGAGATTCAGCGCGTCGAGCAGCAGCGGATACAGCGTGCCGAGCAGGACCGTGCCGCAGGCGACGACGAACAGCACATTGTTCGACAGCAGCAGGGTCTCGCGCGAGGCCGGGTTGAAACCGCCTTCGGACTTGACCTTCGGCGCGCGCAGCGCGAACAGTAGCAACGAACCGCCGATCGCGACCACCAGCATGCCGAGGATGTACAGGCCGCGCTGCGGATCGACCGCGAAGGAATGCACCGAGGTCAGCACCCCGGAACGGACGAGGAAGGTCCCGAGCAGGCTCAGCGAGAAGGCCATGATCGCGAGCAGGACGGTCCAGCTCTTGAAGATGCCGCGCTTCTCGGTGACCGCGAGCGAATGGATCAGCGCGGTGCCGACCAGCCACGGCATGAACGACGCGTTCTCGACCGGATCCCAGAACCACCAGCCGCCCCAGCCAAGCTCGTAATAGGCCCACCAGCTGCCGAGCGCGATGCCGAGCGTCAGGAACAGCCAGGCAGCGGTGGTCCACGGACGCGACCAGCGCGCCCAGGCGGCGTCGAGCCGTCCGCTCAGGAGCGCCGCGATCGCGAACGCGAACGCAACCGAGAAACCGACATAGCCCATGTACAGCAACGGCGGATGGAAGATCAGCCCGGGATCCTGCAGCAGCGGGTTCAGGTCGCCGCCGTCCGGCGGCGCCGGGATCAGGCGGTCGAACGGATTCGAGGTCAGCAGGATGAACGACAGGAAACCGATCGAGACCACGCCGAGGACGCCGATGACCCGCGCGACCATGTCGTCCGGGAGGTTGCGGCTCAGTACGCTGACGGCGAAGGTCCAGCCCGACAGCATCATCATCCACAGCAGCAGCGAACCCTCGTGGCCGCCCCACACCGCGGAGATCCGGTAATAGAGCGGGAGATTCGAATTCGAGTGATTGGCGACGTACTGGACCGAGAAATCGTGGGTGATGAACGCATAGGTCAGACAGATGTAGGCGATGATCACGAACACCAGCTGTCCCTGCGCGGTCGGTCGCGCAAGCCGCATCCACACGACGTCGCCGCGGGCCGCGCCCGCGAGCGGCATCGCCGCCTGCACCACGGCCATCATCATCGCCATGATCAGCGCGAAATGGCCAATCTCCGGAATCATCGTGTCTCCCCCCTCTGCCCTTGTCCCTGCTTCAGTTGGCGCTCGCCGGAATGGCGGTGCCATCCTCGGCGATCGTCGCCCCGGCCCGTTTCAGCGCTTCGGCGACCTCGGGCGCCATATAGGTCTCGTCGTGACGCGCCAGCACCTCCTCGGCGCGGAACAGGCCGTTATCGTCGAGCCGCCCCTGGGTCACGACCCCCTGCCCCTCGCGGAACAGGTCGGGCAGGATGCCGGTGTAGACGACCGGCACGCTCTGCACGGTGTCGGTGACCAGGAATCGCACGGTCAGCCCGTCGGACTCGCGCACCACGCTGCCTGCCTCGACCAGCCCCCCGAGGCGGAACTTGCGGTCGATCGGGGCCTCGTTCGCCGCCACCTGGCTGGGGCTGAAGAAGAATACGAGATTCCCCTGAAAGGCGTTCAGGATCAGTGCGGTGGCAATACCGATCCCGGCCAGGCCGACGGCCACGAAGGCCAGCCGTTTATGTCTGGGTTTCATGATTCATCCCCACTGGCGGATTACGATTGATTCGACCCAAACGGCTCAGCAGAGTTCGCCGTCCGCGCAGCAACGCGACGACCTCGGCAGCCATCAGGGCCGCGGTGACCCCGTAGGAGCCCCAGACATAGAGGGCATAGCCGCCCATGTCGAGCCATTCCATCACGACCGGCGCGCCTCGCTCGCGATCACCGCGCCGACCCAGTCACTGTGCCGTTCGCGCTCGAGGATCTCCGAACGGACGCGCATCAGCGCAACCGCTATGGTATAGAGCCAGAACGCGAATGTCATGAGCAATAACCCGACAAACATTGAGGTCTCCATCGTCGGCGCGCTCCTTGCGGTGATCGAGGCCCCCTGGTGCAGCGTGTTCCACCATTGCACCGAGAAATAGATGATCGGGATGTTGACGACCCCGACCAGGGCGAGCAGACCGCTCGCGCGCGCCGCGCGCCGGGGGTCGTCGATCGCCGCGTTCAGCGCGATGAAGCCGAGATACAGGAACAGCAGGATCAGCTCCGAGGTCAGACGCGCGTCCCAGACCCACCAGGTGCCCCACATCGGCTTGCCCCACAAGGCGCCGGTCCACAGCGCGAGGAACGTGAAGATCGCGCCGGTCGGCGCGAGCGCGCGCGCCATGTAGCTCGACAGCCGGGTGTTGAAGATCAGCCCGGCGCCGGCCCAGCCGGCCATGACGACGTAGATGAACATCGACATCCACGCCGCCGGCACATGGATATAGATGATCCGGTAGGCCTCGCCCTGCTGGTAGTCCGTCGGGGCGACGAAGAAACCGACATACAGCCCGACCACGGTCAGCACCGCCGCCGCGCCCGCGACCCACGGGATCAGCGCGCCGGCCAGCGGGTAGAAGCTGGCGGGGGAGGAATACTTGAACCAGTTGATGCTCATCAATGCCAATCCATGCGTATTCAATCGAGCGATATCCGCAACGCCGCCGCCGTCACCCACGGTCCGAAACACAGCGTCAGCACCAGGAATGCCCCCAGCAGGGACAGATGGGCCGCGGCGTCCATCCCCGCCGCCGTTGCCTCGACCGCCCCGGCGCCGAAGATCAGCACCGGGACGTACAGTGGCAGAACCAGTAATGATATCAGCACACCGCCTCCGCGTAACCCCAGCGTCAGCGCGGCGCCGACGGCGCCGATCAGGCTCAGCGCCGGGGTCCCGAGCAGGAGCGCGAGCATCAGCACCCACAAAACCTCGCCGTCGAGCCCGAATTGCAGACCCAGCAACGGCGAGATCAATACCAGCGGCGCGCCGGTCACCAGCCAGTGCGCGGCGACCTTGCCGAGGACCAGCAGCGACAGCGGCTGGGGCGCCAGCAGCATCTGTTCCAGCGTGCCGTCGCTGTAATCGGCGTTGAACAGCCGCCCGAGCGCCAGCATCGACGCCAGCAGGGCAGCCACCCACAGCACGCCCGGCGCGATCGCCTCGAGGATCCCGAGCGCGGGCCCGACGCCGAGCGGGAACAGGCTGACGACGATGACGAAGAAGATCAGCGTCGTCAGCACGTCGACGAGCCGGCGCCCGGCCAGCGTCAGGTCACGGACCAGCACGCACCCGAGGATTGCGAACGGACCGGGCCGGTTCATGCGCCCATCCTGATCTGCTTGACCGTCGCCGCATCGATCACGACCGGCTGGTGCGTCGTCAGCACCGCCATGCCGCCGCGGTCGAGATGCGCACGGATCGTCGTCCGCAGCAGTTCGACCGCGGCGGCGTCGAGCGCGTTGAACGGCTCATCGAGTACCCACAGGCGCGCCTCGGTCAACAGCAGCCGGGCGAGGCCGACACGCCGTTTCTGACCCTGGGACAACACCCGGGTCGGAAGATCCTCGTAACCGGCCATGCCGATGCGCGCGAGCGCGTCCAGCGCCTCGGTCTCGCCGACCGCGATGCCGGCGAGGCGGCCGCTGATGCGCAGGTTCTCGAGCGCGGTCAGCTCGTCCTTGATCGCGTTGTGATGACCGCAATAGGCAAGGTCCGCGCGGAAGAGATCGCCGAGGGCGCCGATCTCCTGCCCGTCCCACAGCACACGCCCCGCGGCCGGCAACACCATGCCGCACAGCATCCTGAGCAATGTGGTCTTGCCGCTGCCGTTCGGCCCGTTCACGTACAGCAGCTCGGCGGGCGCGAGTTCGAAACTCAGTCCGGCGAACAGGCCGCGGTCCCCCCGGATCGCCGCGAGGGCCTCACCCTGCAACATCGCTCAGGCACCGCCCTGCAGACGTTTCCGCGCGTGACCCATATCGTGTGACGTAAGCCGTGGAATGGATGGGAGAAACTGTGGCCGGCAAGTGTCTCACATGAGACCCCCGGCGACAAGGCAAACAAACGGGGTCAGAGTAGACTACGTCTACTCTGACCCCGTCATTTCAGAAGGTGGACTTGAGGCCGACCAGGTAGGTGCGCGGCTTGCCCGGGCGGGCGCCCGCCGGGCTGAAGGCGACGTTATAGACCTCGTCGGTCAGATTCTCGACGCCGACGAAGATCGCGGCCTGGTCGGCGATGTCGACCTCGGCCGCCAGGTCGAACAGCACGCGGCTGTCGATCTTGCGGTCGGCCGGGATCGAACCGCTGCCGGCCTCGGCGCGCGCCTCGTCGACGACATTCATGCTGAGGTGGGTGCGCCAGCGCGGTGCGGTGAGCCCGGCATTCAGCGTCAGCTGGTGGGCCGGGATATACGGCAGCTCGTCACCGGCCTCGACCGTGCCCCAGGGCGCGAAGGTCGTCGTGAAGCTGCTGCCGAATTCCGTCCGCGTCCAGGTATAGACCGCCGACAGCGGCACACCGATGCGGCTCGTGCCGAGCGCGCGGCTGGCGTCATAGCGGGCCATCAGTTCGAGACCGCTGATCTCGACCTTGCCGCCGTCGAACTGGTCGCCGATATTGCAACTGCCGCCGGTCGATGCGGTGCAGGTGCCGACGAGATTCGAGTAATCGCTGTAGAAGCCGATCGCCTCGAGCGAGAGCAGACCGCTCAGGTAACGCACGCCGGCCTCGTAGTTCCACGAGGTCTCGGCATCCGCGGTCGAGCCCGGGCCCGGATTCGAGAAACCGCGATGCGCGCCGGCCAGCAGCTGGACCGACGGGTCGAGCTGCCAGGTCACACCGAGACCCGGGATCCAGAGGTCGAGATTGCTCTCGCTCACCGAGGTCGGGCCGGCGCCGCGCGTCGGATCGGCGGTCGAATAATTCGAGCGCGTCAGGTCGATGCGCTCATAGCGCAGGCCCGGCGTGAAGGTCCAGTCGCCCCACGCGATCGTGTCGCGGACGAAGAACGACCAGGCCTCGGCCTCGCCGACGCGATTGTCCTGGCTGCCGGGCGCGCCGCTGCTGTCGAGCACCATCGTGCCGTTGATCATCGTGTAGCGGTCGTCATGCTGGAAGCGGTCCTCCTCGTCGCGATGCCAGCGCACCGAGGCCTCGATCTGATGCCTTGCCGCGCCCGTCTCGAAGGACTTGCCGAGTACGGTCTGGATACCCTGCGCGTAATACTCGCGGTTATTGTTGCGCACGCGCAGCGCGCCGGCGGCACTGTCCTGCTGCAGCGCGGCGAACTCGGTCGCGAAGGTCGCCGGGTCATCGAGGATCGCGCTGATGCCGGTGAAACCGGTGTCGGCGGCGTTCCTGACATCGTTCAGCTTGTACCATGCCCGCGTGGTGTCGGTGCGGTAGACCAGTGTCGTCAGGTCGAAGCCGGCCCCGAGGTCGATGCGATGGGTCGCCTGCATCGTGCGATGCTCGACATCCATGACATCGGCCTGGCTGCCGTTGTAGCGGCGATACGGATCGGCGCGGAAATCATCGAGGGTCAGACCGAGATAGGTCTCGTCGGAGCGCTCCGTCGAGGACTGGAGCTTCAGCTCGAGCGACTGTTCGATGCTTGCGCCGGGGCGCGATTCGATCGCGAGCTTGGCGACATAGTCCTCGACACGATAGCCGGTGTCGCCGCCGGAATCGAGGCGCTTGAAACCGGTGGTCGCGTCCTGGAAGGTCTCGAACATCAGGCCGACGTCATGGTTGCCCTCGACCTCGAGCCAGCCGCCGACGACGCCGTGCGCGCGACGCGTGCCGTAATCGCCGCCGTACAGGTCGAGCTTGCCACCCGTCCCGGTGCCGGGCGCGCCCGGGATCGGCGTGGAATAAAAGTTGATCGCACCGCCGACGGTCTGCGGCCCGTACTTGATCGCGGCCGGACCCTTGACGACCTCGGCGGCATGGAGGCGGCCGAGGAACGGGAAATAGTACGCGGCCGGCGCGGCATACGGCGCCGGCGCGATCAGCACGCCGTCCTCCATGATCGCGACGCGGCTGCTGCGGTCGGTGCCGGAGCCGCGGATGCCGATGTTCGGGCGCAGGCCGTAGCCGTCCTCTTCCTGCAGATAGACGCCCGGCGCCTGGCGCAGGATGCGGTTGATATCGCTGTACGACCAGGTGTCGAGTAACTCGGCGTCGAGGAACTGCACCGAGCCACCGACCGCCTGTTCCCCGCCGCTGTCGCTGACGACGACCAGTCGATCCAGCAGTAACGCAGTGCGGGCGGGTGATTCCTCGGCGATCGCCGCGAGCGGCGCGGTCAGGCCCAGCGCCAGCAAGGCCGTCCCCAGGTGATATCGTTTCATCAATCTCTGCTCCCTCTCCCGGTCTGCCCGGTTCGCCAGTGGTGATGTTGCCCGTCGCTGGATCTCGCCGGGTCGAGGGCCGCAGTATTTCAGGACCACTTACGGATGTCAATACAAATACGAGTCATTATCATTCGTATTATTCAATGCATTTGTCTCCGGCTGTCCCGGACCCGCCCATTTGGTTAGAATCCCGTTGAAGATGAAGCGATTCCCCGGCCACGCAGGACATCCATGAACGAGCCCTTCGAGCGCCTCCGCGCGCATATCGGCCGCTGCGTGATCGGCCAACCCCGGCTGGTCGAGCGCCTGCTGACGACGATCCTGACCGGCGGGCACGCGCTGCTCGAGGGTCCGCCGGGCCTCGCCAAGACCACCGCGGTGCGCGCCCTCGCCGGCGGCATGGCGCTCGGCTTCCAGCGCATCCAGTTCACGCCGGACATGATCCCCGGCGACATCACCGGCACCGACATCCTGCTGCCGCGCGACCACCGTTTCGAATTCGTGCCGGGGCCGATCTTTCACGAGATCATCCTCGCCGACGAGATCAATCGCGCCCCGCCGAAGGTACAGTCGGCCCTGCTCGAAGCGATGCAGGAACGCCAGGTCACGGTCGGCGGCACGACGCATCGCTTGCCGCCGGTATTCATGGTCATCGCGACCCAGAACCCGATCGAGCAGGAAGGCACCTATCCGCTGCCGGAGGCGCAGCTCGACCGCTTCCAGATGAAGATATGCATCGACTACCCGGATGCGGACGAGGAGCTCGCGATCCTGCGACTGGACCGCGCGCGTCATGAAGGCCGAGATCCGCTGGAGGACATCGAGGTCGTCATGGACAGCGATCAGTTGCTGGACGCGCGCCGTCAGGTGACTGCGGTCTATCTCGACGAGATGCTCGAACGCTACATCGTCGCCCTGGTCGGCGCGACCCGCGCGCCCGCGCGGGTCGATGCCGAACTCGCCGAGTGGCTGAATCGCGGGGCCTCGCCGCGGGCGTCGCTCGCGCTCGCGCAGACCGCGCGCGCGCGTGCCTGGCTGTCCGGTCGCGACTTCGTCGAGCCCGACGACATCATCGCGCTGGCGCCCGATGTCCTCGGCCATCGGATCGGGCTTGCCTTCGGGGCGCATGCCGCGGGCGTCGCGCCCGAGCGCGCAATCGCGCGCATCACCGAATGCGTACCGGTCCCCTGAGCCGGCAGGCTGCGCCACCTGCCCCGTTGCTCGGCCCCGCCGAACTCGAACAGTTGCGCGAGATCGCGCTGCGCCGCCGCTCGCGGCGCTACCGCACCTTCCCTGCCGCCGCCGGCACGGGACCGAGGCCGACGCACTGGCACGGCCAGGGGATGGAACTGCACGACGCGCGGCCCTACCAGCCGGGCGACGACATCCGCCACCTCGACTGGCGCGCGACCGCGCGCAGCGGCAAGCCGGTCAGCAAGCTCTTCGTCGAGGAACGCGCGCGGGCGCTGTTCCTGCTGATCGACCGCCGTCCGTCGATGATGTTCGGCACGCGCCGCGAGCTGAAGGCCGCGACTGCCGCCCGCGTCGCGGCGATCCTCGCGTTCTCGGCGCTCGCCGAGCGTGAACCGGTGTCGGGCGTCGTGCTCGATGAACGGGGTGGACGCTATTTCCCGCCGACACGCACCATCGACGGCGTCCTGTCGCTGTTGCTCGCCGCCGCCGCAGCGCCGCAGTTGCCGCGACACGGCGCGGCGTCACCCGCGCCGGCGGTGGTCGCCGATGTCCTGCCGGGCCTGCTCGCTACCGGCACGACCTGCTGCCTGATCAGCGATTTCGAGACGGTACTCGCAGGCGATGCCGACCTCGCTGATCTGCTCCCGCACCAGACCGCCGCGCAGGCCGCGGAACGCGTAGCGCTGCGCATCACGGACATTGCCGAGCGGCGGCTCCCGAACGCCGGGGTGCTGCGGCTCGCCGCGCCCGGCGGCGGCGCCAGCGCGCTGATCGATACCGGAGATCCGGAACTCCGCCGGCGTCTGCGCGCGGCGATCCTCGAACGCGACCGGCGCTTGCGGGACGCCTGCCGACGCCACGGCGTCACGCTGCTCGAGATCCATAACGACGCCGACCTGCCGGCGCAGCTCGACGCCCTGCTATGACCGGCATGATCGCCGACAGCGCGGCGCTGGCGACGCTCGCGGATATCGAACTGCCGATCCCGCCGGAGGCGCCGTCGCTGGTCCTGCTCGTGCTCACCGTCCTCGCGGTCGCAGCCGTCATCGCCATATTGCTGTTGTGGCAACGACGCGGCGCCGCGCCCGGACATGCGCCCGAAGCGGAACCGTCCCGCCTGCCGGTCGGGCAACAGGCCTTGCAACGCCTCGCCGCGCTGGAGGCCGCATGGTCTGCCGGCCGCATCAACGATCGCGAGGCCGGATTCCGTTTGTGCACGCTTCTGCGGCTGGGGCTCGGACTCGCGCAGATCGACGGCGCGCGCCCGCCTGCAGGCGTCGATGACGGTCGCTGGCGCGCCTTCGTCTCCCGATTGCGCGAGATACGCTATCGCCCGTACCATGCGCCCGTGACTGCAGCGCTGTTCGAACAGGCGCGTGACTGGCTCGCCCCTCACCCAGCGCCGGGGCATGCCGATGTTTGAACTCGCGACTCCGCTGTGGCTGCTGCTGCTGCCGGCGCCGGCGCTGGCATGGTGGCTCGGCGGACGCCGTCGGTCCGGCGGCGACGAGGACGCGGCGCTGCTGCACCCGCAGGCCGCGCTGCTCGCCCGCCTGCAATCGCCGTCGCGCGCGACGACCGCGATCCCCTGGGCCTGGCTGCTCGCTTGCGCGCTGCTGGTCGCGGCGCTGGCGCGGCCGCAATGGATCGTCACCGATCCTGCGGACGGGATACCCGGCCACAATGTGATCTTCGCGATCGACGTCTCGGGCTCGATGCGCATCCTCGACTATGCGATCGACGGCAGGACGGTCAGTCGGCTCGACATGCTCAAGCACACGCTGAGCGGATTTCTGGAGCAGGCGCCGCGACTGCGCGTCGGTATCGTCGTGTTCGGCGACGATGTCATGACCTGGTCGCCGCTGACGACGGACCTCGCGCTCGCTGCGCAACTCGTCGCCGGGATCGACAACAGCCTCGCCGGCGAGCGCACCGCGCTCGGCGACGCGATGGCCCTGTCGATACGCCGGCTCCAGGCGGTCACCGACGCGGATGCGTCGCGGGTACTCGTGGTACTGACCGACGGCGTGCCGACCGCAGGCACGATCGATCCCCTCACCGCCGTCGAACTCGCGCGCGCAGCCGGCATCCGCGTCTACACCGTCGGGCTCGGCACGGAGAATCCCGCGCCGTTCCCGCTCGGTCGCGATGGCGAACATACCCTCGCCGACATCCCGCTCGACGAGGCCTTCCTCGCGGACATCGCCGCGCGCGGCGACGGCAACTTCTACCGGATCCGCCACAGCACCGACCTGTTGCAGGCCCTCGACGACATCGACCGGCTCGAACAGTCGCGCCTGCCGGCGCGCGCGGAGGCGCGCGAATGGTACTGGCTGCCCGCGCTGGCCGGGCTGGCCTTGCTGGTCCTCGCCGATCGCCGGTCATTCGCGCGTGCCGGGGCGCCGGCATGAGCGCGTGGGTCCCCGCCGTAGGCTTCGATCAGCCGTTATGGCTGCTGCTCGTGCCGCTGGTCTGGGTGCTGTATCGCTGGCGTCGCCGTCCCGGCGGGACGCCTGACGGCCTGCAGGCCTATGCCGATGCCCGCCTGCTGCCCTGGCTGGTGCTGACGCCGGGCCGGTCGTCCGCCGCGTGGCTGGGCCTGCTCGCGTGGCTGCTGATCGTCGTCGCCCTCGGCGGTCCGGTCCTGCTCGACCGGCAGACGACCGAGCGGCGCGCCGCGCTCGACATCGCGGTGATCCTCGACATCTCGCCGTCGATGCGCGCGGGCGACGTCGAACCGGACCGCCTGCAGCGTGCGCGCCTCGAACTGCATGACCTGCTGCAGCGCCTGCGCGGCGATCGCGTGGCGCTGATCGCATTCTCGGCCCATGCCTATCCGGTACTGCCGCTGACGGATGACCTCGCCGCGATCCCGTGGTATCTCGATGCCCTGGAGCCGGGGCTGACCCGGCTCGCCGGCAGCAACGTCGTGCCTGCGCTCGAACTCGCCGCACGGACGCTCGACGCCGCCGCGGGCGGCGGGCGCGCGATCCTGTTGCTGAGCGACGGAGAATTCCCGGACAGTGCCGAGGCGCTGGCCGCAGCGGACCGGCTCGCGCGGCGCGGCATTCCGCTCTTCGCGCTCGGCGTCGGGACGGCGAGCGGGGCGCCGGTACCGGCGGCGGGCGGCTTCCACCGCGACGGCGACGGCAACCTCGTCGTATCGCGACTCGATCGCGAATTACTGAGCGAGATCGCCGCGCGCACCGGCGGGGGATATGCCGACCTGCGCGCCGACGGCGGTGGCTGGGAATCGTTGTTGCGGGGACTGTCGGCGCTGGCGCGCGCCGAACGGCCGTCATCGGCGCAGCCGAGCGGCCTGCCGCTGTGGCCGTGGCTGCTCGCCGGCGGACTCCTGCTGCTGATCGCGCTGCGCCTGCGCGCGCCGCTCCCGGCCTTGCCCGGGCTGGCACTGGCCGGGCTGGCACTGCTGGCGCTCAGCCCGATCGCCGATGCCTCGCCATCGGCCGAGCGCGCCGCATTCGAGGCGCTGAGCGCGGGGCGGCTGGCCGAGGCCGAGGCCTTGTATCGCGACCTCGACAGCTTCAATGGTCGGCTCGGCGCCGGCGCCGTCGCCTGGCGGCAGGCGCGCTTCGGCATGGCGCGCGAGCGCTTCGCCGAGGCGGAGCGGCGCGCCGGGAATGATACCGAGCGCGCGATCGCGATCTATAACCAGGGCAATGCGCTGGCCCGCCTCGGTCGGCTCGCGGAGGCCATGCGGGCATACGATGACGCGCTGGCGCTGCACCCCAACCATGCGCGCGCCGCGCTCAATCGCGACATCGTCGGTCGCGTGCTTGGACGCGCCACGGGCGACGACCCCGACGCGACGCCGCGCATCACGCCTGATGCCGACGATGTCAGCCCGGGTGATCAGAGGGACCGCGACGCCAGCGGCGAGGCGCGCGCGGTCGAGGGTGACGGCGGCGACCGCGGCAGCGGACGCGCGCAGGTCATCGCCCGGCCGCTGCCCGGCGGCCGGCAGCCGATGCAGGCCGGCGGCAGCGCCGGCGAATCGGCGCAGGCAGCGCTCGCGCGCATCGATGCCGTCGAGGATCATGCCGCCGAGGTGCTGCGCCATCGCTTCATGCTGATGGACGCCGACCGGCCCCGCGTCGAGGAATCCCGGCCATGGTAGCAATGCGCTGTCTCGCGTCCGGTCTTTTACTGCTGCATGCCACGGCGGCCCTTGCGGCCAGCTTCACCGCGAGCGTCGATCGCCGGGAGCTGTTCGTCAACGAGCATATCGTGCTGACCCTGGCGCTGCACGACAGCGACACCCGTCTGCGCGCCGAGGGCGTGTCGCCGAACGTCGATCTGACCGTGCTGAGCGACCAGTTCGAGATCGGCATCCCGCGCGCCGACTTCCGCTTCAACATCGACCGCAACCGCGGCCGTTCGACCTCATCGATCGCCGTCGAGCTGTTTCCCCGCCGCAGCGGCCGTTTGACGATCCCGCCGTTTACCGTCGCCGGCCTGACCACGGATCCGATCATCGTCGAGGTCGTCGACCGACCGGTCGGCGCCGCGGCCGAGGCCTTCGCCGTCAGCGGCGTCGGTACGCGCAGGCTCCACATCAACGAGCAGACGATGGTGTTCCTCGATCTCTACCACCGCGTCAGCCTCGACAGCGCGCGCCTCGGCGGCACGGTCGAGACCCGGCCGCAACGCGTCGAGATGCATCAACTGCCGCCGGAAAACCGCGTGGAGATCGTCGACGGCATCGAATACCAGGTCACCCGCACCGCCTGGGCGATCAGCCCGCTGGTGCCCGGCGACCTCCGGGTGCTGTTACCGGACATCTGGATCGAGACCCGGCAGGGTCGCCAGTGGCGACTGCCGTTCTCGGAAGAACGCATCGATGTCGTGCCACTGCCCGCCTCCGCGCCGCCGGACCTCATCATCGGCCGGCCTGTGGTCGGCTTCGAAGTCCCCGACGAGGTCGCGACCGGGCGCATGACGCCATGGGCGCTGACGCTGCGCGCGCCGACGGCGCTGAACGCGCTGCCTTCGGTCCTGCCGTTCGGCGACCACGACGACTCGCTGCGGATCTTCATGGAACCGCCGGAACGCCGGCTGGAGCCGCGCGCCGACGGCGGCATCGACAGCATTGCCGTCTATCGCGGGGCGCTGATGGCGCTGGCGCCGGGGCTGGTCTCGCTGCCGGCGCTGGACCTGGCGTGGCTCGACCCCGACAACGGCCGCATCGAAATCCTGTCGGTGCCCGGACGCCCGCTGCGCATCAGCGGGGCGCCGGTGGCAGAAGGCGCGCCCCCCGCAGTATCGATGGCTGTCCGCGGGACCAGCACGGAGACACGCCTCTGGCAGGCGGTCTCCGCCCTGCTTGCGCTCTCATGGCTTGTCGCCGGTTTCCTCTGGTGGCGTCGGGTGCGCGGCAGCACGCCGATGCCGAAACCACGGTCTCCGGCGCGCGACCCGCTGCAGGCGTGCCTGCTCGATGCGCTGGACTCACAAACGCTGGAACAGGGCCTCAGGCACTACGAGGCCGCGTATGGACCCGACGGAGAACTGCGCGCGGTGATCCGGGCAGTCCAGCGCCGCCGCTATCACCCGGGCGCCGCCGAAGCCCCTGCGGACCTCGAAAGCCGCGTCGACCGGCTCGTTGCCCGCCTGCGCCGCGCACCGCCCCCCGCGCCCGCCGGGGAACAGGACGCATGGTCCCCCCGCGCCTTCACGCGCGGCAAACCCGCCAACGGGGACTGACCCCGTCGAGGCCCCCTCGTGAATCTGCTGCCTGTGTTTGTTTTCGAGCCTCAGTTCCGTGTCACGGTTTCGTACCACAGCCGTTGTCGGCGTCTGCCGTCCATGACACGCGTGAATACGTCCCTGTAGCTCACGGCCGCATCCCTGCGGCCGAAGGTCATGGACGGCAGACGCCGACAACGGCTCGAGAGTGCGTGCAGGTGGTCGGGGCGGTTCGTCGCGGACCGCGGCACGACCCTGCCGAGCCGCAGGTGGTTGTCGCTGTCCAAGACCTTCCGGCCGCAGGACGCGGCCGGGGAGCGTACAGGGATGTATTAACAGCGTGTCATGGACAGCGACAACCACCTGCGGCTCAACCACAGACGTCGGATCACTGGAAATCCCGCGGAATAAAGTCAGGCGGTCAGGCAGAAGTTCGCTGGGTTAGCGCGCCGACAGTTCGCGGTCGACGAGCCAGTCGACGATCTCGATCAGCATCTCCGCATTGCGCGCCATCGTCGCATCGACACGATACTTGCCGTTGACGACGAAACTCGGCGCGCCCTGGATCTCGTAACGGCGGCTCATCAGCTGGGCATTGCGTACCCGCGTCGCCGCCGCGCTGCCGCGAAACGCAGTGAGGAAGCGCGTGCGATCGATGCCCTGCTCGGCAAAGAAATCCGCCATCAGCGGCTCACTGTCGAGCTGCCTGCCGTGTCGATGCAAGGCGGTGTAGATCGGGCCATGCACGCGGTCGAGGACGCCGAGGGACTCGGCCGCGAAGTAGGCGCGCGCATGGAAGACCATGTGACCGCCGACCACCGCCGGCATGCGCCGGAAGGTCACGCTGTTGCCCCGTGCCACGAGCCAGCGTTCCAGCGCCGGCTGCACGACAAAGCAGGTCTGGCAGTCATACCACAGGAACTCGATGACCTCGACGGTACCCGGCGCCGCCTCGACCGGTTGCGGCGGCTCGATCAGCTTGTAATTCATGCCCTCGATGAAGCCGCCGGCGGCGTGGACTTGCAGCGACAGCAAGAGCGCGCCGAGTAGCAGTGCGATTTTCCGTATCATCGTTATGGCCGTCAGGTCGTCAGTTGATGTCCCGGACCGGGATCGTGATCTCGGCCCCGGCGGCGCCGTCACGGTCGGGCAGGTTGCGCTCGACCCATTCGCGGGTCCTGCGCTCGATCCACTCGGCCTCGTGCTCGGGTAGCGGCCCGCGGGCCAGCCTGGTTTCCCACTCCCACAGCGCCGAGCGCGCGCGGCGGACATAGGGGTCATCCGGGGAGGCGAGATGGATGTAGACGCGCATCGCCCCGAGCGCGCCTTCGAGATCGCCGAGCTTCTCGAGCGCGACCGCGAGGCCCCAGTAGGCATTGCCGAGCCAGGGATCGAGGTCGGTCGCGGTGTGGAAGAAGTCATGCGCGCCGCGATAATCCTCGAGGCCGAGCAGCGTATAGCCCATGTTCGCGTGCGCCTCGGGCAGGCGCGGCGAAAGCTGGAGCACCCGGTGCAGCGCGACCATCGCCTCGTCGAAGCGCTGCGCATGCAACATCACGACGGCCTGCTGGAAACGCATGTCGATCTCGGCGAGGCGGTCATCGGCAGGCGGCTCTGCCGGCGAGGGCAGCGGCATCAGGTCGACGACCCGCGCCGGTTCCGTCGTCGCGCGCGGGCTTCCCGACATGACTGCCATGTCCATCGGCGTCACGATCCGCTGCGGCGTCAACTGCGCGGTCTGCAGCAGGGACTTCAGATCCGGGGCGGCGGCGAGCATGAACACGGTGCAGGCAATGACGCCGACCAGGCTCATCGACACCGCAGAGATCGACGACTCGTGGGAGTGCCTCATATGACCCCCTTGTGCGCGGCCTCGCTGTAGAACGGTGTGCCGAAATAGGTGAAGAACGCGAACGCGAACACACCGACGATCGCCATCGCGCCGAGCCTCGGATGCAGATTGTAGGTCAGGCGGAGGTGGATCAGGCCGGCCATCATCAGCCAGTTCAGAAACGACGAGGTCTCGAGCGCGTCCCAGGCCCAGTAGCGGCCCCAGGCATCCTGCGCCCACACCGCGCCGGCGATCAGCATCAGGCTGTGGAACACCAGCGCCAGCAGCATGAAGCGCCAGGCGACCGTATCGAGGATACTGTCGGACGGCATCTGCCGCAGCAGAAAGCGGAAGCCGCGCACGCCGCGCAACAGGATGATGCCGGCCAGTCCGGTCGCGATCAGGCACAGGCCGAGAAAGACCTTGCCGAAGCCGACATGGGCCCACAGCCAGTTATGATAATAGGTCGGCGGATAGGGGCTGGCGGCCGGGTCGAGGGTCAGCACCCAGATACCCATCATCCACAGCACCGGCAGCACGACGATGACGGTCGGCCGGATCAGCGGTACGCGCCAGTAGGCGATCGTGTAGATCAGGCCGAGGCTGAACAGCTGGCTGATCAGCAGTTCGAACAGGTCGACGAAGGGACCGTGGCCGACGCGGAGCCAGCGTTCGGTCAGCGAGACTGCGAGCAGCAGCACCGCCGACGCCAGCAAGGCGAGGACGTAAGGTTCATGGCTGCGCGAGAAGGTCAGCGCAGAAACGCCATTGTTGGCGCGCAGCGCGCCCTGCGCGGCAAATACGGTCGCCAGCGCGTACGCGGCGAGACCGGCATACAGCCACGGCATCTCCGCGACCATCATCTCTTCGCTCATGGTGTTTTACCTCCGAGTTGCGCGGCGGCCTTCTTGCGCGCGGCCTCCTGGGCCGCCGAGTAGACCTGGATCGCGCCGAACTTGCGCCAGAAGTGCGCCGCCAGACCGAACACCGCGATCATCGACGCAAGAAACAGCCAGTGCAGCGTCTGATCGTAGTAGATCCGGTAACCCATCCAGCCGGCCAGCCGCTCGAAGCGCAGGAAGCCGCCATCGATGCGCGCCGTCTCGCCGGGCTGTAATTCAATGCGGTCTTCGCCGGCGCGCACGACGAGGACGCCCTCGGAGGCGCGCGGATCGAGGCGCCAGCTCGCGTCCGGATCGATGCCGGTCTCGAGTTGCAGCCAGAACCGGATCTCGTCCTCTGTGCCCTCCGGCGTCCAGCGATTCGCCTGCCGATGCTCGAACAGCGGATAGGACGGCATGTGCACCGAACCCGTCACCGGCATGCCGCCGTCGGGGATCCAGGTCAGCACCGCAGCGAAGCCCTTGTTGAACGTCGTATAGAAACGGTAGCCCTCTGCCCGCAGCGGGGTATCGTCGCCGACGACCCTGTGTTCCCAGCCGCCGCGGCCGTCGGGCACCCTGATCTCGCTGCGCGTCGCGCCCCGCGACATCCCGACCCGGTAATCGATCGTGTACGGTCCCTGCACGAAACCGACGCGGTCGAGGTCGCCGCGATGCCAGGGTCCCGCGCGCACGTTGATGATCTCGTCGGCGTGGAAGGAGTCGCCCTCGGTCAGTTCGACGTTGGCCTCCATCATCGTCATGCGGCCGATCGCCGCGAGTACGGCGATCGCGAGCAGACCGAGGTGAAACACCAGCAGGGCGCCGCGGCGGTTGATGCGCGGATTGGTGATCACCGCCGCGAGCAGGTTGACCGCGAGCAACGTCATCGGCGCCGCCAGCACCCAGGTCGGCGTGTCGACCGGGTTGTCGTAGTTGAGCGCAGCGCCCACGCCCAGAAAGGCCATGCCGAACAGGGTCAGCCGGGTCGAGGCGAGACTGCGCAGCGCCGCGCTCATGGGATGTTGATGCAGGCCTCGTTGCTGTTCATCATCCAGTCGACGCCGACAATGTTGTTGCCCGGCGGACCGGATGATCCGCAGTGCGCATCCAGCCATTCGCCGCTGCGCGCGAAGCTCCTGACCTTGAGCGCGGCGCCGTTGTAATAAGGCGCCCGGTAGAAACGCCCGGTGCCGGACGGCGCGAAGCCCTGGTAACGCACCTGGGTACCGGGCTCCATCTCGGACTCGAGACCGATATCATTCAGGTTCACGAGGAAGGCCTTGTTCTTCCAGCCATGCGGAATCGACACATGGCAATAGGTGCAGCGGAAGTTGTTGACGACCGCGGCATGGCCGATGTGCAGGTTGACGCCGAGGAACTGCAGGCAACCGCCGCCGCCGACCGCGCGGCGGAAGCCGCTCGCGAGCACCTGCGGATCCGGCGCCAGCGAAGCGCGCGCGTAGTTCTTCGGATCGTGGCAGCGGAAGCACAGGTGATTGTTGGGATCCGCCTCGTTGGCGAAGTTCGTCGTCAGGGTGCCGGTCTGGTCGCTCCAGTTACCCTTGAGGATGAAGTTCTCGTTCGAGCCGTGCGGACCCCACGGCGCGCCATGCTCGCCGCCCATCGGCACGACGGTATCGCCCATCGTGCCCGACCCGTGGCAGTCGGAGCAGTACATCGTCTGATTACCGACCGCGCTGCTGAACGGCTGGCGCCAGACATCGGGATTTGCCCCGCGCTCATTCGGCGTGCGCCCGGTCCGGAGCATGACCGGGTGCCAGGAACGGTGGTTCCAGGTGACGAAGTCGACGCAGTTGCCCTGCGGGTCGATGTGCCCATTGATGATCTGTGGCACACCGTTCGGGTCGGTCACCTGAAGATTGCACGCTGCGCCCTCCTCATAGGCGCCGGTCGGCGAGGAGCGCGTGAGGCCGCTGATATGATCCGGCGGCGACTGGAACTCCATCGCCTGGTTCGTGTAATGCAGCATGTCCGGCGGCGTGCTCGGCGTCCCCGGCGGCGTCAGGCCGGTGGTATAGCCGAGCGGCGGCGGCGTGTCATAGGCGTAGTTCGAATGGCATTTCAGGCACAGCTGATACTCGCGCGTCAGGTAAGGCGCGCTGACGGCATCGCTGCCGCCGATGCCGGGGTCGCCGCGCTTGACCTGGAAGTCGATCGGATTCGAGCCGAAGCGGGTGCTGGCATAGACCGGTTCGACGCCCCAGATACCGCGCAGCACGCCCGAGGCAATGTTGCTCGGCGGGATACCCGGCGTATGTTCGTGCGTACCGGCCTCGCCGGGCACGGTCGGATCATCGTTGAAGCGGCGATTGCGGATCACGCGATGCGGATTGTGGCAGTCGGTGCACTCGGCATGGCGGTTGTGCAGGCCGCCGAGACCGAGCAGTTCACGCGACTCGACGAAGTCCTGGCCGCGCCGGTCGCCCTGGGTCGCGGAGTCGCCGGTGCCGATGCTGTGGACCTCGTGGCCGGCGAGCTGGTGATCGCTCGAGATCGGCATGTGACGCGCGAGCGTCGTGAAGTCGGTCTTGATGTCCGGGACCTCGAAGGCCGGATTGGTGTTCGGGCTGATCTGCCCCTGCAGCGTCTGCGCGGTCGGCGGACCGACGGCAGGATCGCCGTGGCAGGAGTAGCAGACATATTCGACCGCCGGCCGTCCGCCCTGGCGGAACTGGCCGCCGGTCTCGGGATCGGTCAGCAGCGGTCCGTCGGTGCCCTCGCGCAGCAGGCGGCGCGCGCCCTGCACGGTATGCGGATCGTGGCAGTTCAGGCAGGCCGCCTGCCAGACCTGGATGTTGCGCGGGAACTCGCGGATGTCGGCCGCGGAATCGGTGTAGCGCTCGATCGCGACGCCCGGATGCGCATGCGCGGAATCGACCCAGCCGTCCTTGTCATGACAGGCGAGGCAGATGATGTCGTTGCGCGGATCGAACTGCCCCTGCACCGGCGGCTGGACCTGGAAGCGGTTCGCGCGCAGGAACTTGATGTTCTCGCCCGGCACCTCCGAGCGGATATGCGGATCGTGACAGGTGATGCACTCGAGCTTCGGCCCCGACCCGTCGGCGTCGCGCTCGAGCGGCAGGAAGTCGCCCTGCGGCATCGCGACCGGCCCGCCGCGCACGCGCTCGCCGACCCAGGACACGGTGACGGGATCGAACAACTCGCCGTCGCGCGCGGCCTGCGCGCTGTCGTAGGTGAACGAGATCGGGTGATCGTTGGTCAGGTCGATGCCGAGATAGCGGGTGAAGCCGGTGTCGCGACCGAGGCCTTCCGGGATCGTGCCGCCGGGACCGGTGCCGCGCATCGGCACCGTAGTATCGACCTGGCGGTTCAGCACGTTGACCGAACCGAGCGCGATGGTGCCGTCGTGACAGGACAGGCACAGCTTCGAGCGTCCGGTCGGCTGGCCGAGATCGGTCGCATCGATCGAGGTCGAATCGAACGGGATATAGGTCGCGCGCGACAACTGGCGGTTCCACAGCGGCGCATTGTGCTCGGGCGTCGCGCCGTGCGGCGTATGGCAGAAGGCGCAGATCTGGGACTCGCTGACTGCGGACGCGCGGCGTTCGATGCCGGCCGGCGCGATGGTCGCAGAAAAATTATGGCGGGTGTTCGAGATGTCGGAGATCCGCGGCGGACCGCCGCCGGCCCAGACGACAGCGGCCGCGCCCCACAGCAGGGCAAGGACGACCGTCGCCGATACCAGCCGCGGGTTCATCATGCCTCACCCAGAAATTGAAAAATCATGATGCGACCGTTGAATGCGTCGGCGACGTAAATCCGGTCGCGGCGGTCGGTCCAGACCCCCGCCGGGAGATAGAACTGGCCTATCCCGCTGCCGGTACCCCCGATCGGTAAAAGCAATTCTCCCCGTTCGGTGAATACTAACAGATGGTCATAATAGGATTCCACCACATAAACCAGCCCGTTATCGTCGACCGCCACCCCCTTCGGCCGCGGCAGATCGCCGACAAACAGTCCGCGCCGGCCGAACTCGCGGATGAAGCCGCCGTCGGCGTCGAAGATCTGCACGCGCGAGTTGAGCGTATCGGTCACGTAGAGACGGTCCCCGGCGAAGGTCAGGTAGGTCGGCGCGTTGAATTCGCCCGGGGCCTCGCCGCGGTGGCCGAACACGCCGATGAACTCGCCGTCGTCACTGAAGATCTTGATGTCGTGGGCCTGCGCATCGGCGATGTAGAGTCGCCCTCGCGCAGCGTCACGCGTAATCCCGACCGGTCGCGAGAACCGGCCGTCACCGATGTAGCCGACCGGCTCGCCGTTGCGATCCAGACGCACGACGCGCCGCAGTCCGGCATCGACGACCAGCACCTCGCCGTTGGCGCCGGGGCTGATGCTGACCGGGGTCTGAAAGCGCAGGCCGCGGCCGGCGGCCTCCCACACATGCAGCCTGCCAGCCTGCTCGTCGAACACGAACACCGCGGAACGACTGACGTCGGTGATATGGATCCGGCCGTCCTCGCCGACGAAACCGCTCTGCGGGCGCTGCAGCACGACCGGCGCGCGCTTGCCGCTGACGAAACCGACCATCCATGCCAGGACGCGACTGCCGAAGTTCGGCTGATTGGCGCGGGGGAGATTCTGCTCGCCGGTCAGTTGCCCGACCAGTCGATAGCGCGGCGGATCGGGCGGCGACGGCCAGACATGCTGCTCCGCCTGGGCTTGGTATTCGTAGGTGAGCACGCCCGGGCCGGTGCCGGCGCAGGCCGCGAGCAGCCCCGCCGCCAGCACCACCGCGACCTTCCCTGTGCCGGTTGACGAGGCTGTGCGCATCGCGTCACGGCCCCCCGGGCGGCACCGGCACCCAGGAAGCGAGCGACAGGACCTGTATCCGCCGGTTCAGGCTGTCCGCCACATACAGATTCCCTTCATCGATCCACAGACTGGTGATCCTGCTGAAGCGACCCGGCGCCGCGCCGTGGCCGCCGATCACGCCGACCAGTCGGTCACCGTCGAAGACCTTGATATCGTCGGCCATATAGTCGGCGACGAAGGCGAGGCCGTCGTTCGCGACCGCGATCGCAATCGGGAAGGTCACGGTATCGCGCTGGTAGGACTCGATCCAGTCGCCCTCGAAGCCCATGACCTGGACGCGATGCTCGCCGAAGCGGGTACCGATGTAATACCCCTTCGGCCCCTGCGCCAGCGCGGTGATGCTGGTGAACTTGCCCGGCCCGCGCCCGCGGCCGCCGAACGCGCCGACCGGCAGGCCCTCCGGGTTATACACCAGTACACCGTCGTTGTTGCCGTCGGCGATGAAGATATAGCCGGTGGTGTCGTTGACCCGCACCGACACCGGCCGGGTGATGTTGAGACGGTCCTCGATGACGCGCAGCTTGCGGCCGTTGCGATCGAAATGCAGGACACGGGCGCCGTCGGTATCGGCGATCCACACCGACAGGTCGCGCGCGAGATAGAGGTCGGCGTCGTTGCCGCTGACCACGCCGCGCAGGTCGAGCGCGCGTTCGATACGGTCGAAGCGGGCGTCATAGCGGAACAACTGGCGGTGGCCGACGTCGAGGATATAGACGACATGTCCGCGCGCGGCGACCGCGACCGGCTGCAGGAAGCGGACTTCGGGCGGGCCGGTGACGATGTTACCGGCGGAGGTCAGCCCGCCGTCGATGGTCTGCCACAACGCGCCGCGCGCCTCGAGCGCGGCGGCGCGCGTGCCGCTGTCGATGCTCGCGCAGGCCTGCAACAGCAGGACCGCGCAGGCAAGGCTCAGCGCAGCAAGGTGACTTCTGGAGAGACGGAGTGGCATCTGCCGCAGTTCATCGTGGGTGCGAAGGCGACGCGACCATGGCAGAGCCCGCAATACTCGCCCTGGATGATCGCCGACATGTTGACCGGATTCGCGCCCCGCTTCGGAATGAAAGGTACCGGATGGCAGTTCGCGCAGGTCAGCCACTCGGTATGCTGGAGATGCGGGAACCTGACATTGGGCATCGATTGCGTATTCGTGAAGATGATGTCGAAATCGACAGTGAACATCTGCCGCGAGCCGTCGAGACTCTGGCGGGGATCGATCAGCCCGCGGTTCAGCGTCCTGACCCAGTCGATCAGCCCGCCGGCGTCGCGCGGGAACCGGGCCATTGCGTCATATGGATCCTGGAACACCGCGGCGGCCTCGCCGCTCGGGTCGCGGATGCCGTCATTCGCGGTCGGTACCCGCTCGCCGGAGGAAAACTGGAAATGGCCGACGTTGCGCTCCCAGGAAGGCGCCTGCTGCGCATGGGCCAGCCCGAGTCCCGACAGCAGGCATGCGAGCAGCGTGATGCCCAGGAATCGCAGCGATACACGCATCGGATATGTCGCGACACTCATCTCTCTCACCTCACGCCGACGACCTGCAGGGCCCGCTGGATGTGGCTGGTCGCGCCCTGCAGCATCAGGATCGCCTCCGGGTAGTTCCCGCGCGCGACCTCGGCATCGACCAGGCCCCGGATCTCCTGCGCACGATCGACCGAACGCATCATCAGCGCGCGCGCCTGTTCCGTCGGCTGTCTCTGTTCGATCGCGATCGGGATCAGGCGTTCAAAACTTTCGTAGCGCGCCAGCTCGTATTCATATTCATCGCGTGGGGTCTTGAAGTCGAGTTCATACGAGATCGACTCGTCGGCAAGCATCTCGGTCAGGGCGCGGGTCAGCGTATTCTGCGTCTCGGTCAGCAGCGCGATCGCGTCGGCGAACTGGCCGCGGTCGGCAAGCCCGCGGGCGCGCGCCATCGACTGGTCGATGCGTCCGAGGTCGACCTGACGGATCCGGCTGCGATCGCGCGCGCGCATGCGCTCGACGTTGCGCGTGTAGGAGTCGCGGAAGGTGCGCGCACCTTCGTAGAACATCTCGAACTGGGCGCGCTGGGCCTCGCCCTCGATGTCGCGCGGGACATGCCGCGAGGCCTCGCTCATGATGCGCATCGATTCGTCGACGAGCAGCAGCGCGATATCGAGGTCGCCGCGACCGACGGCATCGCGGGCGTCGAGATAGTTCTGGCGCGCGGCGCGCTGCAGATCGAGGGCAGCCTGTATGCCGCTTTCGCGGATGCGGTCGGCGGCGGCGGAATTATTGATGAACATCGACGCGAATTCGATCTTCTGCAACACCTCGGTCTCGGAGATCGCGGCTGCGGGGGGTTCCGCCTCGACCACAGCGGCCGGCGTCGCCTTGGCGCGGCGCGCTGTGATCTCTGCGCGCACCCGCGCCTCGTCGGCGGCATCGACGACGTGGATCGCGGCCCCCATGTTGCGGTGATTGCGGCACTGGTAATACAGCAGGTCCGGCGTGTCGGCGTCCGGCGTGAAGGTGACCCGCCCCTGGTAGATGAACTGGCCGCTGACGCCGGCGGTCCATGCCGCCGCGCCCCAGCCGGTCTCGTCCCTCGACAGGTAGAAGTCGTGCTGGACGCCGGTGTCGACGTTGAAGGTGTAGGTCTTGCCGCGGACGACGACCAGTTCCAGGCCCTGCTCGCCGTTGACGACGAAGCCGCGACCGTGACCGACGCCGAAAAACGGATGGGTCGCGTCCTTCTCCGCTTCGCCGACATTGAATTCGAACGGCGAGGCGGGCGGTGGCGACGGCCGGGCCGGGCGCGGGGCGGCCGCGGGAGGCACGGACGCTGTCGGCGCTGCGGCGCCGTCGGTCGCTTCCGGCTCGGGCGAGGCCTGCTGCAGCGGGATCACCTCGACGACGCTGGCGCGCGCGGCCGGACCCTCGTCATGGTCATGCCCGTCATCCGGGCCGGCCTCGACGCTGTCCTCGACATCAACGACGCGAGCGGTCTGTGTCACATCCTCTCCCACGGTTGCGCAGGCCGACAGCAACACCGCCAGACCCGCCAACAACAGCCAGGCGCCGAAACTCCGATATGGCATGCTTTCCTCGTACTGCTACCCGCGGCCGGGGGCGCCGGCCGCGGGGCGCCGCACTATCTCCATGGATTGTTCAGCGTCGCCTCGCTCAGGGGCGGTGACCAATTGGCCGGCTTCGGCTTCGAGTGACATTTCGTGCAGGTCTGCATGTTGACCGGGAAGGCCACCTTGCCATGGCAGACGCCGCACTTCTCGCCGAGCAGGATCGCGGACATGCTGATCTGGTTCGCGCCCTGCTGCGGCACGAAGATGCGCGGATGGCAGTTCGAGCAGAACAGCCATTCGGTATGCTGGCGATGCGGGAACACGACATCGGGCACCGACGCGCGCACCGGGCGAATGATGTCGAGGTCCATCACGAACGGCTCCTCGGCCGAATTGACGCGATCCCAGCGCGGGCGCAGCAACTGATTGTCGATCGCCTTGACCCAGTCGACGCGATTGCCGAAGTTGGTCGTCGGCAGCCCCTGGAAGGCCTGCGCCGGCGGCTGCAGGCGATGGGTCGCCTCGTTGTCCGGGTCGTTGATGCCGGACTCCGGCGGCGGCAGGTGAGGCGTCTCGCGACGGAGATTGCGGTTGAAGGTGTTGACGTCGCCGGCTTGCGCCAGCATCAGCGGCGCGCCCCGATCCATGACGGAATCGGCGACGGCGGCCGAGCCCTGCCAGGCGAATGCGAGCAACAGCGCTGCGGCCGACAGACCGGCGGCAATCCCGTAGTTCCTGAATATTTTCATGATGGGCTCCCCCTTCCTTCAATCATTGCCGGGGTGGCTGGCCGGCGGTCGCGCCGGGGTCCAGCGGACGGTGCGCGGGCGCGACGAGGCGCTGCACGGTGCTGCCGTGGATTTGGGTCGGCGTGCCCGGGAGACCGGAATGGCACATCGCGCAGTTCTCGACCGACCAGGCGATCTCGCCGTTGTGGCAGGCGCCGCAGAACTGCCCGTCGATGATCTTCGCCATCGTGATCTTGTTGCCGCCGGCCTTGAACTCGAAGCCGAGGTCGGCGTGGCAGACCTTGCAGCGGAAGCGGATGCGGTGGAACCAGTGCGAGAACACGACCGGGCGCATTTCGGCGGCGTCGGAAAAGTTGTTGATGACGACATCGCCGTATTCCGCGTGCGCGGTGTTCGGCGCCGCGGCCCACATCCAAAGGCCGACGAGAAGCCCCGCGATCAGCGAGAAGCGGACAGGATTCCGCGCGATAATTGGTGACATGACTAACCTCTCCTCAATGGATATACAGATAATTATTTTTGTCTCGGGCGGTCGCCGGCGGGCAGTCAGAAACGCCGGTTTACCTGGAAATACACAAGGCTGTATTTTTCTTCGTTATCGAGGTTGATGTAACGCCAGCTCGCGCTGGTGTCCAGCAACCCGATCGCGTATGTCAGCCTGTTTTCCCACTCGGCGCGGTCGATGCCCTCATCGAGCGCCGCGTGCCAGATACGCAGATCCGAGTGGAATCGCAACTGGGCGATATTGAACAGGTCCATATGCTGGAAATTGACCTGTCCGCTAGCCGCTACTGTATCATCATCGCGGATGCCAATGAAGTCCCGGCGCATGTACTGGACGGTCAGATTGCCGGAAAGCGTGCTGCGCAGGCTCAGATTCTGGGTCCGCAGGAGCTGGACGTTCGCGAACTGCTGCTCGTCCTCCTGGTCCCCGAAACCGCGGGAGTCCGACAGCGTGACCTGGAACATCGTCGTCGACCCCTCGCTGTACAGATCCCACGAGAAGCTGCCGGAGTGGTCGAGGCGCTGGGTGCCGAGATCGGCGTCCCCGGATTGCTGGATGCCGCTGACGGACTGGCTCAGGCTGAGCCGGAAGGTCCCCCGCCCCTGGGTCAGCCACAGGCGCTGGGCGTCGTGGCCGACGCGCAGCGTCGAGGTGAAGATGCTCTCCTCATTGAAGTCCTGGTGCTGGACCGAACCCTGGGTGTACCAGTTCCAGGTCATTTTCGAGAAGATCTCGCGCAGGTCGGACTGATACAGCGCCCCGACCCGCTGCCGCGACGACTGCGTGCGTTCATCGTTGTCGATGACCGTGCCCTCGACATTGGCGTCGAGGCGCAGGTTCTTGGTCAGCTGGTAGAACAGGCCGCTCATCGCGCTGACGCTGGTCTGTTCGATCTGGTTACCGGCGTTCTCGGCATTGAGGCCGAATACGCGCACGCCGGCGCTGACCGACAGCGGCTGGTTCAGCGGGCGGTAGAACAGGAAGCTCGAGGCCTGGGTCAGGTCCATCAGGCTGTCGCCGAGGTTGGTGCCCCCGAGCGGCTGGGTCTGCCGCGTTTCCGAGTCGTAGTGGCTCATCATCGTGTCGACGCGGAAGGCCCGACTGGGGTGGTAGTAGTGATCGACGTTGACGACGACGATGTCGGTCCGCAGGTCCTGGACGTTGCGCTCGATCTCCTGGTAGCTGGTCTTGCCGATCAGCGTATGGCGCGGGCGGCGGATGTTCATCTCGGCGCCGACCAGCTGGTCGAGGTAGTCCTCGCCGCCGCGCGACTCCCACTCGTTGCGGTCGTAGCGGGCCTGGAAGCGGTCGCCCTTGTCGTTGAAATAGGACTGGCGCAGCGCGAGCCGGCGGGTCGTGAACTCGCGGCCGCCGAGCGTCGTCACGGTGTTCGGCAGCGATACCGTGTCGACGCGGCTGTCGCTGGTGCGGTAGGACAGCGAAAACGGGGTCTTGCTCTGGGACAGCACGTTCAGATCGAGATCGCCGGTCAGCACCGTGGTCTCGGTCGACGTGTTCGCGCCCTTGTAGTCGGTGCTGTCCTGGGTCAGGCGCACGCCGGCGGTCAGGGTCGCGAACCAGGGCTGCCAGATGTAGCTCTGGGCATTGATCGCCGCGCGCAGCTGGTTGCTGCTGGCATCGCTGTTGGAACTGCCGGTGATCGCGCGGTAGGTATAGCCGACGCTGCCCGAAACGTCGACGAGTTCCATCGCGGCCGGCTGGGCGACCCACAGGGCTGCGAACAGCCCCGGCATCAGGCGCCTGAGATCAGGTTTCCCCACCAGCATGAACGCACTTCCCCCGCATCATCAGCCGAGCGCCTGTCGTTGTTATAGCTGGCGAATGCCGAAACCGCGCCGGCCGGCCGCGCCCCGCAAGCAGGGGACACGGGTCAGCCGTCGGTCGCCAGCACCGCCTGGTTTATTTCTATTGTCGTCTTTGCGCGCAAGTCATCGAGCAGGCGTTCCCGCGCCTGCTCCTGCAACTCGCGCGCCAGGAGGCCGCGCGCCCGCTCGGCCACCTGCTCGAAATCGTTCAGCTTCGGCGCCACCCTTTCCTCGAGGCGGAACACCGCGAAGCCCTGCAACAACTGCACCGGCCCGGACACCTCTCCCGCCGCCAGTTCATCGACGACGTCTTGCGCCTCAGGCGCCAGCATCCCCCGGTGCAGATAGCCGAGGTCGCCGCCTTCCTCCGCGGAACCGTCAGCGGAATGCAGCCGCGCGAGCGCGGCGAAGTCATCGCCGTCGCGGATGCGCGCGATGATGCGCACGGCCTCGTCGTGGGCCGCCTGCCAGGCCTCTCCTCCTGACCAGGGCTCGACCTTCAGCAGGATCAGCGACACCCGCAGCCGTTCCGGCGTCGTGAACTTGTCCGGGTTTTCCCGGTACCAGGCCCTGAGCTGTTCCTCGCTGATTCCGGGGATCGCCTCGACCTGCGCTTTCAGCTGCATGATGACGCTGTCGCCGAGCAGTTGCTCGCGCACGATCGCCCGCGCCTGCCCCGGATTCGCGCTCCCGGCAATACGCCCCGCCCAGGCCTGAAGCTCGCCGTCGACCCAGTCCATATCAGGCTCGAGTCCGCGGCGCTCTCCTTCCTGGAGCAGCAGGATTCGGTCGATGATCTCGTCGGCGACCTCGCGACGGAAGGCCGCGAGCTGTTCCTTCGGAACGCTGCCGTGATAGAAGCGCTGGCGCACGCCGGCGTGAAAATTCGCCTCGAACTCTTCCACCGGCACGGCAACGCCGCCGACCGTCGCGAAGATCCGCGCGCCGTTGTGCTCCGCGCCGCCGCGCGACTCCCCGGCCGCCGCCACCGCGAGGCAGACCATCAGCAACACTGTCGTGGTCAGAAAAATCCGCATCTGATCGATCCAAATCTGGCCACGAGACCGGATGCCCACGCCGTCCCGAAGTTCGCGTCCCTTACCCCTGTGTCCTGCGTCCTGCTTATTTATTGTGACACGTCAGACAGACCGCGCTGCCGGCCGGATCGATCCGCAGGAACAACGGATTCTGGTCCACATGGGGATCGTGACAGGAAGCGCACTCGACATAGGGTTGCGGCTCGCCGACGAAGACCCCGCGGGTCGCGGTCCGTGTGTACAGCTTCATGTCGGTGCGCTCGAAATCGGAAGTCCCGCCTTCGGTGTTGGTGTTGACCCACCAGATCCGGCTCGCGCCGACGATCTTGCTCTCGGCCTGGTTGAAGTCCGGATCGCGGCCGGGGCCGAACGGGTTCGACAGCGCATAGCCGCCGCCGGCGTACTGCACGCCGATCGGGTGATCGTCGGTGAGGTCGGTGCCGAGATTGGTAATGACATTCGGCGGGCCGAGGCGGCCGCCCACGGTCGCGGCCTGGCCGCTCCAGACGCCGGTGCGGAAGGCCCAGTTCTCGGCGCCGGAGCCCGGCTCGTTGATCAGCGCGTCCATCGCCTGGGTACCGTCGTGGCAGGACAGGCAGGCCAGCGAGACCGAGCCGATCGGCTCGATCTCGGCATCGAGCGTCGTCGAGCCGAGTTGGTCGTAGGTGGTATAGGCGGCGCCCGGGGTCAGGTTGCGGTTCCACAGCGGGACCGCGGCGGTCGCGTCGGCGCCGTGCGGGGTATGGCAGAAGACGCAGATCTCCGAGGTGCCGCTGAAGTTGCTCGCGGCGTTGACGCCGGTGCTGCCGAGGTTGTGCTTGGTGTTGAAGATGCCGGCCGACGCGGCGGACGCGGCCAGCAGCAGCACGAACGCGACGGCAATCAGCGCCCGGTAGTGCGTGAAGGTGCGGTGATCCCCTCGCATCGTTGTACCTGGACCTCCCCCTCTGGCCGGATCACCGGCTGATCACCAATGCCGTGATTGTGTTGCGACTTTAGCACAATGGACCGGACATTTCGACAAGCCGGGACGTCTGTCGCGCCCCTTGGATCACCCTGCCCGGCGCGCTTCAGAGCCCGATATCGAAGCGGTGGATCACACCGGCCGACAGCGTGGTGACGTTGCGGCCGGCCTCCGAGGCCGGGATCGCACCGTTGTCGCGGTCACCGGGCGCGGCGCGGACGATATCGTCATGATACGGCTGCAACCCGTAGCCGGCGTTGTCGTCATTGATGATCCCGGCCGCGAGCAGGTAGAGCCCGGTCCGCGGCGACACCGCGTACGAGAAGCCCGCCGCGACGAGGTGCGCGCCGCTGTCGGGGACATCGTTGCGGTCGTCGAGCATCGCATAGGCCAGTTTCCATGTGAAATTGCCGGCGACATGGGAGAAGTTCAGGTACAGCGCCTCGCGACGCTGTTCGCGGCCGGCGGTGAATACCCCGTTGCTGGCCTCCTCCCAGGCCGCGGCGACCTTCGTCCCCTGGCCGAAGTCCCAGCCGAGCGCGAACTTGCGGGCCTTCGCGTCGGACTGCGTCGGGGTGTCGGTGCGACCGAGATTCTCGTAGGCGAAGCCGGCATACAACTGGCCGTGCTCGAAACGCAGCGATGCGCTGTAACCGGAGAGATCGGCGTCGTCATCGGCCATCGGCAGGTTGTCGTTGTCCTGGTTCGCGATATAGCCGAGATCGAAGCGCACGCGCTTGATGTCCGGCGTCGCGTAATGAATGATGTTGCGCGCGCGGCGGTGGAATACCGGGTCGCCGTCGATCGAGCCGAGCGCGGCGCTGGCATCGGCGCGGGTCTCGTGGAAGATGTCGAGGCGGTCGGTCATCGCGCGGTACGGGGTCACATGCCGGCCCGCGAGCAGCGTGCCGAGCCGGCTCTCGAGCGCGACATAGCTGTCGCGGCCCTCGCCCCAGCCGCCGTCGTCGAGATCGACGGTGGTCTCGAACTGCCAGCGGATCGCGAGCCGGTCGCTGACCGCCTCGCGCCCGCGCAGGCCGATGTGCGAGTGATTGCTGGTGATCGACAGCGCGGTCTTCTTGTTGGCCGGAACGGGGTCGCGGTTATCGACGACGTCGAGCGACAGGTGGGCGGCGCCGTACAGGTCCATCGCGGCGAACGCCGGCGCCGCCGGCAACAGGGCCGCGAGCGCGGCGACAAACAGGGGATTACGCATCAACTACAGTACTCCATGACGGGAGGATTGCGGAATATCCGGGAAAGGTACCCGATACCGGGGACCGGAGACAAGCCGGAGGGGCGGAAAAAGAAAGCCGGGCGCGGGGCCCGGCTTTCAGTACTGCGGACGACTACCCGAGTCAGCTTAGAACTTGAAGACTGCTGCGAGGGTGATCTTGTCGCCATCGATAGCCGGGAGTCCCTGGCTTTCGATGTCATCGGAACGCCACTCAAGACGCAGGTCGACGTTGTCTGCTGCCTTCCAGTTGCCGGCAACAGTAATCGCGGTATCTTCGGCACCGCCATCATACTCGACCATGTCATAACGCAGCGTGATGCCGAAGTTGTTCGGCAGACCAATGTGGCCACCGAGGCTCATACCGGAATCAAGGATCTCACCGGCGGTGATGTAATCGAACCACACCCTTACCGGCATACCGCCGGCATCCAGGCTGTAGGCAACGTTGAAGTTAATCAGGTTCTCGTAAGACTGATCGTTGGTGGGCGTATTGTCTTCCTGAGTCAGTACCCCGAGGCCGAGATCAAGGCCGTCAATCGGCGAGCCGCTGATATTCAGCAGGAAGGAATTTGCGTCATCGACGCCGCCGATCTCGTTCAGAAGGCCGAGAGTGACCTTCGCGGGTCCGGCCATCAGGTGAACCGCTGCACCCTCGACGTTGTTACCGTCGCCTTGGGTAATCTGGTGATTCAGGATGTCGGTGCGGATGAGACCATGCGAGATCGTCGTCAGGTCAGACTTGTTGTGGGCTTCAGCGCCGAGCGGGCTGTTGAAGCGACCGACCTGGACCTTGGCCATATCATGGACGCGCCAGGCGCCAAAGGCCTGCTGAACCGCAAACTCATCGGTTGCGCTTGCATACGGATTGTTGATGACGACGTCGATGCGCGCATAGGCATCGTCGTTGATCATGGCGCCGAAACCCAGCTTGCCCGCGGTCTTGAACTTGCGCTCGGAAGCGTTCGCCGGATTACCGTCGGCATCCGTTCCTTGGTTCTCAGCGAAATCATCGGTGATCGCGAAGGTACTCATCACATAGCCATTGACCGTGGCGCCCGGGCCCTTGTCCTTGCCGTGGTGGCCGTCGGCTGCGAAGGCCGCGCCGCTGGCAGCGAAGGCGCCGGCGACGGCGACTGCTAACAGTTTCTTGTTCATGTTGCTCTCTCCCTAGGGGTTGACGAAGACGGACCCATCAAGTGGATCCTTAGTCAGTGCACGTTTTGTCAACGTTCGGGTTTTATAGTACATCGGTGCCCGATATGCAACATCCAATGTCATTTATTTTCATGTAATTGGGAGGTTATGCGTCAAAAATACAACAGCGGTCACAAAATTCGGCCACAACGGGCGCGCCAACCGGAGCGGTCGATGGCGGCGCCTGGCCACCAGATATAGGGCCATCGGGCAGGAGACAGGGGGTCCGGAGACCAGATCTGGGAAATCGGGGTCAGGGGAAGTCGGAGAAATCGGGGTCAGAGTAACAATTCGCCAGACAAGCGTGGGTCAGACCATGGCTTTAGTAGCGAATTGTTACTCTGACCCCGATTCCTTGACCCATACGGGGCAAGCAGGGAATGGCTGGGGGACGAGGATTCGAACCTCGGTTGACGGAGTCAGAGTCCGTAGTCCTACCGCTAGACGATCCCCCAAAACTGCATCGGGATGCGCAGGGCCGGGCCGCCGGCTGGGCGGGGCCGGCCCTGTCGTTGATCAGCGCTTCGAGAATTGCGGGCGCTTGCGCGCCTTGTGCAGGCCGACCTTCTTGCGTTCGACCTCGCGCGCGTCCCGGGTCAGGAAGCCGCGCTGGCGCAGGGCCTTCCGGTTCGCCTCATCCCAGGCGACGATCGCGCGGGCGAGACCGTGCCGGATCGCGCCGGCCTGGCCGCTGTTGCCGCCGCCGCGCACGGTGACGTTCACATCGACCTTGTCGCTGAGGCTGGTCGCCTCGAGCGGCTGGCGCACGATCATGCGCGCGGTCTGACGACCGAAGTAGGTGTCGAGCGGGCGGCCGTTGACCGTGATGGTGCCGGCGCCGCGGCTCAGGAATACGCGCGCCGTGGAACTCTTGCGGCGGCCGGTCGTGCAGATAGTGTCCGTCATGTCGGGTGTCCTGTCAGATTTCGAGGGATTTCGGCTGCTGGGCGACGTGCTGGTGATCACCGCCGGCGTAGACCCGCAGCTTGCGGAACATCGCCCGGCCGAGCGGATTCCTCGGCATCATGCCGCGCACGGCGGTCTCGATGATGCGCTCCGGATGCCTCGCGCGCATCTCGTCGAAGGTCATCGACCGCAGGTTGCCGATGTAGCCGGTGTGGCGGTGATAGATCTTGTCGCTGGCCTTGTTGCCGGTGACCTGCACCTTTTCGGCATTGATGACGATGATGTAGTCGCCGGTGTCGACATGCGGCGTGTACTCGGCCTTGTGCTTGCCGCGCAGGCGCTTCGCGATCTCGCTGGCGAGCCGGCCGAGCGTCTTGCCGGAGGCATCGACGACATACCAGTCGCGCTTGACCTCGTCGGGTTTGGCGCTGAAGGTCTTCATGTGGCTGAAATCCCGTTATTCCAGATAGTTACCCGGCCCGGACCGGACGACGCCCGCGCAGGGACGCGATGCCGGCGGGCACCAAAGAGCGAGAATTCTACAGAATCAATCTCCTGCAGGCAAGGGTCAAACCCGCCTCTGGCAGGCTGATGAAAAAGGCCCGGTGGGTTTTCTCCGCGAATGGCTCGCCTCGCTGTCGCTTCGCGGCACCCTTCGGGCTCCGGCGAGGCTGCGCTTGACTTCGCTGCGAAAACCCACCGGGCCTTTTTCATCAGCCTGCCAGAGGCTAGATCCTCAGCCGCTCGACGATCCGCCCGCCGACCAGGTGCTCGTCGATGATCTCGTCGAGGTCGCGGCGGTCGCGGTAGCTGTACCAGACGCCCTCCGGGTAGACGACAGCCGTCGGTCCCAGCGCGCAGCGGCCGAGGCAGCCGGCGCTGTTGACCCGGATCCCGCCCGGGCTCGCGAGCCCGAGCGCCTTGACGCGCTCCTTGACGTAGGCGCGCATCGCCTTCGCGTCGTGGTCCTCGCAGCAGGCGCGGCCGTCGTCGCGCTGGTTGGTGCAGAAAAAGATATGGCGGTTGTAGAACATCGGCAGAAGATACAAGATACACGCGGCGGCAGAAAGGCCCCGAAGGACCCATTGTACCCGATTTACCCGCAATCCCCGGACCCTCGCCCTTGAATCTATCCGAGAATCTGGCTGACCTGATCCAGTCCGAGGCCGACCGCTGCGTCAAATGCGCGCTGTGCGCGCCGCACTGCCCCACTTACGGCCTGACCCGCGACGAGGGCGACTCGCCGCGCGGGCGCATCGCGCTGATGCAGGGGCTCGCCGAGGGCCGGCTGTCGGCGGGCGGGCGGCTCGATTTCCACCTCGACCGCTGCCTCGCCTGCCGCGCCTGCGAACGCGTCTGTCCGTCCGGCGTGCGCTACGGGCGCCTGATCGATGCGGCGCGCGCATACGGCGCGACCCGCCAGCGCCCGCTCGGTCGTCCGGGCAGGCTCGCGCGCTGGCTGCTCGACGGCGTAATCCCCGACCGCCGCCGGCTCGCCCGCCTGGCCCGCTGGCTGCGTCTCTACCAGCAGAGCGGCGCGCGCCGCCTGCTGCAAGTGTCCGGCCTGCTCCGGCTCATGGGCCGGCAGCGGCTCGATAGCCTGATGCCCGAGATCCCGGCGGCGCCGCGCTGGCACGGCTACTACCCGCCGGAGGGGAAGATTCGCGGCGAGGTCGCGCTGTTCACCGGCTGTATCGGCAACGTGCTCGATCGCGATGCGCTCGAGGCCTCGATCCGGTTGCTGAATGCCTGCGGCTACGGCGTCCACGTCCCCGCGGCGCAGACCTGCTGCGGGGGGCTGCACCTGCACGGCGGCGATCTGCGCCAGGCCGCGGCGCTTGCGCGGCGCAACCTCGACGCCTTCGACGGCCTCGCGAACGGAGCCGGCCTCGCCGCCGTGGTCTATACCGCGAGCGGCTGCGGCGCGACGCTGGCCGAATACGATCAATGGCCGGCGGCGGACGGCCTCGCGCCGCCGGGACGCTTCGCGGCGCCGGTCGTCGATGTCTGCAGCTTTCTCGAACGGAGCGGCGCGCTGGCGGAGCTGGAATTTGCGCGGCTCGATGCGACGGTCGCGGTCCACGACCCGTGTACGCTCAGGAATGTCGTGCGCGCCACGGAGGCCCCTTACCGGCTGCTCGGCCTCGTCCCCGGTCTCGCTGCGCGTCCGCTGGCGAACAACGCCCGCTGCTGCGGCGCCGCCGGCAGCTATCTGCTGACCGAGCCGGCCCTCGCCGACGCGCTGCGCGCGGACAAGCTCGCGGCGATCCGCGACGCGGCGGCGGACATCGTCGTCAGTTCGAATCTCGGTTGCGCGCTGTTTCTGGCGGCGGGTCTGCGCGGGGAAACGGGGGGAAGCGGTCCTGCGGTGATGCACCCGGCGACGCTGCTCGCGCGCCAGCTCGGGATCAGAGCCGGTACGCGGTCGTCGTCATCACCTTCGACGTCAGCGACATCAGCGTCCTGACCGGCGCCGGCAGCGGCGCCCCGCCGGCGGCCAGCGCCGTCGTCGCGTGATGCTGTTCATCGTCCTTCATCTGCAAGAGAATCGCGCGGCTGCGCGCGTCAGCGGCCGGCAGGCGCTCGAGGTGGTCTTCGAGATGGCGCACGACCTGGCGCTCGGTCTCGACGATGAAGCCGAGGCTCCACTGGTCGCCGGCCCAGCCGGCCAGCGCGCCGATCGCGAGCGAACCGGTGTACCACAGGGGATTGAGCACGCTGGTGTGGCCGCCGAGTTCGTCGATGCGCTGCTCGCACCACCGCAGGTGATCGTTCTCCTCCTCCGCCGCGCGCTCCATCTTGTCGCGCACGCCGGGCAGGCGCGCGGTCAGCGCCTGGCCCTGGTACAGTGCCTGCGCCGACACCTCGCCGGCGTGATTGACGCGCATCAGGCCGATCGCGCGACGGCGCTCGTCGTCGGACAGTTCGGCCTCGGGGATCGCGGCGGCGGGATCGGGCCGGCCGGTCGGTGCGGGCTTGCCGAACACGGTGCGCAAGCCGCGATCGGCCTGGATCAGGAAGCGGTCGAACAGATCGTAGTCGCGGGTGGCTTCGGTCATGCCGGGTCTTATTGGGGTCAGAGCCCTTCGGGGTCTGACCCCTATACCTTGGTCATATTGCTGGCGTAGAAGATCTCGCTCATCTCGCGCTGCAGTGACTGCTTGATCTGCTGCTTCTCGCGCTGCTCGAGATCCTTCTCGCCGGTGCCGAACAGGTAATTGTCGAGATCGAACTCCTTCAGGATCATCTTGCTGTGGAAGATGTTCTCCTGGTAGACGTTGACGTCGATGATCTGGTAGCGGTCCAGCGTGTCCTTCGACAGGTAGTTCTGGATCGAATTGATCTTGTGATCGATATAGTGCTTCTTGCCCTTGACGTCGCGGGTGAAGCCGCGCACGCGATAGTCCATGATGACGATGTCGGACTCGAAGCTGTGGATCAGGTAGTTCAATGCGCGCAGCGGCGACACCCGGCCGCAGGTCGACACGTCGATGTCGACGCGGAAGGTGCTGATGCCGTTGTCCGGGTGACTCTCCGGATAGGTGTGCACCGTCAGGTGGCTCTTGTCGAGGTGCGCGAGCACGGTCTCCGGCAAGGGCCCCGGCGCCTCTTCATGCTCGTAGACGGGGCTGTCGGTCGCGACCGCTTCCTCGGCGATCAGCATCGTCACGCTCGCGCCCTGGGGATCATAGTCCTGGTGCGCGATGTTCAGGATGGTCGCGCCGATGATCTCGGAGACGCGGGTCAGAATCTCGGTCAGACGCTCGGCGTTGTAGGCCTCGTCGATGTACTCGATGTACTCGCGCCGGTGCCGCGCGGTCTTCGCGTAGCAGATGTCATAGATATTGAAGCTCAGGCTCTTGGTGAGATTGTTGAAGCCGTGCAAGCTCAGTTTTCGCTGTTTCGACATCGCGCATAAAGCCCCAGGGAGAGAAAACGAAAGCCGCCAATCCTAACACAAACAGCGCCGGTGCATCACCTCGCCCGTGCCTGAGCGCTCGACGTCTGCAATTACATTAAAAAACTTCCGTCATATCAAGCCGGATCGACCTGTCCCGCGAGCGGCGGATGGTAGATCAGCTGTACCGAGTTGCCGTCCGGATCCCGGCAGTAGAAGCTGCGGGCGCCGTCGCGGTGGCTGCGCGGCGCGGCCTGCAGCGGCACACCGTGCCCGGCGAGGAAGCGGTGCCAGGCGTCGACGTGCTCCGGGGCGTTCAGTATAAATCCAATGTGATCAAGCGCCTGTGGCTCCGGACTCGAGGACGCCGGGGCCGCGCGATGGAGCGCGAGATTGTCGCAGCCGGAGGTCAGGTAGACATTGTCGGCATCGGGACGCCACTCGACGCGCATGCCGAGCAGCTCGACATAGAAGTGCTCCATCTGCTCGAAGTCGCGGGCATGCAACGCGACGTGGCGCATCCCGGCCGTCGCCGGGGGCCGCGCTAGGGCGCTCATGCGCCCTCCCGGATCTCGTAGTCGTGGCTCATCTCGACGCCGGCGCGGCGCATCAGGATCGAGGCCGAGCAGTATTTTTCGGCGGACAGCTCCACGGCGCGCTTCACCGCGGCCTCGCTCAGGCCCTTGCCGATGACGATGAAATGGATGTGGATCCGGGTGAAGACCCTGGGCGGCTCGGCGGCGCGCTCCGCCTCGAGCTCGACGATGCAGTCCAGGACCGGCTGGCGCGACTTGCGCAGGATCTCGACGACGTCATAGGCGGTGCAGCCGCCGGTGCCGAGCAGCAGCAGCTCCATCGGCCGGAAACCCAGGTTGCGGCCGCCGCCGTCCGCGGGTCCGTCGGTGACCAGCGCATGGCCACTGCCCGACTCGCCGACGAACTGCGCCCCTTCGACCCAGCGGACGCGGGCCTTCACGGCCACACTCCTTGCGCGTAAATCGCCATCATATTTCCCTAAACTTTCACACGGAATTACCGATAAGTCCTGACGTAGCGATCGCCCGCAGGCGATAGCAAAAAACCGCCCTGCCAGAGGACGGTATCGGGAATCCATCATGACGCAAATTCGTCGAAAAATCATCACTCCCGGGGTCGAAAAGTTCCTCGGCTACTGCCATCGCCGGCGCTATCCGTCGAAGAGCGTGATCATCTATCGTGGCGACGCGCCGAACTCGCTGTACTACATCGTCGAGGGTTCGGTTGCGGTGCTGCACGAGGACGACGACGGTCACGAGATCGTCCTCGCTTACCTGAACACCGGCGACTTCTTCGGCGAGATGGGGTTGTTCGACAAGGACAAGGCCGGCCGCAGCGCCTGGGTGCGGGCGCGCGCGCAATGCGAACTCGCCGAGATCAACTACGACAAGTTCCGCCAGGTCGCCGCGCAACACCCCGAGATCCTGTTCGAGCTGGCGTCGCAGATGGCGCTGCGCCTGCGCCGCACCAGCGGCATGGTCGGCCGGCTCGCGTTCATGGACGTCTCCGGCCGCGTCGCCCGCACGTTGCTCGAACTGTGCCAGCAGCCGGATGCGATCACCCACCCGGACGGCATGCAGATCCGCATCACCCGCCAGGAACTCGGCCGCATCGTCGGCTGCTCGCGCGAAATGGTCGGCCGCGTACTCAAGAACCTCGAGGCCCAGAACCTGATCACCGCCCGCGGCAAGACCATCGTCGTCTTCGGCACCCGCTGAACCAAAAGGGTCAGACTCGTCTGATTCTCCCCTTCGCGAAGGGGAGGCAGGGGGGTTGCGACCGCAGCGAGTCGCTGGTCGGGTGCTAGAAGCGGAATCCGAACTGGAGGGCTGCGCCCAAGTCGTCGCTGTTGCCGGCGACCGCGACATCGAGGTGGACGCCGAACGGCGAGAAACCGAGGCCGGCGCTGTACACGCCGCTGTCGAGATCATCCGGCAGATCGCTCAGGTTGTGGCGGTAACCGAGCCGGAGTTGCAAAGTGCGGAAGGCATCGAACTCGACGCCGAGACCGACGTATTGTGTCTTGCTGTCGAGCCCGGCCGGCTGGTTCTCGGTCAGGTCGAGATCGGCGGCCAGCGTGATCCAGCCGAGCGCCGGCGGCCGGTACGCAGCGCCGATGCGGGCCATCGGTTCGAGCTTGAACTTGCCGGCAATTTCACCCTGAACATTCGTCGGAGCAAGATCGTATTCCTGTGAAATCAGGTTCTTTACCGCGATACCTGCCTGCCAGCCGTTGCCGAAGTCTTTCGCGACCCCGATGTCGATATTGAATCCGGAATCGCTGCGCTCGCCCTGATCCAGGTCGATCTCGACGTTGTCTATGCTGGCCCCCTGGAATCCGTAGTTATAGGTCTGCACCTTGACCAGCTTGGGCGTGACGCCCACTGCAATACCGCCCAGCTGATCCAGCTTGTGCGCAAGGCCGATACCCACTTCCGTAAGCAATGCAAAGCGGGCGCGGACGGAAGAAGTGAAATCATCGACAGGACTGGGGATGTTCCCGTTGCCCTGGGCTGCAGATATGACGCCTTCGATCGCCTCACGGTCCTCCTGGGAATAAACGCTGAACGCGCCTCCGATGACATGCGCATTTGCGAATAACGATACCCCGAGCCGCTCTCCGGGCACCCCGATGACGACCGCTGCACTGCCCTCTACTTGCAGCACCTTGTCCGAGATCGCGACGAAACGGCTGTTCAGGTCCAAGCCCGCATCGATGAGTTCCTGGCGCGCGGCGTCGAAGTCGCCGGTGTTGAATGCAGTCAGTGCATTGTCGAATCGTTCTATCGGATTTGAACTCTCGAAATTATCAATCGCATCGATCACGCTGCCCTGGTCCAGCACCCGACCGCCGATGATCGGGAGTTCGATGCTGAAACGGTCGCGCTCGCGCTTGACCGCGAGCAGGGCCGGGTTCAGGAAGACCGCGTTGGCGCTGGTGCCGGCGGCGACGCCGGCGCCGCCCATCGCGAAGGAACGCGGGTCCGGGGAGCTGAACGGCGCAGCGGCGGCGCTGCCGGCAAAGGCCAGCGCCAGCGCCGAGGAAATCATGAGAGAGGTGCGATTGCGCATGGGTCGGTGTCCTTTTCGAATGAGGCCTGACGCGGACTGGCGCCTGTCCGTGGAATATCGGCCTCCAACCTCAGGTCTTTAGCCCCCGAATGGGGGCGCTACCCGGGCTTACGAAAAGAGACGCTGCAACTCTGCGCCGGGATCCTCCGCGCGCATGAAGGCCTCGCCGACGAGAAAGGCGTGCACACCGGCCCCGCGCAATCTCGCGACGACTTCGCGCGTATGTATCCCGCTTTCAGTCACGACCCGTCGATCGCCGGGGATCGACGGCAGCAGGTCGAGCGTGGTCTCTATCCGGGTCTCGAAGGTGCGCAGGTTGCGGTTGTTGATGCCGATCAGAGGCGCGCCGAGGGCCAGCGCGCGATCGAGCTCGTCGGCGTCATGGACCTCGACGAGGACATCGAGCCCGAGGTGCGTCGCGAGTCCCGCGTACTCGGCGAGCCGGGCGTCGCCGAGCGCGGAAACGATCAGCAATATGCAGTCGGCGCCGAGCGCGCGCGACTCGTAGACCTGCCATGCATCGACGATGAAATCCTTGCGCAAGACCGGCAGCGCGCAGGCGGCGCGGGCCGCCTGCAGGTGGGCGTCATCGCCCTGGAAGTAGTCGCGGTCGGTCAGCACCGACAGGCACGCCGCGCCGCCCTGTTCATAGGACGCCGCGATCGCCGCCGGATCGAATGCCTCACGCAGCAGGCCGCGGCTCGGCGACGCGCGCTTGATCTCGGCGATGACAGCGGCCTCACCGGCGGCGATCTTTCGTTCCAGCGCGGCAATAAATCCCCGCGGCGCCGGCGCCTGCTCGCAGCGCGCACCCAGGTCGCGCAGCGGCAGCGCCGCGCTGCGCTCCGCGACCTCCTCGGCCTTGCGCCGCAGGATCCTGCGCAGGATATCGGCTTCCGGATTCACGGCAGCTTCGAGACCCGCGCCAGTTCCTCGAGCCGGACCCGCCCCTCTCCGCCGGCGATGATTTCGCGCGCACGCAATACACCGTCGGCCAGCGTCGCAGCCAGTCCGGCGACATGGATCGCCGCGCCCGCGTTCAGCGCGACGATGTCGGCCGCCGGCCCCGGCTCGCCGTCGAGAACGCCGAGCACGATCGCGAGGCTCTGCGCGCTGCTGTCGACGACGAGCGCATCGCGCGGCGCTGCGACAAGCCCGAACTCCTCCGGCGAGATCGTATAGCGGGCGACGTCTCCGCCCTTCAGCTCCGCGACATGCGTCGGGCCGGAGATGCTGATCTCATCCATGCCGTCGGCGGCATGCACGACGAGCACATGCCGGCTGCCGAGCTTGCCGAGCACGCGCGCGACCGGCTCCAGCCACTGATCGCTGAACACGCCGATGACCTGGTTCGGCGCATGCGCCGGATTGGTCAGCGGACCGAGCAGGTTGAACAGCGTGCGCACGCCCATCTCGCGACGCGGACCGATGGCGTGCTTCATCGCGCCGTGGTGCTGCGGCGCAAACATGAATCCGACGCCGGCCTCGTCGATGCAGCGCGCAACCTGCTCGGGCGACAGATCGAGCCTGACGCCGGCGGCCTCGAGCAGGTCGGCGCTGCCGGAGCTGCTGGAGACCGAGCGGTTACCATGCTTGGCGACGCGGGCGCCGGCCGCTGCGGCGACAAAGGCGCTCGCGGTCGAGATGTTGAAGGTGCGGGCGCCGTCGCCGCCGGTGCCGCAGGTATCGACGAGGTGCGTCGGGTCGACCTCGACGCGCGTCGCGAGCTCGCGCATCAGGCGCGCGGCCGCGGCGATCTCGTCGACGGTCTCGCCCTTCATGCGCAGGCCAACCAGAAAGCCGCCGATCTGCGCCGGCGTCGCCTGGCCGGTCATGATCAGGCGCATCACCGCGGTCATCTCGCTATCGCTGAGATCGCGACGCTCGGTCACCGCCCGTATCGCCGATTGCATGTCCATCACTCACCTGATCCTCGGGGTCAGAGTAGACCAAGTCTACTCTGACCCCAAAAAGTTTTTCAGCAGCTGGTGACCGCAGGCGGTCAGGATCGACTCGGGGTGGAATTGCACGCCCTCGACCGCAAGCTCGCGATGACGCAGGCCCATGATCTCGTCGATGCCGCCGTCGGCGTTCGCGGTCCAGGCCGTGATCTCGAGGCATTCCGGCAGCGAGGCGCGTTCGACGACCAGCGAATGGTAGCGGGTCGCCTCGAACGGATTCGGCAACCCGCGGAAGACGCCCTCACCGCGGTGATGGATCAGCGAGGTCTTGCCGTGCATGATGACGCCGGCATGGACCACGCGGCCGCCATAGACCTGACCGATCGCCTGGTGACCGAGACAGACTCCGAGGATCGGCATGCGCCCGGCCAGCGCACGAATCACGTCCATCGAGATGCCGGCATCGTCGGGCGTGCCCGGCCCCGGCGAGATCACGATACGCGACGGCGCGAGCCCTCCGATGCCCTCGAGATCGATCTGGTCGTTGCGCACGACCGTGACTTCCTCGCCGAGCTCGCCGAAATACTGGACGAGGTTCCAGGTGAAGGAGTCGTAATTGTCGATCATCAACAACTTGGCCATCGCCCCCGCTCCAGTCCGATCAGCGCAGACCCGCGCCGACCAGGGACACCGCCCGGAACATCGCCCTGCCCTTGTTCATCGTCTCGTCCCATTCCTTGGCCGGATCGGAATCGGCGACGATGCCGGCGCCGACCTGGATGTGCAGGCGGCCATCGCGGATCACCGCGGTGCGGATCGCGATCGCCGTGTCCATATTACCATTCCAGCCGAGGTAGCCGACCGCGCCGGCATAGACCCCGCGCTTGAGCGGCTCGAGCTCGTCGATGATCTCCATCGCGCGAACCTTCGGCGCGCCGGAGACGGTGCCGGCGGGAAAGGTCGCTCGCAGGACGTCGAGGGCGTTCAGCCCCGGACGCAGGCGCCCGGTCACGTTCGACACGATATGCATGACATGGGAGTAACGCTCGATGATCATTCGCTCGGTCAGGCGCACGCTGCCGGTCCTGGCGACCCGGCCGACGTCGTTGCGGCCGAGATCGATCAGCATCAGGTGTTCGGCAAGCTCCTTGGGATCGGCGAGCAGTTCCTGTTCGAGGCGCAGATCCTCCGTCTCGTCGGCGCCGCGCGGGCGCGTGCCCGCGATCGGCCGCACGGTGACGAGATCACCCTCGAGGCGCACGAGGATCTCGGGAGAGGAACCGACGATATGGAAATCGTCGAGGTTCAGATAATACATGTACGGCGACGGATTGAGCCGGCGCAGGCCGCGATAGAGGTCGAGCGGCGAGGCCTGGTAAGGGATGCTCAGGCGCTGGGACAACACCACCTGCATCACGTCGCCGTCGACAATGTATTCCTTTGCCCGGCGCACCGCGTCCTCGAAGCCCTCGCGGGTGAACTCCGACACGAAGTCCTGCTCATCGACGGCAAAGGTCGGCGGCGGCGCGCGGCGATGGCTGACAGCGCCATCGATCGCCGCCTCGAGTTCGTCCAGTTTCCGCTCGGCGCCGGCCAGCGCATCCGCTTCGCCGGGATCCGCGTGGACGATGAGATAGAGGCGGCTGCGCAGGTTGTCGTAGACGACGACCTGGTCGCTGACCATCAACAGGATGTCTGGCGTGCCGAGCGCATCGGGATTCGGGCACAGCGCAAGGCGCGGCTCGATGTAGCGCACCGTATCGTAGGCGAAGTAGCCGACCAGTCCGCCGGAAAACCGGGGCAAGCCGTCGATATCGGGGATCCGGTAGCGCGCGCGGAATGCCTCGATCCATGCCAGCGGATCATCGCTCTCCTCCCGACCGGTTTCGCGGCCATCGGTCAGCGTGGTGATGACGTTAGCGGAGATCCGGATCACGGTGCGGCAAGGCAGGCCGATGATCGAGTAGCGCCCCCATTTCTCGCCGCCCTGGACGGACTCGAACAGATAACTGTAGGGCCGGTCGGCGAGCTTCAGATAGATACTGAGCGGCGTATCGAGATCGGCGGAGACTTCGCGCAAGACCGGGATGCGGTTATAGCCCCCGGCGCGCAGCGAAGCGAATGTCTCAGGCGTCATGGCCCGTGCGGCGGCGGTGCTTTGCGAGACCGCCCGCATCGATCAGCCCCGGCAGATCCGCGAGTGAATCGATGACCGCGTCGGGTCGGGCGTCGCGGATGTCGTGGCCGTGATTGTAGCCGTAGGGGACGCAAACGATCGTGAACCCCGCGGCGCGCGCGGCCTTCACGTCGTTGACCGAATCGCCGACCATCAGCGCATCACCGGGTGCGACGCCGAAGAACCCAGCGGCGTGCAGCAGGGGCATCGGGTCCGGCTTCTGCTTCGGCAGGCGATCGCCGCTGACCACGATGCCGAAATAGCGGGTCAGGTCGAGCGCATCGAGCAACGGCTCGGTGAAGCGGGCCGGCTTGTTGGTGACGCAACCGAGCGGGTAGCCGGCCCGGCTCAGCGCATCGAGCCCCTCGCGGACGCCCGGGTACGGGCGGCTGTGGGCACAGACATTGGCCTCGTAGACCTCGAGAAATACCGGGTAGGCCTTATTGAACAGGGCCTCGTCGGGTTCGCCGTCGACGGCATTGATCAGCGCCCGTCGCACCAGACGCTCGGCGCCGTTGCCGATCCATTCGCGCACGCTGGCCTCCCCGCGCGGCGGCATGCCGATGCGCTCCATCATCACGTCGACGGCATGGGCCAGGTCGGGGACGGTATCGATCAGCGTGCCGTCGAGGTCGATCAGTATCATCCCGGGTCGCGTCGCGGTGGCCCTGACGGGTTCGTTCAAGGCGTTCTCCCCGCTCAGGACCGGGCCCTGGCCAGTTCGGCGCGCATCGCGTCGATCGTGGCCTTGTAATCGGGGGTACTGAAGATCGCCGAGCCGGCGACGAAGGTGTCGGCGCCGGCCTCGGCGATCGCGCGGATATTGTCGACCTTGACGCCGCCGTCGATCTCGAGGCGGATGTTGCGCCCGCTCTCGTCGATGATCCTGCGCGCCTCGCGCAGCTTGTCGAGCGCGGACATGATGAAGCTCTGTCCGCCGAAGCCGGGGTTGACCGACATCAGCAGCACCATGTCGACCTTGTCGAGGACATACTTCAGGTAATCGAGCGGCGTCGCCGGATTGAACACCAGGCCGGACTTGCAGCCGTTGTCGCGAATCAGTTGAAGGCTGCGATCGACATGCTCGCTGGCCTCGGGATGGAAGGTGATGTAGTTCGCGCCGGCCTTCGCGAAGTCCGGAATGATGCGGTCGACCGGCTTGACCATCAGGTGGACGTCGATCTCGGCCTTGACGCCGTGCTTGCGCAGCGCCTCGCAGACCAGCGGCCCGATCGTCAGGTTCGGGACATAATGGTTGTCCATGACGTCGAAATGGATGATATCGGCGCCGGCCGCGAGGACCGTGGTGACCTCTTCACCGAGGCGGGCAAAATCCGCCGACAGGATCGACGGCGCAATGTAATAGCTGTTCATTCTCATGCTCCAGGGGCTGTTCGATGATGCCGGCAAACGGCGGCCGCCGGCGGCGCATAGGCGATGCCGCGGGACAATCCCGCCACTTTACCCGATAAGACGACGTATTTCACGGGACCGTCCCCCGGCGGCGCCGGGGGACGGGAATCGGACTGCCCGGCGGCGAACGCCGCCGGGACGGGTTCAGCCGGTGCGATCCGTCGCCGCTGCCTGCTTCGAGGACGGATGGATCAGGCCGTACTTGACCAGGGTGCGCGACATCACGAACCAGCACACGCCGATGGTGGCCAATACGACGATGACGTCGAACATGCCCGTCATCGGCAGGCGATAGTACTCGCTGCTGACCGAGCCCGCGATCCAGGTGTAGCGCTCGAGGAAGGTGCCGAACACGATCAGACAGGCGAGCGCGGTGATCAGCGCCGGGTTCTGCCGGGTCGGGGCCATCACCAGGAATACGAACGGTATCGTGAACTTGCAGACCACGAAGGTCCAGAACACAGGTCCGAGGCCTTCGTACATCATCGCGCTGAAGCGCTCGGTCTCTTCCGGGATGCGGCCGTACCACATGATCAGGTACTGCGTGAAGAACAGGTAGGTCCACAGGATCGTCATCGCCAGCAGCAACTGGGCCATATAGTTGAAGATATACGGCTTGAACGGCTGCACCAGCCTGCCCGAGCGATGCAGGAAGAACAGGAAGATCGTGAAGAACGCCAGGTACATGTGGAACATGCTCTGGAAATGGTGGGCGCCGTAGCTCGAGCTGTGCCAGTTCGGCACCATCGTCATTTCATAGTCCCAGCCCATCATCGTCCCGTAACCGAAGTAGACGAACGGGATGAACAGCGCGATGTTGCGGAAGCGGCGCTGGACCTGGTAGGAGCTGTCGATCTCGCTGAGGCGCTGATACTTGATGAACAGGCCGGCGAGGAGCGCGACGAACAGGAAGCCGCCGATCTGGCGCGCGATCAGGAACGTGGTGTCGTGCCAGCCGGGCATGTAGCCGTCGGGATAATCCTTCTGCATCCACTGGAAGGTCGCTTCGTGATTGACCATCAGGATCAGCAGCATCACGCCCGCGACCGGGAACAGCGCCGCGGTCGAAACCGCGAGATTCCTGATCTGGAAGCGCCACTTGGCGTTGCAGAGGTGCAACACCGAGGCCAGGACGACGCCAGCGAGCGCAATGTAGGTGACGATCAGGAAACTGACCGTCAGAACCGACCAACTGCCGAAACTTGATATCATCGTTCTTCTAGCCTCTCGTAAGCTCCGTCGGACAGTCCGACCTTAACGCGCCTGGCCCGCGTCCGCGGACCGCGTGGCAAGTTCCTCGGCTTCCTTCATCATCGCATTCCTGACGTAATTCACGACGTGCCAGCGTTCCTTGACCGACAGGTCGTTCGAACCGCGGCGATCGGCGCGCGAGCTCGGAATGCCGTAGGCCGGCATCAGCGCGCTGCCGAAGGTGATCGTGCCGAAGATCCAGCCTTCGGTCAGAAAGTCCTGCACGTAGGAATCGACCAGCGGGATCGCACCGATCTTCATGCCGACCTGGGCGCCGCCGGCGCCGGCGCGGCCATGACAGACGGCGCAGTAGACCTTGAACAGCATGCGCCCCTCGGCGATCGAGTCAGCGTCGTTGGCGCTGAACGGGTTCTTCAGTTCGCGCGTTTCCTCGCGGTTCCGGTACTCGGTCGGAATACCGGTGACCGGTACTGAACGCGCCGGGAACGGCATCATCGCGCCGTCCCGCACCGGGTGCTGGGGCTCGATGGCGGGCTGGTCGGCCATGTCGATCGACCAGGGCCAGGCCCAGGCGACCATCGGGACGAGCAGCAGGACGACTGCCAGCGGGTGCTTCATCACTCTCATGACCTTGCCTCTTCCCTGATCTCGACCGCCAGGTGTTCGTTGAACAGCTTCTTGACCGGCTCGATGTACTTCTCCTCGAGCTCGAGTTCGAGGCCGACCTGGTCGAGCGTGACCTTCTCGCTGTACATGCCGCGGCGGCGGCGCAGCAACCGGCCGCAGATCATCAGGCCGGCGAGCGTGAACAGCACGCCGCCCATGATCATCATCTCGTAGGTCAGCACGATGTTGGACGGGATCGGCACCACCGGCTTGCCGCCCTGCGGCTGTACCAGGAACGAGGCCTGGGAGCTGGCGAGAAAGGTAAAGCCGAAACAGATCCCGAACAACGCGCCGGTCAGCGTAAAGTACGGCACCTTGGTGCCGCGATCGCCGAGCACCTCGTCGATGCGCGGATGCTCGATCGGCGAAATCACGGTGACGTCGTCGACGGTGACCCCCGGAACCTTGTACTGCTTGAGGTCGCCGATAACGGCGAACGCATCATCGAAGTTGCTGAACAGTCCCAGCATGCGTCTCTTCTTCATGACTATGCCCCTTCCAGACCAGGTTTGCCGGCGGCCCGCGCGTCACGCTGGTGCATGACCGGCGCAATCGACTTGTTCGCAAGATGCCTGCGGTGGTAGATCATCTCCTTGACCTCGTACATCGAGACCGACGGGATCAACTTGACGAAGATCAGGAACAGCAGGCCGAACCAGCCGAAGCTGCCCGCGACGATGAACCACTGGACCCAGCTCGGCCACAGCACGTCGAAGGCGATCGGGTGATAGCCCTGCGAGACCGTCGGCGAGACGATCATCCAGCGCTCGAGCCACATGCCGTAGTTCAGCAGGATCGACACGACGAACATGATCGACAGGCTGCGGCGCACCTTCTCGAAGGCCATGATGAACGGCAGCATGGCGCCGCAGAACAGCATTTGCCAGAACCAGATCGCGTACGGTCCACCCCAGAGCTTCGACTTCAGCAACTCCTTGTCGACCTCGTTATGGCCGTACCAGACCGCGGCGAACTCGACCAGGGTCAGGTAGGTCCATACCATCGCGATTGCGAAGGTCAGCTTGCAGGTCTTGTCGAGGATCGAGATCGTCATGTAATCCTCGAAGCGGAAGTAGTAGCGCAGCAGCACGAACAGCGTGATGATGCCGGCGCAGCCCGAGTACAGGGCGCCCGCGACGAAGTACGGCGGGAAGCTGGTGATGTGCCAGCCGGGCATGATCGACATCGCGAAGTCGGACGACACGATCGAGTGCACCGACACCGCCAGCGGGATCAGGAAGCAGGCCATGATCATGTAGGCCTTGCGGAAGCTGCGCCACTGGCGGTCGTCGCCGCGCCAGCCGAGCGCGAGCACCGTGTACAGCTTCTTGCGCCAGCCGCGGGCGGAGTCACGCACGATCGCGAGATCGGGCACCGAACCGACGAACAGGAACAGGGACGACGCGGTCAGATACGTAAAGATCGCGAAGGCGTCCCACAGCAGCGGCGAACGGAAGTTCGGCCAGATGCCGCGGTCGCTGAAGTACGGCAGCACCCAGTACATGTTCCAGATACGGCCGAGGTGGATGACCGGGAACAGCATCGCGGTCATCAGCGTGAAGGTCGTCATCGCCTCGGCGAAGCGGTAGATCGGCTTGCGCCAGTCGGCATGGGTGATATGCAGGATCGCCGACAGCAGCGTTCCCGAGTGGCTCATGCCGATCCAGAAGATGAAGGTCGCGATGTACAGGCCCCACATCTGCGGCCAGTTCAGGTTGGCGGTGCCGAGGCCATAGCGGTACTGGTGGATTTCGGCGATCACCGCGAGCGAAAGCAGCCCGAGACAGATGGCGATCGAGATCCAGTAGCCCATCCGCGGATTCTCCATCGAGCGGAGGACATCCTCGTTGATCTTGGCCCACTTGATGTCTTCGTCGATGTCGCGCTGGTATTCGGCGGGAAGCGAATGAGAGCTGCTGGTGGTCATTGTCATGGCCGCATCCGTTGTTTACAGACTAATTGTTATCCGGGATCAGACTTCGCGAACCCGCTCCAGGAACATCACGCACGGATCGGTGTTCAGGCTCTCGAACACCCGGTATCCGCGCATCTCCGGATCCTGTTTCCTCTGCCTGGTGACGCCAAGCTCGACCTGGTGCTTGCGCCACAGCTTCGCGACCTCGGTCTCACCGACGCCGCCGCCCGGCGTATGCAGGGTCAGCAGGTCGCCGAACAGGATCGCCGAGGTCGGACAGGTCTGCGCGCAGGCGGTGGTGAACTCACCGTCGCGCACCTTGCGGTTTTCCTTCTGGGCCTTGTCCTTCGCGGAACGGATGCGCTGCACGCAGAAGGTGCACTTCTCCATGACGCCCTTGTCGCGCACGGTCAGGTCCGGGTTCAGCTGCATGTGCAGTGGCGCCGCCCAGTTCTCGTAATACGAGAAGAAGTTGAAGTAGCGCAGGCGGTACGGGCAGTTGTTCGAGCAGTAACGCGAACCGATGCAGCGGTTGTAGACCTGGGCGTTGAGGCCGTCCGGGGTGTGGTAGGTCGCGGCCACCGGGCAGACCGGCTCGCAGGTCGCGGCGTTGCAGTTCTGGCAGTTCATCGGCAGGAAGCTGGCGCCGTGATGCTGGTACTCGGCCACCCGGTCTTCACCCAGTTCCGGCTCGTCCCAGTAGCGCTCGATGCGCATCCAGTGCATCGCATGACCGGTGCTGAAACGTTCCTTGCCGACCACGGCGAGATTGTTCTCGGCATAGCAGGCGGTGACGCAGGCGCTGCAGCCGTTGCACTTGTTGAGGTCGATGACCATCCCCCACATGTGCTCGTAATCGTGGTGGCCCCCTTCTTCCAGCCCCTTGCGGTAGCTGGACCAGTCATTCAGAAGGTTCTGTATGGACATCAGCCTCTCCCTCTCTCATTGCGCTCGTACTGCGCGGCGGTCACCGACGCGACGAGCTTGCGACCGACCTGGACCTCGCTGCCGCCGAAGATCACGAACTCCCTGCGATCCGACTGCGAGCGGACCTTCGAGACCGATATACGCGTGGCGTGATGCGCCGGCTCGCCGGTACGGCTGTCGGTTGCGGTGCCGACGGCCCTAAGCGGATTCGCGCCGTAACCGTTCGCATAGCGGCCGTAGCTGTCGTGCCCCTGGCCCAGCGGCACCGCGATCGCCTCGGGATGCATGCCCTTGTAGGTATAGACCCGCGTTTCGAAGGTGCCGTGTTCGGAACTGACATTGATGACGTCGCCGTTCTTCAGGCCGAGTCGGCCGGCGGTCGACGGATGGATCTCCGCCCACGAATCCCACACCACCTTGGTGACCGGGTCAGGCAGCTCCTGAATCCACGGGATATTGGCGTGACGGCCGTCCCACTTGGTCGGGTTCGGCGACGGCAGCAGCCAGAACGGCCGCGAGGCATCGGCAGCCGGCTCGGCGACCCGGAACGAGGCCGGACGCGCGCTCAGCGCAGCGCCCGACGGCCTGCCGACCTCGAGCACGCCCTTCATCAGCGCCTGGCGCCAGAACGCATCCTCGGACGGCGCGCCGCCCTTGAGATCGACCGGCATCCCGGCGAAGGCCTTGCGCAGGTAATCGTGATAGTCGTCGAAACCGGCGTAGGCCTCGACGCCGCGCATCTTCAACAGCGCGAGCAGGGTGTCGCCGAAGCCGCGGGTCTGCGGATACAAGGGTTCCATCAGCGGCTGCTGCAGGCTGATGAACAGGCGGTCGGTGGCGACTGCCGGCACATGCGTGCCCCAGTCCTCGAGGCCGGAATACAGCGGCAGGATCAGGTCGGCAAGCTGCGCGGTCTCGTCCTCGAACATGGTCATGACGACCTTGAACGACGCCTTCTGCAGCTTGTCGCCGAGGCCGAGCGCCCGCGGCGTCGTGAACACCGGGTTCGCGCCCTTGATGAAGACGACGTCGTAACGGCCCTCGTCGAGCGCCTTCGCGAGTTCGAACATGCCCTTGCCGTTGCCGCCTCGCGCCTTCAACTGCGGGAACGGGAATCCGGCGCCCGACTCGATGGTCTTGCCGACGTTGCCGAGGATCAGGTTTAGCGTCATTGCCGCAGCGACGTTGTCGTAACCGGAGACATGGCCCTCGGCCGACGCGCCGGCCAGCACCAGGCTCGGCGAGCGCTGATGCAGGACCTCGGCGATCTTGCGGATATGGGCCTCAGAGGTGCCGGTGAGGCCGGCAGCCCTGGCCGCATCATAGTTGCGGATCTGCGCCTGGACATCGTCCGGCAGCCCCGACAGGCTGCGGCCGTGCTTCGTTGCGAGTTCGTTGGCGATCGCCAGCGCCAGCACGCCCTCGGCGCCCGGTCGCACCGGCACCCACAGATCGGCGTTGCTGCCGGTCAGGGTCATCTTCGGCTCGGCCTGGATCAGCATGCCGCGCGGCGAGCTACGGAAATCGGCGTATTGCGCCGAGTACGGCACCGGCGCCTCCCAGGTGCCGAGGAAGTCGGCGCCGAGCGAGAAGATCGCGGCGGCCTTGTCGATGCGCAGGCGCGGCGTGGCCTCGCCCAGCATGTCGTTGCAGACCTGGCGCCACACCGAGTTGTTGATCACTTCGTGAACGTAGTGGTTCGACGAGCCGACCGCCTCCATGAAGGCATCGACCAGCACGGCCTGGTGGCCGCTGACGGTATCGGTGACCATCGCGACACGCTCGCCGCTGATACCGGCATCGGGACCGACCTTCTCGCGGATCAGCGCGATCGCCTCGTCCCAGCCGATATCGACGAAGGAACCGCCGCGACGCACGCGCGGGCGGGTCAGGCGATCCGGGTTGTAGTGCGTTTGCAGGCCGGACTGCCCCATTGCGCACAGCTTGCCCTTGTTCAGCGGCGACTCCGGGTTGCCCTCGAGTTTCAGCGCGCGGCCTTCGCGCACGCGGCCGTGAATACCGCAGGCGGTCGGACACTGCTGACAGGTCGATGCGTACCAGACGCCGACGCCCGGGATGACAAACTCTTCCGGCACCAGGTAGGCAACGATCGGATTGCGGCCTTCCCTGTGGGTGATGAAGCTCGGCCGGTCACAGGCCGCGAGCGTCGCGCCGGCGCCGCCCCAGCCCAGCACTTTCAGAAAGGATCTGCGTTTCATTTTAAGATTCATAGGGAAACCACTCCGTTCCAACCACGCCTTGTTCCGATTGCAAGCTCGCCGAGGCAACCGTCACTTGTGACATTTCCAGCAGTCGAACGGACCGTCGTTCGCCTCATGGCAACGTACGCAGAAACCCATCGTCAGCGGCCTGACCTTCTCGGCCACGGTCATCTTCCGGACCTGGCCATGACAGAACGCGCAGACCTCTTCGGTGCGGTCGACGGACATGCCTTCGTTATTGAAGATGAAACGATCGAGGTGCTTCTCGTGCGTGAAGTGCACGAAATCCGGGACGTCGTGAACCTTGACCCACGGAATCGGCTCGTTGTTTTCCCAGTACTGTTTGAGCTGCTGGATGCGCGGCTTGTCGGTCGCGATCGTCAGGTGGCAACCCATGCACTTGCTGGTCGGCGGGATGCCGGCGCTCTTGCTGCGACGCGCATAGGTATGACAGTACATGCAGGGGATTTCATTGACCTCGACATGGATGTCGTGGGGGAAATCGATCGGCTGCGGCACGTGCTTGCCGGAATATGTCGCGGTCGGCGCCACCGCATTCGGCACGCCCTGCGCGACGGCCTGTGACGAGGCAAGCAGCGCGAAGACGGCAAAGGCGATCGCGGTGAAAAGATAAGCGGGAAGCGAGCTCGAGCGGGGTGAAATGACTGCTCGTCGGCCGATGGCTCCCGGCTGCCGGATGGACCGGAGTCCTGAGATTGATAGCGCGATAACTGACATCTCCCCCTCAACTTCAGCTGATGTTAAGTACATTGAACCGGAGTCGCGATGACGCCCGATGAACCATTGCCTCGCGACATGCCCCGGAGAAAAGCGGGACGCATCGCCCAGGTTTCGTTATCTGAGTGATCGTACGATCAAGCTGAAAGCGATTCGCCGGAAGGACACTCGGTCGGCGAATCCATTTTCCTCCTCGCACCGTCAGCAGCGCCGGGCTTCAAACGACCTCGGTCGTTCACTCGCCACAAACTGCCACAACGGGTTTAATTATTATTATTAATGAACTATGGCGTCGAGGGTGGAATGGTAGATCAGGATGCTCGGATATGTCAACGCTGAAGGGCGCGTGCGAAATCATGCGCGCAGCATATTGCGCCGATGCAGCGATGATATCGAAAACAACGAATCTGGCGCGGTTGCGCGCGCGAATAACTGTACTGTTTATGTCAGTTTCGCGGCGAATGCCGGTTTTTCGACAAATACCCCAATTGCGGTAGAGGTATCAGGCAGGATTATCGATGTCGATGAACACGAAATCGATGCCGGCAACCTCTGCCAGATGACGCCCCAGCGCTTCGACGCCGTAAAGCTCGGTGGCATGATGCCCGGCGGCATAATAATGAATGCCCGCCTCGCGCGCGACATGGGTCGTGCGTTCGGAGATCTCGCCGCTGATATAGGCATCGACACCGATCCGCGTCGCGGCCTCGATATAATCCTGGGCGCCGCCCGTGCACCATGCGATGCGCTCTATCCTGCGGGCCTTGCCGGCCACATGCAGCGGCGCGCGACCGAGGGCCTGTCCGATATGTCGCACGAGCGCGGCGGGGTCGCGCGGGGTGCGCAGGCGGCCGCGGGCCAGCAGCGCCGGCTCGGCGAACGCGGGCGTCACCAGCTCCTGTTCTATGTCGAGCACACGCGCGAGTTGCGCGTTGTTGCCATAGACGGGATGGGCGTCGAGCGGCAGGTGATAGGCGAGCAGGCTCAGTTCCGCCGACAACAACCGGCGCATGCGCGCGAGCCTGATGCCGCGGAGGCGGAGGTCCTCGTTTTTCCAGAACCAGCCGTGATGAACCAGCAGCGCATCGGCGCCGCGTTCGATTGCGGCTTCGATCAATGCCAGGCTCGCAGTGACGCCGCCGACGACGCGGCGGACCGGTGCGCGGCCCTCGACCTGCAATCCGTTCGGGGCGTAGTCCGAAAATCGATGTATTTCAAGCAGCTCGTCGAGATAGCCGGCGAGACCGGCGGGATCGTTCATCGCTTGCCCCGAAGTCATGTCATGCCCTTCATGCCGCTGTAAAAATCGGCGCGGACTTCTGTGCTAGAGTAGCCACAGGATGCAGATTCGCAAATTCTTTCCCTGGTTCAGCCAAGGCATTGTGATCGGCGTGGCGGTGGGCCTGCTGGTCGTGTTCCTGGCATCGACCTATCTGATCAAGCCCCGGCCAGTCGTCGAATTCCGCGAGGTCGCGCGCAGCGAACAGCCGCAATCACCGCTGCCGGGGCCGGTTTCCTATGCAGCGGCCGTCGATATCGCGGCGCCCGCCGTCGTAAACATACATACCACAAAAACCGTGACCCGGCGCGGATCGCCGCTGCTCGAGGATCCGGCCTTCCGGCGCTTCTTCGAGGAATTCATGGTGCCGCCGCGCCAGCGCCAGCAGACCAACCTCGGCTCCGGCGTCATCGTCAACGACCAGGGCTTTGTGCTGACCAACAACCACGTCATCGAAGGCTCCGACGAGATACAGATCACGTTGCACGACGGGCGTACCGCGAAGGCGGCGATCGTCGGGACCGACCCCGAGAGCGACCTCGCGGTGCTGAAGATCCCGATGAACGACCTTCAGGCCATCACCTTCGGCGATTCCGAGCGCTTGCGGGTCGGCGACGTCGTGCTGGCGATCGGCAATCCCTTCGGCGTCGGGCAGACCGTGACCCAGGGCATCGTCAGCGCGACCGGCCGCAGCCAGCTCGGCATCTCGACCTTCGAGAACTTCATCCAGACCGATGCGGCGATCAATCCGGGCAACTCCGGCGGCGCGCTGATCAACCCGCACGGCGAGCTCCTCGGCATCAACACCGCGATCTTCTCGCGCTCGGGCGGTTCCCAGGGCATCGGTTTCGCGATCCCGACCAGCATCGTCAGGCAGGTGATGACGCAGATCATCGAGCATGGCGAGGCGATCCGCGGCTGGCTCGGCATCGAAATCCAGACGTTGACGCCCGAACTCGCGGAGTCCTTCGGCCTGCCCGACACCGCCGGCATCGTCATCGCCGGCGTCCTCTCCGACGGCCCCGCCGCGCGCGCCGGCCTGCAGCCGGGCGACATCGTCACCGCGATCGGCGGAATCGAGGTACCCGATGCCCGCGCCGCGCTGAACCTGATCGTCAAGGCCATGCCCGGCGAGTCGATCACGCTGAAAGGCCTGCGCAACGCCCAGCCGATCGAACTCAAGGTCACCGCCAGCAAGCGCCCGCAACCGGGCCACGCCCCGGGACAACGCTAATCAAATCCCCCTTCGCTTGCGAAGGGGGATGGTCAGGGCTGCTTCTGCTCCTGCTCCTCCGTCGCCTTGGGCCGGTAGATCCGCGACAGTACCACGCCGAGTTCGAACAGCAGCCACATCGGGATCGCGAGCAGGGTCTGCGAGATCATGTCCGGCGGTGTCAGCAGCATGCCGAGCACGAAGGCGCCGACGATGACGTAGGGACGCTTGGCGGTGAGCTGCTGCGGCGTCGTCACCCCCGCCCACACCAGCACGATGGTCACGATCGGCACCTCGAAGGCCAGCCCGAAGGCGAAGAACAGCTTGAGCACGAAGGACAGGTAATGGCTGATATCGGTCATCACCGTCACCCCCTCGGGCGCGGCGCTGATCAGGAAACCGAACACCAGCGGAAAGACGACGAAATACGCGAACAGCGCGCCGCCGTAGAACAGCAGCACGCTGGCGACCAGCAGCGGCAATGCGAGCCTGCGTTCGCTGCCGTACAGCCCCGGCGCGATGAAGCGCCAGACCTGGTGCAGAACGTACGGCATCGCGACAAAGAACGCGAGCACCAGCGTAAACTTGAACGGCACCAGGAACGGGGCGGCGACTTCGGTCGCGATCATCGTGCTGCCCTGCGGCAGGCGCTCGATCAGCGGCACGGCCAGCAGCGTATAGAGGCGGTTCGCGAACGGGAACATCGCGAGGAAGATCACGCCGACGACGAGGACGATGCGCAGGATGCGCGAGCGCAGCTCGACCAGATGGGCGATCAGCGGCATTTCCGGGTCGGGGGGATACTTACGAGGGTTGGCCATCTCGCCCCTGCCCGGACACGCCGGGGGCTGCGGGATCGGCGCGCAAACCGGGTTTCGCGTCGCCGGTCTCCCCTGCCTTGCCGCCCCCGGCAGGAGCATCGAGCGGTATCTGCGAACGCGCCTCGTCGAGCAGCTTGTGCAGTTCCGCGACCTCGCTCTCGCGCTCGACCAGTTTCCTGAGTTCTTCGGCGTGGGCCGCCTCGCGACTCAGCTCGTTCTTGAACTCGCTGGCGAACTCGCGGGCGCGCCCGACCCACGAACTGACGCCGCGCAACAGGGCAGGCAGTTCCCGGGGGCCCACCACGACGAGCGCGACCACCGCGATCAGGGCCATTTCCAAGAAACCGATATCGAACATCAGGACTTCACTCCCGCCGCCGCCGGCGGCCTGCGGGGGACCCGCGAGCGTCAGGCCCGCTCGTTTTCCTTGGACTCGACCTTGCCTTCGATGACGCGCTCGCCTTCGCGGTGCTCGACAGACTCCTTCTTGCCCGCGTCGTCCTTGTCCTGTGACGGCTCGCGGACGGCGTCGCGGAAACCCTTCATCGCGCCGCCCAGATCCTTGCCCATGCCGGCGAGTTTCTTGGTCCCGAACAGCAGCACCACGATCAGCAGGATGATCAGCAGTTGCCAGATACTAATGCCCATTGCCTGGTTACCTCTCTGGATGTTCGTCCGGCCCGGCCGGGACCGTCATGTCCTTGCCGCCTTTTCCTCGATCCCCGAGCGCCCGAAGCGGCGTTCGAGTTCGGCGAGCACCTGGTCGGGGCCGAGCCCGCGATGGGCGAGCAGGACCAGGGTGTGGAACCACAGGTCGGCGGTTTCATGCACCAGGGCGGCGTCGTCACCCCCCTGGCCGGCGATCACGACCTCGGTCGCCTCCTCGCCGATCTTCTTGAGGATCGCCCCGGGGCCCTTGCGGAACAGCCCGGCGACATAGGAGGCCTCGGGATCCGCCTGCTTGCGCGCCTCGAGGGTCGCGGCAAGTTCTCTGAGTACATGCTCCATCGGCTTCGGAACCTCGGTTGCGCCCATAATACCGCGTTTCAGCCGCCGGATTCACCATATATGTCCGCGGGATCGCGCAGGACGGGCTCCACGGCGCGCCATTCTTCACCTTCCAGCCGGCTGAAGAAACAGCTCTCGCGGCCGGTATGGCAGGCGATGCCGCCGACCTGTTCGACGCGCAGCAGGATGCAGTCGGTATCGCAATCGAGGCGGATCTCCCGCACCCGCTGCACATGGCCGGACTGCTCCCCCTTGCGCCACAAGCGTCCCCGCGAGCGCGACCAGAACACCGCCTGGCCGCTGCGCGCGGTCTCGGCCAGGGCCTCGCGATTCATCCACGCGAACATCAGCACCTTGCCGCCGGCCTCGTCCTGGACGATCGCCGGCACCAGGCCGTCCGGGGTCCACCTGATCTGATCGAGCCAGTCGCCGCTCATCGGGTCGTCTCTTCGGGGTTTGCCCTATTATGCCCCGAATATACTTCGGGATGATGTCAGATGCGTTAACAGGCCGTTGAACGACGCCCGTCGGGTTTTCTCCGCGAATGGCTCGCCTCGCTGCCGCTGCGCGGCACCCTTCGGGCTCCGGCGAGGCTGCGCTTGACTTCGCTGCGCAAACCCGACAGGCGTCGTTCAACGGCCTGTTCCTGTTTAATGCGGGTCGTCGAGGCGAACCGGGATGCCGCGGCTGGCCAGATAGCGCTTGGCCTCGCCGACCGTATGCTGGCCGTAATGAAAGATGCTGGCGGCAAGCACCGCGTCGGCCTTGCCGGCGAGCAGCCCGTCGGCGAGATGCTCGAGGCTGCCGACGCCGCCCGAGGCGATCAGCGGCACCGGCACCCTGTCGCTGACCGCGGCGTTCAGTTCGAGGTCATAACCGTCGCGGGTGCCGTCCCGGTCCATGCTGGTCAGCAGGATCTCGCCGGCGCCGAGCGCCGCGACCTGCTCCGCCCATTCGATCGCATCGATGCCGGTCGAACGGCGGCCGCCATGGGTGAACACCTCCCAGCGCGGCGCCCCGCCATTGCCGACGCGCTTGGCGTCGATCGCGGCGACGATACACTGGGAACCGAAGCGCTCGGCGGCCTGGCGGATGAAATCCGGATGGGCAATTCCGGCGGTATTGATCGCGACCTTGTCGGCGCCGGCATTCAGCATGCGGCGGATGTCGGCCAACTCGCGGATGCCGCCGCCGACGGTCAGCGGAATGAACACCTGCTCGGCGACCTGCTCGACGACATGGACCATGGTCTCGCGCTCTTCGGCGCTGGCGGTGATGTCGAGAAACACCAGTTCGTCGGCGCCCTGGGCGTCATAGGCGCGCGCGATCCCGACCGGATCGCCGGCATCGGCAATGTTCTCGAAACGCACGCCCTTGACGACCCGACCCTTGTCGACGTCGAGGCAGGGGATCACGCGTTTGGCAAGTCCGCTCATCCGCCGCAGGCGTCCGCGAGCTTCTGGCACTCGGCGAAGTCGATCCTGTTTTCGTAGAGCGCGCGTCCGAGCACGGCGCCGACGATGCCTTCATTCGAAACCTCGCACAGGGCACGAATGTCATCGATGCTGGCGATGCCGCCCGACGCGATGACCGGTATCGTCACTGCGCGCGCCAGTTCGGCGGTCGCGCTCACGTTGACGCCACTCAACATGCCATCGCGGCTGATGTCGGTATAGATGATCGCGGTGACGCCGTCGCGTTCGAAATGACGGGCGAGATCGATGACGTCGTGATTCGACAGCTTCGACCAGCCGTCGATCGCGACCTTGCCGTCCTTCGCATCGAGCCCGACGATGACATGGCCGGGGTAGGCCAACGCCGCGTCGGCGACGAAATGCGGCTCGTTGACCGCGCCGGTGCCGATGATGACGTAGCTGACACCGCTGTCGAGGTAACGCTCGATGGTCTCCTCGTCGCGAATGCCGCCGCCGACCTGGATCGGCACCTCGGGCCAGGTACGGGCGATCTCGCGGATCACCTTGGCATTGACCGGCTTGCCCTGGATCGCGCCGTTGAGGTCGACGATGTGCAGGCGTCGTGCGCCGGCCTCCACCCATCGCCCCGCCATCGCCACGGGGTCGTCGGAAAAGACCGTCGAATCGTCCATGCGCCCCTGGCGCAGACGAACGCACTGGCCATCCTTGAGATCGATGGCGGGTATCAACAGCATGACTTCTCCCTCATCAGCATGATTGGCGGATAACGGTCACCGACGCTGCCGGTCGCGGCTCAGGGGGCCCCGTCCCAGGCAATGAAGTTCGCGAGCAGGGCGAGGCCGGCGCGCTGGCTTTTCTCGGGATGAAACTGCACGGCGAACATGTTATCGCGCGCGATTGCGGAAACGAAAGTCTCGCCGTACTCCGTCGTCGCGGCGACGACCGTCCCGTCGCGCGGCCGCACATGGTAGCTGTGCACGAAATAGAAGCGGCTGTCCTGCGCAATGCCTTCCCACAGCGGGTGGGGACGGGCGTAGTGCACGCCGTTCCAGCCCATGTGCGGGATCTTGCGCCGACCGCCCGCGTCCTCTGCGGCAGGCGCGACGAAACGGACGGTCTCGCCGGGAATGATGCCGAGTCCGGCGGTGCCGCCGTTTTCCTCGCTGCTGTCCATCAGTGCCTGCATGCCGAGACAGATGCCGAGAAACGGCCGTTTCGCCGCGCATTCGCGGACGACGTCGTCGAGTTCGAGGCGGTGCAGTTCGGACATGCAGTCGCGCAGCGCGCCGACGCCGGGGAACACGACGTGGTCGGCGGCGAGGATGCGCTGCGGATCATAGCTCACGACCACGCGGCAGTCGCCGCCGGCATATTCCAGCGCGCGCGATACGGAACGGATGTTGCCCATCCCGTAGTCGATCACCGCTACCGTCGCCATTGCACCCTGTCCATCATTCAGCCGGAAACCGGACGATATCAGAATCCGCTCAGAGGCTGCCCTTGGTCGACGGCATGATGCCCCGTCCGCGCGGATCCGGCTCGGCCGCGGCGCGCAGCGCACGGCCGAAGGCCTTGAACACTGTCTCGATGATGTGATGCGCATTGACGCCGCGCAGGCAGTCGATATGTACGGTCGCCTGCGCGTGGTTGACGAACGCGCGGAAGAACTCCTGGAACAGGTCGACGTCCATGTTGCCGACGCGGGCGCGCGGAAACGAGACGTGATACTCAAGACCGGGCCGCCCCGACAGGTCGATGACGACTCGCGACAGCGCCTCGTCGAGCGGGACGCAGGCATGGCCGTAACGACGCAGACCGGCCTTGTCGCCGACCGCCTTCGCGAAGGCCTGGCCGAGCACGATGCCGATGTCCTCGACGGTGTGGTGGTCGTCGATGTGCACGTCGCCCTCGGCCAGGACCTCGAGGTCGATCATGCCGTGACGCGCGATCTGTTCCATCATGTGGTTCAGGAACGGCACCGGCGTCTCGAACTTCGACTGCCCCGTGCCGTCGAGATTGACGGTCACCGAGATCCCGGTCTCCCGGGTCTTGCGATTGACTGCGGCCTTGCGCTCCCCCATCTGCCCTCTCCGGTAAATCGTATATATGATGTCACATCGATTGCCGTCGCGCTAACCTGCTGTTGACAAGGCCCGGTGTGTTTTCTCCGCGAATGGCTCGCCTCGCTGCCGCTGCGCGGCACCCTTCGGGCTCCGGCGATGCTGCGCTTGACTTCGCTGCGCAAACCCACCGGGCCTTGTCAACAGCCGGTTAGCGCAACAACGAGCCTCAGAGGGTGGCCAGCACCTCTTCGAGCGCCGCGAGGAAGCGCTCGTTCTCGTGCGGGGCGCCGACGGTGACGCGCAGGCAGTCGCGCAGCGCGGGGCCGGCGGCGCCGAGGTTCTTGATCAGGACCTTGCGTTCGCGCAGCCCGGCGAACACCTCGTCACCGCGGCCCGCCGGGGCCCGGAACAGGATGAAATTCGCGCGGCTCGGCCACACCAGAAGGCCGTCGAGGGCGCGCAGGCCCTCGGTCAGGCGCTCGCGGTCGTCGATGATGCGCCGCGCCTGCTGGTCGAGCATGTCGCGGTGGCCGAGCGCAAACTCGGCGCTGACCTGGCTCAGGGCGTTGACGTTGTACGGCAGCCGGATCTTGTCGAGCTCGCGGATCCACGCCGCGGGTCCCGCGACCATGCCGAGGCGCAGGCCGGCGAGCCCCATCTTCGACAGCGTGCGCAGCACCAGCAGGTTCGGATAATCGCCGAGCCACGGCATCAGCGTGGCTTCGGAAAAGGCATGATAGGCCTCGTCGATGATGACGAGGCCGGGCGCCGCCTCGAGGATCGCGCGCAAGGCGTCCTCGTCAAACAGCCGGCCAGAGGGATTGTTAGGATAATCGATCAGTACCAGCGCCGGACGCCGCGCCTCGATCGCCCGCAGCATCGCCGCAGTGTCGAGGGAGAAGTCTTCGCCGAGCGGCACGGTCGCGAACTCGAGCCCGGCGAAGATCGAGATCATCCGGTACATGCTGAACGCCGGATCGGCGGCCAGCGCGCAGCGCCCCGGCCCCGCGACCGCCATCGCGATCATCTGGATCAGCTCGTCCGAGCCGTTGCCGAGCATGACCTCCATGCCCGCCGGCACCTCGAAATGGTCGCGCAGGCGCTGCATCAGCTGGCGCGGCGACGGATCGGGATAGCGATTCAGGCTGACGTCGCGGAGCATCGTCAGCCACTCGTCGACGACCGTCTCCGGCCACTGATAGGGATTCTCCATCGCGTCGAGCTTGACCATGCCGCTCGCGGGCGGCACATGGTAGGCATTCAGGGCGCGGATCTCCGGCCTGATCCACTCCCGGATCAGGCCGTCGATGGCCGCGTCCCGGCGATGGCTATCGGACGATGCGTTCACGGGCAGCCCGGGTTCAGTCGCCGTCGCGCCCGTCGCGGCGATATTCGGCCGAGCGCGCGTGCGCGGTCAGGCCTTCGCTGCGGGCGAGCATCGAGGCGGTCGCGCCGAGCGCGGCCGCGCCCGCGGGCGAGCACATGATCAGGCTCGAGCGCTTCTGGAAATCGTAGACCCCGAGCGGCGACGAGAAGCGCGCCGTGCGCGAGGTCGGCAGGACATGGTTCGGTCCGGCGACATAGTCGCCGATCGCCTCGGCGGTATGGCGGCCCATGAAGATCGCGCCGGCATGGCGGATCTTCGGCGCCAGCGTCACGGGATCCTCGACCGAAAGCTCGAGGTGCTCGGGCGCGACATAGTTGGCGACCTCGGCGGCGTCGTCGAGATCGCGCGCGCGAATCAGCGCCGAGCGCTTCGCCATCGAGGTACGGATGATGGCGGCGCGCTCCATCCCCGGCAGCAGCCGGTGGATGCTCGCCTCGACCGCATCGAGATAGGCCGGGTCCGGGCACACCAGGATCGACTGGGCGTCCTCGTCATGCTCGGACTGCGAAAACAGGTCCATAGCGACCCAGTCCGGCGGCGTGCCGCCGTCGCAGATGACGAGGATCTCGGACGGCCCGGCGATCATGTCGATACCGACTGCGCCGTAGACCAGGCTCTTCGCGGTCGCGACATAGATATTGCCGGGCCCGACGATCTTGTCGACGCGCGGGATCGTTTCCGTGCCCCAGGCCAGCGCCGCGACCGCCTGCGCGCCGCCGATCGTGAACACACGGTCGACGCCGGAGATCACCGCGGCGGCCAGCACGAGATCGTTGAGGACGCCGTCCGGGGCCGGCACCACCATGACCAGCTCGCGCACACCGGCGACGCGCGCGGGGATTGCGTTCATGATCACCGTCGAGGGATAGGCCGCCTTGCCGCCCGGCACATAGAGGCCGACGCGATCGAGCGCCGTGACCTGCTGGCCGAGCATCGTACCGTCGGCCTCGGTATAGGACCAGGAATCGGCCTTCTGGTGTTCGTGATAGGCACGCACCCGCTGCGCCGCCAGCTCGAGCGCGGCGCGGTGATCGGTGGGGATCTCCGCCAGCGCCCGCCGCAGGCGTGCCTGGTCGAGTTCGAGGCCGGCGATCGTGGCAGCCTCCAGGCGATCGAAGCGCCGGGTGTATTCGAGCACCGCCAGGTCGCCGCGGGCGCGCACATCGTCGAGGATCCCCCGCACCGTGCGGTTGACGCCCTCGTCGGAGACGCTCTCCCATGCCAGCAGGGCGTCGAGCCGTTGATGGAAGTCCGGGGTCGAGGTATCGAGTCGCGCGATCTTCATGCCGTCATCCCCCGCGGCGGCGCCGCGCGCCTTCGACCGCCTCGGCGATCTGCCCGATCAGCGCCTTGATGCGTTCGTGCTTCATCTTCATCGCCGCCTTGTTGACGACCAGCCGCGAACTGATTTCGGTGATCGTCTCCAGCGGCGCCAGTCCGTTCGCGCGCAGGGTGCTGCCGGTATCGACGAGGTCGACGATGCGGTCGGCCAGGCCGACCAGCGGCGCCAGCTCCATGGAACCATAGAGTTTGACGATCTCGACCTGCTCGCCGCGCGCGGCGAACCAGCGGCGCGCGGTCTCGACATACTTGGTCGCGACGCGCATGCGCGCACCCTGTCCAGGCGCCGACTCGGGACCGGCGACCATCAGTCGACAGCGCGCGATGCCGAGATCGAGCGGCTCGTAGAGGCCGTCGCCGCCATGCTCCATCAGCACGTCCTTGCCGGCGATACCGAGATCAGCGGCACCGTATTCGACGAAGGTCGGCACGTCCGCCGCGCGGATCACGACCAGGCGAACGTCATCGCGACTGGTCTCGAAGATCAGCTTGCGGCTGGTGGCGGGGTCCTCCAGCGGCGTGATGCCGGCATGGGCGAGCAGCGGCAGCGCCTCGCTGAAGATGCGGCCCTTGGAAACGGCGATGCTGATCATCGTGTCCTGCATGGCGGCGGGCGGTCGTCGCGTCGTCAGAGGGCGGGTACCCGACGGATGTCGGCGCCGAGCTGGGACAGCTTCTCCTCGATGCATTCGTAACCGCGATCTATATGATAGATCCGGTCGACGATGGTGCGTCCCTCGCCGACCAGCCCGGCCAGCACCAGGCTGGCCGAGGCGCGCAGGTCGGTCGCCATCACCGGCGCCCCGGCCAGTCGCTCGGTGCCGCGAGTGAAGATCGTGTTGCCCTCGAGACGGATGTCGGCGCCCATGCGCTGCAGTTCCGGCACGTGCATGAAGCGGTTCTCGAACACGGTCTCGGTGATCGTGCCCGAGCCCTCGGCAACCGAATTGAGCGCCGCGAACTGGGCCTGCATGTCGGTCGGAAAGGCCGGATACGGCGCGGTGCGTAGATCGACGGCCTGCGGGCGGCGACCCTGCATGTCGAGTTCGATCCAGTTGTCGCCGGTCTCGATCACGGCGCCCGTCTCGCGCAGCTTGGCCAGCACCGCGTCCAGGGTCTCCGGACGCACCTTCTTCAGGCGCACCTTGCCGCTGGTGATCGCCGCCGCGACCAGGTAGGTACCGGCCTCGATGCGGTCGGGCAGGATCGTATACGAGGTCCCCGACAGGCGGTCGACGCCTTCGATGACGATGGTGTCGCTGCCGGCGCCGGTGATCTTCGCGCCCATCTGGTTCAGGCAGTGCGCAAGATCGACGACCTCGGGCTCGCGGGCGGCATTTTCGATCACCGTCGTGCCCTGCGCCAGCGTCGCCGCCATCATGATATTTTCGGTACCGGTGACGGTCACGAGGTCCATGAACAGCCTTGCGCCCCTGAGCCTCGAGGCGCGGGCCTGGATATAGCCTCCCTTGACCTCGATGCTGGCCCCCATCGCCTCCAGCGCGGCGATGTGCAGGTCGACCGGTCGGGTGCCGATCGCGCAACCGCCGGGCATCGACACATCGGCCTGGCCGAAGCGCGCAAGCAGCGGGCCGAGCACGAGGATCGACGCGCGCATGGTCTTGACCAGGTCGTAGGGCGCGCTGAAATCGTTGATGCCGGAGGCGTCGATCTCGACGCCCATGCTCTCGTCGACGACGAGGTCGACGCCCATCCTGCCGAGCAGTTCCATCGTCGTCGTGATGTCGTGCAGATGCGGCACGTTCGCGATCTGCACCGGTTCGTCGGCGAGCAGCGCGGCCGCCATGATCGGCAATGCCGCATTCTTGGCGCCCGAGATCGTGATCGAGCCGTCGAGCGGTATGCCGCCCTTGATGATCAGCTTGTCCATGTCAACGGGCCTGGCGCTGGCGCGACCATTCCTCCGGGGTCCAGGCGCGGATCGACAGCGCGTGAATCGCGCCGCCCATCTTTCCGCCGAGGGTGGCGTACACCAGCCGGTGTTTTTCCAGCAGGCTCCTGCCGGCGAAGGCCTCCGAGATCACCACGGCCTCGAAATGGGTGCCGTCGCCGGTGACATGGGCCTCGCTGCCGGGCAGGCCGGCCTCGATCATCCGCTTGATGTCGTCATTGTCCATTTCACTCACCTTCAATGCGTCGCGGGGGTCAGCGGCAGTATCGTGTCGAGTCCGCTGACGCGGGCAATCGCAAGCAACTGTTCCGGCACGTTCCGGAACACGATGTTGCGATGGCGGGCGTGCGCGATGCGCATCCATCCGACCAGCAGGGCCAACCCGGCGCTGTCGGCGCGGGTGACGCCGCCGAGATCGAGATCGAAGCCGGGAGCGCCGTCACCGAACAGCGCGCGCCCCTGCTCGAGCAGTTCAGGAACGGTTTCGAACACCAGTTCGCCGCTGACGCGAAACCCGCCGCTGACCGCGGCATCGGGGCTGATCTCACTCATTCATCGCCCGCCGCTGGTTGCGCCGTTCGATCGACTCGATCAGCGGCGCCAGGCCGTTCAGGCGGCGGATCTCCGAATTGATGTTGCCGCGGTAGTTTACCACCATGCTGATGCCGTCGATGCTGACGTCGTAGACCAGCCAGCGTCCGTCGCGCTTGCGCAGGCTGTAGTCGACAGCCACCGGTCCGGCCGCGAGTTCAATCTCGGTGCGGACGACGGTCTCCTCGGCGTCCGCCGGCTCGCTGTACGGCAGATACCTGATCTTCTGGTCGGAGTATTCGAGCATCGACGAGGCATAGCTGCGGATCAGCATCTCCTGGAAGGCGACCCTGAATCGCTCGCGCTCTTCCGGGGTGGCCTGGCGCCAGTAGCGCCCGAGCACCAGACGGGCAATATATTCGCTGTCGAAGTGCGGCAGCAGGAACTCCTCGACGAACTCGAAGATGCGGGTATCGTTCTGCTTCAATTCCTCGCGACGCTCGACCAGTGCCTCGATCGCCTGCGTCGATGCCTGGCGCACGAGATCCTGCGCATTGCCGGCGATATTGGCTGCGGCGAGCGGCGCTTTGAGCACGCACGCGGCGACCAGGTACAGCAACAGGCCCAAGATGGCCGCTGCCGTTCGTTGCCTGCCTGTCGATCGTGAAATCATGCCTGATCCGCCGTCATTTGCCGCCAGAGCTGTCGCCGAGATTGAACAGGAACTGTCCAACCAGCCGCTCCAGCACCAGCGCCGACTGGGTCAGCCGGATGGTGTCGCCGTCGCGGAGATACTCTTCGGCGCCGCCCGGATCGAGGCTGATGTACTGCTCGCCGAGCAGCCCCGAGGTGAAGATGCTCGCCGAGGTATCGGTCGGAAGCCTGTTGTAGCGCGAGTCGACCACGAATCTGACGCGGGCCTCGTAAGTGTCCTGGTCGTACTCGATACCGGTGACCCTTCCGATACGGACGCCGCTGGCGCTGACCGGTGATTGCACCTTGAGGCCGCCGATGTTATCGAAATCGGCGACCAGGGTATAACCGTCGCGTACGTTGTAGGTTCCGAGATTGCTCGCCTTCATCGCCAGCATGAACAGCGAGGCGATGCCGATCGCAACGAATATCCCGACCATTATCTCGACGATTCTCGCGTTAATCATATCAGAAATCCCCGAACATCAGCGCAGTCAGCACGAAATCGAATATCAGCACTGCGAGCGAGGCGTAGACGACGGTGCGCGTCGTCGCCCGGCTCACGCCCTCCGCGGTCGGCACCGCGTCATAGCCCTCGAATACCGCAATCCAGGTCACCAGGATGCCGAATACGATACTCTTGATGATGCCGTTCAGCACGTCTTCCCGCCAGTCGACATTCGCCTGCATCTGCGACCAGTAGGACCCGCTGTCGACGCCGAGCAGGCCGACGCCGACAAAATAGCCGCCGAGGATGCCGACCGCGCTGAATGTGGCGGCCAGGATCGGCATCGAGATGATGCCGGCCAGCAGCCGCGGCGCAACGATCCGGCGCACCGGATCCACGGCCATCATCTCCATGCTGGAGAGCTGCTCGGTCGCCTTCATCAGGCCGATCTCGGCGGTCAGCGCCGAGCCGGCGCGGCCGGCGAACAGCAGCGCCGCGACCACCGGCCCGAGTTCCCTCACCAGCGACAGCGCGATGACAGGGCCAAGACTCGCCTCGGCGCCGAAATTGACGAGGGTATTGTACATCTGCAGCCCCAGCACCATGCCGACGTTGAAGGCCGAGACGACGATGATGACCAGGGACAGCACACCGACCGAGTAGATCTGCGCGATGACCAGATGGAACTGCAGGGCCAGCGCGGGCACCCCCGCGAACACCCGCAGGATGAACAGGTTGGCGCGACCGACGCGCTCGAAGAAGTTCAGGCCGGAGCGGCCGAGCGACTGCAGCATGCGTATCATCGATCGCCACCCAAGAGATCCTCGGCAAGCGCGGCCGCCGGATAATGAAACGGCACCGGACCGTCCGGCTCGGCATCGAGGAATTGACGCACCCTCGGCGAAGGCGACGCCCCGAGCTCGGCGGGCGTCCCCTGGCCGATGACCTTGCCGTTCGACAGCACATAGGCGTAGTCGGAGATTGCCGACACTTCCTGGACGTCGTGCGAAACGATGATGCTGGTGAGTCCGAGGCTGTCGTTCAGCATGCGGATCAGCTTCATGATGACGCCGACCGTGATCGGATCCTGTCCGGTGAACGGCTCGTCGTACATGATCATCATCGGATCGAGCGCAATCGCGCGCGCCAGCGCGACGCGGCGCGACATGCCCCCGGAGAGCTGCGTCGGCATCAGCCGGCGCGCGCCGCGCAGACCGACAGCCTGCAGCTTCAACAGGACGAGATCACGGATCATCGATTCCGGCAGGCGCGTGTGCTCGCGCAGCGGAAAGGCGACGTTGTCGAACACGTCGAGCGCCGTGAACAGCGCCCCCGACTGGAATAGCAGACCGATGCGCTTGCGCAGCTCGTAGAGGTCATGGCGCGACAAGGTCCCCATGTCGTTGCCGTCGACGACGATGGTGCCGGCATGCGGCCTCAGTTGTCCGCCGATCATGCGCAACATGGTGGTCTTGCCGGTGCCGCTCGGCCCCATGATCGCGGTGACCTTGCCGCGCTCGAAATCGAGATCGATGTCGTCGAAGATCACGCGCTCGCCGTAGGCGAATCGCAGCTTGCGGATGACGACGAGATTGTCGCGGTCGTTGCCCATCCGGATGGCGTCAGGCATCCCGCCGGCGATGGCTGAGCGCGGGGAAACTGCGGCGGATGCGATCCAGCCAGGCGCGATCGATGTCGGCGCAGACGATGCCCGCGCCGCGCGGCAGGCGATCGACGACGACGCCCCAGGGGTCGACGATCATGCTGTCACCCCAGGTCTCGCGGCCGTTCAGGTGATAGCCCCCCTGCGCCGAGGCGATCATGTAACTCTGGTTCTCGATCGCGCGCGCGCGCACCAGCACCTCCCAGTGGGCCTTGCCGGTCAGCGCGGTGAACGCGGACGGCACCGCGATGACCTCGACGCCGGCGTCGAGCATCGAGCGGAACAGCTCGGGAAAACGCAGGTCATAGCAGACCGCGAGGCCGAGCCGGCCGACCGGGCTGTCGATGACGACGATGCGGCCGCCGGGCGCGATGGTGTGCGACTCGCGATATTGTTCTCCGCTCTGCTCGAGGGTGACGTCGAACAGGTGGATCTTGTCATAGCGCGCGACGCGCCTGCCGCCGGCATCGAACACCAGGCAGGCCGCGCTGACCCGCGCGGGGTCGTCGGCCGCGATCGGTATCGTACCGCCGACGATCCAGATGCCGTGCCGCTCCGCCTGCCGGGACAGGAATTCCTGCGCCCGGCCGTCGCCGTCGCGCTCGCGCAGGCGCACCTTGTCCTGTTCGTCAGTGCCGATCAGCGAGAAATTTTCCGGCAGCACGACGAGGCCCGCGCCCTGCTCGACCGCGCGCGCGATCAGCCGCTCCGCCTCGGTGAGATTGGTGTCGATATTCGGGCCGGAGGCCATCTGTACGGCTGCCACGCGCTGATTCACGCTGAATTCTCCCTGCCGGCAAGGCGCCGGATTATGGACATTACCTTTTACCAGATTGGGCGCCGTCCTGTAAGCGCCTGACCTCCGGATTGCTCCACGGACCGCGTACCTGATAGGTGATGCGGGTCATACGATCGATGTCCGACTTGAACACGCGCTCCATCAGCAGGATCGCGGCGCCGAGCCCGACGCCGCCGGCGACCAGGCCGGCGACCGGCAGACCGGAACTGACGTTCGGATGCACGGTAACGATCTGATCGTATTCACGCGCCGCGAGGTTGATGGCGCCCGCGGCCTCGACCCTGGCGGCCGGCCCGTTCATCTCCAGGTCGCCGGTCGTCGCGACGCCGTCGCGGATCGCAAAGCTGCCGCTGATGCGATCGAAACTGAAACCGCGACCGAAGAAATCGCTGAAGTCGAGCGTCAGCCGCCGCGGCAGCGCCTGCAAACTGATCAGCCCGAAGATCCGGCCGGCGCCGGGCTCGACATCGAGCAGGCGGCCGTTGCTGATCGTCATGTCCATCGAGCCGTCGAGCCGCTCGAGCGCGAACGCGGTCGGCGGCCCGCGCCAGCGCGCGATGACCTTCGCCGTGCCCTTGCCGCCGCGGATCGTATCGGCATAGCCGAAGCCGGCCAGCGCCGCGCCGAAATCGTCGGTCTCGAAATCGATGTTGAAGGACGAAAACTGCTGATCGCCGGCAACGACCCAGTCGCCGCGCGCGCCTATGCGTGTCTTCGCCGACGCAAGCGTCAGCCTGTCCATGTGCATCCCCGCAGGCCGCCGCGTCGACACCAGGCTGAGGCGGCCGAAATCAGTGCCGCCATAGGTGAAGCGCTCGCTCTCGACGCGCAGCGGCGGCAACTCGCGCGGGTCCGCGACCCGCGCGGCCGGCCCGTCCTCGACCGCCGCGGCGAGATGCAGGTGGGTGAGATCTGCGCGCCATGTCCGCCCCTCTTCGAGCGGGATGACGATGTTCCCCGCGATCTGATCGCTGCTGACCCTGGCAGTCCAGGCCACGGCATCGCGCCGCGCATCGAGATGCACGGCGTTGAACTCGCGCCCGTACAGATAGATGCGGCCCGCGCGCAGATCGATCGCATTGACGATGCCGTGCGCGGCGCCGGCGCGTTCTTCGTCGCCGGCGAACACCGCGACCCAGGGTTCATAGGCGATCTCGGCGGTCTCGCCGGCGATGCGCAGGCCGGGTTGCGCCGGCAGCGCCGGCGCGCCGCCGCCGAGGCGCAACTCGCCGCGCTCGATGCCGGCCGCGGCATCGAGCGTGAGCACCCCGGCCAGGGTATCGCCGAGGCGGAATCGCACGGGCATGTCCGGCTCGCGCGGCAACGGGATCGAGATCGTCAGCGGCATGGCGATTTCCGCCGGCTTGTCCAGCGGCGCCGGCAAGCGGATCGCAAGTCCGCGCAGGTCGGAAGCTATGGTCAGGCGGACGCCGGGACCGTCATGACGCTCGCCGAACGGCACGCGCAGGCGCGCCCGCCAGGCGGCGCGGCCCTCGAGATGCCGCAGCGGCGCAATGTCGAGCAGGCCCGCGATCGCATCGCCATCCGCGTTGCCGACGGCCTCGACCAGCGCGCCCGCGCTGCCGTCCTCGAGCCGGGGGCTGACAGTGACCCGGGCCGGCAGGCCGAGTATCTCGGCATCGATGCGCTCCGCGCTGACGCCGCTGTCGGTAAACCTGAGACGGCCGTTGATGCGGCGAATGTCGATCGTTTCGTCGGCCAGCACCAGGGTGCTGTCACGGAAGTCGATCTCGCCGTCGACCTCGGCCGGACTGCCATCGAGCGGGATGCGCAGCGCGAGGGAAAGCCGGCTCTCGCCGGTGGCATCGGCATCCCCCGCAATCGCGCCGAATCGTTCCGCCAGCGGCGTCTCGCGCAGATAACGCAGCGCATCGGCGGTGCTGCCCTCGGCGCGCCCATCGACCGTCAGCACCGCCGGCTTCCCGGTCAGGTCGGCAATCGCGACATCGGCGCGCAGCACACGCGAGGCAAGGCTGCTGCCGGCCACCGCCGCGATGTCCATGCGCCGCCCCTCGAAGACGATGCGGGCGTCGATACCGTCGATCGGCGGCCAGCCGGGACTGTAGTCGAGGCTGCCGCCGACGAGGTCGAAATCGACCTTGAAGCGGCCGCTGCCGCCGTCGAACGGAAAGCCGCGCAACGGCCCGTGAAAGACGTGGTCGCCGCGCGGCGACGCGCCGCCGAGGATCGAGCGGTCGAGCCAAGCGACCGTCGCGGGCGGCATGATGCGGACCGGCAGGTAGCGGGAGGTGCGCTCGACGGTGTCCGCGTCGAAATGCGCGAACAGCGCGATCGACGGCACCTCCCCTTCCGGCGGCAGGTCGAGCCTTCCCCATGCGGTCAGGGTCGCGTCCTCGTTGCGGAGGTCGAGGCGGGGGATCTGGATGCGCCAGCCGCCTTCATGACGCCGCCATGCAATCCGCCCCTGCGCCGCCGCGATCGGCAGGGGCTCGCGAAACAGCCCCGCAAAATCAAGCCGTGCGTCGGCGGTATCGAGGTCGAAGCCGCCGCCGTCGTGATCGAGCGCAAGCATGCCGCTGAAGTTCGACACGCCGGGGACGCCCGACCAGGGCGAGGTGCGCAGGCCGGCGATGTCCGCCCTCACCGCGTAACGGTGCTGCTCGCCATCGCGCCGGTAGCGCAGGTCCAGCGCCTCGACCTGCCCCGCGGGATCGATATTGAGCAGCGCGCGGCGCGCCCGCTCGTCGAGCGCGCCGGCGGGCAGCAACAGTCGCGCGAGTTCCCCGATCGGCACATGCTCCGCGCGCGCGGCGACGCCCGGCCCGTCGGCGCCGGCATCGCGCCACTCGACAGCGACCCGGCCAGGAGCCCCCGCGATGCCGTCGCCGGTGAAGACCAGGCGGTCGATATCGACGCGCCAGCCGCCGGCGATCGTTCGCCAGGCGAAATCAGCGGCGACGGCATCGACGACTTGCGGCACGCGCGGCAGCGGCGGTTCTTCGCCCGCCGTCTCGCCGGGATCGGCGGCGAGCAGCGTGATCCTCGCCGCGGAGGCGCGGCCGTCGATGCGCTCAACACGGCGCTCACGCAACTCGGCCCACAGCGTGAAATCGGCGGTACCCTGCTCGACGCGCACGCCGCCCGGGGTACGGCCCTCGAGCCAGCGTCCCAGCACTATCCGGTCGCCGCGCAGATACAGCCGTCCGCGCCAGTCTGCGGTGAGGGGATCGCCGATGATGTCGAGTCTGGCATCGGCGGTCGCGCCGAGCGCTGCCGGCAATTCCGCCGAGACATCGACCTGGTGTCGGCCCGGGGCATTGCGCAACTCGATATCGACGCCGGTAAAGTACTGGGGCAGGCCGTCGGCAAGGGCGGGATCGATCCAGGTGATCGCCGCGCCCTCGATCGCAAGCCGCCCCTGATCGAGCATCCAGCGCAACAGGCGATCCCGGCCGGCGCCGTCCGCGCCGCCGGTCGCAAAGCCCTGACCGGCGAGCGCGAAGCCGCCCCCGGCATCGCGCTCGACGGTGAGGTCGATGCCCCTGAGCAGCAGGCGATCGATGCGCGGCGCCCGGTCGAGCATGGACGCGAACAGATCGAAGTCGACGGCCGCCGCGGAGAACTGCGCGATCGGCATGCCGTCCTCGCCGAGCAGGCTGACCTCGGACAGCAGCAGGCGCGGCCCGAGGCCGTGCCACTCGGCGGCCAGCGCGCCGATGACGATGCGCTGACCGACCGCATCGCTGAGCCAGCCCTCGATGCGGTCGTGGTGGCGGTCGACGTGCGGCAGCGCCAGGCGCGCGACGGTCAGGGTCACCGCGAACAGGATGACCAGGCTCGCGCACAGCAGCCAGAATTTAGCCAACAGGAAGCGTATCACCAGGCGCCACCGATGCGGCTCACATCATGACCACGTCGAATTGTTCCTGCGTGTACAGACTCTCCACCTGCAGCTTGATCGACTTGCCGATGAACACCTCGAGATCGGCAACGCTGGTCGACTCCTCGTCGAGCAGCATGTCGACGACGCCCTGGGAGGCGAGCACGAGAAACTGCCTGGCCTCGAACTGGCGCGACTGGCGCAGGATCTCGCGGAATATCTCGTAGCAGGTCGTCTCCCTCGTCTTCACCGAACCGCGCCCGTCACAGGCCGGGCAAGGCTCGCACAACACATGTTCGAGGCTCTCGCGCGTGCGCTCGCGCGTCATCTCGACCAGGCCGAGGGACGATACCTCGCAGATGAAGCGCTTGGCGCGATCGCCCTCCATCGCCTTCTCGAGCGCGCGCAACACCTGACGCTTGTGATCGTCCTCGGTCATGTCGATGAAGTCGATGATGATGATGCCGCCGAGATTACGCAGTCGGAGCTGGCGCGCGATCGCCTGCGCCGCCTCCAGATTGGTCTTGAAGATGGTTTCCTCGAGATTGCGATGACCGACGAAGGCGCCGGTGTTGACGTCGATCGTCGTCATCGCCTCGGTCTGGTCGATGTACAGATGGCCGCCGGACTTCAGCTGGACCTTGCGCTTCAGCGCCTTCTGGATCTCGTCGTCGATCGAATAGAGATCGAAGATCGGGCGCTCCCCGGGATAGTGCTCGATGCGCGACACCATCTCGGGGAGGAAGGTGCGGGCGAATTCAAGCGCGGCCTGGTAGGCCTCGCGCGAATCGATGCGCACGGTCTCGACCCGGCCGCGCGGCAGATCGCGCAGTATGCGCTGCACCAGCGGCAAGGCCTGGTAGATGAGACGGTCGCGACCGTTCGCGGCGAGGCGGGACTGCACCGTCTCCCACAACCTGCGCAGAAAGCCCATGTCCTCGGCGAACTCCTCGCGGGTGACGCCTTCGGCGGCGGTGCGGATGATATATCCGCCGCTGTCGTCATCAGGACGCAGGCCGGTCAGCAGGTCGCGCAAGCGCGTGCGCTCGTCCTCGTCCGCGATCTTCTGGGAAACGCCGATATTGCCCATCGCCGGCATGAACACGAGATAGCGCGACGGTATCGTGATATGCGTGGTCAGGCGCGCGCCCTTGCTGCCGAGCGGGTCCTTGATCACCTGCACCAGCACCTGCTGGTCGACGTGCAGGAGGCTGGTGATGTTCTCGGTCTGGCGGCGCTCGCCCTGGCTTTCCATGTCGGCGCCCGACGGGCTGAAGATGTCCTGCGCGTGCAGGAAGGCAGTGCGCTCGAGACCGATGTCGACGAAGGCGGCCTGCATGCCGGGGAGGATCCGGCCGACCCTGCCGAGATAGATGTTGCCGACCAGTCCGCGACGGCTGGCGCGCTCGACGTGGATCTCCTGCAGCAGGCCGTTCTCGAGTATCGCAACCCGCGTCTCCCGCGGCGTCACGTTGACCAGGACTTCGTCGCTCACTGTCCGTGCCTCATTGGCGATTGCGTTCACGGCTCACTGCCCGCGATGATAGGGATGCCCCCGGATGATCGTCCACGCGCGATAGACCTGCTCGGCGACGACGACCCGCACCAGCGCATGCGGCAGGGTCAGCGGCGACAGCGACCACGACAGATCGGCCCGCGCGAGACAGTCCGGCGCCAGCCCGTCCGCGCCGCCGACCAGGAGCGCCACGTCGCGCCCTTCCCCTCGCCAGCGCTCCAGCTCGACGGCCAGCTGTTCCGTGCTCCACGAGCGGCCGCCGACCTCGAGCGCGATGACGCGCGCGTCGCGCGGCAGCGCCGCCAGCATGCGCTCGCCCTCGCGTTCGCGCAGGCGGGCGATATCCGCATTGCGCGCGCGCCGTTCGGCCGGGATCTCGACCAGTTCCAGCGCGCATTCCGGCGGCAGCCTGCGCGCAAATTCCCGATACCCCTCATCGACCCACGACGCCTGGCGCTGGCCGACCGCGATCAGATGGATACGCATATCATGCCGTCACCGCGCCAGCCCCGCCGATCCGTCATCCCGGTGTTCGCACACACTCGCCGGAGGCCCCGGGCGGCCTGACGCGTTTCAGGAGCCTGCGAGACAGGATGTCTCGCCGGCAGCCCCCAGGGATGGGTTCATGGCGGTCCTGAAACGCGTCAGGCCGCCCGGGGCCGACCACCACGGAACCCGCCGCAACACCGGGATGACGGATCGGCCGCCGCCAGATCATGCGCGCCCGCTGTCCTGTTCCTCGCTGAAGTCCCACAGCTTCTCGAGCTGGTAGAACTCGCGGACGTCCGGCAGCATGACGTGGACGACGACATCGCCGAGGTCGACGAGCGCCCATTGCGCCTGACGCTCGCCCTCGACACCAATCGGCTTCAATCCCCGTTTGCCGGCCTGCTCGATGACATTGTTGACCAGCGAGCGGACATGGCGATCGGAGGTGCCGCTGGCGACGATCATGTAATCGGTGATCGAGGTGAGCTTGCCGACGTCGAGTACCGCGACATTGACGGCCTTCATCTCCTCGAGCGCGTCGACCGCGATCTGTCTGGTCTCTGCCGGCGTCATGCCCGCGCCCCGGCCGCGTCCGCGGCGGCATCGAGATAGAGCCGTTCGCGGCGGGCGTAATCCAGCACCGGATCGGGCAGCAGATAACGGGCGCTCAGGCCCGACGCGATCAGCCCGCGGATGCGCGTCGCCGAGATGTCGATCCGGGTCACGGCGCAGACGACCACGCGGCCGGCGGACTCGCGGCGAAGTTCACGGGGATCGCGCGCCAGGCGCTCGCGCAGCAACGCAGCGACCGCCGCCGACGGCTCGGGCTCGGGACCGGTCGCGGGACGGCGCATGACCGCGATATGCGCCAGTCCGACCAGCTCCTCCCAGCGATGCCAGGTATCCAGGCGCGCGAAGGCATCCATGCCGACGATCAGGCACAGCGGCCGCGAACCGAACTCGTCGCGCAGCGAACAGAGGGTATCGACCGTGTACGACGGTCCCGGCCGGTGCAGTTCGCGGTCGTCGACCGCGAATCCCGGCTGGCCGTCGACGGCCAGTTCCAGCATCGCCAGCCGTTGCGCGGGCGCGGCCAGCGGCGGATCGCGATGGGGCGGCTGGCGGCAGGGAATGAACCGCACCTGGTCGAGATCGCAGGCCTGCTGGACATCGAGCGCGCAGCGCAGATGGCCATAGTGGACCGGGTCGAAGGTACCGCCGAGGAGACCGATCATCAGCTGCGGACGTGCCCGTCGCCGATGACGATGTATTTCTGCGAGGTCAGCCCCTCGAGACCGACCGGACCCCGGGCATGCAGCTTGTCGGTGCTGATGCCGATCTCGGCGCCGAGGCCGTACTCGTAGCCGTCGGCGAAGCGGGTGGAGGCATTGACCATCACCGAACTCGAGTCGACCTCGCGCAGGAAGCGGCGCGCGCGTCCGATATCCTCGGTCAGGATCGCGTCGGTATGCCCGGAGCCGTAGACATGGATATGCTCCATCGCCTCGTCGAGTCCGGCGACGACGCGGACCGACAGGATCGGCGCGAGGTACTCGGTATGCCAGTCCTCGTCGGTCGCGGCGGCGATGTCCGGCAGGATCGCGCGGGTCTCGGGACAACCGCGCAGTTCGACGCCGTGTTCACGATAGCGCCGTGCCAGCACCGGCAGCACTCGGCCGGCGACGGCGCGCGCGACCAGCAGCGTCTCCATCGTGTTGCAGGTGCCGAAGCGCTGGGTCTTCGCGTTGACCGCGACCGCGATCGCCTTGTCGAGGTCGGCGGCATCGTCGATATAGACATGGCAGATGCCGTGCAGATGCTTGATGACCGGGATCTGCGAGTCCGCCATCACGCGATCGATGAGGCCCTGGCCGCCGCGCGGCACGATGATGTCGACATGCTCTTTCATCTTCAGCAACTCGCCGACCGCGGCGCGGTCGGTGACCGCGACGACCTGCACCGCATCGGCGGGCAGACCGGCCTCGGCCAGCCCGCGCTGGACGCAGGCTGCGATCGCCTGGTTCGAATGCACGGCCTCCGAGCCGCCGCGCAGGATCGCCGCATTGCCGGATTTCAGGCACAGCGCGGCGGCGTCCGCGGTGACGTTCGGGCGCGACTCGTAGATGATGCCGATGACGCCGAGCGGCACGCGCATGCGGCCGACCTGGATGCCGGAGGGACGGTAGCTGAGGTTGCTGATCTCGCCGACAGGATCCTGCAGGGCCATGACCTGGCGCAGACCGTCGGCCATGGCCTGGACGCGATCGTCGTTCAGGCTCAGGCGGTCGAGCAGGGCGGGATCGAGACCGGTGGCATGCGCGGCCTCGAGATCGCGTGCGTTCGCCGCCAGCAGGTCGGCGCGCGCGGCCAGCAGGGCGCCGGCGATCGCCTCGAGCGCGCGGTCCTTGTCGCGGCTTTGCGCGCGCGCGATGACGCGCGACGCCGCGCGGGCGCGGTGCCCGATGTCCTGCATGTATTCCCGGAGGTCCATGTTCATCCTGCCTGCCGCGGGCGTCGGCCCGCCGGCGATCCCGCGATCATGAGGCTCAATTGTAGCAATTCGTCCCGTACATTGCCTGCCGCCCGCCCCTTGATCATGCGATCGACCACGGCCGCCTGCCGCAACATGCGCCACCAGCTGCGTACGCCGTGGCGGCCCAGCGCGCGCCGGATCAGCGGCTGCCGCCGCGACCAGGCCTTGTCCCACTGGATCAGGGTCTCGAGCCGTTCGCCGCGGGCGGTCGCCGCGGCGAAGCGGGCATGGGCGCGAATCGCGCGGGCGAGCGCCCACAACACCAGCGTCGGTTCCACGCCCTCGCCCTCCAGCCCCCTCGCGATGCGCACACAGCGCGCGAGGTCGCCGTCGAGGGCGCCGTCGACGAGATCGAAGACGTCATAGCGGGCGCTGTCGGTCACTGCCTGCATGACCCGGTCGGCATCGACGGGTCCGGGACCATTCAGCAGGCGCAGCTTTTCGATCTCCTGGACGCAGGCCAGCAGATTGCCTTCGACGCGCTCGGCGAGCAGCGCCGCCGCCGCGGCGTCGGGCTGGAGGCCCTGCGCCCGCATGCGGCGCGCGACCCACCCGGCAAACTCGGCCCCCTCGGGCGGCCAGATCTGGATCACGACGCCGGCCGATTCGAGGGCCTTGAACCACTTCGTCTTCTGCTGCTGGGCGTCGAGTCGGGGCAGGGTCAGCAGCAGGAGATTGTCCGGCGGCGGCGCGGCGGCGTAATCGACGAGCGCGCGCGCGCCGCTGTCACCGGGGCGACCGGACGGCAGCCGCAGGTCGATGATGCGCCGTTCGGCGAACAGCGACAGGCTGCCCGCGGCCCGGGCGAGTTCGTTCCAGTCGAAGGAACGATCGGCATGGAACACCGTGCGCTCGCCGAAACCGCGGCCGCGGGCGGCGGCGCGGATTGCATCGACGGCCTCGCCGACCAGCAGGGGCTCGTCGCCGCTGACCAGATAGAGCGGCGCGAGCTCCGCCGCGAGATGTCCCTCGATCTGCTCAGCCCGCAGTTTCATCCTGCGCCTCCGGTTCCTCGGCGTCCGTATCGAAATCCAGCGCCTGGAGCAGACGCATGATCTGCATCACGGCATTGCGCTGCATGTCGCGAAACAGGAACTCCTCCTCGTTGCTCTTCGCGATGACATCCGCTTCGTCGAAATCGAAATTGCGCGTCTGGGTGACGACCTGGTCGTTGAGCAACCGCCGGCCGCCGCGATCCTCGGCATGGAAACGGATCTGGTAGACCAGTTCGTACTCCTGCACGCGCCCACGCGTGCCGACCGCCAGCACGCGGCGCGAACGCGCGACGTCGGCGACGGTGACGATCAGCCCCGCCGCGGCGGGCTCATCGACGATCTCGGTGCCGCCGGAGCGCAGGAACTGGCGCAGGTCGAACACCGCGGGATCCTGCCCGCGGACATGGGTCGGCGGCATCGATTCGAACTCGCCGAGCGACCCGCGCAGACGGAAGCCGCAGCCTTCCAGCGCCACCATGACCAGCAGCAGCGCGCACAGGCCGGCGACGCCGGCCGGCGTCAGGCGTCGGCCGCGTCGGCGCAGCTCATACAACGATGTTCACCAGCTTGCCGGGCACGACGACGACCTTGCGAATCGCCTTGCCGTCGATGAAGCGCCTCACATTCTCGTCCGCGGTCGCCGCGCGTTCGACCGCGTCGCGGGCGGCATCGGCGGGCAGGCTGAGCCTGGCGCGCAGCTTGCCGTTGACCTGGACGACGATATCGACCTGGTCGCGGACCCGCGCGCGCTCGTCGGCCACGGGCCAGGCGGCATCGACGACCAGCCCGTCATGTCCGAGCGCCTCGCGCAGCACCTGGCAGACATGCGGCACCACCGGCGCGAGCAACAGCACGACGGCGTCTACGGCCTCACGCATGACCGCCCGCCCCTGCGGCGAATCGTCCTCGAAACGCGTCAGCGCGTTGATCAGCTCCATCACCGCGGCGATCGCGGTATTGAAGGTGTAGCGCCGGCCGACGTCGTCGCCGACCTTGGCGATGGTCTCGTGCAGCCGGCATCGCAGTTCGCGCTGGCCGGCATCGAGCGCGGCTGTATCGACCGCCGGCGCCGGACCGCGCACGGCCTCGGCGCTGACGAAGCGCCACAGGCGCTTCAGAAAGCGCGCGGCGCCCTCGACGCCGCTGTCGGACCAGTCCAGCGACTGCTCCGGCGGCGCCGCGAACATCATGAACAGGCGCACGGTATCGGCGCCGTAGCGGTCGATCAGCGCCTGCGGGTCCACCGTGTTGCCCTTCGACTTCGACATCTTGGCGCCGTCCTTCAGCACCATGCCCTGGGTCAGCAGGCGCGCGAACGGTTCGTCGCAGTGTACCAGCCCGGCATCGCGCATCAGCTTGTGATAGAAGCGCGCATAGAGCAGGTGCAGGATCGCGTGCTCGATGCCGCCGATGTACTGGTCGACCGGCAGCCAGTACCCGGCGCGCGCGTCGAGCATCGCGCCGTCGTTGTCGGGACAGGCATAGCGCGCGTAATACCACGAGGACTCCATGAAGGTGTCGAAGGTATCGGTCTCGCGCTCGGCCTCGGCGCCGCATTGCGGACACTTCGCGCGATAGAATTCCGGCATCCGTTTCAGCGGCGACCCGCCGTCATCCAGTTCGACCTGCTCGGGCAGCACGACCGGCAGGTCCTCGTCGGGCACCGGCACCGCGCCGCAGGTCCCGCAGTGGATGATCGGGATCGGCGCGCCCCAGTAGCGCTGGCGCGACACGCCCCAATCGCGCAGGCGGTAGTGGACCTTGCGCCGGCCCTTGCCGAGCGCGGCGAGCCGGTCGGCGATCGCGTCGAAGGCCTGCGCCGAGGTCAGGCCGGTGAATTCGCCGGAGTCGAGCAGCACACCGGGATCGGTGAAGGCCGCGGCCTCGAGGTCGATCGTCACCGCGCTGCCCGCCGTACCGGCCGGCGCGATGACCTGGCGCACCGGCAGGCCATGCGCGCGCGCGAACTCCCAGTCGCGCTGGTCATGCGCCGGCACCGCCATCACCGCGCCGCTGCCATAGGCCATCAGCACGAAGTTCGCGATCCATACCGGCACCTCGGCGCCGGTCAACGGGTGCAGCGCGGTCAGGCCGGTCGCGATGCCGCGCTTCTCCATGGTCTCGATATTCTCTTCGGCAGTGCCGGTGCGCAGGCATTCCTCAATAAAAGCCGCAATCTCCGGGCGTCCGCTCGCCGCGGCGCGCGCCAGCGGATGCTCGGCCGCGACCGCGACATAGGTGACGCCGAACAGCGTGTCGGGCCGCGTCGTATAGACGCTCAAGGTCTCGTCACGGCCGCGAATCGCGAATTCCAGCTCGACGCCCTCGGAACGCCCGATCCAGTTGCGCTGCATCGTGCGCACCTGCTCCGGCCAGCCGTCCATGCGGTCGAGTTCGGCGAGCAGCTCGTCGGCGTAATCGGTGATTTTCAGGAACCACTGCGCGATTTCGCGGCGTTCGACCGGAGTGTCGCAGCGCCAGCAACAACCGTCGATGACCTGCTCGTTGGCGAGCACGGTCAGATCCTTCGGACACCAGTTGACCGGCGCGGTCTTGCGATACGCGAGCCCTTTGCGGAACAGCCGCGTGAACAGCCACTGCTCCCAGCGGTAATAGTCCGGGTCGCAGGTCGCGAGCTCGCGGGACCAGTCGTAGGCAAAGCCGAGGCGCTTCAACTGGCCGCGCATGTAGTCGATGTTGTCGCGCGTCCAGCGCGCCGGCGCGACGCGATTCTGGATCGCCGCGTTCTCGGCCGGCAGGCCGAACGCATCCCAGCCCATCGGCTGCAGGACATTCTTTCCGCGCATGCGCTGGTAGCGGGCGATGACATCGCCGATCGTGTAATTGCGGACATGGCCCATATGGAGCCGGCCGCTCGGATACGGGAACATCGACAGGCAGTAGAACTTCTCGCGCGCGGGGTCCTCGCCGACCCGGAACGCGCCGAGCGCCTCCCACTGCTGCTGCACTCGTCCCTCGAACCCGGCCGGATCGTAATCGCCGGGGATAGTCTCATTATTCATGGGTAAACAACGGCTTGGATAAACGGAACGGATGGACCGAACGATGCTAGCATAACCCGGGACGGCGCAAATGGACACCGGTCCGCGCGCGCAGCAGAGGAGCGACGACGATGAGCGGTAAGGACGGACACGAGGGTCGCCTGGTGGCGGCCTACAACCGGATGCTGGAACAGGTACGCCATGCCGGCGAGGTCGCCGAAAAGGAGGTCAAGCCGGCGCTGACCCACCTGCTGGAGACCGCGAAGGACAAGGCCGTCGAACTCGGGGAGTTGACGCGGGAGGATGCCGAGAAGGTCGCGGCGTGGGTCCGCCGCGACATCGAGGATGCCGCCGATTACCTGCGCCACAGCGAGGCCGGCGAACTGGTCGACTGGCTGAAGTTCGACATCCGGCTGGTCGAGGAGCGCCTGCTCGAGCTGTTCACGAGCGTCGCCGACCGCACCCGCCTCGAGCTGATCCGGCTCCGGCAGGCCGCCGAGCGCGCCGGCGAGTATCACACCGGCGAGGTCACCGGCATCGGCACGCTGGCGTGCAAGGGCTGCGGCCAGGTCCTGCACTTCCACGCGACCGGTCATATCCCGCCCTGCCCGCAGTGCCATGGCACGCGGTTTGTCCGCGCGGGCGGCGAGTCCTGACGCAGGGGTCGGATCCGCAAGCTTCATGAACGGTGAGGCTTGTGGATTCGGGCCGGGTCCGGTCCTTCTGAGAGTCCGCGCGGTTCATGAAGCTTGCTCAGTGCCAACGGCCGGCCGACGGCGACCGATCGTAGCGACGGCGATCAGCGCCAGCGCGATGCCGACCGGCAACCAGTTGCCGGTCAGCACATACAGGGTTGCGCCGGCGCGCGGCTCGACGGTGTCGCGCAGGACCGTCAGATCGAATTGCGCGGCCTGCGCACGCAGCTCCCCGCGCGGGCCGATGAACGCCGAGACGCCGGTATTGGTGCCGCGCGCGAGGTAGCGGCCGGTCTCGGCGGCGCGCATGCGCGCGATCTGCAGGTGCTGGTGCGGCGCGATCGAATCGCCGAACCAGGCGTCGTTGCTGACGTTGATCAGCAAGGTCGCCTCGGGCAGCGCGCGGATGATCTCCTCGCCGAAGGCATCCTCGTAGCAGATCGACAGTGCGACGGGCTGGCCCGCGAGTTCGAGCGGCGGCTGGCGCGGGTCGCCGGCCGCGAAATCGGACATCGGGATGTCGAACAGGTCGACGAGGTCGCCGAACACGGATTTGAGCGGCAGGAACTCGGTGAACGGCACCAGGTGATGCTTGTGATAGCGCTGCGCCGGATCGAGGCTCGCGGTGACGAGGCTGTTGTAATAGCGCCCGGACTCGAGGTCCATGTAGACGACGCCGACCAGCAGTTCGCTGCCGTGCGCGGCCGCCTCCGCGGCGAGTTCGTCGAGGAACGGCCGCGCGCGATATTCGAACATCGGGATCGCGGTCTCGGGCCAGACGATCAGGTCGCTGCCCCAGTGCGCGCGCGACAACTCGGCATAGATCTCGAGCGTCGCGTCGCGCATGCCCGGATGCCATTTGAGGTCCTGCGGGACATTGCCCTGCACCAGGCTGACCGTCAGCGGCTCTCCGGCCGGCCGCGTCCAGTCGACCAGCGCCAGCGCCGCGCCGGAAAGCCAGAGTACCGTCAGTACCGCGAAGGCGCGTCCGCGTAACCGGCCGGCGCCGCCCCACATCGCCAGCACGAGCGCCGCGCTGAACGCGGTCGCGAGCGAGATCCCGTAGACGCCCACTAGCGGCGCAAGCCCGGCGAGCGGCGCATCGATCTGGCTGTATCCCAGATTGAGCCACGGAAATCCGGTCAGGAACCAGCCGCGCAGCCATTCGCACAACATCCACACCGCCGGATAAATCAGAACGGGGTCAGACCCCTTTTCCCGCTGCCCCCCCCCGGTGATTCCGCTTCCCTCGCCGGGAAAAGGGCGCTGACCCCCACCGCTCCGACGGCCCAATCGCACCGCAAGATACCCGGCCAGCGCCGGAAACAGCGACACATAAACGATCAGCAGACCGGTCAGCGCCGCGGACAGGGCCCACGACATGCCGCCGAACTCGCTCATGCTGATGTAGACCCAGTGGATACCGAACCCGAACATGCCGAGTCCGAACAGCCCGCCGCGCCAGGCGGCGCGCCCCGGACCGACGCCTTGCCACAGGCGGAACAGCACGGCGAGGCAGAGGATCGCGAGGGGGTACAGATCGAACGGCGAGAAGGCCAGCGGCATCAGCGCGCCGGCGGCAAGGGCCGCGATGTCGCCTGCCCGCGTCCGGGACATCATCGCCGGCACCCCGTCCGTTAACGGCCGGTCTGCGCGGCGGAATCCGGCGCGTCGGCGGCCGCCGGGGCGTCATCCGCCACGGCCAGCTGCAACAGGTGAACGCGGCGGCTGTCGGCGTGCAGGACCTTGAAGCGGAAGCGGCCGATGCTGCGCGTCTCGCCGCGCTTCGGCAGACGCCCGAACTCGCGCATCAGCAGCCCGCCGATGGTGTCGAACTCCTCATCGCTGAATTCGGAACCGAAGTACTCGTTGAATTCCTCGATCGGCGTCAGCGCCTTCACCGTGTAGAGGCGCTCGCCGTGCTTCATCACGTAGACCTGGTCGTCGATGTCGTGCTCGTCGACGATCTCGCCGACGATCTGCTCGAGCACGTCCTCGATCGTGACCATGCCGTCGACCCCGCCGTATTCATCGACGACGACGGCGATGTGATTGCGGCTGGAACGGAACTCGTTCAGCAGCACGTTGAGGCGCTTGCTCTCGGGGATGAATACCGCCGGACGCAGGATGTCGCGGACATTGAACTCGGCGACGCGGTTGTTGGCGAAATACGGCAAGAGATCCTTCGCCAGCAGGATGCCGAGCACCTCGTCGCGGCTCTCGCCGATGACCGGAAAGCGCGAATGCGCCGATTCGGTGATGATCGGCAGGATCGCCTCGAGCGGCGCGTCGCGCTCGACGACGACCATCTGCGCGCGCGGAATCATGATGTCACGCACGCGCATCTCCGACACCTCGAGCACGCCCTCGATCATCGTCAGCGCATCGGCATCGATCAGGCCCCGTTCCTGCGCATCGCGCAGGACCTCGATCAGGTCATCGAGGGTGCGCGGCTCGCCGCCGGAAAAGACCTTGCCGATGCGCTCCAGCCATGAGCGGGCGCCGCCGTCCGTGCCGGAATTCCTGTCGTTCATGCCTGTGCCCGCTCCGCTTCCCACGGGTCGGGATGACCGAGGCGCGCGAGGATATCGCGCTCGAGGCCCTCCATCAACTCGGCCTCGTCCGCTTCCTCATGATCGTAGCCAAGCAGATGCAAGGTGCCGTGTATGACCATATGGGCCCAGTGCGCCTCCGCCGGCTTGCCCTGCTCGCGCGCCTCGCGCTCGACCACCGGCGCGCACACGAGCAGGTCGCCGAGCAGCGGCGGATCGAGCAATTCGGGATGCTCGAACGGAAAGGACAGGACGTTGGTCGGCCCCTCGCGCCGGCGATAGCGTTGATTGAGTTCGCCGCTCTCGTCCTCATCGACGATACGCACGACGAGTTGGGCGGCGTCGCGCCGTCCCTCGAGAGCCGCCTCGACCCAGCCGGCGACGCGTTCCCGATCCGGCAGCAGGTTCGCGGACTGCAGCGATGCGTATTGCACCTCAAGCTCCAGCTTGACCATTGTCACGCGCCTTCGCGCCGCGCTTGCCGCCGCTTGCATCAGTACGCGCCTCGGCCTGTTCATAGGCCGCGACGATGCGCTGGACCAGCGGGTGACGCACGACGTCGCCGGATTCGAAAAACACGAAACTGATGCCGTCGACGTCCCTGAGGATCTCGATCACGTGACGCAGGCCCGAGGCGCGCTCGCGCGGCAGGTCGACCTGGGTGACGTCGCCGGTGACGACCACGGTCGAGCCGAAGCCGATGCGGGTGAGGAACATCTTCATCTGCTCGATGGTCGTGTTCTGCGCCTCGTCGAGGATGATGAACGATTCGTTCAGCGTGCGTCCGCGCATGTAAGCAAGCGGCGCGACTTCGATGACATTGCGGTCGATCAGCTTGCCGACGCGCTCGAAGCCGAGCATCTCGTAGAGCGCGTCGTACAGCGGCCGCAGGTAGGGATCGATCTTCTGCGCGAGATCGCCGGGCAGGAAGCCGAGACGCTCGCCGGCCTCGACCGCCGGACGCACCAGCAGGATGCGTCGCACCTGTTCACGTTCCAGCGCCTCGACCGCGTATGCCACCGCGAGATAGGTCTTGCCGGTGCCGGCGGGCCCGATGCCGAAGTTGATGTCGCAGCGGTGGATGTTCTCGAGATAGCGCAACTGGTTCGCGCCGCGCGGCGTGATGCGCGAGCGCCGGGTATTGACGCGCGCGCGCTCCTGCTCGGCGCGCGGCTCCTCGCGGTCCGCCGATTGCAGCATCAGGTCGATATGCGCCGGCGTCAGCGGCGCCTCCGCGCTGTCGGCATAGAGCCGGAGCAGCAAGCGGCGGGCGGTCTCGACCGCTGCTTGGAGACCTTCGATACGGAAGACATGCCCCCGGTTGCCGAGACTGACGCCGAGGCGACGTTCGATCTCCCGCAGGTGGCGGTCGAATTCGCCGCACAGGTTCGCGAGACGCTGGTTATCGACCGGCTCGAGGGCGAGCTCGGCGCTGAACGGTCGCGACTCTCCGCCGCCGGCAGGCGCGGGTTTCATGTCGGGGGCCCGCGGCGCCATTCAGTTCCAGTTCGCCGCGGTCACGGCGGTATCCGCCGGGCGCGCCGCGCCGTCGACCCTGATACCGCGCAGCGAATTCGGCATCGCCCCGGTGATCTCGACATCGACGAAGCGCCCGATGTCCGCGGCGGCGCCCGGGAAATTGACCGGACGGTTGCTCGAGGTACGGCCCATGACCTCGTCCGCGGACTTGCGCGAGGACTTCTCGACCAGCACGCGCTGGCGCGTGCCGACCAGCGCCTCGTTGTAGTCGGCGGTCAATTCCGCGATGCGCGCCTGCAGCCGCGCAAGTCGCTGCTGCTTGACGGCCAGGGGTACGTCATCCGGACAGGCCGCAGCCGGCGTCCCCGGTCGCGGGCTGTAGATAAAGCTGAAGGCCTGATCGAAGCGCAGTTCCTCGATCAGCGCCATCGTCGCCTCGAAATCGGCGTCCGTCTCGCCGGGGAAGCCGACGATGAAATCGGTCGACAGGCTGATGCCCGGCCTGGCCGCGCGCAGGCGGCGGATCACCGAGCGGTACTCGAGCGCGGTATGACCACGCTTCATCCGCGCAAGCACCGCGTCCGACCCGCTCTGCACCGGCAAGTGCACGTGGTCGGCGAGCTGCGGGACCTCGGCATAGACCTGGATCAGGTTGTCGGTGAACTCGACCGGATGCGAGGTCGTGAAACGGATGCGGTCGATGCCGTCGAGCGCGGCGACGTAATAGATCAGCAGCGCGAGATCGGCCTCGACGCCGTCCTCGGTGCGACCACGGTAGGCATTGACGTTCTGTCCGAGCAGGGTGACCTCACGGACTCCGCCGGCCGCGAGCCCGGCGACCTCGGCGAGCACATCCTCGAACGGTCGGCTGATCTCCTCGCCGCGGGTATAGGGGACCACGCAGAAGGTGCAGTACTTGCTGCAGCCCTCCATGATCGAGACATAGGCACAGGGCCCCTCGGCGCGCGGCGCCGGCAGGCTGTCGAACTTCTCGATCTCGGGGAAGCTGATGTCGACGACCGGGGCGCCGCTCTCGAGACGGGCGTCGAGCATGCGCGGCAGGCGGTGCAGGGTCTGGGGTCCGAACACGAGGTCGACGTCGGGGGCGCGGGCGAGCAGCGCGGCCCCTTCCTGGCTGGCGACGCAGCCGCCGACGCCGATCAGCCGGCCCGGCCGCAGGCGCTTCCACTCTCGCAGCCGGCCGAGGTCGGAGAAGACCTTTTCCTGGGCCTTTTCCCGAATCGAACAGGTGTTCAGCAGGTAGACATCGGCCTCTTCGGGGGTACGCGCAAGCTCGAATCCCCGGGTGTCCATCAGGGCATCCGCCATCCTGGCGGAGTCATATTCGTTCATCTGACAGCCGAAGGTCTTGATATATAGCTTGCGTCTCATGCTCCCTGTAAAGCGAGTGGCCGGAGGCCTAAAACTACTCCATCGGCCCCGATATTTCCACTCCCGGCTGTGATGACGGGGTCAGAGTAGACATCGTCTACTCTGACCCCGATGTTTGTCCGGGAAACTAGTCCATTTGCGGGGATTCCGAGCGGATGCGGTGGATGCTGAGGTCCGCGCCCTGGTGCTCCTGTTCCGGAGTCAGGCGGATGCCGACCGTCGCCTTGAGGGCGCCGTAGACGAGTCCGCCGCCGATCACCGCGACGAGGATGCCGAGGCCGGTCCCGATCAGCTGCGACAGCAGGCTCACCCCGCCGAGGCCGCCGAGCGCCTCCTGGCCGAAGATGCCGGCCGCGATGCCGCCCCAGGCCCCGCACAGGCCGTGCAGCGGCCAGACACCGAGGACATCGTCGATCTTCCAGACGTTCTGCGCGAGGATGAAGGTCCAGACGAACAACCCGCCGGCGACCGCGCCGATCGCCAGCGCCCCGATCGGATGTACGATATTCGAGCCGGCGCAGATCGCGACCAGTCCGGCGAGCGCGCCGTTGTGGACGAAGCCCGGGTCGTTGCGGCCGATGAACAGCGACGCGAGTACACCGCCCATCATCGCCATGATCGAGTTCAGCGCGACGAGTCCGCTCGCATCCTCGAGCGCCTGCGCCGACATCACGTTGAAGCCGAACCAGCCGACCGACAGGATCCATGCGCCGAGCGCGAGGAACGGGATGCTCGACGGCGGGTGGGCAGTCATCGCGCCGTCCTTGCCGTAGCGTCCCCGGCGCGCGCCGAGCAGGATCACCGCCATCAGCGCCAGCCAGCCGCCCATCGCATGCACGACGACCGAACCGGCGAAGTCATGGAACGGCGCGCCGAAGCTCGCTTCGAGCCAGTCCTGGAGGCCGAAGGCGCCGTTCCAGGCGATGCCCTCGAACAGCGGATAGACCAGCGCGACCAGCACGAAGCTCGCCGCGAGCTGCGGATAGAACTTTGCCCGTTCGGCGATGCCGCCCGAGATGATCGCCGGGATCGCCGCGGCAAAGGTCAGCAGGAAGAAGAACTTGACCAGCTCGTAGCCGTTCTTCTCGCTGAGCACGGCGGCGCCGTCGAAGAAATATATGCCGTAGGCGAGGCCATAACCGATGAAGAAATACGCGATCGTCGACGCCGAGAAATCGCCGAGGATCTTGACCAGCGCGTTGACCTGGTTCTTGCGGCGTACCGTGCCGACCTCGAGAAACGCGAAGCCGGCATGCATCGCGAGCACCATGATCGCGCCCATCAATACGAACAGTACGTCACCACCCGAATGTGCGTTGTCCATGACCACCCCCTGTTGACCCGGTGTGCCCCGGGATGAGGAGGCCTAGCAACAACTGCACCATGAAAGACGAATTTAGTTAAATCATAGAGTTGTGATCAACAGCAGGGGGCGGAACAGGGATTTTCTGCACCGCGGCGGGGCCGGGACCGGATTTTCTGCACCACGACGGATCAGTTCGGGCGGGGACCGTGCAGCCTCATGCACGCTGCCTGTGCCTGCGCGCGCCCAGCCACAGGGCGGCGATGGACAGCAGCAGGCATTCGACTGCCCCGAGCCGACCGCTGCTGCCCTCGCTCGCAAGGCGCAGGCCGCCGGTCGATTGCGCCAGCGCCGCGTCGGATTCGAGCGCCGCCGCGACATTGAGCCGCCCGCCGGTCACGGTGCGCCCGAACAGGTTGCTGGCCGGGTCGACATGGTCGAGCAGGGCCTCGCGCAGTAACCCGGCGTCGAGTCCCGGATTCTGCGCGAGCAACAGGGCCGCGGCGCCGCTGACGAAGGCGGCCGCAGCCGAGGTCCCGGTGACGAACACCAGGGTGTTATTGACCGACTGCCCGTTCAGCGGGCTGATCGTCAATATCGACTCCCCCGGCGCGCCGAGGTCGACCGAGGTCGCGCCGTAGTTGGACAGGCTGAGCATGCCGTCGTCGCGGCCGGTCGCGGCGACCGAAATGATGTTCGGCAGGTCGTAGCTGGCCGGGTAGCAGGCATTCTGCCCGCCGGCATCGTTGTCTGCGCCGTCGTTGCAGGCCGAGGCGACGAACAGCACGCCGGCCTGGGCCGCGCGCAGGATTGCGTTGTATTCGAACTGGGAAAAGCGGTTCGCGCCGAAGCTCGCGTTGATGACGCGGGCGCCGTTCGCGACGGCGTAGTCGATCGCGGCGACAATGCGATCAACGGTGCCCTGCCCGCTCTGGTTGAACGCGCGCAAGGCCATCAGCGAGACGTCCCAGGTGACTCCGGCGACGCCGATGCCGTTGTTGCCGCGCGCGCCGATGATGCCGGCGATGTGGGTCCCGTGGCCGGCACTGTCGAACGGGTCGAGATCGCCCGCGACGAAATCCCTGCCGACGACGCCGCCCGGCCCCTCCCAGAGATTGTCGATCAGCTCCGGATGCGTGTAATCGATCCCGGTATCGATGATCGCGACGACGACATCGCGGCTGCCGGTGGTGACCGCCCAGGCATCGAGCGCGCCGATGTCGGCGCCGGGTTGCCCGCCCTGCTGGCCGCTGTTGCGCAAGGCCCATTGATCGCTGAAAAACGAGTCGTTCGGCGGCGACAGTTGCTGCACGCGCCGGATATAGTTCGGTTCCGCATACTCGACCTCCGGCAGCGCCTCGAGCTCGAGGATCACCTGCTCGACGGTCTCGCCGGGCCGCACGCCGACACGGTGCACCCCGCCGCTGACCGGGCGCTGGTCCGGACGCGCGGCCAGCGCCTGCTGCACGCCCAGGGTCGATGCGGTATCCCGGAACTTGACCAGCACCTCGCCCGGAACGTGATCCGGCCCGGCGCCCGAGGCCACAGGGACGAGCAGGGACAGCAGTAGCAGCGCCGCCCAGCCTGCCAGGCGCAGGGGAACCCTCGCCGCCGGGACGGCGTGAACATCAGGGAGGGTATCGCGGGCACACGAATTCATACAGACTCCAGCGCCGTGGGACTCACGGCCGCGACGGGCCATGAACCGGATTATATCGCAGGCATCGGCAGCGGGGCTGCGGATTCGCCAATCCAGGCTTCGAAATGCGGTTTATGTCACATCGCCGTGGTGGTGGTTATAATGCCGCGAGCGCCCTTCCAGGGAACGCCAACGAACAAGAACCGAGGGGAGTCACTGATGAACAAGATCCGTACCGGAAACCTGCTGCCCGCCTTCGCGCTGGGCATGAGCCTCGCCGTCCCGGCCACATCGTCGGCGGCGATCCAGCTCGCCGGTGATGCGCTCGAAGTCTATGGCAGGATCAACATGTCGATCCACATCAACGATACCGACCAGCCTGGCAGCAGCACGAACCTCGGCGTCTCCAGCAACACCAGCTTGCTCGGCTTCCGCGGCAAGCACCAGGTGGATCCGCGCGCCACGCTGCTGTGGCAACTCGAGCAGGGCTTCCGCGCGGATTCCGCAAGCGGCAATTTCGCGTCTCGCAATACCTTCCTCGGCATCGAGAACCCGGACTACGGCGCGCTGCTCGCCGGCTACCACGACACGCCGTTCAAGGACGTCGCGAAACGCTGGGCATTGATGAACTTCACGGTCGCCGATCGCCGCATGATTCTCGGCTCAGGCGATGGCATCAACAATGTGATGAACGCGCGCGGCAAGAATTCGATCCTCTATATCAACAAGGTCCAGGACCTCGAGTTCCGCGTCATGTACGCGGCAGACACCGTCGATAACCCCAGCGCCGGACCTGATGACAATGACAACCAGCTGGTCAGCGCGGCGGCGTGGTACACCCTCGGCGCGCTCGAGGTGTCGGCCGGCTTCGAGCGCTGGTCGAATCTTGGTGGCACCATAGGTGTAGTCAACGGCCGCGCCACCGGCCTGCGGCTCGCCGCGACCCACAAGGTCGGCGGCAACGCGAAACTCGGCGTGCTGTTCGAGACCATCGACACCAATACCGCCGGACTCGCCGGCCTCGATCGCAACGCCTTCGGCTTCAACGGCAGCCTGCGCCAGGGCGCGCTGACCTTCGACGCCCAGCTGCTGATCGCCGGCGACCACCGCGGCCAGGGCAGCAGCGGGGCGATCAATATCGGCCTCGGCGTGAGCCGCGCGATCAACCGGCAGCTCGACGTCTACGGCGCCTTCAGCATGACCGACAATGACTCGAATGCTAATTACAACGCTGTCGGCGGCGGCCACGGCGACCTCGTGCCGACCGGCAACGGCGGCACGCCGTACGCGTTCTCGGTCGGCGGCGTGTTCCGGTTCTGAGCGCCGTTCCGCCCGCTCGATACCGGGGTCAGGCCCGACAGGGTCTGACCCCTTTTGTTTTGCTCCCTGTTGATTATCCGGCCCGATGAAGCTCTCGATCATCGTCCCGGTGCTGAACGAGGGCGAGCGCCTGCGCGGCACGATCAACGCGCTGCGCCCGCTGCGCGTCAACGGCCATGAGGTCATCATCGTCGACGGCGGCAGTTCAGACGAGACGGCGGCGATCGCGACGCAGCTCGCGGACCGCGCCCTCGCCAGTCCGCGCGGCCGCGCCCTGCAGATGAACGCCGGCGCGCGGGCGGCGCGCGGCGACGTGCTGCTGTTCCTGCACGCCGACACGCTGCTACCGCCCGGCGCGGATCACCTGATCCTCGACGGCCTGCGAGAGAGCGGTCGCGGCTGGGGTCGCTTCGATGCGCGACTCGCCGACCGCCATCCGCTGCTGCGCCTGGTCGCCCTGATGATGAACCTGCGCTCGCGCCTGACCGGCATCATGACCGGCGACCAGGCGATCTTCGTGCGCCGCGACTGGTTCGAGCGCATCGGCGGCTATCCGGAGATCGCGCTGATGGAGGACATCGCACTCAGCAAACGCCTCAAGCACGAAGGCCGGCCCTTGAGCCTGAAGGCGAAGGTGCTGACCTCGAGCCGCCGCTGGCGCGAATACGGGATCGTGCGCACGGTGGTGACGATGTGGCGACTGCGACTCGCCTATTTCCTCGGCGCGGACCCCGACCATCTCGCCCAGCGCTATGACCGCCGCTAGCAGGCCGTCGAGGAAGCCCGGCGGGTTTGCGCGGGGTCAGAGTCGTTTGATCGACATTGCATCAGCCGGAATTGATGATCCCGGTGATCAAACGACGCTGACCCCATCAATCCGGCGGCAGCGAGGCAAGCCATTCGCGGAGAAAACCCGCCGGGCCTCCTCGACGGCCTGCTAGCCGATGCGCTGCCCGGACGCACGTATCCTGGTGTTCGCGAAGGCGCCGCTGCCCGGCGCCGTCAAGACCCGGTTGATCCCCGCGCTCGGCGCCGACGGCGCGGCGGCGCTGCACGCGACGCTGGTCGGCCATGCCCTCGACGTCGCGACGGCCAGCGCGTTGTGCCCTGTTGAACTGTGGTGCGCGCCGGACAGCAGCGATCCGTTCTTCGCGAACTGCGCCGGACGCTGGCCGGTATCGCTGCACACACAGCAGGGCCCCGACCTCGGCGCCCGCATGCGTCACGCACTCGCCGCCGCGCTGACGCGATCGAGGCGCGCACTGCTGATCGGCAGCGACTGTCCCGCGCTGACCCCCGCATTGCTCGTGCGCGCGCTCGACAGTCTCGATGACGACGACACTGATGCAGTGTTCACGCCGGCATTTGACGGCGGCTACGTCCTGATCGGGTTGCGCCGGATCGATGACCGGCTGTTCGACGCGATGCCGTGGGGAAGTGAACGTGTCATGGACGAGACGCGCGCGCGCCTGCGCGAGGCAGGCTGGCGCTGGACGGAAACCGGGACCTTGCGCGACATCGACGCGCCGGAGGATCTGGTCGAACTGGAAGCCCACGGCATCGCGGGATTGACCGGGCTCAGATCCCAGGGGGTCTGAGCTTCTCCGATCCGGCTACACAGGCCGGTCGATCAAGCGGTACCTGACAGGCACGTTGAGTTCGATGCCCGCCGCCGGCAGGTCAGCGCTCTCCGGCAGGCGCGCGAGCCGCGTCAGGCTGTCGACCGCCGCGCTGTCGAGCACGCGATAGCCCGAACTCGCGACGACCTCGATCGCGCTGAGCCGACCGTCCCCGTCGACGCGAACGGCGACCACGACCTCGCCCTCCCATCCCCGCCGTCGCGCGAGCGGCGGATAATAAAAATAAGTCTCGACCGCCTCTCCGATCCGCGCGCGCAGCTCCCCCTCCCCCACCGAGCCCCGGACTGAATTCGGTGAATTCGGGGTCAGATCAACAATTCGGTCACCGACGTTGTCGCCCTCCACGGCCGGCGTCTGGCCGGAGATCGGGGACGGGGCTTCAGAGCTCTCTGCCGGCGCCGCCTGGCGCACGGCGGCGATGTCCTCAACGGACTGCGGCGGACGGGCGGGCTTATTCATGGCCGCAGGCGATTCCTGCCTGTCTATCGATTCCGGCTCGATTCTGGACAGCGTCGCCTCGGATTGCCGCGCGACATCGCGCGACGGCGCCTTGAGCGCAAGCTGCAACGGCGCCCCGCCGGCTGCTGTCGTGACCGGCGCCGAAGGCGTCTCCGGCCACGACAGCAGCAGCCCCGCGTGCGCCAGCAGCGAGATCAGTACGAAACGCGTGAGCGTTGCGTGCGTCAAGCAGGATCTCCACTACGCTGCCAACGCCAGGCCAGCTGTACGAAGTACGAGCGTTCCGCGGTATTGAAGCCGTCGGCGAGCGTGTAGTCCTTGTCGAACAGGTTCTCGACGCGCGCGCGCAGCGACCATTCCGGCGTCAACCACCACCCTGCGTTCAGATTGACGAGCCCGTAACCGGCAAGGCGGACATCGCTGAAATCGGAATCCTTGCGTTTCGACGCCGCGAGCACATCGGCGCCGACCTGCCACTGCCCGCCGTCATAGCCGAGCGATGCGGTCACGCTGCGCTTCGCGCGTCGCGGCAGCGGATTGCCGCTGGTCCGGCTCTCGGGATCCTGGACGATCGCCTCGACACCGGCGCGCCAGCGCTCGTGAGTGAACTCGTAACCGGCCTCGGCGCCGCGGATACGCGCCTTGCCGATGTTCACCATGCTGCTGGTATTGATGAAATCAAACTCGATCAGGTTTTCAATATCGTTGCGAAAGACGCTCAGCGTCAGTCGCTGCGCGGGCGACAAACGATGACGCAAACCGAGCTCGATATTGCGTGACTCCTCCGCTTCGAGATCGGGATTACCGCCAAAGCCGAAGCGATCGGAAAAGTCCGGCGCGCGGAATGCGGTGCCCGCCGACGCGATCAGTCTCGTTGCGTCCGACAACCGGTAACCATAACCTGCGTCCCACGTCGTGTGCCCGCCGAAGGCCTCGTGGTCGGTATAGCGCGCGGCGACCAGCAGGCTGTGCCGGCCGAAATCGGCGCTGTCCTGCAGGTAGACCGCTTTCGTATCGGCCTTCTCATCGAATCCGCTGCCGAAGGACACCGCCTCCACCTCCTCACGCATGAACCAGACACCGGCCGTCACCAGCCTCGTCGCGCCGAACTGCACGTCGTTCTGCCAGTCCACCATGCGCCGGTCGGTATGTGCAAAGTCCGCGCTCTGGTTCTGGTCGATCTCGTCGCGTGCCTGGCTCAGTTGCAGGCGAGACACCCAGGTCTCCGCCGGCTGCGCCTCGAGCGTCAACGCGGTCACCGAGTTACGGAAGTCCTGGTCGAGCTCGGGATCGGACGCGAAGAAATCGAGATATTCGGTATTGCCGCGCGCGTCGAAGTGGCTCAGCTCGACGTCCAGCACGCCGACGCGACGCCCTGCATGCGCGGTGATCGTCGTGTTGTCGTGGCCGCGATCGATATCCGAGCCTGTACGCGGCGGGAAGCCGTCGGTATCGACCCGCGAGGCCTCGACGCCGGCGCGCCAGCCGTCCTGCACATGGCGCGCGCCGGCTGTCAGCTTGCGCGTACCGAAATTGCCCGCACCGGCCGACGCATCGGCCTGCGTGCCCGCAGACGCGCGTCGCGTGATGATATTGATGACGCCGCCGATCGCGTCCGAGCCGTACAACGACGAACGCGGTCCCTTGACGATCTCGATGCGCTCGATGACGGCCGGATCGAGGTTGTGCAACGCCGCGCCGCCGATCGTGCCCGGATTGATGCGCACGCCGTCGATCATCACCAGCGTGTGGTCGCTGTTGGTACCGCGCAGGAACAGCGAGGTCGCCTGGCCGGGACCGCCGTTGCGGCCGATGTCGAGTCCGGCATGAAAGCGCAACAGGTCGGCGACGTCGGTCGGCTGGCTGCGCTCGATCTGATCGCGCGTGATCACGATCACGGGCGCGAGCACCTGGTCGGCGAGCTGCGCGGTGCGCGTCGCGGTGACGATGACCGCATCGCCGTCAGCGGCCGTCGCGATCATGGGAAAAGACAGGGGAGCGAGCAGCACGCCCGCCACGCAAAGGGACAGTCTGGACATTGGAGTCTCCGTTCATCGCGCACACCCGCACGCGGTTCTTGTCGTTATGCCGCGGGAACGTCGACGGAGAATAAAGAAAAACGGGAGGGATGCGATGATCCTGACCCGGTCGCCCGCCGCGACGCCCAACGGAATCCTCCCAGGCCGGTCTCCGGGCTCGCGAGTGGATCTTCTGATCCGGGACCGGCGCCTTCCCGTGCCGTGGCACAGTGGCGGATGCCGGTCCTTGACTCGCTTACCGTTGCGGGGGCAGCGTCGGGATTGCCGTGGGGCCGAAAGGCCCGGGCGCACCGACTTCCCGTTTCATCCCTTGGGCGAAGGCCCGCGGGACACCTGAGTGGCAGTCAAGATAACGAAAGATTACGGCAGAGTAAAGCATATGAAGTAAACTTGCTCCGCGCCCTGGCCATACACACTGATCACCGGATATGGACCGATTCGACAGAATCTACGCGCTCGACCGCCTGCTGCGGCAGACCAGGCGGCCTGTCTCCGCCGAGACCCTGCAAGCGAAACTGGAATGCTCGCGCGCTACGCTGTTTCGTGCCATCGAGGATATGCGCGATCACCTCGGCGCACCGCTGGCCTACGACCGTGCACTCAACGGCTACCACTACGACACCCGCGCCGGCGAACATCCGTACGAACTGCCGGGGCTGTGGTTCAATGCCTCTGAACTCTATGCGCTGCTGGTCATTCAGCGCCTGCTCGCCAATCTCCAGCCCGGACTGCTCGAACGCGACCTCGCACCGCTGCGGGCGCGCATCGAAAAAATGCTGGGACACGAATCGCTGAAAAAGAGCGACATCGCCGACCGCGTACGTATCCTGCACATCGCCGCGCGCCCTACCGGCGAACACTTTTCGGCCACTGCCGACGCCCTGATGCGTCGCCGGCGACTCCGCATCGCCTATCACGGCCGTGAGCGCGATACCGTCACCGAGCGCGACGTCTCGCCGCAGCGGCTGATCCATTACCGGGACAACTGGTATCTCGATGCCTGGTGCCATCGGCGCGATGCACTGCGCAGCTTCTCGATCGACCGCATCCGCCACTGCCGGATCCTCGTGAACTACTCAAAAGAGATCGGGCAGCGCGAACTGGACAACCACTTCGCCAGTGCATATGGCATCTTCGCGGGGGAGCCGAAGCATACCGCCGTGCTGCGATTCTCGGCGCGAGCCGCGCGCTGGGTTGCCGACGAACACTGGCACCCGGCGCAGAAAGGCCAGTTCCTCGCGGACAGCGGCTATGAGCTGCATGTCCCCTACGGAGATTCACGCGAACTGGTCATGGACATCCTGCGCTATGGGCCGGAAGTCGAGGTCATCGGGCCGAAGGCGTTGCGGGCGGAGGTGGCGGAGCGGCTGGGACAGGCTGCGCAACGCTACAGATAGTCTGTAAACCATCCCTGCTTACTACTTTGGTTGTAGCTATCGGTGCATCTCGTCAAATGAACGACCTCGGATGTCTGCCGTGGATGGAGCGGCACAGGCGACAATATCTTCGTTAACTCCACTTCACCGTCTCACGGATTGAGACGGTGAACGTGTCATCATTTCTGTGACAACGCGCATGCGGAGTGGAAAGATCGGCGGACATGGGCGAACATACAACACAAGGGATCTCCCACCCAGAGGCACAAGAACCAAGGATAAACATCGCTTCAGGACATGAACGCCTCGCTTCATAAGCACCTGACAAACTGCATGCTGCTGTTAATGGACGGCAATTCGATCTGCGGCCGAGGAGACGACTACTTAGGAACTAGCTGCATCAGCGGGCTGCGACCGATCGATAACAAGCTACACGTCGTAATCGGCGACACGGTCAGATACACAGTGATGACATAGGAAAGCGTCAAATGCACAAATGCGGTATATCACCTCAGCACGCCTGAAGCATATCGAGTAACCAACCGTTTCCGAGGTGGAAAGAGTTCAACACACACCATTCAAGAAGACACTGATGGGAGGACGCAATGGATAACACATTAACGCTTCAGGATCTGAAGAATGCAGTAACCGGCAATGCGGCAGCCTTCCGCTGCCGCCGGCGGCTCCAGCCTGCGGGCGGCGAAGGCGACAAGGTCTTCCCTCCGACCTTTGCCGGCGCAGTGTATGCGATCGAGCAGCGGCGTGTGCCCGGACGCGATGCGCCGGTGACCTGCGTGCTGCTCGACAGCGTCCAGAGTCAGGCCAACCGCATGGAGCTGGCGCTACAGGAGGGGGTCGATGCCGGGAAAATCAAGATACCACTGGTAGTAGTGGACTTCTCAAACCACGGCCCGACCGGCGACGTGGAAGCAGACGGGAAGGCGGGTCGGCTGATCGACGCTGTCGGCAGGATCACTAGCCTGCAGGCGCCCCACCGCCTGGCCGACGCCATCCTGCGGGACAGCGAACTGGATGGCGTGGAATTCAGAAAGTCTGACATCGGCAAAGCGCTCAATACAGTCAGTCTCGCCAACGCCACGCCGCTGTTCGAGCTTTGCCCCACGGCGTTGTTGTTCGGCATGTGGGATTCCACCGGGCCGAAGGGAGGTCTGGGACCGAAATTCGAGCGTGCAGTGGTGTCGGAGATCGTCGGCATCGGCGCGGAAGCCGGAGACCTGCTGCGAGGGGTGCGGCGCGATCCGCTCGAAATCCGTGCTGCCGTGAAGGTTCAGAAGAATGCTGACAGCTCATGGAGAGTCTCCGATGATCCCAAGGCCAAAGGTGTCGTCGCGCCCTCCGAGATCAATCATTCCAGCGTCCCCTATCCGAAACGGCGCGATCAAAAGGCAGATGACAACTACTATGCCGGCGCGACTATAGAGTACGCCGAACAGACGACCACGCTATCTTTGATCTGCCTGCGCCGGCTGAGATTCCCGCTCGGCGATAAGACTGACAACGAGGCCGATCAGGCCGCGCGCACGGTGCTGGCCGCTCTGGGCCTGTGCGGTGCGACGCTTGCCTTCGAGGCCGGTGTCGGCCTGCGCTCGCGTAGTCTGCTCTGGCCCGATGGGCCAATGAGCTGGGATCTGCTCGAACGCCCCGGCGCGAAGCCTCGCGAGTTCGCGCTGACGGGCGAACAGGCCGTGGCATTGCTCAACGAGGCAATCAATGCCGCCCGCAAGAGCGGTCTCGCTTGGCGCGAGGAACCCGTTGTTCTCAAACCCTCGGCCGAACTGCTCAAGCTAGTGCGACTCAGCCAGCTTCAGGCGACGAAGGAAGTGGCGGAAACAGGGGGCGCTTGAGATGCTCGCCTTCGGCATCCGGTATCTGAACGGCTTTTCCGCCGCTGCTGAGCCGGACGACTTGGAACGCGCCGAGTGGCCGCCGCATCCCGGACGGGTGTTCATGGCGCTGGCCGCGGTGCACTTCCAGACCGGCGCCGACCCGGCGGAACACACCGCGCTGCTGTGGCTGGAAGGCGCGGAGCGAGGCGGCGAGATCTCCGCGCCGGCGATCGCCGCATCGGATGCCATGCAACGTGCCGTCGTCAAACATTATGTCCCAGTCAACGACAAGGCCGGGCCGTCGAAGGCCCTGCTCCATTCGCTGCCTTTGACCCGCGATCGACAGGACCGAGTGTTCGCCCGCGCCTGGCTGGAATATGAAAAGGTCTACCTATACTGGCCGGACCTGGATCCGCCCAAACAACACCGCGAGTCGCTGGCGAATCTGTGCGCCAAGGTCACCCGCATCGGCCACTCCAGCTCTCTGGTACAGATGTGGCTTGCCGAACTTGACGAGATCGGCGAACCGGACTGGGTGCCGGATGAGACGCGCGCGACCGTCTATCTTCGCATCCCGGGCCCTGGCACGCTCGAATATCTCGCACAACAATACAACGCGGCCGCCGTCGAGGAGTACACCGCGCTCAAGGTGACCGAGATGCAGACAAGCGATCCGAAGATCCGCAAAGAATCCCGAAAGCGCCTGAAAGAAATATACGGCAATCAGCAGCCGCCACAACAACGCCCCCGGCTCTCGCTGTATCACGGTTACGCACGGCCCATTCGGGAAACCGCAACGGCCGACACAGCGGTGTCCGTGTTCAGCCCCTATCCCCTGATGTTGAAGCTCAGCTCAAAGCAAGGCCCGTATCGACACCTCGAACTCGCCTCCACGCAGGCGGTGGTCAAACGCTGGCGAGAAGCGATCCTGAGCCACAGCAACGGCCTCACCGAATCCGTCCGCCGGATGCTGAGCGGCCACGACTCCAACGGCGGCCCGGCGGACAACCCGCACCTGACTTTCATTCCGCTCGCCTTCGTCGGCCACGAACACGCCGACGGCCACTTATTGGGTATGGGCCTCACGCTTCCGGCCGACGTATCCCGCGACGAGCGCCGGGAAGCTCTACGTACCATCGGCGCCGTGCGTGAGCTTAGGCTCGGACCACTAGGCGTCTGGGGTGTCGAGCCGGTGACAATGTTGCAACCTCCGTGGAACCTGCGCGCAGAGGCGTGGACCGCTTACCCCGAAGGCGCCACCCACTGGTCTTCGGTGACACCAATCGTTTTCGACCGCCATCCCAAGGCCAAAGACAAGGTGCAGTACCAGCAGGAGGCCGCCGCGATGATCGCTGAGGCCTGCTCTCGCATCGGTCTACCAAAACCGCGTGAAGTAATCGTCACGCAGGTCTCAACACATGTCGGCACACCCCCGTCGTTCGCCTTCCCGCACTTAAAACGCAAAGATGGTAGCAGGCGTCGTCACAGCCACGCGATCATTGTGTTTGACGGGGCGGTATACGGACCAATCATGATTGGCGCAGGTCGGTTTCGTGGGTATGGGCTATTCCGGCCGATGAACGAGAAGTGAAAATAGCAGACTGAATATTATGGATACCTTCCCCTCTTTCTCTGAATTCTTCCTTGCATTATGGGGTTACGAACCGTTTCCCTGGCAACGCATGCTGGCTGAGCGGTTGCTGGAAGAAAAGTGGCCGAAAGCGATTGACCTGCCTACAGCTTCAGGTAAGACAGCGTGCATTGATGTCGCTGTTTATGCACTAGCAACGCAGGCAGGTAATCCCGTCTGGGAGCGCACCGCGCCGCGGCGCATTTGGTTCGTAGTGGACCGGCGCATCGTCGTAGACGAGGCGTTCGAGCGGGCGCGGGAGATTGCGGAGAAGTTGCGGAAAGCGAAGGACGGACCGCTCAAGGTGGTTGCCGACTGCTTGCGTGAGGTCAGCGGCGCTGAAAGGCCGCTGGCTGTGGGCCGGCTGCGAGGCGGAGTGTTGAGGGACGACGGCTGGGCACGGCTACCGTCGCAGCCGGCGGTGATCACGTCCACGGTGGATCAACTCGGGTCGAGACTGCTGTTTCGCGGATATGGACGGAGCAGCCAGACCGCGTCGATCTTCGCTGGTCTGGCAGCGCATGACAGTCTGATCCTGTTGGACGAGGCGCACCTGTCCGTGCCGTTCATGCAGACCTTGCGCGCGGTGGAGCGCTACCGGGGCGAGGACTGGGCTGAGCAGCCGATTCGCACGCCGTTTGCGTTCTCCATCCTGTCCGCAACGCCGCCGCCCGACATCCCCGAAACGGCCGTATTCCCTGGTGCAAACCGGGATGCTGCTCTCGACCACCCGGAGCTTGCGCGCCGCATCGATGCTTCCAAGCCCGCCGAGCTGGTTTCGATCAAGGCCGGCAGGTCGACGGCGCAGGATCCGCTTGTCGAAGCGGCGGCGGGGCGCGTGGCGATGTTTGTTAAGGAGCAAGCGCGACAACGCGTAGCGGTGATCGTCAATCGCGTGCGCACGGCCGAAGCGATCGCGCAGTCGTTACACAAGTGGCACGGTGGCGAGTGCGATGTCATCTTGCTCACCGGCCGACTACGTCCCTTCGAGCGCGACCAACTCGTCGCCCGGTGGAAACCGGTGCTCAAGGCCAATGATCCGAGCTCGCCGGAACGGCCGATAGTGCTTGTCAGCACGCAGTGCATCGAGGTCGGCGCCGATTTCAGTTTCGACGCGCTGGTGACCGAAGCCGCGAGCCTCGATGCCTTGCGTCAGCGCTTTGGCCGCCTCAACCGTCTGGGCAGGGGCGAATCTGCGCGGGCGGTCGTCTTTGTTCGCGACGAGGATGCCGAGGCCGGCACGGAGGATTTTGTCTATGGCGGCGCGCTCGCAGAATGCTGGCGTCTGCTTCACGACGAGCTGGCCGAGGCGAAAACGGAAGGAAAGCGCGAGTACAAGATCGTCGATTTCGGCATTGCCGCGCTCGATGCACGCGTACAGGCGATCAACGATCTTGCACAGTATCTCGCACCGACAGAGGACGCGCCGTTGCTGCTGCCGGCGCACCTGGACCTGCTGTGCCAGACCTCCCCCAGGCCACAGGTAGAACCTGATATCCAGTTCTACCTCCACGGCACAGGCCGCGGTGTGGCTGAAGTGCGGGTGGCGTGGCGCGCGGATATGAATGGAGATAATTTTGACCACTGGCCGGAGACGATTTCTCTCTGTCCACCGAACAGCGCAGAGACGGTAACCGTGCCGCTCTATCGCCTGCGGAACTGGTTGACGGACGCGACCGATGGAGATGACGGCGGGGACGTGGAGGGCGCGCGCGATTCCGAGCAATGGGTAAAGGAGCACATTCGACCGGTGCTGCTGTGGCAGGGCCGGGATCGCTCACGGGTATGCACACACGCCTCACAACTCCACCCGAACGACGTGGTGGTCCTTCCGGCCGCCTATGGCATGGCGGGGCTGGCGCAGTCGGCCCCGGAACAGACCGTGGGGGAGGCGCAACTCGACATATGGGAACCCACTCACTTCCGCAGCGGCAAGGCGGTCGCGTTGCGCCTGCATCGCGCCCTCCTGAAGCCATGGCTCGGTTGTCCGCCTTTGCGTGCCTTGATGGAACTTGCCGAAGATCCCGCCTGGGAGCGCGAAGGCGTGCGGAAAGCGATCGCCGCGGTGCTTGACTACAGGCCCGAAAGCGAAGATGACGTACCTGCGCCGCCGGATTGGTGGCTCGCGTTCCTGAAACAGGTGCGCGACGGTCATTATGAACCATACCCGGCCGGGGGCCTGATCTTGCGCACGCGGAAGGCAGAATCCCAAGCGGAAGGGGAACAGGATCTCTTCGCCGACGATGACGATCTGTTATCCGCCGCCGGCCAGGAGGTCAGCCTCGAAATCCACAGTGCGTCCGTGGAGCGGGCCGCCGATCAGCTCGCGCGCCGCTGCCTCCCGGACGAGTTCCGCGAGCCGCTCAAGACCGCGGCCTGGTGGCACGATGCCGGCAAGCTGGACGAGCGCTTCCAGATTATGCTCCACCAGGGTGATGAACTGGCGGCGCTTACTGGAGAACCGCTTGCCAAGTCGGCGACGATACCGGATTCGCCTGCGCGTCGCCGCGCGATCCGCGCCGCGAGCAACCTGCCTGAGAATTTCCGGCATGAGATGCTGTCGTTGCAGCTTGCCGAGCGGCATTTGCCGAACCGGGAGGATGCCGGTCTTACTGATTTGCTGCTGCATGCGATCGCCAGCCATCACGGTTACGGCAGGCCGTTTGCTCCGGTCAGCCACGAGATGGAGCCTCCGCCCGTTCGCGGCGAGTTTGGAGGCGTAACGATCAATGTCGGTACCGAAGACCGCGTCTCGTGGAGTCCCCCGCATACGCTCGAAGCGGGCGTTTCCGAGCGGTTCTGGCGCCTCACTCGGTGTTACGGCTGGTGGGGACTGGCCTACCTGGAAGCGATTCTGCGGCTCGGCGACTGGTATGGCAGTCGCTGGATGATTGATGAGGTTCCAGAGAGGACAGATCCGGTGGCTGCACCATCGCCATCAGGGGTCGCCGGTCCCGGCGATCATTCCCTTGTACTCGAAGGCATTGACGGCGCCAACCCCCTCGGATTCCTCGCGGCTGTCGGGACTTTGGTCGTGCTTCATCACGCGGGCTACCGGCGTGTGCGTCTGGCCTGGCGGCGTAGCGGGCTTGCATGGCGGCCGCGATTGACCGGGTTGGCCACAGATGATCCAACGGCACTGGCGGAATTGCTTGCAGAAAAATTGCGAGGCACCAGCGTTTCAGATGAAGCGGATGAGAAGCGCAAGGTGGCCGAACGACTGTTTTCGGCGAAGAAGAAAGAGATCAAGGACAAGCGCGACGAAATCAAGAAACATGGCCTGCGTGGCAAGGAACGCAGACAGGCGCTAGACGATGAAATAGCGCCACTGGAGCGTGAGTTGGAAGTGCTGCGAAAGGATTGGCTCAAGTCTCTGCGTCAATCGGTACCCAGACCCGAGCTTGCTCTTGGCAAGAACATAGACTGCACGGAATCGGAGTACCGGGCAATCCTTGAACCGCTTCTAGAAGGCGCTGGCTCCGATGACCGCGAGTCACTCGACATCCTGGCCGCATTTTGCAACACGGGCAGCCTGCATGAGAGTTCCCTGAAACGCAAGGACGGGAAACTCGCCCCGACGCCCTTCTCGTTCATCTCCGGATCGGGTCATCAGGATTTCCTCGATACGGCGGGGATGCTTCAGCAAAGCGTATCACCAGAGCGCCTGCAATCCATGCTCTTTGCTCCCTGGACTTATGAAGACGAAGGGCTTTCCATGCGCTGGGATCCGGTTGAAGATCGGCGCTACGCCCTGATGGATCGCGATCCCACGGCGAGCGACAATAAGCCCCGAACGGTCTGGATGGCTAACCTGCTCGCCTACCGAGCGCTGGCACTGTTCCCATCCGCGCCGGCACGCCGCGGTCTGGCCACGGTCGGGTGGGCACAAGGAAAAGAAGGCGAACTCTATTTCACTTGGTCACTTTGGTCTGCCCCGCTCGATCCGGATTCGATTCGATCGCTGTTGTTGCTGCCGGAGCTTTACCTTCAGGTGCCTGACCGTTCCGCCCTGCGCACTCGAGGCGTGGAAGCTACCTTCCGCTCGCGCCGCATCAAGGTCGGTGCTGGCGCCAACTTCAAGATCAACTTCAGTCCTGCGCGCGAAGTTTGAAATGAACAGCTTACTACCTATACTCCCGAAACAAGAAAATCCATTGCCCCAAGAATCTCGTTTCTATATTCGCCAAGCTCGGCAACAGCCTCCCCCAACTCACCCCGCGCAATCCCCGCCATCAGCGGCGTCATCAACACATACCGCTCCCCCGCGATCACGATCACCGGCATCAATCGCTCCAGCGGCTTTCCCACGAAGTCAGCGACCTTCTCCACCGGTATCACGACCCGCGTCTTCAGATCTTCAAGCAGACCGTTCTGGATATCGACCAGATAAGGATACAGCTCCGCAGTCCTGGAGTTTTTGTTGCGATGGACAGTGAACTGAGCCACTCAGAAGCTCCGCAGGCCGTCCGAGAACACACCATTGCGCTCAACATGCTCGTTGTACGCATCGATCGCTTCCCGGTTTTCCTCCAGCCAGCGTTCGCGCTGGCTCTTCCTGACCTGTTCGATCAATGCAGCCTCCATGACCGCCGAAAGATTGAGCCCGCATTCCCTCGCCTTCCTCAGCAGATCGCTGTTGACCGACAGGTTCGTGGGTTTCCTGGGCGCGCTGGCATCGTAGATTTCGTGCATCACACATCCTTCCGGATAAAGCAGATGCACATATTTTAGCGCATATTCTATGCGCGTCAATAATGCGCATTAGAACGACATCACCAGTATCAAAGTTTTCAAGAATTTCTCAATAATATCGATAGTCATCAGGACGATCCCGCCATCGGAGTCCGTCCTTATGGAAGAGCAGCCCCAAACCCAGGGAGAACTCCCTCTCCCGTTCCCCGAGATTTCGGGCGATCTGCCGCTGTTGCCGGCGCGCATGGTCAACGAGTACGAGTACTGCCCCCGCCTCGCCTATCTGGAATGGGTGCAGGGCGAATGGGCGGAATCCGGCGATACCGTGGAGGGGCGCTATGCCCATCGCCGCGTCGACAAACCTTCGGGCGACCTGCCGGACCCCGCCGCCGGTAACGGGGAAGATACGGAAAAGATCCATGCCCGCTCGATCACGCTGTCATCGAACCGGCTCGGACTGATCGCCCGCATGGACCTCGTCGAGGGCGAAGGCGATACGGTCACGCCGGTCGATTACAAGCGCGGCAAACGCCCCCACGTCTCAAAAGGCGCCTACGACCCGGAGCGCGTGCAGCTCTGCGTGCAGGGGATGATCCTCGAGGAATACGGCTACATCTGCGAGGAAGGGATCCTCTACTTTGTCGCCTCAAAAGAACGAGTGCGTGTGGTTTTTGATGAGGAACTGCGCGCCCGCACGCGTGCCGCGATCAACGGCCTGCGCTTCGTCGCCGCCGGCGGGCAGATGCCACCGCCGCTGGAAGACAGCCCGAAGTGCCCGCGCTGCTCGCTGGTCGGCATCTGCCTGCCGGACGAGGTCAATTTCCTGAAACGCGCGGATAGCAGCCCGAGGCCAATGGCGGTCGCACGCGACGAGGCGATGCCACTGTATGTCCAGGCCAACAAGGCCAAGGTCACGAAGAAGGGCGAGACGCTCGAAGTCTCGGTCGACGATCAACCGGCGACCACGGTACGGCTGATCGACGTCTCCCAGGTGGCCATCATGGGCAACGTTTATGTCACCACACCTTGCCTGCACGAACTAATGCGCCGGGAGATCCCGGTGACCTGGCATTCCTACGGCGGCTGGTTTCTCGGCCACACGATCGGCACCGGCCACAAGAATGTCGAACTGCGCACAGCGCAGTATCGCGCCAGCTTCAACGAGGCCATTTGCCTGCGCATTGCGAAAGGTCTCGTACATACCAAGATCATGAATTGCCGCACATTGCTGCGGCGCAACTGGCGTGGCGAGGAGGCGCCGCAGCGCCTGCTCGACGATCTGAAGGTCGATGCACGACGCGCCCTGCAGGTCGCGAGCCTGGAGGAACTGCTCGGAATGGAAGGGACTGCTGCCGCGCGCTACTTCGGCGCCTTCAGTCATATGATCAAGCGCGACAGCGACGAAAAGAGTTTCGCGTTCGAGTTCACGATCCGCAACCGGCGCCCACCAACCGATCCGGTCAACGCGCTGCTCTCCTACGCCTACACGCTACTCGTACGCACTTGGACCGTGGCTCTGACTGCGGTCGGCTTCGACGCCTATCGCGGGTTCTATCATCAGCCGCGCTACGGACGCCCTGCCCTCGCGCTAGACATGATGGAGCCGTTCCGGCCACTGATCGCAGAATCCAGTGTGTTGTCGGCAATCAACAATGGAGAAATCCGCCCCAGCGACTTCGTATCCGCCGCCGGCAGCGTTTCGCTGACCGGCGAGGGCAGAAAGCGATTCATCGCCGCATTTGAGCGCAGGTTGAGTCAGGAAATCACACATCCGCTGTTCGATTACCGCGCCAGCTATCGACGCATCCTGGAGATACAGGCACGCCTGCTCGGACGATACCTGCTGGGCGACATACAGGACTTTCCCGGATTCACGACACGGTGACATCATGGACGAGCATCTCTATCTCGTAACCTACGATATCAGCGACCCCAGGCGCTGGCGCAGCGTGTTCAAGCTGATGAAAGGATATGGCGAATGGCTGCAACTCTCCGTGTTCCAGTGCCGCCTCAGCAGACGCCGCCACGCCGACCTGCTGGCCACCCTTGACGAACTGATTCACCATGATCATGATCATGTACTCATGCTGGACCTCGGGGTAGCGGACAAGGTCACGCCGCATGTGGTCAGCTTGGGCAAGACATTCGAAGCAGTAAAGCGGGAGCCGACAATCGTCTGATCCTTCGCCCGGTAAACGCGAGCGCTCTAGTGACCCCACAATCCCCGGGGAGCGCTCGCAAATACACAGATCTTTGAAAATTCGGATAAAATCGAGATGCCAATCATCGGCAGGAAGGTCGTCAGGCAGTATTTATCAAGGATTTCGATCCACCGCTCGCGGATCGATGCATTACACCTTGGCCAGCCGACTAGTTATATGCGAGCTGTATCCGCAGCGAATTCGCTGCGGCCTCATTGAAGCCTAAACATCGCTCACCCTCACTATGGTTACGATATCGTATCCGCAGCGAATTCGCTGCGGCCTCATTGAAGCAGGAGCATCTAGCAAAGTGTATCGCTTGAGCTTGAATGTATCCGCAGCGAATTCGCTGCGGCCTCATTGAAGCACGAGATCACGCGGAGGTATTGTCCGCAGACAACCGCGTATCCGCAGCGAATTCGCTGCGGCCTCATTGAAGCGTTGGATTCATAGGGCACATGGCTGTGAAGATTCTGGTATCCGCAGCGAATTCGCTGCGGCCTCATTGAAGCGTGGTCCACAGGTGGAGGTGTGCGTCATCTGCGGCGTATCCGCAGCGAATTCGCTGCGGCCTCATTGAAGCGCGACATTATCCACGTCCGGCGTCTGCCTGTGCGGCTCCCCGTATCCGCAGCGAATTCGCTGCGGCCTCATTGAAGCATCAGCATCGCGACCTCGGCCGGGGCCTTCGGGTAGTATCCGCAGCGAATTCGCTGCGGCCTCATTGAAGCGGGGCCATGATGCTGTGCCTGTTGGCATTGCCCGTTTACCGTATCCGCAGCGAATTCGCTGCGGCCTCATTGAAGCCGGAGATAGCTGGCGAGTATCTGAGTAAGGGTTCGCGTATCCGCAGCGAATTCGCTGCGGCCTCATTGAAGCTGGGGATCAGTGCGATGCCGCCGGACACCGTAGACCCGTATCCGCAGCGAATTCGCTGCGGCCTCATTGAAGCGGATTTCGCGACTCCCGCCTATCCCGACCCCCTTGACGTATCCGCAGCGAATTCGCTGCGGCCTCATTGAAGCGGACCCGTTATGATTTATGCGGGACGCGAACATCCGAGTATCCGCAGCGAATTCGCTGCGGCCTCATTGAAGCGTATAGGCCAGCACAGCGGCGCGAGCCTTCGCCATGTGTATCCGCAGCGAATTCGCTGCGGCCTCATTGAAGCGCAGCAGCGTGACGTTTACAGCATTGCCGGGGAATCGTATCCGCAGCGAATTCGCTGCGGCCTCATTGAAGCATGGCTGATATTGGCGCTGACAGCGGTTCATAATACGCGTATCCGCAGCGAATTCGCTGCGGCCTCATTGAAGCGAGACGATCTACCCGCTCACGTCCGGGATGTATACGTTGTATCCGCAGCGAATTCGCTGCGGCCTCATTGAAGCGTGACTGTGCAGGTTCCGGCTGGTCACACCCTGCACATGTATCCGCAGCGAATTCGCTGCGGCCTCATTGAAGCCTCCGGCGACGCCGGATGTTGGGTCAGATTCAGGGTGTATCCGCAGCGAATTCGCTGCGGCCTCATTGAAGCCTCAGAACGACTTCGGCCATGTCCTGCGCGGCGAAGTATCCGCAGCGAATTCGCTGCGGCCTCATTGAAGCGCATCGATCGCCGCCAGCATCCGCTTCGCCTTTTCTCGTATCCGCAGCGAATTCGCTGCGGCCTCATTGAAGCATTGCGTTGCGCAATGAGCGCCGGGCGCTGTTCAGGAGTATCCGCAGCGAATTCGCTGCGGCCTCATTGAAGCGACGAGGAGGGCGACGACGGATGGGCGCAGGAACGGCGCGTATCCGCAGCGAATTCGCTGCGGCCTCATTGAAGCATACGGGCCTTGTAGCCCGTCGCCCCGTCTACCGGCGTATCCGCAGCGAATTCGCTGCGGCCTCATTGAAGCATAGGGGTCGTACCCCGACCCATTCCAGATGGCCATGTATCCGCAGCGAATTCGCTGCGGCCTCATTGAAGCTGCCTGCGTGCCCGCGTATACAAACACCTGCGCCGCGTATCCGCAGCGAATTCGCTGCGGCCTCATTGAAGCTATTACCACAAATCAACTGGCGAATAACGCGGCATCCTCGTATCCGCAGCGAATTCGCTGCGGCCTCATTGAAGCTCATCTCGACGCCTCGCATTGATTGACGACCTCCTGAAGTATCCGCAGCGAATTCGCTGCGGCCTCATTGAAGCTATTATGGATACGCCGCCAGCAATTACGAAAATCCCCGTATCCGCAGCGAATTCGCTGCGGCCTCATTGAAGCGGCCAATTCTGGACGATGGCTCATGCGGCTGTGGTGGTATCCGCAGCGAATTCGCTGCGGCCTCATTGAAGCGGCGGCGTCGGTCACCTCCATCAGCCGGGTCAGTCAGGTATCCGCAGCGAATTCGCTGCGGCCTCATTGAAGCGTCCAGACTTGTGAACTTGAGAAGGGCATCGCTGAGGTATCCGCAGCGAATTCGCTGCGGCCTCATTGAAGCATCGGAGCTGGTGAATTCCCGGTCGTAAGGGACTCGTATCCGCAGCGAATTCGCTGCGGCCTCATTGAAGCTTTTCCTGATGCGCGTCAACCCTCACCTCTGACATGGTATCCGCAGCGAATTCGCTGCGGCCTCATTGAAGCAGGCATACACTGTCGAGGATTGTGCCGGTGAGGTTTGCGTATCCGCAGCGAATTCGCTGCGGCCTCATTGAAGCCATAAGAAAGTCATAATCGTAGTGTGACGCATTGACGGTATCCGCAGCGAATTCGCTGCGGCCTCATTGAAGCCCGCCTCCAATTCCCATCAGGCAATTCACGTTTTGCTGTATCCGCAGCGAATTCGCTGCGGCCTCATTGAAGCTTCTCGGTCGGATTATCGAATCGCATCGTGCCGGAGGTATCCGCAGCGAATTCGCTGCGGCCTCATTGAAGCATGCCGCGCTTGAAGATCGAGAAGAACCCTTCGATGTATCCGCAGCGAATTCGCTGCGGCCTCATTGAAGCGCCAGTATCGTGGTCACTGACGGAATGCGCTTGCCGTCGTATCCGCAGCGAATTCGCTGCGGCCTCATTGAAGCCTCATGACTGCACCTTCTGCGCGACCTCAGCCTCAGGTATCCGCAGCGAATTCGCTGCGGCCTCATTGAAGCCGCTATGTCAGCATGTCCGGTGGATGGGTGACTGCCCGTATCCGCAGCGAATTCGCTGCGGCCTCATTGAAGCAGGTCGACCAGTCTGCCTGACATCGCAATATCCGGGTATCCGCAGCGAATTCGCTGCGGCCTCATTGAAGCGTCCGTATCCTGTCTCGGTATGGCTGGAACTGTTCGTATCCGCAGCGAATTCGCTGCGGCCTCATTGAAGCATCATAGCCGCTTGTCCGCCTCGTCCGCGATCTGGTCGTATCCGCAGCGAATTCGCTGCGGCCTCATTGAAGCGCTGTCGTCGACGATTTCGTCAGCCTCGTCCAGTGCGCGTATCCGCAGCGAATTCGCTGCGGCCTCATTGAAGCCGAGGAAGCAACCATGAAAGTTCTTCAGTCCGATCCTGTATCCGCAGCGAATTCGCTGCGGCCTCATTGAAGCGAGATCACAGTCACGCGCTACCAGACCGTCTATATCACGTATCCGCAGCGAATTCGCTGCGGCCTCATTGAAGCATGGAGCTATCGTCAAGATACCTTGCCGCACAGTCTTGTATCCGCAGCGAATTCGCTGCGGCCTCATTGAAGCCTGCCCTGGTAGGAAAGCTCCTCATCAAATCCTGTCGCGTATCCGCAGCGAATTCGCTGCGGCCTCATTGAAGCTTGCGAATGTAATCCTCGACATGGGACTTGATCTGAGGTATCCGCAGCGAATTCGCTGCGGCCTCATTGAAGCGTGCACCACCCAGGATGACTGCAATAATGGCTGCCTGCGTATCCGCAGCGAATTCGCTGCGGCCTCATTGAAGCGTTGCTTCGGAGTTTTCCTCCAGTGCGCCGCCCGAATGTATCCGCAGCGAATTCGCTGCGGCCTCATTGAAGCGCAGCGCCAGCGGATTTTCCCGTAGTCCCTCGTGCGCGCGTATCCGCAGCGAATTCGCTGCGGCCTCATTGAAGCCGTCGGTTGTCGTCTCGTCAACGCCGATGACAATCTCATGTATCCGCAGCGAATTCGCTGCGGCCTCATTGAAGCCTGTTTGCTGATCCGCAGGATGTGATAGCCGCCGGTGTATCCGCAGCGAATTCGCTGCGGCCTCATTGAAGCTGGAACACCTTGCGGTTTTTGTATTGCTCAGGCTTTAGTATCCGCAGCGAATTCGCTGCGGCCTCATTGAAGCACGATGATCAACCGATTCCAGCAGCGCGCGCGGACCCGTATCCGCAGCGAATTCGCTGCGGCCTCATTGAAGCGCTACGAGCGCCGGACTCTGACCGCGTGAGTGTAGGTATCCGCAGCGAATTCGCTGCGGCCTCATTGAAGCTGCAGGATCGCGGCCTTGCGACCGCAGCCAGTCGGTGTATCCGCAGCGAATTCGCTGCGGCCTCATTGAAGCACCATTGCCCGCATGCCCGCAGGTATCGGTGTAGCAAAACGTATCTGCAGCGAATTCGCTGCGGCCTCATTGAAGCCCGCCGCGCACCGATCATCAGAAACAGGTGCCGCGCTGTATCCGCAGCGAATTCGCTGCGGCCTCATTGAAGCACAGTGATAATCTTGCCGACCCATAACAATCGTTTGTTGTATCCGCAGCGAATTCGCTGCGGCCTCATTGAAGCTTTCTGTCGGTCTCCCCGTCTCCGCTTGTCCCAGCAGCGTATCCGCAGCGAATTCGCTGCGGCCTCATTGAAGCGTGACGACTGTGCGAACGGTGTACATCGAAGTCCATAGTATCCGCAGCGAATTCGCTGCGGCCTCATTGAAGCATTCGCTCACTCAGGGTTTCGATTCGGGTCAAGGCTTGTATCCGCAGCGAATTCGCTGCGGCCTCATTGAAGCGCTATTGGTGGCCCGCGCAAGAGACATCCCCTGGTTCGTATCCGCAGCGAATTCGCTGCGGCCTCATTGAAGCTGTCGAAAAAGCTGAAATACTGCCCCCCTCACCCGGAGTATCCGCAGCGAATTCGCTGCGGCCTCATTGAAGCCCACGTTGCGGCCCGATGATCGAATCCTGAACGGCGTATCCGCAGCGAATTCGCTGCGGCCTCATTGAAGCGGTCATATCAGAATTCCTCATCTTCAGTAACTTCGGGTGTATCCGCAGCGAATTCGCTGCGGCCTCATTGAAGCAAGATATTTATGATAGTCGGCTATCCATGGGAGGAGGTATCCGCAGCGAATTCGCTGCGGCCTCATTGAAGCCGCCTGCTGCTCGACGTAATACGACAATTGCCGCATCGTATCCGCAGCGAATTCGCTGCGGCCTCATTGAAGCGTTTTTCTGGCTGAGCGTCTGACGCCTGGCGTTCTGAGGTATCCGCAGCGAATTCGCTGCGGCCTCATTGAAGCGCCGCTTGTGCAGATCGTACAGTTCGCGCATGTGCACGTATCCGCAGCGAATTCGCTGCGGCCTCATTGAAGCATGCGTCTCGACCTTCCCGATGTTTGTCCCGGGTGCGGTATCCGCAGCGAATTCGCTGCGGCCTCATTGAAGCCACGATACGATGTATGAGAACTACCCGCCGCACATGGTATCCGCAGCGAATTCGCTGCGGCCTCATTGAAGCATCTGATGATGTGGGGCGACAACGAGTTTACCGGATGTATCCGCAGCGAATTCGCTGCGGCCTCATTGAAGCCAATTTACTATGGTATTTCCCGGACATTCGCTATGTGGTATCCGCAGCGAATTCGCTGCGGCCTCATTGAAGCGAAAAGGCAAAGCAGCGCATTGCTTCGCTCGAAGCCGATGTATCCGCAGCGAATTCGCTGCGGCCTCATTGAAGCCCGCAAACTCTGCATCGATCAACAGCTACGGACTGAACGTATCCGCAGCGAATTCGCTGCGGCCTCATTGAAGCTTTGCCGAGAACACGCCGCATGATCTGTGCATCATCCAGTATCCGCAGCGAATTCGCTGCGGCCTCATTGAAGCACCATTTCGAACGCGCCGATCTTCATGATTTGTACGGTATCCGCAGCGAATTCGCTGCGGCCTCATTGAAGCGTGTTCGTCAGCGGCCTCCATGGCCTTGTTATTATTGTATCCGCAGCGAATTCGCTGCGGCCTCATTGAAGCGCCGGGTTCACCATCCTTGCCGTCTATACCATCCCTGTATCCGCAGCGAATTCGCTGCGGCCTCATTGAAGCCAGGATTGCGCCATCCGTTGCTTCGTGGGGGCTTACGACGTATCCGCAGCGAATTCGCTGCGGCCTCATTGAAGCTACTCGTTTGACATCAATCTCGTAGAGTCGCTATGACGTATCCGCAGCGAATTCGCTGCGGCCTCATTGAAGCATCGACCGCGCACCATAAACGCCGCCGCCGCACACGTATCCGCAGCGAATTCGCTGCGGCCTCATTGAAGCAGGTTTGCCCCTGCGAGGGTTGCACCGATGAGGTTTGGTATCCGCAGCGAATTCGCTGCGGCCTCATTGAAGCCGCACGAAAGCACGCAGGACACGCTGGATCGAAGGACGGTATCCGCAGCGAATTCGCTGCGGCCTCATTGAAGCACGGGTTAGGGTCAGGCGGCGTCGGCGTGCCTGTATCGGTATCCGCAGCGAATTCGCTGCAGCCTCATTGAAGCACAAGGTGACTGGCGGCACATTCACGCCGCTGGATGGTATCCGCAGCGAATTCGCTGCGGCCTCATTGAAGCATGAGATTCGTCAGCAGGACCGCCTTGCTACTGCCGGTATCCGCAGCGAATTCGCTGCGGCCTCATTGAAGCGGTGGTGAGCTGATTTCCATGTACAACGGCAGGCCGTGTATCCGCAGCGAATTCGCTGCGGCCTCATTGAAGCCATTCAACGACAGAACGCTGGACCGTTACGGACTGTGGTATCCGCAGCGAATTCGCTGCGGCCTCATTGAAGCATCACCAGCCACAGGAGAGACGACATGAGCAAGTACGTATCCGCAGCGAATTCGCTGCGGCCTAGTTGATCAGCGCGGCGCCCTGGCCGCCTGCTCCATCTCCTCGATGCTGATATGGCGCACGTCCTTGCCCTTGACGAGGTAGATGACGTATTCACAGATGTTGCGCGAATGATCGCCGACGCGCTCGAGCGCGCGCGCGGCCCACATGATGTCGAGCGAATGGCTGATCGAGCGCGGGTCCTCCATGATGAAGGTCAGTTGCTGACGCATGATGCTCTCGTAGAGACGGTCGGCGGCGAGGTCGTCGCGCGGCACCTGCAGCGCGGCCTCGACGTCGAGACGGGCGAAGGCATCGAGCGCGTCATGGACCATCGCCGCCACATGGTTACCCATCGTACGCAGGTCGTCATGCGAGGCGTTGCGGCGACCGTGCCCCTGGGACGCCAGGTGCACCGCCATGCGGGCCACGCGTTCGGCCTGGTCGCCCATGCGCTCGAGGTCGGTGATGGTCTTGATCACCGCGACCAGCAGGCGCAGGTCGCCGGCGGTCGGCTGGCGGCGGGCGATGACCTGCGTGCACTCTTCGTCAATTGCGACTTCCAGGCTGTTGACCTTCATATCGTTGCTGATGACCTGCTCGGCGAGGCCGACGTCCTCCCTGATCAGCGCGTTGACGGCATCGAGCACCTGTTGCTCGACGAGTCCGCCCATCGCCAGCACCCGGTTGCGAATGTGCTCGAGTTCGGCATTGAACTGCTGTGAGATATGCTTGCCGAGCCTTTCCTTGTCGATGTCCATGGTCGTGCCTCCGGGAAGTCGGATCAGGTGATCAGCCGTAGCGGCCGGTGATGTAGTCTTCGGTCGCCTTCTGGGCGGGATTGGTGAAGATCGACAGCGTGTCGTCGTACTCGATCATCTCGCCGAGGTACATGTATGCCGTGTAATCGGATACGCGGGCGGCCTGCTGCATGTTGTGCGTGACAATGACGATCGTGTACTTCTGCTTCAGGTCGTTGATCAGTTCCTCGATCTTCGCGGTCGAGATCGGGTCGAGCGCCGAGGCCGGTTCGTCGAGCAGAATGACCTCCGGCTCGATCGCGATCGCACGGGCGATGACGAGGCGCTGCTGCTGTCCGCCGGACAGCCCGAAGGCATTCTCGTGCAGACGGTCCTTCACCTCGTCCCAAAGCGCCGCGCCCTGCAGCGAGCGCTCGACGACGGCGTCCAGGGTCTGACGGTCCCTGATGCCCTGCAGACGCAGGCCATAGGCGACGTTCTCGTAGATCGTCTTCGGAAACGGATTCGGTTTCTGGAACACCATGCCGACCCGGCGCCTGAGCTCGGCGACGTCGACGCTGCGCTCATAGATGTTGTTGCCGTCGAGCAGTATCTCGCCCTCGATGCGGCAGATGTCGATCAGGTCATTCATGCGATTGAAGCAGCGCAGCAGCGTCGACTTGCCGCAGCCGGACGGACCGATGAACGCGGTGACGCGGCGCGCCGGGATATTCATCGACACATTCTTCAGGGCATGGGTGTGGCCGTAATAGAGATTGAGGTTACGGACCTCGAGGCAGACTTCCTCATGCTCGAGTTCGAGCTTCCTGCGCAGCTTCTGATCGTCGAAGAAGTTGGCCGTCACGCCGTGGGTCATCGTCGGTGCATTCATGGTCTTCTCATCCATCAGCCGGGTACCGGAAGGGTCAGTCGGACTCGCTCTTGTATTTCTCGCGCAGGTGATTGCGTATCGCGATCGCCGTCAGGTTCAGGAATATGATCAGTATAACGAGCGTCAACGCGGTCGCGTAGACCAGCGGTCGCGCGGCCTCGACGTTCGGGCTCTGGAACCCGACGTCAAATATATGGAAGCCGAGATGCATGAATTTCCGTTCCAGGTGCAGGAACGGAAAGTTGCCGTCCACCGGCAGGTTCGGCGCCAGTTTGACGACGCCGACCAGCATCAGCGGCGCCACCTCGCCGGCGGCGCGCGCAACGGCGAGGATCAGCCCCGTCATCATTGCCGGCGCGGCCATCGGCACGATGACCCGCCACAGCGTCTCGGACTTGGTCGCGCCGAGCGCGAGCGAACCTTCACGTACCGCGCGCGGGATTCGCGTCAGCCCTTCCTCGGTCGCAACGATGACGACCGGCAGCGTCAGCAACGCCAGCGTCAGCGAGGCCCAGATCAGGCCCGGCGTGCCGAAGGTTGGCGCCGGCAGTGACTCGGGATAGAACAGCCGGTCGATGCCGCCGCCCATCCAGTAGACGAAGAAGCCGAGGCCGAACACGCCGAACACGATCGATGGCACACCGGCGAGGTTGTTGACCGAGATCCGGATCAGCCGCGTGAACGGCCCCTGTTTGGCATATTCGCGCAGATAGATAGCCGCGAGCACACCGACCGGCGTGACAATGATCGACATCAACAGCACCATCATCACTGTGCCGAAGATCGCCGGGAATATGCCGCCTTCGGTGTTTGCCTCGCGCGGATAACCGCTGACGAAGCCGATAAAGTTATGAATATACAGCCAGGCTTTTTCAAACACGTTTATATCGTTTGGAAGATATGCCTCGACGACGTTGGACAACGGAATCTCGATCATGTCGCCCTGCATCGTCTCGGCGACCAGAGAGTCGCGACCGATCTCCCGGATCAGCGCCTGGCGCTTGTCTTCAAGACGATCGAATTCACCGTTCAGAACGGCAATCCGGCTTTCGATACCCGAGATCATTTCAGGCGTCAGTGTGCCGCGCAGCTCATGACGGCGCTGGTCGAGACGCAGCCTTTCCATCTGGTGGTTGATGCCGCCGACGTCATAGCGCTCGATACTTCTGATCTGTGAACGAATCTCATTGGCTCTCTTGATACGCTGCGCAAGATCGCGTCGCGCCTCTACGCCTTCGCCCACCAATCTGCCCTGCTCACGGACTTCACGCAGGTAACCGTAGAAGTTCCCCCACTCAACGCGCTCGATGACGATGGCATCACGGGGATAGTTGCGCTCGGTCATGAACGGCTCGACATACCACAGGAAATCCCGGCCGGTCAGGTCGCGGTTTCCATGCTTGATCAGCAGCCTCGTCACCAGGCTCATGTCGTCAGGGACAGGCATGCCGGCATCCTTGACGACGGCGGCCGTCACGGTATCGCTGTTGGCGATTTCGCCGAGCAGACGCACCCGCTCCATCCCTGGCGGCTCGTACCACGTCTCGATGACGGCGCCGGGCCAGAAATGGCCAAGACCCCGCACTGCAATCAGCATCAAAAGGCCTACGACCATGACGAGGCTGATGGATACAGCGCCTGCGTTGAGCCAGATCCAGGGCGCGCCGCTGTCGAACCATTTCCTGACGGTTGTCATTGTCAGTTCCGCCGGCTATATCGAAGCATATTTTCTGCGCAGCCGCTGGCGCACGACTTCCGCGATCGTGTTGAACGTGAAGGTCAGAACGAACAGAACCAGCGCCGACAGGAACAGAATGCGGTAGTGGGTGCCGCCGAACTCCGCCTCAGGCATCTCGACGGCGATGTTCGCGGACAAGGTGCGCATGCCTTCAAAGATGTTGAAATTGACAACCGGGCTGTTGCCGGTCGCCATCAGTACGATCATCGTCTCGCCGACGGCGCGACCCATCCCGATCATCACTGCGGAGAATATGCCCGGACTCGCGGTCAGCAGCACGACACGGGTCACCGTCTGCCAGGTCGTCGCGCCGAGCGCGAGCGAGCCCTGGGTCAGGTGCTTCGGTACATTGAATACCGCGTCTTCGGCGATCGAATAGATCGTCGGGATCACCGCAAAGCCCATCGCAACGCCGACGATCATTGCGTTACGCTGGTCATAGGTTATGCCGACGTCGGTCAGCCACTGGCGCATGTCGCCGCTGAAGAACCACAGCTCCAGGAATGGACTCAGTGTCACGCACAGCCAGCCGACAAGCAGAACGACGGGAATCAGCAACGCCGCCTCCCAGCCCGGGCCGACCATCGCGCGAATGCCTGCTGACAACCGCGACCATATGAACGCGGTCAGCAGAAAGGCGGTCGGCATCAGGATCAGGATCGAGAATATCGCCGGTAAATGGCGCTCGAGGAACGGTGCGAACCACAGACCGGCGAGGAATCCGAGAATGACTGTCGGCAACGCCTCCATGATCTCGATGGTCGGCTTGGTAAGCCCGCGCATCCGCGACGACATGAAGTAGGCCGAGTAAATCGCGCCCATGATTGCCAGAGGCATCGCGAACAGCATCGCATAGAATGCCGCCTTCAGCGTACCCAGCGTCAGCGGCACCAGACTGAACTTGGACTCAAACTCGTCGGTAGCCGATGACGACTGCCAGACATAATCAGGATGAGCGCCCCCCTCATACCAGACCTTGCTCCACAAGGCCGAGAAGGAATACTGAGGATACTCGTTGTCGACGTTGTAGTAATACAGATTGCCGGCCTCGTCGGTTACGAACAGGCCGTTGTTGCGCGGCGCGACGCTTACCTCGACGATGGCGCGGTCCGATACCTTTTGCATCAGCAGAGACCGCTGCGATGTCGAAAAATGCAGCGCAATATTGCCGGCACTATCAGCGGTGACGAACCCCTTGCGGGCATACTCCGGCATGATGCGCGTGACCGATGCAGGATGCGATTCAAACGCGCGGATGCGCTTGAGCCTGCGTACATTGTCCGCGTCGCGAACCAGAAACCACTGGCTGACCGATCCGTCGGAGCCTCCGACGATGACGGACACGGTGCCAAGCAGGTAATTCATCGCCGTCACTGCCACTCCAGGCCGGTCGAATACCAGCGCACTATCGATCAGCCGGGCCTGGGCCGGATTGGAGATATCGTAATAATGGAGATTGCCCTGCCGGTCGCCGACGATCATCTCCTGCAGGGTGATGGAGATCAGGATATCGGTGACATCGAAGGTCGGGCGCGGCAATTCGTGGCTGCTTGGGACCAGGAGCGTGTCGCCGGTCATGAAATCGACGCGCGACTCGTATCGAACCAGCAGCAGGCGATTGTCTTCGGTCAAGGCGCCAACGACGATGCCGCGCTGCCCTTCCTGTATACCCAGGACCTTCAACGCGCGCCCGGCGGGATCCACGGGTACCGGTTCTTCGCCAAACGGGAACTGAATCGACGGTACCACGACGAGTTTGTCTTCGGGGAAAGTATCACGATAGCTGTCCCGCACGACGAGCGCGGTACCATCCGACAGTCCAAGTGCATAAAGCCGCGTACGCGGCTCGGCAGCGGCGTCCGAACTGACTCGGACGCCTTCCGGGATGGCAAGCTGATGATTCGACAGGACCGTACCGCTCGCGGGCCTGAAGAAGACCGCGCTGCCGTCATCACCGAGCCTGAAGGCGATCGACCTGAATCGCTCCATCGACAGCGCAACAGTACGACCTTCGCCCGGGGACTGATATTCAGCTGCCTTTTCAGTGTGCGCGTTCATCATCATCGGACCAACTTCGCTGAACAGGTAGACGAAGATAAGGCCCAGTGAAACGATTACGCTGATACCGCCGATACCGACTATGTACTTCGAAAATTTGTCGAAGAAGCGGCGCTTCATGTACAGGCGCCGGCGAGCGGTTTCACGCGGCAACACCGATTCGTTCAGGCCTTTTGTCGATGCATTCATGAAAGCGGTCCGTTTCAACCGTTAAAAAGGGCGCGGCATCTGCCGCGCCCCCGATTTACTGCCACGAACTCCTGTCAGAGTCCGAGTTCCTTCATCTGCCGCTCGACCAGGGAGGCCGGCAGCGGAATGTAACCGTCGCGCACGACCACTTCCTGACCCTGTTTCGACAGCACCAACTTCAGGAATTCGCGCTCCAGCGGGGCAAGACCGCGTGTCGGATGCTTGTTGACATAGACGTACAGGAAGCGCGACAGCGGGTAGTCGCCGCTCGCCGCGTTTTCCGCCGTCGGGGCAAAGTACTTGCCGTTGGCATTCGCTTCCTTGGTCAACGGCACAGCGCGCACGCCGGACGTGATGTAGCCGATACCGGAGTAACCGATGCCGTTGATCGACTCCGAGACGCCCTGGACGACCGAGGCCGAACCCGGCTGCTCATTGATCGACGCCTTGAAATCACCGTCGCAAAGCGCGTGCTGGCGGAAGTAGCCGTAGGTACCGGATACCGCGTTGCGGCTGTAGACCGTGAAGTCACGGTTCGCCCAGGCGCCGGTCAGGCCGACCTGGCCCCAGCGGGTGATGTCGTTCGGAGCGCCGCAGCGGCGGTTCGACGAGAAGATCGCATCAACCTGCGGGATCGTCAGGCCCTCGATCGGGTTATCGCGATGGACGTAGACGGCGATCGTGTCGATCGCGACCCGCACCAGCGTCGGCGCATAACCGTGGCGCTCTTCGAAGGCCTGGATTTCACCCTGGCGCATCGCGCGGCTCATCGGGCCGAAGTTCGATGTGCCTTCGGTCAGCGCCGGCGGCGCGGTCGAGGTGCCGGCGCCCTGGATCTGGACGTTGACGGCCGGGTAGTGGCCCTGGAAGGCCTCCGCCCACAGGGTCATCAAATTGTTGAGGGTATCCGATCCGACCGATGACAGATTGCCGGACACGCCGGCCGTTCTCTGATAATCGGGGAGCTTTGGATCGACCGAGACGGCGCCGCCGGCGTGCGCAGTACCGATCGCGAGGCCCGCGGCGACGAGTCCGCCGATCAGGGCAGTCTTCACATTCATCATCATCATCTCTCCTGACTGTTGCTGTCGTTGAGTGGTCTGGAGCCAGGCTCCGTGTTCCAACGGGCACAGTCTGCACGGGATTTGTGACGATTCTAGGGCGGCTATATGACAGATTTGTTACATCGATGGTCGTGCCGTTACTCTGGCTGGTCCTCGCTTTGCATATATACTGTGCCGACTGCAGCGGCTGGACAAGGAGAGGTATGTGCGGGCTTTCGGGAATCTTTGACACGCGCGGGCAGCGGCCGGTCGACGGCGACCTGCTCGCCCGCATGAACCAGCTCCAGTACCACCGCGGCCCCGACGAGGGCGGCCGGCATATCGAGCCCGGCCTCGGCCTCGCCCACCGGCGCCTGTCGATCATCGACCTGTCCTCCGGCCAGCAGCCGATGTACAGCGAGGACGAGCGGCTGGTCGTCGTCTACAACGGCGAGATCTACAACTTCCCGGATTTGATGGACGAGCTGCGCGCCGCCGGATACCGCTTCCGTACCCACTGCGACACCGAGGTCATCCTCTATGCGTGGCGCCACTGGGGCGAACGCTGCGTCGACCATTTTCGCGGCATGTTCGCCTTCGCGCTGTGGGACCGCGACCGCCAGACCCTGTTCCTCGCCCGCGATCGTCTCGGGGTCAAGCCGCTGTACTACGCGCTCGCGCCCGACGGCCGCCTGCTGTTCGCGTCCGAACTGAAATCGCTGCTCGCCGACCCGTCTCTCAAGCGCGAGATCGATCCCTGCGCGGTCGAGGATTACTTCACGTTCGGCTATGTCCCCGACCCGAAGACGATCTTCACGGGCATTCACAAGCTCGCCCCCGGCTACACGCTGACGGTCCGGCGCGGTGAAGCCCTGCCCGCGCCGCATCGCTACTGGGACGTCGCGTTCACGAACGACGGCCCGCGCGACGAGGCCGCGGCGGGCGCGGAACTGGTCGAGCGCCTGCGCGAATCGGTGCGCATCCGCCTCGTCTCCGAAGTCCCGCTCGGCGCCTTCCTGTCCGGCGGCGTCGATTCGAGCGCGGTTGTCGCGCTGATGGCCGGCCTGTCGGACGCCCCGGTCAACACCTGCTCGATCTCCTTCGGCGACCCGGCCTACAACGAATCGGCCTATGCGGCGCAGGTCGCCGGGCGTTATCACACGAACCACCTCGTCGAGCAGGTCGATCCCGACGATTTCAGCCTGATCGACCGGCTGGCGACGATGTACGACGAACCGTTCGCCGACAGCTCGGCGTTGCCGACCTACCGCGTCTGCGAACTCGCCCGCAAGCGTGTCATCGTCGCGCTGTCGGGTGACGGCGGCGACGAAGGGCTGGCCGGTTACCGGCGCTATCGCTGGCATCTGCATGAGGAGGTCATGCGCCGGACTATCCCGCACGCCATTCGACGGCCGCTGTTCGGCCTGCTCGGCCGGGTCTACCCGAAACTCGACTGGGCGCCGAAGATCCTGCGCGCGAAGGCAACCTTCGAGGCGCTTGCCCGCGATACCGCCGCCGGCTATCTGCACAGCGTGTCGATCTCGACCGACGCGCAGCGGGCGCGGCTGTTCTCGCCGCGACTGAAATCGGCGCTCGGCGGCTATACGGCGCTCGAGGTCTTCAAGGCCCATCTCCCCGATGCGCCGGATCACCCGCTGTCGCGCGTGCAATATCTCGACTACAAGACCTATCTGCCCGGCGACATCCTGACCAAGGTCGACCGTGCGAGCATGGCGAACTCGCTCGAGGTCCGCGTACCGATCCTCGATTATCAGTTTGTCGAATGGATCGCGAGTCTGCCGCCGGAACTGAAACTTCACGACGGCGAAGGCAAGCATGTTTTCAAGAAGGCGATGGAGCCACTGTTGCCGCGCGACATCCTCTATCGCAGGAAGATGGGCTTCGCGGTGCCGATCGGACCGTGGTTCCGGGGCCCGCTGCGCTCGCGCCTGCGCGAAGCGCTGCTCGGTGAGGGCCTGCGCGACAGCGGCCTGTTCGACATGCGCTATGTCGAGCGTCTCATCGACGAACACCAGTCAGGCCGCCGCGAGCACAGCCCGATACTCTGGTCATTGCTGATGTTCGAATCCTTCCAGCGCCAGGTCCTGCGCGGTTGACAAAAAAAGAGGCCCGGTTTCATCACTGAAACCGGGCCAATCGTCAGGAGAGTAGATCGAGAGGACTGCTTGATACAAGGGGCACATCCCTGTGCGTTGGCACGCTCCCTGTTCAGTAAATCCGTTGACGGGCCGCCGACTGCCTCAGTCCGGCAGACGCAGGCGGACGACGCGGCCGTCGAACGACAGAATCATCGGCAGGTGTCCGTGCTTCCCTTTCCGGACCGGGTTCCTGCCCCCCGCCGTCCTGGGCGGGAAAAACTTGCGGAGCAATTTCTTCATCATGGTTCCCTCCATCGCCTACCAGCGCAAGTAGGAAGTAATTCTGTATGGTGTGAACTATACGCCCGAGATATGAAGTTGTCAACGTTCGTCATAAAATTTTAACGATAATTATCTATATGTTTTTATTAATTTTTACTGACGGGATGCCGCCGAAGGTGAAAATTTCTCATTTCCCCGGTCCTGTATCGCCCCCGACCCGGGGCCTCACGGGTAGAATGCTGCGATGGGCAATCGACTGAGCAGGATCTTCACCCGCACCGGTGACAAGGGCGCCACCGGTCTTGGCGACGGCAGCCGCGTCGACAAGGACCATCCGCGTATCGAAGCGATCGGTGACATCGACGAACTGAACAGCGTACTCGGCCTGCTGCTGAGCCACGAGCTGCCGAAGGATATCCATCACTCGCTCTGCGAGATCCAGCAGACACTGTTTGATATTGGCGGCGAGCTCAGCATGCCGGGCACGAATTCGCTCGATGCGAAACCGGTCGCACACCTCGAGAAGCAGCTCGAAATGTACAACGCGACGCTGACGCCGCTCAGGGAATTCATTCTGCCGGGCAGCACCGAGGCCTCGGCGCGCTGTCATCTCGCGCGCGCGGTGTGCCGACGCGCGGAGCGTCACATCGTGGCGCTGTCGCGCAGCGAAACAATCAATGAAAACATCCTCGCCTATGTGAACCGGCTGTCGGACCTGCTGTTCGTGATCTCCCGCGTGCTGACCCGCCTCGGCGGCGGCCAGGAGATCTACTGGCGCTCCCCTCGCCTGCGCGGCGAATGATTCCCCCCTTCTAAGAGCTCACTCCCGCGCGCGCTCGAGCACTTCGCAAAGCCGTTCCAGCCCCTCGAGGATGCGCGGGGTCGGGCGCGAGATCAGGTCGGACGGAATGCCATAGAGGTGGCCGTTGCGCACGGCTGCGATGGCGGGCCAGCGTCGCCAGGCATCGAGTTGCTCGGCGTTGCGCGCATCCGATGCGCTGTTGACGATGACTGCGGGGTTCGCCGCGATCACCGCCTCCACCGAAACCGCCGGCGCGATCGGCTCGATAACCCCGAATATATTGACGCCGCCGCAGAGCCGGATCGAATCGGCGATGAAGTGCCGGTCGTTGATCGTCATCAGCGGTCGTTCCCAGATCTGGTAGAACACCGTCACCGGCGCGCGGCCGGCGAAGCGTTGCGACAGCGCGTCGTAATCGCGCCGAAACGATTCCGCGGCGGTCGCGGCGACCGCCTCGGTGCCGGCCAGGCGACCGAACGCCTCCAGCGCCCGGGGGATCTCGCGGATCGCGCCGATCTCCGAGACATAGACCGGTACGCCGAGACGCGCCAGCCGGGCAAGGTCACCGCTGTCATTGCCGGTCTGCCAGCCGATCACCAGATCCGGCCTGAGCGCAATCACCCGTTCGATATCGATGCGCCCCGCGTTACCGACACTCGGCAGCGCGCGCGCCGCCGGCGGCCAGTCGCTGAACTCGACGACCGCGATGACGCGATCGCCGGCGCCGACCGCGAACAGCAGCTCGGTGACATGCGGCGCCAGGCTGACGATGCGCGATGCCGGACCGTCGAGCGTCAGGGTCTGTCCGCGATCGTCTGCAAGTTCCAGCGCAACGGCCGGCGACAGCGCGAAGGAACACAGCAATAACAGGCCTGCTGCGCGAGCGACCTTCATCGACCGGGGGGCGGGGAGGCGTCGAAGACCAGCGCCGGCGGGCGCTCGCCGCCGGCGCGTATCCGCACCCGCGCGGCATAGGCGATGCTGTAGCGGAACATCGCAGTCAGCGGCGTATCGAGCACATGACTGACGATCGCGCGGATCGTCCCGGCATGCCCGACGACCAGCACCTGTTGCCCGGGATGCCGCTCGAGGATCTCGCGCCAGCAGGCGACGACGCGCGCGCGAAAGGCCTCCGGCGCCTCGGCGCCCTCCGGGCGGGCATTGACCGGGTCGGCATAGAATCGACGCAATTGATCGGGATCGAGCCGGCGCAGCTCGTCCGGGCTGCGCCCTTCCCACACACCGAAGTCCTGCTCCTGCAGACGCGCATCGGCAGTCACCGGAATGGCGTGACGCGCGCCGAGCGCATCGGCGAAGGCGCGGCAACGGCGCAACGGCGAGGTGATTATCGCGTCCCACGGGCAGTCGTCGCCGATCGCGGCCTGCATCTGGCACCAGCCCTTGTCGGTCAGCGGATCGTCGATGCTGCCGCGATAACGGCGGCCGCCTTCCGGCTCGCCATGCCGGATCAGATCGATCGTGGTCATCGGGAAATCCGTGCGGGGGTCAGCTCAACCAGCCGACGATGGTCAGGACCGCGAACACCGTGATCCATGCAATCACCGTGCGCTGTATCAGCGCCTGCGCATCCGCGATCGTCGCGCGCAGCGCATCGTGATCGACCTGCGGCTCCTCGCCCTCGGGCATTTCACCGATGCGCAGCGAACCGAGGCCGCTGTTGACCAGTACGCCGCGGTTGCCGGCCGCGAGGTCGGCGCGCCATTCGGGTCCGGCGGTGCGCCACTGGTGGATCGCATCGACGAAACTGCCGATGATGCCGTAGCACAGCGCGGTGATGCGCGCCGGCAGCCAGTCGAGCAGCGCCTGCAGGCGCAGCACCGCTTCGATGAAATCCGCATCGAACTCGCGGCCGCTGTGCAACACGCCCTTGAGCTGCGCGGTCGATCGGTACAGCATCGCGCCGACCGGTCCGAGGATCACGAACCAGAACAGGATCGCGAGCAGCCGTTCGTGATTGCGAACCAGCAGCGTCTCGATGACGAGGCGGTTCATCTCGACCGGGTTGGCCGCCTCGCGCCCCTGCAGCAGCTCACGCACGTGCAGGTAGGCGCCTTCGGCATCCTCGCGCTCGAGCGCATTGAGGTATTCGTCGATCTGCTCGCCGGCGCCGCGATTGCCGATGCACAGGATCAGCACCAGTACCGAGAACGCGAGCGTAACCAGCCAGACGATGAAACCGGAGCCCGTCGCCAGCGCATATTGCAACAGCGCGATCGCGACGACGCCCGGCGCAATCGCAAGCAGCACGCCGCGCGGACCGTTGAACCAGGCAGCGGCGCCGTGACGCTGCTGCAACCAGCACGCGAACGAGATCAGCCACTGGAACGGCTGCATCGCGCTGAACGACTTCCAGTAGCGCTCGGTTGCCGCGGCGATCAGGATGGCGATCAGGCTCATGGTCCCGTTACCTTGTCGTTGAATGCTTGTGGCGGGGTATCGAGCAGAGTATACAACCGATCCCAGTCGAATTCGCGCCCCGGATCGGTCTTGCGGCCGGGCGCGATGTCGCAGTGGCCGACGATGCGGTCAGGCGTGATGCCGGGCCATGCGCCCATCAGCACGCGCGCGATCGCGGCGAGTCGCTGGTACTGCACCGCCTCGTAGGGCAAATCGTCGCAGCCCTCGAGCTCGATGCCGATCGAATAGTCATTGCAGGCCGGGCGACCGCGGAAATTCGACGCGCCGGCATGCCAGGCCCGCGCCCCGAACGGCACGTATTGCGTCACCTCGCCGGCGCGATCGATCAGCAGGTGCGCCGACACCGGCTTGTCGTGGATCGCGCGGAAATACGGATGGGCATCGGGGTCCAGCGAGTTCGTGAACAGCGCGTCGATGAAGCCGCCGCCGAACTCGCGCGGCGGCAGGCTGATGCCGTGGACGACGAGCAGTTCGATCGCGCAGCCGTCCGGCCGCGTATCCCGGTTCGGCGACGGGACGCGCCGCACAGGGGTCAGCCAGTCGTCATCGAGCGTGAAATCCATGGCGCAGAAGATAGCGCAATCGCCGGCCCTTGTCCGCAGGCCGCGGCGCGTTCAGGGCCGGGTCGAGGGGTGCTGCAGCAGGGTCGCCTTGAGGTCGAGGGCGTCCATCAGCTCGATGTCGCGGAAGCGCGCATCGCGGAAACGGCTGACCAGCGAGATCACCAGATAATCGCCGTCCCGGCGCAGCGTCCGCCCGCCGAGGATGAACTTTCGGCCATGGGCCGGCAGGTCGATCGTGACGATCAGGTTCCGGCGCTCGGCGACCTCGCCGGCCGCGCGGTCGAGCCTGAACTTCATCGACGATTCAGTGAAGTCGACCATCATCGCGGCACAGGGCGGCGCGTCATCCGCGGTCTGCAGCGTCACCGGGATCGCGGTGCGCACGCGCATCTGCTGGCGCTGGTCGATATGGTTCAGCGTGTCGGCCTGCACCTCGAGCACGACGACGGCATGGTTCGCGTAATAGCCTTCGCGCAGCAGCGTACGCTTGCGCACGACGGTGTTCACATGCGGCACGCCGCGCGCATTTGACAGCGACATCAGGGTCAGCGTCTCGCCGCGTTGCAGGAAACCACCGGTCTCGAGCGCGACGCGACGATCATAGTCGAGGTCGCCTTCCATGCCGCCGACATACGGGATCAGCAGCGAGAAGCTCCGCACCCCGGACAGGCGGCGATCCTTCCAGTCCTCGTCGAGCGTGAACACCGGCTCGCCGCTGTCCTCGTCGATGCGGATATCGTGCTGGGTATAGATCAGGCGATGGTCGATGCCATAGGCGATGACGATCGACTCGAGGACGATATCCTTGCGGTGTTCCGGGTAGTAGCGGATCTTGCCGCTGATCGGGAAGCAGCGCATGACCTCGGCCAGGCGGCGCGGATCGATGGCCTGCGTCTCGTCCCGCGGCATGGTCGCCGTCGCGGCGCGGGTGCGGCCGAAGAAGCCCATTGTCAGTTTTCGCATTTGCATTGCGATTGGACAAGGCAAGATTGGTGCCAGAATCGATATCCCGACGATCGGGCATGCTGGCGCAGGACCCTCCCGCCGTACCCGCCGCTCATTTGCATGCGATCGCAAATCTTGCTAAAAACATTAAACAAAACAATACGAGAGGAGTATCCGATGATTCCGCACCAGCGGCTGGGGAAACGGGGTTTCAGCACCGCAGCGACGGCGTTCCTGCTCGCCGCGGTCTTCATGATCGCGGGCTGTGCCGGCACCTCGGGCGGCAATCAGCAGTCCGCGGCCGGCGACGATCCGGCAGCGCAATGCCGGGCGGCCATTGCCGCTGTCAACGAGCGCTGCGCCGGGGACGGCGCGGCTTCGTCGGCCTGCGCGGATGCGAAGACACGTTCGAGGAATCTCTGTATCCCTGAGTGAAGGGGGGGTGACGGGGTCGCCGGCGAGGGCGTTGGTGCCGGCGAGAGGAATCGAACCTCCGACCTACTGATTACGAATCAGTTGCTCTACCGACTGAGCTACACCGGCGAAGGCGTTGTCCAGCTATCTGGACGGCAAGGAAAAACCCAGGGCCGGGGCAGTATAAAAGATCACCCCCGGTGCGACAAGCCGGAACCGTGGCGACGGACCCGAATCAGGCGGTGCCGGCGGCGGTCTGTCGCGGGCGTACCCGCACGACGACATCGACGCCGTCGATGACTGTCCCCTCCGGGGGCACCGGCAGGCCGAGGATGTTGATCGCATCCTGGTCGAGATCCACCAGCTTCCCGGTATCGACGTTGTAGATATGGTGATGCGGGTGGGTCGTCGAGTCGTAGAAGACCTTCGACGGATCGATGATGACCTCGCGAATCAGGCCCTTGCGGCTGAACAGCCCCAGCGTGTTGTAGACCGTCGCCTTCGAGACGTAACCGTGGCGCGCGTTGACCTGCTCGAGGATCTGGTCGGCGGACAGGTGCTGGGGCTGAGCGAACAGCACCCCGGCGATCTGGATGCGCTGGTGCGTCGGCTTGATGCCATGCTCGTGGAGCATCGCGACGATTTCCGGATTGGCCTGGCTGAATGGCATGACTGCACACCTCTTCCCGTCCCGTGCCGGCTGGCGGCCAAGGGACATACTTCGGATCCGAAGTTCGTATTTTAGACTGATTACAGAGAGATTTCATCAAATTCCCGTGGTCTGCCGCCGGAGCACCCGCATAAGTGCCTGATTCACGCGCAGGCCACCCTCAACCCTGCCGTAAAACTGCCGCTAAATCCGCTGACAACAGACGGATCACCGTCGGGAGAAGGAGGCAAGATGCAAGGCACGGCAAACGCAGTCAGACAGGTCGCCCCGGTGGCGCCGGCGACCCCCACCGACTCATGGAACAATCGTGCGGTCTTTCGCAGCGACCGGGTCTTCTATCACGCGGCGCTCGACGGCGGCAACGCCGGCTGGTGCTTCACCGTGCGCGGCGGCAAGGTCTACGGGCCGTTCCCGTCGCGCAGGATCGCCGAGCACATCCTGTCGGGACTGATCGAGGCCTTCAAGCGCGCGGGCGACACCGGGGGTCGCTGATCCCCGAATCATTGTTCCGCCTCAACTTTCCGGCCTGCCCGCCGTTATCCGGGTGAGGCCCGGCCGTGCCGTGCCCGATTGACCGACCCTGTCCGGAAAACGGCGTCACGCGATGGGAAACTTCCTGCCAACGCTCACGATAGTCATGACCGAGATCGCGGCGGTGCTGCTGGTCGTCGTCGGCTTCCTGTGGTTCCGCCTGCGCCGTCTGCGCCGTCTGCACCAGGCCGAGCTCGATACGCTGATGGGCCTGGCCGGCCAAACACGATCGTTACGTCTCACCCCGCCGGTCACCCCCGCGGAAATCCCCGCGGCAACCACCGCCGCGCCGGCCCTGCCGGCGATCCAAACCCGCCTGCCGGAACCGGAGACCGAAGCGGCGCCGGCGCACGAGCCTCATGCGGAAGAACACAACGAGGATCGGCTGGCCGGTCATATCGGTGAGGCCCTGTCCGACATCCACTGGACCATGGAACACCTCGACGGGCGGCTCGACCAGTTCCGCCACGAACACACCCTGCTCGCCGGACAGTTTCGCAAGCTCGTCGAGGAAGGCAACAACGAAGTCCATTACACACGCCGCGACCTCGACCGGATCTACCAGGTGGTCAGGGAACTGCGAAAGCAGGTCGGCGAATTGTCGGGCAACTCGCGGCACCCGGCCCAGCCGGCTGCACCGCAGCCGCACGCCATTACCCGTGAAAGGGTGATCACCCCGCCGCAGGCGGCGGCCCCGCCCGGTCCATCAGGAATCCGGCCATCGCCACTGCCGCTGGCCGACCGCAAGCCCGCGCAGCGGCTACCCGCCGCGACGGTACCGGCAGAGGATACCGGCCTGCTGCTGGATCTGGAGGGCATCACGGTCGAAGAGATCAATTTCAGCGACCTCGATGTCGATAATCCCCACGGCCTGCAGGACAATCACACGCGCCCGTCGCGCTTCGATGAAGATCGAATCTTTTTCCAGTCCTCGCTCGAGGACGGGCTCGACCAGGGCTGGTACTTCAACGACCACGGCGACCGGCCCCAGGGTCCGTTCGCGGACCGCGCCGCCGCCACCCGCGTGATGAAGGAGATGCACGAACAATCGACCCGCCCCCCGGGGGACCCGGACAGGCAGGCCGCCGACAATTCCTGACGTGTGCAACGGGCAAAAAAAACCCCCGGCGGAGGGCAGGCCGGGGGCGACTCTGGAGAGAGTATCTGGAGAGATTGAAGCGGTGTTACTGGATGAGACCGGGTCTCTCCCGGATGGTTCCCGAAAATTGCGCCCCGCGGGCAAAAAAAACCCCGCGAGGGGTGCGGGGCAAGGAGGGGTGGTGATGGTAGTGCAGGAGAGAACAACCGGATAGATCAGGCCCTCGCCTTCATGCATCCCTGCAGGTCACGGTCGCCGACCGGGCTGCGATAGAGCGCGGGTACCTCAATCTTTATCAAGGGCTTACGGCCCTTATCCTGCTTCGCCCGGGCGGGCGCCGCAGCGGAATCCTTGTCCCCGGAGGGGCGTCTGGCGTGATGCTGGCCGGATTTCATCAGTCACCTCCAACTCGGTTAGCGGGTGTCGTCAGTATGCTTGCATGCACTGTGCCAAACCTGGCCGACATATCTTAAATCATTGACTGACAAATACTTATTGATAAAGGCGGGGGTCATGAGCACTACGGAGGCGCCGGAATCTGAATCAATAGGGTGACACTCGCTGCCAAAGTGTGACGGAAATGGTGCGGCGCAGGGGGCCTGCCTTTCACAACACCTGATTCGAGCCTATCTTGGGGCTTCGATGAAATAGCCCACCAGCAAGAGCACCGCCAGGATCCCGATGCAGGAATAAAAAATCAGATGGATTGCCTTACCCAGACGATTGGCGCCCTTCCATGTGGCAGGCCCCCCATCGGAGAGTAATTCGGCGGCAAGTTCTGATCTCATGATCCACTTCTTGGGTAACACCCAAATGGCGACGCCTGCCATTAGACCAAGCGCGATAATTATCCGGATGAGTGTCCACAAAATTTCCACAAACTATCTGGCTACCGAGAGCCCGCCTCCTATCAATCCACCACCCACCGCCTGCGCATAATATGCAGAAACCACCGAGGTGCTATTACCGAGCAATTGCCCACCACCTTCGCCGGCCCGCGCTACCAGGACGCCGTTTCTGATACCAAGCTCCCTACCCAGTACACCGCCGAGGGCGCCGAGCCCGGCCGTGTGAATCACTTCGCCGATGGAGAGGTCGCATCTGTCAGTGCCGACCAGGTAGCCCGCGACCCCAGACAATGCCCCCAGCCCGGTATTGACCAATACACCGCCGCCAAGTCCGACACCTGAAACTGCGCCACTCAAAACCCCTGCAACTACAGATTGTCCGGTCGCGACCGCAACCATCCCGCCAGCGGCGCCGCCAAGTACGCCGCCAATCACCTGGATCAGCAACAGGCCATCGGGGTCAAAATAGTTAATCGGATCGCCGACGACATAACTGTATAAATTCGTATCGCCGCCAGAAAATCCTATCGGATCCTTGGCGGTCCAGCGGCCTGTCTGCGGGTCGTAGTCGCGTGCGCCGAACCTGATCAGGCCCGTGTGTGCGTCATGAATGCCGCCGGCGAAGCCGAAGGGCTGGAAGCCGGGGTTCGTGTCGTTGACGATGTTGCCCCAGACGTCGTAGTCGATACGCTGGGCGATCGTACCGTCGCCGGTATTGATGACCAGGCGCGGGCTCCCGAGATGATCGGAAAGGATGCGGAAGGTCATTCCATCGCGGGTCATGTAGGCCGGCACATGCGGCTTGTCGGCATAGACGAAACGGCTGACGATGTTGCCGGCGCCGTCGAGTTCGGCGACGGGATTCAACGGGTCCTGATACAGGAAGCCCTGGACGAGCGTGCCGTTGATCTTCTTTCCGATACGACGATTCCTGCCATCGATAACGTATTCGATCACGAGATCGCCCGGCAGCATGACCCGACGCAGGTTGCCAAGCGCATCGTAGTCGTAGCCAGTCGTTGCGCCTGACTCGGTCTTGCTCGCAAGCTCGCCGTTTGCGGTATAGCCGTAGCTCGCGGCGCCATGGGTCAGCAGGCGATCCTGCGCGTCGTAGGTCGCGATCACGGCGCCGTTCAGGTGGGTACGGTTGCCGTTCGCGTCGTACCCCCAGGTGGTGACGTCGCCATTGCGGGTCAGGCCGGTCAGGCGACCGGCAAGGTCGTAGGTATAGCTGTCGGTCACGCCGTTACCGGCGAGCATCTCGGTCTTGCCGGCGATGCGGCCGAGGGCGTCACGGACATAGGCATGCTCGGCGATCGGAATGCCATCGATGCCGGCCATGTGCGCGACAGGCTCGGCGAAGGCATTGTAGGTATCGGTGGTCGTGACGCGGCCAAGGCTGGTGCCGGCAGGGAGGCCGGTCGCGGCCTCGCGGACGATCCCAAGCTCGCCGGCGGTCATCAGCAGGCCATCACCGTCGTAGCCGAAGGCGATCGCATCATCGTCGACCGCGATCCGGATCGGCCAGAAATTGTCGTCATAGTCATAGCTCACCGTGCCGCTCACCTCCCCGCCCGTTGTTTCAGTCAGCGGCAGGATGCCGTCCCAGGTATAGCCCAGGGCGCCGCCGTCCGGGGCGATGACAGCACTCAACTGACCGGTGACGGGGGCATAAGCATACTCATATTGACCATGCGGCGTGTCCAGCATCTCCAGGCGGCCGCCGGCATCGTAGGCGAACGCAAGGACCCTGCCATCGGGGCGCTCGACCTGCGTGAGTTGCCTGTCGAGGTCATAGTCGTAGCGGGTGACGGCGGCACTGCCCGGCAGCGCGGGCGCGATGTACTGCGCTTCCAGATTGACCGGCGTGTAACCGAACCCATGCGCATCGCGACCGGGCGGGGTGATCGAGACGAGATTACCGTTCGGGTCATGCGCGTACCCGATGACGCGGCCGTCGGGCAGATGCCGGCGCGTCAATCGTCCCGAGGGGTCGTATTCGAAACCGCTGACGCGGCCGGCCGGGTCCGTCATCGCGGACAGATAGCCGTCTTCGTCGTAATCGAACCCGAACGCGCGCGTGGCCACCCCGTCCTCGCCGGTCGTGAGCGCGACGAGTCGACCACGATCATCGTAGCGGTACACGATCCCCGCGAGCCCGGAGATCTCCTGTCCCGCGATGCGTCCCTGCTCATCGAAGTGCGTGGTCAGCGTCCGTCCTTCCGGAGAACTGTCGGTCAGCGTATGTCCCGCGGGACGATAGCGGGTCTCGTAGCGCCGACCGTTATGGATGACGATCTCGTCGAACGCTTCGAGAGCGGAGATATCGTCCGGACCGGCGGCCTCGACCCGGCGTTCGATCCGGATGCGATTGACGCGACCGCTGGGCGTCACGATCGTCGTGCTCTCGGGCACCGGCGCATTCATCGAGAATCGCGGATCGGGGCCGTCGATCGATGTGATGACGACGCCGCTCGACCCGGCATGAACGCGACCGCCGTGGCCGTCGATCAGCAAGCTGTCCGTGGTCCCGTCGGCATGCGTGCGCTCGCGGCGCTTCTCCCCGGTCGGCAGGCGCTCGACCAGGTATCGGCTCGACCTGCCCGCCGCGGAGGTCATCGATACTTCATAGTCCGCATCATCGCCCGTGCGCACGACCATCCAGCCACCGCCGGCGCCATCGTTCGTGCCTGCGAGGCGTCCGTCAGGGGCATAGACGTAGGTCGCGGCATGACCGCGGGGATCGACGATCCGCTCGAGCAGACCCTGCGCGTCATGGGTCAATTGATGCGTCGCGCCGTCGGGGCCAAGCACCAACGCCAGATGACCGCCGGCATCGATGACCAGCCCGGTGCGCTGTCCGTCCGGCGAGATGATCGCCACTGCATGGCCTTCCGCATCGCGTTCGACCGTCGTCCGGTTGCCGTCGCCGGCGTCGATGGCGGCGAGCCGTCCGGCGTCATCATAGGTGAAGGCATAACGCAGCGCGCCGGTCAGCGCGTCCCGCGTCTCGAGATGCCGTCCGGCCGGGCTGAAGACATGGACCTCGCGTGCGTCAGGGGAAGCCAGCGCATGGTCGTAATGACCCAGTCGCGGTAATGCAGGGCCGCTGCGGCCAATCCGGTAACCGCCGCCGCCTCCCTCGATGTAATACAGGCTGCCATCAGGTCCGGTCGCTACGCGGTGCGGCATCAGCCCTGCCCTCGTCGCCGGTGTGCCCTCTTCGAAGAGCATTCCGCCGCCTGCGACCGTCCTGATGATGCCATCGACACCGATGCGACGGATGCGGTGATTATCGGTATCCGCGATGTACAGGCTGCCATCGCGGCCAAACGCAACCCCGGTCGGTGATCGCAGGCGCGCCTGGGTCGCGGGACCGCCGTCGCCCGCGAAGCCGCCCAGGCCGACTCCGCTCGGCCCGAAACCGGCGACGGTCCTGATGATCCCGTCGAGGCCGACCCGGCGAATGCGGTGGTTGTATGTGTCCGTGATATAGAGGCTGCCATCGGGCGCGATCGCGACATGCGCCGGCGGCATCATGCGCGCAAGCGTGGCCGGCCCGCCGTCACCGGACAAGCCGGTGATGCCGGTGCCCGCAAACGTCGTGATGATGCCGTCCGGGTCGACGCGGCGGACGCGTACGCTGCCGACATCGGCGATATAGAGGCTGCCGTCCGCCGCCACCGCGATGCTCTCCGGCACCATGCCCGCCTCCGTCGCCGGACCGCCGTCGCCGCTGAACTCATACGAGCCGTTGCCGGCGACCGTCTCGATGATGCCGTCGGGTCGTATCCTGCGAACACGATAATCGCTGAGATCGGCGAAGTAGACACTGCCGTCAGGACCCAGTGCGACATCGAAGGGATCGCTGAGTCCGGCCTCGGTGGCCGGTCCGCCGTCGCCGCCGTAGGCGTACTCACCGGTGCCGGCGATCGTGGTGATGATGCCCTCCGGACCGACGCGGCGTATCCGGCTGTTGTTCCTGTCCGAAAAGTAGAGGCTGCCGTCCGGTCCGACGGCGATCCCGGTCGCCTGGTTGATCGCGGCAAGCCTGGCCGGGCCGCCATCGCCGCTGAAATTTGCGTCGCCGTTGCCTGCGACTGTCGTAATGACTCCGCGGGCGGCGTGCGCGCCGCTGCGTCCGCCGTCGCCGTGATGACGCCTGGCCGCGACGGGATCGTAGGCATGATGGACATCGAGCGTCCATCCGCCGAGACCGTGGACGCGGGCATCGAGGACGCCGAGCACCGCCGTCGCCTCCTGCCACAGGATCAGTTCCTGACGCGCGCTGCTGCTCATCGGCACGCCGGACAGCGCGGCGAAACTGCGCTCGAGCTCCGCCGGCTCATAATAGACCGGCTGGTAGACATAGCCGATGCGAATCGTCGCGACCGCGCTGCCCGGCCAGGCGCGCCCGTACACATCGCGGCCATCCCACGAAAACCTGTGGCTGAGGCCGGTCGACGGCGGGAAACTCGCGACAGTGCGGCGGCCGGCGACGCTGACCTCGAGCTCGATCCGGCGCAGGCTCGCGGGGATCGCCGGACCGCTCAGCGCGATATCGAGCGTATACGCCGCCCGTCGCCCCGTTACCCGATCGCTCGCGTACGCCAGGGCATAGGGCGTGCCGGCGACCGGCAGCGTCGCGCGCAGGGTCTGGTTCTGGCACTCGATGACCGATCCGCGCCGGCAGTCGGGATCGTCCTCGCGCTCGTCGGCGACCGGCGCCGGCATCCCCGGCGGGCGCGCGTCCGCCGGCGGTCCATAGGGCCAGTTGAAGTCCCAGGGCGTGAAATGATCGACCGGCACACGCCACAGGCCTTGTCCGGCCGGGTAGAGTTCCGCGAGCGCGCGAAGCTCTGCGTCGCCGATCGCCATCTCGGCCAGTGCCTCGGCGCTCGCGGGATGTCCGCTGCCGTCGAGATCGAGCTCGGCGAGGCCCGCGATCACCGACAACACGCGAACGACCCGGCCGTTCGGGGCCGGGATCCACGCCGCGCGTTCACGATCGTACCAGCCCGCCGGTACCGCGCCGCCGACCGGGAAGTCCAGGAAGTTCTCGACGTAGGCGATGACCGGGCGATCGAAACGAACCTCGCGCGCGCCGACGGCGATCGCCTCGTCGACGGAATACTCGACCGCGTAGGTATACGCCGAGGCCGGCGGCAATGCGCCCGGCATCGCCGCGGGCCCGTGGTCGCCGACGGTATATTCCGTCGCGCGGACATGCAGCGTAGTGAGCGCCTGCACGGCGCCGCCGGGCAGGACGAGTTCGGCGCGCGCGCCCGCCGGGAACATCAGCGTCGCGCGGCGGCTGCCGTCGGCGTCGCTGACGAGGCTGCCGCGGGCGACTTGCAGCGATGCAGTATCGCCTGATAGCTCCACCGTCGTGACCGCGGCATCCGGCATCAGCATGACGACATCGGGCGCCTGCGCAAAGTCATGCCACGAGGTATCGATGCCGCGCTGGACCGGCAGATAACCGGGCTTGTTGAAATCGACGATCACCTGACCGCCGCCGTTGACCGCGAGATCGAACATCCCGTCCGCGCGGCTCAGGGTATGACCGAATGCCGGCTGGTGATGGACGGTCACGGTGACGCCCGGCAGCGGCTGGCCATCCTGACCGAGCACGCGGCCGCGCAGGACCGCGACGCGCACCGGATCGATGACGCCGGCGCCGATGCCGTATTGCACCGGGTTCGGCCCTTCGAACAGAAATGCGATTGCATCGGCCAGCGGCGCCGTGGCCGAGGGGATATACGGAGGCGCGACAGTCTGCGGATCGGGGGGCAGCGCAGACGGCGGCGCATTCGTCGTGACGACGACGGTGTCGCCGGGATTGCCCGCAGCATCGGTCTGCGCGACCGCATAGGCATCGCCTGCCTGGCCGGCCAGCGCCGCGATGAACGCGCCGTCGACATCGGCAATCACTGTCACGCTGTCGCCGCTGCGCTGATTCGTGATCCTGACCAGACTGTAGGGCTCGACGCTGCCGGACTCTCCGCTCACCGTCAACTGGCCATCGACCGGCGCGCCGATTTCGATCCTGCCGGTATCCGGAAGGCCGGGCGCCAGTGTATCCAGGATCACGGTCAGCTCGATCACGCCGGCGTTGCCGGCAGCATCCACGGCCTCCAGTCGCAGGGTATTGCTGCCCTCCGCCAGCGTGATCACGTGCTCGAATCTGAGTGCGTGATCCGGCATGACCGGCTCGCCGTCGATGCTGAGCGTTGAAGGCTCGCTGACGCTGCCGGACAGCAGCAGTACCGGTTGATTCGTCAGCCAATGATCCTGGGGATAATCGACCGTGATGACCGGCGCGACCGTGTCCGGCAGCGGCAACAGCGAGATGCTGTTATCAGTACGGTTCGTGACGACCGCGATCCTCGCGATGCCGTCGAGAGCGATCGCCTCGGGATGTCTGCCGGTCGGCAGCGTCCCCACCAAAACGAGCGTCGCGATGTCGAAGACCGACACGCTGTTGCCCTGGTGATTGACCGCATAGATCCTGCCCGATGCCTCGTCTATCGCCACCGCCCTCGGATGATGTCCCGTGGTGACCCTGCCGATTTCATCGAAGCTGTCGATGTCGATCAATCGCAGTTCGTTGTCGACCTCGTTCGCCACCACCGCGAGCCGCCGCTGCGTGCTGATCGCAATGCCCGCCGGCGACTTGCCGACCGGCACCGTCGCCACCTCGGATCGGGTATCGAGATCAACGACCCTGACCGCGTTTTCCTTGTCGACCGCGACCCATAACCGGCGCTCGTCTCCCTGCATCGCGACGACGCGCGGCTGCTGCCCGGTCGAGATTGAGCCGGTGACGGTGCGGGTATCGAGTTCCAGCAGTTCGAGCATGTCGTCCCTGCGGTTCGCGAAGACCGCGATGCCGCTGGCGGCATCGATCGCGACGCCATGCGGCGCGCGTCCGGCGGGGATCTCTGCGATCAGACGCGGCGTCTCCGACAGATCGATCAGCGCGATGCGATCGTCCTTCGCGAGCGTGACCACCGCGAGATCCCTGCCCGGATCGATCGCGACGTCCCACGGACTCTTGCCGACCGGGATTCGGGCGACGATCCGTCCGGACGGCAAGGACATCACCGCGACCTCGGCATCCTTCTCGTTCGCGATCACCGCGATGCCGCGTCCCTCGTGGACCGCAACCCCGCGCGGATCACGTCCCTCGCTGTCCAGGGTCGACTCGATCATCGAGTCGCCGGCGAACAGGCACAGACTCCAGAAGACCGCGATCGACGCGGCAATGAGGCGGCGTGACATGGTTCCCCTCCGTGGGAAGCGGGCGGCGACGCCGCCCGACACTCATGTCACGGACGATAACGGGGCGGTCGCGTACGGGGAAGGATCGACGATCCGGGATCGCCCTAGGAGGATGTCCGAAAGCAGGCGCGCGCTCGCCGGCGCGAGCAGCACGCCATTGCGGAAATGGCCGGCGTTGACATACAGGCCGTCGATGCCGGCAACCTCGCCTATATAAGGTATCCCGGACGGCGAGCCGGGCCGGAGCCCGGCCCAGTGGGCGACGATATCGACGCCGGCGAGCGCCGGCGCGAGCGCGGTCGCGGCCCGCGTGATTTCGGCGCGGGCCGCGGCGGTCGTCGAGGCGTCGAAGCCGGTCTCCTCGAGCGTGCTGCCGGCCAGCACATGGCCGTCACGGCGGGGGATCAGGTAATAGCCGTCGCCGAGGACGATGCGTGTCAGCAGCCCGGGCGCGGCGCGAAAGAGCAGCATCTGGCCGCGCACCGGACGGATCGGAAGCTCGATCCCGAGCGGCGCGAGCAGGCGTGCGCTCCACGCCCCGCAGGCGATGACGACGCGGTCGGCCTCGACCAGGCCGTCAGTAGTTTCGACCCCGCGCACCCGGCCGCCCGCGCAGACGATCGTGCGCGCCTCGACGCGGGCGCGCACGTCGATCCCCTGAAGTTCGAGGCCGCGAGCCAGCGCGCGCGCCAGCCGCGGATTGCGGATCTGCGCGACATCGGGCAGCCATAACGCGGTTTCCGCGGCGCGGCACCCCGACTCGACCGCCGCGATCGCCTTGCGCCCTGCCAGTCTCTCTATAGAAACGCCGTGCGCGGCCGCCCAGCCGGCGGCGCCCACGGCATCGGCCTCATCGACAAACAGCATCCCGCTACGGGTCCATTCCGGATCGATGCCGGTCTCCTCGGAGAGCGCGGCGGCCAGCAGCGGGTATTCGCGCTGCCCCCAGGTCGCGAGCCGGGTCACGGCCTCGGGCGCGGCCCACGGGCGCAGCGGGGACAGGATCCCGCCCCCGGCCCATGACGATTCGCGCCCGGTCTCGCCGCGCTCGATCAGGCCCACGCGCAGGCCGCCGCGCGCCAGCTCGCGCGCGGTCAGCAGGCCGATCAGGCCGCCGCCGACTACCAGACAATCCATGCCTTGCATCGCCTCCAGGGGATCCCGGGGGCCGGGGTGAACCTTTCACCGAAACGGCCGATATGAGGGGTGCGGTGTCGCGGGTCAGGGGCAATAAAGCTCGTGAATTCCGTGTGATACGACCGCCTGTCCGGAGAATCCGACCACTCGTCGGAATCCCTTATCACCCGCAGCAGATGGAATGTTATCACTGTCGACATGAGAACACCGAACGCAGGATTCACGCTGATCGAGCTGCTGATGACGGTGGTCATCGCCAGCATCGTCCTGATGCTCGCGGTGCCGTCATTTACCGACACGATCCGCAACAACCGTCTGACGGCCCAGTCGAACGACCTGGTCACGGCGATCAACCTCGCCCGCGCCGAGGCGGTCAAGCGCCGCGCCGACGTCACAGTGTGCCCGAGCACGAACCAGTCGACCTGCGCCGCCACGGCATGGCAGAACGGCTGGATCGTCCGCGCCGACGCCAGCGGCGACGTCATCATGGCCTTCCCGGCGATGAAGGGCGCGACGACGGTCAACGCGACGACCAGCACCGTGCGCTACTCCCAGCGCGGCTTCCTCGCCAACGGCACCCCGGTAACGATGACGCTGTGCGCCGGGGCCGGCAAGGCGGGTCGCCGGATCAATATCACCGGCACCGGCCGCCCGGCTACCTTGAACCCCCATCCGGTCTGCTGAGGATTCGACGCATGCGCCACTCGCCCATCCATCCATCCGTCCGCCGCCGTCTCCAGCGCGGCGTCTCGCTGATCGAGGTGCTGGTCACGGTGATCGTACTCGCGATCGGCCTGCTCGGTCTCGCCGGCCTGCAGTTGAACAGCCTGCGCTTCAACTACAGTGCCTACCAGAACTCGCAGGCGACCGTCATGACCAACGACATCCTCGATCGCATGCGCGCCAATATGGGCGCCGCGCAGACCGGCGCCTACGACATCGCGCTCGGGAGCATGCCCGCCGCTTCTTCCTGCACCGGCGCCGGCGCGAACTGTTCCTCCGCGGGCATGGCCGGCGCCGATCTCTTCGAATGGAAACAGGCGCTGGCGGCCGTGCTGCCGTCCGGCGACGGCTCGGTGGTCCGCAATGGCGACCTGTTCGTCATCACGGTCCGCTGGGACGACACGCGCGGCGAGCAGGAACCGAAGTCCCTGACCGTGGAGTCAACGCTGTGAACATGCGCATCGGAACAACGGCTTGCCGCCAGCGCGGCCTCACGCTGGTCGAGATCATGGTCGCGATCGGCATCAGCGCGATCCTCCTGACCGGCGTGCTGCAGATCCTGGTCAGCACCAAGCAGTCCTATCGCGTACTCGAGGCGACCTCCCGGGTGCAGGAGGCTGGGCGCTTCGCGGTGAGCTTCATGGCCGAAGACCTGCGCATGGCGGGATATGCCGGATGCTACCGGGCCAACACCATCAATCCGATCGACTATATCCTCAAGGATCCGGGCAACTTCAACTGGAACCTCTCGGTTGCCATCGAAGGATACGAATGGACCGGCGCCGGCTGGTCGCCGGCACTGCCGGGCGTCCTTGCCGGACAGGTCCGGGAAGGCACAGATGTCGTGGTTACCCGCGCCATGGGGAACGACGGCATCACTCTGGTCCCGCCATACTCCAACTCCGCCCAGATGTTCGTCAGCCCGCAGGGGAACAATATCGTGCAAGGCGAAATCGTCATGGTTACCGATTGCACAAATGCATCCGTCGGTGAAATAACCAATGTCCAGACCGTTGCGGGCGGCGCTCGCGTCAATCTTGTTCATTCCGCTTCAACGCTGAATAAAGCTCCGCCGCAATTCTCCCATAACTACGGGGCTGATGCCGAGGTCGCCCGCCTGGTCACGAATGTCTACTACATCGGCACCGGCGCCAACGGCCAGCCCGCGCTGTTCCGCAGAAGCCTGGTCGGCACCAATCTGCCGGCACAGGAACTCGTCGAAGGCGTCGAGAACCTGCAGATCCTCTATGGCGAAGACCTCAACGGCGACGGCCTGGCCAATCGCTATGCCGCGATCAACCAGATCGGGGATCTGACCGCCATCGTCAGCATCCGGATGAGCCTGCTGATCCGTACCGAGGACAACATCGCATCGACCCCGCAGACCTATGTCTACAACGGCGAAACCATCGTATCCAATGATCGCCGCATGCGCCGCGTATTCACCAGTACCGTCAAGATCCGTAACCGCGGCGCCATATGATCCGGACCCGGAGGCAATTAGCATGAACATGATCAATCGCAAGCAACAGGGATCGGCGCTGATCGTCAGCCTGATGATCCTGATCGTCATGACCCTGCTCGGATTGACCGCGATGGGCACCTCGAGTCTGCAGGAACGCATGGCCGGCAATACGCGCGATACCGCGCTGGCCTTCCAGGCCGCCGAGGCCGCGCTGCGCGACGGCGAGGCCTATTACGAAAACTTCATCATCTCGCCGGGTTCGGCGTTCAACGGCACGGTGCCGGGCCTCTATCCCGCGGAAGCCAGGCCGAACCTGTTCGCCGCCGCGACCTGGAACACGGCCCGCCCCTATTCCGGCGCAATCCAGGGCGTCTCCCAACAGCCGCGCTACATCATCCAGATGCTCGGTCCGATCGGCGATCCGGACAACGACATCAACGTCAGCGGCTACGGCGAGTCCTCAGGTATCGGCAATGTCACCGCAGTGCGCATCACCGCGCGCGGCGTTGGCGGCACCAACAACTCGGTCGTCCTTCTGCAGACCACCTACGGCAAGCGAATCTGACCAGGGAGTCGCGCCATGAAAACCCTCCGTACCGCAATCCGTCGTCATATCACCGTGTTCGGCGTGCTCGGCCTGGCCTTCCTGCCGGGCATGCAGCAGGCGCTGGCCGCGCCCGGCACCCTGTCCCAGGTGCCGCTGTATGTCGGCCCCACGGTCGAGCCGAACATCATGTTCGTGTCGGACGACTCGGGCAGCATGGACTGGTCGGTGATCACGCCGGAGTCAGAAGGGCTGTTTCATCTCGGCGGGCTGCCGTATTACTACACCCATCCGGCGCCGGGCAACATCTATCACTGGGTCGTCGCCTCGGAGGAGCACCTGCAGAACGTCCACGGCGTTCCGCCACAGACCAGCGGCGTGTGGCGCGCGTGGACCCATCACTACAACACTGCCTACTACAATCCGGGCAAGACCTATGAACCGTGGATCGGCTTCGACAAAAACGGCGTGCGCTTCAACAATGCAAATCCGGTCGCCGCGCGGGTCAATCCGTACAATCCGGATGCCGGCACGGTCAACCTGATCAATCCGAGCACGACTTACCAGACCGACCACCCCAATGTAGCCGGCGTGGTCAACGTGACCAACTTCTATCCGGCGCGCTACTACGTCTGGAAGGACAGCAACGGCAACGGTGTCGTCGATGTCAGCGACGAGCACGAGCTGGTCGAGATCACGAACGTCCCGACGGCGATGACGCCGGCGCCGGCCGCGATGTACACCGGCGGCCCCGACCGCAGCGACTGCGCCGCGGCGCCGGCCTGCACCTACGCCGAGGAGATCCAGAACTTCGCCAACTGGTTCAGCTATCACCGCGACCGCGACCTGATCGCCAAGAACGCGGCCACCCGCGCGCTGGTCGACCTGACCGGCGCCCGCGTCGGCTACGCGACGATCAACAACAACGACAACGTCCGCATCGGCGTCGCGTCGATGAACCTCGATTCGGATAGCGGTAACAAGCGGGCACTGTTCGACAAGATTTACCAGACCCGTCCGAACGGCGGCACGCCGCTGCGCCGGGCGCTCGATGCGACCGGCCGCTATTACGAATGTGTCGCGAATAACATCATGAACGCGAGCGGGGCGGCCTGCCCGATCCTGCCGGCCGCCCAAGGCGGCACCTGCCAGAAAAACTTCGCGGTACTGATGACCGACGGCTACTGGAACGGGCCCTCGCCGGCCCTGTCGAACGGCAACGCCGACGGCGACAACAACAGCGCCTTCGACGGCTGGCCCTATGGCGACAACTTCAGCAACACCCTCGCCGACGTCGCGATGCACTACTACGAACGCGACCTTGCTACGCATCTCCCCAACGAGGTGCCGACGCTGTCGAACGACACCAATCAGGCCCGCCATCAGCACATGGTCACCTATTCTGTCGCCTTCGGCGTGCGCGGCACGCTGGATCCGGCGGTTCACGATCCGCGCGCGGGCGGCTTCAGCTGGCCGGATCCCTTCAGCGGCACGGCACAGAAGATCGACGATCTCTGGCACGCCGCCTACAACGGCCGCGGCGAATTCTTCAGCGCGCAGAATCCCGACAGTCTGACCGCCGGCCTGCAAGCGGCCTTCGAGGGCGCTTCGCGCGGCCGCAGCACCTCGGCGTCAGTGGCCTTCAACACCACCAAGCTCGGCACCGACAGCATGCTGTACCAAGCCTCGTTCAATCCGTCCCTGAACTGGTCCGGTGACCTCGTCGCGATCGGACTCGGACTCGACGGCGCCCTGACGACCCAGGCCTGGAGTGCTGCAGGCAAGCTCGACCAGACCCTGCCGGGCAGCCGCCTCGTCCTGACCTTGAACAATGATACCGGCCAGGGCGTACCCTTCCGTAATCTCGGTGCGCTGTCGACCCGACAGATCAACGACCTCAACACCAGCCCCACCGGCGCTGCCGACGGTAACGGCCAGGCGCGACTCAACTATCTGCGCGGCGACCGCAGCCATGAGGGCACTGGACTCAATTTCCGCGTGCGCTCGACCGTGCTTGGAGACATCGTCTACTCGAATCCCGTGTTCGTCGGCCGGCCGGAGATGGGTTACACGGATGATGCCGCGCATGATGAGGGCTTCGGCATTGGCACCTATTCCTACTTCGTGCACGACCATATCAATCGCCCGGCGGTGATCTACGTCGGCGCCAATGACGGCAAGCTGCACGGCTTCAGCGCCGCCGACGGCTCCGAGGTCATGGCCTATGTGCCGAACCGGCTGTTCTCATCCAACGCGAAGGAAGGCCTGCACTATCTGACCGACCCGGATTATCAGCACCGGTACTATGTCGACCTGAGCCCGACCGTCTCCGACGTGCGCATCAACGGCGCCTGGCGGACGATCCTCGTCGGCGGCTATCGCGCCGGCGGCCGCGGCATCTTCGCGCTCGACATCACCAATCCGGCGACCTTCTCCGAGGCCAATGCCGACAACATGGTTCTGTGGGAGTTCACCGACGAGCACAACAACAATATCGGCCACTCCTTCAGCAAGCCGACGATCGCGCAGATGAACAACGGACGTTTCGCGGTCATCTTCGGCAACGGCTACAACGACCTCGGCGACGGTCAGGCCAAGCTCTACATCCTGTTCATCGAGGATGGCATGGACGGTACCTGGAGCGCGACCGATTACCGCGTGATCTCGACCGGGGTCGGCACCGCCGCCAACCGCAACGGCCTGTCGACGCCTGCGCTGGTCGACCTCAATGGCGACGGCAAGGCAGACCGCGCCTATGCCGGTGACCTGTTCGGCAACCTCTGGGCCTTCAACCTGACCGGCAACAACCCTGCGAACTGGAACAACGCCTATGTCCAGAGCGGCACCCCGCGGGCGCTGTTCAACGCAAACATCGGCGGCGTACCCCAGCCGATCACGTCCAAACCGGTCGTCGCGCGCAACCCGGCAACCAGCGGTAACGCGCCGAACATCCTGGTCTTCTTCGGCACCGGCCAGTACATCGTCGACGGCGACAAGACCAGCACCTCGCAACAGACCTTCTACGGCGTCTGGGACAACGGCCCGAACGCCAATTCGTTGCCGCGTTTGCGCACCAACCTGATCGCGCAGACGCTGACCGCGGCCTCGACATCCGAACTGCGCGTCACCACCAACAACTCGGTCAACTACAACAACCGCTTCGGCTGGTACTTCGACCTGCCGACCTCGGGCGAGCGCGTCGTCGTCGACCCGCGCGTGCGCGGTGACTATGTCTTCTTCAATACGCTGATCCCGGATCCGGGCGCCTGCAACTCGGAAGGCTACGGCTGGCTGATGGCGCTCAAGCTCGTCAACGGCGGCATGCCGCCGGACCCGGTGTTCGACGTCAACAATGACGGCAAGGTCAACGAGCAAGACCTGGTCGGCGGCAGCCATCCGCCGAGCGGCGTGCGCCTGAACGGCATCCCGGCCGGGTCGAACTTCCTCAGCGACCTGATGTACACGCCGGACGACGAGGGCAATATCGACATCCGCCGCATCGATGCGGGGACGATGATCGATTCCGGCAGAATGTCCTGGCGCGAGGTACGCCAGTGATGCGACGCAACGACGGAGTACGCGCCATGAACAGGATACTCGTAACGACCGCCGCCCTGCTGTTCTCGCTGTGGCATGCCACGGCAAGCCCGGCAGGCGCGCCTTACCACTTCCCCGGCGCCTTCGCGCAATGGGGTGTCATCAGCAGCATCGATGTCGCTGCCGGACGCCTGGTCGTCGATGATATCACCGTGCAGATCTCGCCGGATCTCCGCGTGATGACGGTCAATACCCGGCATGAAACCGTGCACGGCCTGCGCCCGGGCATGCGCGTTGCCTGGGGCGCCGGCGGCGCGCGCACCCCCGGCGCCGTTACCGAGTTGTGGGTGCTGCCCGCCGACTACCGGCCGAGCCGCACGCCGCGCTGAGCCTGATATCGAGAGGAGGAGAACACAGTGAACGCCAGAACATCCCCCGGATTCACGCTGATCGAGCTGATGATCGTCATCGCGATCGTCGCGATCCTCGCGATCATCGCGGTGCCGGCCTACAATGACAGCGTCACCAAGGCGAGGCGCGCCGACGGCATGTCTGCTTTGATGGACGCAATCGCCCGCCAGGAGCGCTTCTTCACCGAGAACAACACCTATACGACGAATCTCGGGCAGGCGTCGATCGCGGCCAATTCCCAGGAAGGCTATTACACGCTGGCCGCCGCGGCCTGCGGCGCCGGCATCCAGAGCTGCGTGATCATCACCGCGACCCCGACCGCGGCGCAGTCGCACGACGGCGCGCTGACGCTGAATTCGAGAGGCCAGCGCACCCCGGCCAACAAGTGGTAGACAGCTTCGGGGTCAGACCCCCTTGAGGGGGTCTGACCCCCCC
>JBJHCZ010000004.1:0-165698 GCA_050486285.1 Chromatiales bacterium
CCGGTGGCTGTGGACCTATAATCACGAACGGCCGAACATGGCCCTGGGAGGCATCACCCCCGGACAGAAGTTGGCCAATGCGGCCTAGGCTCTACTTCTGGCAGGCGCTAAAAATGGGGGGATTACCCATCGGCCTCGGCTTCGCCAGGCATTATCTCGCCGCCGGCTTCGGCCTCCGAAGTGGAATGTTCGGGCAACCGCCCCGGCCACTTCGATTTCCCTAGGACGGCGCCCGCGCGGCCTTGTCGATCGGCAGGCCGAGATTGTCCCAGATCGCGAGCGTTGGCGCCGACTGGTTCATCGTATAGAAGTGCAGCCCCGGCGCGCCACCGTCGAGCAGCTTGCGGCACAGCTCGGTGGTGACCTCGATGCCGAAGGCGCGCAGCGAGTCGGTGTCATCGCCGAAGGCCTCGAGGCGCTTGCGGATCCAGCGCGGGATCTCGGCGCCGCAGGCGTCGGAGAAGCGCGCGAGTTGCTGGTAGTTCGTGATCGGCATGATGCCGGGCACGATAGGCAGCTCGAGGCCCATGCGCTCGCAGGCATCGACGAAGCGGAAGTAGGCATCCGGGTTGTAGAAATACTGGGTCAGTGCCGAATCGGCGCCGGCCTCGACCTTGCGCCTGAAGTTTTCGAGATCGGCGGTCGCCGACGGCGCCTGCGGGTGGAATTCCGGATAGGCCGCGACCTCGATGAAGAAATGATCGCGGGTCTCGGCGCGGATGAATTCGACGAGTTCGTTGGCATAGCGGAACTCGCCGGCCGAGCGCATCCCGGACGGGATGTCGCCGCGCAGCGCGACCAGGTGACGGATGCCCTGGGCGATATAGCCGTCGAGGATCTCGCGGATGTTGGCGCGCGTCGAGCCGATGCAGGACAGATGCGGCGCGACGTCGATGCCGGTGTGCTGCTTGATATCGACGACGGTGCGGAAGGTCGGCTCGCGAGTCGAGCCGCCGGCGCCGAAGGTCACCGAGCAGAAGCACGGATTCAGTCGCGCCAGCTTGCCGGCGACCGCGAGCAGCTTGCCTGCGGCCTCGTCGGTCTTCGGCGGGAAGAACTCGAAGCTGAACGCCTTCGGGTAGTTCTGCTGGGATTTCAATTAATTCAATACCGGTAATGCTCGGGTTTGTAGGGACCGCCGACCGGCACGCCGATGTAGTCGGCCTGCTCCTTCGTGAGTTTCGTCAGCTTCGCGCCGATCTTCTGCAGGTGCAGGCGCGCGACCTCCTCGTCGAGCGACTTCGGCAGCACGTAGACCTTGTTGTCGTACTGGTCGCCGTTCTTCCACAGCTCGATCTGCGCCAGCACCTGGTTGGTGAACGAGTTCGACATCACGAAGCTCGGGTGACCGGTGGCGCAGCCGAGATTGACCAGGCGGCCCCTGGCCAGCAGGATGATGCGCTTGCCGTCGGGGAAGATCACATGGTCGACCTGCGGCTTGATGTTGTCCCACTTGCACTTCTGTTCCAGTCCGGCGACGTCGATCTCGTTATCGAAGTGGCCGATGTTGCAGACGATGGCCTGATCCTTCATCGCCTTCATGTGATCGAAGGTGATGACGTGAAAGTTGCCGGTCGCGGTGACGAAGATGTCGCCCTGGGAGGCGGCGTCGTTCATCTCGACGACGCGGAAGCCCTCCATTGCCGCCTGCAGCGCGCAGATCGGATCGATCTCGGTGACCCACACCGTCGCGCCGAGCCCGCGCAGCGACTGCGCGCAGCCCTTGCCGACGTCGCCGTAGCCGAGCACGACGCAGATCTTGCCCGCAATCATCACGTCGGTCGCGCGCTTGATGCCGTCGACCAGCGATTCGCGGCAGCCGTAGAGGTTGTCGAACTTCGACTTGGTGACCGAATCGTTGACGTTGATCGCCGAGAACGGCAGCTCGCCCTTCGCCTGCATCTGGTACAGGCGGTGCACGCCGGTCGTCGTCTCCTCGGTGACGCCCTGGATATTCGCCTTGATGCGGCTGTAGAAACCAGGGCCGCTCGCGAGGCGCTTGCGGATCGCGGCGTACAGCACGCGCTCTTCCTCGCTGGTCGGCTTGTCGAGCACCGAGGGATCCTTCTCGGCCTTCGAGCCGAGGATCACCAGCAGCGTCGCGTCACCGCCGTCGTCGAGGATCATGTTCGGCGTGCCGCCATCGGCCCATTCCATGATGCGGTGGGTGTAGTCCCAGTATTCCTCGAGGGTCTCGCCCTTGTAGGCGTAGACCGGGATGCCGCGCGCGGCGATCGCGGCGGCGGCATGGTCCTGGGTCGAAAAGATGTTGCACGAGGCCCAGCGCACGTCGGCGCCGAGGTCGGCCAGCGTCTCGATCAGCACCGCGGTCTGGATGGTCATGTGCAGGCTGCCGGCGATGCGGGCGCCCTTGAGCGGCTGTTCCTTGCGGTACTTGTCGCGCACCGCCATCAGGCCCGGCATCTCGGTCTCGGCGATCGCGATCTCCTTGCGGCCCCAGTCGGCCAGCGACATATCGGCGACCTTGTAGTCCTGTGCGGGTTTCTTTGCGGCTTGTGTACTCATGGTCTGCATATACCCCTTGTTCCGGTGGCCCGGTTTACTGGTGGATTCTTCGTTCTGAATGTGCGTAGTGACAGGATTACCTGTTCGCGGCCTCGCGGATGCCGGTGGCGTCGCGCAGGGCCTCGGCCCGGTCGGTGCGCTCCCAGCTGAAGCCGTCTTCCTCGCGGCCGAAGTGGCCGTAGGCGGCGGTCTGCGCATAGATCGGCCGCAGCAGGTCGAGCATCGCGATGATGCCCTTGGGGCGCAGGTCGAAGTGCTCGCGGACGAGGCGCACGATGGCGTCGTTCGACAGCTTGCCGGTGCCGAAGGTGTCGACCGAGATCGAGGTCGGCTCGGCGACGCCGATCGCGTAGGACACCTGTACCTCGCAACGGTCGGCGAGACCGGCGGCGACGATGTTCTTGGCGACATAGCGCGCGGCATAGGCGGCCGAGCGGTCGACCTTTGACGGATCCTTGCCGGAGAACGCGCCGCCGCCGTGCCGGCCCATGCCGCCGTAGGTGTCGACGATGATCTTGCGGCCGGTCAGGCCGGCGTCGCCCATCGGGCCGCCGACGACGAAGCGGCCGGTCGGATTGATGTGATAGCGGGTATCCTTGCCGAGCCACTCGCGCGGCAGCACGGGCTTGATGATCTCGTCCATCACCGCCTCGCGCAGGTCCTTCTGGCTGATCTCGGGCGCATGCTGGGTCGACAGCACGACCGCGTCGATGCCGACCGGCTTGTGATCCTCGTAGCGGAACGTGATCTGGCTCTTGGCGTCCGGACGCAGCCACGGCAGCGCGCCGTTCTTGCGCACCTCGGCCTGCCGCTTGACCAGCAGGTGGGCATAGGTGATCGGCGCCGGCATCAGCACCGCGGTCTCGTTGGTCGCGTAGCCGAACATCAGGCCCTGGTCGCCGGCGCCCTGTTCCTTGTTGTCGCCCTCATCGACGCCCATCGCGATGTCCGGCGACTGCTTGCCGAGCGCGACCATGACGGCGCAGGTGGCGTAATCGAAGCCCATGTCCGAGGAGTTGTAGCCGATCTGCTTCAGCGTCTCGCGGGCGATCGCGTTGTATTCGATCTGGGCGCGGGTCGTGATCTCGCCGGCCATGACGACGAGCCCGGTCGTGACCAGGGTCTCGCAGGCGACCCGGGAGCGCGGGTCCTGCGTCAGCAGGGCGTCGAGAATGGCGTCGGAGATCTGGTCGGAAACCTTGTCGGGGTGGCCCTCGGAGACCGATTCCGAGGTGAAAAGATAGGCTTTGGACATGGCGCTCCTCTGTGATTTTTCGATTCGGGACCGTAACTTGTCTGTCCGGGTTGTCGACGGAATGGCCGCAGGTTCCCGGCGGCGCGAATCGCCGCTTAAAGCGGGCAATTTTACCGTTATCGGGCATATAAAGCCAATGATTGAGGGTAAACGGGGCGTATTGGGGGCGTATTTAATGTGTGTGATTACGAAGGCAGGTGGATCGCGTCCCGGAGTTCGCGCCGGGGGCGCGGCCGTGGTTATAATACCGGCCTTTTCGTGACAGGAGGACGCTGATGGTCAGTCTCGAGACGCCGGTATGCGATTACGGCAGGCCCGCGCCGGGGTTTTCCCTGCCGGGCGTGGACGGCAGGGTTTGGACCCTGGACGAGTGCCGGGGCGAGAACGGCCTGCTGGTGATGTTCATCTGCAATCACTGCCCGTATGTCCAGGCCGTGCGCGACCGCATCGTCCGCGATGCCCGTGAGCTGCTGGATTACGGTATTCGCAGCGTCGCGATCATGTCCAACGATCCGGCCGACTACCCGGAGGATGGTTTCGAGCAGATGCAGCGGGTCGCCCGGGAGTTCGATTTCCCGTTCCCGTACCTGCTCGACGAGACCCAGGCGGTCGCGAAGGCCTACGGGGCGGTGTGCACGCCGGATTTCTTCGGTTACAACAGGGACATGGCGCTGCAGTACCGGGGGCGGCTGGACGCCAGTCGCAAACAGGCGGCGCCCGCGGATGCCCGCCGGGATCTGTTCGAGGCGATGAGGCAGGTCGCGCTGACCGGGCAGGGTCCGCAGGACCAGATCCCGAGCATCGGTTGCTCGATCAAGTGGCGGGAGACGGCCTGAGGCCGATCCTGCGGCCTGCCCGGCACGTGGCGGCGAGTCGGGCTGACGACAGTCGTTTGAGGTTGCTGAACGCAGGGCGTTCGGCGAGAATAAGCGGTTCTTGCACGGAGAGATTACCCCGGAGAGGGAGCCACCGCGCGTGCCCGCGAACTGAGCCGGGCGACGGACACTGGAACCAGATTCCGCTTCATGAGGCAATACGCCGTCCCGCCGCGGCGACGGGTCGTTCCCCCGACCCCGCATAACGGTTTTGATTTTGACATTTTTCGCTTTGAGATTTCAGGAGAAGACGAATGCCATCCCGGAGAGAACTCGCGAACGCGGTACGCGCCCTGAGCATGGACGCGGTCCAGAAGGCCAAGTCGGGGCATCCCGGCGCGCCGATGGGCATGGCCGACATCGCCGAAGTGCTGTGGAACGATTTTCTGAAGCATAACCCGGCCAATCCCAAGTGGTCAGACCGCGACCGCTTTGTGCTGTCGAACGGCCATGGCTCGATGCTGCTGTATTCGCTGCTGCACCTGACCGGCTACGACCTCGGCATCGAGGATCTGAAGCAGTTCCGCCAGCTGCACTCGAAGACCCCCGGGCATCCGGAATACGGCTATGCGCCCGGCATCGAAACGACCACCGGTCCGCTCGGGCAGGGCATCACCAACGCGGTCGGCATGGCGATTGCCGAGAAGGTGCTCGCCGGCCAGTTCAACCGCGACGGCCACCGCATCGTCGACCACTACACCTGGTGCTTCCTCGGCGACGGCTGCCTGATGGAAGGCATCTCGCACGAGGCCTGCTCGCTGGCCGGCACGCTGGGCCTCGGCAAGCTGGTCGCGTTCTGGGACGACAACGGAATCTCGATAGACGGCCATGTCGAGGGCTGGTTCACCGACGACACCCCGGGCCGCTTCGAGGCCTATGGCTGGCACGTGATCCGCGGCGTCGACGGCCATGACGCCGAGGCGGTGCGCAAGGCGATCCTCGAGGCGCGCTCGGTCAACGACAAGCCGAGCCTGATCTGCTGCCGCACCGTCATCGGCTACGGCGCGCCGAACCTCTGCGGCAGCCACGACTGCCACGGCGCCCCGCTCGGCGACGCCGAGATCGCCGCGACCCGCCAGAACCTCGACTGGCTGCACGAGCCCTTCGTCGTGCCGGACGCGATCCGCGCCGGCTGGGACGCCCGCGAGAAGGGCAACGCCGCCGAGCGCGACTGGCAGAAGAAATTCAGCGCCTACAAGGGCGCCCATCCGGCGCTCGCCGCCGAGTTCGAGCGCCGTATCAACGGCGATCTCCCGGCGGACTGGGCGGTGAAGGCGGCCGCCTACCTGCAGCAGACCATCGACAAGAAGGCGACGATCGCGACCCGCAAGGCCTCCGAGAATGCGCTGAACGGCCTTGGCCCGGCGCTGCCCGAGATGCTCGGCGGCTCGGCCGACCTCGCCGGCTCCAACCTGACCATCTGGTCCGGCTCGAAGGCGATCAGCAACACCGTCTCCGACGGCAATTATCTCCACTACGGCGTCCGCGAGTTCGGCATGGCCGCGATCATGAACGGCCTCGCCTTGCACGGCGGTTTCATCCCCTACGGCGGCACCTTCCTGATCTTCAGCGACTATGCGCGCAACGGCCTGCGCATGTCGGCGCTGATGAAGCAGCGTGTCGTCTATGTGCTGACGCATGACTCGATCGGCCTCGGCGAGGACGGTCCGACCCACCAGCCGGTCGAACAGGTCGCGTCGCTGCGCCTGATCCCGAACATGTCGCTGTGGCGGCCCTGCGATGCGGTCGAGACCGCGGTCGCCTGGCAGGCGGCGATCGGGCGCCGCAACGGCCCGACCTGCCTCAGCCTGTCGCGCCAGAACCTGCCGCACCAGGAGCGCAGCGCGGCGCAACTCGCGGACATCGCCCGCGGCGGTTATGTGCTGCACGATGGCGGCGGTACGCCGGACGCGATCCTGATCGCGACCGGCTCCGAGGTCGCGCTGGCGATGGACGCCGCGAAGAAGCTCGGCGAACAGGGCCGCAAGATCCGCGTCGTGTCGATGCCTTCGGTCGACGTGTTCGACGCCCAGGATGCCGCGTACCGCGACAGCGTGCTGCCGCCGGCGGTGACCGCGCGCGTCGCCGTCGAGGCCGGCGTCACCGCCTACTGGCACCGCTTCACCGGCCTCAGGGGCCGCGTGATCGGTATCGACACCTTCGGCGAGTCGGCCCCGGCCGGCGATGTCTTCAAGCACTTCGGGTTCACCGTGGATAACGTGGTCGGCGCGGTCGAGGCGGCGATCAGGGACAGCAAATAGAGGGAGAATGACAATGGCGATCAAGATTGCAATCAACGGCTATGGCCGCATCGGCAGGAACGTGCTGCGGGCGCTCTACGAGGCCGGTCGCAACAAGGATATCCAGATCGTTGCGATCAACGATCTCGGCGATTCCGAGACCAATGCCCACCTCACCCGCTACGACACCGTGCACGGGCGCTTCCCGGGCAAGGTCGAGGTCGACGGCTCGTACATGATCGTCAACGGCGACCGCATCCGCGTGCTCGCCGAACGCGATCCGTCGAAGCTGCCGTGGGCCGAGCTCGGCATCGATGTCGTCCACGAATGCACCGGCTTCTTCACCACCAAGGAAAAGGCCTCGTTGCACCTCAAGGCCGGCGCCAAGAAGGTCATCATCTCGGCCCCGGGCGGCAAGGACGTCGACGCGACCATCGTCTACGGCGTCAACCACGACACCCTGAAGGCCACCGATACCGTCATCTCCAATGCCTCGTGCACGACCAACTGCCTTGCGCCGCTGGTCAAGCCGCTGCATGACGAGATCGGCATCGTCAACGGCCTGATGACGACGATCCATTCCTACACCAACGACCAGGTGCTGACCGACGTGTTCCACTCGGACCTGCGCCGCGCCCGCTCGGCGACCCAGTCGATGATCCCGACCAAGACCGGCGCCGCCGCCGCGGTCGGTCTCGTGCTGCCGGAACTGAACGGCAAGCTCGACGGCTTCGCGGTGCGCGTGCCGACGATCAACGTGTCGCTGGTCGATCTGGTCTTCACCGCTGCGCGCGAGACCAGCAAGCAGGAGATCGACAGCCTCATCAAGGAGGCCTCCAGCGGCGCATTGAAGGGCATCCTTGCGTACAACGACAAGCCGCTGGTCTCGATCGATTTCAACCATGACCCGGCTTCGTCGACCTACGAGGCGACGCTGACCAAGGTCATCGACGGCAAGCTGGTCAAGGTATTGGCCTGGTACGACAACGAGTGGGGCTTCTCGAACCGCATGCTCGACACCACCGTGGCGCTGATGAAGGCCAAATAGCATGTCCGTGATCAGGATGACTGACCTCGATCTGGGCGGCAAGCGCGTCCTGATCCGTCTCGATCTCAATGTGCCGCTCAAGGATGGCCGGGTTGCCGATGACACCCGCATTCGCGCCTCGCTGCCGACCATCGAACACGCGAGGAAGGCCGGCGCGCGGGTGATGCTGATGTCGCATCTGGGCCGCCCGGAAGAGGGCGTGTTCGACAGCAAGGCCTCGCTGGCGCCGGTGGCCGCTCATCTGTCCGGGTTGCTCGGACAGGATGTGCAGATCGAGCGCGACTGGCTGAACGGCGTCGACATGCGGGACGGCGAAGTCGTGCTGTGCGAGAACGTGCGTTTCAACAAGGGCGAGAAGAAGAACGACGACGCCCTGTCGAAGCGCATGGCGGCGATCTGTGACGTCTATGTCATGGACGCCTTCGGCACCGCACACCGCGCCCAGGCCTCGACGCACGGCGTCGCGAAATACGCGCCGGTCGCCTGCGCCGGTCCGCTGCTGATGGCTGAACTCGACGCCCTCGGCAAGGCCCTCGACAACCCGGCGCGACCGATGGTCGCGATCGTCGGCGGCTCAAAGGTGTCGACCAAGCTGACCGTGCTGGAGTCGCTGTCCGGCATCGTCGACCGGCTGATCGTCGGCGGCGGCATCGCCAACACCTTCATCGCCGCGGCCGGACACGGCGTCGGCAAGTCGCTGTATGAGCCCGATCTCGTCGATGAGGCCCGCCGCCTGACCGAGGCCGCGCAGGCGCGCGGCGGCGACATCCCGGTGCCGGTCGATGTCGTCTGCGCCAAGGCCTTTGCCGAGGACGCCGAGGCGACGCTGAAGCCGGTCGACCAGGTCGCCGCCGACGACATGGTGTTCGACGTCGGTCCCGAGACCTCGAAGTTATTCGACCGCATCATCCGCGAGGCCGGCACCATCGTCTGGAACGGCCCGGTCGGTGTATTCGAGTTCGATCAGTTCGGCGAAGGCACCCGCCGGCTGGCCGAGGCGATCGCCGCGAGTCCCGCGTTCTCGATCGCCGGCGGCGGCGACACGCTGGCCGCGGTCGCCAAATACGGCATTGCAGACAAGGTATCCTATATCTCCACCGGCGGCGGCGCCTTCCTCGAATTCCTCGAGGGCAAGAAGCTGCCGGCGGTCGAGATCCTCGAACAACGCGCCAGGAAATGAAGCAGGAGCAGGGCCTCCCCACCTAGATGAACCAGCAGAGACAACGTTTGAGACGTACCAAGATCGTCGCCACGCTCGGACCGGCGACGGAAGATTCGCGTGTGCTCGAGCGCATGGTGCGCGCGGGCCTCGATGTCGTCCGGGTCAATTTCTCGCACGGCAAGGCCGAGGACCACATCAAGCGCGTGGAGACGGTGCGCCGGGTCGCGCGCGAGAATGGCCGCGAGGTCGGCGTGCTCGCCGATCTGCAGGGGCCGAAGATCCGCACCGACCGTTTCACCGAGGGCAAGGTCACGCTGGAGGAGGGGGCGCGTTTCGTCCTCGATACCGCGCACCCGGCCGATGCCGGCAACATCGATCGCGTCGGGTTGACCTACAAGGAATTGCCCGGCGACCTGGTCAAGGGCGACACCCTGCTGCTCGATGACGGCAAGATCGTACTCGAGGTCGAGGAGATCGCCGGCAACGAGATCATCACCCGCGTCGTCACCGGCGGCGACCTGTCGAACAACAAGGGCATCAACCGCATGGGCGGCGGCCTGTCGGCGGCCGCGATCACCGAGAAGGACCGCGAGGACATCCGCACCGCGGCCGCGATCGACGCGGACTACGTCGCGGTATCGTTTCCGCGCAACGCCGCCGACATCCATGAGGCGCGCGAGCTGCTGCGCGCCGCCGGCGGCCACGGCGCGATCGTCGCCAAGATCGAGCGCGCCGAGTCCCTGGCCGGCCTCGAGGACATCATCGCCGCGACCGACGTCGTCATGATCGCGCGCGGCGACCTCGGCGTCGAGATCGGCGATGCCGAGCTGCCGGCGGTGCAGAAGCAGATCATCCACATGGCGCGCAACATGAACCGGGTGGTCATTACCGCGACGCAGATGATGCAATCGATGGTCAGCAATCCGATCCCGTACCGCGCCGAGGTCTTCGACGTCGCCAACGCGGTGCTCGACGGCACCGACGCGGTGATGCTGTCCGAGGAGACCGCGATGGGCCGCTTTCCGGTCAAGGTCATCGAGGCGATGGACCGCATCTGCCGCGGCGCCGAGAAACAGAAGGTCGCGGCGGTGTCGCGCCACCGCGTCAGCAGCGAGTTCCAGCATATCGACGAGGCGATCGCGATGGCGTCGATGTATACCGCCAACCACCTCGGCGTGCGCGTCATCGCGGCATTGACCGAGTCGGGCGCGACCGCGCAGTGGATGTCGCGCATCAGTTCGGGCATCCCGATCTACGCGATGACGCGTCACGAGGCGACCCGGCGCAAGGTGACGCTGTATCGCGGCGTCTACCCGCTGGCCTATGACATTCCCTCCCAGCAGGACGCCGACATCACCCGCAGCGTGATCGAGGAACTGCTCAGACACAACACGGTGCAGGAAGGCGACATGGTCATCATCACCAAGGGCGACCGCATGGGCACCCACGGCGCGACCAATACGATGAAGATCGTGCGCGTCGGCGATCACCACTAGTCATCAATCTGCAAGATATTCAACATCCAAGGAGAACGACATGGCCCTGATATCCCTTCGACAACTGCTGGATCACGCCGCCGAGCACGGTTACGGCGTCCCGGCCTACAACGTCAACAACATGGAGCAGATGCACTCGATCATGCAGGCTGCCGACGAGTCCGACAGCCCGGTCATCGTGCAGGCCTCGGCCGGCGCCCGCTCCTATGCCGGCGCGCCGTTCCTGCGCCTGCTGATGCAGGCCGCTGCGGAACAGTGGCCGCACATTCCGATCGTCGTGCACCAGGACCATGGCGCCTCGCCGGGCGTCTGCCTGCAGTCGATCCAGCTCGGCTTCACCTCGGTGATGATGGACGGCTCGCTGAAGGAAGACATGAAGACCCCGGCCGATTTTGAGTACAACGTCAACGTCACCCGCAAGGTCGTCGAGATGTCCCATGCCGGCGGCGTCTCCGTCGAGGGCGAACTCGGCTGCCTCGGCTCGCTCGAGACCGGCATGGCCGGCGAGGAAGACGGCTCCGGCGCCGAGGGCAAGCTCAGCAAGGACATGCTGCTGACCGACCCTGAAGAGGCCGCCGATTTCGTCAAGAAGACCGGCGTCGATGCGCTCGCGATCGCGATCGGCACCTCGCACGGCGCCTACAAGTTCACGCGTCCGCCGACCGGCGACATCCTCGCGATCCAGCGCATCAAGGAGATCCATGCGCGCATCCCGGATACCCACCTGGTCATGCACGGCTCGAGCTCGGTGCCGCAGGACTGGCTCAAGATCATCAACACCTACGGCGGCAACATGGGCGAGACCTATGGCGTGCCGGTCGAGGAGATCCAGGAAGGCATCAGGCACGGCGTCCGCAAGGTCAACATCGACACCGACCTGCGCATGGCCAGCACCGGCGCGATCCGCAAGTTCCTCGCCGAGAACCCGAAGGAATTCGATCCGCGCAAGTTCCTCAAGGCCTCGACCGCCGCGATGAAGGGCATCTGCAAGGCCCGCTACGAGGCCTTCGGCACCGCCGGCAACGCGTCGAAGATCAAGCCGGTCTCGCTCGAGGCAATGGCCAAGCGCTACAAGAAGGGCGAGCTGGACCCGCGGGTCAACTGACGACAGTTTTGTTGGGGGGGGTGAGGCGCAGGGGCCGAGAGGGTCCCTGCGCCTCGCTTTTATCGGGGGTCAGGCATAGTATCCGCGGTACCAGTCCACGAAGCGTGCAATGCCGGTCTCGATCGACGTCGAGGGCACGAAGCCGGTGTCACGTGTCAGGTCGTCGATATCGGCAAAGGTCCTTGGGACGTCGCCGGGCTGTAGCGGCAGCAGATTTCTCTTGGCCTTTTTCCCCAAGGCGCCTTCCAGCACCTCGATGAAGTACTCAAGCTCGACCGGGTTGTTGTTGCCGATATTGTAGAGTCGGTAGGGCGCGAGGCTGGTTGCGGGATCTGGCCGGTCTCCGTTCCAGTCCGGATTTGGCGCAGGCAATCTGTCGGTGACCCGCACGACACCCTCTACTATGTCGTCGATATAGGTGAAATCCCGCTGGCATTTGCCGTAGTTGTAGACGTCAATCGGCCTGCCCTCGAGGATGTTGCGGGTGAACAGGAACAGCGCCATGTCCGGCCGTCCCCACGGGCCATATACGGTAAAGAACCTGAGTCCGGTGGTCGGCAGGTGGAACAGATGGCTGTAGGTGTGCGCCATCAGTTCATTGGCCTTCTTGCTCGCCGCGTACAGGCTGACCGGATGATCGACATTGTCGTGCACCGAGAACGGCATCCGGGTGTTGGCCCCGTAGACTGAACTGCTCGACGCATAGACGAGGTGCTCTACCTTGTAATGGCGGCAGCCTTCAAGGATGTTGGTGAAGCCGACCAGGTTGCTGTCGATATAAGAGCGCGGGTTGATCAGTGAATAGCGCACCCCCGCCTGGGCCGCGAGATTGACGACCCTCTGCGGTTGATGCCGGCGGAACGCTTCGCTGATGGCGCCGTTGTCCTCCAGGCTCGCACGGACCTCGGTGAAACCGTTGCATGCCTTCAGGCGCTCTAGTCGCGCCAGTTTCAGGTTGACGTCGTAGTAGTCGTTGACGTTGTCGATGCCGATGACTTCGTTGCCGCGCTCGAGCAGGCGCAGGGCGAGGGCGCTGCCGATGAATCCCGCGGTGCCGGTGACCAGTATCTTCATGGAATACTCCTATAGCCTTCCGTCCACGGCGTGCGCCGGCAGCACGGATTTAACGTCATATATCACCGCGCCCGGTTTGCAATATGCGCGGATGCCGTCGATGCCCATCGCCCTGAACTGCTCGTGGGCAACCGCAAGGACAACCGCGTCGTAGGCGCCGCTTTCCGGAACAGAGACCGGGCTGATGCCATATTCATGCGAGGCTTCGCCGGCGTTGACCCAGGGATCATGGACGTCGACGCTGGTGTGATATCCATCAAGTTCAGTGACGATGTCGATGACGCGGGTGTTGCGGATATCAGGGCAGTTTTCCTTGAAGGCCAAGCCGAGGACGAGGATCCGTGCGCCGGCGATCGGCAGGCGGCGCTGCGCCATCAGTTTGATCACGCGCTCCGCGACGTAGGCGCCCATGCCGTCATTGATGCGTCTTCCGGCCAGGATTACCTCCGGGTGATAGCCGATTTCCTGCGCCTTGTGTGTCAGGTAGTAAGGATCGACGCCGATGCAATGCCCGCCGACCAGTCCTGGCCGGAACGGGAGGAAGTTCCATTTTGTCCCGGCGGCTTCGAGTACTTCCAGCGAATCTATGCCAAGTCTGTTGAAAATCAGGGCAAGTTCATTGATCAGCGCAATGTTGACGTCGCGCTGGGTGTTCTCGATGACCTTGGCCGCCTCGGCGACGCGGATACTGCTGGCGCGGTGGGTGCCGGCGTCGATGATGCTTGCGTAGAGGGCGTCTATCACCGCGGCTGCTTCGGGCGTCGATCCCGAGGTGATCTTGGTGATCGTGTGCAGGCGGTGGACTCGATCCCCCGGATTGATGCGTTCGGGGCTGTAGCCGGCGAAGAAATCGCGGTTGAAGACCAGCCCCGAGCGTTCCTCGAGGATAGGCACGCAGACTTCCTCGGTGCAACCCGGGTAGACCGTGGATTCGTAGACGACGATATCGCCCCGCGACAGTACCCCACCGACGGCGCGGCTGGCCGAGATCAGTGGCGACAGATCGGGGCGTTTGTAACTGTCAATCGGCGTCGGCACCGTGACAATGAAGAAGTTGCAGTCGCGCAGGCCATCGACTCGATTGGTGAAAGTCAGCGAGCCGGCCGCCGAGAGTTCATCGGGCGAGATCTCCAGTGTGCTGTCGCGACCGGCGTCGAGCTCGGCTATGCGGGCCGAATTGATGTCGAAGCCGGTTACCGGATAGCGCCTGCCAAGCGCGACCGCGAGCGGCAGGCCGACGTATCCCAGTCCTATGACGCCGATCCGGATCTTGTCGAGCGATAGCATCAGTTTTCTTCAGTGACGCCACGCCCGATGGCATAATAGGCGATGCCGGCGCGTTCCATGCTTGTGGGATCGTACAGATTGCGCCCGTCAAAGATCACGGGCTCCTTCAGAGTCCGCCGGATCTCTTCGAAATCTGGGCTGCGGAATTCGTTCCACTCCGTAACGATGGCCAGCGCGTCGGCGCCTTCCAGCGCCTCCTCCGGGCTGGCGCACAGCGTCAGCTCCGGGCAGTCGCCATAAATACGCCTGGCCTCATTGGCCGCCTCCGGGTCGTAGGCCTGGACGCGCGCGCCGGCCTTCCACAGGGCCTCCATCAGGGTACGGCTTGGCGCCTCGCGCATGTCGTCGGTGTTCGGCTTGAATGCCAGCCCCCAAAGGGCGATGATCCGGTCCTCGAGGCGACCGCCGAAATGACGGTGGATCTTGTTGAACAGCACCTGCTTCTGGCGTTCGTTGACCGTCTCGACCGCGCGCAGCAACTCGGCGGGATACCGGATGTCGCGCGCGGTCCGTTCGAGCGCCTTGACGTCCTTCGGGAAGCAGGAGCCGCCGTAGCCGGCGCCGGGGTAGATAAAGTGATAGCCGATACGGGGGTCCGAGCCAATGCCGATACGGACCTGTTCGATGTCGGCGCCAAGTCTTTCGGCGAGGTTCGCCATTTCATTCATGAAGCTGATCTTGGTCGCAAGCATCGCGTTCGCCGCGTATTTGGTCAGCTCCGCCGAGCGGATATCCATCGCGATCACGCGGTCACGGCTACGGTTGTACGGGGCGTAGAGGGCGCGCAACAGTTCAGTCGTCCGCGGATTGTCTGTGCCGACGATGATTCGGTCGGGGCGCATGAAGTCCTCGATCGCGGCCCCTTCCTTGAGAAACTCCGGGTTGGAGACGACATCGAACTCGATGCTCCGGCCTCTCTCCGCCAGCGCCGCCCTGACGGTGTCGCGAACGCGGTCGGCCGTACCCACCGGGACCGTGGATTTGTTGACGATGATCCGGTATTCGTCGAGGTTTTCACCAATGCTGCGCGCGACGGCGAGTACGTGTTGCAGGTCGGCGGAACCGGTCTCGTCCGGCGGGGTGCCGACGGCGATGAACTGGAACAGGCCGTGCGCGACGCCGGCGGCGACGTCGGTCGTGAACCCGATCCGCCCGGCCTTCAGGTTGTGACTGACAATGTCAGCCAGGCCGGGTTCGTAGATAGGGACCTGCCCATTCCTGAGCATGTCGATCTTGGCCTCGTCTATGTCGATACAGAGCACATCGTTACCGACCTCGGCGAGACAGGCGCCGGTGACGAGTCCGACGTAACCGGATCCGAAGATGGTGATTTTCATGTCGGGATTATGTCCTGGCGTGGTGGGTCAGCATCAGTCGCCGTCATGATACCTCGCTGCCGGGGTGCGCATCCAGCGCGTCGGCCACGACCGCATCCCCTTGGTATCGGCAACGCCGTCGGCGGCTAAAGGAAAGGGATGCCAGGTCGAACTAGTACAAATAGGTGATACGGAACGGACACCCGGCGCGTTAATATATGGTGCGCCGAGGTTCCGATCATTTCTGGCCGGGTCCCCTCCTGACGTTCGCGGAACCCTATCCAGATACAGAGGCAGTTTACAGGTAATCACATGATCCGAGTCTTCGGTCACTATCTTCCCCGGGCATTTATTGCGTTGCTACTGATCGAATTCGCCCTGCTGGTGGCCGCATTCTTCGTCGGTGTCGAGATACGCTTCGATTTCGAGGAATACCCGCACCAGTTCGAGGAAGTATCGCCGCTGGTCCCTAAGTCTCTGGTTTATGCGCTCGTCATGTGCGGCGCGATGACGGCCATGGGCCTCTACTCGCGGGATGTTCGTGACAGCAACGGGGAGGTCATCGTCAGGATATTCGGCGCGCTCGCGACCGGACTGGTTGCGCTCGTCGCACTATTCTATCTGTTCCCCGATCTTTTCATCGGCCGAGGCGCGCTAGGCTGGACGCTAGCCGTTTCCGCTGTCGGTCTCGTGACGGTCAGGCAGGTTTTCCAGAACTATTTCGATTTCGAGCGGCTGAAGAAACGCATTCTGATCCTCGGCGCGGGCGAGCGCGCCGCGATTATCAACCGGCTTTTCAGGAGAAAAGCCGACCGGCGCGGGATCTCGATTATCGGTTACGTCAATCTTTCGGGCGCCAAGCCGCTGGTTGAGGGGCGTGTCATCGAGCATGACAAGTCGCTGAGGGAACTGGCCGCCGCGCATCGCGCGGAAGCCCTGGTGATCGCGGTCGACGACCGGCGCAAGAGATTCCCGGTACAGGAAGTGGTCGAGTGCAGGTTGCGCGGACTCGAGGTGCTCGATCTCATGAGCTTCGTCGAACGTCACAGCAGGAAGATCCTGCTTGAGGGGCTGAACCCGAGCTGGCTGATATTCGCTGACGGTTTTCGCTATGGCGCCCTTAGGGACATCGAGAAGCGAATCTTCGACGTCACCACCAGCATCCTGCTGCTTCTTCTGACATGGCCGGTCATGGTGGTCGCCGCGCTGGCGATCCTGGCCGAGAACGGAGGCAGGGGGCCGATCCTGTATCGCCAGAAGCGGGTCGGAGAGCACGGCGAGATCTTCCAGGTACTGAAGTTCCGCAGCATGCAGGTGAACGCCGAGGCTGGCGGGGGGGCGCAGTGGGCGAGCATGAACGACGCCCGGGTTACCCGCGTCGGCGCGGTCATCCGCAAGTTTCGCATAGACGAGATGCCCCAGTTCTTCAACGTCCTCAAGGGGGAGATGAGTTTCGTCGGGCCGCGACCCGAGCGGCCGGAATTCGTCGAGGAGCTTTCCCGGAAGATTCCCTATTACGCGGAACGGCACAGGGTCAAACCCGGGATTACCGGTTGGGCGCAGATCTGCTATCCCTACGGCGCCTCCGAGCGGGATGCCGAAGAAAAGCTCCAGTACGACCTTTACTATGTCAAGAATTACACAGTGTTCCTCGACCTGATCATACTGCTGCAGACGACGCAGACGGTGCTGTGGGGAAGAGGGGCGCGTTGAACCCGCCATTCTTTTGTCCATCCCCCGCCGGGGGTATCCTTGTGTCGGTGACATGGTGGGGTCTGGGGATGGTCCGGCTATGCTGAATATCGGGGTTACAAGCTATCTGGTCGGTGGCCTCCTGTTCCTGACACTGACCGTGCTGCTTGCAACGAACTGGCGTGGCGGGATGAGGGGTACGCTGCTCGCGGCCGCCTGCACGATCAGCTTCCTCTGGTGCATGATGCTGGCCTATCAGGCCGCCTATTTCGCGATCCCGTTCCGCGCGATTATCGCCGTGGAGATCATCAGGGGCGCCGCATGGCTTCTGTTCCTGCTGGTGCTGCTCGATTCGGGCCGTGGAAATCCGGTGCCGGCGCGCATCCGCTATGCCCTTTGTGGCGTGCCCCCGCTGTTGTTCGCGCTTGTCGTTCTGCAACCCGCGTCCGTGGTCGCGCTGCTGCCCGGCAGGGCGCTCGGTCTCCAGGTTATCAGCCTGTGTCTGCTGTCGCTGATGGTGCTGGTGTTCGTGGAGCAGTTGTACCGCAATATCAGCCCGGAGCGGCGCTGGGCGCTCAAGTACTTATGCATCGGCATTGGCGGAATGTTTGCCTACGATCTCGTCCTATACGCCAATGCGCTGATGTTCATGCTTATCGACGCCGATCTGTGGAACGCCCGCGGTGTAGTCAATGCGCTGGTCGCGCCATTGATCGCGGTGTCGGCGGCGCGCAATCCGAACTGGTCGCTCGACGTATTCATATCCCGGCGCTTCGTGTTTTATGGGACCACGCTTGTCGGTGTCGGCCTCTTCATGTCCGCCGCGATGGTCAGCGGCTACTACATACGCTATTACGGAGGTGACTGGGGGACCGTCGCCCAGGTGGTGTTCCTGTTCGTGACCTTTCTCGTCCTCCTTTCCGTGCTGTTTTCCGGGCAGGCGAGGGCCCGTTTCAAGGTGTTTCTGAGCAAGCATTTCTACAGCTACAAGTACGATTACCGTGATGAATGGCTGCGCTTTATCGATACGCTCGCCGAGGGCAGGACCAGCTCCGACATGCCGCAGCGCGTCATCCAGGCCCTGGCCCAGATCGTGGAAAGCACTGCGGGGATGCTGTGGGTGCGGGATGTCGCTAGCGACTTCCATTGCGCGGGGCACTGGAACAGGGCGCCGCCGGAGACCACGATCTCTGCCGATGAACCGTTACCCGCCTTTCTGCGTGAACGCAACTGGGTAATCGATTTCAGCGACGTCATTGCCGCGCCCGATGACTATCCCGGCCTGGGCCTTCCCGCGGGCTGGCACCAGCCCGATGGGGCGTGGTGGCTCGCGATACCGCTGCGTCATCACGACGAACTGATCGGTTTCGTCGTGCTGGGCCGGCCGCGCGCGCCGCGCGAGATCAACTGGGAGGATCGGGATTTGCTGAAAACGGCCGGACAGCAGGCGGCGGGTTACCTGGCGCTGCTTGAGGCATCGGAAGCCCTCTCCCACGCGCGCCAGTTCGAGGCGTTCAACCGGCTGTCGACCTATGTGGTTCATGATCTGAAGAACATGGTGGCGCAGCTTGCCTTGCTGGTATCGAATGCACAGCGTCATCGCCACAAGCCCGAGTTTCTCGAGGATGCGATCCAGACCATAGATAATGCGGTAGCACGCATGAATCGCCTCCTGCTACAATTGCGCAAGGCCCGCTTCGAGTCACCGAAGATCGAGCCTGTTGCCCTGCAGCGCTGTCTCGCGGAGGTCATCGCTCGCTGCGCTGAAAGGAAGCCGGTTCCCGCTCTGGATATCACCGCAGGCGTACACGAACTCGTGGTCAGCGCCGATCCCGACCGTCTCGCCGCGGTGCTCGAGCACCTGGTGCAGAATGCCCAGGAGGCATGCCGCGAGGATGGATGCGTAGTGGTACGCCTCGACCGCGAAGGGGAGTCTGCCCGGATCATGATCATTGACGACGGCGTCGGCATGGACGCTGATTTCATCCGCAGGCGACTGTATCATCCCTTTGACAGCACCAAGGGCGGTGCCGGCATGGGCATCGGGGTTTATGAAGCACGCGAGTTTGTGCTATCCCTGAACGGCAGGATGCGGGTCGAGAGCGCACCCGGGCGGGGTTCGACGTTCACGCTGCTGCTGCCGCTCGCTGAAGGCCTCCCCGCCGCGGGGGAAGCGTACGCCAGGGCCATCAGTGGAGTCGGCAAGCCATGACCAGGCACAAGCTGCTGATCGTCGAGGACGACCCCGGTCTGGCCAGCCAGCTGCGCTGGGCGTTGGACGGTTACGATATCGAGGTTGCCGGCGACCGGGCAAAGGCGCTTGCCGCACTGCGCCGTTTTTCCCCCGCAGTGGTGACACTTGATCTGGGCCTGCCCCCCGATCCCGCCAATGTCAGTGAGGGCCTCGTTGCGCTGCAGGAAATCATCGAACTTGCTCCCGATACCAAGGTGATCGTCGTCACAGGGAACGACGACCGCGAGAACGCTCTGAAGGCGATAACGCTGGGCGCCTATGATTTCTACCAGAAACCGATAGACGCCGAGGTCCTGCGGACAATCGTCGATCGTGCCGGGCATCTGTACGACCTCGAGGCAGAGAGCCGCCGGCGCGTGAGTGTGGCATCGGAGTCTCCGCTGGATGGCATCGTCACCACCAGCCCGTCGATGCTGAAGCTCTGCCGCACGGTCGAGCGCGTCGCGCCGACGGACGCCACCGTACTGCTGCTCGGCGAGAGCGGGACGGGTAAGGAAGTGCTGGCCCGCGCCCTCCATGTACTGAGTCCCCGCGCCAGCGGAAGGTTCGTCGCGATCAATTGCGCGGCAATCCCCGAAACGCTGCTCGAGAGCGAGCTGTTCGGCTATGAAAAGGGCGCATTCACCGGCGCCGCGCGCCAGTCCCCCGGCAAGATCGAATTCGCCAGCAAGGGCACGTTGTTCCTCGACGAGATCGGCGACCTGCCGAATGCCTTGCAGGCAAAGCTGCTGCGGTTTCTGCAGGAGCGCGTCGTCGAGCGGCTTGGCGGGCGGCAGGAGATCCCCGTCGACGTGCGCGTGATCTGCGCGACCCATCGCGATCTGAAGTCGATGATCACCGATGGGGCGTTCCGCGAGGACCTTTACTACAGGCTGAGCGAGATTACGCTGACGATCCCCCCTCTGCGTGAGCGTGAGGGCGATGCTGTGCTGCTTGCGCGCGCATTTCTGGCGCGCCATCTTGACAAGAACCACAGCAAGGTCCGGGGTTTCAGCCGCGAGGCGCTAATGGCAATCGAGCGTCACCGCTGGCCCGGGAACGTACGTGAACTCGAGAACCGGGTGAAGCGCGCCGTCATCATGGCCGAGAAACAACAGATCACCCCGGAGGAACTCGAACTCGATGCCTTCGACGATCCATTGCCTTTCAACCTGCGGCAGATTCGTGACGAGGCCGAGGGACGGGCGGTCCGCCGCGCACTCAGCCATGCCGGTGGTAATGTCGCCCGCGCCGCTCAACTCCTTGGCGTCAGCCGGCCCACGCTGTATGACCTGATGCGCAGGCTCGGGGTCAGCGCCTGAGCGGACGGGTAGGGTCAGTTTGCGGGGCGCGTGACCGGTTGGCTTTGTAACTCATTATATTTCATATAGTTGATAAATATTTGCGGTTTCAGGCGTTGGGGCGGACGGGACGACAACTTTGGCTCAGGTGGTCAAATTTTAGTACCATATTGCGAGTCAAGTTATTGTCGTTAGTGGTCGCTAGAATACAGGGACTCGCGGGCCATGCCCGAAATATACACAGGGAACGGGGGATAGTATGACAAGGCGTATTACGGGGTTTCAGGGGATCGTATTCCTCTGTGCCGTTGCGTTGCTGCTGCCGGGCTGCGGCGCTTCGCCGGAGTTCGATGGGCAGGCGCCCCCCGGTTCGGGCACCGAATACCTGATTGGTCCTGGCGACGTGGTCAATGTATTCGTTTGGGGAAATCCCGAATTGTCCGCGTCCGTGCCAGTCCGCCCCGACGGAAAGATCACCACACCGTTGGTCGAAGACGTACCGGCGAGCGGCAAGACTCCGACCCAGCTCGCGCGCGACATGGAGCACGCGCTGGATCGGCTGATCCGCAATCCGGTGGTCACCGTCATCGTGACAGGATTCGTCGGGCTGCCGAGCGAGCAGATCCGCGTCGTCGGCGCCGCCACCGAACCCAAGACACTCCCCTATCGCCAGGAGCTGACCCTGCTCGACGTCATGATAGAGGTCGGCGGCCTCAACGAGTTTGCCGCCGGAAACCGTGCGCGCATAGTGCGCAAGGTCGACGGAAAGCAGGTCGAAATCCGCGCGCGTCTGAACGACCTTCTGAAGGACGGAAACATCAACGCCAACATCGACATGTTTCCGGGGGATATCCTGATCATCCCGGAAGCCTGGTTCTGAGTCTGGCTGAACAACAATCGGGATAGCAGGACGTCATGCGCGAGTTGCTGGAACTGGTCATCACCCATCTGCTGGGCATGTGGCGTTATCGCTGGTATGCGATGGTTTCCGTTTGGTTGATCGTGATAGCCGGGTGGACGGTGATCTGGCACATGCCCGACAGGTATTCCTCGAACGCGAAGGTCGAGGTCGATACGGAGTCGATGCTGCGGCCACTGCTGGTCGGGCTGACCGTGGAAACCGACATTCATCACCGTCTGCAGATGCTGACCCGGACGATGCTGACTCGGCCCAATCTCGAGCGGTTGGTGCAGATGGCAGACCTCGATACCGCCGGCAAGAGCGCCGGTGAGATCGACAGCCTGCTCGGCAGCATTTCACGCCGGATCCAGATCAACACCACAAGAGAGCAGAATTTCTACACCATATCCTTCGAGGACAAGGATCCCGCGGTGGCTCAGCGCGTCGTCAACGCGCTGCTGACCATCTTTGTCGACAACACCCTCGGCGACAAGCGGACCGACTCGACCGCCGCGCAGCGGTTCCTCGACCAGCAGATCATGGAATACGAGTCGAGACTGCTGGCGGCGGAGGAGCGTCTGCAGGAGTTCAGAAAGGCCAACGCCCAGTACATGACCGGCACGGGGCAGACCTATTTCCAGCGCCTTGAGGCCGCCCAGATCCAGCTCAAGGAAGCGCGTCTGCAGCTGGAGGAGGAAGAGCGGAGGCGGGACGAGATCAGCCGCCAGCTCAGCGGTGAGCGACCCGCATTCGGTTTCGGGACGCCGGTTGACATTCCCGGCGGCGGCATGCCGACCCCGCTCGATACCCGCATCCAGCTGTTGTACAGCCGGCTCGACGAGCTGCTGCTGCAATACACTGACAACCATCCCGACGTCCGCGCGGTGCGCGAGACGCTGGCCGCACTGGAGAAACTCAAAGCGGAGGAACTCGCGGCGAGGGCAGCGCTGCCGGCGGCCACCGCGCTGCCCGATCAGAATCCCGTCTTCCAGCAGATGCGCATATCACTGGCCCAGGCCGAGGCGACGGCGGCCTCGCTGCAGGTGCGTGTCCGGGAGTACGAGCAGCGCGTGGACAATCTCAATCGCATGGTCAACACGATTCCGGAAGTCGAGGCGCAGCTGCAGCGGCTGGACCGCGACTACGACATCCACAAACAGAACTATGAGGCGCTGGTGACCCGCCGCGAGACCGCCAAGATCACCGACGAGGCCGCGCAGAGCGGCGACAGCATCAAGTTGAAGGTTGTCGACCCGCCGCGCGTTCCGCTGTCGCCGTCGGGACCTGACCGGGTCATGTTCAGCAGCGCGGTGGTGGTCACCGCGCTCGGCATCGGGTTTGGTATCGCCTTTCTGTTATCGCAGCTGTGGCCGGTATTCTTCGACCGCCGTTCGCTGCGCCAGGTCACCGGGCTTCCGGTGCTCGGCGGCATATCGCGGGTGTGGACGAACGAACAGATCAGCGACAGACGGAGGCGCTTGACAGTGTTTTCTGCCAGCCTGTTTGTGCTGGTGATTTGTTACGGGGGTCTGATCGCGGTGTACACGCTGCAGCCGGCCGGTTTCGGCCCGGGTGCCTGAGGGATGTCGGGATGAGCAACAACAGCATTGAAAGGGCGGTTGAAATGATGCGTCGCGCCGCGGAGGCGAAGTCGACAGCCCCTGCCGCCGAGCGCACGCCGACGCCGGAACTGGCCGCGCAAAGGATCGCATCACGCGACGACGACGCCGCCGCGCAGTCGGTCAAGCACATACACGATCTGAATCTCCGGGATCTCAGGGAGAAGGGATTCCTGACCACGCCGGAGGACGACCCGCACAATCGCACGGCGGAGGAATACCGCCTCATCAAGCGCCCGCTGCTGATGAACGCGTTCAACAAGGGCGCTGCGCCGCTTGAGCATGGCAACCTGATCATGGTGACCAGTGCGCTTCCGGGAGAGGGCAAGACCTTCAATACCCTGAATCTCAGCCTGAGCATGGCCGGAGAGCTTGACCATACCGTGCTGGTCGTCGACAGCGATGTCGTCAAGCCGTCGTTGACCAGGCTGCTGGGGCTGCAGGGGCGTCCCGGCCTGATAGAACTGCTGACCGACACTTCGCTCGATCTCGCCGACGTGATCGTGACGACCAACATTCCGAAGCTGCGGGTGATCCCCGCCGGACGCACCCACAGCCATTCGACGGAATTGCTGGCGAGCGACCAGATGCGTCGCTTGCTAAAGGAACTGTCCAGCCGTTATCCGGACCGGATCGTGATGTTCGATGCCCCGCCGCTGCTCGCGACGACACAGGCCCAGGTATTGTCGGACCTGACCGGGCAGATCATCCTGATAGTCGAGGCCGGCCGTACGCCCCAAAAGGCGGTGCACGAGGCTATTTCGCAACTGAATGCGGACAAGGCGATCGGCGTCATCCTCAACAAGAGCAGTGGAACCATAGGCGCCGACTATTACGGGGGATACTATGGGGCCTACGGGCAGACCTGAGGGCCGGGGATGCGTGCGTGTGGACAGCAAGGCATCCCGTACCAAGCGAGCCGGCGCGTTTTTCGTGCTGTATATGGCCGCTGCCTGTCTGTCGCCAGCGACTGTTTCAGCCGCGAACTGGGAATTCAGCCCGACGCTGTCGATCGGGGAAGTCTACAGCGATAACGTCACCCTCGCGCCTCCCGGCCAGGAGGAGGCGGATTACGTAACCGACCTGTCACCGGGATTCTCCCTGCAGGGAAAAGGGCGCCGGCTCAATGCCTTTCTCGATTACCGCTTCCAGCAGCTTCTGTACGGCAAGGACAGCGATCGCAACAAATCCTATCACCAGCTTTCCGGGCGCGCCGAGACGGAGTTGGTGCCGCATGCGCTGTTCCTCGATGCGTTTGCGGACATTTCCCAGTACACTCTGTCGAGTACCCAGCTCAATATCGCCGACAACATCAGCGTCGTAGGCGACAGGTCCACGGTCACCACCGCCGGGGTCGGCCCGTATTTCCGCCACAACTTCAGCGGCGGCGCCGAACTCGTCGCCGGCTACAACTACAACATTGTCCGTTTCGACGACGATGGTCCGTCTGACAGCGATATACAGGGGGTCAACCTCACCCTCGAGAGCGGTGACCGCTTCACCCTGCTGGAGTGGTGGCTGAGATATGTTTCCTTGCGCGAGGAGCGACAGGAGGCAGAGCGCATAGATCGCAGTTCCGCGTCGGCGCGGGTGAAGTACCGGGCGACCCGCACGTTGAGTTTCCTTGCCGAGGCCGGCAATGAAAAAAGCAACTTCGGCGCGGCGATCAATCTCGAGGAGGGCAGCTACTGGGCGGCGGGCCTCGCGTTTCGACCAACCCCGCGCCTGGAACTTGGGGCGATGGGCGGCCATCGCTACAAGACGGCATGGCTGGCCTGGGCGCCGTCGACCCGTACCACGGTCGACATTTCCTGGCAGGACAAGGAGGTCGGTTTCGAGGTCGGACGCGACTGGTCGGCGTCCATTGAGGTAATCGCGCGTCACACGCGCTGGAACGCGGTCTACTCCGAGGGACTGACGACGACGCAACAGGAACAGCTCGAAGGCTCTGTTTTCATCGATGCGATCACTGGCGAACTGGTCATCAACCCGCAGCCGGGGCAGCTGGTCATCGCCATTGATAATATCGTGATCAGCGATGGAGTCTTCCTGAGCAAGCGTGCGACCGCCTCGGTCGAGCGCATCGTACAGCGCGCAACGCTGTCTATGGTCGTCTATGGCGAAACGCGGGAACTGGTCGAGTCGGAAGGCAAGGAGAGCAGGGGTGGGGTGCTGCTATCGTCGTCACAGCGTGTCTCTCCGCATGTGCGCATGCTGTTCAACGGCGGCTATGAACTGTACGAGCAGGCCGGCGAGTTGAGAGACACCCTGTGGTACGCGAGCATCGGCCCTGTCCGCAGACTGGGAAGGAATGCTGCCGTGAGTCTGCTGTATCGTCATGCCGAGCAGGAGTCCGAAATCGACGGTAACGAATATCGTGAGAATCGGGTGATGCTGCGCGTGGACATGCGGTTCTGAGGGCGGGCATGAGCAGTGCAATCGTCAATGCGTTCACGATCGACGTCGAAGACTATTTCCAGGTCTCCGCGTTCGAGCGTTACATCGGTCGGTCGGACTGGGACTCTCTGCCGTGTCGGGTCGAGCGTAACGTCGACCTTATACTCGAGATGCTGGATAGGCATCGGGTCAAGGCTACGTTTTTCACGCTTGGCTGGATTGCCGAACGCTATCCCGATATGGTGAAACGACTGGTAAGGGAGGGGCACGAACTGGCGAGCCACGGCTACGCGCATGTGCGCGTCACAGGGCAGACGCCGGAGGAGTTCTTCGAGGACGTAGTGCGCACCAAGCGGATACTCGAGGATGTCGGCGGCGGAGCGGTCCTCGGTTACCGGGCGGCCAGCTATTCGATCGGCGCCGGCAATCTGTGGGCGCTGGAAAGGCTGCACGCTGCCGGCTACGTCTACAGCTCCAGCATCTATCCGATCCGTCACGATCTGTATGGCATGCCGGAGGCGCCGCGCTTTGCATTCCGCCCGCGCGACGCCGGCGGAATCCTCGAGGTGCCGATCTCGACCGTCGAGCTGATGAATCACAAGCTGCCCTGCGGGGGGGGCGGGTATTTCCGGCTGCTGCCCTATCCGGTCTCGCGCTGGGCGCTGCGCCGGGTCAACGAGCACGATGGTCAGCCGGCCGTTTTCTATTTTCATCCGTGGGAGGTCGATCCCGACCAGCCCCGCCAGCGGGGTCTCGATATGAAGACCCGATTCCGCCACTATTTCAATCTTCGCCGCATGGTCAGCCGGCTGGAACGGCTGCTGCACGACTTTCGCTGGGGTCGCATGGATCAGATCTATCTCGGCGCGGGCAGGTCCTGATGGGGCTCGCGCGAGATGACGACCCGGTGGAAGTCAGGGTCCGGGCGTTCCGGGCATCCGACGGCGAGCGCTGGGACGCCTTCGTGCGCGCGCATCCCGACGGCAGTTTCTTTCATCTTTCCGGCTGGGCCAGGGTCATCGAGGAAGGGCTCGGACACAAAGCGCATTACCTGCTTGCTGAGCGCGATGGTGAGATCCGGGGCGTGCTGCCGCTTGGGCGCGTGCGCAGTCGCCTGTTCGGGGATGCGCTGTCCTCCACGCCGTTCTGCGTCTATGGCGGCGCTGTAGCCGCCGACGACACCGCACGGGAGACGCTCGAGCGCGCGGCGTGTGATCTGGCTCGCGAACTGCGCGTCGATTACCTGGAGCTTCGCAACAGGGAGCGCCGGCACCACGACTGGCCGGCGAAGGATCTGTACGTCACCTTCGTCAAGGAAATCGACCCCGATCCGGAACGCAACCTGCTGGCGATCCCGCGCAAGCAGCGCGCGATGGTGCGCAAGGGGATCGAGGCCGGGCTGCGTGGCGATATCGACGACGACCTCGATCGTTTCTTCGACGTCTATTCGGCGAGCGTCCACCGCCTCGGCACGCCGGTGTTTCCTCCCCGCTATTTTCGCGCGCTGCGCCAGGTGTTCGGCGAGCAGTGTGAGCTTCTGACGGTTTTTGACCGTGATGGCGCTGCGGTCAGCAGCGTGATGAGCTTCTACTTCCGCGACCAGGTACTGCCCTATTACGGCGGTAGCCTCGCCGAGGCGCGCAATCTCAAGGCCAACGACTTCATGTACTGGGATCTGATGCGCCGAGCATGCGAGCGCGGTATCCGCGTATTCGATTACGGGCGCAGCAAGGTCGGTACCGGTTCCTATCATTTCAAGCTCCACTGGGGCTTCGAGCCGACTCCGCTGGCCTACGAGTATTGCCTGGTGCGCGCAGGTTCAGTGCCCGACATCAATCCGCTGAACCCTAAATACCGCATGTTCATCGCGTTGTGGCAGCGCATGCCGCTGGCGCTGAGTCGCCGTATCGGTCCGCTGATCGCGCGCAATCTCGGCTGAACCGCCATGAAAGGCCTGCTGTTCCTTGCCCACCGCATACCGTATCCGCCGAACAAGGGCGACAAGATCCGTTCCTATCATCTGCTGCGTTATCTCGCCGGGCGCCATCGCGTCTATCTGGGCGCCTTCGTCGATGATCCCGAAGACATGCAGCACCGGGAATACCTGGAGATGATGTGTGCCGGGACCTGCCTGCTGCCGCTCGACCCGCTGCTCGCCCGCGTCCGCAGCCTGCGCGGCCTGTTCAGTGGCGAGGCGCTGACCGTGCCCTATTACGCCGATCGGCGGATGCGTGAATGGGTCGACGGCGTCGTTGGCGACGGAGCGGTTGACCGTGCCCTGATATTTTCCTCGGCGATGGCCCAGTACGTGCTCGGCAAGTCCGCGCGCCGGCTGGTGCGGGTCGCTGACTATGTCGACGTCGATTCCGACAAATGGCGCCAGTACGGGGAATCACGCCGCTGGCCGATGAGCTGGTTATACCGCCGGGAGGGTCGCCGTCTGCTCGGGTTCGAGCGCGCCGCCGCCGCGTGTTTCGACCAGGTGATCTTCGTCTCCGCTGCCGAGGCCGGCCTGTTCCAGGGGCTGGCGCCGGAGGTCGCCGATCGCGTCTCCGCGGTCGAGAACGGCGTCGATACCGAATATTTCCGTTCCGATGTCCCGGTCGATAATCCCTATTCGCCGACCGAGCGTGCGCTGGTGTTCACCGGCGCGATGAATTACTGGGCCAACGTCGACGCCGTGCAGTGGTTCGCTGCCACCGTGCTGCCGCTGGTCCGCGAACAGGTCCCGGAGTGCCGCTTCTACATCGTCGGTTCGCGTCCGGCCGATGCGGTCAGGCGCCTGGCGAAACTGCCCGGCGTAGTCGTTACCGGAGCAGTGCCCGACGTCAGGCCCTGGCTCGCCCATGCTGCCGCCGCGGTCGCCCCCCTGCGCATCGCGCGGGGCGTGCAGAACAAGGTGCTCGAGGCGATGGCGATGCACCGGGTCGTGATCCTGACGCCACAGGCGATGGACGGACTCGCCGATTGCGCCGTCCTGCGTCGCTGGCTCGCGGAGACCCCGCATGAGCTTGCTGCGCACGCGATTCGGCTGCTGCGCGACGGGGACCATGGCGACGGCGACGAGGCCGCCGCGTGGGTACGCGAACACTATGACTGGGATCGCAACCTGTCCCGCCTGGCCGCCCTGTTCGCGACGTCTTCCGCCGCAGCGGCGGTCTCGCCGGATGCGGCGGCAGGCGTCTCTACCCGCTGAGGCCATACATGTCCGACAGGAAGTTGGATGAACGCCCCGATGCGCGCCCGCTGGTCGCCCACGTACTCTACCGCTTCGACGTCGGCGGGCTCGAGAACGGCGTCGTCAATCTGATCAACCAGATGCCCCCGGAGCGCTTCCGTCATGCGATCATCGCGCTGACTGAGTGCACCGACTATCGCCGCCGCATCCATCGCGACGACGTATCCTGTCATGGTCTCGGCATGCGTCCGGGCATCGATGCGGGTGCCCATCTGCGCCTGTGGCGTTTATTGCGGCAACTGCGGCCGGCGATCGTCCACACCCGCAATCTCGCCGCCCTCGAAGGGCAGGTCGCCGCGACGCTGGCCGGCGTCCGCCATCGTGTCCATGGCGAACACGGGCGTGACGTCGGCGATCTCGACGGCAGCAACCGCCGTTACCGCCGGGTGCGCCGTCTGCTGCAGCCGCTGGTGCACCGCTATATCGCATTGTCGCGCGATCTCGAGCGCTACCTGCTCGATGACGTCGGCATCCCCGCGCACAAGGTTGCGCAGGTCTACAACGGCGTTGATACCGCGCGTTTCGGGGTCCCCGCGGGAGACCGCGATCCGGTCCCGGCAGCGGGGTTCGCCGCCAATAACGATATTGTAATCGGGACCGTCGGTCGCATGCAGGCGGTCAAGGATCAGCCGACGCTGGTGCGCGCCTTCATCCGGCTGGCGGAGACGGAACCGTTGCTGCGGCCCTGCCTGCGCCTGGTGATGATCGGCGACGGTCCGCTGCTCGCGCAGTCTCGCGACCTGTTGCACGCAGCCGGTCTGGAGGGACAAGCGTGGCTCCCGGGGATGCGTGATGACGTGCCGGCGATGTTGCGGGCTATGGATGTCTTCGTACTGCCTTCCATCGCCGAGGGGATCTCAAATACTATCCTCGAAGCGATGGCCTGCGCGCGGCCGGTGCTCGCAACCCGCGTCGGCGGCAATCCCGAGCTGGTCGAGGACGGAATGACCGGCGTGCTCGTGCCCGCCGCTGACCCGGAGACGATGGCGCGGGCGCTCGCCCGCTATGCTGCCGACCGGGAGCTGCGCCGCCGCCATGGTGACGCCGGGCGTCGGCGTGTCGAAACGGTGTTCGGCCTCGATCTCATGGTCAGGCGCTACAGCGAGATCTACGAGCGGCTATTGGCGACATGAGGCCCGGCAAGCGATGAATGAAGCGCTGGTGCGCACCCTGATTCTGCCGCTCCACGAGCGCTTGCGGGGACGAAACACGGTCGCTGCGTACCGCGCGTTGCGCGATGGCGAACGTCTGGATCCCGCGTCGCTGCGGCGGCTTCGGGAAGTCAAGTTGCGCGCGCTGCTCGCCCATTGCCGGGACCATGTGCCGTATTATCGCGAACGCTTTGCTGACGGCGCCGTCGGCGACCTCACGCTGGAGGGACTCGCCGCGTTGCCGCCGCTCGAGCGCGACGATATCCGCGCGCATTGCGACCGTATGATCGCCGACAACTACCGGGGGCGCGTGCTGCGCTACAGCACCGGGGGGTCGACCGGCCACCCACTGGTGTTCTATACCGACCTCGACAAGGAGGCCTGGCACAACGCGCACAAGCTGCGCTGCCGCGCCTGGCACGGCATCCTTCCCGGCGCGCGCCAGGCCGATCTGTGGGGCTCGCCGATCGAACTCGACAAGCAGTCGCGTCTGCGCATCTGGAAGGACCGCCATCTGCTCAACCAGGTATTGTTGTCCGCGTTCGATCTCGGCGAGGCGCGCCTGCAGCGCTATCTATGCTTCCTCGCTCGCTTCCGGCCGCGTCTGCTCTACGGTTATCCGACCGTCATCTACAGGCTGGCGCGACATACCCGCGAGCATCCCGGCCTGACCGGCAGCTGGCGCCCGCAGCTGGTGTCATGCACGTCGGAGATGCTGCTCGATCACCAGCGCGCGACGATTGCCGAAGTATTCGGCTGTCCCGTCGTCAATGAATATGGCTCGCGTGACGGCGGCCTGATCGCACACGAGTGTACGGCCGGGAATCTGCATATCGCCGCGGAGCACGTCATCGTCGAGGTCGATGCGCCGGACGACAGAGGCATCGGCGATCTGCTGGTGACGAATCTTGACGCTCGCGGGATGCCCCTGATCCGCTACCGTCTTGGCGACCGCGGCAGCCTTCGCCACGGCGACTGTCCTTGCGGGCTGCCGCTGCCGATGATGGGCGAGGTCGCGGGCCGGGCGAATGATTTCCTGGTCGGCGCGGGCGGCAAGCCGGTGCACAGCCTCGCGCCGATCTACGTACTGCGGGATATGGAGCAGATCCGCCAGTTCAAGCTGACCCAGCGTCCGGATCTTTCCCTGCTGATCGAGATCGTGCCGGCCGGTGATGGACTCAGCGACAGCGAGGCGAGGCTCATCCGCGAACGGATGGTGAAGATACTTGGTATCGACGTCCCGGTGCAGATAGAGATACGCGAGGTCATCGCGCCCGAGCAATCAGGTAAATATCGCTGGGTAGTCTGCCAGGCGGAGTGCGGGCGCGGATGAACATCCTCTACCATCACCGCACACGTGCCGAAGACGCCCAGGGGATTCATATCCGCGCCCTGTGCGAGGCCTTCGAATCGCTCGGCCACCGGGTCAGGGTCGTTGGTCCGGTCGATCCGGCGCGGCGCGGCGCGAGCAAGCCCGCGGCCGCCGCCGCGAGGGAATCCGAGGGCGCTCACCTGTTCGGTTTTGCGGTGCCGCCGTGGTTGTATGAAATGCTGGCGATGCTGTACAACATCCCGGCCTTCGCGGTGCTGGTCTTCTATCTGTGGCGCTATCGTCCGGTAATGGTCTACGAGCGTTACGCCCTGTTCAACGTCTCCGGCCGGCTGGCCACCGCCATGTTCAGGGTGCCGTTCGTGCTCGAGGTCAATGCGCCCCTGAGCCTCGAACTCGAGCAGCATGGAGGATTGGTCTTTCGCGGCATCGCCCAGCGCGTCGAGGATTGGCTATGCCGGAGCGCGACCCGCACCGTCGTGGTGTCCGAGGCGATGGCAGGGATCTTCCGCGAGCGCGGCGTACCCGGCGAGCGCCTGATGGTAGTGCCCAACGGCGTCGACCGCGGCCACTTCAACCCGCGCGTCGATGGCGGTCGCCTGCGCTCGTTGCTGCATCTCGAACAGCGAGTGGTGATCGGCTTCGTTGGCTGGGTCCGACCCTGGCACGGCGTCGACCGGCTGATAGAAGCGGTCGCGGCGCTGGCCCCGGAGGCCCCTGAGCTGACGGCCATGATCGTCGGCGATGGCCCGGCATTGCCGGGTCTGCGCGCGCTCGCGCAACGCCTCGGCATCGCCGACCGCGTCATATTCACCGGCGCCGTCGCGCAGCACGAAGTGCCCGAGTACCTCGCGGCGATGGATGTCACCGTGCAGCCGGATGTCACCGCCTATGCCTCGCCGATCAAGCTGTTCGAGTATCTCGCGCTCGGCAAGGCGATCGTCGCGCCGCGGCGCCCGAACATCGAGGAGGTTGTCGAAGACGGGCGGCAGGCGCTGCTGTTCACGCCCGGAGAGACGAGCGAGCTCACTGGCGCGATCCGCTGTCTCTATCGAGATCGCGCGCTGCGCGACAGCCTCGGGGCCGCGGCCTACCGTCTGTCGGAGGAGCGCGGCTATTATTGGGATGCCAACGCCCGGCGCGTTCTCCAGGCGGTGGGGTTGTGAGCGCCGTCGTCGAATCGCGCGCGGACGACCACGGCGGCCGGGCCCGCGGCGCAACCGATGCCGGCGCGGGACCTCGTGTCCTCGTCCTCAGTCTGCTGTATCCCCATGCCGGCCAGCCGCGGGCCGGTTTGTTCGTGCGCGAGCGGATGGCACGTGTTGCCCGCGAACTACCGCTGATGGTGGTCAGTCCCGCGCCGTGGTTTCCGTTCCAGGGATTGCTGCGGCGGTGGCGACCGCACTTCAGGCCGCCGGCGCCGCGCCGCGAGCGGCAGGACGGTATAGAGGTCATGATGCCGAGGTTTTTCTCGGTGCCTGGCCTGTTCAAACAATGGGACGGTCTGTTGCTCGCGCTCGCCTGCGCATGGCCGCTGTGGCGCCTGCGGCGCCGCTTTCGCTTCGACGTCATTGATGCCCACTTCGCCTATCCCGACGGCTATGCGGCGACGCTGCTCGGGCGCTGGTTCGGCGTTCCGGTGACTATCACGCTGCGTGGCACAGAGTCCCGACTTGCGGCGGAGGCCGGGGGGCATCGCCGCAGGATCTCTATCGCGCTGCGTCGCGCAGCGCATGTATTCACCGTGTCCGGATCCCTGCGCGAGCTGGCGCTGTCGCTCGGCGCGGAGCCGGAGCGGGTGACGGTCGTCCCGAACGGAGTTGATACTGACCGCTTTGCACCGTTGCCCCTGGCGGAAGCCCGCCGGCTGCTCGGCCTTCCGCCAGCGGCGCCGGTGCTGGTATCCGTCGGCACACTGGTGGAGCGCAAGGGATTCCACAGGGTCATAGACCTGTTGCCGGCGCTTCGTCGCGAGCATCCCGACCTTGCTTTTCTTGTCGTCGGCGGGTCCGGGCCCGAAGGCGACTGGAGCGAGCGACTCCGGCGGCAGGTTCGCGACCTCGGTCTCGGCGACTGCGTGCATTTTCTCGGGCATGTGCCACCGGAGCGCCTGCATGTGCCCCTGTCGGCGGCGGACGTATTCGTGCTGGCCACGCGCAACGAAGGCTGGGCCAACGTCTTTCTTGAGGCGATGGCCTGCGGACTACCGGTCGTCACCACCGACCGCGGCGGTAATCGCGAGGTCGTTACCGACGAGACGCTCGGCACGGTCGTTCCGTTCGACGATCCGCACGCGCTGCGTGATGCGCTCGGTGACGCCCTCGGCCGCAAGTGGGACCGAGACCTGATACGGCGCCATGCGCGGGCAAACGGGTGGGACAGCCGTATTGATGTGCTGGTCCGGACCTTTCGCGCGATCGCCGGCGCGCAGGCGCGACCACAATGATGCGCTCGCCACCCAAGGGGCGAAGGGACAACGCCGGGAGATCGCAGCGATGGATCATTTGAGGTCCAGGGTGTTGCGTGCGCTGCGCTGGAGCGCGGCTGCCAAGCTGATCGGCCAGGTAATGACCTGGACGGTCACCATCATCGTGATCCGCCTGCTCGAGCCGAAGGACTACGGCATCATCGCGATGGCCCTGATCTTCAAGGACGTCATGATGATGTTCAACGAAATGGGGCTCGGCGCCGCGCTGATCCAGCGCACGACCGTCAGCCGCCATCTGCTGCGCCAGACCCTGACCCTGGTGCTGCTCGGCAATATCCTGTTTGCCCTGATCATGTTCTTCGGCGCCTGGCCGGCGGCACAGTTTTTCGGGGAGCCGGCGCTGGTGCCGGTGATGCAGGTGCTGGCGATCCAGTTCATCATCGGCGCCTTCGAGGCGATACCGGTCGCGATGATGGAGCGCGAACTGGATCTGAAGAGAAAATCGATCGTATTCCTGACCGCCCAGGTCGCGGCAAGCGTGGTCACGCTGGCGTTCGCGTGGCATGGATTCGGGGTCTGGTCGCTGGTCTGGGGCAGTCTTGCCGGAGCGGTCGTGCGCTCGGTGCTCAGCAATTTCGCCAGGCCATGCCCGCTGGTGCCGTCGTTCGATCTGCGCGGAATGAGAGAGCTGCTGTCCTTTGGCGGCCTGGTCAGCATCGAACGCCTGCTCTGGTACTTTTCGAACCGCGCCGACATCTTCATCGTCGGTCGCCTCATGGGCACGCGATCGCTCGGCATCTACTCGGTGGCGATGGAGTTGTCGACGCTGATCATGACCAAGACCGGTGAAATCCTGTATACGGTCTCATTTCCCGCGTTCTCGAGCATCAAGCACGATCTCACCCAGGTCTCCCTGTATTTCATGAAGGCCGTTCGTATAATGAGCTTTGCGGCCTTCCCGCTGTTCTGGGGTCTGTCGGCGGTCGCGCCGGAGACAGTCCAGCTGCTGCTTGGAGAAAAATGGGAGGAGGCCGGACCGATCCTCCAGCTGCTGTGCCTGATCGTTCCGCTGCGCATGCTGGTGAATCTGCTGCCGCCTGTATTGCAGGGCATCGGCCGTCCCGGGCGCAGTGTCATGAATCTAATTTATGCGATCCTCCTGTTGCCCGTTGCGTTCTGGGTCGGCGCGGACAACGGCGGCTTGATCGGTGTCTGCATCGCCTGGCTGGCAATGTATCCCCTGGTGATGCTGCTGATGTTGCGCAACGCGCTGCCGCTGATCGGCCTGCCGATTCGTACCTTCGCGATTGCGCTGCTGCCTTCGCTTTCCGGTGCCGTAGCGATGTATGCGGCGGTATGGCTCGCGCGCGGTCTGCTTCCTGACGCGCTGCCGCTGGCGCTGACGCTGGCGGCGCTGGTCGCAGTCGGTGTGGTGGTTTATGCGATCTGCGCCTGGTTGCTGAATCGCGCAGTCGTAGAAGAGGTGCTGGACCTGCTGAGGCGAGGTTGAGGGCCGGCAGCGATTCGACCCGGAAGTGTGCCTGTGTTCACATAGTTGCGGGCGGATCCGCCGTTACATTGTGCGGACCGCAACCATTTGCGTGTTGCCGTCGTCATGACAGGGACTATCGTCACCGGCCCCTGAGCGGGCCGTTACTGAACAGATCCGGATAATGTCGCACTCAGAAAGCACAGAATACCGACCTGAAGCTGCAGGCTACGGTCGTGGCATCGCCTCGCTCCTCACGTTCCTGCTGTGCCTGGCATCGGCCACAGCACAGTCCGCGGTCATCCAGGCGAACCCGTCGAACTATCGTTCACTGATCGGCGGACTGGGCCCCGGGGATACCCTGGTCCTTGCCCCCGGCGCCTATGCGGGCCTGACGATCAGCGGCAAGCACGGCGCGCCGGGTAATCCGATCATCATTACCGGCCCCGAGTCCGGCGAGCCGGCGGTCATTACCGGGCGCGCCTGCTGCAACACGATTCAGATAGAAAATTCGAGCCATGTCGAGGTCCGCCACCTGACCGTCGACGCCCTTGGCATAGATGGCATCGACGGAGTGAACGGACGGGGCGTCACCCACTACATCACGATCGCCCATCTGCGCTTCCTCAGGCACGATTTCGACCAGCAGACCAACGCGATCTCGACCAAGGGTCCGGCATGGAACTGGACGATCCGCGACAACGTCATCGACGGCGCCGGGACCGGGATCTATCTCGGAGATTCCAACGGCGGTCAGCCGTTCGTCAACGGCATCATCGAGCGCAACCTGATCTTCAACACGATCGGCTACAACATGCAGATCAAGCATCAGAACCCGCGTCCGACCAACCTCGGCATGCCGTCCGGGGACAGCCGCACGATCATCCGTCACAACGTCTTCAGCAAGTCGGCCGGCAATTCCTCGACCGGCGGCAACGCCCGTCCCAACCTGCTGGTCGGCCATTTTCCGCTGTCCGGCGCCGGCGTGAACGATATCTACGAAATCTACGGCAATTTCTTCTACCAGAATCCGACCGAGGCGCTGTTCCAGGGCGAGGGCAACATCGCGATGTACTCGAACCTGATGGTCAACGACTTCGGCAGCGCGATCCATGTGCAGCCGCACAACGACGTGCCGAGGCGCGTGTTGATCTTCCGCAATACCATCGTCGCCTCGGGCAACGGGATCCGTGTCAGCGGCGGCGCGGCCGGGTATGAGCGCAGGGTGGCAGGCAACGCGGTGTTCGCCGCCACGCCGATCAGCGCACCGGACAATTCCGCCAACGTCACCGGCCCGCGTTCGTCGGCGCCGAACTTCCTCGTCGCCCCGTTCGCGGCGCCGGGCGCGCTCGACCTGTATCCGCGTGACGGCGCGCTCGGTGGCGCGGCCTTCGATACCGCCTTCCTGCAGGGGCTCACCGACGCCGGGCTCGATTTCGACGGCCGCGCGCAGCCGGCGGGTCAGCGCGGCGCGTATGCCGCGGACGCAGGCGGACCGGCCTGGCCGCTCGTCCTCGCCATCAAGGGCAGCGGCGCGACCGGCCAGAATCCCGATTCTGATCCCGATCCCGATCCAGGCCCCGACCCGGATCCCGTGCCGCCGCCCGAATACAAGCCGGAGCTTTCTGCGCCCGGCAACCAGCCGAGCGGCGCCGCGTCGGTCCCGGGCCCTGCCTACGCCGGCGCCGACGGCAGGAGTCTGGCGGCGTCGTGGTGGCAGGTCTTCGATGTCGGCAACAACCGGCAGGTCTACGGGCGCCGGCTGGCCGCGAGGCAGGATCTGCGGCTGCCGGTCGGCGTGCTCGACGCCGGCAGGAGCTATCGTGTCCGCGTGCGTCACGAGAATGATCTGCAGCAGCTGTCGGCGTGGTCGGACTTCAGGCAGTTCGCGGCGGAGCAGTGGAACGACGCCGACAATGACGGCACGCATGATTTCTACCAGGACGGCACTCAGGTCGTCGATGATCGCTGCCGCCTGCGCCATCCGTCCGGCGGCGCCCTGGAAATGATGACGCTGACTCCGTCGAGCAGAATACGTTGCCGGACCCTGACCGAGGCCGCGGAAGTCGCCGCTGCCACCGGTGTGACGTTCACGGCGAACAATGCCGCACCTTACGGCTTCGCCGCTTTCAGGGTCGACGGCCTGCCGGTCGGTGGAGCCACGCCGGCGGCGCTGTCCGTGCTGCTCGATCTGCCCCGTGAACTCGACGGCGGCGGCAGTTGGTACGAGTTCGATCGCGCGGCCGGTGCGCTGACCAACGCCACGCCGCATGTGACCGGACTGGCCGCCGGCTCCCGCCAGGTCATGGTGTCCTTCGTCGATGGCGGCAGGGGCGACGCCGACGGGGTCGTCAACGGCAGCATCGTCGCCGAGGGTGGTCTCGTGATCTCCGGGGTGACGGGTGGCACCGGTGGTGTTCAGACTGGTGGACCTTCCGGCGACGATGGCGGCGCAGGCGCTGCCGGCCCGGTCGAGGCGCTGCTTCTGTCCGTCGCGCTCTGCTGGCTCTGCGCTGCCTCGGCTCGCCGGGGCTGAGCCCCTCCTTTACCGATCTCGTTCCGCCGCTGCCAGCCTTCAAGCTGGCGTCTCTCCGGGCCGCTATTTAACAGGCTGTTGAAAAAGCCCGGCGGGTTTGCGCAGCGAAGTCAAGCGCAGCCTCGCCGGAGCCCGAAGGGTGCCGCGCAGCGGCAGTGAGGCGAGCCATTCGCGGAGAAAAACCCGCCGGGCTTTTTCAACAGCCTGTTAAGGCTATAATCACAATTCCCGTCGATTTCCGGATCAATAGAGAATGACGCATCACGAACGGGGGCCGCTGGTGCTCGTCGACGCGCATGTGCACGTCTATGACGGTTTCGACGTCGCGGCGATGTTCGACGCCGCGCTTGCCCATTTCGGTGCCGAGGCGTCTCGGCGCGGCGCGGAGGTATTCCAGGGGGTGTTGCTGCTCGCCGAGACCTCACGGCATCACTGGCATCGCGCGCGGCTGGCGGAAGGACCACGGCAGTTTGGCCGATGGCGACTGGCGCCGCATCCCTCCGGGGACGGTTCGCTGGAGGCGCGCGGCGAGGGTGACGAGACCCTGCTGATCGTCGCCGGCTCGCAGCTGGTCACCGGGGAGCGTCTGGAGGCGCTGGCCCTGTGCACTGACAGTCGTTTCGACGACGGCCTGCCGATCGATCACGCGTTGGCTCTGATCCGCGATGCCGGCGGCCTGCCGGTGGTGCCGTGGGCGGTCGGCAAATGGCTGGGTGCACGCGGGCGGGTGGTCAGTCGCCTGATCGAAGAGGGCGGCGCCCCGCTGTTCCTTGGCGACAACAGCGGTCGCCCGGGCGTATGGCCGACGCCGGCGCAGTTCCGCGCCGCCGCGCGGGCGGGAATCCCCTTGCTGCCGGGTACCGACCCCCTGCCGCTGCCCGGGGAGGAGCACCGCGTCGGCGGCTTCGGTTTCGCCTGCGCCGCGACGCTTTCCCCGGCGCGTCCCGTCGAGGATCTGAAGCGGCAACTCGCCGCGGCCGGGACCCGACTGTTTCCTTACGGCAGACTCGAGCGCCCCCTGCGTTTCATCAGGAACCAGGCGGCGCTCAGGATCGCCCGGGCTGACTGAACGAACAACTTGCGCCGGTTTCGCGATGAAAGTCCTGGTTCTTGCTCCCCATCCCTTCTACCAGCAGCGCGGCACCCCGATCGCCGTCGATCTGCTGGTGCGCGCGCTGAGCGAACGCGGCGACCAGGTAGACGTACTGACCTTCCACGAGGGCAGCGACCGGGCCTACGAAGGCGTCCGCATCCTGCGCATAGATCCGTGGCCGCGGGTGTCGGGCATACGTCCGGGGCTGTCGCTGAAAAAAATCTACTGCGACGCCCATCTCTTTTTCCGCTTCGTCGGACTGGTCGCGCGGGGCGGTTATGACCTCGTGCATGCCGTCGAGGAGAGCGCGTTCATGGCGATGATGGTGTGCCCGCTGGCATCGACGCCGTACGTCTACGACATGGATTCGTCGATGTCGACGCAGATCGTCAACAAGCTCGCATTCCTGCGCCCGGCGCACGGCATGCTGCGCTTCGTCGAGTCACTGCCGATGCGTTTCGCCGACGCCGTGGTGCCGATGTGCGACGCGCTCGCTCGCGAGGCAGAGCAGTGCGGCGCGAGGCATGTCACGGTGCTTCGGGACATTTCTCTTGTGCAACCGGATGGCGGCGGGGCCGAGCGGCTCGAGCAGACGTTGCGGCCGTCGGGGAAGCTGCTGATGTACATCGGCAACCTCGAGTCGTACCAGGGCATAGACCTGATGCTGGAAAGTTTCGCGCTGGTCCGCCGCGATGGACACGAGGCGACGCTGGTCGTCATCGGCGGAGTCGACGACGACATCGCGAAGTATCGCGAGATGGCCGCACGGCTCGACGTGGCCGACCGCACGCATTTCCTCGGCCCCCGCCCGGTCGATGCGCTCGGCGGCTACATGTCGCAGGCGGACATCCTGCTGTCCCCACGCACTGAAGGCGTCAATACACCGATGAAGATCTACAGCTATCTCGACTCGGGCGTGCCGGTGCTGGCGACTGACCTGCCGACCCATACGCAGGTGATGAACGGGGATGTCGCGATGCTGGCGCCGCCGGGGAGGGACGCCTTTGCCGCGGCGATGATCCGTCTGATCGAGGACCGCGAGCTCGGCGAACGACTCGCGGGCTCGGCAAGGGAACTGATCCGGCGCGAGTACAGCTATGAGTCGTTCAAGCGCACATTATACGGCATCTATGAACTTATCGAGCGACAATCCCGGTCCTGACGTCGCCATCGTCGCTCCGGGCGTCAGCGGTCGGCTCGGAGCGTGCGCTGCGAAATACGATCTTATCGTGATCGGCGGCGGCATCCACGGCGCGGCGCTTGCGCGGGAAGCGGCCTCTCGTGGCCTGTCAGTGGTCCTGCTCGAACAGAATGATTTCGGCAGCGGTGCTTCGGCGAACAGTCTCAAGATCATTCACGGCGGCATCCGCTATCTGCAGACGCTCGATATCGGCAGGCTGCGCCAGTCGGTGCGCGAGCAGCGGGCGTTGTTGAGGATCGCGCCGCATCTGGTGCGGCCGATGCGCTGTGTCATGCCCGCGTACAACCGTCCCGGCAAGGATCGGTTAACCTTGTCGCTGGCGGCGCGTTGTTACGATCTGCTTAGTCTCGATCGCAATCGCGGCCTCGACCCGGACTGCCGTCTCGGCGCGAGCGGGACCCTTGCGCTCGAAGAATTGCGCGAACTCGCGCCGGCCCTGGATTTGCGCGGGGTCACCGGCGCCCTGTGCTGGTGGGATGCCCAGGCGGTGAATTCGGAACGCCTCGTACTGGCCTTTGTAATGTCGGCACGCAACCTGGGCGCGTCGGTGTTCAATTACATGCAGGCCGGCGCTCCGCTGGTCAGGAATGGGCGTGTCCATGGCCTGGTCGCGGAAGACCTGCTGAGCGGCGAGCGCGCAGAGATCGCCGGCAGCGTGATCATGGACTGCAGCAGCGGTGGATGGGTCGGTATGGCTGGCGATGCCGCCGCGGGCGGGTACGTCAAGGCAATGAATCTGGTTGTGCGGCGCAGTCTCGCAAGCTGCGCCTTCGGCGCCCGCCCGGACAGACGGGAAGCGGAGCAAGGCGGTCTGTTGTTTCATGCGCCCTGGCGTGAAGGCGCGGTGATCGGGACCTGGTATCGCAGCGTCGTGGCACGGTCCGGAGATCTGTCTGTATCGTCGGCGGAGATCGAGGCGGCGCTCGGGCAGTTCAACAGTCTGCTCTCGTCCGCGCGACTGGAACTCGCGGATGTTGTCGCGGTCCATCTGGGTCTGCTGCCGGCGGCGTCCGGGGGCGCGCCTGTACCAGCGGGTAAGTTTCGTATCGACGATGCAAGGAATAATGGACTCGACGGTCTGTACCGGGTCATGGGTGTCAAGTATACGACCGCCCGCGATGTCGCGCGGCGGGCGCTCGTGGCGGCGCGCCGCCATCTCCCGGCGTCGGAGGCGGATCCGGGCGCTGTGATTTCCGACGCCACGCCGTTATACGGCGGTGACATTCCGAACCTCGGGGACTTCCGGCAAACCCGTCTGCGGCGATATGCAGCGCGATTCGGCGCGGAGACGGTGACGAGGCTGCTGTACAATTACGGTACCTGCATGGACGCAATCATCGCCTGTGCAGATAGTCGCCCCGAATTGTCGCAGCCGATCCCGGGCGTTCCTTCAAGCCTGCGAGCCGAACTGTCATACGTGCTCGATCATGAAATGACCCAGACCCTGCCCGATCTGATCTGTCGCAGAACAGATATCGGCACGTTCGCGGCGCCTGCCGCGGAAACGATCCGGTTCTGCGCCGATGTCATGGCCAGGCATCGTGGCTGGGACTCCGGGACCCGGGAGGCAGGTATCACATCCCTGTACGGCCAGCGCCCGGTCTGGCTGGATAGCAGGCGCGGTGCGGTGCAAGACGCCGGCACAGGGTCGCTGTGAGCGTCGGGGATATCAAGCCAGGGCAGGAGACGGCTGTTGGGGTGGCTCATGCCGGTGGTCCCGCCGCGCCCGGCAGGCTAGTTGACGACCTGCTCGACCGTGTATTCCTTCATTTCCTTCGCATGCGTGAAGATGATCAGTTCACCGATCAGCCCCATCGCGAAGATCTGGACACCGAGCACCACCAGCAGGGAGCTCAGCAGCAGCGCGGGCCTGTCGGCGAGCGGTACACCGAAGATCAGCCGTTCGACGATCAGGTACAGCAGGAAGACGCCGCCGAGGGCGAAAGTCCCGGTGCCGACAAGTCCGAAGAAACGCAGCGGTTTCTTCGTGAACTTGACCAGGAAGAATACCGTGAATATGTCGAGTATGCGGCGGATATACACACCCGGGCGGTACAGGCGGGTACCCCTTTCCCGCGATGACTGGGCGACGTCGATTTCCGTCACCCGGAAACCCTGGCGCGCGACGAGCATCGGCAGGAAGCGGTGCTGGTCGCCGTATACCGGCACCTCATCGACCACGCGACGCCTCATTGCGCGCACACCCGAGCCGAGGTCATGAAAGCGGTAGCCGGATATCCAGCGCAGCAGGCCGTGGAAGACACCGGCCTGGATGCGATTGATGAAGGAATCGAGTCGCGGCCATCTCCTGGCCACGGCCATATCCGCTGCGTTCAGGCCACCGAGCACCTTTGGAATGTCCGCCGCCTCAATCTGGTAATAGGCGGGGAGCGTGAGAATGATGTCGCCGCTCGAGTGTTCGAAGCCGGCAGTGAGCGCCGTCGCTTCGCCGAACCACTTCGCCAGCTTGACGATAGTGATCCTTTCACCGGACGACTGCAGCGCGCGCAGGGCATCGAATACCTGCGGATAGTCGCCGTCGAGGACGTAGACAAACTCGAAGTTCCCGCCGGCGTCGGCGAGCGCCGCCTTGTAGTCGCGGTACAGCGAGCCGACGTCGTCGTAACGCTCGCTGACGGGGATAATCACCGAGATGTCGATCTTGTCAGTCATTCGCAGTCTCTTCCTTGCGTTGCATCGCGGACTTCCCGCCGCCGAAGGTCTGTTGCGTCAGGGCGCTCAGGCGGTGCAGCCTGATATCCCCGGTCTTGTATACGAGTTCCCCGATCGCTCCACCGAGCATCAGGAATACCGAGGCCACCATCATCAGGACGCCGCTGCCTGCAATGGTGATCGGGATCGCGTCCGCGCCCTGCAGCCACTGGTACAGGCCGGCCACCATCAATGCCAGGCCGATAAAGAACGGCGGCAGCGCCAGCGCGGCGAACCAGATCATCGGCCGCGACACGAAGGATACTATGGTCTTGATCGTCAGCAGATCCAGCAGCACCTTGTAGATGCGGGAAAGGCCGTACTTGGAAACGCCGAAACGGCGGGCGTGATGGCGTACCTTGATCTCCGCGATCCGCGCCCCCGCCAGCGAGGTCATCGCCGGAATGAAGCGGTGCATCTCCGAGTAGAGCGGGATATTCTTGACCACGTTTGCGCGATAGGCCTTGAGTGAACAGCCGTTGTCCCTGATCGGGACGCCGGTGACCTTGCCGATCAGCCAGTTCGCGATCCGCGACGGGATCTTGCGGCTGATGAGCCTGTCCTGGCGGTTATGGCGCCAGCCGACGACGATGTCATAGCCTTCATCGATCTTCGCGATGAAGTCGGGGATGTCGGCGGGGTCATTCTGCAGGTCGCCGTCCATGGTCAGCAGGATGCGGCCGCGCGCATGATCGATGCCGGCCGCCATTGCCGGTGTCTGGCCGTAGTTCCTGCGGAATTTGATCACCCGCAGGCGGGGGTCATTACTGCCCAGCAGCGCTGCCTTCGCGAAGGTCGCATCACGGCTGCCATCGTCGACGAACAGGATCTCGTAGTCGAGCTCCAGCGCGCGCAGAGCCTTGCTGATCGATTCGTACAAAAGATCGATGCTTTCCTCCTCGTTGTAGAGGGGCACGATCACCGACAGGTCCATGGATATTTATCCTGATTAATCAAATTCCTGGATTTCGCGCCCCGCCCCGGGCGGGGGCGATGACAGCTTATCGTCCCGGCACCGCGTTTCTGCACCCCGCGACCGCTCCACCGCCGACCTCCTCTCCTCGTTTATACCACCCTGGCCGGGTTGCCCTGCGTCATTACCTTGCCGGGTATTCTACAGGACACGACCGCGTTGGGGCCGATGTTGGCGCCGTGTCGTCGTGGGTGAGAAAGCGGCGGGATATCTGCGGCGACAGCCGTCGGTTCTGAGAGGTGCTGACATTGTCGCTGATTCGTGCGGCATGTATCGGCGTGGGCTGGTTCGGTCAGGACGCTCGCGCAAGGTATTATATAGCTTTGATCGGTGCGATGGATATCGTCAAAGCGGGCAGGTATCCGGCCGCAGGTTCCTCTTTGCGCCGCAATGCTGGTAGGATGGCCCCATTGTCTCATCGAGAGGGCATCGACCGGCGAGCGAAGGTGGTTCGCGGCGGCGCTTCATGCTGAAAGGACGCAGATGCAGGGATTGAAGGCAGTCGCCGTTACCGGTGCGACCGGGTTTCTCGGCAGTCACCTGACGGAGCGTCTGCTTGGCGCTGGATATGACGTCAGTATCCTCGCGCGGGAACAGGCAAGGGCCGCGCCGTTCGCCGGACGGGTTCGCCGGGTCGTCGTCGGCGACATCGCCGACCGCGACGCTCTCGATACGCTGGTCGACGGCGCCGATGCGGTGATCCATCTGGTTTCCAACTTCCGCACCGCCTCGGGTCCTCCCGAGAGTTACCGTCGTATCAATCTCGAGGGCACGTGCACCGCCTTCGAGGCTGCCGTGGGCGCCGGTGTGCGCCGCTTCGTGCATTGCTCCACGATCGGCGTGCACGGGCACGTTCGGCAGACGCCGGCAAACGAGACCTCTCCGTACAATCCCGGTGACCTCTACCAGGAGACCAAGGTACAGTCCGAGCAGTTCCTGCGCGGGCGGATGGCCGGGGCGACGATGGAGGTCGTCATCGTGCGTCCGTGCTCGCTGTACGGTCCCGGTGACCTGCGCATGCTGAAGATGTTCCGCATGCTGGCGAAACGCCGTTTCATGATGCTCGGGCCGTGCCGGGAGAATTTCCATGCCGCCTATATCGACGACGTCGTCGACGGTTTCATGCGCGCACTGACGACGCCCGGGATCGCCGGGGAGACCTTCATCATCGGCGGCCCCGCCTACCTGCCGTTGCGTGATTACGTCGCCGCGGCGGCGCGCGCGGTGGGGGCGCCGCCGCCGTGGCTGCGGCTTCCGTACGCGCCGTTCTATGCCGTCGGCGCGCTGTGCGAGGCCGTCTGCGTCCCCCTCGGGATCGAGCCGCCGCTGCACCGTCGCCGCGTGCGCTTCTACAGGAACAACCGCGCCTTCTCGCTTGACAAGGCCCGGCGTCTGCTGGGCTACGAACCCCGTATCGATCTGGACGAGGGTCTGCGGCGGACGGTCGCCTGGTACCGGGAGCAGGGCCACCTGTAGAGGGGATATCCCGGTCGGGTGACCAGCCGGGTAAAAGAATGTCCCGGCCTGCCGAAAAAATGGAGATGCCGGTAAGATATGTCCATTCCAGAATTCTTGATTGCCTGAGCGATATGAGCTTCCAGACGCCATCGGCCACGTCGGCAACCGCCAGCAGGGCATGCCCTGATCCGGGGAACAAACCATGAACGAGCGTCCGCTGGTCGAGGAACTCGGCGACGGCAAACTTTCGCCGTACCGCCGCTACCTGAAGATCTTCGTCGGTCGGGAATCGCCGGGCGCGCTGGTGAAATACGAACTGTTCACCGCGATCCTGGGCCGGTTGCCCGGGGCGCTCGGCTATTTCGCCCGAGGCAAGTGCTATCCACGCCTGCTCGCGGCGTCCGGCAGGGGCACGGTGTTCGGCGCCGGCACGGTGCTGCGCTGCCCGGGACAGATCCGGCTGGGGAGCGGGGTCCTGATCGACGACAACGTCGTCATCGACGCGAAAGGCCCGAGTTCTTCGATCGTCCTCGGCGACCAGATCCTGATCGGCAGGAACACGATTCTGAGCTGCAACGATTCGACGATCACGATCGGCAGCAACATTTCGGTCGGACCGTTCTGTTTCCTGGTTTCGCGCAGTCATCTCACCATCGGTTCCAATGTCGCGATCGGCGCCGGCACCTACATGCTCGGCGGCGGTCATGCCTACGATGACCCCGATGTCCCGGTCATCCAGCAGGCGCGAATTTCGAAGGGCATCACCGTCGAGGACGGCGCCTGGATCGGCATCGGCGCGAAGATCCTCGACGGCGTCACCATCGGCCGCAATAGTATTGTCGGCGCGGGCGCCGTGGTGTCGAAGGATGTGCCGCCGTGGACGGTCGTCCTCGGCAACCCGGCGCGGGTCGTAGAGAAGCGCAAGCAGGCCGCGTCCGAATGAACACGCTGAGCGCTGTCTGGCAGGACGCCGCGCAACGGTGGCCGGACAGGACCGCGATCGTCTCCGGGTGCGAACGTGTCACCTACCGGGAGTTGGCCGCGCGAATCCGGCGCCTGACTGCGGCGATGCGCAACGACTGGGGCGTCGGGCCGGGCGATGTGGTCGGCCTGCTCGCGCCGAACTGCGTCGAATTTATCATCAGCTATTTCGCGGTGACGGCGACCGGGGCGATGGTCCAGCCGGTCGACGAGCGGCTCAAGCAGGATGAGATCCAGTACGTGCTGGGGGATTCAGGCGCGCGCCAGGCGATCGTCCACCGCTCGCTGTGGCCGCGTTTCTCCGCAGTCAGGGACAGCCTCGGCGAACTGAAGCGGGTGCTGGCGATCGGCGTCCCGGAAGCGGAAGACGCCCTCTACGAGGCATGGATGCAGGACGCGCGCGACGGTGAGGCCGGTCCGGGCTTCGTGCCCGCGGACGGTGACGTCGCGGAACTGATGTATACCTCCGGGACCACCGGCAGGGCCAAGGCCGTGATGCGTTCGCATGCGAACGTCAGGGCGGCCTCGGCCAATGCGCGCCGGGCATTCGGTTACCGCCATGACGATGTCATCGCCGTTGTCATGCCGCTCAGTCATTCCAGCGCGCTGGTCAGCCAGATGCTGCCGATGCTCGAGGTCGGCGGCACCGTCGTTCCGGTTGAACGTTTCGACGCGGTAGATCTGATCGAACTGGTCCGCGGCGAGCGCGTCAGCTGCCTGCGCGCGGTGCCGGCGATGTTCAGGATGCTGCTCGCTTCATCGCAGTTCAATGCCGGCGGCCTGTCTTCGCTGCGGCTACTGATGAACTCGAGCGCGGCGATCGACCCGGAGACCTATCTCGAGGTCAAGGCGCGCTTTCCTGCGGTCGAGCTGGTGAATTCCTACGGCCTGACCGAGGCCTCGACCTCGTCAATACTCTTCGACGACATGGCCAGGACACACCCCGACTCTATCGGCATCGCGATCGACGGCGTCGAGATGCGGGTCGTCGACGGCGAGGGGCGCGACGCTGCGACCGGTGAGGAAGGCGAGATCTGGATCCGCGGCCCGCATGTTTTCATCGGCTATCGCGGCCTGCCCGCCGAGAGCGCCGCCGCGATCGCGCCCGGCGGCTGGCTGAAGACCGGCGACGTGGGACGCAGGGACGCGAACGGCCTGTTCTATTTTCATGGGCGCCGCGACGACGTCATCAACTGCGGCGGGCGCAAGTACGCGCCGCTGGAAGTGGAGAACTGCATTCTCGAGCTTCCGGAGATCGCAGAGGCCGCAGTCATCGGCATGGCGCACCGCGTCCTCGGTCAGGTCGCCAAGGCCTACATCGTCTATCGGCCGGGACATGCCCCCGATCCGAAGGCCGTCAGCCGCCACTGCGCACAGCGACTGCCGAGCCACAAGGTGCCGTTCAGGGTCGAAGTGCTGTCAGCGTTGCCGCGGAACAGCGTCGGCAAGGTGTTGTACAGGAAACTGCAGGAAGCGTCCAACGCCGCCGCGTAATCGGGGCGGCTGAGATCACAGCAAGCGGGAGAGAGCATGTCCGAACTGAGTGCACGAGTGGTCGAATTCGTGTCCGATATCCTCCAGGTCGAGATCCCTCCGGGCATCGACGATCTGCATCGCCGGGACTGCGAGGAGTGGGACTCGGTCAACCACTTGCGCCTGATCATGGAACTGGAAGATGTGTTCGGGGTGACGCTCGACGACGAGCAGGCGATGGAACTGTCCTCGCTGCGGCAGGTGGAGTCGCTGTTGCATGCCCGCGGCGTACTCCGGGACGACGGTGTCACCGAATGAGAATAGGTGTCTGCGCCAGGACCTGGGGCGAAAAGGGCGGTATAGGCGTCTATACCCGCAGCGTGGTGAACGCATTGCTGCGCATCGATCCGGAGAATGAATACCGCATACTCTATTCCGACCCCGCACACCTGGGCTCGGTGCCCGAAGGCCCGCGTGTGCGCGAGGCCAGGCTCAAGGCCCGGGGCAAGTGGATGTGGGACCAGTGGGCGTTGCCGCGCTACGCCCATCGCGAGTCGCTCGACGTGGTGCTGCACGCCAAGTTCTCGGTGCCCTTTCTCGCGCGCTGCCGGACGGCGATGGTGCTGCACGGGACGGAACGATTCGTTTATCCCCGGTTTCACCAGACCACCGACCTGTGGTTCTTCAAGACCGTCTATCCGCAGTATCTGAAGCGTGCTTCCCTGATCATTGCGGTGTCCGAATGCGCCCGCCGCGACATCATAAAGTACGTCGGCGTCGATCCGGACAAGGTGAAGGTGGCGTATCTGGCCGCGGATCCGATCTTCAGGGTGGTGGAGGACCGTGGCGCGCTCGAAACCGTGAGACGGCAATATGCGTTGCCGTCACGATTCATTCTCTTTGCCGGGCATATCTATCCCGGCAAGAACTTCGGCCGTTTGCTGCAGGCCTTTTCGAAAGTGCGTCATCAGATCGATATCGACCTCGTGGTCGCGGGCGGCATGCGCTGGAAGTACGAGGACGACCTTGCCTTGCTGGAAAAGCTGGGTCTCAATGATCATGTGCATTTTGCCCGGCATGTGCCGCACGATGATCTCGTCGCATTCTACAATCTGGCCGAGGCCACCGTGTTCCCGTCGCATTACGAGAGTTTCGGCCTGATCAACGTCGAGGCGAACGCCTGTGGTTGCCCGCTGGTGACCAGCCGTACCGGCGGCAGTCCCGAAGCGGCGGGGGACGCGGCGCTCTATGTCGATCCGCTCGACGTCGAGGGCATCGCTGACGCCACCTGCAGGGTTCTGAGCGACGATGCCCTGCGCGGTGAACTCAGGGAAAAGGGGTTCGCCAACGCCAGGCGTTTCTCGTGGGACAAGACGGCGAGATCGACGCTCGATGCGCTCGAGTGGGCGACCGGGCGTTCCTGACGGGATTGCCCGCCCGATGCTCAGGCGAATCCTCAGGAGTTTCGAGAAAAACCGCAACGAACTCTTCGGCGTGATAGGCAGGCGCTACCCGCCGTTTGTATGGTCCGATGTCGTGCCCGCAGCGATCCCGGTGTTCCAGTTCCACGGCGTATCGACCGGGATGCTGGAGCCGCTCCTCGAATACCTGTATCACAACGATTACGAGACGCTGAGCGCCGATGAATATCGGGGCCGTGCCGGCAGTGCGGGACCGGCACGCCGCTCGGTACTGCTGACCTTTGATGACGGCGAGGAGAGCCTGTATACGGTGGCCTATCCGTTGCTGAAAAGGCTGGGCCAGAAGGCGGTCGCCTACGTCGTCGCGGGGCGGGTGCCGGAGGCCGCTTCCGAAGCGGGGGCGTCGGCGCTCAGCGACTGGACCCAGCTGCGCGAAATGCACGACAGCGGTGTCATCGACGTCCAGTCCCACTCGCTTTATCACCACAGCGTCGCGGTTTCCCCCCGTATCGTCGATTTTGCCCGCCCTGGCGTGTCGACGTCTTTCCTGGACTCGGATCTCTCTCCGCTGGATCAATCCGCGAGGCCGGGTTATCCGCTGCATGCATGGGGGGCGCGCATGGGCGCGCGACCCGCCTTCCGGGAGTCGCCCGAGGTGATCGAGGCCGTGGTGAATCATGTCGCCAGACACGGCGGCGAGTCATTCTTTGGCGCCCGGGGTTGGCGGCGCGCCCTGCTCCGGATCGTGAAGGAGACGAGGCTGCGTCATCCGGCCCCGGGTTTCGAGACGCCGGAGGAGCAGCGCGCCGAGATCCTCGCCGACCTGCGCGGGTCCCGGCTGACGATCGAGTCGCGGTTGCCCGGGAAGGCAGTGCAGCATTACTGCTTTCCGTGGTACCGCGGTTCCGCGCTGGCGGTGTCACTGTCGCGCGAGGCCGGTTATGAAAGCAACGCCTGGGCCAGTCTGCTGCCCGGGTTCGTCGGCCGCTCATCGGCGGAGCCGCTGCCGATCGCGCGGTTGGCGCCGCGCTATATATGGCGTCTGCCCGGCAACGGCCGGCGCTCGCTCGCGGCCGTCCTGCGCTCCTAGCAGCAACTGTTGAGCTGGCCCGGCGGGTTTTCTCCGCGAATGGCTCGCCTCGCTGCCGCTGCGCGGCACCCTTCGGGCTCCGGCGAGGCCGCGCTTGACTTCGCTGCGCAAACCCGCCGGGCCAGCTCAACAGTTGCTGCTAGATCGGCGGCCCGCCTCCGCCCTTCAGCAGGCGGGTCGCGAGCGCTATCTCCGCCCCGATCCATTTTCTCGACAGGACCATCACGACCGCGTAGATCGCCGCCGACGCGGGTATCACCACCGCCATCGGCGCGGGGAACAGCATGAACGGGACGCAGAAGGCCGCGGTGCCCGCCAGGCTCGCCGTCAGCGCCGGGCTGATGCGCACCGGGCCGATGATCCTTCTCGCCAGTATGAGGAAGTGGATGGCCAGTCCGAGAAACGCGAGCAAGGTTGCGACCGCGGCGCCCTTGACGCCGAACAGCGGTATCAGCGCAAGGTTGCCGACGACGCCGATGACCGCCGCGAGCGTCCAGCCGGCCGTCCACGCGCGTTGTTGGTCGCAGGCGACGAGGAAGGCGCCGACCACGGCGGTGACGCATTCCAGCAGCAACAGCCATGCGAGATAGGCCATGACTTCCCCCGAGGCCTCGAATCCCGGGCCGTAGATCAGGGTGATCAGGTCATTGCCGATCAGCCACAACCCTGCGGACGCCGGAATGCCGATCAGCATGATCAGGTTGAGCGTCCGCTGGTAGTATCCGCCCAGTTCGGCGGACGCTGACCTGTGCAGTTGGGACAGCGTCGGGAGCAGGGCGATCGACAGGAAGTAGGGCATGAACAGCAGCAGGAAGACCAGGCGATAGGCGATGTTGTAGATGCCTGCCGCAGCCTCTCCTGTCAGGTAGCCGAGAAAGATGACATCGGAGCGCATCGAGATCTGCTGCAGTATCCCGGTGATGCCGTAAGGAAATGCGTGACGCAGGGAGTCGCTGATCGCCGACCATGTCGCGTTCCATTCGGGTTTTCCATATCGACGTACGGTCACGCGGTAGGCGATCGCGAGTACGGGCAGCGTCAGTACAGGCATGACAGTCACGACCGTGAGCAGGCTCGCGCTCGTCAAGGCGACCGCGCTGCCGCACAGCGCGACCAGGGTCTTCAGCAGGAACTCGATCATGCTGGCGAAATACATGTCCTCGTGCGCCATCGATACGGCGGCGAGGCCATTGATCAGGGTATAGATCGCCTGGTAGACCCCGACCACGAGGATGACGAGTTTGGTTTCTAGGGAAAACGGCGAGAACAGCATGATCGCCGCGACGAACAGCAGGGACAGCGCGGAGAGCAGTATCCTCAGGAGGAATACCCGGCCGAAGAAGACCGGATAGTCTTCGGGCCTGCGGCTCAGTTCCTTGATCGTGAGCTGGCGCAGGCCGAAGTCTGCCAACACCATCGTGAACCCCGAGATCGCGATCGCCAGCGAGAACTGGCCAACGCCCTCGTCGCCGTATTGCCGGGCGATGATGACGAAAAAGACGAAGGTGAAGACGTCGCCGAGCACCTTGCCGACGGTCAGCAGGCTGAAGTTCCGGAATATCAGTGACGCCTTGCTCATCGGCGAGGTATATGCGGTGAGCGGCGGAGCGGCGATATCAGCGCTTCGATGCCGACAGGAAGATGTACGGCGAGCCGTGTGGATCCAGTTCCGCCGGGTAACGCGCGTAGCGGCTGGCAAAGATATTGCGGTAGAAGCGGGCCACCGACTTGCGTACCCGGTCGCCCGGGATGCAGCTCAGCAGGGCGTGCGCCCGCAATGGCGTCCACGCGAGGAATCCCCACATTTTCACTTCTTCCAGCGGGAAAAAACCGAACATCCGGTCGACGTGGAACCCCTGCCGTTCGAACAGATGTTTCCAGTCGTCCGCCGAGAAGGCATAGAAGTGCGGCAGCCGCCTGTTGATGGACCTGGTCGAGTAGTCGGCGAGCCGATGCAGCCCGAGCGCGCGGAAGATGCCGGGGAAGAGATAGTTTTCCTCGAACAACCTGGTCGCCAAGGTCGCGTACACGCGACCGCCCGGCTGCAGCACGCGATGCATCTCCCCGACTGCTTGCTCGACGCCGGAACCGAACGACACCATGCTGGCATTCGAGATCACAGTGCGGAAGGAGCCGGAATCGAACGGAAGCCTCGCGGCGTCGCCGATGATCAGTTCCTTGTAGCAATGACTGGCGACCCTGCGGGCCCGTTCTATGCCGGAGGGGGACAGGTCTATCCCGGTCATCAGGGGCATCGGGCCCACCGTTCGCTCGAGGACGACGCCGAAGGTGCCGTTGCTGCAGCCGACATCGAGTACCGGCTCTTCCAGGCGGAGGCCGGCCTCGCGATAGGCGCGCAGATGGAAGGCGTTGAAGAACGCCGCCATCGGCTTGTAATAATAGTAATCGCAGGATATGGCGAGCGGATCGGAGGCGGATGGCGTATCGGGCATCGTGATTTTTACTGCTGTAACTCGTCCGTGGCCGGCAGCGCGGCAGAACTACCGGGCGTTTCGTCACGCCCGATCCTCCCGCATGATACCCCGCAGGGCCCCGGCGAGGTCAACCCTCGGGTGGAGCAAGGGTGATTTCGAGGGAGGTGTCCGGGGTGGTCGACAAGGGCTCGCCGATGGCCGACGTCTGCGCATAGGCCGCAGTTGCGGTGCTGCCCAGGCCGGCGAACAGGACCCATGCCAGGATATTTTTCAGTGTCCGGGAGCGTGCGAACCGATGACGGCGGCGCGCCGCGCCCGCTATCGGTTTAGCCATGTCCTCCGCCCGGCCTTCCACGGCTGCGCCGGTGGCAGCCGCCACCATTGCTTCGATCACCGGCTTCCTGCCGACGATGGCGACATGGTCATAGAGATTCTTGTTGACGCGGAAGGCGAATTTTTCAGAGGTCAGGGCGCGCAACAGCCCCTGTCCGATCGTGCTGACGGCGATCGGCAGGACCAGGTAGGCGATGAACCTGTCGAGCCAGTTCAGATCCTTGCGCAGGATGAGCAGGTAGTTCCGCGATTCAACGACCTCGAATCCGCTGTCCTCGAGCATCATGCGCAGGCGGTATTTGGTGACGATGAAGGTGTGCTGGTATTCGTGCAGGTAAAAGACCGTTTTAAGCGTTTCGTAGTTCGGCGCGATCACGCACAGGTGACCACCCGGCTTCAGGGCCCGCATCGATTCCGCCAGGAAGGCCATCACCTCGCGATAGTCGGCGAGATGCTCGATGAAGTCGTGGGAGAAGAGCAGGTCTCCGGAGGCGTCCGCGAGGGGCAGCGGCGGGACGGTCTGGTTGATGACCTCGAAGCCGGCGCCCCTGAGTTCAGCCGCGAGGCGCTCGCTCGGCTCGATGCCGATGTAGTTCAGTTTCCTGTCCCTGCATTCGCGGGCAAATTCGCCGCGCCCCGGACCGACCTCTATGATCGAAGCGGTTTCAGCGAGCTTCGGCAGCAGGTGTTCGAAGATCGCCTTCTGGCGGGCCGCCTTTCGCTGGGCGCCGAGCGTGGTGGTGTCGGTATACGAGTAGTTCTGCTCCGCGCGCTTCATGGGGTGGTTCCTCGAGGCTCTGTCCCGGTCAAGGCACCTCAAACGCCTGTGGCGCGGGGATATGTAGCGCTAATAATACTATGAAATAGGGGGGTTAGCGACAGATCCCGCGCTCAGAGTCTTTCGATATGCAAGGCGGCGTCGTACTCACTGCCCCAGGGGGAGGAGATGACATTGCCGGAGGAGACGGTGACGGGCGCGGAGTAGACGCCCTGCTGGGGCGAATACCAGTGGGCGCGATAGCTGCCCTGGGGCAGGCTGAGGGTGATCGAGGCGCCGCCGGCGCTGAGCCCGCCCCAGAAGTAGGCGACGTACTCGGTGCCGGCAAGGCCGCGCGCGCGGTAGTTGCCGGGCGACGCATTGCTGCCGATCCCGTTCAGCGGCGGCATCAGGTGGAGGTGGGTCGAGAGGCCTTCGAGGAAGGCGCCGAGACGGCCATGATCCTCCATGACGGTGCGAATGCCGTTTTGCGCGAGGAACTGGTTCATGCTGGTCAGGGTGTTGTCGAAGAACATCACCGTGCACTCGACCGAGCCGGAGCCGCCCTCGGCCATGCCCTTCCAGATTACGCGCCGGTAGTGGACGCGGTTTCGCGAGTCGTTGCAGGCGGTGTTGCGCCACAGCACGTCGGTGGCGCCGGCGATGTCGACGAGTTCGGTGTGGATGACCGGCCGGTTGGTGTTATTGAGATTGATGTTCTCACCCTGGTGGAAGCCGGCGATATCGACGGTGGTGCTGTTCCAGATGAATTCCGACAGCGTGATCGGCAGGCCGTAGGGGTCGTACTGGCGTATCCACGGCAGGTAGTTGTTGTTGGCGAGCGAGGCAAAGGTGCTGCCGGAGTTCGAATGCTCCATCTCGTTGCCGAGTTCCCACAGCACGTTATAGAAACCGGCATAGCGGGCGGCGAGGTAGCGGAAGAAGAACTCCTTGGCGTCCATGTGATTGCTGCTCCACGGCTGCAGGAGCTGCTGCGAGGAACTGGTCGTATAGGTGTAAGGATTGTTGGCCGTTCTTCCCCAGGTGTTCATCAGCCCGAGGAAGACATAGATGCCGCGGTCGCCGGCGGCCTGCACGGCGAAGTCGATGCGCTCGAGCCAGGCGAGGTTGAACGACTTGCGGTCGTTGTTCATCGGCGCGTCGAGACGCATGATGTACGAGCCGTTGTGGCCGGTGTCGCGCAGGCGGTTGACGTAATTGATCCAGTCGTTGTCGCTGAAGTAGGGGGCCTCGTTGACATTGACGCCGGCGTCGGCGGCCGGTCGCAGGCTGACCGACTCGGGCCAGTTGGCGCCGCGGTAGTGGAAGGTCGTGCCGTCGTCGTGGACGAGGAAGCGCCCGGAGCGCTTGACGTGGCCATGATTGCGCGGATTGGCGCGCGCAGTGACGGTCAGCGTGCCGGCGCCGGAGCTGCCCTCGAAGGACCACTGATACTGCCAGGTGCCGGTGGCGTCCGGTTTGAAGCGGACGAGCCAGACCGAACCGTTGGCGCTGCCGCTGTTGTTGCCGTTGAAGAAGCCCTCGACCTGGATCGAGCGGGCGCCCTGGCTGAAGGTCACCTGCGGGAACTTCAGAAACCTGTCGCCGCCGACTTCCGGCGCCTCTATCCGCAATACCGCCGTCTCGTACAGCGGAATCGTCGGTGTCAGTGCGATGACAGTGACCGCAAGGTCATCGCCATTGTCTCCGGCTTCTCCCGCGCCTGCCCCATCGTCGAGGCAGGCTACCGATACCATGCCGCAAAGCAATATCGTGCCGATGTTGCGGAAAAATGACATGTTCCCCCTGACAGGCCGGGCTGGATTCAATGCCTGAATCTTAGCCTGTCAGGGGATATTGCGATAGTTTCCGATCGCTTGACCGGCTGAATCGCCCTCAAAGCCTTTCGATATGCAGCGCGGCGTCGTATTCATTGCCCCAGGGCGAGGAGATGACGTTGCCGGATGAGACGGTGGCGGGCGCGGAGTAGACGCCCTGCTGGGGCGAGTACCAGCGGGCGCGATAGCTGCCGGCGGGGAGGTTCAGGGTAATCGATGCGCCGCCGGCGCCGAGCCCGCCCCAGAAGTAGGCGACGTACTCGGTGCCGGCGAGACCGCGCGCGCGGTAGTTGCCGGGCGAGGCGTTGCTGCCGATCCCGTTCAGCGGCGGCATCAGGTGGAGGTGGGTCGAGAGGCCCTCGAGGAAGGTGCCGAGACGACCATGATCTTCCATGACGGTGCGGATGCCGTTCTGGGCGAGGAACTGGTTCATGCTGGTCAGGGTGTTGTCGAAGAACATCACCGTGCACTCGACCGAGCCGGAGCCGCCCTCGGCCATGCCCTTCCAGATCACGCGGCGGTAGTGGACGCGGTTGCGTGAATCGTTGCAGGCGGTGTTGCGCCACAGCACGTCGGTGGCGCCGGCGATGTCGACGAGTTCGGTATGGATGACCGGCCGGTTGGTGTTGTTGAGATTGATGTTCTCGCCTTGGTGGAAGCCGGCGATATCGACGGTGGTGCTGTTCCAGATGAATTCCGACAGCGTGATCGGCAGTCCGTAGGGATCGTACTGGCGTATCCACGGCAGATAGTTGTTGTTGGCGAGCGAGGCAAAGGTGCTGCCGGAGTTCGAATGTTCCATCTCGTTGCCGAGTTCCCACAGCACGTTGTAGAAGCCGGCATAGCGGGCGGCGAGGTAGCGGAAGAAGAATTCCTTGGCGTCCATGTGATTGCTGCTCCACGGCTGCAGGAGCTGCTGCGCGGAGCTGGTCGCGACTCCGTAGGGGTTGTTGGCCGGGCGGCCCCAGGTGTTCATCAGCCCGAGGAAGACATAGATGCCGCGATCGCCGGCGGCCTGCACCGCGAAGTCGATGCGTTCGAGCCAGGCGAGGTTGAACGACTTGCGGTCGTTGTTCATCGGCGCGTCGAGACGCATGATGTACGAGCCGTTGTGTCCGGTGTCGCGCAGGCGGTTGACGTAATTGATCCAGTCGTTGTCGCTGAAGTAGGGGGCCTCGTTGACATTGACGCCGGCGTCGGCGGCCGGTCGCAGGCTGACCGACTCGGGCCAGTTGGCGCCGCGGTAGTGGAAGGTCGTGCCGTCGTCGTGGACGAGGAAGCGCCCGGAGCGCTTGACGTGGCCATGATTGCGCGGATTGGCGCGCGCAGTGACGGTCAGCGTGCCGGCGCCGGAGCTGCCCTCGAAGGACCACTGATACTGCCAGGTGCCGGTGGCGTCCGGTTTGAAGCGGACGAGCCAGACCGAACCGTTGGCGCTGCCGCTGTTGTTGCCGTTGAAGAAGCCCTCGACCTGGATCGAGCGGGCGCCCTGGCTGAAGGTCACCTGCGGGAACTTCAGAAACCTGTCGCCGCCGACTTCCGGCGCCTCTATCCGCAATACCGCCGTCTCGTACAGCGGCACGCTTGCCGACACCGGCGTGACCGTGATCGCGCCGCCTGCCGGAGGCGGGGACGGGGGGGGCGGCTCAGGCTCAGGTTCAGGTTCAGGCTGCGGCTCGGGCTGCGGCTCGGGTTCAGGCTCGGGTTCCGCGGGCGGATTGCAGTTGGTGCAGATGACCGACACGGTGACCGATGCGATCGAGAAGTCTCCGTTTACATCCTGTACCCGGTAACTGAAGACGTCCGTGCCGTGGAAACCAGTGGCAGGTATGTAGCGCACCGCATTGTTCTGCAGAACCTGCGTCTGTCCGTTGGATGCGGGGCTGACGACGGTGACGGTGAGCGGGGTGTCCGCCAGGCCGCTGTCGTTCGCGAGCACATTGATATCGACCGCCGTGTTCAGCACGGTGCCGGCGACATCGTTGACGGCCACCGGTACGCTGTTGGGCGGCGGCGGCGGCGGCGGTGGCGGTGGTGGTGGCGGCGGTGGTGGAGGTTCTGCCTCTCCGCCGGGTGCGTTGCCGGCATCGTCCGCCGTAGTGACGAGCACGGTATACATGCTGAAGTCGGGGGCCTGGTTCCCACCGAGGATCACGTTGCCCGGCGGGAAGTCCCTGCGATGGAGGCGCAGCGTGGCGTCGCTGGTCGTCAGTGAGGCGCCGGTATCGGTCCATCCGCCGAGCCAGGCGGGAAGCGCCGTGATGCGGCTGTCGTAGGCGACGTAAACCGTCGCGTTCCTGTTTACTGTGAATTGTACGAAGCCGACGCCGCCTGACGACTTGTCATCATTGCGGGTACGCAGTACGTTCAGTCCGCTGTAGGCCGACGGGACCGAGGTGTAGGTGAAGTTCCGGTCGATGTAGACCTGCAAGCCGGTCGCCAGCGTTGTCCATATGTAGGCCGCGGGCGTCGTTGCGGAAATCTGCAGGGAGACGGGGTTGTCGTCGCCCGCCGGCGGCGTTTCCTCTACTTCCGGCGGCGATACCTCGCCGGGGCCAGGGGTTCCATCGCCCGGTGGCGGCGGGGTGACCTCGTTGACTTCCTCGATATCATCGTCGTCGCCGGTGACGATCTGCAGGATCGGGCCAGCGAGGGCGTTCGCGGCGTCGGCGGGGATATGGGTGACGGCGGCGGCAGGCAGGGCGCCGGGCGCCAGATGATCGATCGCCCCGGCGATCGCATCGAGCGTGGGCGACGGCGCCAGCGCGCGGGCGGCGTCGAGCGCGGCACGGGTCTGGGCGATCATCTGCGCGGTGATCGCGACATCGGCCGTGCGCATGCCGGCATCCGGCACGGTCAGCCGTATCGCGTCGTCGAGCCTGGCAGTGGCGTTAGCGCCGCCGACCATGAGCTCATTTCTGAGAGATTCGACGAGGACCTGTGCGGATATGATTTTCGCGGTCGCCGAAACGCGCGTATCGACGCCGGGGCCGATGCCATCGAGGCTGCCGGTGGTCAGATCGGCGGCGAGCAACGCGATGATGTCGTCCTCGCTGTGGTCGACTCCGGTAATCAGCAGTGCGTTGCGTGTACGTCTGAGCAGTTCGCCGAGCGCTTCGCTCGATTTGACGACGTTGGCGACGTTGTTTGCAGTCACCGGAGAGGTCACGGGGTCCGCGACCAGCGCGGGGTCGAGACCGAAATTCAGGTGGGTCAGCACCGCCATACGCGCCGCGCCGAGATTCGGGGATGTCAGGCCCTGGGGCATGGCCTGGGCGGTCTTCACCATCAGGGTCGTGAAGGGCGTGACATTCGCGGTGGTCGCGTCCTTGTCCATGATCACCGAATACATGGTGAAATCGGGCGGGCCGTTGGTGACGACGTCCATTCCCTCGCTGGCCGCGACGGTCAGCGGGAATGCCATGTTCCCGGGCAGGCTGATCTGGTAGTTGGCGCGGTCATCGCTGAACGCGGTCCGCACGACGGTACCGTTCGCATCCCTGACCGTGATGGCCGCGCCAATGACGGGGCCGTCGCCGACACTGCCGGTGACGACGAAATCACTGGTCACCGCGCCGGCGGTGGAATCACCGTTGCCGATCTGGTTGGCCAGCTTTTCGAGACAGCCGGTCAGGAATACCGAGCTCGCGATGATCAGCGCGAGGAGGGTGGGGTGCGGGATTCGGCGCGTCATCCGCTGTCTCATTGCGTCGGTCGGTCCTTGAGGTCGGGTTATTGAAAAGGCGTGCCAGAGTTTATCGATCAAATCGCCATGAACTGTGCGCGATAGGTCACAAAACCCGGCATGGGTGACCGCGGATACACGTGTGCGGGTACTGGAAGGTTCCCTGTCACCGCCGTTTCGTCCCTGTGTCCCTTGTATCGGCCGATATTAGCGGGCTGCTGAGTGCTTTTGAATCTCGTCTGCGCCGCATCCCGAGGGCGCGTCGAGCTATACCGTCTAATTGCTTGATCACCGGCCTGATCGGGTCGGCAGGCGCGCACAGGCGTGCCCCCTAGATCGCCGAGGCGGCGAGCAGTTCGGTGTGTAGCGCGGTCGCGCGGAGGATGAGGTCCGAAGCGGTGTCGTCACCGCTGTCGGTCGGGTGCGGCGCAGCGGTGTGTATCGTCGCCGCGGACTCGATGAATGGCGTCGCAGAGACGGCGCCGAGCAATCCGGCGAAGCGCTCAAGCCCGGATTCGGGAGCAGAGCAGAGGCGTTCGTAGGAGAGCAGATGGATCTGCCGGTTTCCGCGGCTTTCGCCGAGCAAGTGCCGATAGGCGGCAATCCAGTATTCGAGCCAGAACGAAAGCCCGGTCGGGTCCGGTCGCGGCCCGTTGTCCAGCCACCCCGCGAAGTCGACCGGTCGCAGGTTGGCGCCGAAGTCATAGTGTCCGATCGCTTCCATGTATTCGCGGGCGAAGGGGTCGCTGCGGTGGACCTCGAGGAAATTGAGATGCTGGCGCAGCAGTGACGCCGCATGTTGCATCGGATGCCGGAACGGCACGACAACGACGCCGTCGGGGAATTCACGCAGCAGCAATCCGATCCTGGCGATATTCAGGTTATTCTTGGAAACGTACCGTGCTGTCCGGTCGGGCGCGCCGCGCCGGTGCACTGCGACGATCTTGCGGATGTGGCTGCGCATGAACGCGAAGAACTCGGGGTGGTCCTCTCCGCCCCATGGCCGGATCCTGTCGTCGGCGTAATGTTCCGGCCAGAACTGTTTCCAGATCATTTCCTCGAACGCTTCCGGACTTTCCGTATTGATCATCACGCCATCGCCGTGCGCCCTTTCACGCGGCATGTCGATGCGGCGGAATCCGGTCGAGAACCTTTTCCACAGCATCGGGATCAGCAGGAATGGCATGTCGCTGTAGTGGTGCGAGGTGAATTCCGGTGACTTGTCGCAGAGATCCAGCAGCAGGGTGGTTCCGGCCCGCGGCAGCGCGGTGATGAACACCGGGCGTGACGGTGTGATGGCCGCGAGCGTGGAACGGAACATCCGGTCTTCGATGTCGGCGAGAGCGATCTGCGCCGGTCCGGTCCTGAAGGCCAGCCGGTGTAGCAGGCGTTCAGACCGGGTATAGCGGTTTTCGAAGGTCATGCCCGGCGTCTGGCGCGGTAGGCGAAGTAGATCAGCGTGAATGCGCCGGCGGCGGCGATGAACGGCCAGGACAGCGCGGTCGTCATCACCTCATCGAACGAGACCGCGCCGGCGCGGCCCAGCAGCCAGACCAGCGCGGCCGGCGCGGTCAGCGCCGCCGCCGCGCCGAAGGTGATCGCGAAGAACAGTCCGAACAGCCTCTTTGCATGCGCCTGCAGCGCTGATTCCTTGAACGCATCATCGAGCGTGGGGTCGCGGATCGTGGCCATCGCATTGCGGGTGATCGTGATCACATCCCGTGAGCGGCTGACCAGGGCAAACCGTTCGATCAGTACGACGAAGCCGACGACCAGGAAAACGGCGCCGAGGAATGCGCCCATTCATTCGCCGCCCTTGCGTTGCCTGCCGCGCATCAGGCGCTTCAGCGGATACCAGAGGAAGCCGACGATCGCGATGATGACCGCGGCGCCTATCGCGAGTATGGAACCGATCGCGGACAGTCCGGCGCCGGGACCCAGATAGGCATGGGCCGGGGGCAGCCACATGAGGCCAGCGAGCAGGCCGGCGGCCAGAAGGGGGATCTGATGTTTCATGAGAATGCTCCCGACAAATGGCGGTTCAGTGGCAGCGCCAGGTCGATACCGTCGCCGGATCGATATCATAGCGCATGCCTTCCATCACTTCAGTGACCGTTTTTGCGTCGAAGGGCTGATGGACCCACTCCCAGACCACCCGTCCTTCGGCGTCGATTTCGAATACCCTGGCCGCGGCGGTCTCCGTTATCAGGCGGTTACCGTTCGGCAGGCGGCGATGCTTGCCGCCGAGCAGCGTGAAGAACGGCTGGTCGTCCGATACCGGATAGAGTCGCTGAGTCTCCCTGCTTACGGGGTCTATCGACGTGATTGCACTGCCGCCGAGAAATTCGCCCCTGTCCGTGCCGTCCTCGCGATTGTCGAACACCACGATCCGGCCGCCTTCCTCGAAATCCGGATCATGCTGGCGATGGAAGTGGTGCGAGTCGATCCACTTGATGTGCCCGGAACGGTCCAGCACGGCAACGGCATTGATGTGTTTCATCGATACGACCAGATCCCCGGCCTCGAACAGCGGAAAATGCGGGGCGAGTTCGCTGCTCAGCGGTTCGACATCGTTCAGATGGGTGATATCGCCGGTTCTCTGGCCCTTTTTCCAGAACAGGTGCTGGTGGCCGCCGGCGAAGATGGCGTCGAGCAGACTGATTTCGCGAAGTATCCGTCCGTCCGGGGAGACCTTGACCGCGAAGTCCTCGGTAAACGGCGGGGTGATGCCCGGGAAACGGTTGGCGTGATGGGTATCGTCCTTCGGCCGCCATTTTGCACCCGATACCCAGAAGTTGCCGTCCTCGTCGCGGCTGATCGAATGATGCGTCCGATAGGGAAGCTTCCACACCGTATTGCCGCAGCGGTCGAGGCGGACGAGGCCCAGGTATTCGATGTTGAACATGACATCCCCGTTCGGAAACAGGTAGCTGCCATGTGCATAATTGTCGGGGATATTCAGCTTGCCGGGCATCCCGTCCTGGTTCGGGTCTTCCGGCCACAGCACGTCCGGCTCGATGTCCCAGTGATGCAGGGTGTTGCCGTCGATGTCGATGAGCCTGATGCCCGGTTTCCAGCCCCGGTCCGGCCACAGGGTCGTGATCAGTGTTACTCCGGGCGATACGGCGTCACGGTCGTGGATACGGACGCCCGGCGTGTCATAACGGATCGGCCGCAGGTAATGCGACGGTTTTCGCGATGCGGTGAAGGCGTCATGGGCCTCCTTCAGTACAGGGTACGGAAAGAGTTCGAAACGATGGGAAGCGAATCCATAGAGAAATGCCGCGATCATCAGCGAAACGATAAACAGTGCGGTGGCCAAGCGATCGGTCATCATTAGCCCAAGTCTATATATTACTCCGGATCGCGCCGAAGCCGCGGAATCTGTCGGAATTCCGTCATTGGAACATCCGATGGGACTCCGGATTCAGCTCCGTAGCCAGCTCCGTCAACACCATACAAGAATTGCGTAATTATATAACGACAGTAGGACGAATGGCGACCCCTGCTGTCCGATTATTGGCGCTCGGGCAGTTGAGCCCCCCCGGCGCAGTTCAGGCAGTACACGGCGGTGGCGCCGTCCCGTCCCCGGTACCGGGGGTGGTGGGTGCGTTCGATCTCCTCCAGCCAGCGCCGCTGCTCCTCGCTGAGGTACTGTTCACGACGGTGGTACGTCTCGCCGGAGGTGATGATCCAGAGGGGGCGGGATGCGGACGCCAGTGCCTCGGCGAATCCAGTCTCCAGCGCGGCGCTGGCGACGTAGATGTCCCGCCATTTCCCGTCCGGGGCGAAGAACATGAAGTGGCGGTGCGATTCCGGGTCGCGCAGCCAGTAGTCGACCGGCCCGGCATACCAGTATTGCTGAAGCGGGTCTTCAGCGACCACGAGGTCGCCGTCGAGGCGGTGCATGCGGACGTATTCACCGGCGCCCTTGTGGTCCGGGTAGACCGGAAAGCCCAGTGCATGCGTGTTGCGGGCGGGGCCATATCCGTCCCCGGCGATCGCCAGGCCCTGGACGAGGCCGTGGCTGCCGAGGACACCGGAGATCGAGATGACGACGGCTATCGCAAGCGCCGCGTTCTCCGGTCGGGTCCGGAGACGTGGTATATAACGAACGACGGCCTCGCCCGCGCGCAGCAGCGCATACGCCGCGACGATCAGCAGGAACGGATAGACCTGGATCAGGTAGCGAATACCCCCCCAGGGCTCCGCAATGCCCATTGCGAATACGGGTATCCAGACCGCCAGCGCCGAGATCCTCAGCGGGACAGTGTGCGCCGCGGCCGGCGTCAGCACGAGGAGGATCGTCCCGAGCAGGAACAGCGCGAAGACGCCGCCGAGCGCCTCGCCCAGCCACCATGCGTACGGAAATGGAAACATCAACAAGGCCCTTGCGCCGTCCGTGACTCCGAGCGTGAAGAAGGCATGGAGCGCATGCACCGCGGCCGCCAATGCGAGCGCGGCGGCCGGTGCCGCGATCGCGCGGAGCGGTGGCCGCGGCACCAGCAGCAGGACCGCGATCCATGCGATCGCAGCCCCGTGGAGTTGGCCGGCCGCCGTCAGCCCGCCGGCGAGGGCCGCGGCTGAGTACTGGCCCAGCATGCGCAGCCGTTCCCGCGAGTCTTCGTCGGAGCGGCGCATCCGCCGCATGAGCCAGATGCCGAGGCACGCCCCCAGTCCTCCCATCAGAAGAATCTCGATCGGCAACTCCGCCGCGGTCGTCGCCGCCGACGGGGCGGCGGATTCACCGGTTTCGTCGGTCGGGTTTGCGGTTTTCAGTGATTTGAAGGCTGTGGCGACGACGATGCGATCATATATCCAGGCAATGCCCGCGGCCGCTGCCGCGAGCGCGATCAGATGCGCCGGCGCCGGGCGGCGCCATGCCGGCCAGGCCAGCGCCAGCAGCGGAAACAGTGCGATCATCGCCGCGGCGATATGCAGGCTCGCCGCCGCCAGATAAGCCGCGCACGCGCCGAACAGGCGGCGGGGATCGCCGTCTCGGATCCAGCGCAGCAGCATCAGTGCGGTGGCGAGATAGAAGAACAGGAAAGGTGCATACATACGCGCTTCGCGGGAGGTCAGGATGTGCCACTCGGAAAGCGCCAGCATCAGCGCTGCAATCAGCGCGACACCGGTGCCGAACAGCCCCCGCGCCAGCAGGAACAGCAGCGGAACGGTCAGCGTGCCGAATATTGCGGTCGGAAGCCGGTACGAGAATTCGCGCTCGACCCCGAACGCGTTCGCGGACAGCGCGTTCAGCCAGGTCGCCGGCAGGGCGCGCGTATAGGGCATGCCGGACGGCATCCGGGCCTCACCGCTTTCGGCCAGTGCCCTGGCAGGAAGCGCAGTCGTCTCCTCGTCTCCGTAGAATCCCAGCCGGTCGAGGCCGTCGAGACGGGGAACCGCCGCGAGCAGTGTCAGACCGAGTACGAGCACCCATGTCCAGGAACGGGATATCGTAGATGAGGCGAAATTCGGCATGGTGTCAATTATCCGTGCGGGGCATATCACATGCTAGAATAACCGTTCGGAAACGGAGGGGTTCGGCCAATTTCCGCCTTCCGGATATGGTGCATCCGGGCATTGACCGTCCGCGTGAGCCCCCTCGGGTGTTTGCGCCGGTGACGCGGATCCTGACATGAGAGACATCATACTTACCGCTGTCGTATTCGGGCTGCTGCCGGTGATCCTGGCGCGCGCCCATGTCGGAATATACGTGTGGTCATGGATCGGCTACATGAATCCGCACCGCCTGGCCTGGGGATTCGCTTACAATTTTCCGTTCGCCGCGGTGGTCGGGCTCGTCACCATCATCGCGATCCTGCTCTCCCGTGAACCCAAGCGCATACCGTGGTCAGCGACCACCTTCATCTGGGCTGCGTTCGTCATCTGGATGACGATAACGACCCTCGGCGCCTCCTTCCCCGATCTGGCCTGGGCGCAGTGGGACAAGGTCATCAAGATCCAGCTGATGATCCTGTTGACGCTGATGATGATCAATTCACGGGAGCGCATCAACATGTTGATCTGGGTGATCGTCGCGTCGATCGGCTTCTACGGCGTCAAGGGCGGGGTGTTCGCCGCCGCGACCGGGGGGCGCTACCGGGTATGGGGGCCCGAAGGCAGTTTCATCTATGACAACAACCAGCTGGCGCTTGCGCTGGTAATGGTATTGCCGCTGATGTATTACCTGCGTCTGCAGAGCGACAACAAATGGGTACGTCTTGCCCTGCTCGGTGCGATGGTTCTGTGTGCACTGTCCATCCTTTCGTCCTGGTCACGCGGTGCATTTCTCGCCATTGCGGTCATCGGTCTGTTCCTCTGGCTCAGGAGCCGCAAGCGACTACTGGGGCTGCTGTTCCTCGTGATCACTGTGCCGGTGGCATGGAGTTTCATGCCGGACGAATGGAATCAGCGCATGGGGACGATTGAGACCTACCAGGATGATGCCTCGGCGATGGGGCGCATTTACGCCTGGACCATGGCGGGCCATATCGCCAGGGACTACCCGCTCGGCGGCGGGTTCGGTACCTTCCACCAGCGTGAGTTCCACGATCATTACACGATGCGAATCACCGGCGATCCCAATACCTACATCGCGACCGATGCCCACAGCATTTACTTCCTTGTGCTGGGCGATCACGGCTTCATCGGTCTGGCCTTGTTCCTGATTCTATGGATCAGCGCGTTCCTGGCCGGATACCGGATACTCCGGATGACGAAAGGGCGCGATGACCTGAAATGGGCAGCTGACCTGGCCTCGATGACACAGGTCAGCCTGGTTGGTTACGCGGTCGGCGGGGCGTTTCTGGGACTGTCGTATTTCGACCTCTATTACCACCTGATTGCCCTGATGATCATCACCGCAGCGATAACCGTGCGTACCCTCCAGTCCGGCCCCGAAACCACCGTCGCGACGGAGCCCGAACCGGAACCGGTCTATGGTCCCGGCGCTACGAGGCGCAGGGACAAGGCCGAGGCATGAGGCCTGATGAACGGGAACCTGATCCCGACTTCGAGCAACGCTGGCAACAGCGCTTCGAACGATACGCGACCGAGCATGACGATGACGCCGGCATCGCCGGCTGGAGCGCCACGGGACTCGATGCGCGGTTGCGGCAGTTCGGTCGCCTGTGGGGCGGAGACAGAGGCCGCTATCTGGACGCCGGATGCGGGGCTGGCACCTATACCCGTTACCTGCTCGACCGGGGTATCGAGGTGGTCGGTGTTGATTATTCGGTCCCCACTGCGATCAAGGCGCGTGAGCGCAGCCAGGGACGGGGCTTGTGGGCGGTTGCCGATGCACGACGACTTCCGGTGCGCGGCGGCGGCTTCGATGGCGTGATCTGTTTCGGTGTAAGCCAGGCGCTCAGCGAATCGGCGGCGTTGACCCGGGAGCTGGCGCGGATCGTGCGTCCCGGTGGACGGGTCTGGATCGATGGCCTGAACCGCTGGTGTCTTCCTCACCTGTTCGACATTCTCCGCCGCCGGTTGCGCCGGCGCGGAGATCACTTGCGCTACGAATCACCCTGGCGGCTCGCGCGGCAGCTGCGCCGGAGCGGCGTCGACGGCGTACGGATACACTGGTTGCCGATTGCCCCATCCGGCTGGAGCCTGCTGCAGAAGATCTTTGAGTTGTCCGGGGTCCGGTTACTGTTCAGGATGCTGCCGCCCGTCGGGGCGGTGCTGAGCCACGGGTTCATCGTGACCGGGACAAAAACGCATACGGAGCGCTCGCGATGAAGTCCTCGATGCTGCGCGGTATCGGCGGCCTGATTTCCGGGGGCGGGACGCGCGCCCGGCTTTCGATACTGATCTATCACCGCGTGATCGAACGCCCCGATCCGTTGCTGGGGGATACGCCGGATATCGTTTCGTTCAATCGCCATCTCGAGATCATCAGACGCTATTTCTGTCCGCTGCCGCTGGTGGACGCCGTCGCGTCCCTGCGCGCCGGCACGCTGCCCGAGCGCGCGCTGGCCGTGACCTTCGACGATGGTTACGCCGACAATGTCGAAGTCGCTCTGCCCGCGCTGCAGCGCAGCGGGATTCCGGCGACGTTCTTCATCGCGGCGGGGTTTCTCGACGGCGGCGCGATGTGGAACGATCGCGTCGTCGAAGCGCTGCGCCATGCGCCGGGCCCGGTGCTGGATCTGGAACATGTCGGCCTCGGACGTCACGCGCTCGGTGGCATCGCCGAGCGCCGGGCGGCGGCCGGCGCCCTGCTTTCCCGTCTCAAGTATCTCGTCATCGATGAACGGCTCGAGCGCGTTGCCGAGGTCGAGGAGGCCTGCGGCGGCGCGCGTTGCGACGGCTTGATGATGACCAGTGCGCAATTGCGGTCGTTGCATGACGCCGGGATGGAGATCGGTGGCCATACCGTCAATCATCCGATACTGGCGCGGATGCCGCCCGAGGCGGCGCGCGCGGAGATCTGTGGGGGCAAGGCGATGCTGGAAGGCATCATCGGCGCGCGCGTGCGCCTGTTCGCATATCCGAACGGCGTCCCGGGTCGGGACTATCGCGTGGAGCATGTCGACATGGTCCGCGCGGCGGGATTCGAGGCCGCGGTATCGACTGCCTGGGGCGTCGCCAGTGGCAGCGATGATCTCTACCAGCTGCCGAGGTTCACACCCTGGACCGACCGGACCGGGCGCTTTCTGCTGCATGTCTGGCGCAATACCTGGCGTGGGAGGCCCGCTGCACTCGCCGGGCGCATGGCCTGAGGCGGTCCGTGCTGTTCAGGCGCGAACGGCGGGGACATCGTGGCTCGACAGCCACAACTCGAGCATCATCAGTACCCAGATCATTTCACCATAATAGGACGCGTGCGCGTCACGGTGCCGGGTCATCATCTCGTCGATGAGGCCCGGCCTGACGATGCCGCGCCTGCTGAACGAAGACAGGCTGTCATGGGCCAGTGACTTCAGGGTCTCGTCGGTTCGCATCCATACCCCGAACGGCAGGCCGAAGCCGTGTTTCTTCTTGTCGATGATCTCCCGCGGCAGTACATCCTTGAGGGCTTCCTTGTAGAAGTGTCGCAGGCGACCGTTCCAGATCTTGAGCCGTACGGGGATCCGCATCGACAATTCGACGAGGTCGTCATCGAGCATCGGGTACACGACATGGATGCCGGCCAGTTCGCACATGCCGTTGACCTTGCGGAGGTCATTGTCGGCCAGCGTCTGTTTCCAGTCGAGATAGAGCATGCGGTTCAGCGCGCTGTCCGAATCTGCGCGCCGATAGACTTCTTGCAGCAGGCGCAGCGGGGCGGCGGTGTCTATCCGCCCGAGGAAATCCGCGTCGAATATCGCGGAAGGCGCCGTCCGCTGCAGGTAATTGTAGCGCTCCATGCGCGCGGGCAGGGGGACTCTCGCGTCGTCGATGTAGCGGCGTATCTTGGTCAGCAGCGGTATGCGCGGGTCGAGTGGAATCAGGCGCGAAGACGGCTCGATCACGCTCCGGCGGAGGAAGGGGGGCAGCAGGAAATAATGCTCGAACAGCTGTTGCGTCGCGTAGCGCGCATTGCCAGCGAATAGCTCGTCGCCGCCGTCGCCGGCGAGTAGCGTATGCATTCCCTCTTCGCGGGCGATGCGTGCGCAGAAGTACGCCGGTACCGCGGAGGAATTGCCGAAGGGTTCGTCATAGGCCGCCGTGATGCGGGGGACGGCGTCGACTACGTCGTCCGGCGTCACATAGTATTCGCGCGCGCGCGCGCCGAAACGACTCGCCGCGATGCGCGCGAAGGCGATCTCGTCGTAGCCTTCGGCGTCGAATCCGATTGAATAGGTGCGTACAGATCCTGTTGTCGTCGCGGCAGCCATGGCGACGACGGTCGAGCTGTCGAGGCCGCCGCTCAGGAAGGCGCCGGTTGCGGTGTCCATTCCGCAACGGGTGACCGCAGTAGCCAGCCGGGACCGGAGTTCCTCGGCCAGCCCGGCGGAGTTATCGGATGATCGCCCCTCGTCGGTGAAGCGTGGATTCCAGTAAATTCCCCGTTCGATCCGGCCATCTGCGTATGTCAGCAATTCCGACGGCTGCAGCTTGTCGATCGCCCGGTAGACGGTGCCCGGGCTGGGCACCATGTGGAAATACAGGTAATCGTAGAGTGCTTGATCACGGAGTGCCGGGTCGACGTCGGGGTGGCGGCGGAGCAAGTCGGCGCTGCTCGCGAACGCCAGACCTTCGCCGGTGCGGGCGAAGGCCAGCGGGCAGATGCCGATACGGTCGATTGCAAGCAGCAGGTGTCCGCTGCGTTGTTCGAGAGCAATGACGGAGAAGCCGCCTTGCAGCCTGTCCAGCGCAGCAGGTCCGCGACGCCGCAGTTCCGGCAGCCAGTGCGTGAGCAGTGCGTCATGATCAACAGGGCCGGGGTGTCCGGCCAGCCGGCACGCACGGCCCACCAGCGCGACGGTCCAGTCGTCGGCGACGGCAAACGCGAGCTGACGCCCGCTGGCGGCGATCAGGCCACGGTCGCTGACTGACAGCTGCGGGTGTTGCAATTGCGGCGATGCGGCGGCGAGCCGTCCGGCCAGCATAGTGGTGCGCGGGCCGCAGCCTGCGGCGCCCGTCCACCCGAGGAAGGCGCTCATGGATTAAGCCGGGTTCATGCGCGGGCGTCAGTTTTCCTGCCAGACGCCGGCCTGACGGAGCTTTTCCCGCAAGCCCGGCAGCGGGTGGCCGAGTTCGTAGGCCCTGCGGGCGTGGCTGACCGCCTTGTCGTACTGACGCATGTCGCTGTAGAGCAGCCCCAGGTTGTATTGAAGGTCCGCTGATTGGGGGACGCGTTCCAGTGCGGCCTGGTACTCGTCCAGAGCCTTGTCATACTCACCGCCCTGGTGGAAATGGATGCCGTAGATCAGGCGGACGGTGCCATCGTGGGGCGCGAACCGCATCGCCTGGTCGAAATAGTATTCGATGGTGCGGTCAAAAGGTTTTCCCAGGAGTCGATATCCCGGGTCCGGCAGGCTGAGGAGGCGGGTCATCGCGGCGAGCGCCCGGTGGTGGTTCGGAAAGGCGCGGAGGGTGTAATCGAGGTCGCCCCATACCGAACTGCTGATGCCGGCCTGAAGACTTTCCACCTCAAGATTGAAATGGTAGCGCTCGACAACATCCAGATGCCTGGCGCGATGTTCCGGGTTGGTATAGTCGAACGGTCCGAAGGCCAGAACGGGAGATCCGCCGGAAAGGATGAACAGAACCAGGAGCAGGACGGAGAATGCAAGAAGACGATACCGTTGGGGCATGGAGACACCTCGGTAATCAAGGATTAACAATGGTCTGTCAAAATAAATTCAGAGAGGCTCCGGGAACCTTGTCGGCAATTATAGCGTTTTCACTGCGTGCTGCAGAAGGGCTACGTCATTTACCGTCAATCAGCGCGCATGCTAGACTTGCGCAAGAGTGCTACCGCGCCGGCAGCATGCCGGGATTCTCGTACGGTTTCCCCGGCGCGTCCGCGGACAGGGACCGGGGAGTTGCCTCTGCGTGTGGTAAGTTCCGTATCCCCGAGGCTCGGTAACGTGTCCGTGAGGCCGCTGACTATGGACGTCTCCTGGATTGAAGAGGAATCCGGGTTCGACGCCCTGTGTTCGGAGTGGAACGGACTGCACGCACGCCTCAACAGACCTTCTGTTTTCCTCAGGCATGAATGGGCCCGGTCCGCGTGGGCATGGCGCCGGCTCGACTCTGTCCTGCGTATCGCACGGATCAGCGACGCGGGCGGCCTGGTCGGGTTCGCGCCGCTGGTGATCAGGCACGAGCGCCGCCGGGGTCTGACCTGCCGCGTCGTCGAATTCCTCGCCGTTCCCGATAACCAGTTGTCCGGCACGCTCGCGATCCCCGGGCGGGAACGGGAGGCTGTGGCAGCCGTCGCGCACGCGCTTCGTCGACGCAGCGATGACTGGGATCTGCTGCGCCTGGATCGCCTGTCCGCGGAAGTATCTGCGTCCTGGCGCGACGCGCTGGTGGTCGCCGGCTTGTCGGTCGGGTCGGGCGGCGCTGCTGACGCCAGCAACCCGGGTATCCTGCTTGGCGGCGGCTGGGAGGCCTATTACGGCCGGCGCAGCCGACGTCTGAAGAAGGGCAACAATCTGATCAAGAACCGCCTGCAGCGTTCGTACGGCGAGGTCGAAGTCGAGTGGCTGCACGGTCCCGGGATCCCGGCCGACCGCTGGTCGGCAGCGATCGAGGACGTAATTCGCGTTTCCGCGGCCAGCTGGAAAGCCGATACCGGGCTGACGCTCGACCGGCCCGGACCCGGTGCGTTCATTCGCGCCCTGTCCGTGCATGCGATACGTGAGGGTTGGCTGTCTATCTGGCTGCTGCGGTTCGATGGCAAGGTCGTCGCCACCGAGTACCAGATCATTCACAGCGGGGATATTCACGCGTTACGCGCCGACTTCGACAGATCCTGTGACGACGACTCGCCCGGGACTTTCCTGAACTGGCGGCTGCTGGAACGGCTTTTTACCGAAGGTGGTTACAGATCCTACCAGATGGGGCCGGGCGAGAACCCGTACAAGCTGCGCTGGGCGGAAGAGTTCGAGCCGCTATTCGGCGTCGAAGCCTGCAGCCGGAGTTGGCGCGGGCGTGCGTTCGCTGCGATGAATCGCTATGTCCGCCCGCTGCTGCGGCGGCTGCGGCGTGAAAGTTTGAACCAGGTCGCGGACTCCACTGACCCCGCGCGTGGAAAATGACGCCGCTGCGGAGTACTGCGCGGCCTTGTGATGCACCCCGCAAATTGAACGGGTCCGGCTCAACCGGTCGCTTCGCGGGGCCGACAGGATAGCGATGGACGGGGTCCGCCGCAGGCGGAATGCCACCGAGACACAGGAGCGATAGATGCGGAACATGGACATACGGCGGTTCGGATGGGCGGCTTTGCTGCTGACGGCGTGGGGGTGGTCGTCGGTCGCGCTGGCCGTGCACCCGACGCTGGCCTCGCTGCCGGCGAATACCTGGGTACGGATCGACTCCGGCGCCGTAAATACTGGCAATGCCGACGGCATTCTCGCGTTCTCCGGCATGGCCTATGACGACGTGAACCGTAAGATCCTGCTGTTCGGCGGTGGACACAACGACTACTGGGGCAACGAAATCTGGTCGCTGGACACCGAGTCGCTGCAGTGGACCCGGATGTATCAGCCCGATCGTCCCGATTCCCTCACATCGGCAAACTTCAGGAGCCAGTATCCGGGAGCGATATTCAATCCTCCCGATGTGCCGCTCGCCGATGCGCGCCCGATTACCCGCCATACTTACGATACCGTCGAGTTCATCAGTTCGATCGGCGAGATGTTCACGCTTGGCAAGTATACCTGGGGCAACGGCGAGAGTTTCCGGCCCTACTGCTGGGCCTGCCGCGATACATGGACCTACAACGTTGTCACCAACAAGTGGACCTATCGCAATCTCAGCCGCGCTTCGTCGCCCGGTGGGCTGGGCGCCGCTGCCTATGATCCGGTCACGGACCTGATGTTCGTCATCGAAGAAGGGCAGACATGGGCATACAACCCTCATACCGATCAGTGGACACGCAGGAGCCCGAGCGGTAACCCGATCAATTCGATCGAAACCGTCGCGGAATACGACTCCAAGCGCCAAGTGATCTACCTGTTCGGCGGTGAGTATCCGACCCACAACCAGTTGTGGCGCTACAACATCGCCGCGAACTCATGGACACGTCTCGAACCGGGCGGCCAGACGCCGCCCGCGGCGGGTGGATACGGTCTTGCCTATGATCGTGCGAACGATGTGCTGATCGCATGGGGCGGCGGCGGCGTTGGCACCTATGTGTACAACCCCAATACCAACCAGTGGAGCAAGCAGAATCCGGTGAGTGGTGAGCCTGCAGTCGGCCAGAACAACACCGGCAGCAGGCGTACGCACGGCCGGCTCAAGTACGACCCGGTGAGCAACGTGACCTTCCTGGTCTCGTCGAATACGGGTTGGGTGATCCAGACATGGGCGTATCGTTATGGCAACGCTGCGGTCGACACCACGCCTCCGTCGGTGCCGACCGGCCTCAGCGCCGCTCCGACCAGCGGCGCCGGGGTCCAGCTCAGCTGGAACGCCGCCAGCGATCCCCAGAGCGGTGTCACGGGATACCGTATCTACAGGGACGGCGCGGCGATCGCAACCCGCACCACGACCAGTTTCAGTGAAACCGGACTGAGTGAGGCGACTTCCTATGGCTATCAGGTGTCAGCGATCAACGGCGCCGGGCTCGAAAGCGATCGCAGCAGCGTGATGCAGGTAACGACGTTCGGCGATACCGTTCCGCCTACGATCAGTTCCGCGGTCGCGGTCAGCGCAACACAGACCAACCTGGTTTTTAGCGAGCCGGTCGCCGCCGCCGGTGCACAGCAGATGGCAAACTATATTTTCGACAACGGAGTCCAGGTGCTCGCCGCGGTACTCGACGGTGATACCCGCACGGTGCGCCTGACCACCTCATCCCTGGTGTCCGGCCTCGACTATATATTGACGGTCAACAACATCTTTGATCGCGCATCATCGCCAAATGTGATCGCGCCCAACAGCCAGACCAGCGTCACTTTCTCGGCCGCGTCGGGTTCCCTGCTCGTGTCGGCCACCAGCCCCTCCGGCTACGAGTGGGATGCCCTGAATGTCGGTGAAGAGGTCTATATCGACCGCGCCTTTACCTTCAGTTCGGTTCCGCAGGCGTACCGCGGCCTCGATTTTCTGCGCACCGCGAACAACGACAAGAACAGCAACGGGAGCAGTTTCGTCACGTTCACAGTCAATCAGGCCGTCAACGTCCATGTTGCGTACGATATCCGTCCCGCACAGCGGCCGGCCTGGCTGGCTGACTGGACGGATACCGGCGTCGAGCTGGTCAGCAGCGATACCCGCCTGCGCCTCTATCGCAAGGCGTTTCCCCTCGGCGAGGTCGTGCTCGGCGGGAACCAGCCCGCTGCCGGCGCCGATTTCAGCATGTATGTCGTCGCGCTGTCGATCGCCGAGATACCGGGCGAAGATGGCGGCGGTAGTGACCAGGGCGATGGTGGTACCGGCGGCGGCAGCGGCAACACCGGCGGCAGCGGCAACACCGGCGGCAGCGGCAACACCGGCGGCAGCGGCAACACCGGCGGCAGTGGCAACACCGGCGGCAATACGGACACGACCGGCGGCGTCAGCATCGACACTGAAAGCGGCGACGGCGGCGTCGCGATCGGCAGCGTCGATCACTGGATTCTCCTGATGCTGCTGGCGGCCGCAGGTCTCGGCCGCCGGCATACCATCCGCTTGCGCGGGGCGGGCGCGGCGGCGTCCCGCCCGGCGGCCTCAGTGCCCTGAAAATAGCTTTGAAACGTGATCCCATCGTCATCGGGCACTATCGCCCGCTTCAAGCGTTCCGATAACTGAGATCGATGGCATAAATCCGATTGTCGCCCCAACAACCAGGATCATAGCGAGTACATGATAAACACACGGCGCTTCTCAGATCATTCTGTCGCACTGCTGCTGATCCTTGCGACGGTGTTCGCGGCCGCGGGAACGGTCCGCGCTGCGGATATCGCCCAGGTCATTCTCGAAAGCGAGGGGACGAGCATCCAGTCCAATGTACCGGTCACATTCGGACATGTCTTTCGCCGGGGCGAGGTGCCGGCCGGGACCGGATTGGAGGCTCGCTTCGCCGGCGGCGGCGCGATACCGATTCAGGTCGACCGCAAGGCAACCCATGTGGACGGATCGCTGCGCCACGCGGTAATCACGCTACAGGCGCCGACGCTGAATGCCTCGGAAAGCCGGGCCGTCGTGCTCGGCACCGCCTCGCTCAATTCATCGGCTTCGGCGCCGACGATCGCGCAGGCGCTGGCGGCCGGCGTCGACGCGGTCGTCAGCCTGAACGTCGGCGGCACGGTCTACAGCGCTTCGGCAGCTACGATGCTGCAGGGCGGACAGGTCCGCCAATGGTTGTCCGGCCCGCTGGTTTCCGAGTGGATCGTCGGCGGTCCGGTCAGGACCGCGGGCGGGACCGCTCATCCTCATCTAACCGCGTATTTCCACGTGCGCTATTACGCCGTCGGTCGCGCGCGCATCGACGTCGTCGTGGAGAACGGCTGGACGTTCGTGTCGGGACCGAACCGGTTTACCTACGATGCCACGATAACAGTGCCGGGCGCAGGCGTCGCGTACAGTCGGAGCGCGATACCGCATCATACCCATGCGCGCTGGCACAGGATCGTCTGGTGGGGCGGCGAGTCGCGGGTCTACCCGCGGCTGGACACCGAATATCTGCAGTCAACGAAGGCGGTGCCTAACTACAAGGATCTGACGCCGACCGCGAGCCGCCTCAATTCGATGATATCCGGCGTCGAACCGATGGGAATCGGCAACCTGCGCACGTACTGGGGGGGCGGCGGCGCGCATCCGCAGATCGGGCCACTGCCGGAATGGACGGCGCTCTATCTCATCAGCGGCGACCGGCGCGCCTGGCGTGCGATGCTCGCGAACAGTGATGCGCTCGGCGCGTTCTCGCTGCATTACCGCAACGAGAATACCGGTTACATGCCCGCGATCTCGGATTATCCGACGCTCAATATCACGCTCGGAACGCTGTTGCCGTCGGCGAGCGGCCGCAGTCCGCATGATCACGATCGCGCGCATCAGCCATCGACTTCTTACGTGCCCTATCTGGTGACAGGTGACTACTTCCATCTCGAAGAGCTGCAATACCTCGCCAACTACAATCTGATCTTTGCCGCACCCAACAAGCGCAATTCGGCGGCCGGCGAGTTTGTCCGCGACCAGGACTACGAGGTTCGCGGCCACGCCTGGGGCCTGCGCACGCTGGCGCACGCCGCCTATGCGACGCCGGACGATCATCCGCTCAAGGCCTATTTCTCCGACCGGGTGGTCAACAACCTCCGCTACCTGGAGCAGGCATACGTCAACAACCAGAACTACGTCGCCCGTCACCTGGGTCTGGTGCCCGATACCGAGTACGGCAAGACCCAGGGACCGTGGTCGCGTGTGTCCTACTGGATGCAGGCGTTCCTCGGCTGGACGCTTGGTCATCTCGTCGAGCTGGATTTCCCCGCCGAGGCGGCGGCCGAATGGAAGGCGATCTGGACTGCGGGCATCATGGGGCCGGACCATTGCTTCCAGATTGCACCGGTCAACCGCGAGCACGTATTCGATCCCGCTAATCAGAGCAGGCCGGTGAACTCCTTCGCCGCCCTGTGGGCCCGCCATCCGGCGGCCCAGGCCGGCGCGGTGTGCAACACCCAGGGCATGGCGAATTGGCTGACCTCGAATCCGCCCGAATACTCGCGCCCCAGCGGCCGGTCCTTCCGGGTCGGCGAGATCGTCTATGCGATTTTTACCGATTCCTACTATGCAAACCTGCAGCCCGCACTGGCCGCTGCGGTCGATCTCGGCGTGGCCGGACCCGAGGCGTGGCAGAAATGGACGGTCGTCAACACCACGATCCCTGACTACCACAACGATCCCACCTGGGCGATCGAGCCGCGTTCGGAGGCGAATGCGGTGGGAAAGCCAATCATTTCCCTGTCGGCGAGTCCAAATCCGGTCGCGGCGGGTGGGAACGTTGAGCTGTCGTGGACAGCGCTGAACGCCTCGTCCTGCAGTGCCTCGGGCGGATGGGCGGGGGCGCGCGCGGTCTCCGGTACGGCGACCGCGGGCCCGGTCAATACTGCCGTGACGTTTACGCTGAACTGCAGCGGAGAAGGCGGTGTCACCCAGGCGGCGGTGCAGGTCACACTCGCCGCGGCGGGCGGTGGCGGAAACAACGGCAGTGATACCGGCGGAGGTTCCGGCGATGATGACGGCATTACTGCCGAGGGATATGTGTGGGACACGCTCGCCGTCGGCCAGCGCGTCTATGTCGATCGCAACTTCACCTATTCGACCGTGCCCGGGGGCTACGTCGGTCTCAGCTATCTCCAGACACGCAATGATGACAAGTTCGTCGCCGGCGACGGATTCATTGCGTTCAGTCTTGCGGATCCGGCGGCCGTGTTCGTCGCCTATGACACGCGTCTGAGCGAACGTCCCGCCTGGCTGAACAACGCCTCCTGGGCCGACACCGGCCACGTACTGGTGACAACCGATACGACGTTGCGGCTCTATCGTCGCGACTATCCTGCCGGGCAGGTCAGCCTGGGCGGGAACCAGAACGGTGGCAGCATGTACACGGTTGTGGTCTCGGCCCTGCAGTCCGCGATCATCGATGAGACTCCTCCCGGCGGCGGCACTGGCAATGGTAATAATGGGGGCGCCGGGAGTGGAAATGGCGGCTCCGGTGGCAGCAACCCGCCGCAGGACAATATCGTCGGTAGCGATAGTGGAAGCGAATCGTCAGGTTCGGCGATCGGCAGCGCCGACCCGCTGATGATCCTGCTGCTGGCAGCGGGTATCGCGATCGCGTCGCGCCGCCGCGCAGTGAAGGTGGTGCCCGCGAGTCAGTGATCCGGTTTCGCCGCGATCAGCCAGAAGCCGAGCCAGCTCAGCGTCCCGTCATCGAGCGTGCGGAAGGGTTCATCCAGATAGGGTCTGACTTCCGCGATGTCTTCGCCGGCGGCGATTTTCGTCGGCGTCATCGAGCGTATCTCGAGTGCGGTCCTGGCGAGGATCTTTCTGTAGCGGTTGACGCGCCAGCGGTTGGGAACGCCTTTCCCCGAATACATCTGCCGCCATAGCCATGCGGGCCAGGTGAGAAAGTCGAGCGGGTTCTCCCGGTGGAGGCCGTGGCTCTCCAGATCGACCAGGTGCACGGCGAGACCGCCGGGCTTCAGTGCCCGGCACATGTCGTCGAAGGTGGCATCAATGTCGTTGACGTGTTCCAGCACGGCGCGGGAAAAGACCGCATCGACCGCCTGCTCCAGTCCGGACAGCCCGTCAGGCGTTACCAGGTATGCAAAGCGATCGGAGCGAAAACCCGATGCCGGAACGCCCGGCGAATTGAAGCAGCGGGAGGCACGCTCGCGCGACTCGTCGGGCAGCGCATCGATGAGATGCTCGAGGATCGCGATCTGCTTCTGACCGGACTGCACCAGTGCATGGCGGTCGACGCAGATGACCCTTTCCGCGCCGTGGGCCAGCATCAGCAGGGCGACACCGGGAACATCGCCGGGACCGTATTCGAGCAGGCGCTTGCCCGCCAGCCATGGGGGGATTCCGGCCTCCTCGATGCCGATCTGTTGGAAGTACTCCGCGAAGCAGCGCCTGAAATATCCGGCGACTTCCGCCGCGGGCTCGTCGTCTCCGCCCCTGCCCGATTCCGCGACGAGTCGCATGTAAATCGTCGGCGTGATGCGTGCAATCTGGTTGGTCAGTATCGCTCTTATCGCCCTGGCAGCATCGTTAACGGGTTTTTTACCATACATCAAGCGCCTCCCTGTCTGGTCGGTCATTCCGGCACCGATTCGATGAGCAACCGAACGCTCCACTGTTGGAGCGGCAGGCGCGCGAAAGGTTCCCGGTCTCTGCCGATTGCGCATTCCGCGGCGATCATTCATGATGCAGGGCATCCGCAACACTCGGCTTTTTTCGAATGAGCAACAAGCCTGACGCGCGCTCCGTCGTGCTGTGGTACTTCGCGGTGTGCGGCCTGATCGCCCATCTCGTGTTCGCCGCTGTCCTGTGGTACGCGCACGACCGGCTGGACTTGCAGCCCGCCGATCTGGTTCACAAGCTCAAGGACAGGATCTCCGAGCACTATCCCGCCGTCGCTGTTGCCATCGTCGGTGGAGAAGCGCCCCGATACCTCGATCATCACTTTGACGGACGCCTTCGCGCGACGCATCCCCGTATCCTTCTACCGGACTTGCGCGACTGGAGCGGTCATGGCCCGCCGGCGCTGTTCGCCGACCGCGATCGCCAATTCCGCGCGCTCGGTATAGATGCGCCCCCTGCTTGCGGAGGCGATCTGCTCGGACAGACCGCCTGCTGGATCAGCTCCGGCGATCCCGGCGCCGGCGAAAACCTGCTCAACGCGGCTCGCCGTTTCACGCTGGTCAGTCCACGCGCGAGTGGCGAGTATGGCAATGGCTGGGAACTCGCGTTCGCCTATGATTTTCTGCGATTCTACCCCGGACTGACCGATGATGACCGCGCGTCCCTTGAGCGCGGGATCGAGAAGGCGCTGATCGAGACCCTGTCGCTGCTCGATGATCCCTCGCCGTCCCTGTGGCATGGCCGCAGCACGCTCGCGGCGATCGCGTGGTTGTGCGCCGTGGTGCTCGATCCCGTTTCCGACCAACGCATCGAATTGCAGAGGCGCGCGCAGGGCCATTTCCTCGACGTGATGCGCGCGTGGAAGATGGTCGAGGCCTGGCCCGAGGGCTACAACTACTGGGTGCAGAGCCGTGCGTTCCTGCTGGTGCTCGCGGCCTCGGCCTATGTCACGGCGCTTGAGGATGCGCGCCATGCCGCGCAGATCCTCGAGACGTTGCGGCGCGCCGGCTATTGGCATGTCTACATAACACGTCCCGACAACCTTGCCGAAGGGTTTGGCGACGAGGGTTCCCGCGTCGACCTCAAGGACGAAACCCAGCGGGTCATCGATCTCATCGTGCAACTGACCCGGGATCCTGTGCTGGCAGCCTACAGCCGTTATCTCGAGGAGTTGCACGGCAGCGACGGCTACTACAGGGACTACCGCTGGGGTTACCGCCTGTTCAGGGATCCCGCGCTGTTGCTGCCCGTTACCCGGAATGGCTTGCAGGTATTCGAGGGTTCCCTGCCGCGTGCGGAACTGTTCGGCCATGGCGCGATGAACATGGCCTATATCCGCTCGGGCTGGGGCGATGACGCCACCTTTATCTCCTTCCGCGCCGGTCATGTCCTTACCCATCACGGTCATTACGATGCGGGTCATTTCTCTCTGTACAAGGGAAGGCCGTTGGCGGTCAACAGCAGCACCTACGGCCCTTTCACCGGCTCCAACAGGCTTTACTACTCCATTCGCAGTATCGCCAAGAATACCCTGCTGGTCCTGCGCCCCGGCGAGCGCGTCGTGCCGAACCGGCTGTTTGAGCACAATGTCGCCGATGGCGGCCAGCGAGTGGTTCTTCCGACCGGGAGCGGTATCCGCAGCGTCGATCACTGGATGGATAACCTCGACCGCGGCCTGCACCTCCGCGCCGGAGTGATCGAGCACCATGAGTTGCAGGAAGGCGATTATGTCTATCTGCGCGCGGATCTGACCGATGCTTACAATACTCCGCGTCACGACGAAGGCGGGCGAGGGGGCAAGGTCAGCCGGGTCGTGCGCGAACTGGTCTATCTGTTCGCCGCGGACAGGCTGCTGGTCCATGACCGCGTCAGCGCGGTCGAGCCTCACTATATCAAGAAATGGCTGCTGCATTCGGTGCATCGTCCCGACGTGCCGGGGCTGCGGGTGCTCAAGGGTGAGGACGATAACGGTATCCTCGAGAGCCTGGCCGATATCGCGCGGATAACGAACGGTTCGGGTCATCTCGTAGTCCAGCGTCTGTTGCCGGCAGATGCCGTCATGCGCATCGTCGGCGGACCCGAGTATCAGTACTACGTCGAGACCGATGCCGATGAACGGGTCATGGACGGTTTCAATTTCCGCCAGGGCGCCGCCAACGAGCGCTGGTTCGACGTTGCCAGCTGGCGCCTCGAAATCCAGCCGGAGGCGGCGACGCGTCGCGACGACAGGTTCCTGGTTGCGCTGTCCCCGGGGCTTGGCAGGGCGCGTAACGAACGCCTGCATCTGCTGCACGACGCCGACAGCATTGTGGGGGTATATGACCGCGAACGCGAGACGATCGTCGCATTCGTCGACGGTTCCGCCGCGGGCGGCGCAGGTTTCAGGGTCGAGCAGGGGGCATGGGCGATACGGCTGTTCGGCTTTCCAGGGGGCAAGCTGGTGGAACTGTATAACAGGGACGAAGTCCTGGTTTGCCAGGCGAGCCAGGCCGGCGCCTGCCGTTTTGCGCTCACAGATGGACCGGAACGGGAGATCACGGTAAATTGGCGATGACCGTTTGGCCGTCGCGAGTAACCAGGATGTCATTGTCGAGACTTTTCGCCGGGCTGTTGCTGTTGCCGGTCGTGGCAACAGGCCACGCTGCCGGGGACTCCCTGGCCGATGTGCTCGACCGCTTGCGGCCTGGTATCGTCGGCATCGCCGTGGTGGCGCCATTACGGGCCCAGCCGGAACTGCTCGGGACCGGCTTTGTGATCGGCGATGGCCGCCACGTGCTGACCAATGCGCATGTCGTCGATCGGGTCCTCGATCCCCGTCAGCGCGAGGAATTGATCGTGCTCGTTGGGCGAGGGGCTCAACCTGGGCGGCGGGCGCTCGAAAAAATCGCGATGGACGAACTTCATGACCTTGCGCTGCTGCGCATCGACGGCGATCCGTTGCCCGCCCTCCGGCTTGGGGATTCCAGCCGCGTCCGCGAGGGGGAGTCCTACGCCTTTACCGGCTTCCCGATAGGCAACGTCCTTGGGTTGTATCCCGCCACCCACCGCGCGACGATCTCCGCGATCACCCCGATCGCGGCGCCACTGGACAGGGCCGGCAATCTTGCGCCGCAAGTGGTTGCCCGCCTCCGTTCCCCGCCGTTCGATATCTTCCAGCTCGACGCTACCGCCTATCCCGGTAACAGCGGGAGTCCCCTGTTCAGCCCTGAGGATGGTAATGTTGTCGGAATTTTGAACATGGTCTTCGTGAAGGATAGCCGGGAAGCGATGATCGAGCGTCCGAGTGGTATCGCTTATGCCTTGCCCATCGAATTGGCGAGGCCAATGCTGACCAAGGCCAATCTTCGCTAGGCGCAAACAGCCCAAGTAACGTCGGATTATTTTACAATTGTTCGCTACCCTTCGATATCCGGTTGCTTAACTGGTTGATCTGAAATATAAAATTTTCCCCTCTCTCAGTGGCACGAATCATGCCTGTCTGTTTGAGCAGACAGTCTCATGCCCTCGCAAATGGCGCACGAAACTGGTAAGATTCGCCAATAAAATGACGAATCAATGGCTTGCCCGACAGGATAATGAAGTGAATATATAAATTATTCAGTCGGTTATGGGGAATCACCGATACAAATCATAATGGCAGGACACGATATGTCATCGCAATCACAGAACCATGGCACCGAGCCCCGTAGTCGGGAGGCCGTGCCCCCGCAGATGGGTACCGATTCCGCGCCGGCCGCAGCGGTTTCCGCGGATAGGCGACGTCTGCTCAAGGGTGTCGCAACGGGTTCGGTACTGATGACCGTCGCCAACCGGCCCGCGATGGGCGCCTGGTGTACGCCCTCGGCATGGGTCTCCGGCAATCTTTCCCAGCCCGACAAGCAGCGGAAGACCTGTGGAGGAAGAAGCCCGGGCTTCTGGCGTACGCGCGTCGAGCGCTGGCCGTCCAAATACTCGACCGGTACCTGCGCGACGCAGTCCCAGGGCACCTGTACCAGTTACAACGCCGACGGTACGCCGTTCCACATGACCGTGATCAATGGCGAGGGCAAGCGTGGCGTATTTTACGGGTCTTTCTTCGGGACGCGCACCCTGATGCAGGTGTTGTGGCTGGAGGGGAGCGGTGATCCCCATCGCCTGGGCATGCACATCATCGCCGCGCTGCTCAATGCGGCCACGGTTCCTGATTACGGGATGAACGAGAACATGGTCAAGGAGATCTGGCGCCAGATCTCGATTCAGGGTTTTTACCAGCCCTCGGTCGGCGATCCGATGTACCCGGCGGACGTGGTGATGTTCATTCAGAACACCTTCGAATAAAATCCACTCTGGTCCTGCACTGCACATGAAGCGGTCCGGATCCTGGCGGGTTAACGCCGGTTTCGATCTGCTGTGGCATTCCTGGGGCGACGAGCATGTCGTGTATCATTGCGGCTCCGGCGATACCCATCTGCTGGATGCGGCGGCGACCGGATTGTTGCGGTATCTCCGTGAGGCACGCGTCGCGACCATGGACGATCTCAGCTTGCCGGTCGCGGCCGCCCTCGGGATGCCGGCCGATGAAGCCCTGGAATATACCGGCAACCTGCTCGAGGAGCTGGAGCGATTGTCCCTGGTGGAACCGAATCCGCGATGAGGGTCGGCGAGCTGTCCCCGGCTCAGCTTCAAGGACGTCTTGCGGCTGAAGGCATCGATCTGCGCACCGGAGGGTTCGTCTGCCGCATACGCTCACCGCTCGACGTCGTTGCCGAAAACCTCTCTCTGCTGTATGCCGATTTCGTTTGCGAAGAACCGCGAGGATTCGCTGATTTCCATGTTGCCATCACGCCCCCGCGCGGTCTGCGGCGTTGGTGGCGACCCCAGGTGCTGTTTCGTTTCGATGATCGCGTGCCGTTCAAGCCCTTGCCGGCGGGCCAGGCGTTTCCGATGATGGAATGGGGGCTGAACTGGTGTATTTCGAATCATGCCCACCGTTATCTGATCCTGCACGCCGGCGTGGTGGAAAGGGCAGGGGTGGCGCTGGTGCTGCCTGCGCCTCCCGGTTCGGGAAAGAGCACGCTGACAGCTGCGCTGGTGGTTCATGGTTGGCGGCTGTTGTCGGATGAGCTCGGTCTGGTCGATCCGGTCGATGGCAGACTGCACCCGCTTGCCCGGCCCGTCAATCTGAAAAACAATTCGATCGGCGTCATCCGCGAGCGCGCCCCGGACACCGTGTTCTCGGCGCCGTTTCACGATACCAGCAAGGGCACCGTCGCCCTGATGCGTCCGCCGTCCGACAGCGTCAAGCGCAGCGGCGAAGTGGTCCGTCCTGCCTGGGTGATCTCCGTGCGTTACGAACCCGGAGCCGCAGCCCGCCTGTCGCCTGTCGGCAAGGGCAAGATGTTCATGCGTGTCGCCGACTGCGCCTTCAATTATTCCCTGCTTGGCCCTGACGGGTTTGGCATCCTCGGTGCGATGATAGATGCTTGTGATTGTTACGATCTGCACTACAGCCGTCTCGACGAGGCCATCGCGATGCTCGATGCACTGGAGCCGCCTTCCCCGACCGGACCGACGGCGGGTTGAGAGTGGATTTCCGGGACTGCCTGCTAGTCAGGATCCTGCGCGATCCCGTCGGTGCGGGCGAACTGTCGCTCGCGGAGTGGGACCTGCTGATACGTCAGGCGCGGCGCGCGGATCTGCTGGCGAGGCTGCATGTCAGATTCGGAAAGTCTGCGTTGCTCGATGCTGTGCCGCAGCAGGCCCTTCATCACATGACGGCAGCGCGACGGGTCGCGGACAAGCATGCCCGCATCGTGGCTTGGGAGATTGGACAGATCCGTGATGCGATCGCCGACGGCGACATTCCGATTGTGCTGCTCAAGGGGGCGGCTTACATCGCCGCCGGGTTGCCGCCTGCGGCTGGCCGGCTCTTCTCCGACATAGATATCATGGTGCCGCGACCACTGCTCGGTCGGGTTGAGCAGCGCCTGGTGATGCATGGCTGGGTCAGCGGCAAGCTGAACGCCTACGATCAGATGTACTACAGGCGCTGGATGCATGAACTTCCTCCGCTGACGCACCGGCGCAGGGAGACGGTGCTCGACGTGCACCACAACATCCTGCCGTTGACATCACAATATTGCGTCGATCCGGCGCCCTTGTTCGCGTCGTCGCGGGCCGCCGACGCCATTCCGGGAGTACGCGTGCTGTCTCCCGAGGACATGGTGCTGCACTCCGCCGCGCACCTGTTCTGCGATGGCGAATTCGATCATGCCCTGCGCGATCTCGCGGACCTCGATGATCTGCTCGATCATTTTGGTCGCGACGCCGGTTTTCTGCCTGGAGTACACGCGCGTGCCCGTTCTCTGGGGCTGGAGCGCCCGCTGCATTATGCGCTCGAGTACCGCGCCCGCATGTTCGGCAAATCGAAAGGCATTGATTCCGCGCAGGCGGGGGGCGACCGTCCCGGACGCCTGCTGGCAGGGTTGATGAATGCCCTGTTCGAGAGGTCCATATTGCCGAACCACCCGAGCTGCGATCGCCCGCTGACCAGGCTTGCGCGGGGCGCCCTGTATCTGCGCGGCCATTACCTGCGCATGCCGTGGTACCTGCTGATCCCGCATCTGCTGCGCAAGAGCTGGCGGAGCGGGGACGGTTAACCCCGTGCGCGCCCTGCGAGAAGGCCGCCGCATAGTGCGCCGATAAAATTCAGCAGGACGTCGCTGCCGCTGGCGTTGCGTCCGGGGACGCTGATCTGGTGCCATTCGAGCAGGGCGCCGTAAATCGTCGCGATCAGGATCGCTGCCACTGCTGCCGCGAAATGCGTTTTCGCGATCCGGGCGAGCGGCCAGTACAGCGTCCAGGCGAGCAGAGCATGCCCCGGGACATGAAGAATATTGTGGACGACCGGCGGAATAAGAGAGAATAACTCCGCAGCGTGGGCAAGAAGCCGCGAAAGCAGTCCGCTGTCCTGCAGGACAGTGGGCTTTTCGCCGGGGACCGACGCGATCGAAAACAGCGCGATCATCAAGAGGCAGGGAGCCAGGAATACCCCGATATTCCGCAGTCTGCCGGATATCATGGACATTGCCGTGCCGGTCGGGCATTCCCGCGTGACCCGAGGGCCATCAGGCAGAATGCGCAAGCGCCTTCGTGCCACGGCGGGTGGGTTGTATGTATACGGATATTCAAGCAAATCGCAGTCCAGGTCGACATATCCGGCGATAGGGCATACAGCTGAGAGCGGCACGACCGTTACGGAATTCTGGTTATGTACGAATTTTTTTACAAGCTGAAGGATAAACCGTTTCGTCTGAGTCCCGACTGCCGGTTCTTCTTCGAGAGCCACGTGCACAAGCGCGCGATGGCCTATCTCCGCTATGGCCTGGAACAGCGCGAGGGCTTCATCGTTATTACCGGCGGCATCGGCACCGGGAAAACCACACTGGTCGAAATGCTGTTCAGGTTGATTCAGCAGGAAAATCTGACGGCAGCAAAGATAGTCACGACGCAGCTCGAGGCTGAGGATCTCCTGCGCATGGTCGGCGCGTCGTTCGGCCTTGCTCATGAACAGCTCAGCAAGGCCGGCGTCCTGCAGAATCTGGAGGCCTTTTTTCGCAAGAAGGCGCAGCAGCGCGAACGCATCCTGCTGGTCATAGATGAAGCCCAGAACATTCCGAAGCGCTCGCTTGAAGAACTGCGGATGTTGTCGAATATCCACGCCGACGGCGTCCCCGTTGTGCAGACCTTCCTGCTCGGCCAGGACGAATTCCTCGCGATCCTGCAGGCCCCCGACATGGAGCAACTGCGCCAGCGCGTCATCGCGACCTACCGGCTCAAGGCGCTGGACCGGGAGGAGACCCGGGCCTATATCGAGCATCGCCTGAAGTACGTCGGCTGGGGCGGCGACCCGGCCTTCGACGACGAGGCCTTCGACGAGATCCACGAACAGACCGGCGGCGTGCCGCGCCGGATCAATTCCTTCTGCGACCGCCTGATGCTCTACGGCTACCTGGAGGAATTGCATCGCTTCAGCCGCGAGTCGGTCCAGACGGTCGCCACCGAACTGAATACCGAGCTCGATCGCTCGGGCATCGCCTCGGTACCGCTGCGGGGCGAGGCGGGCATCGATGACCTGATGACCGAGTCCCTCGATATGCGGGTGTCCGCCCTCGAAGAGCGCCTCGGCGAACTCGAGGATGCCCTGATCCTCGAACGCGCCCGCCTGCGCGCGATGTACATCAGCAAGAAATGACCCCCTCCCGGGCCGTCAAGCAGCTGGCCCGGCATGGCTTTTTCCGATATTTTTAACGGCAGGCCGTTATGCTATCCTGTGGCTTCTGATTTGGGTGGGGATTCCGGGCGCGGGGGCGCGACGCCAGCCGGCGGCCGGAAGCGATAACGACAACAACTTCCTCATAAACGTAAAAATAATTCGAGCGGGCAGGACTATGAGAGCGTGGTTGAGAGCTAAGAGTTGGGCTGTATCTGTAATTTCCGGGGGGGTTCTGATGATGTTCGCGGCCGGCGCCGCGATCGCCGAGGGTGACCCCGCGGCGGGCCAGGCCAAGGCAGCGGTGTGTTTCGGCTGTCACGGCGGAGACGGCAACAGCCCGATCGCCGACTTCCCGCGTCTCGCCAGTCAGTACGGCGCCTACATCGTCAAGCAATTGCGTGACTTTCAGACCGGGCATCGCGACAACAACCCGATCATGACGGGCATGGCGGCAACGGTCGCGAGCGTCGAGGACGCGAAGGACATCGGCGCCTACTTTCAGACCCAGAAGCTGTCGCCGGATATGATCACCCCGCCGCCGAGCCGTGACGTGCTGCAGAAGGGCGAGCGGATCTACCGGCAGGGCAATCCCGACAGCGGCGTCTATGGCTGCATCAACTGCCATGGCGAGAACGGCAAGGGCCGGTCGCCGACGATCTCGCAGTTCCCGGTGGTCGGCGCCCAGCACCGCGACTATCTGATCAAGCAGCTGAACGACTTCGCGGCCGGCACACGCAAGAACGACCCGGCCGGCATGATGGGTGACATCGCCCGCAAGCTGACCGAGGACGAGATCAAGGCAGTCTCCGAATACCTCGCCAACATCAAGCCGAGCCGCTGATTCGCGCTTGCCGGGGCAGACCTTGAGGTTCAAGGTCTGCCCTCTTTTCATTTTTACACGCCAATCCCCTCCGACGGGAACGCCACCAGGTGGTCCGCAGCCACCCGCAGCCCGACCTCCTCCCCGACGCGGTGGCGCTGGTGGCTCGGGAACAGCGACAGCAACTCGGTCCCGCTCGCGAGCCTCAGCGTGTAGAGGATCTCCGCCCCCTTGAAGGCCTCCTTGACGATGCGCCCGCGCAGGCCGCTCTCCGGGTCCGGGACGATGTCGTCCGGGCGCAGCAGGACGTCGACCCGGGTGCCCACCGGCCACGGGTAGCTGCGACCGCCCTGGATCGGGCCGATCTCGGTCCGCACCGTGTCCGAGGACACGAGGTCGCCCGGCAGCATCACGCTCTGGCCGATGAAGCTCGCGACGAAGCGGTTGGCGGGCTGGTGGTAGAGATTGAACGGCGTGTCCCATTGCACGATGCGTCCGTCCTGCATGACGCCGATGACATCGCCGAGCGCGAAGGCCTCGTGCTGGTCGTGGGTGACCATCAGCGTGGTGATTTCGCGCTTCTTGAGGATGCCGCGCACCTCGACGCCGAGACGCTCGCGCAGCTCGACATCGAGGTTCGAGAACGGTTCGTCGAGCAGCAGCAGGTCGGGCTCGACCGCGAGCGCGCGCGCGAGCGCGACGCGCTGCTGCTGGCCGCCGGACAACTCATGCGGATAGCGCCCGCTAATCCCGGGCAGGCCGACCAGTTGCAGCATATCGTCGACGATCGCGCGTCGCCGTTCGCGAGCGGCCTTGCGCAGTCCGAAGGCGACGTTGTCCTCGATGCAGAGGTGCGGGAACAGGGCATAGTCCTGGAACACCATGCCGACGTGACGCTTGTCCGGCGGGACCATGTAGCCGGGCGACGAGACCGTCACGCCCTTGATCGAGATGCTGCCGCGGTACAGCGGCTCGAAGCCGGCGATCGCCCGCAGCACGGTGGTCTTGCCGCAGCCGCTCGGTCCGAGCAGGCAGACGATCGCATGGGGTTCGATGCGCGCGGTCAGCCCGCGCACGACCGCATGCCCCTGGTGGCGGCATTCGATCTCGTCGATGTCGAGCAGCGCCGTCATCGGGGCCCGGCATGCCGTCCGTGGCGCCCGCTCATCCCGCCCGCGGCGGCGCGGCGCCGAGCAGGAATTCGAGCAGCGCCTTCTGCGCATGCAGGCGGTTGCCGGCCTCCTGCCAGACCACGCTGTGAGGGCCGTCGATGACCTCGGCGCTGACCTCCTCGCCGCGATGGGCCGGCAGGCAGTGCATGAACAGCGCATCCGGTTTCGCCCGCGCTATCACCGCGGCGTTGACCTGGTAGTCGCGAAAGATACGGTTGCGCGCCTCGGATTCGGTCTCCTGGCCCATGCTGGCCCAGACATCGGTGACGACGAGGTCGGCGCCGTCCGCGGCGGCCAGCGGGCCGTCGACGAGCGTGACCCGCTCCGCGAAGGCCGGCTCGAGCGCCAGCTCGGGGCGATAGCCTTCGGGCGCGGCGATGCGCAGGTCGAAGCCGTAGCGGTGCGCGGCGTGGATATAGGAATTGCACATGTTGTTGCCGTCGCCGATCCACGCGACGGTCCTGCCGGCGATATCGCCGCGCTGCTCGAACCAGGTCTGCATGTCGGCGAGTAGCTGGCAGGGGTGGTGGGTGTCTGACAGGCCGTTGATGACCGGCACCTCGGAGCATGCCGAGAAGCGTTCCTGCGACTCGTGCGTGTAGGTGCGCATCATGACGACGTCGACCATGCGCGAGACCGCGCGCGCGGTGTCCTCGATCGGTTCGCCGCGGCCGAGCTGGGTGTCGCGCGGCGACAGGAAGATCGCGCCGCCGCCGAACTGGATCATCGCGCTCTCGAACGAGACGCGGGTGCGCGTCGAGGACTTCTCGAACACCATGCCGAGCACGCGGTTCTTCAGCGGCTCGTGGATCTCGCCGCGCGCGCGCATTGCCTTGAGCTCGATCGCGCGCAGGGTCAGGTCGAGCAACTCCTGAGACGACAGGTCGAGCAGCGTCAGGAAATGCCGCGGCGCCGTCATGTCAGCCCTGTCCGATCACCGAAGCGACGCGGCGTACGATCTCGTCGGCCTCATCGTCGCTGACGACGAGCGGCGGCAACAGGCGAATCACGCGCTCGGCCTGCACGCTGAACAGGATGCCGTGGTCCAGGCCCGCCTTGACCAGTTCGCGGCACGGCCGGTTCAGCTCGATGCCGATCATCAGGCCGAGGCCGCGGATATCGACGACGGTGTCATTGCCGGCCAGCGCCTCGCGCAGTCCATTGGCGATGCGCGCGCCGGCCGCGGTCGCGCGCGCGAGCAGGCCGTCGGCTTCGATCGTCCCGATCACCGCGAGCGCGGCGGCGCAGGCCAGCGGGTTGCCGCCGAAGGTCGAGCCGTGATTGCCGGGCTGGAAGGTCCGCGCGGCCTCGCCGCGGGCGAGACAGGCGCCGATCGGCACGCCGTTCGCGAGTCCCTTGGCGACCGCGACGACGTCGGGCAGCCAGTCATGGTGCTGGTACGCGAACCAGCGGCCGGTGCGGCCCATCCCGGTCTGGATCTCGTCGAGCATCATCAGCCAGCCGTGGCGGTCGCACAGCGCGCGCACCGCGTCGAGATAACCGGCGTCCGGGAGGTTGATGCCGCCTTCGCCCTGTATCGGTTCGAGCAGCACCGCGACGACCTGCGGGGCGTTGCGCGCGACGTTGTTGAGCGCCTCGATGTCGCTGTAGGGCACGCGCACGAAGCCCTGCACCAGCGGCTCGAAGCCGGCCTGGACCTTGCGGTTGCCGGTCGCCGACAGCGTCGCCAGCGTGCGGCCGTGGAAGCTGTTCTCCATGACGACGATCGCCGGCTGGGCGACGCCGCGGCGATGACCGTGCAGACGCGCGAGCTTGATCGCCGCCTCGATGGCCTCGGCGCCGGAGTTGCAGAAGAACGCGTTGTCCATGCCGGAGATGCGCGCCATTTCGGCGGCCAGCGCCTGCTGGCGTTCGATATGGTAGAGATTCGAGGTATGCACGAGCCGCTTCGCCTGCGCGCACAGCGCCTCGCTGACCGCCGGATGGGCGTGGCCGAGCCCGCACACCGCGATGCCGGACAGCGCGTCGAGATAGCGCTTGCCCGCAGTGTCGCGCAGCCAGCAGCCTTCGCCGCTTGCGAAGGTGACCGGCAGGCGGTCGTAGGTGGTCATCAGTGCATCGGACATGGGCGTAGCGCAGGCGTCAAACCGCCGATTATACCCGGGAATCGCGCGGATTTCGAAAGGGGCGTCAGGACAGCAGCCGGAGGATCTCGCCGATCTGGTCGTTCGCCTGATCGAGGACCTTCAGGCTGGCCTGCGGTGTCAGGACATCGGACGAGAACTTGCGGCAGGCCGGAATCTCGTCGATCGGCGGATGGCGCGCCGCCTTGCCGGCCTTCATCAGGCTGTGCAGCTGCGCGATGATGACGAGGTCGCAATAGCTCAGCTCGTTGCCTGAGTCGTGACGCCAGTCGCGGGCATGGATCGCGGCCTCGACGATCGCCTCGCTGAATTTCCAGTGGCGCAGCACCATGCCGCCGACCTCGCCGCGCAGCGCGAGGACCAGGGCGCCGAGCGCCTTGTCGTCGGCGACCAGACCGGGATGTCTGTGGACATGCGACAGCAGGGAGACGACGCCGATGTCGTGGACGAGCCCGGCGAGCAGGGCCTGTTCGGGTTCGAGGCGGCCGTCGAGTTGCGCGAGCATCATGCTGATCGCGCCGATCTCGGTGCTGTGGCGCCAGGTCTGTTGCATGCGCTTCTTCAGCGCCGGATCCTTGAGGCTGAACAGCTCGCGCAGCGCGAAGCTGGTGACGAGCTGCCGGGTGGTATTGAGGCCGAGCCGCACGATCGCGGCCTGGCAGGTCTCGATCGGATCGCGGCCGTGATAGAAGGCGCTGTTCGCCGCCTTGATCAGCTTTGCGGTGATGACCGGATCGGCGCTGACGATCTTCGCGATCTGGCCGACGCTCGCCGATTCTCCCTCCAGCGCCTTGCGGATGCGCAGCGCGACTTCGGGCAGGCTGGGCAGGCTGAAGCGGTTATGGCGAAGATCCTCGCGAATCTCGCGAATGACCGGATGGACGTCGTCGTCGTTGCCGGGGTCGGCGGGGCTGAATTGCAGGGCGCCGATCAGTCCGGGATCGACGCGCAGCATGGTGCAGGGATCGAGCGCGATCGCGCCGTGCGCGCAGGGTTGTTCGGGATTGAGCGCCTCGCGCGCCCGCTCGTCGCCGCCTTCGACGACGCGGCGGGTGCCGTCGGCCGCCTCGAGTTCGGCGACCCCGCGCAGCAGGAACAGCCAGCCCCCGACGGAGTCGCCGGCCGTGAAGATGCGCTCGCCCTCGGCCGCGGCCAGGGTCTCGACGCGGCTCGCGAGCAGGATCAGCTGGCCTTCGTCAAGCGATTCGAACGGTGCGAATCCGCGCAGCTCCGCCGGTTCCGGCGTGACGCTCAGCGTTTCCACGATATCCGGATCCGGCGGGTCTTGCCGTCGAGCTCAGCCGAGATTCTTCGCGACGAAGTCCCAGTTGACGAGTTCCCAGAAGTGCTCGACGTACTTCGGCCGCGCGTTGCGGTAATCGATGTAGTAGGCGTGCTCCCAGACGTCGCAAGTCAGGAGAGCAGTCTGGCCCGAGGTCATCGGCGTACCTGCGTTGGAGGTGCTGACGATGTCGAGCGAGCCGTCGGACTTCTTCACCAGCCACGCCCAGCCGGAGCCGAAGGTGGTGATTGCGGTCTGGCTGAACTTGCCCTTGAAGTCCTCGAACGAGCCGAAGGCCTTGTCGATCGACGCGCCAAGCTTGCCGCCCGGGGCGCCGCCGCCGTTCGGACTCAGGCTGTTCCAGTAGAACGTATGATTCCAGACCTGGGCCGCGTTGTTGAACAGGCCGCCCGACGATTTTTTGATGATATCCTCGAGCGACAGGCCCTCGAATTCAGTGCCCTTGATCAGGTTGTTGAGGTTCGTGACATAGGTCTGGTGGTGCTTGCCGTAGTGATATTCGAGGGTCTCCTCGGAAATATGCGGGGCGAGCGCGGACATTGCATAGGGCAGTTCGGGAAGCTTGTGTGCCATGACGGACTCCTTGGGATGAATGAGACAGATTCTAAAGCAGCCATGGCCGGGGTTCAAGGAAACGCGCCTGGCCCGCGCGACGGATGAACGCGATTGAGCTCAACATCTTCGCCGGCCGCATAGGCGCCATCTGCGACGAGATGGGCGCGGTGCTGCGCCGCGTCGCGCTGTCGCCGAACATCAAGGACCGGCTCGATTTCTCCTGCGCGGTGTTCGACGCGGCCGGCGAGCTGTGCGCGCAGGCCGCGCATATCCCGGTGCATCTCGGCAGCATGGCCTACGCGATGCGCGCGATCGTCGATCGCGAACAGTGGTCGCCCGGCGACATGCTGATCGTCAATGATCCCTATCTCGGCGGCACGCACCTGCCCGATGTCACGGTCGTCGCGCCGGTCTTCGCGGGCGATACCCTGATCGGTTTCGTCGCGAATCGTGCCCACCATGCCGACATCGGCGCGCAGACGCCGGGGTCGATGCCGGTGTCGCGGACGCTGGCGGAGGAGGGCCTCGTGATCCCGCCGACCTTCATCATGCGTCGCGGCGTCGTCGATGAGGCCGTGCTGGCGGGGATCGCGCGGGCGACGCGCTGCCCGTGGCAATGCCGCGGCGATTTCGCGGCGCAACTGAGCGCGAATCGCCGGGGCGTCGAGCGGCTTGAAGGGCTCGTTCGCGCAGTCGGCATCGACGGCTGGCGCGAGGGCGTGCGGCGACTGAACGACTATGCGGAGCGGCTCGCGCGCGGCGCGCTGTTGGAGATCCCGGACGGCGTGTGGCGTTATCGCGAGGTCATGGATGACGACGGCGCCGGCGCCGTCGACATTCCCGTCGAGGTCACGGTCGAGGTCGATGGCGCCGACATCCATGTCGATTTCACCGGCACCGCCGCGCAGGTCGCCGGCAATATCAACTGCCCGCTGTCGGTCACGGCGGCGGCGGTGTTCTACGCGTTTCGCTGCCTGATGCCGCCGGAGACGCCGGCCTGCGCCGGGGCGCTGCGTCCGCTCGAACTCGCGGCGCCCGAGGGTTGTCTGCTGAACGCGCGGCGCCCGGCGGCGGTCGCGGCCGGCAACGTCGAGACCGGCACGCGCGTCGTCGATGTGATCTTCGGCGCGCTGGCGCCGGCGCTGCCTGATCGCATCCCGGCCGCGAGTCACGGCAGCATGAACAACGTCGCGCTCGGCGGGCGCGGCGCCGGCGCGGCTTGGGACTACTACGAGACCCTGGGTGGCGGCATGGGCGCGGGGGCATCGGGTGGAGGGCTCGATGCGGTGCAGACGCATATGACGAACACGCTGAACACGCCGATCGAGAGCGTCGAGCTGCATTATCCGCTGCGCATCCGGCGCTACGCGATCCGTCGCGGTTCTGGCGGCGCCGGGCGCCGACGCGGCGGCGACGGGCTGGTGCGCGAGTACGAATTCCTCGCGCCGGCGACGGTGACGCTGATCACCGAACGCCGGCGCCATGTCCCCTGGGGGCTCGCGGGCGGTGGGCCCGGGCGCGCCGGCGAGAACCGTCATAACGATCGCGTGCTGCCGCCGAAATGCAGCTTCGACGTCGCCGCCCTCGACCGGGTCACGGTCGAGACCCCGGGCGGCGGCGGGTGGGGCGAGGTATGATATTTGAAATCAATGTCTTATCAATACCTGATTGAATTAGTAGGGTATAAACGATATCATGCGGGCATGTTCAGGGCCTGATGCCGCGCAGACAGGCCCGCCCACCGTTCAAGCAGAGAGGCCAAGCAGCATGGATGTCATGGAACGTATCAGGCAGCAGGTCGAGGGCCACCCGATCGTGCTGTACATGAAGGGGACCCCCGAGATGCCGCAGTGCGGTTTCTCGAGCTACACCTCGCAGGCCCTGCGCGCCTGCAACGCGCAGTTTCACCACGTGAATGTCCTCGAGGATCCCGAGATCCGCCAGAATCTGCCGCGTTACGCGAACTGGCCGACCTTCCCGCAGCTCTACATCAACGGCGAACTGGTCGGCGGCTGCGACATCGTGCTCGAACTCTACCAGAGCGGCGAGTTGCAGAAGCTCGTCAACACCGCCCGCGCCAATTCGGGGTCAGAGTAGACTGCGTCTACTCTGACCCCGTTAGAATTCCCCAGCGGTTCACGATCGCGCAGAACAGTTCCGCGGTCTGCTCGGCGTCGTAGACCGCCGAGTGCGCCTCGCGCGCATCCCATCCCAGCCCCGCCGCCTGCAGCGCGCGCGCGAGCACGGTCTGGCCATAGGCGACGCCGGCCAGCGTCGCGGTGTCGAAGGTGCTGAATGGATGAAACGGATTGCGCTTGATCCTTGCGCGTTCCGCCGCCGCGTTGATGAAATTGAGGTCGAGGATCGGGTTGTGGCCGACGAGGATCGCGCGCGTGCAGCCCGTCTCGCGGATCGCGCGCCGGATTGCGCCGAAGATTTCATCGAGGGCCTTGCGCTCGTCGACCGCGCCGCGAAAAGGATGCCAGGGATCCTCGATGCCGTTGAAGGCCAGCGCCTTCGGATCCAGATTCGCGCCGTCGAACGGCAGCACATGATGCGCGATCGTCTCGAGGCGGCGCAGCTGGCGGTCTTCGTCGAAACCGACCAGTACCGCCGCGACCTCGAGCAGCGCATCGGTGCGGTGATCGAAGCCGCCGGTCTCGACATCGACGACGACGGGGAGGAAGCCGCGGAAACGCGCGGCCATTGCCGGGGATTGTACGGTGGTCATGTCAGTCTTCGCGGAACGGGCGCGGATCGATACCGAGCTTGCGCATTTTCGAGCGCAGTGTATGGGGATTCAGGCCGAGCAGGCGGGCGGCGCCCCTCGGGCCTTCCACCTTGCCGCGCGAGCGCGTCAGCGCAGCGCGGATATGCCGCTCGACCGCCTGGTCCAGTGTGATGAACGATCGGCCGCCCGGCACCGGCGCCTCGCGGCGCGCCGGGCCCGACAGGCCCAGCGCGGCAGTGACCTCGAGGCGGTCGCCCTCGCCGAGGATCGCGGCGCGCTCGATCACCGAAGAAAGCTCGCGGACGTTGCCGGGCCAGGGATAGTCCCGCAGCTGTTCGATTTCGTCCGCGGTCGGCAGCCGCAGCGGCACACCCAGCTTGATCGAGGCCCTGCGCGCGAAGTGACGCGCGAGTTCCGGGATATCCTCGATGCGCTCGCGCAGCGGCGGGATCAGGATCGGAAACACCGCGATACGGTACCACAGATCCTCGCGAAACGCGCCCTGCTGCACCATGACCGCGAGATCGCGGTGGGTCGCGGCGATGACGCGGACATCGACCTGGATCGATTGCTCGCCGCCGACCCGCGTGATCACGCCGTCCTGCAGCACGCGCAGCAATCGCACCTGCACCGTGGGCGGCAGCTCGCCGACCTCGTCGAGAAACAACGAGCCGCCGTCCGCCTGCTCGAACCAACCCTTGCGCCGCGCAGTCGCGCCGGTGAAGCTGCCCTTTTCGTGCCCGAACAGTTCCGAGTCGATCAGTTCCGGCGGCAGCGCGCCGCAGTTGACGCGAATGAACGGGGCATCCGCGCGCGGCGAGCGGTCGTGAATCGCGCGCGCGATGACCTCCTTGCCGGAGCCGGTCTCGCCGAGCAGCAGCACCGAGCTGTCCGAGCGCGCGACCTGGTCGGCCCGCGTCAGTACCCCGCGCAGGCCGCTGGCCGCGCCGACGATCTCGTCGCTGAGCCGGTCGCGACCGAGGCGGTTCAGCAGGGACTGGCGATCGGCCTCCGCCGCCGCGCGTAATTGTTCGAGTTCGCGCAGGCGGGCATCGTTCTCCAGCGCGACTGACAGCGGTTCGAGCAATCCCGCCAGCAGTTTCCCGTGTCCCGGCTGGCAATCCCCCGGCCCTTCGAGCAGAACGACGATGCCTTCGGGCTCGCCCCTCCGGTCCTTGAGTACGCCGAACAGGACATCGCCGTCGGCATAGAAATCCTGCAGCGGCGCCAATGTCGCCGGCCAGGCCGCCTGCCGCGAATGCGCGGACACCTGGGTTTCCCGACACCATTTCATCAGCGCATCGAAGCGCGATCGCGTCAGTCCGATCCGGCGTCCGTGCATCGGGGGCTGGCCGTCGCGTCGGTGCGCCGCGAGGGACTCGAGATCCGCCCGCGCGGTGTCCAGGCGCAGGATCTCGATCGCCCGCAACGGCAGGACCGGGCCGAGGATGGCGGCGAGGGTATCGATGGCCTCGTGCAGGTCGATGTGCCGACCTACCTCGCGCCATGCGTCGAGCAGCAGGGGATCTGTTTTGGGCATGGATTTATCTTATATCACGGGTTTTATTTATATAAAACAGATAACTGTTAAATATAACGTGTTGAGCGAGCCCTCCCGGGTCGACGACATGCTGATAATATCAACAAAAACATATAGATAAAAAAATAAATGGAGTTGGCATGATTCGTGGAATAGACCAGTTGCATCATGTCGGCGCGTACAGGGAGTTTCGCCAGGGACGGCGTGCCGGCATGGGCAACAGGCACAGGGTGACACAGGAATCCGCAGACATGGAATCGAAGCATCTGGACAAGCCGATAGACGACGCCGAAGAGGCGATCGTCTATCTGCGCGAGGCACTCAGGACGATCCGCTTCGGATCGGTGGAATTCATCATCCACGAGGGCCGTGTGCTGCAGGTCGACCGCAAGGAGAAGCTGCGTGTCGATCCGCTTGCGGCCGTCAACCGCAGCAGGCAGCGCCCGGACGAATAATCACTTCCTTTGTACCGACCGGACGACCGGAGGTTCCGTTTGATCCATCACATATCAGCACAGGGCGATCTGACCGGACCACCGGAAGGTGTTCGTGTTTGCACAATAGGAGCAGGAACAATGAATTTCGGTAACCGTAAACTGTCGCTGGCCGTCGGCATCGCCGCCGGCGTGCTTGCGTGGAATGGCTTCCCGGGAGTCGCGGTCGCGGACGGACCGACGCTGTACGGGCAGGTACATCTGTCGCTCGATCTTCTCGATAACGGCGACGACAGCGCGCTGAACCTGTCGAGCAACCGCAGCCGTCTCGGCGTCAAGGGCGATTTCAACATCCAGGAAGGCCTCAAGGGCATCTGGCAGATCGAATCGGAACTGCGCGCCGACAACGCCAATGCCGGCACGCTGGCCTCGCGCAATACCTTCATCGGCCTGCAGGGCGGGTTCGGCACCGTGCGCGCGGGGCGTTTCGATACCCCGGTCAAGCTGATCGGCCGCCAGGTCGAGTTGTTCGCGAACCAGGTCGGTGACCTGCGCAACCTGGCGCGTGCCCAGTCCTTCCCGAACCGCTTCGACGAGCGCCCGCATAACAGCGTCGGCTGGGATTCGAAGCGGTACTCCGGCATCCAGGGGAGCATCCAGTACTCGACCAATACCGGAGATGGCGCGACCGCCAACAATGACGATGACACCGTCAGCCTCGCCGTGAACTATGCAGAAGGCCCGCTCTATGTCGGTTTGGGTTTCGAGCAGAATGGCAACACCACTGCGGGCCAGGACGATCCGTCGGCGCTGCGGCTGGGCGCCTACTACGATCTCGGCAACTGGCGTGTCACCGCGTTCTGGCAGTCGATCTCCGGCGCGGCGTCCTCTAATGACGAGGATGTCTATGGCGTCGGCGCGCGCTACCGTCACGAGGCGTGGACTTACAAGGCCCAGGTCTACCAGTTGAGCGCGGACGCGAACGATGCCGACGCGACGCTGATCGCGGTCGGCGCCGAGTACGCATGGGCAAAACCGCTCACGGTCTATCTCGATTATGCGCTCGCGGACAACGACGCGGCTCGCGGCATCACCCCGTATCGCGAGGGACGCGGCGACAACCTCGCGATCGCCGCGAACGGCGAGAAGGCCAGCGCCGTTTCACTCGGCGCGATTTATCGATTCTGAAACATTCATCAGGGAGCAATTAACCATGAAGACGATCTTTTCACTGGTGGCGGTGATCGCGTTGACGCTCGGCATCGCCGCCGGCGTCCATGCCGGCGGCGCAGCGCGGAGCGTGGAACTGCTGAACGTGTCCTATGATCCCACCCGCGAGTTGTACCGTGAATTCAACGAGGCATTCGCGAGGCATTGGCAGGAGAAGACCGGTCAGCGCGTGACCGTCCGCCAGTCACACGGCGGTTCCGGCAGCCAGGCGCGCGCCGTCATCGACGGCCTCGACGCCGATGTCGTCACGCTGGCGTTGGCGGCGGATATCGATGCCATCGCCGAGCGGTCGGGACGCGTGCCGGCGGACTGGCAGGGGCAACTGCCGAACAACAACGCGCCGTACCAGTCGACGCTGGCGTTCCTGGTGCGCAAGGGCAACCCGAAGAACATCCGCACCTGGTCCGACCTCGCGCGCGACGGCGTCGAGGTGATCACCCCGAACCCGAAGACCTCCGGCGTGGCGCGCTGGAACTATCTCGCCATGTGGGGCTACGCGCTGCGCGAAGCGTTGGGAGAGGACTACATCCAGAAGCTCGGCGATCCGGCGCAGGCCGACGCCGTTGCCCGCGCGCAGCAGCAGGCGGAGGCCTTCGTCGGTCGCATCTACCGGAACGTCCCGGTGCTCGACCAGGGCGCGCGCGGATCGACCAATACCTTCATTCAGCGCCGCATCGGCGACGTCCTGATCAACTGGGAGAACGAGATCCTGCTGGGCGCACGCGAGATCGACGAGGCCGGGCTGGAGCTGGTGGTGCCGCCGGTGTCGATCCTGGCCGAGCCGGTCGTCGCCGTGGTCGAGCAGAACGCCCGTCGCAAGGGTAACCTCGAGGTCGCGCGGGCGTACCTCGAGTACCTGTACTCGGACATCGGCCAGGACATTGCCGGCAAGAACTACTACCGGCCGGCCAATCCGGAGGTCCTTGCCAGGTATGCCCACCAGTTCCCGGCCATTGAACTGTTCACCATCAACCAGGTCTTCGGCGGCTGGCCCGCGGCCAACCGCGCCCACTTCGACGACGGCGCCAGCTTCGATCGCATCTACGCACCGGGCGGGCGGCGCTGAACCGTCATGGCGACCCTCGTACTGAAGGCTTCCCATCTGCCGCTGGTGGCCCGACGTTCGGTCATCCCCGGCTTCGGGTTGACGATGGGCTTCACCGTCGCCTACCTCGGCGTGCTGGTGTTGCTTCCATTCGCGGCGCTGGCGTTCAAGGCCGCAGAGCTGAGCCTCGCCGAGTTCTGGGCGATCGCCACCACGCCGCGGGCAGTGGCGAGCTACCAGCTGTCGTTCATGGCATCGGCCATCGCCGCCGGACTCAACATGGTCTTCGGGCTGCTCACGGCGTGGGTGCTGGTACGGTACGAGTTCCCGGGCAAGCGGTTGATCGACGCGCTGGTGGACCTGCCCTTCGCGCTGCCCACCGCGGTGGCGGGCATCGCGTTGACCGGGATCTACGCGACCACCGGCTGGGTCGGCCAGTACTTCGAGCCGTTCGGCATCCGCATCGCCTATAGCCAGATCGGCATCGTGGTGGCGCTGACCTTCATCGGCCTGCCTTTCGTGGTGCGCTCGGTGCAGCCGGTCCTCGCCGACCTCGAGCCGGAGGTGGAGGAGGCGGCGGCGACGCTCGGCGCCGGCCGGTTGAGGACCTTCACGCGCGTGGTGCTGCCCGCCGTGCTGCCCGCGCTGTTGTCCGGCGTGGCCCTGGCCTTTGCGCGCGCGGTGGGCGAGTTCGGGTCGATCATCTTCATCGCCGGCAACATCCCCTTCCAGACCGAGATCACGCCGCTGCTGATCTTCATCCAGCTCGAGCAGTACAACTTCGCGGCGGCGGCGGTCCTGGGTAGCGTCATGCTGTTGTTCGCCTTCGTCATGCTGCTGGTCATCAACGGCCTGCAGCTGTGGGCGAGTTCGCGCGGAGGGCGGCACTGATGAGCGGTCTGCAGAATCGGCGGGTGGCGCTCCGCGATCCGGCCTGGATGCGCTTCACCGCCATCGGGGTGATGCTGACCTTCATCGGCCTCATGCTGGTATTGCCGTTGACCGCCGTGTTCTACGAGGCCTTCCGCCAGGGTCTGGCCGTGTACTGGGCCTCGATCACCGAGCCGGATGCGCTGTCGGCGATTCGCCTGACACTGCTGGTGGTTGCCTTCGCGGTCCCCGCGAACATCGTTTTCGGGCTCGCTGCGGCCTGGGCCATCACCAAGTTCCAGTTTCGCGGCAAGCAGGTGCTGATCTCGCTGATCGACATGCCCTTTGCGGTCTCCCCGGTCGTCGCCGGGCTGATCTACGTATTGCTGTGGGGCAGCGGCGGCTGGTTCGGTCCGTGGCTGACCGAGCATGACCTGCGGGTGATCTATGCAGTGCCGGGCATCATCCTGGTAGTGACCTTCGGGACCTTCCCGTTTGTCGCCCGCGAGCTGATTCCGCACATGCAGGCGCTGGGCAACGACCACGAGGAGGCGGCGCTGACGCTGGGCGCCAGCGGCCTGCAGACCTTCTTCCGCGTGACCTTGCCGGCAGTGAAATGGTCACTGTTGTACGGCGTGATCCTGTGCAACGCGCGCGCAATGGGGGAGTTCGGCGCGGTGGCGGTGGTATCGGGCCGCATCCGCGGCGAGACCAACACCATGCCGCTGCACATCGAGGTGCTCTACAACGAGTATCAGCTCGGCGCCGCCTTTGCGGTCGCCTCGCTGCTCGCCGGGCTGGCGCTGGTGACACTGGTGGTCAAGAGTGTCGTCGAATGGCGGTCCGAACGTGATCTCAAACGCGCCGCGCAAAGCGGCGCCCGGCAGAGTCAGGAGAGTTTGTCATGAGCATTTCCATCCATCACATCGTCAAGGATTTCGAGCAGTTCCGCGCACTGAAGGGGGTATCTCTCGACATTGCCAGCGGCGAGCTGGTGGCGCTGCTCGGCCCTTCGGGCTGCGGCAAGACGACGCTGCTGCGCATCATCGCCGGCCTGGAGCAGTCTGACGAGGGTAAGATCGCGTTCTTCGGCCAGGACATGACCGGCGTCCATGTCCGCCACCGGCGCGTGGGGTTCGTGTTCCAGCACTATGCGTTGTTCAACAACATGACGGTGGCGAAGAACATCGCCTTCGGCCTGTCGGTGTTGCCACGCCGAGAGCGGCCGTCGAGGGCGCAGATCGAGAAGCGCGTTGCCGAGCTGCTGCAACTGGTACAGCTCGACGGGCTGGGTAGCCGCTATCCGGCGCAGCTCTCCGGCGGTCAGCGTCAGCGCGTCGCCCTGGCGCGCGCACTGGCAGTCGAGCCGCGCGTGTTGCTGCTCGACGAGCCCTTCGGCGCGCTGGATGCCAAGGTCCGCAAGGACCTTCGCCGCTGGCTGCGCCTGCTGCACGAGGAATTGCACATCACCACGGTCTTCGTCACCCATGACCAGGAAGAGGCGATGGAAGTCGCCGACCGCATCGTCGTGATGAACAAGGGGGAGATCGCCCAGGTCGGGTCGGTGGACAATCTCTACGAGCACCCGGAGAATCCCTTCGTGTTCGAGTTTCTGGGCAGCGCGAACGTCTTGCCGGTGACCGTCAGGGGGCGCGAAGTGACCCTGCCCGGCGGCGGGCGGCCCCTGGTGACCGGGCACATCGCGCCGCAGGGCAGCGCAGTGTTGTACGTGCGCCCCGCCGATCTGCGACTTGCAGGCGATGACGATCCGGCGCTCGAGGTCGTCATCGGCGACGTCATTCGCACCGGTCCCCTGGTGCGTGCCGAAGGTCGTACCGTGGCAGGGGATCTGCCGGTGAATATCGAGATTCCGCATCTGCACCATGACACACAGTTCATCAAGCGCGGTGCGCAGCTGCGTCTGCGCCTGCTACAGTATTCGATCTACGACCGGGCCGGGCCGGCGTCGCCGTCGACGGGCTACGATGCGGTGGGCGTGGCGGCGACCCGGAGGCGTACCGCGCTGTCCTGAGGGGAGGTTGTTGTATTGAATACGTCTGGCCCGCGGACCATCGGCCTCGGCGAGGCCTTCAGCGTCTGGCTGCGCATCGGCCTGCTGAGCTTCGGCGGTCCCGCCGGCCAGATCGCGCTGATGCAACGGATACTGATCGACGAGAAGCGCTGGCTCAGCGAGCGCCGTTTCCTGCATGCGCTGAACTACTGCATGCTGCTGCCCGGCCCGGAGGCGATCCAGCTCGCGATCTACATCGGCTGGATGATGCATCGCACGATCGGCGGGTTGATGGCGGGCCTGCTGTTCCTGCTGCCGGGCGTCGTCGCGCTGATGATCCTGAGCCTGGTCTATGCGCTGGCCGGCGACGTGCCGCTGGTCGAGGCGCTGTTCTTCGGCATCAAGGCGGCGGTGCTCGCGATCGTGATCGCGGCCGTGATCAAGGTCGCGCGAAAGGCGCTCGGTACACCGGTGCGTTACGGCATCGCCGCCGCGGCCTTTGTCGCGCTGTTTGCATTCGGCGTGCCGTTTCCGCTGGTGGTGTTGACGGCGGCCGTGGTCGGCTTTCTGGGCGGCTGGCAGCAGTGGCGCGGCTTTGAGCCGCCGAGTCACGGCAAGGCCGGGGACCACATCGACGAATCACACCTCGACACTGCTGCGCCCGGGCGGTGGTATCCGCTGCGCGTGCTCGCGGTCTGGCTGCCGCTGTGGATCCTGCCGACCGCGCTGTCCGCGTGGGCGCTCGGCCTGCACCATGTGTTCACGCAGACCGGCCTGTTCTTCAGCAAGCTTGCGCTGGTGACCTTCGGCGGGGCGTACGCGGTGTTGAGCTACATGGCGCAGCAGGCGGTCGAGCATCATGGCTGGGTCAGCGCCGGCGAGATGATGGACGGTCTCGGCCTCGCCGAGACGACGCCGGGGCCGCTGATCATGGTCGTGCAGTTCGTCGGCTTCCTCGCCGGCTTTCGCGAGGGCGGCTTCGACCCGATCCTCGGCGCGGTGCTCTGCGGACTGCTCGCGACCTGGGCGACCTTCGTGCCGAGCTTCCTGTTCATCTTCCTCGGCGCGCCGTATGTCGAGCAACTGCGCGGCCGACCCGCGCTCGGTGGCGCGCTCTCGGCGATCACCGCGGCGGTCGTCGGCGTGATCCTGAACCTTGCGCTGTGGTTCGGCATGCACGTCGTGTTCACCGAGGTCGGGAAGGTCGAGGCCGGCATCATCGATACGACGCTGCCGTCATTCGCGAGTATCGATGTGCTCGCGCTTGCGCTGGTGCTGTTCGCGCTGGTCTGCCAGTTCCTGCTCAGGCTCGGGCTGCTGGCGACACTGGGGCTGTGCGCGCTGGCCGGGGTGGGGCTGTGGGGGATCGGGCTGATTGCCTGAAGATCAAGGAGGAATTCCGCGAACCCTTTCCATTGCCCGAAAGCCGAACGCCGCCGACCGGCGAGCAAGCCGTCCTGCTCCACTGACGCCCTGAACCCACAGATTGGCTGACGATGCTGCGACCGGTAACGTGGCAGGGTTCCGTTCGGCAGCGCGGTCAGGCGGGGTGGTATTTCAGGAAGAAGTGGCTCGAGTCTGGGGTGCCGGGAGCGGAATTCAGGGCGGATTCCACGGCATCGAGTGGTTACCGTGCCCACCGTGCCAGGCATCGGCGGTGAAGGACCGCTGGATGTGGTCAAGATGGGTGTTTATTCTTCCTTATACTCCGAGTACCGCCTTCGGCCGCGGCAGCGTTGCGCCGAGCGCGGCCCAGGCACGGGTCCAGTCGTTGTCCTCAAGCGCGTTCATCGGATTGCCGTGACCGAGGAATAGCGCCGGCATGCCCATCGTCACGACAATGCGGGCGCTCCTGCCGGACAGCAGCTTTTTGTCCATCATCCCGGGACCGGATTTCGCTAATGCGAATCCCGGCCGCATCGTCTGCTCGAGGAAACCCTTGAGCAGGGCGGGCATCGAGCCCAGCCACAGCGGATAGAGGATCACCAGGTGGTCAGCCCACGCGATGACCTGCTGGGCATCCCTGATTCCCGGCGGCGGGTTGCCATCAGACCAGTCATCCTGGGTGCGCAGCAGCGGGAATTCGAGCCTGGCGACGTCGATGATCCGGCATTCATGACCGCCCTGCGCAGCGCCCTCCCGGTAGGCCACCGCAAGCGCATGCCCGAAGCGATTGCCTTGCGGATCAGGATGACCCTGAATAACCGCTATGCGTTTGCCCATGGCGATCGTTCCCTGACATGAACACCGTTGACTTACTCATTGAGACGGTAGGAGCTGTGCTCGTAGCTGTACGGCCCGAATAGCGCGTGAGCAAGGGCGGTGTCAATTAGTGTGTTGTCCGGATGCGCAACTTCACTGTATGTCCCGTTACTGTATTTGTAATGATGCGGTGGCAGATCCTTCTGGAGGATGACAACGTCTTCACCGGACATATAAGCCTGCACGTTATTGTACTGCATGATCGCGCGGCCGTCTGATCTACTCCAGTCGTTCATTGTCAGGTCATGACCGATCATTGGATGCTCCGATTTGATTCCCATGATCGACAACAGGGTCGGCAGCATATCAATTTGACTGGCGATGTTGCCATAGACGCGTGGACTGATACCGGCGCCGAGTATCAGACCCGGGATGCGAAAATGCTCGATCGGTACGTTACTGGATCCGTAGACACGGTCATTATGGTCTGCGATCACCAGAAAAATGGTGTTTTCGTAGTATGAAGAGTTCTTCGCCTTGTCAAAGAATCCCCCCAATGCGTGGTCCGCGTATTTGACCGCGTTATTGACAGTCTGCCTGTCAGCATCGAACAATTCTATTCTGTTATCGGGATAGTCATAAGGTGAATGATTGGATGTCGAAAAGGCCAGGGTGAATGACGGCTGGCCATCGTCTTTCGATAAAACTTCATGCAACTTGTTGAACAGATCCTCATCAGAAACACCCCAGGATCCCATATGGACGGGGTTGTCAAAATCGTTCTGATCAATGATTTCATCAAATCCGTTACCGACAAAAAACCGTCTCATGTTGTCAAAATGACTTTCCCCGCCATACAGAAACCGGCTTTTATACCCTTCATTTTTCAGCAGCCGGGCCACCGTATAAAAACCACGTTGTGATTTTGGCAGCTTGACGACGCTGATGCTGGCGGTAGGTGGAAACCCGGTAATCACCGCCTCGATACCGCGCACCGAGCGTGTTCCGGTGGCATACAGGTTTTCAAACCAGATCCCCTCATTGGCAAGCGCATCCAGTCTGGGTGTCAGGGGCAGGCCTCCCAGCCGGCCAACACGCTCAGCGCCAAGGCTTTCCTCGAGAATGATCACCAGGTTGGGTTTACGCACACGGGAAACCGTTGGCAGTTGCGTGTGCAGCGTTGGAATATCGCCGGGCAAGAATGCGCCGGCTGGTATGTTCATGTGATTCCTGACGGTCTCCAGCATGACATCATCGGCCATAAAGCCATAGCGAAACCCGCCATGTTTCTCTTCCTTGGTCTCGTAAATGGCGTACAACAGGGAGTAGGTGGAATTCAATGCGAGATCATTGACCATGAGGTCAGAGGTGATCGCCGCCTTACTGGGATTGGCAGGTCGATGATCGAGGGTTGATCTGGCAGCGGCAAACAACAGGACAATGACCAGGGGGGTCGCCAGCAGCGCCTGCCACCAGGTGTATCGCGCGCTGGCACTTGCAACCCTGGCCATGGCCATCCAGAAAAATATCACGATGGCAGGCAGGACAATTACTGCCAGCAGGAGTTCAAATCTGTATGCGCCCCACAGTGTCGCGCCCACTTCCAGCGGATATTTCAGGTACTCGACAAACAGGATGTTGGGCCTTGCATCGTATTGATGGATAAAGCTCGGAGTAGCCAGCTCCATGAAGACCATGAAACCGAAGCAGGCTACCAGCACCATCCGCAGGGCACGTTGCCAAAGTCGATGAGTCATGCGATGTAACGACATGAGTGGCGTCAGCATGGCGGGTAATATCAGGAGCTGGCCGATGAGGATCAGATCGAAGCGCAGGCCGGTCAGCAAGATCCGGGCAAGCGCTTCGGTATTCAGTACCCGGTCGAGTTGCCATAGCACCAGGCCAAGCCTCGATAAAGTCAGTAATGCCAGCGTCGCCAGAATAAATACAACGAACGGTACCATGGGGCCGGCAAGGGCGCGCAGCATGGTCCCGTTCTTTTCAGGGAAATATTTCGGTGTTTCTGTTATCGCGTGCATGTGAATCTGCCTACTTGAAAATGATTATTGCCCATATGACAACGACGTTTATCAGGCTGATAAAGACCGCTGCGGATCCCATATCCTTTGCGCGACCTGACAGCTCATGATGTTCAGGTCCGATCCGATCCACGATGGCTTCAACGGCCGAGTTCATCAGTTCAGTAATGATTACCAGCACCAGTGATGCGATAAGGATTGCGCGTTCAACATTGGTATCTCCCAGCCAGAGTGCAGCAGGCACCAACAGCAGGGCCAGCACCGCCTCCTGACGGAAAGCCGCCTCATTCCTGTAAGCAGAAGTCAAACCTTTCAGGGAATAACCCGCTGCGCTGATGATGCGTTTGTATCCTGTTTCCCCTTGCCTGGACATGGCCGATGAAGGCGGCTCCTGACTGATCGATGAATAACGTGGGCGCATTCTATACAAGCGTAAAGTATGCATAGAAGACAGTTGACAGCGGAGTAAGTTCGTCAGTCATTGCACACAGCGGAACTGAAGCCGGGACATCAGTAGCGGCGTGGCGCGTGAATACAGCCGGAATGACGCCGAACGGCCGACTCCCCCTGCTTATGTGACTGAAAAATATGACGATGACGCTTATTTCTCCGGCAATGGAATCGACTCGGTCTCACTAGGCACCATCGCAAATCGCCCCGACTTCCAGTCAGTCTTCGCCTGCTCCAGGCGAACGCGCGAACTCGATACGAAGTTCCACCAGATATGGCGCGGGCCATCCATCGGTTCGCCGCCAAGCAGCATCAGGCGCGCCGCCCCGGCGGTCGCCGTCAGGCCTATCACCGCGCCGAGGCGGAACACGACGAGGCGGCCGGCCCCGAAACTGCTGCGTCCCGGCATCACATCGACGGTGCCGTCGAGTACGAACATCGCCCGCTCCGCGTGTTCGACCGGCAACGACAGGCTCGCGCCCGCGGCGAGATCGACATCGGCATAAAACGTTTCCGAGATGGTCCCGACCGGCGAGACTGCGCCGGGCCGGATCGGCTGCACAAAGCCGAGGCTGTCGCGGTGCAGGATCTCTCCGGAGAATAGAGACGAGATAGAAGTTATCGAGCAGCCACTCTCCAGCGGGGTGATACGGTATAGTGCGGCGACAGCCGCTGTCCGGATTCTGCCGGTTTCGATCAGAACCGCTTCGTTATCTGTGAGCCGTCCCAGCAGGAGCCCGGGATACTTGCCTGTAGTGATGCGATGAGCCGTCGCGAGTCGAGCGCCGTGTTGCTTCATCTGCTCGGTGCCGAACAACTCGGTCCGCAGCGGCGACTCGCTGCCAAACGATTTATCTGTCAGGCCATTTCCGCCTCGATGTGGTGCAGCGGAAACCGCACCAGCAGCCCGTCCTCGCCATAGTTGACTGGCGCCAACAAGGCTTCGTGACAGAAAGGTGGATAATTAGTCCTGTGCTGAATGCACCCGGGGTGACGCCCATGCAAGCGACTGCCTGTAGTCGCGCATATCCCGGTATCAAATCCTTCCCATGATAAGAAGGACAAGTAGCACGATCAAAATGACACCGACAATTCCGCTCGGCGCATAGCCCCAATTGTTGCTGTGATTCCAGACGGGAATAACGCCCAGAAGAAGCAGAACCAGGACAATCAACAGGATTGTCGAAAGCGACATGACGGTATGCCCTCGAAGATAGAGAAGCTCCACAGTATCCGGTGTCGATTGCATGATCCGTGCGCTAGCGTACCGTCGGGGTAGCGTGATTCGGATAGTTTGTGACTTTATCGAGGGATCATCATGGGCACATCTCGAATTGCAGCCGTTGTTCTGATACTGGTTGGCGTGCTCGCACTGGCGTATGGCGGATTCACCTACACCAGCGACACGCACGAGGCCAGGGTAGGATCGCTCAGCATGTCGGTCGATGAGCGGAAGCGCGTCAATATACCGGTATGGGCCGGCGCGGGCGCTGTCGTGGCCGGTGGCCTGCTGTTCCTGTTTTCCGGGCATCGTCGGCGATAGCGGCGAGTCAGTCCCGTGACAGCGAGCTGTGCCTGTCGCTGCTGTTTCCATTTTCACTAAACCTCAATAAATGGAGAAACGTTATGCACGAATCAACCAGAAGTCGTCTTGCGTGGCGCGTCTGTATGCCAGCAATCGCAACCTTGACCGTCATGCTGCTGAGTGCGTGCGGATCTGCACCCGTAGCGCCCACCGAATCCCTCGCAGCTGCCCGTGACGCTATCGCCAACGCGGAACAGTCGGATGCGCGGCAGTTTTCCGGCGCCGAACTCGACGAAGCTCGCCATCAACTTGAACAGGCGGAAGCAGCCGTCAGCGCCGAGAATATGATCGAAGCGGATCGACATGCCAAACAGTCACGTGTCGTCGCCGAACTTGCCTCGGAAAGGGCTGCTACGGCCAAGGCTACTGAAATCAACCGGCAGATGGGCAGGGACGCCGAAGCCCTGAGAGAGGAAATGAAGCGTACAGGAGATCAGCAATGAACCGGATAAATTACACACAGACGCTGCGTGGCAGTGCTTTCACAGCAGTCATCATCGCTACTTTCACGCTTGGCGCATGCGCCAGTGCGCCGACCAGCCCCCAGGGTTCAGCAGAAGTCCGCAGCAAGTTGACTGCGTTGCAGAACGATCCTGAGCTGGCCCCGCGGGCAAGGGTACAAATCCGCGAGGCAGAGGCTGCGGTACGTGAGGCGGAAGAACCCATTTCAAGGAAAGTCGCAAAGAAAGACGAAGGCCTCGGCGAGCATCGCGTCTTCATGGCGGATCGCAGGGTGGAGATCGCGAGGGCCGTAGCCGTCAGACAGTTGGCCGAGGATCAGCGCAAGCGGCTCGGAGAAGAGCGTGATCAGGCGCGCCTGCAGGCGCGTACGATCGAAGCGGACAGGGCGCGCAGCGATGCCGAACGTGCGCGCGCAGAGACAGGGAGAGCGCAAAGTGAAGCAGAGGCAGCTCGCCTGGCAAGGGCGGAGTCCTCGGCTGAATCACAGCGAATGGCGACGCAGGCCTCTGAAGAAGCCGCACGCCACGCAGCAGAATTACAGGGGCAGATCGATGCCTTGCAGGCAGAGGCGACCGACCGCGGTCTGGTAGTAACGCTGGGAGACGTGTTGTTTGCCACCGGTAGCTCCGAGTTGCAACCAGGGCCCAACAGTAACCTGAACAAACTGGTGAGCTTTCTCAAGAAGTACCCCGATCAACGTGTACTGATTGAAGGGCATACCGACAGCGTCGGTAGCGCCGATTTCAATATGGCACTGTCGCAGCGTCGCGCGGAGGCCGTCAGAAACTATCTGACACGAGAGGGTGTCGCATCGCAACGGCTGACCACCTCGGGGATGGGCATGGATCACCCGGTTGCAAGCAACGCCACGGCTACCGGCCGCTTGCAGAACCGCCGTGTCGAGATCGTCATCGAGAGACCTCAGCTGAAGTCGCCTCAGGCGACCACTGGATTCCGTCAGTAGTTTCACGCTGATTGCGGAGGCGGCTGAGACCGGGCAGTCGAATGGCGATGACAACGTGCTTGCATTATGAGATCTGACCGGAACACACGCAGAGGAAAAATCAGGGAATCATGAATAAGGCTACGTGCCTGTTATCTGTCTGTTCGATTATCTACCTCCATGGAGTGATACTTACATGAAAATATATCTGCCCGGAAATACCATGGTTGCCACGACTATTGTAGTCCTGCTCACGCTCGGTATTGCAGCCTGTGACAATTCCTCCGATGAAACCCGGTCAGAGTCACGCAGCGACAGCATGACTGCGGCTATCTCTGACGCAGCCATGACCGCTCAGGTCAAGGCGAAACTGGCGACCGCAGGCGATTTGAAGAGTTCCGATATCAGCGTCTCAACGGCCAATGGCGTGGTTACGCTTGAAGGTACAGTGGCCAATGCAGACGCCAAAGCCCGTGCGGAGCAGGTGGCCAATTCTGTCGATGGTGTCAGGAGCATAAGGAATAACCTGCACGCCGGCTCAGGGGGCATCAGCATGGCAGGCGCAGAGCGGGTCATGTCCGATAGCTGGATCACCACCAAGGTGAAATCCGAGTTGCTGGCCGATAGCCTGAGCAAGGGTTTCGAAGTCAATGTCGAAACCAGACAAGGCGTAGTAGCCCTGTCAGGTGAAATGAAGGATCAGGCAGCCGTCGATCATGTTACGGAGATTGCCGAGGGCGTAGAGGGCGTCAAGAATGTCGATACATCGGGATTGACAGTCAGCGACTGAAATCGTGCGCAGCAGTGGCAGTCGAGGTCTCTTTATGAGGCCCCGTTATTTTCTTCCCCTCATCGACGGATTAATGACAGTAACGCTGACATAGAAAAATTTAATGCAGCGGATTAAACGAGCAACCGAGCGCAACCTGAAGGATGCGGCTTCGTTCATCAAGGAATGATCAAGGACAGGGTATGAGCTGTCGTGAATAAAATCTGGCGGCAGGGGGCAAAAACCCCTTGCCACACGCTTTATCAACTCTGATTGGAGGCATCATGAATAATCAGAACCAGGTAAAGGGCCGTGCCCGCGCTGTAAAGGGCAAGGGCAAGGAAATCGCCGGCAAGCTGGTTGGTAACCGGCGTCTGGAATTGAAAGGAAAATTGCAGAAAGCCGCCGGTAAAGCGCAAGCGGAAGCCGGTGATCTTCAGGAGGACATCGAGGAGAAGACAAGATGAACTATGTATTGCCCGAAACCTCTGCACGCAGGTCATTGCACGAGATTATCCCCGGGCAGATCATGATGAGCATAGACGCCTTTATCGGAGACAACGTCTATAACCCCAAGGGCGAACGCCTGGGTAATATCCAGGACATCGTCCTCGACATTCAGAGCAACAAGCTGCGTTATGCCATTGTATCGTCGGGAGGCTTCCTCGGTATGGGCAGGCGGCTGCTGGCGGTGCCGTGGAATGCGCTGGATCTGGACCCGGACAACGGGAAAATTCTGCTCAATCTGGAGGCCACGCAGATCAGCAACGCACCCGGGTTTGACAGAAATCATTGGCCCAACATGAGCGACAGTGCCTGGGCAGCCAGTATCCATTCCTATTACGGGACCAGCCAGGATTGAACGGGCGTGGATGTATCCCACCCTGCCATGCGCACTCTATGGCGCAGTTTATCAAACAGGAGATCTACCAATGAGTAAAGCAACAGATACCATTACGGGAAACTCGGGTCCGGGATCGCATGTTCTCGAGAAGGGCGTCGATCGCCTGGCGAAGGGCGCCCATAATCGAATTGATTCCGCATCCGATGCCGCGGGCCCGGCGATCGATCGCATGACCTCCCGCGCGCATAATGCAGTAAACAAGGCGGATGAAGTAGCGACGCAGGCGGCCGTGGCGATCGAAGCGTTTGGCGTCAAGACTGAAGAACTGGCCGCCACCGGTGTGAATTATATGCGCAAGCATCCGCTGCTTTCACTGAGTCTGGCGGTCGCTGCCGGCTATGTACTGAGTCGTCTGCTGGCGTCCCGCTGACAGACGCGCCGATTATGATGATTCAGCGCGGCGACCCCGGGACAGGTTCCGGGGCAGAGGCCGGTGACGCGCCAGCGCCGCCAACAGGTCTGATCCGGGATGTGATCGGCCTCGTGCATGAAATCAGGGAGCAGGCGCACGACCACCTGCAACTGGCGGTTCTTGAGACGCGGCTGTCGATCAACAGTCTGCTGGCCATGGCGATCATTGCGATCGTCATTGCCATACTGCTGATCAGTGTATGGCTTGCGCTCGTGGGCGCTGCGGTCATGGCGCTGATCGCTGTCGGCCTCAGCCCTGCGGTCGCCCTGCTGGCGATGGGAGCCTGCAATCTCGCAGGCGCGTTACTGGGCTGGCTGCTGATACGGCGCCTGAGCAACTCGCTGGGTTGGCCTGCAACACTGCGTGCGCTCAGGTCGGAGTCGTCATCCAAAGGCGAGGGTCCATCGACATGAGCATTCCCCCGGATCCGGGAGGCCCGGGTAAGTCGGCCTCCCTCAGGAAGAGGATCGGTATCCTCGAAATCAGGATGAGTGAGCGTCGTCAGGGGATCGGCGACACCCTGTCCAGCATCAATGTGACGGTCCATACCCGAATGGTGTCGGTGGGCGCCCTGGTCGCCGCAGGCCTGTTTGGGGCCCTGCTCGAGAAACGCCACAGGATCAGGAACTGGTCCTTGCTGACGATGCTCAGTGCAGTCGATATCACGATATGGAAGTTGTTCTCGCTGTACTCGAGCGCCGTGGCCTCTGCGCCCGATTATGGCGCCGGTAGTTACAACAAAACCGGTCCCGGAGCATGACGCCCGGCAAGGCGTAGCGGCGATGGCCGCCATACACTATTTTATATACTCTACTTTGCGGTGCCAGACTTGCCGGATCTGCGGCGGCACGATGAAAGTCATCGCCTGCATCGAAGACCCCGCAGTGATCCAGAAGATCCTCGATCACCTGAAGATCAAGGAGGAAACCCGCGATCCTTTTTCGTTTCCCGAAAGCCGGGAGCCGCTGGCCGGTGAGCAGGCCGTCCTGCTCGACTGACGCCCTGAACCCACAGATGGACTTACGATGCTACGACCGGAAACTTGGCAGGGTTCCGTTCGACAATACGGTTAGACGGAGTTGTCTTTCAGGAAGAAGTGATTCAGGGCGGGCTCGACGGCATCGAATGGCCACCGTGCAATCCATTGGCTGTGAAAGACCGCTGGTCGCGGTCACAATGGGTGTTTATTCTTCTTATTACACTCGCCGCCACACAATGACCTCGCCGGCGCGCAGAGGGACCAGCACATCATCGCCGAGCGGGTATTGCGGCGGGACCGTCCACGGCTCCCGATGCAGCGTGATGCGATCGGTATTGCGCGGCAGGCGATAGAAGTCGGCGCCGTGATGGCTGGCGAAGCCCTCGATCCGGTCGAGCGCGCCGGCTTGCTCGAAGGCCTCGGCATAAAGCTCGATCGCGGCATGCGCGCTGTAGATGCCGGCGCAGCCGCAGGCGGTCTCCTTGCGTCCGCGCGCGTGCGGCGCGCTGTCGGTGCCGAGGAAGAACTTCGGACTGCCACCGGTCGCGGCGCCAAGCAGCGCGGCGCGATCCTCTTCGCGCTTCAGCACCGGCAGACAATAATAGTGCGGGCGCACGCCGCCGGCGAGCAGCGCGTTGCGGTTGTAGAGCAGGTGATGCGCGGTGATCGTCGCGGCGACGGTCGCCGGCGCGGCGTGCACGAAGTCGACGGCGGCCCGCGTCGTGATGTGCTCGAAGACGATGCGCAGCCGCGGGAGGCGCCGAACCAGCGGTTCGAGGACCTCATCGATGAAGCGCGCCTCGCGGTCGAAGATGTCGACATGCGCGGCGGTGACCTCGCCGTGAACCAGCAGCGGCAGGTCGACGACCTGCATCGCCTCGAGTACCGGCATGACTTTTTCGATCGCGGTGACGCCGCTGTCGGAGTTCGTCGTTGCGCCGGCCGGATAGAGCTTCACCGCGGCGACACTGCCGTCGCCGGCCGCGCGGCGGATCTCGTCGGGCGCGGTGCGGTCGGTCAGGTACAGCGTCATCAGCGGTTCGAAGCGGACGCCCTCGGGGACATGGGCGAGGATGCGTTCACGATAGGCCAGCGCCTGCGCGCAGGTCGTCACTGGCGGCGCCAGGTTCGGCATCACGATCGCGCGCGCGAAGCGCGCCGCGCAATGCGGGACCGTCGTCGCCAGCGCGGCGCCGTCGCGCAGGTGGATATGCCAGTCGTCAGGGCGGACGAGGGTCAGTGCGGTCTTCATCGGATGGCCGGGCGGCGGCTCCCGCAACTGTGATCAGCTGTCCGTCGGCAGTTCCGCCATCCGGCCCGTCATGCGGTCGATCGCCGCGACGCCGAACAGCCGGAAGCCGCGCAGCGCCTCGGGCGGGTGCCCGGCGACGCAGACGATCGGCTTGCCGTGGCAGTGTCCCATGATCAGCGGCCGGCCCGAGCGCATCGGCACGCCGTCGACGACCAGCTTGCCGCAGGCGCGCAGGAGATCGGAGATGAAGTCGCGGCCGCCGACCGCGGTGCCGCCGGAGATCACGATCATGTCGGAATGGCGCAGCGCCTCTTTCACCGAGGCGACGAAGCCGTCGAAGTCGTCCCTCATGATGCCGGCGATGCGCGGGATGCCGCCGGCCTGCTGTACCGCAGCGGCGAGCATCACCGAGTTGCTGTCGCGGATTGCGCCGGGCCTGAGCGTGCCGGTGTAGGGGATGACCTCGTCGCCGGAAGAATAGATCGTCACGATCGGCTGCGCCGACACGGTGACCTGGTTGACGCCGGTGCTCGCGATCGTGCCGATCTCGACCGGGCCGAGCAGGGTGCCGACCGGCACCGCGACCGCGTCCTGCATCAGGTCGCAGCCCTGTTCCTCGATGAAGAAACGCGGCGGAAACGGCCGGGTGATCGTGAAACCGCCGTCCTCGACCTTGGCCTCCCACTGGCGGACGACCGAGTAGGGTCCCTCGGGCACGAGGCTGCCGGTCGCGACGGCGACGCCTTCGCCGCGGGCAAAGGCGGGGCAGGTCTCGTCGCCCGGCTTGACCCTGCCCTTGATCCGGAACGCGACCGGGTGGTCTTCAGAGGCGCTGCTGGTATCGTCGGTATGGACCAGGAAGCCCTCGACGATCGCGCGCGGGTACGGCGGCATGTCGGTCGGCGCGATGACGTCGGCGGCGAGCACCCGCCCGGCGGCCTGCTCCAGCGGACAGTTCTCGACTGCCAGCGAGCGCAGGGGAATCGCATCGACGAATTTCCGTTGTGCCTCGCTCAGTGGGGACGGCTCGCTCATCGGGGACACCTCTCTCGGGTTCTTCGCAGCCTAACAGGATAACCGATTCACACCCGCGGGTCAGTCGAGCTTGCGCAGGATGTCCCGGTCGAGCAGCAGGTTCAGCGTGAAGCGCACGCCGGCGCCGGTGATGTCGGTCGGGACATGCGCCAGGCCGCCCTTGTGATTGCCCGACGACAGGTCGAGGTGCAGCCACGGTCGCCCGTCGACGAAGCGGTTCAGGAAGCGCGCCGCGAGAATATGGTCGGCAGGGCCTTCCAGCGTGCACTGCCTGACGTCGGCGACCTTGCTTTCGAGGTCCTGGTCGAAGTCGGCGTCGATCGGGAACGGCCACACGCGCTCGCCGCTGTCCCGCCCGGCCGCGATCACGTCGGGATGCAGCGCGGGACGGTTGGTGAAGGCGCCGCTGTAGCGCGTGCCGAGGGCATGGACGCAGCTGCCGGTCAGCGTCGCGTAGTCGATGATCAGCGCCGGCCTTTCGCGGCTTGCGAGCGCGAGCGTGTCGGCGAGTACCATGCGGCCCTCGGCATCGGTGTGCATGACCTCGATGGTCGTGCCGTTGCAGGCGGTGACGACGTCGTTCTGCTTGTAGGCGCGCGGCCCGATATGGTTCTGCGCCAGCGCCAGCCAGCAGTCGACCGCGAACGGGACCTTGAGCCGCGACAGCGCGAGCAGCGTGCCGAGCGCGACCGCGCTGCCTTCCATGTCCTCGTGCATGCCGTGCATGTGCTTCGCCGGCTTCAGATTGACGCCGCCGGTGTCGAAGCAGATGCCCTTGCCGACCAGCGCCAGGGGGTCAGACCCCGTTTTCGGCCGATACTGCAGATGCACGATCCCGGCATCATCCGTCGCGCTGCCCTGGGCCACCGCGAGGAAGGCCCCGGCGCCCTTGCGCCGGAGCGCGCGGCTGTCCAGAAAGCGCAGGCGCCAGCCCTCGCGGCGGGCGAGCGCGCCGATCCGTCGCCGGTACAGCGCCGGCGTCAGCGCATTCGGCGGCAGCATCGTCAGTTCGCGGGCGAGGTTGTTGCCTTCGGCCTCGGCGCGGACGCGCGCAAGGTCGAGGCGCTGTCCACCGCCGAACAGACGCAGCCGCCTGAGCGCCGTTGGCGGTGTCTTCTTGCTCCTGAAGTCGGGCATCGTGGCCGCGCCGGCCAGCGTCGCCGCGGCGACGGCCTCGAGGATCCGCGCGCAGGCCGAGGCCGGGAAGCCCGGCGCGATGACCGTGATCTCGCGCGCGCGGTGCGCGAGATGGGTCGAGACATGACGGCGCGCCAGCTCGAGCAGCCTGTAGGTGTCGATGCCCGCGTCCGCGGTCGTCAGGCTGACGCGGGTGCCGGCCGGGTTCGGCAGGTCGGTGACCAGCGGCGCCGTCGCCAGTCCCGCGCTGCCGGCGCGCTCGACGCGCCGGCGCAGGACCTCGCCGCCGGGGAGTCGCCCGAGGCCCCGTTCGAGGCCGTCCGCCGGCAGAAAAACAATCAGGTTTTCAGTTTGTTCGAGGGTGCCCCGCGGCGCCGGCCCGGACCCGTGCTCTATGCGTATGACCATGTAATTCCGTCACTTTTCATGGGCCTGTTATTGACCTCATCGGGGAAAAACCGGATGATACTCCGTTGCTGTGCGTCTATCGACCGGCCCGGCTCTGGAAGCAGGGAAACGCAGAACAATATCAATGAAAACAGGCAAGTTGACAAATATGACTCAGAGTAGGGACGGCTAGCCCATGAATGTCACCGCAGGTTATCTCAAGAAGGGGGCGCGCCAGACCGAGACGCGCCCGCTCAGCGTCGCCGACAAGAAGCGCCTGCTGCACGAGATGCTGTACGCGCGGCGCTTCGAGGAGCGCTGCTACGAGGCCTACGTGGAGCGCAAGATCGGCGGCTTCCTGCACCTGTACTCCGGCCAGGAGGCCTGCGTGCACGGGGTCATGGAGGCGGCCCGCCCGGGCCACGACTACGTCATTACCGGTTACCGCGACCACATCCACGCGATCAAGTGCGGCGCCGACCCGAAGCGGGTCATGGCCGAGCTGTACGGCAAGGAGACCGGCAGCAGCCGCGGCCGCGGCGGCTCGATGCATGTCTTCGATGTCGAGGCGCGCTTCATGGGCGGTTACGCGCTGGTCGGCGGCCCGTTCCCGCTCGCCGCCGGGATCGCCAAGGGCATCAAGATGAAGGGCGGCGACGAGATCTCGATCTGCTTCCTCGGCGATGCCGCCAACAACCAGGGTACCTTCCACGAGACGCTGAACATGGCGCGCATATGGCAGCTGCCGGTGCTGTTCGTCTGCGAGAACAACCTCTACGGCATCGGCACCCGCATCGACCGCTCGACCGCGGTGATGGACCAGTACAAGCGCGCCGCCGCCCATGACATCCCGGCGGTGCAGACCGACGGCCAGGACGTCGAGGCCGTCTACGAGGCCGCGGTCACCGCGGTCAACCATGTACGCTCGGGTGAAGGCCCGTATTTCCTCGAACTGATGACCTATCGCTATCGCGGCCACTCGATGTCCGACTCGAACGCCTACCGCAAGAAGGACGAAGAGAAGAAGTGGCTCAAGCGCGACCCGATTCACCTTCTGCGCAATCGCCTGATCGATGACAACGAGCTGACGCTGGACCACTTCAAGGCGATGGACCGCGAGATCATCGACCGGATCGAGAACGAGGTGATCCGTTTCGCCGAGGAGTCGCCGGAACCGTCGCCGGATGAGGTGGAGAAATACGTGCTCGCGGACAACGATCCGTGGGTCAACGGCGGAGGAAAGCGCTGATGGCCGAGATGATGTACTGGGAGGCGATCCGCCGCGCCCATGACGAGGAGATGGCCCACGACCCGCTGGTCATCGCGATGGGCGAGGACATCGGCGTCGCCGGCGGTACCTACAAGGCGACCCAGGGGCTGTATGAAAAGTACGGCCCGGAGCGCATCATCGACACCCCGATTTCCGAGAACAGCTATACCGGGCTTGGCATTGGCGCGTCCTTCGTCGGCGTGCGTCCGATCATCGAGATCATGTCGGTCAACTTCGCGTGGCTGGCGATGGACCAGATCGTCAACACCGCGGCCAAGGTGCGCTACATGTCCGGCGGCCAGCTCACCGCGCCGGTCGTGATCCGCTCGCCGGGCGGCACCGCGCACCAGCTCGGCGCGCAGCATTCGGCGCGCATGGAGAAGGTGTTCATGGGCATTGCCGGCCTGCGCGTGGTGACGCCGTCGACGCCGAAACAGGCCTACGGGCTGCTGAAGTCGGCGGTGCGCTGCGACGACCCGGTGTTCATCAACGAGCACGAGCTGATGTACAACATGCGCGGCGAGGTCCCCGACGAGGAGTTCTTCCACCCGCTCGAGGGTTCCGAGGTCGTGCGCGAGGGCCGCGACGTGACGCTGTTCGGCTACAACATCTCAGTGCACTGGTGCCTGCAGGCGGCAGAGACGCTGTCGAAGCAATACGGCATCGAGGCCGAGGTCGTGGATCTCTATGCGCTGTCGCCGCTCGACCGCGAGGGCATCGCGCGCTCGATCGCGAAGACCCATCGCGCGGTCGTCGTCGAGGAGGCCGAGGCCCCGGTCGGCGTCGGTTCCGAGATCATGGCGGTCATCAACGAGACCTGCTTCTTCGACCTCGACGCGCCGCCGCTGCGGGTATCGGCGCTGAACGTGCCGATCCCGTACAGCCGTCCGCTCGAAAAGGCGGTGATCCCGAACGCGAAGAAGGTCGTCGAGCAGACGATGACGCTGTTCCAGACCCGACGCGCGAGCTGAGGCCTGCGTGACAAGGGGTCAGGACGCCCGCGGAGGTCGACGGGCGCCCTGGCCCCTTGAAGCTTGAAGATCCATAAAATTCGCTGTCCGCAATCCAGGGAAGAGCATGTCCGATACCTACCAGATAAAAATGCCCCAGCTCTCCGACACGATGACCGAGGGTGTCGTCGTCAGTTGGGAGAAGAACGTTGGTGACAAGGTCGAGCGCGGCGATATCGTCGCGACGGTCGAGACCGACAAGGCGATCATGGACGTCGAGGTGTTCCGCGAGGGCTTCCTGTCCGGTCCGCTGGCGGCGGTCGGTGATACGGTCGCGGTCGGCGAGCCGATCGCGCAGCTGGTATCGAGCAAGGAGGCGGTCGGCAAGGGTGACGGCGGCAAGCCGAAGCAGGACAAATCGGCAAAGCAGGACAAGCCCGCGGCCCCGAAGGCGGAAGCGAAGGGCGGCGGTGACAAGGCCCCCGGGAAGTCGGCGCCAGTCGCGGAATCGGCAGGCGGCGGCAGTGCCCCCGCCGGCGCGATCTACACGATCGCGATGCCGCAGCTCTCCGACACGATGACCGAGGGTGTCGTCGTGAGCTGGGAAAAGCAGCCTGGCGACAAGATCGAGCGCGGCGACATCGTCGCGACGGTCGAGACCGACAAGGCGATCATGGACGTCGAGGTGTTCCGCGAAGGCTTCCTGTCGGGGCCGATCGCCGCGGTCGACAGCGTCGTCCCGGTCGGTGGCGAGATGGCCTTCCTGGTCGCGAAGAAGGAAGAGGTCATCCGCGAGGGCACGCTCGGGCGCCAGTCCATAGCGCAGCAGCGGGATCATGATCACGATGAAGCCCCGGCGCGCGACACGGCCGCCGGCCGCGAAACACCCGCCGCGCCACGCGGCGCGGGCGATCATGACGCCGCGCCCGCGGATCGTCCGGCCGGCAAGGCCGTAACCCCGTATGCGCGCAAGCTCGCCGGCCGGCTCGGCGTCGATCTCGCGCAGGTCAGGGGCACCGGCCCTGCCGGCGAGGTCACCGCCGTCGATGTCGAACGCGCCGGCGTCCGGCCCGCGGCGCATGCGGGCGCGGCGCCGGTCCACCCGGGCGCGGCCGCGCTCTTGTCCTCGCTGTCGGTCGACGTCCCCGGCGACGGCCGCAAGATGACCTCGCTCGAGCGCGCGGTCAGCCACAACATGATGCGTGCGCAGTCGATGCCGACCTTCCGCGTCACCGTCCATGCGCGTCCCGAGGCGCTCGCGCGCGCGGCGAAGAAGAACGGCATCTCGCTGACCGTCGCGATCGCGAAGGCCTGCGCGCTGGCGATGAAGGAACAGCCACGCATGAACTGGGCCTACCAGCCCGAGGACAAACTGATCGAGCGCGACCACGTCGACATCGGCATGGCGGTCACCGCCGAAGACGGCGGCCTCGTCGTGCCGGTGCTGCGCGGTTGCGAGTCGCGTTCGCTCGGGGAGCTGAACGACGACTGGAAGGACCTCGTCGAACGCGCCCGCAAACGCCGCCTCAAGCCCGACGAATACGCGAACCCGACCTTCATGGTGTCGAACATGGGCATGCTCGGCGTCAGCCTGTTCGATGCGATCCCGACGCCCGGCATGGCGGCGATCCTCGCGATCGCGACCGCCGGCGAGCAGGGCATGCCGCTGATGATCACCGCCGACCACCGCGTCGTCTACGGCGCCCATGTCGCGAAATATCTCGGCGCGCTGAAGCAACTGATCGAGCAGCCGGAGTCGTGGATCAGCACCGGTCCTTTGATCCCGGAAGGCAACTGGGACTATGACGTCGCCGTCATCGGCGGCGGTCCCGGCGGCGAGGACTGCGCGCGCGACCTCGCCGGTCACGGCTACAAGGTCGTCATGATCAACGACGCGCCGCTGCCCGGCGGCGAATGCCTGTGGCGCGGCTGCATCCCGTCCAAGGCCTGGCGCGCCGCGGCCGACCGCATCCGCGATCGCGCCGACGATGAGCATCTCGGTATCGAGGGCACGACCGCCGCGAAACTGAACTGGAAGAAGCTCGAGCAGACGCGTCGCGGCGTGCTCGAGACCCGCGGCGAGATGGCCGAGAAGACCGACAAGGGCGTGAAGATCACGCTGAAGCAGGGTTATGCCTCGTTCACCGGCGCGCATGAACTGTTCGTCGATACCTCCGGCAACAGCAAGGAACGTCACCGGCGCGTCGCGCCCGGCGACGGCTCGAAGGGCGAGAAGCTGAGCTTTGGCTGCGCGGTCATCGCGACCGGCGCGCCGCCGTTCGTGCCGCCGATCCCCGGCGCGCGCGAAGGCCTCGCGGCCGGCGGCGTGCTGACTTCCGATACGGTGTGGGAGCTGAAGGACCGACCGAAGAAGCTGCTGGTCGTCGGCGGCGGCGCGATCGGTCTCGAGATGGCGCAGATCTTCCAGGACTTCGGCACCGAGGTCACGCTGCTCGAGGCCCAGGACCGCATCCTCGCCGAGGTCGAGGCCGAGGTCGCGAAGCAGTTGAGCGAAATCCTCAACGATGAGCCGCGCCTGAAGGTGCTGACCTCGGTCAAGGTCGACGAGATCAAGGGCAAGCCCGGCGCGATGAAGCTGTCCTATACCGATGCCGACGGCAAGAAGCACAACGCGAGCGCGGACTATGTGCTGATGGCGACCGGCAAGCGCCCGCTGCTCGAGCCGCTGAAGCTCGACGCCGCCGGCGTCGCGACCGAGAAGGGCGTGGTCCGCGTCGACGCGAGCTGCCGGACCTCGGTACCGCACATCTTCGCGGTCGGCGACGTCATCGGCGGGCTGATGCTCGCGCATACCGCCGGCCAGCAGGGCCGCGTCGCGGCGCAGACGATCGCCGGCGAGCGCGCCAGCTACGACCAGGCGAAGGACTGCGGCGTGATCTTCACGCGCCCGCAGGCCGCGTTCGTCGGCCTGTCGGCCGAGCAGGCAAAGGCGAAAGGGATCGACGCGGTCGAGGTCAAGGTGCCGATCAGCATCGATGCCAAGGCGATGATCAACCACGAGACCCACGGCCTGATCAAGATCGTCGCCGACAAGGCGTCGCGACGCATCGTCGGCGTGCACTTCCTCGCCGACCACGCCGACACGCTGATCGGCGAGGCGGTCATGATGGTCGCGGGCAAGCTGACGCTGGACCAGGTCGCCGAGGCGATCCATCCGCATCCGACCCAGACCGAGCTGTTCGGCGACATGGCGCGCCGGCTGCTGTCGCGCCTGCGCCGCAGCGCGAAAAAGCCGGTGTCATAAGGCACTATCGGGAAAACATCATTCATGTCTGACATCAGGAAAGTCGTCCTCGCCTATTCCGGCGGCCTCGATACCTCGGTGATCCTGCGCTGGTTGCAGGAGACCTACGGCTGCGAGGTCGTGACCTTCACCGCCGACATCGGCCAGGGCGAGGAGCTCGAGCCCGCGCGCCGCAAGGCCGAGGCGATGGGCGCGCGCGAGATCTTCATCGAGGACCTGCGCGAAGAGTTCGCGCGCGACTTCGTGTTCCCGATGTTTCGCGCCAATACGCTGTACGAGGGCGAATACCTGCTCGGCACCTCGATCGCGCGCCCGCTGATCGCGAAGCGCCTGGTCGAGATCGCCGAGGCCACCGGCGCCGATGCCGTTTCACACGGCGCGACCGGCAAGGGCAACGATCAGGTCCGCTTCGAGCTCGGCGCCTACGCGCTGAATCCGGAGATCCGCATCATCGCGCCGTGGCGCGAGTGGGACCTGCTGTCGCGCGAGAAGCTTTTGAACTGGGCCGAGAGTCGCGGCATCCCGGTCGAGGCCAAACGCAAGGGCGGTTCGCCGTACTCGATGGACGCAAACCTCTTGCACATCTCCTATGAAGGCGGACCGCTCGAAGATCCGTGGGTCGAGCCCGAGGACACGATGTGGCGCTGGAGCGTCGCGCCGGAGCAGGCGCCGGACCGGCCGCAGTCACTCGAACTCGAGTTCGAGCGCGGTGACATCGTCGCGCTCGACGGCAAGCGCCAAAGCCCGGCGCAGATCATGGCGGAACTGAACCGCATCGCCGGCGCCCACGGCGTCGGCCGCCTCGACCTGGTCGAGAACCGCTACGTCGGCATGAAATCGCGCGGCTGCTACGAGACGCCGGGCGGCACGGTGATGCTGAAGGCACACCGCGCGATCGAATCGATCACGCTCGACCGCGAGGTCGCGCACCTGAAGGACGATCTGATGCCGCGCTACGCGAGCCTGGTCTACAACGGTTACTGGTGGAGCCCGGAGCGGCGCATGCTGCAGCAGATGATCGACGCGTCGCAGGCCACCGTCAACGGCACGGTGCGCGTCAAGCTCTACAAGGGCAGCGTCTCGGTCACCGGTCGGCGCTCGCAACGCGACAGTCTGTTCGACGCCGATATCGCGACCTTCGAGGACGATGCCGGCAAATATAACCAGAAGGACGCGGAAGGCTTCATCAAGCTGAATGCGCTGCGCATGCGCATCGCCGCGCGGCTGAAGCGCAAGCCCGGAGGCAAGGGCTGATGCGCCTGCTGCACACGATGATCCGCGTCGGCGACCTCGAGCGTTCGCTGAAATTCTATACCGGGGTGCTCGGCATGCGCCTGTTGCGCAAGCATGACTACCCGGACGGCCGCTTCACGCTGGCCTTCGTCGGCTACGGGCCGGAGTCCGAGACCGCGGTCATCGAGCTGACCCACAACTGGGACACGACATCCTACGACCTCGGCAACGGCTTCGGCCATATCGCGCTCGAGGTCGACAATGCCGCCGCGGCCTGCGACGAGATCCGCGCCCGCGGCGGCAAGGTCGTGCGCGAGGCCGGGCCGATGAAGCACGGCACGACGGTCATCGCCTTCGTCGAGGATCCGGACGGCTACCGGATCGAGCTGATCCAGAAGAAGGCCTGAGGGACGATCCCGTGGCGAGACTGCTTGTCATCCTCCTGACCCTGCCGCTCGCGCTCACGGCCTGCTCCGACTGGAGCGAATCGCTGAGTCAGGGCGCCGGCGACGGCGAATATACCGTGCGCCTGAAGACGACGCCGTGGCCGCCGCCGGTCGGCGACGCCGCTGTGGTCGCAGTGAGGATCAACGACAGCGCCAACCGCACCGTGCGCGCCTGTCACGTCAACTTCCGCCAGTTCATGCCCGAGCACGAGATGAGCAGCGACGATATCGTCGTGCTGATGGAGGAACTGCGCTCGGGTGTCTACACCGGCCGGAGCCCCGAGTATTCGATGGGGGGTGACTGGCGCATTGAGGTGACCTTCGACTGCGGCACTGGTATCCACCTTGTAAACTTCGATCTGGCCCTTGCCTGGCCGGAGTAGATCTGACCCTTAAACATACAACGGAGTATTTTCTGAGTTTCCGTAGCTCATTTGAATACAATAATTCGATTTCAAAATCGGGATATTCCCGAGGCGAATCTGCGCGTGGCGATATCACCGTTGTTCTGGAAAAATGTTACTTATCCGGAGCGTGGTAAAGTGGGCGTGGTGCAGGAGGTTTTCAATGCCCTCGGGCAGTCCATTGTCGTGATCACCGTTCCGCTATCCGCCATCGCGCCATTGAGCGCGGACCAGATTCCCGCTGATCAGGAATATCAGTGAACCTGTTTATGATAAAACCATCACCTCAGTTTCAGTGATTCGCCTCATGCGGGCATCGTTGCCGATGAATCCGGAGGCGCCGGCATGGATGGCCGTAGCCAGCACGATCGCGTCCGGTGTCCTTATCCGGTATTTCGCCCGCAGGCGCGCGCCGAGATCGGCGATTTCGATCGACAGGTCCGTCCACGTCAGATTTGGATAGGTAGTCAACAAGGCATAGAACTGGTTAACCCTGCTGTCATCGTCGTTGCGATAGGGTTGCACCAGCACTTCAAGAAGAGAGAGCGTGGAGCAGATGCCGATGTTATGTCCCGCCTCGATGGCCGCGAAGATCTTCTGCGCCGGACGTCGATATTCCGGATGGCCTTCTATCTGGTAGATCAGGATATTGGAGTCGATGCCGATCCGGTGATTTCGCTTGAGGAATCCGTCCAGGGCCTTCCGGCTCACCACGAACGGCGTTCCTCGTCGATGTGCTTGCCGCTGTATACGCCCTTGCCTTTGCCCGCGAGTGCCTTTTCATAGTTTTTCGGTTTCGGCATCAGCAGGGTGACGCCGCCCTTGACGACCACCAGAAGCTCGTCGCCGCCCTTGACGTTCATGGCCTCCCGCGCCTCCCTGGGCAGGACGATCTGGTTTTTGGAGGATAATTTGAGGCTGGTCATGATGATTCTCCCGGCTGTCAGGTGCTTTACTATATATAAAAAAGTAAAGCAGCTCAAGTGCCGGGCAGCCAATTACCGGCACGGAATCACGCCGGTATGGCATTGGAAGTTTGTCTGAAGTGAGGCGCGGACCTGGAAGTTACAGCAACCCCAGCGGATCCCCCGGATCGATGCCGTCCTTGAACGGCAGTTTGCGGTCGTGATGGGTGATCTGGTAGACCTTGCCGACCCAGTTGTTGATGACCGCCTCGGCGGTGTCGTGCCAGGTGTTGTGCAGGCCGTCGCGGATCATATCCTCGGGCAGTTCCGGGACCGGGTTTCCGGTCTGCATCGCCGTGATGACCCTGTCCCTGTGTTCGTCGAGGATCGCGCGCGTCCTCAGCGTGAAGTAGTTTTCCGGAAACGGCGGATAGTCGGCGCGCCGGCCCTGCGCGTACAGCATCACTTCGCGCTTGTATTCCTTGAGCAGGCTGATCGTGTCGTATTCCGGGTGGCCCTGGAAGTACACGAAGCGGAAGCGATCCTCGCTGACCGCGAGGTGGACGCCTGACTCGCGGCTCTCGACCAGCACGTGCAGGCCGGCGGCCTCGAACTGGTCGCGGCCGATCTCGTTGAAGCGCGAGTGGGGGACGTCGAACAGCGTGTTGACGTCGTTGACCAGCGGGTGGCCGCGGTCGAGCACGCGATGGCGGTAGACGCCCCAGCGCTTGGCCGGCAGTCGGCGGCGGCGCTGCCCGAAGCGGAACTGCAGCACTGCGTGGGTGGCGAGGCAGGAACACAGGATCGAGGTGACATTGTCCGCCGCCCAGTCAATGACCTCGATCAGCGGGTTCCAGAACGGCTCGGCGGCCAGATCCGGCTGCGTGACATTGGCGCCGGTGATGATCAGCGCGTCGAGGCCGTCGGCCTTGATCTGTTCGAAGCTCTCGTAATAAGCGCGCACATAATCGAGCGCCTGCTCGTTGCGATCCAGCGCGTCGAGCGTGAACGGGTGCATGTAGAACTGCGCGATCTGGTTGCTCTCGCCGATCAGGCGATAGAATTGCCGCTCGGTGGCCTGCAGCGCGGCGTCCGGCATCATGTTCAGCAGGCCGATGTGCAGCTCGCGGATGTCCTGGCTGCCGGCCTCGCGCTCGGTCAGCACGGTCGCGCCTTCCTCCTTCAGTCGCTCGAAGGTCGGCAGTCCGGATTTCGAAACCAGCGGCATCGTCAGCTCCGGGTACGTCAGCCCTGGCGCGCGACCGCGCGCTCGACGATCTCGAGGAAGGTCTCCTCGTCGCGCACGCCGGCGAGTTCCTCGGTGGTGATCGTGTAGCCGTAGTCGCGCGCGATCTGTTCGTAGCGCGGGATGCGCGAGCGGAACAGTTTCGGGAAGATCCAGCGCACGAAATCGTCCGGATCGATCATCGCGACGTAGGGCAGTTCCTTCTCCTTCATGTAGGCCGCCAACTGCTCATCGAGGAAGGCCTCACGGTAATACAGGGGCTTGGGGTCGCTGATCGCGCGCTCGATCAGCGCGCGTTCGTCGTCGGCGCTGGCCTTGATATACAGGATCAGTGTGTGGCGGCTCAGGATGTCGATGACATCGGGGTCGTCGAGCTCGCAGATGCTGCCGCCGGCATCGTTGATGAAGTGCTGATAGCCGTAAATGAAGCGCGCCTTGTGGATGAAGTCGGGCACGTCCTTCATCGCGGCGATCTCGCCGAGCCGGTGCAGTTCCTGGCGGCGCTTGAATTCCTTGAGCGGCAGGCCGCCGCGCTGCGGGTCGCCGAGCTTGCCGAGAAAGCTCGATACCGGCTGCAGGTTGTAGACGGTGATGTTGTTGTTGATGTAGATTGAGTCCGAACGCAGCAGCTCGCGCAGGAACGGTACCTGCATCGCCTGCTGCTTTATGTTGTCGAGGATCGGTTCGTCGAGATACCGGGTGCCGATGCGGTAGTCCCCGGAGAAATGGAACCAGTCGTCCTGCATCAGCAGATCGGACAGATGGGTCTTGCCCACGCCGGACATGCCGAGCAGGGTGATGCACTTGTTTTTCCAGGCCCTGAATTCCTTGACGCCCAGTTTCATAGCCCTAATCCTGCAAGACGCGGAGTGACGATGGATGGATTGTAACTTATCTCCTGAAGAATTGTGCCATGCGTGACTTCGTCCGCTTCACAAATATTTTCGGCAGCGCGGTCTATGGCGTGTTCTGCATCTGCCTGCTGTCGATCAGCATGGCGATGGTCGGCTACGCCCTGTGGGGCATCCTCGCCGCGGTGCTTGCCGGCGATGACGTCATCGAGAAGCTGCTCGAGGCGATCGGCCTCATCGTCATCTCGATCGCCGTGTTCGACGTGTCCAAATACCTGCTGGAAGAGGAGATCCTCCGCGGGCGCCGCCTGCGCACGATGCGCGATGTCCGCCAGACGCTGTCGAAATTCCTCGTCATCATCTCGATTGCGGTGACGCTCGAGGCGCTGGTCTTCGTGTTCGGCGCCGGCCGCAGGGACATGAGCATGCTGCTCTATCCGACCTTGCTGTTGTTCGCGGCGACGCTCCTGATCGTCGGGCTCGCGGTCTTCCAGCGGCTCAGCGTCGATACCGAAGCCAAAGAACGGGAGGAGTGAACCGGCACATCAATACCGGCGCCAGCTTCGGCCTCACCTCCGGGGTCATCACCACGCTGGGCTTGATGGTCGGCCTGCATTCCGGCACCCAGTCGACGATGGTTGTCGTCGGCGGCATCGTCACGATCGCGATCGCCGATGCGATGTCCGACGCGCTCGGCATCCATATCGCCGAGGAGTCGAAGGGCGAGCACACGCCGGCCGAGATCTGGCTGACGACGGTCGCGGCCTTCCTCGCGAAACTCCTGATGGCGCTGACCTTCCTGGTGCCGATCCTGCTGTTCGATCTCGGCACTGCGATCGTCGTCGGGGCAGTCTGGGGGCTGACGGTGATCGCCTGGCTCAGTTACCGCATGGCGCGCGCGCAGGGCGCCGCGCCGTGGAAGGTCATCGGCGAGCATGTCGGCATCACCGTGCTGGTGATCGTGCTGAGCCACCTGGTCGGGGTCGCGGTCGCCGGGTTCTTCGGCTGACGATGCCGTTTCAGCCGCGCGCCAGGCGGCGCAGGCATTCGAGATAGGCCGCCTCGTCCGGTTCGACGCCGTCGCGCTGCGCGCGCCACAGTGCCTCGCCGAGGCAGTCGATCATCCGGTGTTCGGCCTCGTGGAGGTCGCCGAGGCGGGCGGCGATCGCCCGATGGAGCGCCGCGATGTCCGCGGGACGCCCCGCCGCGACCTGCTCGCGGATCGCGATGTGCATGCCCATGTGCAGAAACGGATTGGTCGCGCCGAGTTCGGGCGGGTATTCGCGCTCGAGCGCGTCTTCGGCCAGCAGCGCATGATATTCGGGGTGGTCGGCGATGATGTCGGCAACCAGCAGCTCGACCGGCTCGAGCGGCGTGCCGGCGAGTCGCTTCAGCCACGCGGCGCCGAAGAAGCGCCGCATCTGTTCCCGGTCCTGACCGAACATCAGTCCTCCTTGTCGGGATATTCGCAGAGATCCTCGATCAGGCACGCGCCGCAGCGCGGCCTGCGCGCAATGCAGACATAGCGCCCGTGCAGGATCAGCCAGTGATGGGCATCGTGCAGGAACTCCTCCGGCACGACTTCGAGCAGGCGGCGCTCGACCTCGGCGACGTTTTTGCCGGGGGCGAGGCCGGTGCGGTTCGCGACGCGGAAGATGTGCGTATCGACCGCGATCGTCGGTTCGCCGAAGGCAGTGTTCAGGATCACGTTCGCGGTCTTGCGGCCGACTCCCGGCAGCGCCTCGAGCGCGGCGCGGTCGCGCGGCACGCGGCCGCCATGCCGCTCGACGAGGAGGCGGCAGGTCTCGAGGATGTTGCGCGCCTTGGTATTGAACAGCCCGATCGTGCGGATATGTTCCTTGAGGCCGTCCTCGCCGAGCGCGAGCAGCTTCCGCGGGGTGTTGGCGACCTTGAACAGCCCGCGGGTCGCGAGGTTCACGCCCTTGTCGGTGGCCTGCGCCGACAGGATCACCGCGACCAGCAGCTCGAACGGTGTGCGGTACTTCAGCTCGGTAGTCGGTTTCGGGTTGGCCTTGCGCAGGCGGGTGAAGAGCTCGCGGCGTGTCTGTTCGTTCATCATGGGGTCGGGGGCTCTGACCCCGAACTCCGGGCTAGGCGGCGCTGGCGGCGGGCTCGACTGCGGCAATGCGCTCGGCACGGGCCTTGCGGCGGCCGTCGATGACGTTTTTCAGCGCGATCAGCAGGCCGAGGCCGATGAACGCGCCCGGCGGCAGGATCGCGAGCAGGAAGCCGCGGTATTCGGGGATGAGCGTGATGACGAAGTCGCGCGCGCCCTCGCCGAACATCAGGTGCGCGTTCGAGAACAGCGTGCCGGCGCCGAGGGCCTCGCGCATGGCGCCGAGCGTGATCAGGACCAGCGCGAAGCCGAGCCCCATCATGAAGCCGTCGAGCAGCGACGGGCCGACCGCGTTCTTGGACGCGAAGGACTCGGCGCGGGCGATGATCGCGCAGTTGGTGACGATCAGCGGGATGAAGATGCCGAGCACGCGGAACAGTTCGTGGAAATACGCATTCATCGCCAGCTCGATCGCAGTGACGATCGAGGCGATGACGAGCACGAAGACCGGGATGCGGATCTCGGGGCGCAGGTGGTTGCGGATCATCGAGATGATGCCGTTCGACAGGATCAGCGTCAGCATCGTCGCCAGGCCGAGGCCGAGGCCGTTGACGACCGAGTTGGTCACGGCGAGCAGCGGGCACAGCCCGAGGATCTGGACGAGGGCGGGATTGTTGGTCCACAGCCCGTCGCGGGTGATGGTCGCGTAGCTACTCTGTGCCATTGGCTGCCTCTTCGGCCGGTTCGCCGTCCTGCTCGCCGAACAGTTCGTTCCTGTGAGCGTCGTAGTATTTTAAGGTGGAATGGACCGCCCTGACCACTGCGCGCGGCGTGATGGTCGCGCCGGTGAACTGGTCGAAGATGCCGCCGTCCTTCTCGACGCTCCACCCGAGTTCGCCGGGGTCGTCCAGCGAGTGGCCGTCGAACCCCTTGATCCAGTCCGACTTTTCGATTTCGATCGCATCGCCGAGTCCGGGGGTCTCGCGATGGCCGACGACGCGTACGCCGAGTATGCGGCCATCGCCGTGATCGATCGCGACCAGCAGGCGGATCTCGCCGCTGTAGCCGTCGGGGGCGACGGTCGTGAAGATCGCCGCGACCGGCCTGCCTTCCTTGCGCGCCCGGTACACCGTTATCGGCTTCTTGCTGCCGAGCAGCTTGCGGGATTCAGCCTGGACCGTGTCGTGTTCGATATCGTTGTCGTAACTGCCGCGCGGCACGACCTCATTGAGGCTGCGCAGCAGGTACTCGCGTTCGTTATGCGCGATGCGCTCCCGGGTATTGTCCTCGGTCAGCGCCACGATCGTGGTGCCGACGACGGCGAAGACGCCGAGCAGCAGGGCCGTGACCGTCATGTGGCGGACGAGCATGACTCAGTCCTTGCCGTGCCCGAACACCCGGGGCTTGAAGTAGTTGTCGATCAGCGGCACCGTCATGTTCATCAGCAACACCGCGAACGCGACGCTGTCTGGATAGCCGCCCCAGGCGCGAATCACATAGATCAGGATACCGATGCCGCAGCCGTAGATGAGCCGGCCCTTGCTGCTGGTCGCGGCGCTGACCGGGTCGGTGGCGATGAAGAAGGCGCACAATATCGTCGCGCCGCTGAACACGTGGACCAGCGGCGAGGCGTAATGATCCGGATCGATCAGGAAGAACAGCAGGGAGATCGCGGTCAGCGATCCGATCACCGCGACCGGGATATGCCAGGTGATGATCTTGCGAAACATCATCCACAGCCCGCCGACGAGGAAGCCGGCGGCGATCCACTCCCAGCCCTTGCCGCCGATCGCGCCGAAGATCGGGGTGACGCCGAGGATGCGGCTGGTCTCTTCGTCGAGGCCGAACTGCTGGAGGATCTCGGGGACAGTACTGCCGAGTCCGAGATGGGTGCGCAGCGTGTCGAGTGGCGTGGCTTCGGTCAGGGCGTCGATCGTGACGCCGTCCGGCAGGCGCCCGCCGAAGATCAGTGCGACGTACTCGAGGAAACTCAGTGAATACTCGCTGACCGTGACGACCGGCACCCAGGCGGTCATCTCGCGCGGAAACGAGATCAGCAGCATCACATAACCGACCATCGCCGGGTTGAACGGGTTGTAGCCGAGTCCGCCGTAGAGATGCTTGGCGACGACGATCGCGAATACGACGCCGATGACGACGATCCACCACGGCGCGGTCGGCGGGATCGCCAGCGCGAGCAGCACCGCAGTGACCAGCGCGCTGCCGTCGGTCAGGAACTGCATGACCGGCTGGCGCCTGAGTTTCAGCATGAGGGCTTCGGCGCCGAGCGCAGCGCAGATCGCGATCAGGATCGTGATGACGATGCCCCAGCCGAAAAACCAGACATAGGCGGCGATGCCCGGGATCAGCGCGAGCAGTACCTGCACCATCAGTGATGTGACGCTGACGGGGGCCCTGACATGCGGTGATGTCGCTGTGCGAAGCGGCATGATGTGTCGTTATGGGGTGCTTGTACGGTTTCGGAAGCGCGTCATGACGGCTGCTGGTTATTCCCTGTCCGACTCCGGTGGCTTCCTGCCGTCACTGCCGCCCGCCGCGGGCGGCGGCGCTTTCGCGTCGTCGTTCCCGGCAGCGGACCGGCCGGCCTGCTGCATCGCCGCCTCCCTGCGCGCTTCGGCCTGCTGCATCGCAGACTTCATCTGTTCCTCGCCGCGCTGGCGGGCGGCGGCCACGGTATCGAGCGCGGACTTCTTCTGCTGGCGCTTCGCCTCGCGCTCCTGCTTTTCCCGCTCGATGCGCTGCTGGCGCGCCTCGAAACGCTGGCGCGCGATATCGGATTTCTCCCGCTCCCGTTCCTGCGTCCAGATGTCGCCCTTCGCGTAGCGGAAATACTGTACCAGAGGAATGTTGCTCGGGCATACATACGAGCAGCAGCCGCATTCGATGCAGTCGAACAGGTTGTACTCCTGGACCTTGTCGAGATCCTTGTGCTTCGAGTACCAGTACAGCTGCTGGGGCAGCAGGTTGATCGGGCAGACGTCGGCGCAGGCGCCGCAGCGGATGCAGGGCATCGCCGGTCTGGCCGGGGCGATCTCTTCGGGCGCGGCAGCCAGTACGCAATTCGTCGTCTTGATGACCGGCAGGCCGAGGTCATGCAGCGCGAAGCCCATCATCGGGCCGCCCATGATCAGGCGCTCTATGCGTGCGGCGTCGCCGCCGCACTGTTCGATCAGGTCGCGCATCGGCGTGCCGAGCAGGGTGTCGAGGTTGCGGCCCTCGCCGACCGCGCTGCCGGTCACGGTGACGATGCGCGAGATCAGCGGCTCGCCGTGACGGATCGCGCGCCACACCGCGGCAGCGGTGCCGACGTTGACGTTGACGACGCCGATGTTGATGCACAGGCCGTTGGCCGGTACTTCCTTGCCGGTCAGCACGCGCACGAGTTGCTTCTCGCTGCCCTGCGGATACAGCGTCGGCACCGGCACGACCTCGACGCCGTCCTGCCCCGCGATCGCGGCGCGCATTGCGTCGATTGCCTCGGGCTTGTTGTCCTCGATCGCGATCAGGCAGCGCCCGGCCTGCAACGCATGGCGGACGATCTCGAGGCCGCCGACGATCTCTGCCGCCCGCTCGCGCATCAGCACGTCGTCGCAGGTGATATACGGTTCGCACTCGACGCCGTTCAGGATCAGGATCTCGACCGACTTGCGCTGGCCGGGATTGAGCTTGATGTAGGAGGGGAAGCCGGCGCCGCCGAGACCGACGATGCCGGCCTCGCGGATCAGGTTGCGCAGCGCGCTGGGTTCGAGCGAGCGATAGTCGTCGATGCCTTCATGCGGCTTCCACTCGTCAAGGCCATCCGGTTCGATGACGATGCACGGCGCCTTCAGGCCCGACGGATGGGGGATCGCATGCTCGCCGATATCGACGACCGTGCCCGAGGTCGGCGCATGGACCGGCGCGCTGACGAAACCGGTCGCGCGCGCGATCATCTCGCCCTTCAGCACGCGGGCACCCGGAGCGACCAGGGCCTCCGCCGGCTGTCCGATGTGCTGGTGCAGCGGCAGGATCAGGCGGCGCGGGATACGCGCGGGCGCGATCGGTGACTGGTTCGATTCAGTCTTGTGCTGGGTCGGATGCACGCCGCCGCGGAATCGCCACAGGCGGCGGGGCCCCGGGGCTGCCGTCATGAGTTGCCTCCGGCCGACTTGCGTTCCGCCGGGAGGTCTGCGGGTCGTGCCTCGGGGTAGGGCCATTTCCAGGTCAGGATGTCCTGGCGCAGCGGCACCATGTCGATGCAGTCGACCGGGCAGGGCGGCACGCACAGGTCGCAGCCGGTGCATTCCTTCGCGATGACGGTATGCATCTGTTTCGGCGCGCCGACGATCGCATCGACCGGGCAGGCCTGGATGCACAGCGTGCAGCCGATGCAGCGCGCCTCGTCGATGACGGCGACGGTCTTCGGCTTGATCGCGCCGTTGTCGGGATTCAGCGGCTTCGGATCGCGGTCGAGCAGATCGGCGAGCGCATGGATCGTCGCCTCGCCGCCGGGCGGGCACTGGTTGATGTCGGCCTCGCCCTTGGCGATCGCGGTGGCATAGGGCCGGCAGCCGGGATAGCCGCATTGCCCGCACTGGGTCTGCGGCAGCAGGCCGTCGATCTGGTCGACCAGCGGATCGCCCTCGACCTTGAAGCGGATCGCCGCATAGCCGAGCGTCAACCCGAACACGACCGCCATGACACTGAGCGCAATGATCGCGGCCAGCATGTCAGAGCCTCACCAGCCCGGAGAAACCCATGAACGCCAGCGACATCAGGCCGGCGGTCACCAGCGCGATCGCCGGGCCGCGGAACGCGACCGGGACGTCGGCGACCGCGATGCGCTCGCGCATCGCCGCGAACAGGATCAGCACCATCGAGAAACCGACCGCGGCGCCGAAACCGAACAGCGCCGACTCGATGAAGCCGGAGTCCTGCTGGACGTTCAGCAGCGCGACGCCGAGCACCGCGCAATTGGTCGTGATCAGCGGCAGGAAGATGCCGAGCACCTGGTACAGCAGCGGACTGGTCTTGTGGATCACCATTTCGGTGAACTGCACGACCGCGGCGATGACGAGGATAAACGTGATCGTACGCAGGTACTCGAGGCCGAGCGGCGCGAGCAGATAGGTATTCGCCAGATAGCTGCAGATCGACGACAGCGTCAGCACGAAGGTCGTCGCCAGCGCCATGCCGGTCGCGGTCTCGAGCTTGCGCGATACGCCCATGAACGGGCACAGCCCGAGGAACTTGGTCAGGACGAAGTTGTTGACCAGTACCGTGCTGACAAGAATGAGAAGATATTCAGTCATTTGACTCGATCATATCACTTGACCCGCATGCCGGGCCGCGCCCCGTCCTCCGGTCCGATCAGCCAGATCTCGTCGCCACCGGGGCCGGCGGCCAGCACCATGCCCTCGGACACGCCGAAGCGCATCTTGCGCGGCGCCAGGTTCGCGACGACGACGACCTGGCGGCCGACCAGCGCCGGCGCGGCATAGCGGCCGCGGATGCCGGCGAACACCCGGCGGCTCTCGCCGTTGCCGATATCCAGGGTCAGTGCCAGCAGTTTGTCGGCGCCCTCGACGTCGCTGGCCTCGACGATGCGGGCGATGCGCAGGTCGATCTTCGCGAAATCTTCGATGGAGATCTCCCCGGATTTGCCGGGGTTATCGGCGGACCGCGGCGTCTCCTTGCGCGCGGTCCCTGCGGGCGTGGTGGTGGCAGCGGGCGCGGGCTGCGCCTGGTTCTCCCCGATCAGGGCCTCGATCTGGCGCGGTTCGATCCGCGTCGCGAGGTGTCTGTAGGGTTTGATCGGCCGTCCGAGCATGAGTTCAGCATGGCAGTCCCAGCGCGGCGCCGGGGTGTCGAGGAAGGCCTCGACCTCGGCGGCGAGCGCCGGCAGTACCGGCTTCAGGTACAGCGCCAGCAGGCGGAACGCGTTCAGAGCGGTCGTACAGACCTGCTGCACGCGGGCACGCTCGCCGGCAACATCGGACTTGATGCGGCGCCAGGGCTGTTGCTCATTGATCCAGGCGTTGGCGGCATCGGCGAGGTCCATGATCTGGCGCACGGCCTCGCTGTAACGGCGCTCGTCCCAGGCGCGGGCGACCGGGTCGGCGGCCCGTTGCAGTTGCGCGAGCAGGGCGCGGTCGCCGGCGTCGATGTCGTCGGCGAGGCGGCCGTCGAAATGGCTGTGAATGAACCCGGCGCAGCGGCTCGCGATGTTGACGAACTTGCCGACGAGGTCGCTGTTGATGCGCGCGCTGAAATCGTCGAGGTTCAGGTCGAGGTCCTCGATGCGGTCGTTCAGCTTCGCGGCGAAGTAATAGCGCAGATATTCCGGATTCAGGTGGTTCAGGAACGAGCGCGCGGTGATGAAGGTGCCGCGCGACTTCGACATCTTCTGGCCGTTGACGGTCAGGAAGCCGTGCACGAAGATCCGGTCCGGCGTACGGTAGCCGGCGTGGTGCAGCATCGCCGGCCAGAACAGCGCATGGAAATAGAGGATGTCCTTGCCGATGAAGTGACACAACCGGGTGTTGCTGTCCGGCCGCCACCAGTCGTCGAAATCGAGGCCGCGCAGCTCGCACAGCCGCAGGAAACTCGCCATGTAGCCGATCGGCGCGTCGAGCCAGACATAGAGGTACTTGCCGGGCGCGTCCGGGATCTCGAAGCCGAAATAGGGCGCGTCGCGCGAGATGTCCCAGTCCCGCAGACCGGCCTCGAACCACTCCGCGAGCTTGTGGCGGGTCTCCGCCTGCAGCGGCGACTCACCGTCGCCGCCGGCGCGGCCGGCGCGCAGCCAGCCCTCGAGGAACTCGCGGCACTCGCCGAGGCGGAAGAAATGGTGCTCCGACTGCCTTCGGACCGGCGTTGCGCCGGAGATCGCCGATACCGGATCGATCAGATCGGTCGGTGCGTAGGTCGCGCCGCACTGCTCGCAGGCATCGCCGTACTGGTCGGCCGCGCCGCAGCGCGGGCAGGTCCCCTTGATATAGCGATCGGGCAGGAACATCTCGCGGACCGGGTCGTAGAGCTGTTCGATGGACCGCACCTCGATCAGGCCGCGCTCGCGCAGGCGGCGGTAGATCCCCTGCGCGAGGACGCGGTTCTCCTCCGAATTGGTCGAGTGATAGTGGTCGAAGGCCACATGAAATGCAGTGAAATCCTCGAGATGCTCGCGCTGCATGCGCTCGATCAGGGCCTCCGGCGTGATGCCTTCCTGTTCGGCGCGCAGCATTACCGGCGTACCGTGGGTATCATCGGCGCAGACATAGAGGCACTGGTGGCCGCGGAGCTTCTGGAAACGCACCCAGATGTCGGTCTGGATGTACTCGACCAGGTGGCCGATGTGGATCGATCCGTTCGCGTAGGGCAGGGCGCTGGTGACCAGTATTCTTCCAGGTTTTTCGGACATCTCGCTCGGCCGGGAAAAGGGGGCGGATAAAATGCGTTATTATAACTTGATCCGGCGCCACTTGGTGTAGAATCTGCGGTCTTCGGGCCAGCCCGCATACGGGAACTGACCCCTGACGGTCAAGGAGTGCAAGCATGGCAGAGACCTCGCGACTGCAGGTCGAAATGGCGATCAAGGGGTACGTCGACCCCTATCTGGGCAAGGATCTCGTGTCCGCGTCGGCGGTGCGGGACATCGTCGTCGACGGCCGCCGCGCGCGCGTGCGTATCGCGCTCGGCTTCCCGGCGCGCGGCTATCACGACGCGCTGCGCGCGGCGCTGCGCGCGCGCATCGAAGCCATCGACGGCATCGACGGCGCCGACATCGAGATCGACAGCAGCGTGATCACCCACGCAGTGCAGAAGGGCGTCAAGCCGATCCCGAACATTCGCAACATCATCGCCGTCGCCTCCGGCAAGGGCGGCGTCGGCAAGTCCACGACGGCGGTCAACCTCGCGCTCGCGCTCGCCGCCGAAGGCGCAACCGCCGGCATCCTCGACGCCGACATCTACGGCCCCAGCCAGCCGCGCATGCTCGGCTCGAAAGAGCGCCCGAAATCGATCGACGGCCGCTCGATGGAGCCGGTCATCGCCCACGGCATCCAGTCGATGTCGATCGGCTACCTCGTCGACGAGGAATCGCCGATGATCTGGCGCGGCCCGATGGTGACCCAGGCCCTCGAACAACTACTGCGCGAGACCCGCTGGCAGCCGATGGACTACCTCGTCATCGACCTGCCCCCCGGCACCGGCGACATCCAGCTCACACTGTCGCAGAAGATCCCGGTCAGCGGCGCCGTCATCGTCACAACCCCGCAGGACATCGCGCTGCTCGACGCGCGCAAGGCGCTGAAGATGTTCGAGCGCGTCGACGTCACCGTGCTCGGCATCATCGAGAACATGAGCATCCACGTCTGCAGCCAGTGCGGCCACCAGGAACCGATCTTCGGCGAGGGCGGCGGCCGCGCGATGGCCGACCAGTATCACGTCGATCTGCTCGGCCAGTTGCCGCTCGACCGCCGCATCCGCGAAGAGGCCGACGGCGGCAACCCGAGCGTCGTCACCGACCCCGACAACGCGATCGCGCAGGCCTACCGCGAGATCGCCCGCAAGGTCGCCGCGAAGCTGTCGCTGCAGGCCAAGGACTACAGCGCCAAGATCCCGAACATCGTGATCGAGCAGACCTGAGAGTCGAGCGACTGCCGAGGCGAGTGTCCGGGCGGGGGTTGCCTGTGACAGGACCCTCGGCCGCAGGGATGCGGCCGTGGAGCCTACAGGGACGTATTCACGGCGTGTCCTGTCACAGGCAACCCCCGCCCGGACACGGATTCAGAACCACAATACAGGATAACGAATGACCATGAGCATCAAGTCAGACCGCTGGATCCGCGAGATGGCCGAGAAGCACGGCATGATCGAGCCGTTCGAGCCGCGCCAGGTCAGGGAGAACAAGGGCGGCAGCGTGATCTCCTACGGCACCTCGAGCTACGGCTACGACATCCGCTGCGCCGACGACTTCAAGATCTTCACCAACATCAACTCCGCGGTCGTCGACCCCAAGAACTTCGACTCCAACAGCTTCGTCGACATCCGCTCCGACGTCTGCATCATCCCGCCGAACTCCTTCGCCCTCGCGCGCACCGTCGAATACTTCCGCATCCCGCGCAGCGTCCTCACCATCTGCCTCGGCAAGAGCACCTACGCGCGCTGCGGCATCATCGTCAACGTCACCCCGCTCGAACCCGAATGGGAAGGCCACGTCACCCTCGAGTTCTCGAACACCACGCCGCTGCCGGCCAAGATCTACGCCAACGAAGGCGTCGCCCAGGTCCTGTTCTTCGAATCGGATGAAGTCTGCGAGACCTCGTACGCGGACCGCGCCGGCAAGTACCAGGGCCAGCGCGGCGTCACCCTGCCCAAGGCCTGACGTCGTTAGCAGGCAGTTGAAAGCGCCCGGCGGGTTTTCTCCGCGAATGGCTCGCCTCGCTGCCGCTGCGCGGCACCCTTCGGGCTCCGGCGAGGCTGCGCTTGACTTCGCTGCGTAAACCCGCCGGGCGCTTTCAACTGCCTGCTAACGACCGCGCTCGATCGCCGATACCGTCACCGCGACCATGCGCCGATCGCGATGCTGTTCCAGCCGCACCGGCAGATAGCCGAGGTCGATCGCGCACCAGATCACCGTGCGGCGATCACCATGCATGCGCTCGAGCTTGATCGTCTTCAGCCGGCCGACCGGCGTACGCAGTTCCTCGCGACCGACGACCTCGTAGCGGTATATCTTGAGTTCGCCGCCGTCGGCGACGTGGTACTCGCGACCGATCCCGCCGTCCTGCATGTCCAGCATCATCGTGTACTGGTAGAGCAGCTTGTCCTGGGCGTCGTCCGGAATCTTCATCTGCCACGGATCGTTGTTCACGGTATTCGTCACCGAACCCCGGTCCCAGTCGAAATCGAGCACGACGTGACGCTCATCCTTGCGTCCGGTATGGTGATACTCGTACTTCAGCGGGCGCGGACGCTCCGCCACATATTCCCAGATGCTGCGCTCGACGATGTGGTCGCGCAGCACCGTTGACAGGAAGCCGGCGGGCTTCGAGACCGATTCGAGGACCCAGGTGCCGTTGGCGCCGCGGCGCAGGCTGCGCTCCATGCGCGCGAGCAGCATCGAGTTGTGCCTGACCTCGTAACGGACCGTGAAGGGTTCGAGCGGCGCGGCCGCCTCGACCGCGGGCGGCCAGGCCGGGAGCAACGCGAGCGTCACGGCGACCGCCGCCGCGCGCAGCAGGACGCCGCCGGCGTGGTCAGCCCGGGCTGGCGTCGTCATGGCCGGCCTGCGGTTCACCGGTGTCGTTGACCTCGTCGAAATCGAGCGGCGCCGCCAGCGGGCGGCCGTCGAACAGGATGCGGCCGTTCCGCAGTCGCAGCCGGCCCTCGGCGAACCAGCGGATCGCGAGCGGGTACATCCGGTGTTCGAGCGCGAGCACCCGGGCCGCGAGCGCGGCCGGATCGTCGCCGCGTCGCACCGGCACCCGCCCCCGGATGACCACGGGACCGCCGTCGAGCTCGTCGGTGACGAAGTGCACGCTGGCGCCGTGCTCGGCGGCGCCGGCCTCCAGCGCGCGCCGATGGGTATTCAGGCCCGGAAAGGCCGGCAGCAGGGACGGATGGATATTGAGCAGCCGACCGTCGAATGCGCTGACGAAATCCGGCGCGAGGATGCGCATATAGCCGGCCAGCACGACGAGGTCAGGCGCCAGCCCGACGACGCGATTCAGCAATGCGCGATCGAAATCCGCGCGCCCGCTGCACGCAGCCGGATCGACGACGACCGCGGCAATGCCGGCCCGGGCGGCACGGTCGAGCGCCTGCGCCTGCGGCCGGTCGCTGACCACCGCGCGGATCGTCGCGGGGATCCCGCCGCGCGTCGCGGCATCGATGATCGCCTGGAGATTGCTGCCGCGGCCCGAGGCCAGCACGACCAGCGCCGGCGGCGCCCGCCGCGTTTCAGGTGATGACGACACGTGGCGCGTTCGGCTGGCGCGACGCGAGATGGCCGATCCGCCAGGCGGTTTCACCGTTGCCGGCGAGCTGCGCGAGCGCCTTGTCGACATCGCCGGCGGGCACCGCGATGACCATGCCGATGCCGCAGTTGAACGTCCGCGCCATCTCGTCCGCGGCCACGTTGCCCTGCCGCTGCAGCCAGTCGAAGATCGCCGGGCGCGTCCAGCTCGCGCCGTCGATGACCGCCTGGACATCGTCCGGGATCACGCGGGGGATATTCTCGGTGAGTCCGCCACCCGTGATATGGGCGATCGAACGGACATCGACCGCCTCGATCAGCGCCAGTACGCTCTTCACATAGATGCGGGTCGGCGCCAGCAGTGCCTCGCCGAGCGTACCGTCGCCGAACGGCGCCGACAGGTCGGCCTTGCGGGTCTCGATGATCTTGCGGATCAGCGAATAGCCGTTCGAGTGCGGACCGCTCGACGCCAGCCCGATCAGCGCATCGCCGGCCTGCGCACGCGTGCCGTCGATGATCGCGCTCTTCTCGACGACGCCGACGCAGAAGCCGGCGAGATCATAGTCGCCGTCGCCGTACATGCCCGGCATCTCGGCGGTCTCGCCGCCGATCAGCGCCGCGCCGGCCTGCTCGCAGCCGGCGCCGATGCCGCGGATCACGTCGGCGGCGACATCGACGTCGAGCCGGCCGGTCGCATAGTAATCGAGAAAGAACAGCGGCTCCGCGCCCTGGACCACGAGGTCGTTGACGCACATCGCGACCAGATCGATGCCGACCGTGTCGTGCCGCCCCAGCGTGATTGCGAGGCGCAGCTTGGTGCCGACGCCGTCGGTGCCCGACACCAGCACCGGTTCACGATAACGATCGAGCGGCAGCTCGAACAGGGCGCCGAAACCGCCGAGCCCGGCCATGACGCCGGGCCGCGCCGTGCGCTTCGCGACCGGCTTGATGCGCTCGACGAGGCGCGCGCCGGCATCGATGTCGACGCCGGCATCGCGATAACTGAGTGATGCGGTAGGGGTGTCGTCCTGGCTCACGGGAGTGCGTTCTTGTTGCGTGATTCGGGGTGTCCGCGAGCCGCAATTGTAACCCATATCCCGGTGGCAGGGACACCGTGGAACGCCTCCTTGAGCAGCGGCGTGTAGTCCGGATGGTGGCCATGCGGTATCATGCAGCGTTTGCGCCGGTGGATGCAGAATGATGCGTGTGAAGTCGCCAGCAGGCAGGGGAAGCGGATGGATCGCGCGCGGCCTGATCGTCGCGCTCGCGCTGTTCGGCTGCGCCCTGGTTGCGCAGGCCGATGAACTGTATGAATCCCAGGTCCCGGTGAGCGGCCAGCAGGACCGGGAACGCACCCGCGCGCTGCGCGCCGCCTTCGAACAGGTCCTGCTCAAGGTCACCGGCCGGCGCGACAGCGCCCAGGCGCCGGCGATCGAGGCCGCGTTGCGCCAGCCGATGCGCTATGTCCAGCAGTTCCTTTACCTCCCGCTGCCCGACGACAAGACCGGCGAGCGCATGCGCGCGGACGGCCATCGCGAACTGCTGCGCGTTCGCTTCGACGTCAATGCCGTCAATCAACTGCTGCGCGAAGCCGGCCTGGCGCAATGGGGGCGCACGCGCCCGGTCACGCTGATGTGGCTCGCGGTCGAGGATCGCGGCGAGCGCTGGCTGCTCGGCGGCGATGCCCGCACCGACATGCGCGCGGCCGCGGAACGCGAGGCGCGCGCGCGCGGCATCCCGGTGTTGCTGCCGCTGATGGACCTCGAGGACCGCAGGGAACTGCATTTCACCGATGTCTGGGGCAACTTCCAGGATTCGCTGTTGCGCGCCTCGGAACGCTACCAGCCGGGCGCGGTGCTGGCTGGACGGCTGCTGCACGGAGCCGGCGGCGGCTGGAGCGCGCGCTGGTCGTTATATCATGACGGCAATGCCGATCACTGGTCGGCCGCTGCGGAGGACTGGGAAGGATTGCTCGCCGCCGGTATCAACGGCGCCGCAGACCTGCTCGCCGCCCGGCATGCGCGCATCATCAGCGCCGACGGCCGCCAGTCCATCGACCTCGTCGTCACCGATGTCCGCGGCATCGACGGATATGAGCGCGCGATGAAATATCTCGCCGGCCTCGATCCGGTCGAGCGCATCCAGGTGGTCGGCCTCGAGGCCGACCAGGTGCGCTTTCGGCTCGCCCTGAGCGGCGATCGCGAAACGCTCGTACGCCTGATCGGCTTCGGTTCCGCGCTGGTGCCGCAGCCGCCCGGACCGGGGCGGTCGCCGGACGGCGGCGGCAGCCAGGAGCTCAGCTATCGACTGCTGCCGTGACCCGCGCCGATATCCCCAACCTCATCAGCATGGCGCGCGTCTTCCTGGTCCTGCCGACCGTGATGGCGCTGATGAACGAGCAGTTCCTGCTTGCGCTGCTGCTATACACGATCGCCGGCATCTCCGACGGACTCGACGGCTATATCGCGAAGCGTTACCGGTGGACCAGCCGCCTCGGTTCGATACTCGACCCGCTGGCCGACAAGCTGCTGCTGGTCGGGACCTATGTCGCGCTGGCCTGGCTGGAGCTGATCCCCGTCTGGCTGACCGTCGCGGTGGTCGCCCGCGACCTGCTGATCCTCGCCGGCGCCGGGCTCTATCACCTGCTGATCGGCAAGTACGAAATGGAGCCGACCCTGATCAGCAAGCTCAACACCGTCGCGCAGATCTCGCTCGGCCTGCTGACGGTGTTCTCCGCCGGCGTCATCGCCGTGCCGGAGGCCTTGCTGGACTGGCTGGTGCTGTTCGTGTTCGGCACCACGGTATTGAGCGGCTTCGACTACCTGTGGATCTGGAGCCGGCGCGCCTGGCGCGCCCGTTCGGAGAAGGCTTCATGAGCATGCGCGCATGAGCGGTACGCGGGGATGGTGGTGGTTGGCGATCGGCCTGGTTGCCGCGGCGCTGGTCTGGCTGCTGGCGCCGATCCTGACTCCGTTCGTCGCCGCCGCGCTGCTCGCCTATCTCGGCAACCCGCTGGTCGAGCGACTGGCGGCCTGGCGGCTGCCGCGCACGCTTGCGGTCGTCATCGTGTTCAGCGCGATGTTCCTGCTGCTCGCGCTGGTGCCGGTGATCGCCTTTCCGCTGCTCGAACGCCAGGTCTCCGTGCTGGTGGCGCGCTGGCCCGAGTTCATTGACTGGCTGCAGCAGGCAGTAATCCCGTGGGTACACGCTCGACTCGGCCTGGAGGCGGGGACGCTCGACCTCGAAATCGTACGCCGGGCGCTGATCGATCACTGGCAGCAGGCCGGCGGGATCGCCGCCGGTCTGCTGTCGTCGATGACGCGTTCCTGGTTTGCGCTGCTCGGGTGGCTGTTCAATCTCGTGCTGATCCCGGTCGTGACCTTCTACCTGCTGCGCGACTGGCCGCGCCTGCTCGAGCGCGTCACGGCCCTGCTGCCGCGCCGGATCGAGACGGATGCGGTGCGGCTCGCGCGCGAATGCGACGGCGTACTCGCGACCTTCCTGCGTGGACAGCTGCTGGTCATGCTCGCGCTCGGCGTCATCTATTCGATCGGCCTGTGGATCGCCGGCCTCGATCTCGCGCTGCTGATCGGCATGATTGCCGGACTGGTCAGCTTCGTACCCTATCTCGGCCTGATCGTCGGCCTCGCGATCGGCGCGATCGCGGCGCTGATGCAGTTCGGCGAACCGACGGCGTTGCTCGCGGTCGCCGCGGTCTTCGCGGTCGGCCAGCTGCTCGAGACCCTGGTGCTGACGCCGCTGCTGGTCGGCGACCGCGTCGGCCTGCATCCGGTCGCGGTGATCTTCGCGGTGCTCGCCGGCGGTCAGTTGTTCGGCGCGATCGGCGTGCTGCTCGCGCTGCCGGTCGCGGCGGTGCTGGTCGTGCTGCTGCGCGAACTGCATCGGCGCTATGTCGGCAGCGAACTCTACGATGACGCCCCGCCGCCCGGCGGCGGCACCGGCTGAGTCGCCGCATGAGCCTCCAGTTGCCGCTCGGTATCGGGCTGCGCCCCGGCGCAACCTTCGACGGCTATGTCGCCGGCCCGAACGCCGAGGCCGTCGCCAGCCTGCGCGCGCATGAGCGCGACGCGCGCAGCGTCTATCTGTGGGGCGGCCGCGGGACCGGCAAGTCCCACCTGTTGCAGGCGGCCTGTCATGAGGTCTCGTCGCGCGGCGATTCGGCGGTCTACCTGCCGCTGGCGCAGGCCGCCGACTTCACGCCGGAGATCCTCGAGGGCCTCGACGCGCTGGCGCTGATCTGCATCGATGACATCCATGCGATCGCCGGCGCGACCGAGTGGGAGCGGGGCCTGTTCCATCTGTACAACCGCGCACGTGAGCGCGGGCATGCGCTGGCGATCGCCGGCGACCGCGCGCCGCGCGCCCTCGGCCTCGGGCTGCCGGATCTGGCGACGCGACTCGGTTGGGACCTGGTATTCCAGTTGCGCCCGCTGGACGACGCGGCGCTCGGCGAGGCCCTGCGCCTGCGCGCCGCGGCCCTCGGCCTGGAGCTCCCGGAAGAGGTCGCCGGCTGGCTGCTGCGTCGCTGCGAGCGCGATGCACCGGCCTTGTTTGCGCTGCTCGAACGGCTCGATCGCGCGTCGCTGTCGGCGCAGCGGCGGTTGACGATCCCGTTCGTCAGGGAACTTGTCGGAACGCCGGATGCCTGAACGACAGGGGCCGTTCAGCGCAGCATCGGTTCCAGCGCCGGCCACACATTGTCGAGGATCAGCGCCTGCGCCTCGGCATTCGGGTGGAGGCGGTCATCGAGAAAGTGCGAGTTGTCGTGGTCGAGGCCATCCAGCAGGAACGGCACGAGCGCCGTGTCGTGCGTCTCGGCGAGTGCCGCGAAGATTCGCGCGAAGCCGCGCGTATAGACGGGTCCGTAGTTCGGCGGCAGCTGCATGCCGGCGATCAGGACGGCGGCGTTGCGCGCCTGGATGCGGGTGACGATCGCGGCGAGATTGCGTTCGATGGCAGTGAGCGGGAGTCCGCGCAGGCCGTCGTTGGCGCCGAGTTCGACGATGACGATCGCGGGGCGGTGACGCTCGAGCGCGGCATCGATGCGGGACAGGCCGCCACTGGTGGTTTCGCCGCTGACGCTGAGGTTGACGACGCGATGCGGAAAGCCGTCGCGATCGAGGCGTCGCTGCATCAGTTGCACCCAGCTTTCGTTTTGATCGATGCCGTAGGCGGCGCTTAAACTGTCGCCGAGCACCATGATCACCGGCGCGGCGAAGGCCGCGCCCGGGGTCGCCAGACAGAGTATCAGCAGGAGTCTTTTCAGCATGTCCAATCCGGTCAACCGGCCCGTCATCGAGGTGGAAAGTCTGTGCAAGCACGTCAGGAGTCCCGAAGGCCGGCTCGATCTCCTGCGCGACATAGAGTTTAACATCCTCGCGGGGGAGGCCGTCGCGATCCTCGGCGCCTCGGGCTCGGGCAAGACCACGCTGCTCGGCCTGCTCGCCGGGCTCGACACGCCGAGTTCGGGCCGCGTGAGGCTGGACGGCGTCGATATCTTCGCGCTCGACGAGGACGGCCGCGCCGACCTGCGCCGCGACATGATCGGCTTCGTGTTCCAGTCGTTCCAGCTGCTGCCGAACCTGACCGCGATCGAGAATGTCATGCTGCCGCTCGAGCTGACCGGCCGGCGCGATGCCCGCGCGGCCGCCGATGAAGTACTCGGGCGGGTCGGCCTCGACCATCGTCTGCATCATTATCCCCGTCACCTGTCGGGCGGCGAGCAGCAGCGCGTCGCGATCGCGCGCGCCTTCGTGACCGGGCCGCGCCTGCTGTTCGCCGACGAGCCGACCGGCAATCTCGACCAGGCGACCGGCGAGCGCATCATCGAACTGCTGTTTGCGATGAATCACGAGCATGCAACGACGCTGATCATGGTGACCCATGACGAATCGGTTGCGCGCCGCTGCTCGCGGCGGCTGACGATCGAGGCCGGGCGGCTGGGCGGGATTGCCTGATGGCCGTGGCGCTGTCGCTGCGCATGCTGGCGCGCGACTGGCGCGCCGGCGAGCTGCGGGTACTCGCGGTCGCGCTGGTGGTGGCGGTCGCTGCCGCGACCTCGGTCGCGTTCTTCACCGACCGTATCCGCATCGCGCTGGAGCGCCAGGCCATCGAACTGCTTGGCGCCGATGTCGTCATCACCAGCGATCGCCGGCTCAGCGCGACGGTCGAGGGTGTAGTCACCGGTGATTTGCAGCGTGCGCGGACAGTCGAGTTTCCGAGCATGGCGGTGTCGGCGGCCGAAAGCAGCCTGGTCGCGATCAAGGCGGTCAGCGATGGCTATCCGCTGCGCGGAACACTGCGTATCAGTCTTGAGCCGTTCGCCCCCGATGGGGTCGCCGACGGCGTGCCGGCGCCCGGCGAGGTCTGGATAGAATCTCGTCTGCTCGGCCTGCTCGGCGTCGCGATCGGCGACGATCTTCAACTCGGCGAGGCGCGTTTGCGGGTCGGCGCGATCCTGACCGGCGAGCCGGTGACCGATGGCGGCCTGCTGTTCAGCATCGCGCCGCGGGTGATGATGAACATCGCCGATCTCGACGCCACCGGGCTGATCCAGCCGGCGAGCCGGGTGCGCTATCGCTGGCTGTTCGCCGGCGAGCCGGCCGCGATCGACCGCTTTCGCGCGGCGGCGGCCGCGAATCTCGCCGAGGGCGAGCGCATCGCCGATCTCGAGGACGCGCAGCCGCAGGTGCGCGAGGCGCTGGCGAGGGCGCGCAGTTTTCTCGGCCTCGCCGCGCTGGTCAGCGTCCTGCTCGCCGGCGTCGCGGTCGCGATGTCGACGCGGCGGTTCATCGCGCGTCATCTCGACGGCTGCGCCGTGATGCGTTGCCTCGGCGCGCGCCAGTCGCGCATCCTCGGCCTCTATGCGCTGCAATTGTTGTGGCTGGGACTGATCGCCGCGGCTGCCGGTTGCGCGCTCGGCTGGGTCGCCCAGTTCGGCATCGAACGCCTGCTCGGCGAGCTGGTGCAGATGTCGCTGCCGCCGCCGTCGATGCGTCCGCTGGTGCTCGGCCTCGCGACCGCGCTGGTGACGCTGCTCGGCTTCGCGCTGCCGCCGCTGCTGCACCTGCGCAATGTGCCTGCGATGCGGGTCATGCGTCGCGAGCTCGGTGCGATGTCCGGCGCCGGCGTGCTCGTCTACGCCTGCGGCGCCGCGGCGATGACCCTGCTGATCCTTTGGCACAGCGGGGATCCGCGGCTGGCGCTGTCGATCATGGTCGGCACGCTGGCCTCGCTCGGCGCCTTCGCGCTGGCGACTGCGGGACTGATCCTGCTGTTGCGGCGCCTGCGGCCGGCGCTCGGCGCGCGCTGGCGCTTCGGCGTGCTGAGCCTGACCCGGCGTCCGGGCACTGCGACGATCCAGGTCATGGCCTTCGGCCTCGGCATCACCGTACTGCTGCTCCTGCTGGTCGTGCGCAATGACATGCTCGCGGCCTGGGAGAGCAGCCTGCCGCCGGACGCGCCGAACCGCTTCCTGATCAATATCCAGCCGGACCAGGTCGATGCGCTCGAGGACTTCTTCGCAGCGCGCGACGGTCGCGTGCCCGCGGTCTATCCGATGGTGCGCGGACGCCTGGTCGGCAAGGAAGGGCTACGCATCGCGCCCGAGGACTATGACGACGACCGCGCGCAGCGCCTGGTCCGGCGCGAGTTCAACCTGTCGTGGGCCGAACGGATGCAGGAGGACAACCGCATCGTCGCCGGCGAGTGGTGGACGCCGGATCAGTATGGCGAAGCCGTCGTCTCGGTCGAGAGCGGGCTTGCCGAGACGCTCGGCATCCGTCTCGGCGACCGCCTGGTCTTCGACATCGGCGGCAGCGAGGTCGCGGTCGAGGTGACCAGCCTGCGCGACGTCGAATGGGACAGTTTTCGCGCCAACTTCTTCGTGCTCGCGCCCCCCGGCGTGTTCGACGTCCATCCGGCCCAGTACATCAGCAGCCTGTATGTACCGCCGGGGCAGCATGAGATCCTGAACGAACTGGTCAGGGCCTTTCCGAACGTCACCGTCATCGACATCGCGGCGATCATGGCGCAGGTGCGACTGATCATGGAGCGGGTCGCGACCGCGGTCGAATATGTCTTCCTGTTCACGCTGCTGTCGGGCCTGCTGGTGATGTACGCGGCGATCCATGCGACGCTGGACGAGCGCATCCGCGAGACGGTATTGCTGCGCACGCTCGGCGCGGCGCGGGCGCAACTGATGCGCGGCCTGGTCGCCGAGTTCGCGACCCTCGGCCTGCTCGCCGGCCTGGTCGCCGCGGCGACCGCGAGCGTACTCGGCTGGTGGCTGTCGACGCGCATCTTCCAGCTCGACTACGTCATGAATCCTGCCCTGTGGCTGGTCGGTATCGTGGTCGGGGCGGTGGGGGTCGGCGCCGCCGGCGTGCTCGGCACGCGATTCATCCTGCGCACGCCGCCGATCACGGCCCTGCGCGAAGCGCTGTAGGCGGCGTTTTCCGCTGGATGATGCGCTCGCGCTGGATTACACTAACCGGCATGCGCGATCACCTTCGCCTTCGTTTCCTGGTGTGCCTGCTTGTCGCGCTGGCGCTGCTGACGGCGGCATCGGCGACGACGGCCCGCGACTGGGCCGACAAGCCCTGGCTGACAAAGGCGCAACCGCTGCCGGGCGAGGGCCGCACGATCAGCCTTTCCACCGCGTACGGCACCCGTTTCACCGCCTATCTCAACGGTCCCGAGGACGCCGCCGCCGGGGTCCTGCTGATCCATGATCGCTGGGGCATCAACCGTCACGTCACTGCCTGGGCCGATCGCCTCGCCGCCGAGGGCTACCGGGTGCTCGCGGTCGACCTCTACGACGGCCGCGAGGTGCAGCGCGAGGGCATGGGCGACTTCGTCTGGCGTCAGATCGACCCGGTCTGGATCGAGGCGAACCTCGACGCAGCGGTCCGTTTTTTCGGCGGGCAGCGGCTGGCGGTGTCGGCCTGGGGCAAGGGCATCGAGGCCGCGGTCGAGCTGGTGCAGCGCCGCGGTAATGACATCGATGCGCTGGCCCTCTATCCCGATCCGTCGATGCAGGCCTATGTCGACGGTCTGCCGTGGCTGCCGGCCGCGGTGTTCCGGCACCCGGTACCGCGCAGTCCGGTGCACCTGAGGGGCGACCGCGCCACCGCGGGCGTCGCCGACGAGGCCATCGGCGCGACCCTCGCCTTCCTGTCCGGCCGCCAGGGCGCCACGCGCCGCTGAGGTTCCTTGCCTGTCCCTCGTTGACTGCGGCGTCTTGTTCATACAGCCGCGGGCATCGCCTTCGGACCAGAATTCCCACAGCTTTCAGTCGCTTCCCCTATCTTTCGAGACCCGAAATAATTACAATGTCCGTTTCCTTCGAATTCGGGTGACTGTTCGCGCGGCGGGCAGGGCATCCTGCTGAACAGGGGTCATCGGGCGTGGAACTGACGGGTGCGGAGATCGTGGTGCGTTTCCTGAGGGACGAGGGTGTCAAGCACATCTTCGGCTACCCGGGCGGCGCCGTGCTGCATATTTACGACGAGTTGTACAAGCAGGAAGAGGTCGAGCACATCCTCGTCCGTCACGAGCAGGGCGCGACCCATGCCGCCGACGGCTATGCGCGGGCGACCGGCAAGCCGGGCGTTGCGCTGGTCACCTCCGGGCCGGGCGCGACCAACGCGGTCACCGGCATCGCCACCGCCTACATGGATTCGATCCCGCTGATCGTGCTGACCGGCCAGGTGCCGACGCACCTGATCGGCAACGATGCGTTCCAGGAATGCGATTCGGTCGGTATCACCCGTCCCTGCGTCAAGCACAACTTCCTCGTCAAGCATGTCGACGATCTGGCGATCACGCTGAAGAAGGCGTTCTACATCGCGATGACCGGCCGTCCGGGTCCGGTCGTCGTCGACATCCCCAAGGACGTGACCGCGCAACGGACGAACTACGTCTGGCCGGAGAAGGTCAGCCTGCGTTCGTACAATCCGGTGGTCAAGGGGCACAGCGGGCAGATCCGCCGCGCGGCGAAGCTGATGGCCTCGGCGGAGCGGCCGATGGTCTACACCGGCGGCGGCGTCGTGCTCGGCAACGGCTCGGAGTCGCTGACCGAACTGGTGCGGCTGCTCGGCTTTCCGATCACCAACACGCTGATGGGGCTCGGCGCCTATCCGGCGACCGACCCGCAGTTCGTCGGCATGCTCGGCATGCACGGCACCTACGAGGCCAACATGGCGATGCACGGCTGCGACGTGCTGGTCGCGATCGGCGCGCGCTTCGACGACCGCGTGACCGGCAACATCGAGAAGTTCTGCCCGACCGCGAAGATCATCCATGTCGATATCGACCCGGCCTCGATCTCGAAGAACGTCAAGGTCGACGTGCCGATCGTCGGCGCGGTCGACAATGTCCTGCGCGAGCTGATCGGCGTGATCCGCGAAGAGGGATTGAAGCCGAACGCCGAGGCGCTGGCGAAGTGGTGGAAACAGATCGAAGAATGGCGGTCGACGAACTGCCTGCGCTACCAGCAGGGCAGCGACGTCATCAAGCCGCAGTATGTGCTGGAACAGTTGTACAAGGTCACGCGCGGCGACGCCTATGTCACCTCGGACGTCGGCCAGCACCAGATGTGGGCCGCCCAGTTCTACAAGTTCGACAAGCCGCGGCGCTGGATCAATTCCGGCGGCCTCGGCACGATGGGCTTCGGCCTGCCGGCGGCGCTCGGCGTGCAGCTCGCGTTCCCGGACGAGACCGTCGTCTGCGTGACCGGCGAGGGCAGCATACAGATGTGCATCCAGGAGCTGTCGACCTGCCTGCAGTACGGCCTGCCGGTCAAGGTCGTCAACCTCAACAACCGTTACCTCGGCATGGTCCGGCAGTGGCAGGAGTTTTTCTACCAGGGCCGCTATGCGATGTCTTATATGGATGCGCTGCCCGACTTCGTCAAGCTGGCCGAGGCCTACGGCCACATCGGCATGCGCATCGAGAAGCCGGCGGACGTCACCGGCGCGCTCGAGGAGGCGATGAAGGTCCGCGACAAGGTCGTGTTCATGGACTTCCTCACCGACCAGAACGAGAACGTCTATCCGATGATCCCGGCCGGCGCCGGGCTCAACGAAATGATCCTGGTGTGACCATGCGACATATCATCTCGATATTGATGGAAAACGAGGCCGGGGCGCTGTCGCGCGTCGCCGGGCTGTTCTCGGCGCGCGGCTACAACATCGAGTCGCTGACCGTCGCGCCGACCGAGGATCCGACGATCTCGCGCATGACGCTGGTGACGCGGGGCTCGGAGGAGATCATCGAGCAGATCACCAAGCAGCTGAACAAGCTGATCGACGTGATCAAACTGCTCGACCTGACCGAAGGCCCGCACATCGAGCGGGAGATGATGCTGATCAAGCTGCGCGCGACCGACCAGGAACGCGACGAGGTCATGCGCCTTGCCGACATCTTCCGCGGCCGCGTCATCGACGTCAGCCATCGCACCTATACGATCGAGCTGACCGGCACCAGCGACAAGCTCGACGCCTTCATCGCCGCGGTCGGGGACATCCCGATCATCGAGACGGTGCGCTCCGGCGTCACCGGCATCGCCCGCGGCGAGAAGAGCCTGAACCTGTAAACGCATTGCGAAGAGGAAAGTGTGGCATGAAGATTTTCTATGACAAGGACGCCGACCTGTCGATCATCCGCAAGATGAAGGTCGCGATTCTCGGCTACGGCTCGCAGGGCCATGCCCATGCGAACAACCTGAAGGACTCCGGCGTCGACGTCGTGGTCGGCCTGCGCGCCGGCTCCGCCTCCGAGGCCAAGGCGAAGAAGTCCGGTCTCACTGTCAGGCCGGTCAGGGACGCCGTCGAGGGCGCCGATGTCGTCATGGTGCTGGTGCCGGACGAGCATCAGGCGCGGCTCTATCGCGACGTCATCGCACCCGGCATCCGCAAGGGCGCGGTACTCGCCTTCGCGCACGGCTTCAACATCCACTACGGCCAGATCGAGCCGCGCGCCGACCTCGACGTGATCATGATCGCGCCGAAGGGCCCCGGCCACCTCGTGCGCTCGACCTACACCCAGGGCGGCGGCGTGCCGAGCCTGATCGCGGTCTACCAGGATGCCAGCGGCCGGGCGCGCGAGATCGCGCTGTCCTATGCCAGCGCCAACGGCGGCGGCCGCGCCGGCATCATCGAGACCAACTTCCGCGAGGAGACCGAGACCGACCTGTTCGGCGAACAGGCCGTGCTTTGCGGCGGCGCGACCGCGCTGGTGCAGGCCGGCTTCGAGACCCTGGTCGAGGCGGGTTACGCGCCGGAGATGGCCTATTTCGAATGCCTGCACGAACTCAAGCTGATCGTCGACCTGATGTACGAGGGCGGCATCGCCAATATGCGCTATTCGATCTCGAACACGGCCGAGTACGGCGACCTCACCCGCGGCCCGCGCGTCATCACCGACGAGACCCGCGCCGAGATGCGTCGCATCCTGAAGGAAGTGCAGGACGGCCGCTTCGCGCGCGAATTCATCCTCGAGAACCAGGCCGGCGCGCCGACGCTGACTGCAATGCGCCGCCTCAGCCGCGAGCATCCGATCGAGGAGGTCGGCGCGAAGCTGCGCGACATGATGCCGTGGATCAAGGCGAACAAGATCGTCGATCGCGACAGGAACTGATATCGCGATATCGGCCGGAAACCGCGCGGCTGCGGTCGTCAGAATCCTCATGTCATCGGACCCATGTGTCGAAACAGGGACAGGGGCGCGCGTTCGGACCTGAACGCGACGCCACATCGCAGGGACTGAAAGCGATCATTCGACAATGAACCAGGACAGCAAGGAAATCAGGCGTCGCCGCGGCATCTACCTGCTGCCGAATCTGTTCACGACGGCGGCGCTGTTCGCGGGGTTCTACGCGATCATCGCCGCGAAAGGCGGCCATTTCGAGGCTGCCTCGGTCGCGATCTTCATCGCGATGATCCTCGACGGCCTCGACGGCCGCATCGCGCGCCTGACCAACACCCAGAGCGATTTCGGCGTCCAGTACGACAGCCTGTCGGACATGATCGCGTTCGGCCTGGCGCCGGCGCTGGTGATCTACGAATGGTCGCTGTACGACGCCGGCAAGCTCGGCTGGCTCGCCGCATTCATCTATACGGTCGCCGCCGGACTGCGCCTCGCGCGCTTCAATACCCAGGCGGCGACCGCCAACAAGGGATACTTCCAGGGGCTCGCCTCTCCGGCCGCCGCGGCATTGATCGCCGGTCTGGTCTGGGTCGGGGCGCATTACGAGATGGACGGCGCCGAAATCACCGCGCTGACCGCCCTGGTGACCACGCTGGCCGGCATCCTGATGGTCAGCAATATCCGCTACCGCAGCTTCAAGGACCTCGACCTGCGCGGCAAGGTGCCGTTTTTCACGGTGCTGGTCATCGTGCTGATCTTCGTCTTCATCGCGCTGGACCCCCCGATTGTGCTGTTCGCGCTGGCGGTTGCCTATGCGCTGTCCGGTCCGGCGCTGACGCTGTGGCACCTGCGCCAGCGGCGCCGGGCTCGCGGCAAGACCAGGCCGCCGTCCGGGGATGACGGTCCCGACGGATCACCGCCCGCGGAACCGCCGGAGCAGCGGTCATGAGGGCCGGAAACGGCATGCCCCCTCTTGGCGGCTGCCTGCGGATCGACTATATTCGGGACATGACCGTTACCCTTCGCATGGCCTCGCATCACCGGAACGCCGCGCCCGCGCGCGTTCTCGCCGTTCTGTCCCTGCTGCTGCCCTAGCGGCAGCGAACCCCTTTACCCCACGAACATCGACCATCCGTACGCCCTGACCGGCGTCGCGACCCGTTTCGGATCGGCGATGCGGTCGGGTAAACTGAGCACAGGACAGGAGCAATCCGAATGAATGCCAAAGAAAGACTGGTGATCTTCGACACCACCTTGCGCGACGGTGAGCAGAGCCCCGGCGCATCGATGACCCGCGACGAGAAGGTGCGCATCGCCAAGGCGCTGGAGCGCATGCGGGTCGATGTCATCGAGGCCGGATTCCCGATCGCGAGCCCCGGCGATTTCGAGGCGGTCCAGGCCGTCGCCCAGGCGGTCACCGAGAGCACGGTATGCGGTCTCGCGCGCGCGCTCGACAAGGACATCGACCGCGCCGCCGAGGCGCTGAGGCCGGCGGCGTCGAGCCGCATCCATACCTTCATCGCGACCTCGCCGATCCACATGAAGGCGAAGCTGCGCATGGAGCCCGAGCAGGTGCTCGAACAGGCCGTCAGGGCGGTGAAGCGCGCGCGCAGCCATGCCGACAACGTCGAATTCTCGCCCGAGGACGCCGGCCGTTCGGAGGTCGATTTTCTCTGCCGCGTCATCGAGGCGGTGATCAGGGCCGGTGCGCGCACGATCAACATCCCCGATACCGTCGGCTACAGCGTGCCGGAGCAGTTCGGCGCGTTGATCCGCACGCTGATCGAGCGGGTGCCCAATTCCGACCAGGCGGTGTTCTCGGTGCATTGCCACAACGATCTCGGGCTCGCGGTCGCGAACTCACTGTCGGCGGTGATGAACGGCGCGCGCCAGGTCGAGTGCACGATCAACGGACTCGGCGAACGCGCCGGCAATGCCGCGCTCGAGGAGATCGTCATGGCGGTGCGCACGCGGCCCGACGTGTTTGCCTGCGATACCGGCCTCGACACCACCCAGATCGTCGCTTGCAGCCGCCTGGTGTCGAGCATCACCGGCTTCGCGGTGCAACCGAACAAGGCGATCGTCGGCGCCAACGCCTTCGCGCACGAGTCCGGTATCCACCAGGACGGCGTGCTCAAGCATCGCGAAACCTATGAGATCATGCGCGCCGAGGATGTCGGCTGGACCACCAACCGCATGGTGCTCGGCAAGCACTCCGGGCGCAATGCGTTCGGCTCGCGGTTGCGCGAACTCGGCATCGAATTCGCGTCCGAGGCCGAGCTGAACGAGGCCTTCGCGCGCTTCAAGGACCTTGCCGACAAGAAGCACGAGATATACGACGAGGATCTCCAGGCCCTGGTCTCGGAGGCGAGCGCGGCGGCAGATAACGAGCGCATCCAGCTCATTGCCCTGCGCGTCTGCTCCGAGACCGGCGAGACGCCGAAGGCCGAGGTCACGCTCGCGGTCGATGGCGCGGAACACAGCGCCGATGCCAGCGGCGACGGCCCGGTCGACGCGACCTTCCGCGCAATCGAATCGATCGTGAAGAGCGGGACCAGCCTGCTGCTCTACTCGGTCAGCAATATCACCGGCGGCACCGATTCCCAGGGCGAGGTGGCCGTGCGTATCGAGCGAGGCGGGCGCATCGTCAACGGCCAGGGCGCCGACACCGACATCATCATCGCGTCGGCGAAGGCCTACATCAATGCGCTGAACCGGATGACCGATCCCGGCGTACGGGCGCATCCCCAGGTCTGATGCCTGCCTCCGGTCCGGAGCCCCGGCAATGACGGACGCAAGACAGCGGCGTTATCTCGAGGCGATCGGGGTCGAGACCTGGGTGCGTCGCGAGCCTGCCGGCGCCGGGCCGGCCGGCGCCGTGATCGCCGACGCCGCCCCCGTCACGGCCGGGGTTCCGGACAGCAGCGGCGATATCGCTGCGCTCGACTGGGACACGCTCGCGGCGCGCGTTGCCGGCTGCACGCTGTGCGAACTCCACGCGACCCGCAATCGCACGGTCTTCGGCGTCGGCAGCCGCGATGCCGACTGGATGATCATCGGCGAGGCCCCGGGCGCCGAGGAGGACCGACAGGGCGAGCCGTTCGTCGGACGCGCCGGGATGCTGCTGAACGAGATGCTGCTCGCGATCGGCCTTCGTCGCGAGTCGGTCTACATCGCCAACATCCTCAAGTGCCGCCCCCCCGGCAATCGCGATCCGCGACCCGATGAGGTCGTCTGCTGCGAGCCGTACCTGCGCCGGCAGGTCGCGCTGGTCAGGCCGCGCATCATCCTCGCGGTCGGGCGCGTCGCCGCGCAGAACCTGCTCAAAACCGAACGCAAGGTCGGCGAGCTGCGCGGATGCGTCCACCGCTATGCCGATATACCGCTGGTCGTCACCTATCATCCCGCCTATCTGCTGCGCTCGCCGCTCGAGAAGCGCAAGGCCTGGCAGGACCTCCGTCTCGCGCTGTCCGTCAGCCATGGCGGCGAATCCGCGGGCTGAAACGGTCTTTCGCGCGATGACCGCGGCGGACCTGCCGCGGGTCATGGAGGTCGAGCGCGCCTGTTACGAGTTTCCGTGGAGCGAGGGAAATTTCCGCGACTGTCTGCAGGCGGGTTATTACTGTTGCCTGATGCTGCGCGAGGACGGCATTGCGGGTTACGCGATCCTGACGGTCGCGGCCGGCGAGGCCCATGTGCTGAACCTGTGCGTGCGCCGGGAGCTGCAGGGGCTCGGTTATGGACGCCGCCTGATGATGCATCTGTTCGAGCATGCCCGCAGCGCGAAGGCCGGCTGGATCCTGCTCGAGGTCAGGAAATCCAACGGCGCGGCGCTGGCGCTGTACCAGGGGATGGGATTCGTCGAGGTCGGGTTGCGGCGCGCCTATTATCCGGGCAGGGAACAGCGCGAGGATGCGATCGTACTGTCCTGCCCGGTCACGCCAGCTTCCGATACTTGATCCGGTGCGGCTGGTCGGCATCGACGCCGAGGCGGCGCTTGCGGTCGGCCTCGTAGTCGGCGTAATTGCCCTGGAACCACACCACCTGGCTGTCGCCCTCGAAGGCGAGGATGTGGGTCGCAATGCGATCGAGGAACCAGCGATCGTGCGAGATCACGACGGCGCAGCCGGGGAACTCGAGCAGCGCGTCCTCGAGCGCGCGCAGCGTCTCGACGTCGAGGTCGTTGGTCGGCTCGTCGAGCAGCAGGACATTGCCGCCGCTGCGCAGCAGCTTGGCGAGATGGACGCGGTTGCGCTCGCCGCCGGAGAGGTCGCCGATGCGCTTCTGCTGGTCGCCGCCCTTGAAGTTGAAGCGGCCGACGTAGGCGCGTGACGGCGTCTCGTACCTGCCGACCGTGATGATGTCCTGGCCGTCGGAGATCTCTTCCCACACCGTTCTGTTGTCGTCGAGGGCATCGCGGGCCTGATCGACGACCGCAAGCTGCACGGAAGGCCCGAGTTCGATCATGCCGGCGTCCGGCTGCTCGACGCCGCTGATCATCCGGAACAGCGTGGTCTTGCCGGCGCCGTTCGGGCCTATGACGCCGACGATGCCGCCGGGCGGCAGGCTGAAGCTCAGGCCGTCGATCAGCAGGCGGTCGCCGAAGGCCTTGCGCACGCCGTTTGCCTCGATGACCTTGTCGCCGAGACGTGGGCCCGGCGGGATATAGAGTTCGCGGGTCTCGTTGCGCTTCTGGTACTCCTGCGACGCGAGTTCATCGAAACGCGCGAGACGCGCCTTGCTCTTGGCATGGCGCCCCTTCGGGTTGCTGCGCACCCATTCGAGTTCGGCCTTCATGGTGCGCTGGCGGGCGCTTTCCTGGCGCTCTTCCTGTTCGAGGCGCTTTTCCTTCTGCTCCAGCCACGAGGAATAATTGCCTTCCCACGGGATGCCGTGGCCGCGGTCGAGTTCGAGGATCCAGCCGGCGACGTTGTCGAGGAAGTAGCGGTCATGGGTGATCGCGACGACGGTGCCGGGGAAGTCATGCAGGAAGCGTTCGAGCCACGCCACCGACTCGGCGTCGAGGTGGTTGGTCGGTTCGTCGAGCAGCAGCATGTCGGGACTCGACAGCAGCAGCCGGCACAGCGCGACGCGACGCTTCTCGCCGCCGGAAAGACGATCGACCGCGGCGTCCCACGGCGGCAGGCGTAATGCATCGGCGGCGATCTCGAGACGGCGCTCGAGCTCCCAGCCGCCGCAGGCGTCGATCGCGTCCTGCAGCTTCGCCTGTTCCTCGAGCAGCGCGTTCATTTCGTCGTCGCTCATCGGTTCGGCGAACTTCATGCTGATGTCGTTGAAGCGGTCGAGCAGGGCCTTGGTCTCGGCGACGCCTTCCTCGACATTGCCGCGCACGTCCTTCGAGTGGTCGAGCTGCGGTTCCTGCGGCAGATAGCCGATGCGGATGCCGGGCTGGGGCCGGGCCTCGCCGAGGATGTCCTGGTCGACGCCGGCCATGATGCGCAGCAGCGTCGATTTGCCGGAGCCGTTCAGGCCGAGCACGCCGATCTTGGCGCCGGGGAAGAACGACAGCGAGATGTCCTTGAGGATTTCGCGCTTCGGCGGCACGACCTTGCCGACGCGGTTCATCGTGAATATGTATTGCGCCATGGGGATACCGGAAAGTGTAATGTTACGGATGCATGATGTGCGGGTGATGATAGCACATGCGCATCTGTCCGTGCCTTTGGCCCGCAGTCGGTGGACGGGATGTGTTCGCCCTGACGCGCCGTTAATACATCCCTGTAGGCTCCACGGCGTTCGGCGGGGCCGATGTTCACTGGACATCGGCCTGTCCCGCCTCACCCCTGCGGCCGAGGGTCAGGGAGAACACATCCCGTCCACCGCCTGCTGACTGTGTGCCGCCCCGCCAGGGCTCGATTCTGGTGCTGTGGTATAGTGACGGCCATTCTTCCTTTCCGTTGTCCCTTCTATGAAATTTGCGATCCTCTCCAGAAAGTCGAGTCTGTATTCGACGCGTCGGCTGGCGCAGGCGGCGCGCGAGCGCGGGCACCAGGTGCGGGTCGTCGATCCGCTGCATTGCTATATGAACGTGACGACGCACCGGCCGGAGATTTTTTACAAGGGTGAGGCGCTGACCGGATTCGATGCGGTGATCCCGCGCATCGGCGCGTCGATCACGTTCTACGGTACCGCGGTGTTGCGGCAGTTCGAGATGATGGGCGTGTATCCGGTCAACGAGTCGGTCGCGATCTCGCGCGCGCGCGACAAGCTGCGCTCGTTGCAACTGCTTGCGCGCAAGGGCATCGGCCTGCCGGTGACCGGGCTTGCGCATTCTCCGGACGACATCCGCCACGTGATCTCGATGGTCGGCGGGGCGCCGCTGGTGATCAAGCTGATCGAGGGCACGCAGGGCATCGGCGTCGTGCTCGCGGAGACGCCGAAGGCGGCGGAGAGCGTCATCGATGCGTTTCTCGGCCTCAAGGCCAATATCCTCGTGCAGGAATACATCCGCGAGGCGCAAGGCAGCGACATCCGCTGCTTCGTCATCGGCGACAAGGTCATCGCGGCGATGAAGCGGCAGGCGAAGGAGGGCGAGTTCCGTTCGAATCTCCATCGCGGCGGCACAGCGACGGTGACGAAGCTGACGCCCGAAGAACGCTCGACCGCGGTGCGCGCGGCGCGCGTGATCGGCCTCAATGTCGCCGGTGTCGATATCCTGCGCTCGAACCACGGTCCCGTGGTCATGGAAGTGAATTCATCGCCGGGCCTCGAGGGTATCGAGAAGGCGACGAACACGGACATCGCCGGCCAGATCATCGAGTTCGCCGAGAAGAACGCCCGCGTCAACCGCACCCGCACCCGCGGGAAAGGCTGATTGATTCAGCCCCCTTCGCATGGGAAGGGGGAGAATCAATCAGCGCTTGCCGAGCAGATAGGATGCATCCGGAATCACGTTGACGCGCCCGTGCATCGCCGAGCGGCCGAGCAGCATGCGGAAGCGCATCGGATCGCGGTCGGCCAGCGTGATCTCGATCGGCCACTCGTCGTCGCCAAGGCGCAGCGGCGTGCGGATCACGTAGCGGTAATCGCGCTGGCCGCCCGAGTTCGTGACCCAGCGGCGGTCGACGAGTTCGGCGACGCAGGCCAGCACGAGGTCGCGGCGGCCCTGCAGCGGATGGAGGCCGAAGCGGACAAAGTCGCGGCGGCGGGCGCGGAACGGCTCCGCATCGAGGCTGTGCAGCGCCGAGGTCTGCGCCCCGGTATCGACCTTGGCCTTGATCGCCTCGATGCCGAGTTCCGGCAACGCGAGCCATTCGCGCCAGCCGACCTCGATCCTGGATACGCCGCCGGGAGACTTTCGAATCATTTACCCGCATCATTGCGTGAAGCGCCGTCCTCATGCAAGCGAACGAACAGGAACCGAACCCGTTGACGGAAGACAGCAAGGAGACCATCGAACAGGCAATCGCGCGCACTGCCGCGCGCTTCGAGACGGCGGGACTGAGTCACGGCCACGGCGCCGACAACCCGCTCGATGAGGCCGCCTGGCTCGTACTCGCGGCCTTGCGGCTGCCGCCCGAGGTACCGCCGGCGGTCTATGAGACCGTACTGGCCGGGGAAGAGCGCGCTGCGATCGAACGCCTCGTCGCGCGCCGCATCGACGAGCGCGTCCCGACCGCCTACCTGACCGGGCATGCCTGGTTCTGCGGCCTGCGTTTCCATGTCAATCCGGACGTGCTGATCCCGCGTTCCCCGATCGCCGAGCTGATCGAGAATGCCTTCATGCCGTGGATCGCCCCGGATCGTCCCGTCCGCCGCATCCTCGACATCGGTACCGGCAGCGGCTGTATCGCGATAGCCTGCGCCTACATGTTTCCGGACGCCGCGGTCGATGCCGTCGATGTCTCCGACGCGGCGCTTGCGGTCGCGCGCGCGAATATCGCCTTGCACCGGCTCGAAGGCCGCGTCCATGCCATACGATCGGATTTGTTCGAGGCGCTCGCGGGGCGCCGCTATGACCTGATCGTCAGCAATCCCCCGTATGTCGACGCCGCGGAGATGGCCGCGCTGCCCGAGGAATTCCGTCGCGAACCGGCGCTCGGCCTCGCCGGCGGCGAGGACGGGCTCGATATCGTCGTCCGCATCCTGCGCGACGCGCCGCGCCACCTCGCGGTGGACGGCATCCTCATCGTCGAGGTCGGGGCCTCCGCAGACGCCCTCGCCAGGCGCTTCCCCCGGATCCCCTTCGTCTGGCTGGAGTTCGAGCGCGGCGGCGAGGGCGTGTTCCTGCTGACCGCGCCGGACCTGGTCGCCGGACGCGCGGCGCTCGACCATCCCGCCGGCGGCTGACCGCATCGACAGGCAGGGGCTACCGTCGGCGGGATCGGTTATCATGGCCCTGATAACCGTGAGGGAATCATGGACCAGACCCTGCAATTCGACCCGGAGCTGATGCGCCGCCACGACCGCAGCGGCCCGCGCTATACCTCGTATCCGACCGCCGACCGCTTTCACGAGGGCTTCGGCGAGGCCGACTACCGCGCGGCCGGGGCCCGTTCGCGACAGGCCGGAGCTGCCGCCCCGCTGTCGCTGTATGTCCACATCCCGTTCTGCGACACGCTGTGCTTCTACTGCGCCTGTAACAAGATCGCAACGAAGAACCGTGCGCATGCGGCCCCCTACCTCGACGCGGTGCACCGCGAGCTGGCCTTGCAGGGCGCATTGTTCGACCGTTCGCGCGTCGTCGAGCAGCTGCACTGGGGCGGCGGCACGCCGACCTTTATCAGTCATGCGCAGATGGCGGCGCTGATGCAGGCCACGCGCGCGCATTTCAGCCTGCGCGACGACGACCGCGGCGAATACTCGATCGAGATCGATCCGCGCGAGACCGCAACGGATACCTTGAAGCGGCTGCGCGGCCTCGGTTTCAACCGGCTCAGCATGGGCGTGCAGGACTTCGATCCGGCGGTGCAGCGCGCGGTGAGCCGGATCCAGGGCGAGGCCGAGACCTTCCGGGCGCTGGATCAGGCGCGCGCCGCGGGTTTCCACTCGGTCAGTCTCGACCTGATCTACGGCCTGCCGCTGCAGGATGTCGCGAGTTTCATGCGCACGCTCGACAAGGTCATCGCAGAGCGGCCCGACCGACTGTCGGTATTCAATTATGCCCATCTGCCCGCGCTGTTCACGCCGCAACGCCGCATCCGCGATGCCGACCTGCCGCCGCCGGAGGTCAAGCTCGAGATCCTGCGGGCGACGATCGAGCGCCTGACCGGCGCCGGTTACCTGTATATAGGCATGGATCACTTCGCACTGCCGGACGACGAACTCGCGGTCGCCCAGCGCGCCGGCACGCTGTATCGCAATTTCCAGGGCTACTCGACGCATGCCGATTGCGACCTGGTCGGCATCGGCGTCAGCGCGATCGGCAAGGTCGGCGACAGCTACGCGCAGAACTTCAAGCGCATCGACGACTATCGCGCGGCGCTCGACGCCGGCCGCCTGCCGGTGTGGCGCGGCATCGTCCTCGACGACGACGACCGCCTGCGCCGCGAGGTCATCACCCGCCTGATCTGTGACTTCGAACTCGATACCGGCGCGGTCGCCCGGGAATGGTCGATCGACTTCGGTGACTATTTCACCGACGAACTCACCACCCTCGGCGACTTCGTCGAGGACGGGCTGGTCACCGTCGACCGCGAGCGGATTCGCGTCACGCCGGCCGGCCGGATGCTGGTGCGCAACCTCTGCATGGTCTTCGACCGCCGCCTGCGCGCCGGCGGCGAGCGCAGGTATTCCAGGGTGATCTGAATCGATAGTCGTGGTCTGCCCGCGCGTTGCCCGCTACAATAGCCCGCATGTCAGGCAACACCTTCGGCAAGCTGTTCACGGTCACCAGTTTCGGCGAGAGCCACGGCCCCGCCCTCGGCTGCATCGTCGACGGCTGTCCGCCGGGCCTGGAACTGTCGGCGGCCGATCTCCAGCACGACCTCGATCGCCGCAAGCCCGGCAAATCGCGCCATGTGACCCAGCGTCGCGAGGATGACGAGGTCGAGATCCTGTCCGGCGTATTCGAAGGGAAGACCACCGGCACGCCGATCGGTCTGCTGATCCGCAACCAGGACCAGCGCTCGCGCGACTATTCGAACATCATGGACCGCTTCCGCCCCGGCCATGCCGACTACACCTATCAGCAGAAGTACGGGCGGCGTGACTATCGCGGCGGCGGTCGCTCGTCGGCGCGCGAGACCGCGATGCGGGTCGCCGCCGGCGCGATCGCCAAGAAATACCTGTCCGTCCGCTATGGCATCACGATCCGCGGCTACCTCGCCCAGCTCGGCCCGATCCGCGCCGAGGCCTTCGACTGGGACGAGGTCGAGCGCAATCCGTTCTTCTGTCCGGATGCGGGCAAGGTCGCCGAGATGGAGTCGTTCATGGACGCGCTGCGCAAGTCCGGCGATTCGGTGGGCGCGCGCATCAACGTCGTCGCCGACGGTCTGTTCCCCGGTCTCGGCGAGCCGATCTTCGATCGCCTCGATGCCGATATCGCCCATGCGCTGATGAGCATCAATGCGGTCAAGGGCGTCGAGATCGGCGCCGGCTTCGCCGCAGTCGAACAGAAGGGCACCGAACATCGCGACGAGATCACGCCCGCAGGCTTTCTCGGCAATCACGCCGGCGGCATCCTCGGCGGCATCTCGACCGGCCAGGACATCGTCGCCAGCATCGCGCTGAAGCCGACCTCGAGCCTGCGGCTGCCGGCGCGCACCGTGAACCTGGCGGGCGAGCCGGTCACGATCGAGACCAAGGGCCGGCACGACCCCTGTGTCGGCATTCGCGCAACGCCGATCGCCGAGGCGATGCTCGCGCTGGTGCTGATGGACCATGCGCTGCGCCATCGCGCGCAAAACCTCGATGTCCACTCCGGAACCCCGATCGTCCCTGCCGCCGCGGATGACTGAGATACATCCGTTCTGATGTATCTCCGCCATTCGAGTTTTTACCTGTGGTACTTCGCCGCGCTCGGCGCGCTGTTGCCCTACTGGGGACTGTACCTGAAGTCGCTCGGCTACTCCGCCGTCGAGATCGGCGAGCTGATCGCGATCATGATGGCGACCAAGATCGTCGCCCCCAATGTCTGGGGCTGGATCGCCGATCGCAGCGGCCGGCGCATGCGGGTCGTGCGCATCGCCTCACTGCTCGCCGCGATCGCCTTCGCCGGCGTCTTCATCGGCGGCGGCTACTGGTGGCTGGCGCTGGTCGTCACCGCCTTCAGCTTTTTCTGGAATGCCGCGCTGCCGCAGTTCGAGGCGGTGACGATGAGTCGCCTCGGCGAGCGCACCGACCTCTACAGCCGCATCCGCCTGTGGGGATCGATCGGCTTCATCGCCGCGGTCGTTGCGCTCGGCGCCGCGATCGACCGGCACGGCATCGCCCTGCTGCCGGCCGTGCTGCTCGGGCTGTTTCTCGCGATCTGGTGTTCGAGCCTCGCGGTCTCCGATCAACCGCCAGTGTCGACCGCGCGCGGCGATCACCCGCCGCTGTCGCAGGTGCTGCGCCGCGCCGACGTCATCGCGCTGCTCGTGGTCTGCTTCCTGATGCAGGCCAGCCACGGACCCTACTACAGCTTCTTCTCGATCCACCTCGAACAGCATGGCTACAGCGGCTGGCTGATCGGCCAGTTGTGGGCGCTCGGCGTACTCGCCGAGATCGGCGTGTTCCTGCTGATGCACCGGATGTTGCCGCGCTTCGGCGTGCGCCGGTTGCTGCTCACGAGCCTCGCGCTGACCACCCTGCGCTGGCTGCTGATCGCCGGCTTCGTCGACTCGCTCGCGGTGATGTTGTTTGCGCAGGCACTGCATGCCGCGAGCTTCGGCATCTATCATGCCGTCGCGATCGGGCTGATCCACCGCTATTTCACCGGCCGCCACCAGGGCAGGGGACAGGCCCTCTACAGCAGTCTCAGCTTCGGCGCCGGCGGCGCTGTCGGCAGCCTCTATGCCGGCTATCTGTGGGACAGCGCCGGCGCCACCCCGACCTTCGTGATCGCGGCGCTGCTCAGCACCGCGGCATTCGTCGTTGCCTTCCGTGGCATCGCTGGTCGGTCATCAGAACGCAGGTACGATTGACTGCACGACAGGCTCGCGGCTTGGGGTGACTGCTTCCCTGACCCTCGGCCGCAGGGATGCGGCCGTGGAGCGTACATGGACGTATTCACAGCGTGTC
>JBJHCZ010000005.1:0-159466 GCA_050486285.1 Chromatiales bacterium
GGGCCGGCCTGGGATCTGAAAATCGACGACACGGCTCGCCGCGTGTGCTTCGCGCGGCGCGTCGATGACGGCGATCTTTCGCCGTTCGACCCGGTGCCGGCCCCGGCAGAGCCCGCCGCCACGGCCACTCCGCTGTCGTGGCCGGAGGTCTCGCCATGAGGATTCCCCTGGAGTCATCGCCGGCACGCCGCGTTCGCGCGCTGCACGTCGTCACGGCGACGTGGCTGTCGCTCATCAGCCTGGTCGTCATCGTCGATCACGTGGCCTTGTCCCGGCTGGCCGAGAACAGCCAGGCCACCGCGCAAAGCACTCGAATCACAGTGCTGGAGCAAACCCTGTCCGAGTGGGGACAACGGGTGGATGCCATCGAACGGCGACCCGAGGCACTGACACAAGAGGGTTTCGTCGGCGTGCGACGAGCCATCGAGGAGCGACTTTCCCGCGTCGAGCAGTCCGCAGCCGATCACGCCGCCGCGAGCGAGCTGGCGCTTCTGAAGGAGCGTATGGATCGGCTCGAAGCGCGCGTGGAGAGAACTCGACACACCCCGGCGCCGCAGGCCGCGCCGGCACCGCGCCCGGCGCCGACCGAATCCGCCCGGCCCAGGATCGTCGAACCGCCGTTCCGATTGTTGGGCGCCGAGCTGCGTGCCGGCGAGCGCTTCCTGTCTATCGCACCGGCAGGCTCTGGATCGCTGGCGGAGGTCCGCGTCCTGCGTCCAGGAGAAAGCCTGGACGGTTGGCGGCTCGATTCACTGGATGCGCACACCGCGGTCTTCTCATCCGAGGGCCAGGTGCGGCAGCTCGCGGTGCCGCAGGCGCTGCCGTGAAGACGCCTCTCGTTCATCTCGCGCTGGTGTGGAGCATCGCAGCGATGATCTCCACACCTGCAATGGCGCAGAACGCACCTGCCGCCGATTCGCGCATCGTCCGCAGCCAGGACCGGCCCGCCGCCGAAGCCGAACTCGACGAACACCTGGCACGCGATTGGGGATTGCAGCCCGAGGAATGGGCGCGCTACCGCCAATTGATGCAGGGGCCGTTGGGCGTGTATTCGCCCAACCTCGATCCGCTCACGGCGCTGGGCATCGAAGCCCGCACGGATCAGGAACGCCGCCGCTACGCCGAACTGCAAGTGCGGGCCGAAGCGCGCCGCACCGAGAAGCTGCTGGCGTATCAGCGCGCCTACGACGACGCCTGGAAGCGGCTCCATCCGACGCTTCAGCCCGTCGTCCTGGCCGGCGCCGGCAGCGTCGCCACGGCATCCGGCGCACCGGATCGGCTGGCTGTCTTCATCAAGGAGGATTGCCCGCCCTGCGAGCAGCGCGTCAGGCAACTGCAGGCGGCCGGCACGGCTTTCGATCTCTACATGGTCGGCAGCCGCCAGGACGACACGCGCATCCGGCAGTGGGCGGCGCAGGTCGGCATCGACCCGGCCAAGGTACGCGCGCGAACGATCACCCTGAACCACGACGCCGGCCGATGGCTGTCGATCGGCGTGCAAGGCGAGTTGCCCGCCGTCGTGCGCGAGGTCGATGGGCAATGGCAGCGTCAATGAACCTTCGCCGGGCGGGCGCGCTGTGCCTGCTCAGCCTCGCCGTGTGGACGGCGCCTGCCACGACGCGGGACATCCCTCCACCGGCCTACCAACTGGCCGCGCGAGACGCGGGCATCCCCTCGGCCGTGCTGTACGCGGTGGCCCTGCAGGAAAGCGGCGTGACATTGCGCGGGCGGCGCGTTCCCTGGCCATGGACCCTGAACGTCGCCGGCCAGGCGCGTCGGTTCCAGACCCGCGAGGCGGCCTGCGCGGACCTGCGCCGTGCGCTACGGGAAGTGCCTCGCACTCGTATCGACGTCGGTCTCGGCCAGATCAACGTCGGCTACCAGGCCGGGCGCTTCGACCATCCCTGCGAGCTGCTGGACCCGTACCGGAATCTCGCGATCGCCGCGACGATCCTGCGCGAGCACCACACGCCCGGCGAGGATTGGCTGCTCGCGATCGGCCGCTATCACCGTCCCGCCGGTGGCGCGCCGGCAGCCCGCTATCGCCGCAGCGTCCACCAGCACCTGGCACGCGTGCATGGCAGCCCGGTCCCGGTTTCCGCCGCAAGGAGCCCCTCGCCATGAGATCGCGTCTGTATCTGCCGTTCCTTCTCGGTCTGCTGACGTTCGCCACCCATGCCGCCGACCGGCCCCTCGTCATCGTGGAGGATCGGGGCGGCGTATCCGCGCTGCCGTACTACGAGGCGTTGAATCTCCAGCCGAGAGACTTCGACCGCGAGCAGCGGCTGCCACGCATCGAGCAGCCACAGACGCCGAGCGAACGCTACAGCGAGGCGGACATGCTGCCGGTGCGCTCGACGTTGCTGACGCCCGGCACCGTGGAACGCCGGGTGATCGAGGCGCCGGGACTGAATCCGCTGTTCCTCGTCGGCGACGACGAGCGCTCGCGGACCTGGCTTCGCCGACACGCCGAGCGGCTGCGCGAACTCGATGCCGTCGGCCTCGTGGTCAGCGTGGAATCCCAGGCCGCGCTGGATGCGCTGCGGCGCCTCGGACCGGGCCTGATCCTGTCTCCGGTCGCGGCCGACGACCTCGCGCGCCGACTCGGCATTCGCCACTACCCGGTGCTGGTCACGGCCACGGGGATCGAGCAGTGACATGGCCCAGCCGCATTCAGTGGAAGTGCTGCTGCGGCCGGCCGTCGAGCTGTATACCGTCGCGGTCTGCCTCGGCGCCGCGCTGCTCTGCCTCGTCGCGCCCTGGTCCCTGGCACTGAGTCCGCTGCTGGGCCTGGCCGGTGCGCTGACCTTCCTGGCCTTCGGCACCATCCGCTTCCGCGAGGCCTGGGCGATCCTGCGCTATCGCCGCAACATCCGTCGCATACCCCGCTACGTGATGGCCAGCCGCGATGTGCCGGTCAGCCAGCAGCGTCTGTTCGTCGGTCGGGGCTTCCGCTGGGATCAGCGCCACACCCATCGGCTGATGCAGACCTATCGACCGGAATTTCGCCGCTACGTCGAGCCGACGCCGCTCTACCGATTCATGCGCCGGTTGGGGGAACGACTGGAGTTCGCGCCTTTCCCGCTGTCGTGGCTGCCCCGCGTCATCGCCTGGGATCACCCCTTGAATCCGGTGCGCCCCTTGCCGCCGGTGGGCGGCCTGCCACGGCTGCACGGGATCGAACCGCGGGAGGTCGATGTGTCGCTGCCGCTCGGCGAGCGCGTCGGCCACTCATTGATCTTGGGCACGACCCGCGTCGGCAAGACGCGGCTGGCCGAGTTGTTCATCACCCAGGACATCCGCCGCAAGACGGACGGCGAGCACGAAGTCTGCATCGTCTTCGACCCCAAGGGCGATGCGGACCTGCTCAAGCGCGTCTACGTGGAGGCCAAGCGCGCCGGACGCGAAGGCGAGTTCTACGTTTTCCATCTCGGCTGGCCGGACATCTCCGCGCGCTACAACGCCGTGGGTCGGTTCGGCCGGATTTCGGAAGTCGCCACGCGCATCGCCGGGCAACTGTCCGGGGAAGGCAACAGCGCGGCGTTTCGTGAATTCGCCTGGCGCTTCGTCAACATCATCGCCCGCGCCCTGGTGGAGCTGGGACAGCGGCCCGACTACCTGCTGATCCAGCGCCACGTCATCAACATCGACGCGCTGTTCATCGAGTACGCGCAGCATTTCTTCGCGAAGTCCGAACCCAAGGCATGGGAGATCATCGTTCAACTCGAAGGCCGGTTGAACGACAAGAACATTCCGCGTCACATGATCGGACGCGAGAAGCGCGTGGTCGCGATCGAACAGTATCTCTCGCAGGCCCGGGTCTATGACCCGGTACTCGACGGCCTGCGCAGCGCCGTGCGCTACGACAGGACGTACTTCGACAAAATCGTCGCGAGCCTGCTGCCGCTTCTGGAAAAGCTGACCACGGGCAAGATCGCGCAACTGCTCGCGCCGAACTATTCGGACCTGAGCGACCCGCGGCCGATCTTCGACTGGATGCAGATCATCCGCAAGCGCGCGGTGGTCTACGTGGGCCTGGATGCGCTGTCGGATGCCGAAGTGGCTGCGGCCGTGGGCAACTCGATGTTCAGCGACCTGGTATCGGTCGCGGGCCACATCTACAAGTTCGGCATCGACGACGGCCTGCCCGGTGCATCGCCCGGCATCAAGGTGCCGATCAATGTGCACGCCGACGAGTTCAACGAACTGATGGGCGACGAGTTCATCCCGATGGTGAACAAGGGTGGCGGCGCCGGCGTGCAGGTCACGGCGTACACGCAGACCCTCAGCGACATCGAGGCGCGCATCGGTAGCCGCGCCAAGGCCGGCCAGGTCATCGGCAACTTCAACAACCTGTTCATGCTGCGCGTGCGCGAAACGGCCACCGCCGAACTGCTGACCCGGCAATTGCCCAAAGTCGAGGTCTACACCACGTCGGTCGTCAGCGGCGCGACGGATACGTCCGATCCCCAGGGGCAAACCGCGTTCACGTCCAACACCCAGGATCGCATCACCACCACCAGCGTGCCGCTGATCGAAGCGGCGCACGTAGTCAATCTACCCAAGGGACAAGCCTTCGCGCTGCTCGAAGGCGGCAACCTGTGGAAGATCCGCATGCCGCTGCCGGCGCCCGACCCCGATGAGGCCATGCCGAAGGATCTGCAGGAACTGGCCGGGTACATGCGCCAGCACTACGTCGAGGCCGGGGACTGGTGGGAAGGTCAGGGCCTGCCGGCCCTGCAGAACGATGCGCTGCCGACGGACCTTCTCGACGACTTCAAGCGAATGGCCGGGGCCACGGCTGACGAGGATCGGACGGCATGAGCGATCCGGCCGTCGTTGCCCAGCGCCAGCAGACGCAACGGAGGAGCTTCGTCTCCAGTCTCGTCACCCTGCCGTTTCGCTTCTTCGGCGTGCTGTGCGGATCGCTGCTGCTGTGCATCCTGGTGGAGTGGATCGGCATGCACATGTTCTGGCCCGAACAGGGCTGGCGTCATGCGCAGGACATGGTGCACTACGAACTGGATCAGCTCTCGACGTACTTCACCCGCAGCGTGGTGGTGCAAGAGCCTGGACGCACCGCGCATCGGCTGGTCGAAGGTGCCTATGAATGGGTCTTCCTCAAGACCGGCCTGCTGGAGTGGGTGCAGAACGCCTCGGCGCACGCCCGCGCCGACAGCCAGGTGGCGCCCAGGAACTTCCGCTACTACGTGGGGCAGGTCTATGCCTTCTCGGAGGGATACCTGATCGCGGCGGCCTACACGGTGCTGGTGTTCCTCGTCCGCTTATTGGTGCTGTGCCTGATGCTGCCGCTGTTCCTGATGGCGGCCTTCGTCGGGTTCGTCGATGGCCTGGTGCGCAGGGACATCCGTCGCTTCGGCGCAGGCAGGGAATCGGGCTTCGTCTATCACCGCGCGAAGGCAGCCTTGATGCCGCTGGTGGTCCTGCCCTGGGCGGTCTACCTGGCGTTGCCGATCAGCGTGAGCCCGATTCTGATCCTGCTGCCCAGTGCCGTGGTGCTGGGCGTGGTCGTGGACATCGCGGCGGGGAGCTTCAAGAAGTACCTGTAGAAAGAATGTGAAACTCCTCGGGCTTCAGACCGGAGACACCACCTTCGTGGTGACCAACGCCCGAAGATGATCGTCGAGTATCCGGGGGATTCGTCCTCCAGATAAGAGCAAACCAGCCTCCATGTTTCGCTCCATGGCGAAGCCCGTCAGGTTGGCGCTGGTGATGAAACAAGTGTGGCCGTCGGCCACGGCGACTTTGGCATGTACTCGCCCGTCGGTGAACGAGTCCTCCTTCTCTCGCCATGCGTAGAGTCGAGCCGACGGCACCAATGTCTTCATCATGCCTATCGCGTCTATGGTGATGCTTCCTCCATGGCCTTGCGATGATTCGAGCAACATGATGGTTTGCACCCCACGAGCATCCGCCGCGTTCAACGCTTTCACGATACTCGAAACGTCGTAAGCCACGAAGCTCGTGATGAACAGCGTCGATTGCGCGGCGTTGATCACCTGCAGAAGCGCCTGCTCCGTTCGGCGTGCCGAAACGAACGGCGTCGTCGGTCCGGTCCAGACGAGTTCGATGGATTGCTCGGCAGCGGATTTGGCGAAGACGTGGCTGGCGGCCAGCAGCATGGACGCGAGTTCGTCGGCGCCGACATCGGTCGCTCGCCATGCATCGGCGAGCCGATCGACGACCTCCGAAGCCGCCGGCGTACCGACGACGCCCGCCAAGGCCGAAGCTGCCTTCGAGGCCTCGGTTCGACGAACCCGCGATGCGATGGCCTGCACCTTCTCGGGCGAGATCAGATGAACTACGGCCGCGACGGCGTCCAGTAACTTCTCCATGTCAGATGCCTTTGAAGAAGGCAGCGCTGGAATTTTCCAGAGTCGGCACTAGCAACGACCTGTCCAAATAGCGATTTCCGCGCTCGCACGAGGTTTCGGCCACCAAACTGCATGCATGGCACGCTGCACCATGCAAAGACCGATCTTTGCCGGGGTCATGTTCGGAACAAAGCGGGTCAGAAGAGCAAATTTTCGAGCGATTCAATGCCTGTACCAATAGACGCCCGAGGTTCTCCGGCTTGCCCAAGTCGACGAGACCGCCCAGCGTCCCATCCGAGTCGGCCGCCGCCGTATAGATCAAGACGCCGGCTTGATGACTATCGCCAGATGTATCGGCATAGATTCGCTCACGGATGCTCGCGGCGTTGTAGCCGCATTCCAGCGCCAGTTCGCGGATGAGCAGGTGCGAGAGCGTGTGGAGCATGGCGTAGCGGATGCCGGGGTAGCCTTCGTTCGGGTCGAGGTGGCGCGAATTGCGCCATCCACCATGACCAGCTTTGAGCATCCCGTCCACGCGCTTGACGCCATCCTGCGCCTCCCACGTCCGCAGTGCCGCTTCGTCGAACTGGATGAAGATGCCCTCGCCGTGAACCTGATTCGCGGGCGCCCAATCCGGCTTGCGGAGCGCGAGGCCCGCCATCTGCGGGCGCTCGTTCGGGTCACTCGATTCCTCTGGCGCTTCCACACGGGTGAAGCCCAACAAAGCATTGACCTCGCGGAGTCTTTCCAGCAACAACACCCTGTCGATCCGACTCTCGAAGCCCGTGGGCGTGCCCACCTTTTTGCTCATGAAGTGCGGGTAGTCGGCGGGCGGATTGGCTGCGGTCAGCACTTCCCACTCCGGCCCCTTGATGTCGGACTCGCCGACGACCTCCTGTCCGCCACCGTTGCGATGGGCTTCGATGGCAGCCCAGATGTCTGATGCCGGGTACTTGTCGATGCCCGGCAAGGCTCCGGTCTTCTTCAGCGCCTTCACCGTCACGGCGACGGCGGCCTCGGAATCCAGATCGTCGAAGAACTCCCAACCGTCCTGAATCAACTGGCCGAGCGGGTCTTTGGCCTGCGGGATGGCGAGCGCCGACAGGGTGATCGGGAACCAACTGTTCGTCGAACCCAGCAGGACTGCCCGTGCCTCCTCATCGCACTCGTCGTCGAAGTGATCGAGGTGGGGATGCCTGCCTCGGCAGCTCGGCAGATTCTCCTTCCCGGCCTTGCCGAAGGCGTGCGCCATGCTGCGCGATGCACCACAGGCATCGCACTTCACCCACAGGTTCTCGGTCTGCAACGAGGCTCCGCTCTCGAAGAAGCGCAGCGTTCCCTTGCACGAGCTGTTGCCGCCGTGGACGAAGTAGTGCCACGGGAAGTCGTCGAGGTGGCCGTCACGGCAAGCCAAGAGAAAACGCGCCGGAACGGCGTCGGCATCCTTCGCTGGCTGGTCGCCCCTGGAACCACGGCATCCCTTGTGGACGAAGCGGGTTCGCTCCGGCCGGAAGCGGTTTTCCTTGATCTCGAACAGCCCTGCGTCGAAGGGCGACAGCAGACCGCATTTCACGCAGCGCATCCAGCGCGGAAACGGACGCACAGGAACACCGATGTTCGCTTCCGCCGACCACGGATCGACGAGTTCGCTCTTCTGGAACGGCGGCATGCGCAGGTTCTCCACCTGAGGTCCGAGAACCTTGCGGACGGCGGCGAGCAGGCGCGGCTCGGCGATGGGTTGACAGCGATCCTTCTCCCACTGGTCGATGCCCAGCGTCACCACCGACAGGCTCGGCAAATCGATCAGCGCGCCCGGCCCGTATGTCCAGAGCAGTTGACTGGGGCGGACTTCCCCGACGGGTGTTCTATTGGTGGTCATGGTCAGTCCTCGTCCTTCGGCACCGGACGCGGCTTCCACCCGTGGTCGTCCGAGATGTGCCCCGTGTTCATGATCAGGCGCACGCCCGGCTCCACTTCGCGCATCGACATTGGCACCGTCCAGTTGTCCCACGCATGGACGCCCGGCGACTTGACTAACCCGACCATCGTCGACGCCTGTGCGCCGCGCTTTTCGTATGCCAATGTCCGACCGGGGACGCTCACTTCTTTCGCCCATTCGTCCGCGCGTTCCTTCAGTTCACGCTCGGCCAGACTCTTGATGGTGGTCGTCTCGCTGACGTTCCAAGCCCGCCTCACCAGCACGTCGATGGCCTCGGTGATCTCGGGCTTGTCGGACTTGTCCAATTCGCCTGCGCCTGCGTTCGGGCTGAAGGCATCGTTCTCCAGACGCATCAGGGAGAGCAGCGCGCCGGTCAGTCCGCGATCCATCGCGCGCGGCGAGAAAGGCGTCACCGACTGCGCTTCCACGTGCTTGTAGAAGGTCGCGTGGTAATGCTCGAAGGTCTCATAGTGCGAGAGGTCGCGCGGACGCGCCCATGTAAGCACCGTGCAGACCAAGCCGGGGAAGGCGCGGCCCACGCGGCTGGTGGCTTGGATGTATTCCGCCGTACCCTTGGGCTGGCCGTTGATCGCCATCAGGCCCAAGCGATTCACGTCCACGCCCACCGATAGCATGTTGGTCGCCAGCACCACGTCGATCGCGCGGGTGTCGCCCTCGTTCCATTTCGTCACGTACTTCCCGGTGGACGCATCGAACACGGCCTTGAACTTGACCTCCAGATCGTCGAGGTACTTCGGGATGTCCTGACTGGAAACGCGCGAGGTCAACTCGCGGATGTTGTTGACGCTACGCTGTGCGAGCGCGGGCCGTTCGACCATGCTCATCTGCACGCGGTAGGAACGTGTCTGCACGTCGTCCTCGGCCAAGCGCCGCATCCCGCCCAATTCGCGCAGCGAATTGAAATAGCCGACCATCGTCATGTACGGGTCGGCGGGTTCACCGAAGCGATCGAACAGGGCTTGTGCGGCTGTGAGGAAAGCGGTGTAGACGCGGATCAGCATCGCGGGCCGCGAGCTGCCGGGCGAGCACACGCCTAAATAGCGCCGTCCGGGCCGGTCTTCGATCGGGCGTTGCACCGAGAAGTAGTTGTCCTCCACGTCCAAGCCGTGTGGCGGGAATACCGACACACGCCGCATGAACACATTGTTCACCTGTTCTTTGGCCTTGCGCACCGTCGCCGTGGACGCGACGATTTTGGGTTTGACGGTCTTGCCATCGAGTGTCCACCCGCACAGTTCATCGACGGCGGATTCGTACAGGCCGACCATCGTGCCCAACGGGCCGCTGATGAGGTGGAACTCGTCTTGGATGATCAGATCGGGCGGCCGGATCGGTGCGACGTTCTTGACCTTCACTGCAGACAAGCCTTTCCCGGCCTGATGATTGCCGGTGCAGTCCGCCTCGTTCCAGAGCAGGCCATGGCGCTCGCATTCCTGACTTACGCGACCGAACAGCGTTCGCACCTGACCGCGCCACGCCATCATGGCGAACTTGTCCACGGTGGCGATCATCATCGTCGGCGGGCGGTGGTAGATCTCCTCGTCCACGGTGAGCACCGGGATGCCGGGATGTGGCAGATTGCTCGACCTGCCGCGAGAAAATGTGCAACTGCTCTTTTTGTCACCGCAGTAAACCACGGTGCGACCACGCGCTCTGTCCACCGTCACGTCTTTTCCGGGGTCGATTTTCGAACCGCACCACGGGCAACTGGTGAGTTGAAGAGGGGAAGTCCTACCAGCCTTGTTCCTGTTCGTATCCCGCATGTCTTGAACGGCATAGTGACTTTCCTCGGTCGTGCCCGGCGTCACCTTGTTGCCCACCCACAGTCCGATGGTGAAAGGCTCCTTGCCGAGCGACTCATCGCCTTGCACGAGAGCATCTCGCCGAAGCTTTTCCATCGCGCAGACCAGCGCGGTGGCGCGCTGGAACTGCTGCAAGGTCAGCAGACGCAGCGTGTAGCGCATGATCACGGCCAAACCGCGCGAGCCGTCGTAGCCGCCGAGCTTGCCTTGCAGACGGCGGATCGCCATCGTGAACGCCGCCACGCCCAGATAGGCTTCGGTCTTGCCGCCGCCGGTGGGGAACCACAGCAGATCTGCGTGGGCTTCCATCGGCTGCACGCGATCCGGATGCGTGGGGTCGGCCAGCGACGGGATCGATAACAGAAAGAACGCCAACTGAAACGGACGCCAGCTCCGGTTCTTCGGCAGATCGAACTGATCGACCGTCACATCATGCCCACGCCGCGCTTCGAGTGCGTACTGACTGCGCACGCGCTGGATGGCCATCGCCCGATTGGCGAAGCGAAAGGCCGCCAATGCCTTTTCGTCATTCTTTAGCGTGTCGATGCCCTGCTGCAAGCGCGTCTGGATTTCCTGGCACCGATCCAGCGCGTGTGCGGCCTGCGCGTCATATCCGGACACGTCCTTACCGATGCGGGCACGCTGCTCGGCGATCCACGCCGCATAGTCCATCGTCAGCACGTTCAAGGCATCGACCAACTCGGTGACGCTCAACGTAGCGAGCCGCTGCATGTCGAGCAGGCCACTTTCCACCATCTGCTTCATCGCCGAACGGTCGGCGGGGTCGAGGCCCGGTGTCTCCGTGACTTGTACTTCGTATTGCGGCAGGACGGTGGTGCGCACCTCGGTGGCCAGCGTTACGTCGTCCGCCATCTCGGTGTGTACGGCGACGCCATGCCCGACCGCGAATTCCACGCGGTTGCGGTAGATCATCTCCAGCGATTCGCGCTCCGGGTCGTTCCCGTCGGCATCCAGCACGGGGCGACGCCGGAAGATGGCGTGCTTGGATGCCTCTGCTTCCGCACGCACGATCAGTTCCGGCTGAAACAGCCACGCCGTGTCGCGGTTGGTGTCGGGTTCTTCCTGCGCGTTGACCAGGAACAGCGTCACCAAGCGGTCGCCGTTGGCGTTCTTGGCACGGACGGAGCCCTGTATCCGCACAGCCGGCCGATTCGTGTCCGGCGCCCGATGGGGGATCACACCTTCGGTGAGCGGCAGCACCAGCTTCCCGCCGCAGGGGATGCGTTGCCAGACCTTGGCCCTTTGCCCATTGGGCCGCGTCAGTTCGTGTTCCTCGTTGGGCACGCGCTCGTAGCTGCCCCAGCGCGCCTCGATCTCGATGCGCTCGGCGTCGCCATCCACGCAGAAGGTCATGCCGAAGCTGCTGGGCACCAGCGACTGATTGCTGGCGGCATCGATCTCGTCCGAGCCGTCCGATTCGGGCTCCACCCGTCCCGTCGCCGTGCTGAACTCGGCACCGGGTTCGTGCTGGCCGGGCACGATGGGGTCGGTGGGTTCCTCGACCTCGTCCTCTGCCAGTGGGCCTTCCAGCCCTTCGATACCGCCTTGGGCATCCTCACGCGGTGCCAGCTTGCCGACCAGATAGCGGTCGCGCACGCTCATGTCCACGACCCACTCGTGCGGGCCGCCCGCCGGGCCGAGCAGGTCGTCCACTACGGCCAGTTGTAGCAGTTCTCGGATGTAGGCCCGATCCTCGCCCGGCGGTACGCCGCCGACGGTCTGATGCAGCGCCGTGGACAAGGCCGCGACGAACTCGTCCCACTGGATGCGCCCGACGTTCCCCGATGACGGCGGGGTCAACGAAACACTTGCGATCGGCACCGGGGCATCGGCGACGGACAGCCGGTCGAAGAAGATCGTGGTGGTTTCGAGATCGGAACGAAGCCGCAGCACGCGTCCGGCGCGGACGATCTCCCCGGCAGGGCTCAGCACGAGCACCCAATCATTTTCGGCGATGACCTGATACAGGGAGCGATCGCCCTTCAAGACCAAGATGTAGGGCGCGAGCCTGCGATCGGTGCCGAGACCGTGATCGACGGCGATCCATGCGTTGGGATGGCTGACCGTCTCCGTGTTCGAATCATTTTTCATCATCGGTCTCCATAAAGATCCGTGTGATCGACACGTTCCTTCGTGCCTTGGGTGATTGGCTCGATGTCACGATGCGGGACGACACTGGCGATGTTCTCTGCATCCTCCGTCAACCCGAGCGCCACGGTCAGCCTGTCGCCTGCATCGACACGTCGCGCATTTCCAGAGGTTGGATTCAATTCGATGAGTCGGAAATGTTTCGAAGAACCCAGTCGCTGCTCCACCCGCAACTTCACTTCTCTTTGCACAACCTCGATAGCCTGGCGATACAGGACGCAATTCGACCCACCACCAGTGACGAATATCGGCAAGCCCTCGCGCCAAGCCGCACTATGCGGGTCTCCCCGAACGTTGGTGCGAGTTCCATCGATGACCCCAAAAATGCAGCGCACGATTTGCCCTACGAACTCCTCGTCGACTGCAACGACCTCGTCCAGAATCTTGCCATTTCGTTGCCCGAAGTCCTCGGCAGATTCAACAGGCGTTGCGTCGTTCCACGAAAGATCGAGGTCGAGTCTGGAGTGACGGTTGTGGCGGAGATAGTGAGTGCCGAGGTAACGAACCGCAGAAAAGAAGATCGGGATACCTGGCGGAGATGCCCGATCATTTCGCATGACGACATTGAACGTCGCTACGTCGAGCGTGGCCGCACCGATGTCGATCAGCGCGTGCAATCCTTCCTTCACTTGCGTAGACCCTAGATACCCTGCGATTTGAGCGACGAACTCTGGCACGACCCCCGGTTCTGTCTCCAGACCGATGTCCGTTTCGGCGGTCTTCCACGCGGTCGTAATGTCGGACTCGTAAAGACGTTCCCGAGCTGCCAATTGCCAAGCGGTTCCAGCGATGCGCCGAAACACCTGAACGACCTTGGGGTTCTCGTGCGGCTCGGTGGGGCAACCGATATTCAGTTCCCAGCGCAGCGAACGTCCTGCGAGTCTTCGCCCAATATCCGTATTCCGGTACAAGAATGCTCTTGCGTAGCGGATGACCAACGCCAGATACGCCACGCTGGCCATCGGACACTCATCCGTTCCAGCGATTTCGACGACTGGGAGCTTGAGATTCCCTCGGATATCTGCTTCGGTGGAGCGCTGCCAACAGAACTCGCCATTCGGCGCCCGAACGACGAAGCCGGGCACCACATAGCACCCCGTCTCCGAATCGTCCCCCGTGACGGCAGACCATTCGACGGGCACCAGATCGACACCCGCTCGAATCGCTACTTTCGTAAAAGCGGTTCCAAAATCCACGCCGATTCTGACGACCATGGGTGTCGATTTTTCGCCTCGATGCTCGGGATGCTGCAACGATCTACCGGCGTCACTCCACTCCGGCATGACCAAAGAACATCCACCATCGATGCGAGGTCTGAAGGGCGGCGGTATTGGCCCGCCGGGTCGTGCCGACGGCATGTCGGCAGGCGCTCCGACCGTGTTCAATGTGGCGGATTGCCGAACGGGATTTCGGGTAATCGGGTTCTTCGACACCAAGCCATCGTTGGTCAGCCAGGATGGTGGTGGCTCGAAGTCGATCTTGGGTGGCTCATCACTTTGCTCTTTGCCACGCCCCGAATCGCGCAACGCGGCCTTGAGATCCCTCAGTTGCTCTTTCCAGCTCTTCATGGCCGCTTTCCCGCCCGCAACACATCCACGAACAAGACGCAGATATCACGCGTTTCAGCCGCAAAGGCTTGGCTCTTGCGCTCCAGTGTCGCTCGGCGGGTCTCCATTCGGGCCAAAAAGTCCTCCATCTTCTTACGTTCCGCATTCGCCAAGCCCTTGCGTCGTTTACCATCGGGGCTACTTCCATACAGTGATGCGTAGTATTCGTGGCTGTTGATCCGCTTCTCGAACCCCTCACGTTTCTTGCGAATGTGGTCGTCCAGTAACTGCGAAAGCACATCAGCGCGGTCTCGGTTCTCGCGCCATTTTTCATCCTTGATCGCTTTGTACCGATCCCTGAGTATTTCCTCGCATCTCTCTGCGGCAACCACTCCTGCTTCCGAAACGACATCGACCGCCACTGTCGGCCAGTCGTCGCCCGACTTCCTGACCGAGTCGAGCAAGGCTTCCGCCACCCGATCGTCTAGGGGCGGCTCACGGTCGAGCGGTACGGCAGCGACCAAGAGATGCTCCTCCTCTTTCACGCCGGAAAAGCTTGCCAATCGGGTCATCAGCGCATATCGGCCCGCCTCGACACCCTCGGTGGCGATTCTGGCCGCGTAGAGCGGAAAGCGATCCTCCACACCTTCGGCCCTGCGCGACAAAAAACGAACGATCGGATGGAAGCGATGGACGATCTCCACGCCGGGTTTGGGCTTGTCGGTGATCTTGTCGGTGAAGCGACAACGCTTCGTCTGGCCGGAAGCGAGACCGGTCTTCCCGACCAGATTCTCCCGCCTCACGAACTCATCCAACTCCGCAGCAAAACCAGGGCTCAAGCCGATGTCGAACGTGTCGGGATCACCATGAGCCGCGGCGAGCCGACAACCGGGAACGTTCCGGAGGCATCCATCGACGTAACGGATCAAATCATGACGGGTGACGATTTTTCCATCGCCGCGTGCCGCTTCGATCTGCGCCAGCAATTGCTGACCGTGGGCCACCAGTTGGATCGCCTCTCTCTCCAGTTCCTCCTGTTTTCTCCTGGCATTCTCGATCGCCAGCGCCACTTCCTCGATCAAGTGCGCTTCTTCGTCGACGGTCAGATGTTTCGACAATAAAACGTCTTCAAGCTTTCTTACTTGACCGAGAATTTCCTCCGTTTCCCCTAGGGTGCTCTCGAAAACACCGATGCGTTTGGCCAACCTCGCGAGAATGAGTGCATCGATCGTGTCCTTGTGAACGAAGTTCCACACCAAGATGCGCTTGGACTGTTGACCGATGCGATCGATACGTCCGATACGCTGCTCTATGCGCATCGGGTTCCATGGCAGATCGTAGTTGACGACGAGACGGCAAAACTGCAAATCCACGCCTTCGGCAGCGACGTCCGTGCAGACCAATACACGGCAATTCCGATCCTCGCGGAAAGCAGAGACTACGGCTTCCTTGTCGAATTCCGCGCCGCCCATCAATAACCCGGCCTCCACGTTCTCGGCGGAAAGTCGTTCGACGAGATAGCGTGCCGTGCCGCGAAAGGTAGTAAACACGATCGCCTTGGAATCTCGGTCCTCGGCCATGAATCGCTTGAATGCTTTGGAAAGCTCCGCGAATTTCGAGTCGTTTCTGCTCAGATCAGCAAACTCGAACTGGGGCAGCGTTCTGCTCGCCAGCCAGCGTTTTAGGCCTGACGTCCTTTCGGCCAACTTTTCCTCGTCTTCGTCGACCTCGTCCATCGTCGCCGCCATGGCATCGGCGTCGAGCCCGTCGTCGCGCCAAGTCCGCAGCAAGGCAGCCGGACTGGACGCAACCATCCGTTGTGGCGTGGAGAGCAAGAAACCGTGCTCGATGCCGTTGGCCAGCGCGTACTCCCGCGTTCCTTCGGTGATCGCCTGATAAAGATCCCGCTCCACCGGTGACATTTCCGCCTCGAACACCGTCGGGTCACGCAACACCCGGTCGGACTGCACTTCCCGTTTGCGCGTGCGGCTGACGATATGCGCAAGCAAGTTGAGCCGTTCGAGTTTGGCTGCGATGTCTATGCGCCTGTCGTTCGTCCAGTCGGTGATCGACTCGGCTTCCTCGATCAAGCGATCGACACGCTCGGATCGCTCGAACCATCGTGACGACTCGATTTCACGTATTGCCGCCATGATTTGGTCGGCATCGCTCGTCGGATTACGCACGACGTCACTCGCAGCGATCACCGGGCGGTTGGCGAGGACGACGTTTCGGAAATCCTCTGGGTACTCGAAATGATCTGGATCGAGCAATCGCAATACATTGAACAAGTCATTCGAACCGAGATTGATCGGTGTCGCCGAAAGCATCAACTGGTGTGTGCTGACATCCCTCAACAGGCTGCCCGTCCGCCATGCGCCCGTTTCTTCGTTGCGCATGTAGTGCGCTTCATCGAAGATCACCAAGTCCAGCAGCGGCTCTTGATCGGCATGGTGGTAGAGCAAGTCGGCGAGACGGGCGCGAACCGACCGCTTGGGCTTGTCGCTCTCGGTCGCGTCCCAGTCACTCGGAACTCGGATGCCTTGGTAGCTGACGATCCATGCGCGTTCCCGATGCTCGGACGAATCCAGTTCTTGCCGCAACGTTTCCGCATCGACGACACGAGCATCCAGACCGAAGCGTGACGAAAGCTCGAACCGCCACTTCTCCCGAAGCATGGCGGGACACACCACCAGCAGTCGGCGCATGTCGTAGCGGGCGCGCAGTTCAGTCCAGATCAATCCCGCCTCGATCGTTTTCCCCAGACCCACCTCATCCGCGATCAGCAGGCCGTTGACGGGTGAATCCAGCAGGGTCAGCAACGGCTTGTACTGATGCGGGTAGAAGTCGGTCTGGGTCAGGCCCATGGCATAGACGACGTTCGACAGACGCCCTGCCAGATGGATATGCGTCAGCAATTGGCGCAGATCATCTACTCGACCGTAACGTCCTTCTCGGATCAGCTCCAGAGGATCGTCGCCACCCGCATCGGCCTCGACCAACTCCTCTTCGTAGTGCCAGTCCAGACGTCCATTCCAGTTCACGCGATACTGAGCACCGGACGCGCGCGCACGGGTCTGATCGGTGACCGTGCCGATTTTGGCCGGATCATCGATATGGCGGACGAGCTGTCCTGGACTCCATGGCATATCTGAAATCCTCACGCCTTCCTGATGGAAACGAGCGTTCCCAAGTGCGCCATATTTTGCACTCGGGTCTTTTTCTTGTAGTTCAGCTCATCACAAACCGCTTCGATCTTCTGGCAAAAGATGTCCGCATTCAGCGGAATCATCCAAATGTCGCCACTCGGTTTATCCCGATTGGTGCTCTGCCACTGCACTTCGTCGTTGAGAGGGTGCTCCGGCCTGAATGGGTGAATGTTGAAAATCTTGTGGTCGATCTTGGTGATCCAAGAAGCGCCGACTTCCGTGATCGCGCCCCAGGAAACCTTGGTGTTCTCGCTGGTCACGAAGAGCACGAAAATTTTCTGAGTCGAATAGCTTTCGACGAAGAACTCACGGAGATAGTCATAGACCGCGCGGCCTTCCGGAACACGGCATACCTCGTCGTCGCAGTTCGTGTACAGGATGTCATCAGAAGCAACATTGTTGAAAACCAGCATCTGATAAATGATGTCGGCAAACGACTTGTCGGGATACGTCTGGCTTATGAGGATTTTCTTCTTCTGGGAATCCACCGACGCTTTCAGCCCAAGGTCTGGGCTATTGGCATTGATGGATTTGGAAATGGCCTTCTCCATCGCTTCGCGCGAAACCTTCACCCCCATTTTCGCCAGTGCGCTCGCGGCTTCCTCACTGGCTTTCTTGCGGAAGGCATCCACCGACGCCCTCAATCTGGCCTCGGCGTCCCTTTGCGTCTTTTCCTTTTGCTTCTTTCTATCGGCATTGACGAGATCCGTGTACGTCTCCCGTCGCTTGAGAATATCGGCGAGCAATTCGTTTCTTACGTACCCGCGCACGGCCTCGTAGCGCGGATCGTCGGATTTATAGCCTTGACGGTTGCTCAACGCCATGTCCGGCAGCTCGGTCAACTCGAACAGATCGACGTGCAACTGCCCAACGACATAGACCTCGTTCAGTTTGTTCTGACCAACGATGGGAAGGATGTTGAACTCTCCCATCTTTTCGTTGGCGAACAATGAAATGAAATTGTCTGGAAAATCAGTCAGCTCGGCTTTTCGTCCGCGCGTGGTCTTATAAGTGCCGATCCAACCCAGGACTTCGAGCGAGTATTCGTACTCTTTTCCGTCGTCGGCCCGCATGATGACGGGCAGAGTCTTCGCATCCTGTGCCGAGACGAGATCGTTCCGTCGTTTCGGATAGCTGTCAGGAACGAGGTCGCGCAGCGACGCAAATTTGTCGCCCAGTGTGATCAGCGTGCACAGCTCGCCCATGATGCTGCGGTCGAAATCGTCTATCGTCACGCTTTCCTTGCCGCGAATGACGTGTATTCGGAAGTTCGAATCGATCAAGGGGAATATCTTGAGAAGATTCCGCTTTACGGCAGCCAACGTCTTATGAAGCCGATACTGTGGATGGCGCATGATGATGGCGGAGCCATGATTTTTGATGCGCTCGAAGACGATCTTTCCATCCGGAATGGCTTTCAAATCGTGCCCGTTCTCTGGGTGACGAGTCAGTACAAATCCGGATTTTTCCCCTTTGGCTACGGTCAGGACATCGACGTTTTCGGATACGGAAAGCGCTGCCAGCTTCCCGACACCCTTGCGTCCCATTTTTCGGCGCTTCCTGGACTTCGTAAGTGAGTCTTTCTCTGTCGTCCTCGATACACCCGCCACATTCAGGTACCTGGTGATGTCACCTGCCTCATACGACATGCCGTGGCCGTCATCTTCGACACGAATGTCATCCTTGCCGGCAATGATGTAAACGTTCTTTGCGTCGGCGTCATAAGCATTGGCGATCAACTCCGCCAAGACGTAGTAGATATTCGTGTAGAGGTTCGGTCCTAGCAGTTCGAGGATGCGCGGATCGACGTTCAGCCGGTACTTTTTCATTCTTCTCCCCCTACAAGGAAACGATAACGTGCGCCGCGCCGTTCGCCTTGGCGCTCGACCTTGCCATTCGCGATCAGGTCGGCGATCGCGGCGTTCCACTGGCCGTCTGTGATGCCGGTAGCGGCAAGGATGTCGGATTTGGCGTGCCAGCCAGGATGGGTCTTCAAGTATTCGACGGTGGCGTGGGCACGGTCGGCGCGGTAGTCGGCGCGGGGTTCGGCGACTTTGAGGTAATGACCTTCATTGGCTGGGACGGCGCCGAATCCGAATGAGGATTGCTGCTCGGGTGTGGTTTCGGCGCGTTGGGTGCGTGGTTTGCGTGTGGCCGTGCCGATGGCTTTGCTGCCGTGCAAGCCTTGGGCCACTTCTTCTTCGTACCGCTGGCGGTTTAGTTCCGCAAAGCGGCGCAGCACCTCGGCACGCGCGGCGTCGGAGATGGTGAAACGCACGCGATCGTTCTCCGCCAGATTCGGCTGTTCGTGGTAGCCGTGCCCGAGGTCGATGTCATCCCACCCGTAGGCACGCATGACTGCTGCATCGATCTCGCGGTGCTGTTCGCGCAGACGTTCAATGAGCCGATCAGCGTCGCCCGCGTTGTGGAAGCGGTTGTAGAGCTTCGTTAAGCCGATCGGGTTGGTCGGATCTGTCATCACCTCGTGACGCGATTGCAGGTACTCGCGGCCGTACTGGTCGAAGCGAACGATGTCGGAGGGCTCCAAGAAGGGGAAAGTCTCTACCGCGTCGGACGGTGAGAAGTTCAGGTCGAGCTTCATCCGAGAAGATTGTTTCCAGACCCAGGCATCGACCGAGGATGAGTTGAAGATTGCCGCGTAGGCGTAGGCCTCGGCCACAGCGAAGACGACACACTTCTCATGGAAGATGACGTCGTTCTGGACTACGGACGGATTGAAATACTTGCCAACCCGGCCCGCCACGAGAATGCTTTCGAGCGGACGAGTCTGCGCATTCCAATCCTCAGGGTGTCGCTCGAAATGGCGACCGCGACCGATTGCGTGGTATAGCGCCGGTGTCTTTTCTGCGAAATGCCACCATCGTTCCCGGCGCTCTTTTCGCTTGTTCCGGCTTCGCTCTGGCTTTACGCGCTCCTCAACCCGCTCAAACGGCAACGCATACTCTCGCGCCCGTTCCTCAGGCCAGTCCCAGAAACTGATTACCCATCGAGTAGGCTGCTGCTCTGGAACGGATTTGAGGTCTTCTCCGTCAAGGTACGGAAAAACTACATCAGCGTTCCTCGCGTCGGCATCCAACATGCGTTGTGCTTCCTCGGGCGAAAGCACGAAGCCCATACCGAGTACGTTTGAGCCTAGATAGGTAATGCCTTCGTTGGCTTTCAGCCGCTTTGGACTCCATTCCTCGCGACCGGACAGAAAGGCCGATATGAAGGGAGCCGGTCGCCCGAGCAGCGAACGCTCGCCCCGCCACTCGCCCTTGTGGACATGCACACGACTGGTGACGACGGCCGCCTTTCCGGGCCAAGGCTCGTTCGGGTAGGCGGCATGGATGACGGCACCCGCGCCGACCATCGCTTCCAGCCCGACCTGTCGCGTGTCGCCTTCCGCGATGGTGTTGACCGCAAGCAGCCCGAAACCGCCTCCCTCGCACAGCAGGCCCCATGCTCGCAGGAAGAAATAGGCAACCAGATCCGCCGAACCGCGTCGCCCCTCGGCGATGTGCGCGACCAGCCAATCACGGAAGGCCGTGCCCGCGACACCGGTGATGCGCTGCCCGCCCAGAAAGGGCGGATTGCCGACCATGCCGTCGAAGCCGCCACGCTCGTGCGCGAATACCTCTGGAAACTCCAAGGGCCAATGGAATGGCCGACGCCCGAGCTTGTCGGCAGGCAGATCGGTAGAGAGCACGGCGACCGATCTCCGGCGCATCGAGGCGAGCACATCGCGGTCGCCATCGATGGCTTGTCCGGCTTGGACGGTCAGCGACGCCAGCTTGTTCTCCAGCACCGCACCATTGCCACTCGCTGCAAACACTTCCCCGATGAACGCATCGGCGATGCATTCCGGTACTTCGAGCCTACGGCGCGCGTCGGCGTCCAGATGCGCCATGGTTTCCACGTCACGAATATCGCGGATGGGTATCTCGCGCAGGCGCGAGCGCAGTTCGATAGCCTCGCGGGCTGCACGTTCGATGGTCTGGCCGAATAGGCGTAGCTGACCCTGACCCGCGGGATTCATCGAAAGCTGGGTCAGTTGATCCAGCCGATGAATGCCGAGCAGGCTGTCGCCGCAGCGCAGGTTGTGGTCGAGGAAGCCGAAGGGCCGCCCCTTGGCCAGCGTCACTAGCCAGATGGAGAGCTTGGCCAGTTCCACTGCCAGCGGATTCAAATCGACGCCATAGAGGCAGCGTTCGGCGATGAGACGGCGGGCGACGATGGTGCGCGCGTCGGTGTCGCCCGGCAGCGCCTCGACGTTGGCATCGGCATCCACCACGCGCCCATCGACACCGACCGTGTGCCCTTGGGCCTCGGCCTGTGCCCATGCCTCGACCAGCCTGTCGGCCAGCCACCGGCAGGCTTGCACGAGGAAGGCGCCCGACCCCATGGCCGGATCGCAGATCTTCAGGTCGAGCAGTTCGGCAGGCGATTTCAGCGTCCAGTCCGCGCGTGGCGTACCTTCCGCCGGGCCGACGTAGGCGATGGGCGTGAGCGTCTCGGCGACGATGGCCTCGGTGAGCGACTTCGGTGTGTAGTGGGTGCCGGTCTCCCGCCGGTCGGAGCCGGTGGTGACGATGAAGGCTCCGGTGGGATAGACCAGCGGATAGCCCCAAGGGTCGGTGCGCACCAGATGGCCGAAGGGTTTGATGCGGTCACGCAGCGCCGTGTCACCGTGGCAGGCCGTCAGCACGCGATCGGCGAGTGCATCGTCCACGGCGCGGTTCAGGCCGTTGCGCACGCGGCTGGCCGAGCTGCCGGAACGCTGCTGGAGCAATTCGGCCAGTCGCTCGGCACCATCCAACCGTGCAGATTCGAGTTCGGCCAGCGTGACCCACGGCGATTGAGCGCTCTTGGTGCCGTCGAGTTCCAGCGTGACCTCGGTGGTGCGCTTGACGGTGCGCTCCAGCAGACCCTCATAGACGTAGCCGATCTGCTCGACGTCCAGCGCGCGATAGGACAGCGTGCGCCCTTGGAACTGCTGGATGGCTTCGAGCAGCAGCAGGACGGTGCGGTTGTCGATGGGAAGCGGCTTGGCGACGTCGGTGCGCCAGTTCGAACCACGGGAGCGGCCTTCGAGGAAGGGGAAACGATCCGGATCGAAGAGGGAGCCGCCCAGCGCGGGCAGACGCAGGTTCTCGTGCTCGATGCCGCCGTACACGGCGCGGAACACGGCCAGCAGGCGCGACCACGCATCCCAGCGGCGCTCCAGAATCTCGTCGGATTCGGCACGCAACTGCATACGCAAGGTCGAGAGCGCGTAGTTGGCTTCGTAGCGTTCATCGCCCAAGAGCAGCAGGCCGCGTTCTTCGGCGGCGAGCAGGAAGACCAGCCGCATCATCACCGTCAGCGCGGCTTCGTAGAGTTCTGCTTCTTTCACGCCGCGCAGCAGCTCGCGGTCGCGGTCTTGGTCGGCCTTGTCGAGCGACTGGATCAGCACTTCGACCGCGCGTCGCACCTGCTCGCCCAAGGCGTCGGTCACTTCGTCTTGGAACTTCAGCGAGCGATCGAACAGCGCGGGCAACCGCTCCGATTCATCCACGAAGAAACGCCGGATGCCCAGGAGATGGACGAAGGCTTGGAGAGTGACGGGCTCCTGGCCCCAAATGCGCGCATACCAACTGGCGAAAGTGGTGACCGCGCCCACCGGCGCATCGACCAGCATCCAGCGTTCACCATTGGTTACCAGCCCGAGACGGCAGCCCGTGGCGCGGCAGAGCCTGACCATGCGTTCTGCCGGTGTGCTGGCCCAGCCGTCCAGCTTCTGGGTGGCATCGAGATCGACGTTCTGTCCATAAGCATGGACGAGTATCAGCGGCGTGTCGCCGTTGCCGACGACGGCGAGGTCCGGTGACAGGTTCACGCCGTGCTCGGGCAGAGTGACGTTCAGGTGCGTGGCGCACCAGTCCTTACGCTTGAGCACGTCGCTGCGACCGTCCTCATCGAGTTCCAGCCCGCGCGACAAGACCTCGTCGATCCATGCCACGTGCAGATCCGCGAAGCGGGGATCGTCGGTTTCCAGCGCCTCGCGCCATTCGTCGTAGGCTTGCCGCAGTCGCTTGCGCTTGTTCGCATCGAGTTCATCCAGCCCCTGCGGGAAGGCTTCCTTCAGGACGGGAACCGCGAGGAACGGGCCAGAAATCTCGACGAGCGAGAGCCAGTCGTGGTGTTGAGCCTGCGTCACCATTCAGGCTCTTCCTCGAAAAACGATATGGTGATGCCGTCATCGGTGCTCGACCAGCGATGTCCGCAACCGCAAATGATGGAATCATGAAGTTCGACGAATGCCTTCGTCCCGCAGTCCTGGCAGTGGATGCGGGCGCATTTGCATCCCCGACATTGCCCTGCAAGCCACCAGAACCATGCACCGCCGTTCAACGCGACCGCACCGTCTTGATCGAGCACGATGCAGTCTGCATCGCAGGATGGGCACATCTTCCATTTGTCGGGAACGATCAGATCAAGAGCATCTTCCACCGACAGAAGTTCGAGGCCACATCCTGCATGGTCGGCCTTCATCTTGGCTGGTTTCGTCCACCCATTCGCAGCAACGACGATTGCCTTGTTTGCGCCAATGGCATCAGCGAGTGCGAGCACTGATTCGACCTCTCGCACATCAATGGGAACGGCGTGGAACTTAGCATCGACAATCATCCTCAGCGGCTGCCCCTTGGCTTCTATCTCAATGAGCACATCGATTTGCCGTGGCTGGCCGGTGATCTTGTCCGGAACCGTGATGTTTCTTCTGACGTCTCCGAAGTCGTCGACTTGTTCGTAGAACTCAGCGACGGCCTCCTGATATTCTTGCCAAGTCATCATTTCGCCACCCCCGACGCGGACTCGGGAACGACGAAGATCACCGCAACCGGGAAGGTGCGATCGTCGAGCTTGGCGTAGCGGGATTCGATGGCCTGCGTCTCCGTCCGGCGCTCGTCGGGGATGCGCGCGAGGCGCGCATCCAGCGCAGCGATATCACGCCGGAGTTGCGTGCGTTCGTCCTCAGTGAAGAGCGAGAGCTGTTCGGGCTGTTGTTCTTTCTTCAACTCGGACTGAATCGCCTTCTCCAGTTCGTCGAGCACGGTACCGATATCGTCGACTTCCTGTTGCTTGCGGGTCTGGAGCGTGTTGGTCAGGTAACGGAGGCGTTCCTTGGAGCGGGCATCCACCGCTTTCAAGATGGCTTCCTGCTGGCGGTCGAAACGGACGCGGAGCGCGTCGAACAAGGATGTGGCCGCCGTGATCGGTTTCGACTCGTCCAGCCACTGCTGGACGCGGGTGACGCCTTCTTCGCGGCGGAAGGATTGATCACGCAGATAGCCGCCCGAGACCGTCAGTTCTTCGTGCAGCCGATGATGGTTGCCGCCGGTGACGACCAGCCGCGAGACGACGACCACGGCGGGGCCGTCGAGGTGTGCGTCGGGCACAGTGCGGACGGTGACGCGGTGCAGTTTCTTCACGTCGTCCTGCGCCCAGATTTCGGCGCGCAGCAGGCGCAGGCACATCTGCACCAAGCGATGATTCAGATGGACGAGCACGACGTCGTCGCGGCCACTGGCGACGGCGTGGTCGAAGGTGATGGGCCGTATCTTCTGCGTGTGCGGGTGGCGCAGTCCTTCCAGACAGCGCGCCCACGAGCCGGACAGCGCGGGCATCCGGAAGACGCTGCCCGAGGGCGCACCTGCCAGTTCGATGGGCTCCAGCGGCGGACGGCCCGCCAGCGCGAGCCCGGTCTTCACGGCCATCAGGACGTGGCCGGGCGTGAGGTGTAAGTCCTGCTTGGTGGTGAGTAGGCGTTCGTGCAGCTTGGCGACGCGCTCCTTCAATTCGCGCTCGGCGCGAACGAAGTTCTTGGCGCGGGCGATCCGCGCCTCGGCGAGACGGGTGTCCAAGTCTTTCAGAGAGCCTTCGATGAGGCCGGACATCTGTGGCGCGATGACCGGGTTGACGCTGCCCATGTCGGCGCGCATCGAATCCAGCTTCCGCAAGGCGCGCAGGATGTCTTCGCCGTGGCCGCCGACCGATGCGCCGTTCGCGCCGCCACCATCGACCGGGTGCCAGATCAGCACTTCCTTTTCGCGCTGCCCGTGGCGGTCGATACGCCCGTTGCGCTGCTCCATCACGTTGGGGTTGTACGGAATCTCCAAGTGGATGAGCAGATTGCAGTGGTTCTGCAAGTCGATGCCTTCGGAGGCCGCATCGGTGGCGAGCAGGATGCGCACGGGCGAATCCTGCGGAGAGGCTTGGAACGCTGCCTTGATCGGTTCACGCTCTTCTTGAGAGAGGCCACCGTGGAGCAGGCCGAGACGCTCGCTGCCGAAGCCGTGGCTCGCGAGAATTTGCTGCATCCACTGGTGCGTGGTGCGGTACTCGGTGAACAGGATCACCCGGCGATCGTTCCACTGACCATCCGGCTTGAGGTTGGCCGCGAGCCAGTCGAGGATGGCTTTGGCCTTGGAATCGGCTTGATTCTTGGCTCGCTGCGCCCATCCCCTCAAGTCGTCCAGCATCGCCCGCTGTTCCGTCGTCAACGGCATCGAGCGGCGCGTGGCTTCCTCGATGGCTTCAGCGTGGGCGTTCTCGACTTCTTGATCGTCGGCATAGTCCTCGTCGACCTTCAGGATGGCTTTGTGCAGGATACGCTCGGCCATCGCGTCCGGCTTCGCGGGCCGTGCTTCGGACAACGATGTGACGTGCTTTTCGAGCGTGGACGCGAACGCCGCTGGCGATGAGAGCAGACGCTTCTTGAGGAGGCGATTGACGAAGACCGTGCCGAAGCCGTTGCCCGCTTTCTCGGCGTCTTTTTCTCGGCTGGCGCAGTAGTCGTCCAGCTTGCGATGAACCTCGCGCTCTTCCGCCGTGTACGGGACTTCGAGCGCCTGCAAGATGCGCCGGGCGTATAGGGGATTACCATCCGCATCGACCAGATCGCTTTTCAGGCGACGGATCATCACCTGGCTGAGGCGCTTTTCATCGGGGAGGATGTTGCGTGCGAAACGCTGGTCGTCGAGCAACTCCAACAGCGAGGTGAACGACTCGGTGTAGCCGTTGTGTGGCGTCGCGGTCAGGAACAGACGATGCTGGAAGTGCGGGCCGATGGCGCGGACGAAACGCGTGCGCTGACTTTCCAGCGCGTAGTGCGCGCCTGCGGCGGGCGCGACGTTGTGCGCTTCGTCCACGACCAGCAGATCGAACTTGCGCGGATGACCGACGTGCGGCGGGATCACGTCGCGCATGGCGCGCAAGCCCTCACCGCCCTTGGCCCAATCCATCGACGTGATGAGGCGCGGATGCGATGTCCACGGATTGGCGTGAATGCCGCGCTCACGCCGCAATTGCTTGATGTAGGCGGTGTCCACTACGCGGAAATCGAGACCGAACTTCTCCAGCATCTCGACGCGCCACTTCTCCTGGAGCGACGCGGGGCAGACGATCAGGACGGTGCGCGCACGGTGCCGCAACAGCAGTTCCTGAATGACCAGGCCGGCTTCGATGGTCTTGCCGAGACCGACGTCGTCGGCGATGAGCAGGTTGACGCGAGCCATGTCGATGGCCCGCACCAGTGGGTCGAGCTGGAAGTCCTCGATGCTGACGCCGCTGCGGAACGGTGCCTGGAGAAACCCCCGGTCGGCGTTGGTGGCCGCACCCCACCGCACGGCATCGAGGAAGGCGTCGATGTAACGCGCCACTTGGTTTGATAATGCGCGCCGCTTGGTTTGATAATGCCGGTTGCGCCTTATTTTGGGGGCTATAAGGTGGGCTTTGGTGTGATGTAGGGCGCGGCTCAGTGCGCCCATAACAGGACCTCCTTGGCCTGCTTGCCGGCGCCGCCACCGACGGTGTAGGCGATGTTCAGCGTCCGCCTTCTCCACCCCTTGAACAGCCTCAATATATCCGGGTGGGCGTTCAGGCTCACCACCACCCTGCCCTTTATGATGTCCGGCAGCCCGACGATCTCCTCGTACTGTTGCCACTCGAATTCATAGCCATAGCCCTCGGTCTGCCAGTATGGCGGATCCAGATAGAACACGGTGTGGGCTCGGTCGTATCTCTCTATCACGGATCGCCACGGTAGATGCTCGATGAACACGCCATTCAGGCGCATGTGCGCCTGGCTCAGGTCCTCCTCGATGCGCAGCAGGTTCATTCTCGACCGTGATGTGGTTGCCGTACCGAATGACCGGCCCGTAACGTTGCCGCCGAACCCGAGCTTCTGCAGGTAGAAAAAACGCGCTGCACGCTGGATATCGGTGAGCGTATCGGTCACCTTCATTGTCTCCCACTGGTAAACCTGCCGGCTCGTCACTGCCCACTTGAATTGGCGCACAAACTCTTCGAGGTGGTGCTGGATGATCCTGTACATGTTCACGAGATCGCCGTTGATGTCGTTGATCACCTCGACCCTCGATGGCTCCTTCTCGAAGAGCACAGCGGCGCCTCCGGCGAACACCTCGACATAGCAATCGTGCTGCGGGAGCACTTCGATAATGTCCGACGCAAGCCTGCGTTTGCCTCCTATCCACGGGATAACCGGCTTTGCTTTCAATCGCCCCACGTAAAGATTCTCCTTGACTGGTCGATGTAGCCCTTGCTGCGTACGCGGCAAGGGAGCCTTGATCGACCCGCAGGGGCATGTCCTGTGGGTGGGTGCTCGCTCGGTGGTGCAACACCGTGCGGGCGCTCCCTTCTCTATTCCTCCGCGGGCCTGGCGGAGATCTCGGGGCTGTCAGCCTTGCCCGCTTCGCGCTGCATCGCGGTCAGCTGCTGGATTGCATTGATCAGCATTTCATTGCGATCAGCCAGGCTCCGCGCGAGCACGGCTTCAGCGCGTAGTTGTTCTATTGACCATTGCTGCATAGTCTTTCTCCTCTGGGTCTCTGACGCCGACAATAACCTCGAGCAGTCGGAGCCGCTCGTGGATGTCAGCGGGGGGTGATGCGGCCAAGTGATCACGTAACTCCGCGCGCACAGATTCCTTCAATTCCTCCTCACTCGGCCCAGGCCGTGCTGGAGCTGGGGATATAGGACCATAATCGCCACGCTTGATGGCGTCGTGGATAGCTCGGCCATACTCGACTGGGTCGTATGAGCACGCCGCAAATCCGATCCAACCATCCACGGGGTGCTTGATCTCGCAGTGTATGGCCTCGTCATTGCCGTCGATAAAGCGCGGATTTCTGACCTCGAAGGGGATCATGCGTACCTCAAGAAAACACCGACGCCACGACGGCTACCGCCTTTGGTTATACGACCAAACAACCTCCAATTGCCTGGTGGTGTGGACGCATCAGAGCTCGACATATACAACGCACCGCCTAATCCATCTGTATGCATCCCGCTGTATCGCCATGACCCGTCAGTGGCCTGGTAACCAGGCAGATAGTTGTTGGCATTTAGGTTGCTCTCGTGGAGCATGGCTATAGAACCAAGATCGCCCTGTAAAAATCTGGAGCTATTGAGCTTCTCGAATGCGCTCAGGCTAGCGAACCACAGATTCCCGCCCGTGAATTTCAACTGTCCTTGCTGGGGACTAGAGGGCAGGCCCGTTCCGCGGGGGGTGAGCAACATATGGACGGTATTGACGAAATCACCCGGATCCACCCACACCGCCGCTGCACCGCCGGGGCTTATAGCCCTGAGGCCATAAAAGCCGGAGCACAGCACCGCCGCAGCCCCAGGCGACCCAGCGCTCGATGACGTGGCGTAGATTGCTGGCACATTCGTAGTATTTGCCATCGCCCTGATGGCCGACCCGCCCCCCTCGGTGGCATTTAGAATAGCGAGATAGTTTATGCCATCGTCAGCAGACACCCCGATCCTGATCCTTTCTGCATCAGCAGAGTCGCGCCACAAAATCCTATTCGGCGCGAGCACCGGGTTTATTTCTATCCTCTCGCCTGACGTTCCCGTGGATATGCGGCCGCCTGTCAGGGTGAACCCGCCGTCAGCCAACAGCTCTACTGCGGCCCCCACCCGCAAGAATGTCTCCGCACCTTCTGCGTCGAGATCAATGTAGTTGTCAGCTGCAACGTTACGCACTACTCCACCTATGAATTCAGAGGCAGTGATTTCTGCAGCGGTGACCTCGCCGCTGAAGTGACCGTCGACTGCGAATATCTCGCCGGTCGCTGCATTGATGAAGGTCTTCTCCTGACCATCTGAGCTGTATGCTCGGATACCTGCATGGTGAATGAGAACACCCTGCCCATTGGGTGATACGCCGACCTGATCACTTGTTAATATAGCCCCCGCGTTGATCAGACTGAAAAGGGTTTCTTCTATCAGGCCACCGCTGAACATCGGCCGGCTCCCGTCCGTCGGAATGCGGAATGTGACGCCGTGCAGGCCTGCGAATCCGAGCAGGCCGTCAGCCGAGAGACGCACGAAGTGATCGTCGTCGGGGCCGACCTGGATGTACTCGTGATGTGAGCTGATCTTGACGCCACCCTGGCTGATACCGTCTGCCGTGATCGTCCAGCCGCCTATCTCGCCTTCGGCGGCGACGAGTTCACCCTCGAAGTATCCGTCGACGGCCATGATGAGCCCGGTGGTGGGGTCGATCCATGTTTTCAGGTTGCCGGCGTTGTCGTAGCCACGGATGCCGGCGGAACCGTATGTCACGCCGGCGCCGCTGGATTCCTGGCCGACGGTCGGCGAGGTGGCAATGAAGTTGTCAGGGTCATCAATTACCACCCCGCCGGTGCCGAGCGGCACTTGGTGAGTGGTGCTGACGTAATCCGGGCTCTCGATGTAGAAGATCGAGACCGGTCGGGCGATGATCTCATACTCGGTGGTGTCCATCGTCACGACGATGATCGCTTCGGGTGAGGCCGGCCCGGCCGGGATAAATGCGGCGTCACCGACACGCCGATAGTAGATGTTGCTGTAGGCGTAGTTGCTGGCATCAGCAGGCGGCGTGACCGAGACCTCGAGGGTGACGAGGTTCTGGTTGGGGGTCTGGGGGGCGTTGGGGTGCTCGTCTATGTGGATGGCCTGGCCGCGGTCGGCTTGGGACGGTACGTCGGGCGCCGGTGTCGTGGCATGATCCGGCAGGGCCTGCACGCGGAAATGCGATGCCCTATCCCGCCCAGCGTCAGATTGTGCGACCGCCTCGCCCAAATAGTATGAATACCACCGCGTGACGCCATGCATTGCGCCGGTACGATAACTACCCGATTGAGGCACGCGAGTAGCGTTGGACGGCTGGGGGGAGAGGCCCTGCCTGACCTCGAGCAGGGTGCTGCTTGGCGCGAGGGTGAGGCCCCCGCTGTCATCGATGACGAACAGGAGACCGCCTGGTGCCCCGCCACCGCCTGCCGCAGCGTGCAGTGCCTCTGGATACCAACCAGGCACCTGATCGTCGGGGAATTGGTACACCTGACCTAGCGCGGCGTCACCGCCGCTGAGATCGATCGTGCCGGCACCACCTGCGCCGCGACAGACGACTACCAAGCCGGCGCCGCCGGCGCCGCCCGCCCCACCTGCCGCCAGTATCGGTGGCGGGCCGGGCAAAAGTTCAGGGAACGGCGCTACCCAGCTCACGGGTCCACCGCGCGGGCCCGAAGTGCCTCTCAGGTTGCCGGGCAGACCCTGCAACCCCCCACCTGACCAGCGGAGATTAAACGACTGCGGCATGCCACTACGCGCAGCGGCAGAGACCTGGCCCGGCCATGAGAGGAATTCCCAATGTGACTGGGGGAGGTTGGCGGGATGTGCACGCGCTGCCCACCAGACCATTCCGCCTGCAATACTGGAGCCGAGGAACCCGGGTGATCCACCGTCAGACGGTGGTGTACCGCGCCCACGTCCATCGATTATGCCGTTGACAGTGCAGAATCCGCGAACCCGGATCTGTACATTCTGCTCGATCGTCAGACGCACACCCGCAGCGACCTCGAGCGGGCCGTCGTAGTAGAAAATTGATCCTGTGGCGTTCATGTTGTTGCCGCCCGTCAGCGTTGCATCTGCGATGATGCGCCCGACGTCACCGACGACCTCAAATCCAGCGCCGAGCAGGGTCTGCAGGTTAGTGCCCTGTGAGGTGTACCAGCCGGATGGTGATGCGTCGATACCGACCCCGTCCAGCTCCTGCGGTGTCGCCTCCTGGCTCGATCCGAACAGGTCGAATGACACATCACCGTTCATCCAGTCGATCGACACTGACTGGATTTCAAATGCACGATCTACCTCTGCCTGCTGGCCGTTATAGTCACGGATGCGCGGATGCCTGAGCCGGATGATGTCGCCGACCTCGAGGTCATTCATCGACGGCATGGCCCGTATGTTCAGGCGCAGTGGTGGGCCGGCGTGGCGTGAGCGCAGTGCATCGAAGACATAGATGATCGTGTCCTGGTCATGCCGCACGCCGTGCAGGCCACGCAGTTCCACCTCCATCACCGGCGCGCCACCGTGGCGCTGTATCGAAGCTGCGTCAGGCAGGAAATTCGACCGCGTGAGCTCCTCGCGTACCGGGTCATAGTTCCAGTGGATCATAAACTGGTTGTGGACAGCCGCTTTGTCGTGGATCAGCGCACTGTGACCGGTGATCAGCGTCTCATCGAGCACCCGTACATGCGGGGCGTGCTCCAGCACAGGGGTGATGCGCCGCAGGCCGAGCGCACCGTCTCGATAGACCGGGTTATAGGCCCCGTAAGCGCGGTTTATCTGCGATTCAATGAACCGTTTTGCGTCCTGTTGACGCTCTGCCACAAAGCGTAGCGAGCGCCCGACCGTGTCGTCGTCGGGGTCCCAGATGTCATCGCCCACGGCGAGAAAGTCGCTGGTGCGGATATACTGCGGGTCGATGTCCAGATGCCAGCCGTCCGGGAACCGCTGGCCGGGCTGCCCCCACAGATCACCTGTGAGCAGGGCCAGTGTCATCTTGGGGATCGGCATCTCGAGGTACATCACATCATCGATGCGCGGCTTGCGGTCGTCCTCGACGTTCTCGCCGACCTGGTGTTCGGCCGGCCGGCTGCCGAGTACCCCACGCCGGCAGAAGCGCAGCTCATTGGGCTCGACACCGCCGATCGGGTAGCAGATCAACTCATCATCCAGCTTGATGTAGCCGACCTTCGGATAGATCACATAGTTCTTGCTGCTGCCAGTCGATCCGGTAAACGGCGTAGCCAGTGTGATCGAGGTGTCCGATCCGATCGCCGAGACCAGGTAACTCTGTCCGTCGATGACGATCCGACCGCCCTGCAGGGCTCGATTCAGCCACTGCGTGCTGGCGCCGGTGAGCGCGGCACTGCCATTCGTCGCGCTGAGGGTCCCTGCCGAGTACGGCGGCGCATCCGTGTAGCTGTGACTATGCTCGACCAGATTCAACCGATCCGTCCGCAGCACCGGGATGGTGGTGGCGTTCTGGCTGACCGTCTCGCGCAGCCGGGTCGACACGGCGAGGAAGATGTCCTTGCGGGCAGAGCGCTGGATGTCGCTGCACGACAGGCGGTAGCTGCCTTGGTCATACTGCACGCGCCCGCTGACGATCTGGGTCTGCACCAGCTCGTAGTTATTCCAGGCCAGGCCCTCGAAACCCATGTACACGCGCACGCGTTTTTCGCGCAGACCCTTGTCCTCGCCGAGCAGCTTGGCACGGAAGAGATCCGTCAGCCACCCACCGCGATCGACCAGGTCGACGGAAATGTCACCGATGGTAGACCGGCCCTCGATGGGGTATACGCGCTGAGACGTCCCGCTGATGCTATCGACGACGCCGTGGATCACGGGCGCGCCATCAGGTGACCGCGCCTCGGCATGAGAGGTGAAATAGACGAGGTCGGTATTATCGCGATCGAAAGCGATTTCGACCACCCAGTACGGGTTTTTTGACCTGGAGCGGTTGTGGACGCTGAAGAGCGGGTTATAGGATCGCAACGCCGGTCTCCCGCAGGTTCAGTGTATAGGTGATCTTACCGGTGCGACCGACTCGCTGTGGCGTGATGGCGTCATCGAGCGACTCGACGATGCGCGGCCGGTCCGGGTCGTCGATCGTGCCATAGGGGTCGAACTCGAAGATCTCGCCGGCCTCCACCGAGGTCAGGAACTCAGTCCACAGCGGCTGATCTGACGGCGAGATCCAGTCAGTGGTCAGTGACCACAGGCGATCGGCGCGTACGCGCAGCGTCTCGGCGTCTCCGCTCTGGGCACGCTTGATATGCTTGATGATCTGGCGGTCCGGATCGAGGCGCGCGACCGCGATCTCGATGGAATAGGCCTGGCCTGCGCCGTGGGCGTATCCGAGGATCTGGACCGGCTCACCGGCGATCTCATCCACCAGTGTTGCGGTGAGCACTACGATCGCATCCTCTCCTGAGGCAGCCACCTCGTGCCAGCCGTTGTTTTCGGCGTTGCTGAATCCGCTGATCAGGACGGAGTGTCCGGCCTCGAGCCCGGCGAGGTCGGTCGAGGTCGAGCGGAATTCCTGCGAGGCGGCATCGACCGACAGGTCAGTCCCGGAGACGCCCCAGCCGAGGCCGAGGATATTGCGCTTGGCGACATAGGTGAAGGTCGCCATCAGACACGCAGCTCCTGCGCCTGACGGGAGGTCTGGCTGATGAAGACGACGTCCTTGTCATCGACCGCATGCTTGATGCCGTCGATGATGCGGCGCTCCACGTATTCATCCCACCCGAATACATCGCCATGCAGGTGGACCTGGACGACGCTCTGTTGGCTCTGCTGACCACTGGTCGGCAGGCTGGTGATCGGGTCAGCGCTGAACACCGGCTGCGCGGTTGTGGCGCCACCACTTGCGCCTGCTCCACGAGAAATCTGGGAAGCTTCGAGAAGGCCTGTCCCCAGGATAATAGTGCCCGACGCAACTCCTAGCCCGAAGATACGCGCCGCAGCCGCATCGCCAGCGCCAGGACCCAGCACAGCGCGCGCCTTCATCATGGCGTTCTGGGTATCAATTGTGAGCTGTGCAATAGCAGCACCTTTCTGCAGCGCCAGTGCGGTGATTGCTGCTCCCTTATGCTCCCGCCCGAGCACGTTCAGAAGATTGATGCCCAACATCAGCGTTGTCTGGCGCATGCGCTGCTCTTCTGCCATGACCTGCTGTTGGCGAGCGAGGCGCTGCTGTTGGTACTGCTCGTCGAGGGCATCCAGCACAGCCGCCGCCCCTTCCTCGCTGGCGACTTTCGCCGCTAGCGCCTCGCCGACGATCTGAGCACGCCGATGATAGGAGGCCTGCAGAGCCTCCTCCTCGGACAGCAGAGATTCCTGTAGACGCTCGAATGCCTGCAGTCGAGCCTCTTGGTCATCCGGGGTGAACCCGCCGCCACTATCTGCTGGCGGATCCCCAAGCCCAGGCAACACCGAAGATCCCCGCGACTGTTTGCGCTTCTCGATCTCTGCATCCATGCGGTCGAAGAAGGCCTGCAGGCGCGCCTCGGCGCTACCAACGTGGGCGTCCTGATCCTCATCCGAACCGAACAGACTCAGGAAGATCGGGTCGGTGCCCTCGCCAATAGAAAAGCCTAGGCCACGCAGCTCCTCGAGCTGCGCCTTGGCCTTGTCATGGCCGGTCGTGAACCACTCCGCAAAACTGATAGTCCCACGCTGGTAGGCCTGCCACCAGTTCGCCGTAGTCTGTGCGTCCGACATGAATTTCATCGTGCCGAGGATAGCCAGCCGACCCTTGGTGCCGGCGAGCAAGAGCCCGAGGATGCCCACCTCCTGACCGCCGGGGATTGCGCCCAGGCGCTCGAAGCCCTGCCAGATATCGTCGGCCAGGTTGCGTATGGTGCGGACCGGCGCCTCGAGGGTGTCGACTACGCCAGCGCCGCCGATCATGAAGCGACGAACGTTATCGATCAGGGCCTCGCCCCAAGCATCGATCGCGTTCTCGTTATCGTTGACAGCACCAGCGAGGTCATCCTTGATCAACGAGACCAGTGCGATCATCGCTGGCTGCGCGCCCTGCCAAACCTGAGCGATGGCGCCGCCGAGCACTTCACGCAGATCTCCGATCTCGTTTCGGAATTGCTGCATGCCGCCGCTGGCAGTGCCGGCCAGGGCGCGATTCATGCCACCGACCCGGCCCTCGAGTTCGGCGAGGATCTGCGCGAAGTCGCCCGACTCTCTTGCGGCGTCAGAGATGACGATACCCTGCCGCCGCAACAGATCAGTCGAGCCCTCCGAGGCCATGCCGAGCGCGCGCGCTGCGCTGGCAACGTCGCCGCCCATCGTCGCGGCCAGGTCAGCCAGCACGCGTGTGGCGCGCGGCATCAAGTCATCGCTGATCTCGCCGAACAGGGCCAGCACGGCCTGCCCCTCGATGATCACCTCGTCGCCGAAGATGCCCTCACGCTGGACTTGCGAGGCGAGCTGCTGGAGCTCATCGGAGAGGCCAGCGGTGGTGCGGCCTGTGGAGGCGATGGTCTGCTCGAGCCGCGCAGACGCCTGCTCCTGGCGCGCGAAGTCGTCCATCAGCCGGGCAGCTCCGCGGTATGACAGCCAGGCGCCGGCAGCGGTGACGAGTGTGCGCAGCAGGCGAGACTTTGCCTGATTCATGCGGTCGATCGAACCACTGCCGCGCTGATACTCGCGGCCCATGCGCTCGACGTCCTTGCCGGTGCGGTCGGCAGCGCGACCAGCCTCCCTGGTGGTGCCGGTGACCTGGTCGAGCTCCCGCTTCGACACGCGCAGCTCACCGACCAGGCCGGAGCCATCGGCCTTGAGCCGGATGCCAAAGACCAGATCTTCGCTCATCGGTTCACGATCCTGACCGCTGCTGCGCGGCGTTCATTTCTTCGCACACTGTCGCCTCGATCACCTGCATGCCTCGCCAAGCCTCGGGTGACGCCTCGAGACCGAGCCGCTGGATGGCCACCTCGACACCCTGATAGTCCAGGCCGACAAAGCCGCCGGCGGGGCCGAGCCGCCACTGGCTGCCAGCGGCCAGGAATATCTGCAGTGCCGGCCAGTTCTGCGGCAACACCGACAAGATGTCCTCGGCGGCCTGACCCAGCGCCCGGTCGATGACTTCCGCAGATGCGCCGAGCGCGGCGAGATCGCCCTCGATCTCGTCCGCATCGACAGGCCGCCCGCTGCGGACCCAGTGCCGGGCGGCCTCTTTCAGTTTTTTTCGCCGATACCGTAGATCGCTTTGTTGAAGGCCCGGACCAAGGCCGTGCGCACGTACGGGATCGCGACCATGCGCTCCAGCGCCTGGTTGCTGTACGGCATGGTGTTGCCGCCCTCGTCCGCGACGCCGGACCAGCCCTTGATGACGCGCAGCAGCATCTTGCGGTCATCGCCCCGGCATTCTTGCACGAGCGCGTCCATCTCATCCTGGTCGAGGACGCTGAAAACGGCATCGAAGGTGTGCGACAGGGTACGCCCGCCGTCCGCGGGCACGTCGACCTTGACGGGCCACACCACGGTGGCGATTTTTTCCAGCTTGAACATCGATCAAATCCTCATTAACTGCGTCACAAAAACCGCCCGACAGTGATCCCGATCGCCGCAGCGGCGAAGATCACGAACACAGCGAGCGAGAGCACCGGGGTGATAAAGTCGTAGCAGCCGCCTCCCTCGGAGCGTACCCAGCCGGCCAGCATGAGACCAATGACCAGCAGGCCGGCCGGCAGCATCCACCAGTAGAGCGTGATGGTCATCTGTCAGTAGCCCGCGAGCGGTCCCGAGTCGCCGCCGCTCATCGGGTGACGATCTCCACCTCGTCCAGGCCGGCATCGGTCGGGATCGCGATGACATCCATCTGCAGCGTGGTGATGCCGTCGGCCTCGGCATAGCGCGGGTTGGCGAGCTGCACGCGCGGGAACGCGACCTCGATGATGTTGCCGGCCTCGGTGCCATGCGTGATCTCGAGTTCGGTATCCGCGGCCTCGAGCGGCTCGTTGTCCTCGATCTCGGCGAAGTAGTTCTTGTCGGCGAGATCCGGGGCCTCGACCGTGATCGAGCCGCGCAGGTCATGGTCGACGATGCCGACCTCCTCGATGCCGATCAGATCGCGGAACGGTGTCTGCGCACCGAGGTCCATGCTCAGCTCGCGCAGACGCGGGGTGAAGCCGCGCAGGCTGATCGCGCTGTTCGCGTTGCTGACCGGCAGCGCGTTGAGCCAGGCCGAGTAGTCCTGCATCACTTGGCTGACTGCCGTCGGCGTGGTGTACAGCGCGACGAAGGCGAAGTGGAACATCAGCCGCTGGTTGCTGCTCATGCGCAGCCCCCATGTGCCGCGGGCGCCGAGCAGGCGGTGCCGCTGGGTGCGGCTCAGCAGCAAGTGGATGCTGCCCGATTCTTCGTCCTCATCGATCAGGTCGTAGACGACGCGCTCAGGGCCGGGATCGTCGTCGTGGATCGTCTCGCGCATTCTGCACATGCGGAACAGCTTGCCGATCGGCGCCGGCACGTCCGGCGTACCGGACCCGGAAACCGGCACGTCGAACTCGATCATTGCGTGCTTGCCTACGTGCAACACTTCGTACGCGCCGAGGCGGCCGCTGCGCTCACGGTTGACGGTCTCGGCCTGGAACGGCGTGATGGTGACGTTCTCGGCCAGGAAGGCATCGGCGCCGGTCAGCTCCTCGTCGACGCCGTAGTCGTCCTCGACATCGACGAGCAGGATCTTTTTCTTCCACTTCAGCATCGATCAATCCTCCTTCTTCGGCGGCGGCACCGCGCGGAGCTTGGTGGCGGCGCCCTTCAGCACCGCACGGCGAGCCACACGCGCTACACGTCGCGATGCAGCAGGTTTCGTGCGCCCGACCAGCGTGCGGACACCGGCCTTCATGAGGTACCTGCCACCCTTGCGTTCTTCAGCCTGATTCATTGCCGAACTCCTGATAGTGATAGGCCGTGGCGAACTCGTCCTGCCACCACAGCACCAGGTTGGAAAAATCGACCAGCGACCCACGCACGAATATGGTCTCCTCGTGTTCCGGGTCGGGCGTCCAGCCGACCAGGGCGCGCTTGCCCATCGCCCGCAGCGCCGTCAGCTCGGCGTGGGTTTGCTCGCCGGTAGGGGACGAGATGTTCCGCACCACGTAGACCAGCCCGACCCGTTCGGTCACGCGCTGGTTCACCGCCATCGACAGCGTGTTGCTGCCCCCAGATTCGCCGATCGGCACCAGGAAGGCTTGCGGGGTCTGCTGCGCCCGTTGCGTCAGTGCCGCGGCGAGCTCGGCGGCGCCGCCGACGGCGCGCAGGCTGGGGATCTGTGAGCGGACCCGGGTGATCCAGGGCTGGAGATCGAGATGCATGCATCAAAAGTCCTTGAGGCTCCCCGATGTGAAGACGCGGCCCGGTGCACTGACCTGCGGGCTGCCGACGCTGCCGCTCACATCACCCTCACCGAGCTTGACTCTGCCGGCGACGATGGACTCGAGCACCCGGCGCGCGTCCTCGTAGCGCTGACGCACCAGGTCGGTCTCGGCGTCCTCATAGAGCAAGTGACGAACGATCTGCGGCGCGAGCCGCCGGATCACTGTCGGCACGGGATCGAGCGGCAGTGCGTAGCCGGCAGCCATCAGATAGCTGTCGATCTCGGCATCCGCGTCCGCGATCGCGCGGTCGACCACAGCCTCGTCGATCGCCCCCGAGGGCGGCTCGGCGCGGTCCGTGAGCTGGACGATCTCGCGGCGGCCGAAGCGGTCGATCAAATCCTGGAGCGTGGTATAGGGCACGGCGCGTTACTTGCCAGCGGCGCCCTTGACCTTGGCAGCGGCCTCGGCCGCCTTGCCCTCGACGACCTTAGTGGCGATTTCGATCTCCTCGAGCGCCTTACCCAGCAGCGTCTCGGCGTCCTCGGCGCGCATATCGATCCGGGCGCCGATCTCATGGAGTTTGCCGCCGTGCTGCACGGCCATGTTCACTACGCGATAAACGGGCATGCTGCCTCCTGTCTGCTCTCCCTGTGCCTTCCTGGGCGGCCCTTTTCAGCTCGGGCCGCCCAGGTCAGCTACACGGGGCGGGGGGGTTATTCTGCTCAGTTGATGACGGTGTCGAGGAAGTAGCCCGCGTCCGGGGCAACGATCAGCTCCTTGACGCTCTCGCCGGCGCGCACACGCTGGCCGCCGCGCATGCCGATGTTCGGATCATGGTTGGATCCGGCCACGCGCCCACCGAACTGCGCCGTCAGGCCGAAGGTCACGCCGCGGCGGGTGTTCGCGGTCGCATCCAGATGCAGCAGCGCGCAGGCCTTGCCCCACAGGCGCACGAAGGTCGGCGTCTGGCCGGGCTTGGCGCTGTTGACCCAGGCGTCGCCGACCAGGACCTGATCGAGCTCGAACAGCTCGGCCAGCCAGGTCGCCGGCGCGATGCCCTTGTCACCGAGCGTGCCGTGCATCGCCTTGATGATGTTCGGATGACGGCGCAGCACCGAGAACGCGGCACGGCCGATGACCATGACGTTCGGGCGCACCAGCGGGATCTCGAGACCGGCCTCGATGTCCTGGATCGGGTCGGAGTCGGCATGGTCGACGTCCCAGCGGTCGTTGCTCGACAGCGCAACCTTGTGCCCGGTCGGGTAGGTGTCGGCGTCGAACACGACGTCCGCCGTCCGCTTCTCGCGGTCCAGCAGAATCAGGTCGGTGATGCCCTCGACCGCGTTGCCAAGCGGATCGAAGTTCGGCGGCGCGTTGTCGATGTCGGCCTGCGGGACCGGGTCGTCGAGCGCGTAGTCAGAAGTCATGGCAGTCTGCTCGGTCGCGCCGAACTCGACTTCGTTCGGCTTGCTACGGCGCCCGACCTTGGTGTCCGGGATCGTGAAGCGCTCGGCTTTGTTGTAGACCAGATACTTGAACTCCTGGGTGCCGACGCCGATGCGCGGCAGGACGTCATCGGCGATCATCCGCTTGTTGCGGTAGGCGATTGCGATCGCGGTCAGCTCAGGCTGTACGGGAAACGGGGCGAGACGTGCGGGCATGATATGGCTCCTATGGGTAATGGCTTAGCCGGCGGCCGGCTCGGTGATCTGGCCCTGACTGATCAGGCATGCGCCGATGTCGCCGCTCGCCCCGGACACCCAGGCACGACCGATGACCTGCGCCTTGGTGCCCGCGGACGGCGCGGCGGCCACTGCGCGGCCGACGTTGTCACTGGTCAGCAGCTGACCGCGGGTGACGTCGCCGCCGTATTCGACGGGGGCGATCCCCGCCACATGGACGTCGAGCGGATCGCCGGCATTGGCGGCGCCCAGGCGATCGGTGATGCCCATCAGCAGGTCGGTTGCAGCCGCGCCCTGGATCGCATGGTCATCATCCGAATCGAACTTGACGATCCGATGCGCCGCGACCGCAGCGCCAGCCTTGAAGTGACGGGTAAGAGTCGGGGTGCCGCTGCTCATTTCTGGTCTCCTTTGGTGACCCGGGCCACTGCCTGGGTAATGCTCACGGTGCGGCCGGCCTTGCGCTCGGCCTCGACGAACTCCACAGCCCGGGCAGCGATGGCGTTCGGATCCGTGGTGTCGACCGCGTCGTCACCGCCGGCGCCGCGTTCCTTGAAATCCACCTGCGCGGGCAGGGCCTCGAGGAACTTCTTCAGCCAATCGACCGATGACCCTTTGTGTGCCTGATCGCCCTCGCCGAACTCGATTACCGCCTCGGCATCGGCGTTGGCCAGGTATTCGACGAGCCCCGCCTGATCGCGAGGCAGGATGCGGCCATCCTTGGCCAACTGCTCCACAAACTCCGTCACCTCACGGCGCGCGAACTCGCGCTCCCTGGCCGCGGTCTTGTCCTCGCGCTCCTTGATCAAGCGCTCGCGCTCGGCGAAGTCTGCGTCCTGATTCTGGGCGCCGGGGGCAGCAGTCGTATCGTTGCCTGCCATGTCATCCTCCTCTATGGGTGTGCCGGGATCGGCGAACATCGCATTCGCCGGTTCATCGGGTTGCGCCGCCTGTTCAGCGTCGCGGATGTAATACTCGGGAATCGCCTGGTCAGCGACCTCGACGCCGTCGCGCTCGATGATCCATTCGCGCAGCGTGCGGAAGGCGCGGGCTACCGCATCGAAGCCCCAGCGCTCACGCTCGCCGAACTCGATGGTCACCGCGTCGCCGTCATCACTGAAGGCGTAGTCGCGCTGCCCCTTGACTGCCGGCGGCTGCGCGCCGAGAAACCCGACATGACGCAGGTAGTAGGCGCCGGGCTTCGGGTTGCTCTTACTGTCCGGGGCATAGAACGAGGCCGAGCGTTTTTTGTAGCGGCCGGCGTTGACGATCTCGGCAAACTCCGGGTCGACCTGATGCGGCTCGGCGTAGAGCAGATCCTCGAATCGCAATGATCGGACCCAACCGTACGCCGGGGCGTTGTCCTTGGGGTGGCCGATGACGAGGGGGGCCTCGTGCAGCTCGGGATCATAGGCGGCAGCTGCGGCCTGCAGGTCCTGCTCGGTGAACTCGATCTCGCGACCATCGGCAGACACGTGCTTGCCGGGTCGGAAGATCTCCATGAGTTTTCGGGATGCGCCAGTCATAGAGGCGCATTGTGGGGAGCCGGGGGACAGGTGTAATGCTGACGCGCGTCAGCATTGATCATCGGGGAGGTGTACTGAGCATAACCGATGCGCGGCAAGCGGTCGAGAATGCGGTATAATGGCGGTTCCCAGCCCGGAGCCCCTTGATGAGAGCGATCGTAATGGTCGCCGCCGCGCTGCTCGTCGCGTGCGGTGGAGATGACTCGCAATCCGTGTCGCCCGCGCCCTCAGGCCCCTCCGGCGTGGTGGTCGATCCCTCGGGGGTATGGGTCGGCGATATCGGCTTCGGCGACACCCTGATTATCATCGATGCCGACGGCACTGTGCTGGGCCTGGGTCATCTGCATGGTCAGCCACCCGAGACGCTCGATGAATATCGCAGCGTGATCGGACAGGTCACTGAAGATTCAGAGCAGCAGGTCGTCCTCAACATCTTCACGCATCCGTCGGGTTATCTGAATACCCACTTCTATCCCACCGCCGGCCGACGCGAGAGCGTCCATTACCACGCCAACCTCATCGAGCGGCAGACAGTCGACGTTCGCGCGGCCGGCGGGGACCAGGCCAGGCTGCTGACCTACCAGGCGCCGCAAGAAACAATCAGCCTCGAACAGATTGCCGGCCGCTGGGAGCAAATATCGATCTATGATGCAGGCAGCCGCTGGTTCGACGACAACGGCTTCGAGTACATCGCGAAGAATCATGCCGTCGCTGACTTCGAGATCTCGGGGACTGGCGAAATCATCGGGACCGAAACACTGACGGGATGGAACTGGCTCATGGGACAGGGCTTGCCCGCATCACCTTGCGGTGTACCGTGCGGGGGTCAAGTCGATGAATGGCACATCAGCGGCCAGATCAGCTTGGAACGCGCGCTGGATCACAACATATACGCGATCGAAATCAGCCGCGGCATGACCGAAGCCAGCACACGGGAACTGCACGGCTACCTGCTGGCAGTCGGGGTGGACATCCTGAGGATCCTGCTCATCGATCCACAGAGCGACATCGTCGCCTACAGCTACGAGCTTCGGCGCACCCCCTGATTACCCTGTCGCTCGCACCAGGTGCTCGCGCAAGATCTCGACGATCTCCACGCGGTCCGTGTCGGACAACCCGATGAAGGGCCGAGCGGGGATGTCGCCCCAAGGGATCGGCCGGCCGTGACGGTCACTGCCGAACTCGCCCTTCTTCGCGCCGCGATGCTGGACGCCGGCGTATTCCATCGGGCTGCCGACATCGAGATAGTCCTCGCCGACTTGCTTGACGATCATCGTGGACAGTGAGCGGGTCTCACCGATCAGCGGCTGCTTTCCCTGGGCGCGCTCGGCGCCGCGAGCGGAGACCTGTCCTCTCTTCGTAAAACTGCCCTTGAAGGCGCCGAGAAAGCGCATGTAAGTGGTCTCGGAATTGGGCGCCCACGGTGTGCCGTCGGGCGCAAAGCTGTCCTGGAAACGCTGTCGCGTACTGTCGATCAGGTAGTCGCCGATCTGTTCGAGGGCCGGACGCAGGTCGCTGCTGGCGTCAATCAGGGCGTCGAATGCCCCGCGCACCTCAGAATCGTCGACTTCGATGTTTATTTTCATGTCAGATCAGCCGATAATGGTGGCAAGCTCTGGGCGGGTGTACCCCGATGGGTAAGGGGAGTGCCGCTGCTGCTGCACTGGATGTGGGTTCGAGTCCCACCCCCGCCTAGAGTGCCCCATCCAGAATCTCCAGCAGCCCGGAATCGATATCCTTCCGCAGGTCCTGCGCGCGCAGCTGCCGACCTGTCTGCACAATGTTCGCCTGGACACGATGGCGACGCCCTTCAGCGTCATGCACCTTGATCGTGTAGTCTATTGGGATCACGAGCTTGTAACGCCCGCCGGCGGTCTCGGTATCAGGATAGACATAAAGCAGCGCAGGGTGACTTCCCCGTCGATCGAGCAACACCGCCTGTCTCAGTGGCAGATGCTCGGGGAGCCGACGATACCATTCGCGCGGAACCTGATGAGCCTTTGCATCACGATATGTGTGCAGCACATCGGCATCACGCACTGCAACTGCGGCGACGGCGGGGGTCATCTGCCGCTGAGCGAGGCCGGCGATGACTGCCGGCTCAATGGCCCCGACCACCACGACGCCACCACGAGGGCGCCGGTCCTCCAGCAGGCCATCAAACCACACCGAGAATTCTTCCGCCTGTACCCGCCTGACTGCTACAGGCACTGATTCCCACAGGCCGGCCCCGAGCTCGGCCGGCACCTGTGTGATTTTGCCTTCGACGACCTGGCGCAGATCATCTGCGACCGCGTCACCGGGCATGTAATCCCACCCCCGATCGATCGCACCGGATGAATCCGCGCCGGGGGAACCAAAGCGTCCGCCGAGTCGACGCGCCTGCGCCTCCGAGACCGCGATGACATAACACGAGCAGCCCCATCCATTCGGGGGGTAGTGCGTCTGCCACCAGGGATCGTCGGTCGGCAGAACCAACCGGTCCCACGACAGATGCTGGGGGCGCGGGTCGGCGCTGCCGCCGTGGCGGTACATCCAGTAGGGGGCCGCCTCGCGCAGCGCCGGCTCTCGCAGCTGGGCCAGGCGGCCGGCGGCATAGCTCGTCCGCATATTGGTCGTATAGATGACCCGGGTGCGCCAGTTGCGCTCGCCGCGATAGGCCCACCCGTGGCGCTCCACGATCTCATCGAACTGCCGGCGGAACCACTCAATCGAGCGACCCTCGCGGATCGCGCCTTCAACGGCGCCGGCAAAATCGGAGAGCAGGTCGGTCTTCTGGGCGCCGGCAACGACGAAGGCCCGGTCGTGAGCATTCCGCGTAATATCCGTCCAGCGTTCGGTCGGGATCAGGCGGCCGGCACGCAGCCGGATGGCCGCGATCTGCTCGGGGAAGGGAAGCCCGACCTCATCGACCATCGCCGCCCCCCTCTAGCCCGGCTGATTGCCGTTTAAATCTTCGCGTGTGCATTTAACTTTTTTTGTCCGGGCCTTCGGTCGCGTCTCTGGGTGCGCCGCTCAGAGCGGCTCTCCGTCGGCCGTTCGGATTCGGCCATCAGTTCGTCATGAATCCGTCAATTGCGTGCTATCCAGCATCCCGGATTCCTCAGCCACGTCCCGCCGGCCGGCCACATCGGCGGCCGCAAAGCCGAGCGCCATGACCTCGGCGAGCTGCCCCGTCGGCAGATCGCCATAGGCATGCAGCAGGCGGTCGCGCAGGGCCTCGAGCGAGGGCGCCGTCTCGGCGAATTCCCGGATCTGGTCCAGCCAGGCACGCAGCGGGTCGGCGGCGTCCTGTTCGAGGCGATCGGCCAGCGCATCGGTGACGGCAGAGACTTCGCCCTCGGCGAACGCCGGGAATCCCGGCGGCCCCGCGGCCGGCCGCGGGGCCTCGACCCACTCGCCGCCATAGGTATCCTGAATGTGGCGCAACGTGGGGCGGAAGCCCATGTCGATGATCTTTCGCTCGCGCTCTGCCACCTGGCCCAGGTCCTCGCTGTCCTCGACCTTGCGCCAGACCTTGGGGTAGGCGGCGCCGGGGTAGTTCCAGTCGGTGAGCCAGCGGGCGGGACCTCTATTAAAAGAGTCGCAGACCAGATCTGCATCCGCCTTGATCAACTCGCGGCGCACATCCTGGGCCATGTCTTCCGAGCCGAGTTTGCCCGGCGTGCTGTCGGAGCCGCCGGTATGACCGAGCACGACCTTGGTGATCGCGCGGTCCATGTGGTCGTAGAGCCCTTCGTATTCCGGGCGGCCAGCGCGCGCGGCCTCAAGCAACTCCAGCATCATGCCCTCGGGCAGGATCACTCCGGAGTCTGTCTGGACCGCCTGCGTCGCCTCCAGCAGGCGGCGCCTCTCCTGTTCCGTTGCGCCAGGCGGGTATTTGCCGGTCACCGTCGGCATGCCGAACTTCTCGAGGAAGATCAGCCAGAACTTGAGCCCGTTGCGCTTGAACAGCACAGGCCAGTAGAGCCAATGCGCAAGACCGAGGCCGTAGGGTTCGTCATCATCGGTCGAGCCGGTCTCGAATGACCAGAACTTCCGCTCCGGCAGCACCTCACCGTGGGGCGTGCGGGAGGTCTTCAGGCGGAGACCGCCGTCGGGCGCGAAGCCGAAGCGGCGACGGTTACGCACCTTGAGTGCTGTCATCGTGATATGGCGGCCGTCGCGCGCCCACAGACATTCGGCAACGGCGTGACCATAGTAGACCCCATACAGCATTTTGTCCGTGCGCGCGTCCCAGCCGATGTGCTCGAGCACCTCCCTCAGGTGATCGGCGGCGGCCTGGTCCTGAGCAGACTCGCCGCCAGGCAGCACCTCCCACTCACGAGAGACGACAGCGAGCCGCCGCTGCCCGAAGGTCGAGGCCACCTGGTCGTCACGCAGCACCTCATCGTAGATGCGGTAATCGAGGTTGCCGCGCTTGCGCAGCACACTATCCGTGGGCTCGATCAAGGGCAGGGAATCGATGAATCCGCGCGTGATGTCCCGGCCGTTAGCGGTCGAGGCGATCTCCGCCATCTCGGGTTTTTTTGCCATCAGGTATAGCCTCCGAAATCATTGCCCCCGCGCACAGCGCCGAAGCCGGCGTCGCGATCGTCCGCCATAGACGAGCCCGTAAAATCCTGACCGACCGCGAGCGCAGTGCGCTTATCTCCGGTCAATTCGAACTCGATCGGCGAAACCTCTCGCTTCAGTGCATAGTGCGCAAGGAACAGCGAGATCGCGCTGTCGCCATGACGCTGAAGCTTCGGACCGTCGCCCTTCTGGGTCTTCGTCTTCGGCAGCTTCGGGATCCCGTCCAGCACGCGGAGCGCGCGGAGATCGTCACGCACCTCAACATCGCGCGGGATCTCATCGAGCGTGCCGTCCTGCAACGCGGCCTTGAAGCGCGGCATGTGCTGCAGATAGAAGGGGTCGTTCAGCTTGACCTGCTCGATGCGCGAGCTGCCGTAGCTCTGACTCGCGCGCTCGGCCAGATAGTGACCGTTGCCGGTGGCGTCGAGCGCAGCAGAGCGGAAACGCGGCAGGCGGTCGAGGATATAGCAGAGGATCTGTTCCTGCTGCTGGTAGGGGCAGTTGGAGAGTTCCACGTGGAGCTTTATGCGACCGGTCAGATCCCGGCCTTCCTCGGCGATGTCGAGGACGGTCAGGTCACCGAGTCGGCCGAAGTCTTCGCCCAGGGCGTGCGTGCGATCCGGATCCAGCGCATCGAGGTGAGGACGCAGCAACTCGTCGCACCAGGCCGCGACCTCGGCGGTCCGTGCATGATCCGGCATATGACCGAACTCCGGCGTCCAGCGGCCGCGCACGAGCGGTGTCTCTGCGCTCATGCGCGCCTCGATCAGGCCCATCGTCAGATAGGCGCCGCCCGATTGCGACGGCACGACATCGAGCTCCTCGGCCGCATCGTCGCCGTAGTAGTTGTAGGCATCGGCGACCCAGGCATCCTCGGCTGCTTGCGACCATTCAATACCACGACGCAGGCAAACGCGGCGGTAGAGGCCCTGCTCGACCGCGCCGCGGAACGTGATGCGGTGCACTCTGCCCTTGCGCTTGCCGGCCCGGACTTCCTGAATCAGTTCGTTGAAGGCGTTGTCGACGCCGTTATGCGTGCTGATGATGCGGACCTTGTCGCCCCACAGCAGCATCGCCATCGCGGCCTTGATCATCAGGCCGAGGTCGTTGTGGAACGCCGCCTCGTCGATGACGACCACGCCTTGCTTGCCGCGCAAGTTGGTGGGGCGCGAGGACAGCGCAACGACGCGATGACCGGACAGCGGGAAATCGATCTTGTAGGTCTTGATCTCCTTGTCGCCATCGATGAAGATCCCGTCCTCGACCTCTCCGGCGGCCTGATGGAATACGCGCGCCCACATCGCGCAGGCCTCGATGTATTCGAGCGCCATGTCCTGCGTGGCGCTGATATAGAAGGCATTGGAACCGCCCGCCGAGGCGGCGATGGTCACATTGTCGGCGGCTTCCGCCCAGGTCAGGCCGATACGGCGGCTCTTTTCGCCGATCTTGAGCTGCGCGTCATCCTCTAGCCAGCGCTGCTGGTAGCCGAGCAGCGCCGGTGGCGCGTTTTTGTCCGCTGTGCTCGGCAGCGTTTCGCGCAAGAAGTCGGTCACGAGCGCACGCCCAGGATCGCGCGGCGCAGCTCCTGCACCGACTCCGCCGACAGCCCGCCTTGCTTTGCGACCTTCTCCGCCACCTCGGCCGCCTCGATCTTGGCCTGCTCGCGGATGGCCTTCTCGCGCTTCACATTCTCGCTTGCAGCTCGCTCGAGCCGCGCCACTGACAGCGACAGATGCTTGAGGTTCTCGATCATCCCCGGCATCGACTCGGCGGTGATCTCGCCGTCCTGCATCTTGAGCGAGAGATCGAAGGCCAGCGTGCGCAACATCTCGTTGACCAGGTGACCGAGCTGGCCCTGCGGCGCGGCGCCGAGCTTGGCGATCCATGCCTCGGCTATCTGGCGCGACTGACGCAGTTTGTCGCCGACCTCGCGCATGCGCAGGTCGTAGCGGTTGACGGCATGCCTACTGACCTTGAGTTCGGGGTGGCCGATCTGATCGAGCAGCTCGTTGAGTCGCTCGGTAGCCTGTTCCTGGGTGATGGCCGGATCACGCAGCCAGGCGTTGACGGCCTCGCGCGCGGGCTCAGGCAGGCGGTCAATCGTCGACTGGCGGCCCATCAGAGTCGCGGCCTCGACACGCCGGGCGCGATAGCGCGGCCGAGCGCGACATCTTCGCCGCGCCGGGTCAGTCTGACCTTGAGAAGCGTGTCGCCCTCGAGTGTGACGAGCCCTTGCTCGGCGAGCCAGTGGATCTCGGTGCGCAGGCGATCACGGCCGATGCGCTCGCCGAATGTCTCGAGGCCGAGGCCGATCACGTCCTCGTTGTGAGAGAAGTCGGCGTCGCCGGCCAGGATATCGAGCACCAGGCGGCGGTGATATTGGGCGATCAGTTCGCTATACGACATCAGTCCCGCTCCCTGTTCAGCAGGTGTTCATTCATCAGCGCGACGTTGCGACTGAGCCCCTCGATGATCCCTGACAGCTTGGCGATGTCGCCATGCAAGGTGTCCAGTCGTCTCGACAGGCTGTCATTGATCTGCTGTATATCCTCGTGCGTCGGCGCGTGGTTCGCGTTGGTCTCCAGCCGGGCAAGCTGGTCAGCGTGGCGATTGGTGCGCGCATACATCTCGCCCTCGAGCAACCGGATCTTGTCCGTCGTCGCCCGCGTGCGGGCGACGACGTAGACATAGACCCCCAGGATCCCGGTGATCAGGAACTGGACGACGTTGAACCAGAACTGCGCCGAGACGTAATCCATGATCACTAGACGGCGTCGGCGTTCTCGATTTCGACGTCTGCGTCGAACTGCCAGCTCTGCGCGCTGGTCTTCTCGCCGAGCGATTCGACCTGGCGGTTTAGCAGCGTGGCGCCGTTATCGACGCCCCATTCCTCCCAGGCATGATTGGCCTGGGCGGTGCCGAACAGCGACCGGAACGACAGCGTGTTGCTGCTGCGTTGCGGGTAACCGATCTCCATACCCTGCTGCGAGGTATTCTGGCCCTGCAGCGCACTGTGGGTCTCATCGAAGGCATCATCACCGTCGCCGACGACGAGGCGCGCGTTGGAGTTGTCGAGGGGATCGACTGTCTCGCCGATCAGCAGTGACGCGATGAGGTCGCGGCCAACATTAAGCAGGGGCATCGGTAGTTTCCTCCTGTTCCTGGACGACGGCGATTGCTGCGTTGATCTGATCGACTCGCTCGCCGCTGTGGCCGATCAGATGGTCGACATCAAACCTGAGCAGCCGCACCTGGTCGATCAGCGGCAGCGGCTTGCCTGCCTTGTCGACGACGTTGCCGCCCTTGATTACGACCTTCCTGGCCTGCTCGCCGGAGACATGGGCGGTGTCGCCCGCGGCCGTCGACTCGTAGCCGTTGTAGATCGTGAAATCAGCCTTCACTCGGATCATCTTTCACCTCCTGTAATTGGCCGTTAACCGGCCTGAAAACGCGCTTGGTGCCTTTGTCGAAGTCGTGTTCGATGACCTCGGCAGGCAGCTTGCGCTCGTCACGACGCGGCGGATCGCCGTCCCACTTCGTGACACGCGTGCGCTTGACTCGCATGCGTGCCGGGGTTTTGCCATGCCCGCGCCGGGATTGCAATGCGCCGAGCATGGTGTGCCACAGATCGCGCAGCTTCATGACGACCTCACACGCGCCACCCGCGCGACCTCCCAGTGCCCCCGCACGCCGGCACCGGCATCGGCATCAATGACGGCGGTGTACTTGCTGTCTGCGACATACGGCAGGTCGTGCTTGAGCTGCCCGATGTAGCGGCCCTGGCTGCCGGGCTGGAAGGCCATCGGCAGCGGCCAGTCCTCGCCGGCAAGCGGCTCTCCGTCGGGACCGATGATCGTACAGGTCACGCCGGCGTGATTGATCACCGCGCCGGTCATCGACTCACGCAGATGATCGATCACGACCTGGTTGCTGTTGAGGATGTAGAAGGCTTCGACTCTCATGAGGTTTCATCCGGATTGATCTCGAGCCGGGCGGCGAGATCGGGACTGATCGTGACCTCGCTGTCGAGCAGCGTCCGCAGGCTGACCACGCCGACCAACCGCCCGGTCTCGTTATCGATGGCGCTCTTGAGCGACTGCTCGGTGATGCGCAGGGTGAGGCCGTCGCCGACCTGGACGACGACGGTAGGGACCGTGGTCTTCTCGTCGATCGCGATGCCGAAGCGGTCGAGGGCCGCGAGAGCGACGGCGAGATCGCGGTGCTCGATCATCGCGAGCCCTGCGCTGTCAGAGGCAGTGACCTCAGCGAAGACGGAGGCCGTCTCTCCGAGAATCTGCATGCGCAGCGCATCGACCCCGTGGACCGACTGCTGGACCACACCTGCGGCGGGCGCGCCGAGCAAGACCGCGTCGCTGCCGGCGATCTGCGTGACCTCAGAGATGATCTGCGCGGCTGCGGCAAGGCTGATGGACAGCGTGTCGCTCTGCTGCAGCGCAGCCAGGATCTCGGCTATGCCGGGCGTACGCAGCGCCAGCACGTCCTCGCGGGACAACCGCGTCAGCACCGGCCCGGCCTGATCATCGGCCGCCAGCGCGGCCTGGTCGGCCTGCTGAACCACGACCGCAATCATGCCTGCCGCGTCGACTGCCGCCACCGCGGCCGTGTCGATGGCGCTGACACCGACCGCTGTCGCGGCGCTGCCGGACGCGCCGATGCCGACCGTGGCCATGCTCTCGATCTCGCCATAGAGCGCAGCGACCAGGTCGTCGGCGGCGAGGCGGATCTCGTCGGCACGATGGAGGCGGGCATTGACCTCGCTGGATTCCTCGCTCGCGCTGATTGCGGCCTGGTCGGCGCGGTCGATCACGGCAGCGATACGGTCGGCATTGTCGGCAGCGCCGACCGCGAGCGCATCGCCGGTCGCGGCGTTGACCTGGGGACTCCCGTCTCCAGTGGCACGCAGATCGATCGTGTCGCTGCGGTCGAGGGCAGCGTGAATCGCCTGGACCGCATCGACAGACGCGGTCGTGAGCCTGTCGGTGCGGATCAGCCGGGCCATCAGCGCGACGGATTCGAGGACGGCGAGATCCAGGGTGTCGGTGGCGGCGACCGAGATCAGCGGCGATGCGGATTCGGCGCCGGCGATCGCAGCATCATCCACAGCGCTGACCTGCACGCCCGTCTCGCCCTGGCCGGGGGCACCGGCCGAGACGCGGTCGCTGCCGTGAATCTCGACACTGGCGATCTCGAAGTCGGTATGCAGGGCATCGCCGAGGTTCCATTGCCAGGACTCATAGGCGACGGTGATACGGTACTCACCTTCTTCCGTGATCTCGTCCAGCACGCCGCCGATGGCGCCGGCCTCTCCCAGATCGATGATGTCGAGCTGCAGAAACTCCCCGGCGTACGGGACAGGAGCCTCCTCGGTGTCGTCGATCGCATCGCGCAGATGCAGCGATGTCGGCGCGGGGTCACTTATCAGCGACACACCGATCAGGATACGGCCGTGGTTGACGTCTGAAATTGCACCCCACTCGGTGCCGAATTCCGACACGATCAGGATGGCGAGGTCGTGCAGCATGTCCGGCGATGGACGAACGGCTACAGACAGGTTATCCGCCCATGAAATAGCGTAAGCCCACGCCACATCTCTGACCGGGCCGACGTTATCCGTGAACAGGCCCATCGCGATGCCATCTTCCGCGCCAGCGCCGGTCCCGGCGAACTTCGATAACCCCTCTGACACAGGGTGTCCATCGGATAGCCCAGTCGTCGGGTAAAACACAGGGAGGGTGTCGTTACTCCCGCTCCATCCCGGACGCTCGCCCCGCCATTGTGGGCGAGGTTCGAATGGCTGCGACTCCGGCGCACCTCCCGCATAAAAACCGAACATCGTGACCAATAGTTCGTCCATGCCGCAAGGCACGTCCTCTAGTATATGCGTATCTCCGTCCTCGACCATCGGGTAAGGAGTGACACCCGGCGGAGCCCATGATCCAGTTGCCGCCCACATCCCCGCTTTTACGGAGCCCACAGGCAAAACCTGATCGACGTTCTCCAGAGCGACGCTAGCTATCCAGATACTTTTCTGACTCTGCTCACTGACCCACGTAAAGCGATGCGTGTTAGTGCCTGACGGGACGCCGGTCAAAATAAACGCCTCTGCCCCGCCGCTGCCATGCCTGTCGATTTGATCGCGATCAGAGAGGGTCTGCGCGATCTTTGTCATCTGCACGTCGTCATAGAAGGCGTCGTGCGGTACGGTCAAATGCGGAGATGCATCGGGGGTTCCATACGCAATGTCATGGGTCGCGAGCACAGCCCGATCTCTGCCACCTGTTGTCAGCGGTCCTTGCTGCGTAACAGTGGAAACGGTGTCGTAGCCAGCAGCAACATGGCCGGTGCTTTCATCGGGGGCGAACTTCTTGATCCCGGTGCGATGCCAGTCGTAATGGACTCGGAACCAGGACTCGTCAGACCACTCCCCCTCTCCAGCGTTGTTGACCGCCCTCATCCTGACATTATGAACGTCGCCAGATTCGAGGTCTGATATGAGATTGAGGGGCTGTACTAAGGGGTCGGAGCTATAGGCCGCATCGACTGCGTCGCCGCCATCCAGACTGTATTGCAGCTTGAACCCCGTCGTATCAGCGTCCTCACCGAAGTAACGGATGTTCCGCAGCGCTGCCGCATCGTGACCGGCTGCGACACTGAATGCAGGTACATCGGTCGGGGCATCTTCTTCTGCGGGCGGCGCTGCTGCAGGCACGAAAGCCACGCCGCCAGCCGTGCCGACGGTAGCCCCGCCTGAACCTCCTGTCGGCGTCCATGTGCCTGTCGTAGTAGACCCTTCCGCTGTGCGCACAGCGGCGGCAATAGCAGCGTAACCAGAGCCACCGATAAACTCCAGCCGATCCCACGGGGACTCTATCGCCAGATTGGTGGCGCCAATCCTGCCTCCGAACGCAATGACTAAATCGCCTTCTTCAGAATTTACGACGCCAGCGTTGGTGAGATTATTAATCCATCTCGCCTCTCGGACCTCATCCACTCCGCTGAGTACAATAGCTATCGCCGTAATGTCATGGGCGTTCTCGTTCTCGTCGAATACCTGAACATTGAAAGTACCTACAGGCGGGTCGATCATTACGTTTGCTATGAAGGATGAACCGACCTCAGCGACGGGAGTCATCGACACCCCGTCGAATCTGGATATCAGAGTCTCCTGATCCAGGTTGCCAGTCAGCACCAGCAACACAACCCCGTCTTCATCCGGGATCGTGACGGGGAAAGTAAGTTGGTAGTCTGCGACTTGCGCGGAGGTGTGCGAGACAACCTCGACCTCCCCGAGAGACGTGGCGTCCTCCTCGATTTCGAACGTGTATGTGTAGAGCTCCAGCAGCGGGATGCCGTCATCCTCTACGCATAGGTAGAAGGTGTACGTGCCCGGAGAGAGCCCGATAAACAGCCCGGATGGGGTGAGCACGGCGTGGTTGTATATCTCCCCCGCGCTAATGAGGGCCGACCGCTGACTCCCTACCTGCCCGGAGACTCCTCCCGCCTTGACGTCAGCGGCCGTTATGGACTCATTGACCGCCCCCGATGCTAAGACCAGATATGCGTGGAGGTCTCCCTCGACGGTGAACTCATCCGTCTCGAACTGGAAGCCGACCTCCCCGTCGCTGCCGGTCGAGGCGGTTTTAGCTATTGCGACGAGGGAGTCTTCGACGAGGAGGGTCATCGATCAGGCTCTGGCACGGCATTCACCTGCTCTCTCAGCCACTGCGCCATCAATGCCCCCCAATACTCGACGGCCGGCGGCCGCAGCACCGCCGTATGTCCGCGCGCAGGATGCCTCCAATAGCTCGCCGAGGTGTCCCAGTTCGTCACATTTCGCTCACCGAGCGTGAAGCCATATCGCCCGGCCGCGCCCCATCCGTGCGGAGCCCAGGGCGTCCATAGCGTCGAGAGGCGCCCCCAGGCGCGCCCGAACTGCACCGCGAGGTCATGCGGATTGTAGAGGCACAGCACCGATACGCTGTTCGCCCACCAGAGGTCGCGGCGCACGCAGGGCTGGATACCGACCACGGCCCTGATGTTATGACCGACCGCATGGACGAGCTTGCGGCAGATCAGGAAGCCGTTGCTGTGGCCGATCAGCACATCACCGGGCTCGATGTGATCGACGAGATCACGCACGACGCGGCGATTCACCAGTCGGAGCCGCACCGGCCCGGTCCAGCCATAGCCGTGCAGGATCGGCTCGATCCCTACGGCTTCCAGGTGGGGGATCAGGTTGCCGACGGATCCGCGCCCGCCATCCGTGACGTTGAAGCCGTGGAATAGGTGGGCGCGCATGGTCGATCAGCTCCGTCGCCGGCGCTCGATGTAGACCTCAGTCGCCTGATCGATCAGCGCCATCAGGCGTACATGGTCGGCTCCGCTGATGCCGTCGCCCATGCGCGCGGCCTGGGCGATCCAGTCGAGCAGCGCACTGATCGTGACGCGGTCGTCGGGAGACAGCGCGCCGCTGCCGATGCGTTCGGCGAGCCGGGCCTCGGCCTCGGTAAGCAGGGCATCGAGCAGGAGGCGGTCAGCGATAGCGAGCCGGTCCCAGCGGATATTCTCGCGTACCTGCGCGGACAGCGCGCCGATCGTGATCGATGCGTTGCTGTCGATGACCGCGCGCACGCGGTCTACGTGTTGCAGGACGTCGGTGGCGCTGATGGTGCTCGACTGCTCGATGACCTTGAGCGTGGCGTACTGGACGGTCAGCTGCGCGGTAGGGTTACGTTCCTTCACGAGCACACTGATCGGGCCGCAGCCGGCGAGCGCAAGTGCGACCAGCAATGTAATGCACATGTATATACGTGGTGATGCAAGGTGGTGCATGGTGGTGCCTCCTATGCGGGTGCGTTGGGCTTGCTGTTGGCATACTCGCCCTCGGCCAGCACATGACCCTGCGGGGCGCTCATCTGGTGCTCGAGCCAGGCAGCGACGTCGAAACCGGGGCAAGTCTTGCCGGCGTCGAGATCGCTGTGGCCACAGATCCGGGCGCGAGGGAACCGGCTCTGTAGCCCGCGGATGTTGGCGGCGAGCATCTTCCATTGCTCGGGGGAGTAGGCGTCGCGGCCGATCAGGCAGATGGCGATGCTGTTGCGGTTGTGATTGCGGACGTGCGCGCCGACCTCTTCTAGGTGGCGGCCGGTGGCCAGGCCGCCGTTGGTGTAGATGACGAAGTGGTAGCCGACGGCGCGCAGCAGCGGATTCTGCCGCTGACGAAATGGCAACGCGCGCGCAAATCCGCGCTCGTGGTGCCAGAGATCGACGTCGATGACGTCGTGCCAGCGGCCGTTGGGGGTGTCGGCACAGTGGATGACGATCAGGTCGATATCGGTGAGTTTGCGCGCGCGTTGCATGTGGCCATGATCACGGCGCGGCGGGCGGGTGTAATGCTGACGAGCGTCAGCAGTGGGGTGTTCACTGACGCTTTGAGGCTAGCCTAAACGGCTCACAAAAGCGATGCCTGGCGATCGTCCGCGTTGTCCTCGAGGATACGCCAGACGTGTCGGTCGGACAGGCCATACTCGCGCGCGAGCTTGCGCGCGGTCCAGCCGGCCTGGTAGCGCTGGCGGATCTCGGCGTCGCGCTGGGCGCGCACCTGGGCAGTGAGGCGCGGCATGTAGATGCGCTCACCGGCGAATTCCTCGACCAGGCGGACGACCGTTCGGTGACCGAGGTGCTGGATCAGCTCGTGATCGGGGCGGAACTCGGACGGCACGAACAACAGCGTGCCGCCGTAGAGGTCGACCAGCGTGATGGTGGCCGACCAGCCGATGGCGTCACGCAGGCTCTCCACGATCTCCGGAAGATCGGCGTTGCTGATGTGTTCGAGCGCGCGGCGGCTGGTCATGATTTCGGGCAGCCCCTGGCGCGCCGCGCGCGGCGGCCGGCATCATAGCCGAGCATCGCGACGAGCTTCCTCAGCTGCTCGGGCGTGCAGAATTCCAGCCGATCCACATTGAAGGATCGCTGCGCGATCGCCCGCGCATACTCCCACGGTCGCCGGCTGTCGGTGAGCAGGGCCTCGATCTTTCGTAGCAGCGGCCCTTTGTCCTCGCTGTCGATGTTGTGCGGGCGCCCGGGGTACGGCGTGCGCCCGGCCGCGCCGCGGTGGCCGCGCGAGCGCAGGTGCTCGATCACCTTGCGCCGCCCGGCGGCGTCAAGGTCGGCAGCCGAGCGCACGCGGGCGACGGTCCACAGCATCGCGCGGTAGGCGTCGTCATCCAGGCCGAGATCCTTCTTGGCCAGGTGGATACGGGCGAGGTCTTTGCTGCGATCAGACATTATGACGCTCATGAAAGAGCGGCCGTCGATTGAGGCCCTCGAGGGCCCGTATCGTGTCGACGATTTCCCGCTTTTGCGGTGCTCGCGCTTTCTTGGCCTCACCGCCCAGGAAGATCGCGAGAGTACTCAGCGCGGTCATTGCGGCGGCCTCGCGCGGCATGATATCGCTCGGGGCCGTGCAGGCCCCACGTATATGCAGCAACAGATCGCTGGTGTTCATGCCGCATCCTCTACCTTCTCCGCCTCGGCCAGCAGCGCGCTGACGAGCTTGTCGACCTCGCCGTCGACCGGCTTGATGAACGGCACGTCCTCGCTGTCGGTAACGGTGATGCCGAGGCGCTTGAGGTCGCTCGTGGTCAGGTCATAGACAGCGGGCTTGTGGACGCTCTCGCGCACACGGACCAGCAGTTCGGCCTGCTCTTCCGGCAGGAGCTTGCGGATGCGGGCGATCACGGCGGCCTCGTCCTCGATGACGACGGTGCCTTTCTGCTTCATGTAGCCGACGCGCACGCCGCGGATGGTCAGCGTCTTGCGCTTTTCGAACAGCTCCGGCGCGGCGTTCAGCGCGGCGCGCAGGTGGTCATGGCTATCGGTGCAGGCGCGGAGCGCATCGCGCAGCGCCGGTGTCATCCGGCGCCGGACCTCGCTGAGACGATTCTGCAGATCCGCGACGATGTTGGTCAGGATCTCGCGGCGCTCCGCGTACTCGGTGGTCAGGGCTTCGATGTCTTTCAGGGTGGTCATGGTGCCTCCTTCAGGTGGGAAGTTTCAGCTGCCCGCGCAGGTCGGGCAGCGCGATGCGCTTCATGCGCGAGATCTGTTCGAGGGTGGTCATCGCCCGGTCGTACAGAAACAGGCAGGTGCGGTCGAGCTCCTCGGCGGTCCCGGCCATGTAGTAACCGGTGCTCGGCGTGCCGCAGATGTGGTGCCCCTCGAGGCGCAGCTCGACGATCAGATTGCGGATGCGGCGGGCATCGCCGCCGGCGCCGGCGCGAAAGCCGGTGACGGCCCAGACGAGGTCGTCCATGTGGATGCCGTTGTCGGCGCCGATGTGGCGCGACAGCGTGGTCAGCACGTCATTCCTGGTGATCATCGATGGCTCTCCTTCTCTCGGCTATGGCCCGCTCGCGCCAGTCGTCGGGCGGTGGCGAACGATCGTTTGCCTGTCGGCTAATGACCTCTGCGACGCTCGTCGCCTCGCTCTGGCGCCCGCCGTCGCCGCGGCGGTGTCGCTGCTCGTGCTCGCGTTCGGCGGCCGCCGCGCGCTTCTCGGCGAGGCCGGCGACGATCTTCTGCAGATAACCGTGCGACTTGAGCGGCAGCGTCAGCGTGGCCGGCCGGTCGGCGAGCTGCTGCATCGCCTCGGCCCACAGCTCCATCGGCGCCGCCCAGGTCACGCCGCCGGTCGTGACCTGGGCCTGCTGGATCTGCGGGGTGATCTCCTGCGCAAGCGCGAGCATGCGTGACCAGCGCAGGCCCGTTTTCGGCGGCCGGAACAGCGCGAGGTACGGGATCAACGCGCGCCCCGCCTGCGGCGGCAGTACTGCGAGCAGCTCGGTGAGACGCCGCGCATCGGCATCGCCTGCGGCGGCGTCGAGGTCATAGCGGGAGCCGCAGGCGGGGCAGGTCAGTTTCATCGATTGCCCCGGACGACGAGCTTGCAGTGCCTGAGCGGGATCCACGCGTTATGCGTGATGGTGACCAGCGCGACCCCGAGGTCCTCGTTGACCTCGTGGATCACGCCGTGCGCGGCGCACTCGCCGGTGGAGACCGCATACAGGGCGACGGTGTCGCCGGGGCCGAGATCTTCCGGCGCGCTCATATCCGCCTCTCCACCAGGCAGCTCGCAATGATCGTGAACAGCGAGGCCCAGATCGCGACCAGCACGCCACTCGACCACCCGAGCAGGCCGACGGCCCAGAGGATGCCGCCGGCGATCCCGCACAGCGACACAAAGATCATCAGCATCCCGGCCCATGTGGGCTCGAGATCGTCGTGACGCCGGCGCGGCACCCGCGGAGCCTTCACCCCGAGCCAAGCCTCGGCGAGCCGACGCACCGGGGCGGTCATGACGCACCCCCACGGCCGCGTGTGGTGGTCGAGAGATTGCGCAATGATCTCCGGGATTCCCGGGCGCGCCAGTCATCGAGCGATTTCCGGTGGGCATGAACCAGCGCCCTGCCAAGATCACCGCCGCCGGGCTGCGCCTTTGCGAACAGCGGGTCGTTCAGCATCTCGACCAGATTCGCGAGCTGGTGGCCGATCTGGATCAGCCGACGCAGCTCTTCGTACTCACTTCGGCGGCGATGCGGCGCCACCGGGTCGCCGGTCAGGGTTGCCTCGGTCGGCCCGACGGGGAACGGCGGGATATGAGCAGCCATCACACGATCCTCCTCTTGGTCTCGTGGTTACGGTCCCAGGCGTGGTGCCTGAGCGGCTCGATCAGGCGACCATCGCTGCCGCGCGCGTCGAGCGGCTCGACCAGCTCGGCCTCGATCTCGTCGACCAGCGCATCGAACTCCGCCTCGCTGAGTAGGCGATCGGCGATGCGGTCGTAGGCCAGGCGGTCGGCGACACGCTGCTGCGCGGGCAGCAGCGGATAGTGGTCCTGGCCGTCGGCGAGCGGCGGCAACGGCCAGCCTTCAACATACGAGAGCAGTTGCACCGGATCCTGCAGGAACGTTTCGAACAGAATCCCGCGAGCACGTAGCTCAGGATGATTGAGATAGACCTCGCCCCAGTGGTCGAGGTGGGTGTCGGGGAAACGGGTTTGCATGTCACTCGCCTCCCAGATCGCTGATCGCCGCCTCGACCTCGTCGAGGCCGGGCCGGGATTTCTCGCCACCGCCGGCCAGCATCGAGGCCAGGCGGAGCACCTTGGTGACACTGCGCAGCCCGCCGTGGTCGCCGCCGACCTGGCGCAGGCGATTCCTGATCGCGCGGTCGCTGATGCCCCACGCCGACAGCAGCGCATCCACGTCGTCCTGCGTGCTGCGCAGCAGGCGCACGCGTTTGCCGACCCGGGAATAGAGGCGGTCGAGGTAGGCGGCGCGGTTGCCGCCAGTCATGCGGGCATATACCGCCTCGTTGCCGACCAGCGCCACGCCGACACCGGTGGCGTCGTGGAGCGCGCGCAAGCCGTCCAGCGCGCCGACTGACAGGTGCTGGGCCTCGTCGACGACGAGCAGGCCCTTCGTGCCGGCGATGCGCTTCACCAGCGCCCGCTGGATGCGCGAGGCGCCCTGCGGCAGCTCGCGCAAGCCGAGCGCGTCGGCGACTTCCTCGTAGCAGGGTACGACCGTGGCCATGCACGGCGACATGGTCGCGTGCCAGACGTTCGGGCTGATGCGCTGGTATTGCAGGATGGCCGTGGTCTTGCCCAGGCCGGCGCCGCCGTAGATCACCGCGATGTCGCCGGCGGTCTGGGCATAGGCAAGCGCCGCGAGCACACGCTCGGCCGACGGCGTCGAGACCCACGCCGGCGCCGCGGGCAGGGCACGACGTTGCAGCTCGCGCTCACGATAGGCATCGACCCAGCGCGCGATGTCCTGCTCGAGCGCTGCGTTATCACCCGGATAACGGCCGTTTAACCACTGGTTGATACGGGTACTGCCGACGCCGCTCTGGCGCGCGATTTCGGCCTGGGTCAGCTTGCTGTTGCTGGCCTGCAGGGCGGCGATCTCCGCCCGCAGGTCGCGGCCTCTGGTGGTGTCGAGCTCTACGATGTTGTTCATGCTATGATGACCTCTCCATGTTGTATGCCCCGATCGGGGCGGTTGTATTCCCGGAGGGGTTGCAGCCCCTCCGGGTCTTCACTTCCTCCAGCGCACTACCTCGTTGCACAACTGTTCGTGGAAGGGCTCGAGCGCCTTCTTCAGGCGCAGGTCGCGTTCGGTTGCGGCCTGTTCGGTGTCGTGCGAGGCCGCGCGCGCCGGCGGCGGCCGGTACGGCCGCACGATCTTCGGTTGCGGGGCCTCAGGCTGTGCCGTCTCCGGCAGCAGACGCACCGCGTCGGCGAGCTGCATGCGCTTCTCGGCCTGTATGCGATCGCGGGCGGCGCGCTTGTAACGCTGCTTGTTGCGGGACAGCTCGCGTGCGGCCTCGGAGTCGTTGAAGCCGACGCGCGCGATGCACTCGGCGCGGCCGATGTACTGACCGCCCAGGGTGTACACATGTACCTCGTCGTGCAGGCGCTGCGGATCGAATCTCACCGTCAGCGGCTGGCCGGCGTACTCGCTCAGCACCTCGGACCAGTAGCGGTTGCGGGTGTCGACCTGCAGGCGGACCTCGCCATTTCCGCTGCTTGCTCGCACGCCCTCGGCGGCGAGCAGCCACAGGCGGCGCTGCTCTTCCGTGGCGCGCGTAATCGCGTGGCGCTGGTAGCTCTCCAGGAACGCCTCATCGAACGAGCGCAGCTGGCAGACATGGCTGCGCCGGCCGGTGCGGGCGTTGTGGGCGCGAATTTCCTCATCGAGCACGCGCAGGAACAGATCGAGCGGCACGGCCTTGCTGCCGTAGTTCTCGGGCTTCGCGTCGGGTCGGTTGCCGGTGTAGGCCCCGGCGAAGGCGGGATGCTTGCTGACATACTCGGCCAGATCGCGGAATGCGCGCTCGATCGGCTTGGCCTGGCCGTGATAGGGGGTCGCCCAGTGCGGATCGACGCCCATGTTGATCATGATGCCGGTGGGTTCCTCTTCCTTGACCTTGAAGCGGTAACGGTTGGCGACGCCGCCGGTCATCCACTTCGACGCGAAGCCCCGGCCGTTGTCGAGGTAGGCGTGCTGAGGGATGCCGTAGCGCTCGACCATGTCACCGAACGACAGCCGCACGGCGTCGGTATTCTCGGTCTTGTCGACGCGGTGCGAGAGGATCTTCGCGCTGAAAATGTCCTGCCAGGCGACCATGACCGGGCGCACGATCTCGCCGTCGGGCCAGCGTACGAACAGGTCGAACTTGTGGCCGTCGGCGTTGACGGCCTCCATCGCATGGAACACGGCATGATCGCGCTCCTGGGCGGGATACAGGCGCAGCAGCGCCTGCTCACCTTCGCGCGCGAGCACTACCGCCTGACGCGGGAGCTCGCGCGCGATGCGGCGCAACAGCGTCGCCACCGACGGCACCGGCCAGCCCCGGGCCTCGGCGGCGCGCAGCAGGCGCTCGTAGCACGCGTTCGCCGCCGGCGCTTCCGGGCGCAGGTAATCGGCCTTGAAGAAATCCCACGCCGCCGGGTCACACTCAGCGGTCTTCGTGCGACCGACATAACCGTCGGTCAATACCGCCGGCCAGTCGGATCGGTGATAGTGGCGTGCGCCGGGCTTGCCCCTGCGGCCGTAGTACCAGTTGTTGATGTTGCTGACACTGACGCGCTCCTGGCGGCCGACCACTTGCGCCGCCTCGGCGAAGCTGATGCCGGCGTGCTCGGCGAGATCGACCACGGCGCGGACGATGCGCGCGCGCTCGGCGCCCTTGTCGCGGGCGGCCTGAGTCTTTCGCTCGGCGCGACGCCAGAGGGTTTCGCGGTCGGCGGCGCGGTTATTTTCCGGCGCAGTGGTGTTCGGTACTGCGGCCGGCGCATGGTGGCGGTGACGAAGGGCGAGGACGGCAGTGACGATGTCGCGGGGAAGGTCGTGGAGCGGATACAGGCGGCGGACACCGCCACGTGCTCGCTCGGTGGAGAAACGCCACGCTCCTGTTACCGATCGCGCGTGCGCATTCTGCTTTTTGATCCCCAGCGCATGTGCGATCTCAGCCAGCGTCGTGTGGGGCGCGTCGATTGAGAGGATGGCCATCAGCGGCGCTCCCGGATTATCGATCTGACCACCCTGTGGAAATAACGCGCCGTGATGTTCACGTCACCGGGGAGAGGGTTGCGCAGCGCTATGATTAGTTGCTCGATGTCGTGCAGGACCGCACCGATCATCTCCAGTCCGGGCACCATCATCCAGCCTCGCCCGGTGGCCAGCCAATCCAGGCTGACACCGGAATGGTGTGACAGCCCCGCCATCGCCGAAAAAGAGGGGGGGCATTCCTCCCTGATGTAGCGATAGAGCATGTCTTCAGACACGCCTGCTGCCGCAGCCGCCTCAGCGCGCGTCCCGACCAGATCAGCAGCTGCTTTTACTCGATCCCCAAAGCCGGGGGATATTCCCCGCATTCCCTTTCGCCTCATTTCTTGTTCTCCTGCAGGTATCGCTTCACTGCGCGCTTCTGCTCACGCAGTTCGGTTTCCATCTGCTCGATGCGTCCGAGTTCGGCGAGCAACGCCTCCTCGCCGACCAGCACACGGCAGCCGCGGAGTCGCGCTAGCAATTGCGTCAGGCAATAGGAGTCGGTCGCAATCTCGAAGGCGGCGGCGTAACGGAAGGGGAAGTTGTGGTCGCTCCTGCTCTCAGCGGTGTAGGCGTCGAGCATGTACTTGGAGATCTCACGCCCTGTCAGTCGACTCATCTCGGCAGCCACCAGATAGCGGTCGCCGGAGGCATGTTTGAGGGCGTCAGTCAGCGCAGCTCGCAGCGAGCCGTCGAGGTCGTGGTGACCCGGAATCACCTGGGCCTCGCGAGGCACCTCAAAGAGGTCCAGCGTGAGTGAATCTCGCGCCCTTTTAGAGGCCATTGTCTATGCCGCCCCCCCTGCGTATCCGTTGCGTGAATCAACCGCTGTGGTACGCTTTGGTGACTGTTTTCTGCGCGCGACTCGAGGCCCTCTCCGACTCGGCATAAGGTACCGCTCAGGCCAGATTTTCTCGGGAGTCTCGCCGATCGCCTCCGCGATGATTTCCTCCGCGTGGGGATAGGATCTGTGCAGCGCCGAGGTGAGCATGCTGGCCGTATAGCCGTGGTGCATCGCCAGGCGCCGCAGTGACCAGCCGCGCTTTTCGAGCGCGGCCTTAATGTCGGCGTTATGCCAGTTTTGAGGGCTGGCTTTGTTATGACTGATGATTGAGCGCATTCGCGTATTAGTACGCATTTAACCGATCATGTCAACGCTCTTAAATTTTCTCGCCCTCAGAGCGCTCAACTGGTGCAAGTCAACCATGACGGTTGATGAGTGACACTAATTGTCCAGCGATCTCGGGTTAAATTCATAATTATCTGAAAAATAAGGGGATTAGTTACCGTCATGGCAATGAAGCAACATCGCACGGATCGTGACGCTCCCCCAGAAGAAAGCGTCACGATGGACCCCCAGTTCTTCGACAGACTTAAAAGCGTCAGGAGACACCTAGATCAGAGCCAGAAACAGATGGACGATTTAATTGGTATTGGTAAGGGGTCGTGGCAGCGTTACGAGCGTGGGCAAGTGCCGGGCGGGCGCGTCTCGACCAGCCTAGCCAAGCTGGGGATAAACCTGAACTGGTTGATGACCGGAGAGGGTGATATGGTCGAGGGTGACAGTGCCAGTGGCGCGGCCAGGCCGCATGAACTTCAGGCCATTGATCTAGCGCTCGATGTCCTGAGCCAGTGGCCAGAGTCCACCATGAGCGTGAAGCAGTTCACAACGTATCTTAAGGTCGCGCGCAACGCCTACGTGCCTGGGGACCAGGCCACAAATGAAGAGCTTTTCAGTGACTTGCTGACATGGCAGCTTGGCCCGCCCGGGGATGGTGATGGCAAAAATCAAGCCTGATCAAACAACTAATTGGCTTTACACAGCGCTTGGCGTGATCGGGATTATTGCCTGGTTCGCTGTGGACGCCGGGTTTGGTGGCGTTGCGGGGACAGATCCGATATATGGCATGTACGGTGGCCTGCTCATGGGCGTGCTCGCGGCGATAGTCGCAAAGGTCAAAGGCCGCAACCCCGTTGCCTGGTTCGCCCTCGGCTCGTGGTTCGTTCTGCTTGCCCTGATCGTCCTCGCATTTCTCGGCCGGCTCCACGAGGCCCTATGCCCTCATTGCCGCGAGCCTGTATCGACCGAAGCTACCGTATGCCCTCACTGCGCCAGGGACATTGCCGCAAGCGCTGCTTAACTCGAATTTAAAGGGGCCTTACGGTCTGGGTCGGTGCAGCTGCACTTTCGCAAACCAAGTGATAAATTTTCTCGGCCGACCCTCTGCACCGCTTTTTCGCAAACTCAAGCGTGCCCGATGTTATATCTCCTAACCCACTGACCATTGAGCGAAATCGCGTTTTTTTGCTCGTTTTTGCTCGCTTTATTTGTTCTTGTAAATCATGTGCCTCCCCTCAGTCGAGCGTGCCCGAATCGTCTTGCCCCGTGACCGAAGGCAGGCCTGCGCGCTCGATGACCTGAGCGCCCGGCTCGATCTCCCAGACGACTTCCAGTTCCTCTCCGAGACCATCCTCGTCGATCGACGAGAGCGTCACGCAATGCTGGCGAGTGCCGGTATCCAATCCAGCGGCATCGACGTCCGCCACCACCCACTGACGACGACGCACCTCGACGAGCTGCCCCGGCTCGGGGCGTGCGCCGTAAGGCTGGTCGCTGGCATCATGCGTGAGATCCATGCGATCCAGTGGCTCCGTATTGGATGTAGGACTTCATCGGTGACGAGCCGATCTGGCCGTGATCACATGATGGGAAACGATCTTCGCTGCTTCGATCGGGCACTCGTGCCGCCAAAACCGAAGCACCGTCCATCCGGCTTCTCGGAGTCTCGCATTCGTATCTGCGTCTCTGGCGCGATTGGCTTCGATCTTCTGCCGCCAGAACTCCGCGTTCTGCTTCGGCCAGGTGGCGTGCTCGGGACACCCATGCCAAAAACATCCGTCGACGAACACTGCGATCTTCAGTCCAGGGAAAGCGATGTCCGCGACTCGACGAGGCTTCTTCGATACTTCGAAGCCGACGCGATAACGTAGACCCTGGCGATGCAGCTCCCGTCGTAGCGCGACTTCGGCGTCGGTATCCTTCTGCCTCACCCGTGCCATTCGGCGGCTGGTTTCCGGCGATGAGGGAGGATTGCGCATCGTCTCGTACTCTCTCGGCGGGCGTCATGGCGTCGCCACCGACGCCAAGTGTTCGTTGATGCTGCGTGCGATGGCGCGACCGAGATCGACGGGGACGGCATTCCCGATGAGACGGCCCAGTGTCGTGAAGCTGATTGCGCCATCCTCCGGCACGAATGCGTATTTGCGCGGGAAGCTCTGAAGGATCGCCGCCTCTCTCAGGGAAATCGCACGATCCTGCTCCGGATGACCGAATCGCCCGTTGCCGAAGCCATAGCATTGTGTCGTCATCGTCGGCGCCGGCTTGTTCCATTCCATACGCCCGTACACGCCGGGATAGGTCTTCCCGGTCTCCGCTCGATGGCATTCGGCGATCAGGTGCTCCGGCCAGTCCCTCCAAGTGCCACCGGGCTTCGATGCCTTGATGCGTTGGAGATTCTTTTCGGACAACGTGGAAGTGATGTGCAACTTGTCTCTGGGAGCAGCCTCTCCGGCGCGCAACGCCCGCAGATGTCCTATGGCTTGTCGCACGGTCTTGGGCTTCTCGTGCGTCGGCTCGATCATTTCGATGGGGCCGTGCTTCGATGCCAACAGCACCATCCGTCGTCGCATCTGAGGAACGCCGTATCGCGCGCTGTCTACCACATCGAACCAAACGTCGTAGCCGAGTCGTTCCAAGGTATCTACGAAGTCGCGGAATACCCCGTGTTTCGCGACGGTCGGCACGTTCTCCATCGTGACGATGTCGGGTTTGGCACCTCGTGCGAGGCGAGCGAACTCATACAGCAGGCCCCACTTGCCGTCTTTACCGTCCAGTTCGTAGCGTTGTGCGTAAGTCGAGAACGGCTGACATGGGGCGCATCCGGCGAGGATCGTCACGTCGGCGTCGCCGAACAGAGTCTTCAACTCGGCAACCGTGACTTCGCTGATGTCCCGTTCCATGAACTCGGCTTCGTTGTTGGCTTCGTAGGGGAACCGGCAGGCAGGGTCCAAATCGATACCGGCAACGACGGGTAGGCCTTCCAGCACGAAACCGTGCGTCAAGCCACCCGCGCCGCAGAACAGATCGACACAGGACACTTTCTGCGCACCGGACTTCCTAGAATTTTTCCGTTTGCCGGATGGGCGACGGGTTTTCGTCGCTCGCGAGCTTTTCATTTCTTGTTTCGCCCTTCTTCTTCAGCAGCACCGCCCGACTTCACCCACTCGTCGACCTCAGCCGTCTTGAACTTCCATAGCCGTCCGATGCGGTGCGCCGGCATCTCGCGCCTGCGAATCCACGCATAGATGGTGTCTTTGCTCACCCCCAGGTGCTCAGCGATCTCTTCGACCGACAACCAGCGATCCGACATGGGTTTCCTTCGTGAGGTCGAAGTACGGGCAATTTGCGCATGATGGCATGAATCGACGACCTTGCCTAGCCGATCCAGCATGATTAGGCGTGCTTTCGTGTGATTTAACCGGATTACATGGGCGTCGAAGGGGCCGAGGGCTCGATGAGCCTACGCGGTCGGTTCACGGCGTCGAACACCCCCATTGGCCGGTAGTACACGTGATCTGCCGGGAGGATCGAACGAAGAATCCGGTCACGGCCCGGTTCCCATTCTTTGCGGCCGATCGCGCCCTCTCGCCGCAGCATTTCGCCATCCATACCTCGGACTGGCGTGATGACTTCGATTTCCACGACGACCGCCGAGCGATGCCACGTGCCGGGCTTGCTGCTGGCCTGCCTGTTGGTCGGCCCGGCACCCGCACTCGCCGCCGATGCCGCTTCCGAGCATGCACAGCTCGCGGCCCTCGTGCGCCAGCTCGACATGCTCGACCGCCTGGCCGAGCACAGCGCCGCGCTGCCTCGGCCGGATGGCTCGCGCTACCACTTCGACTACGCGCGGCTGCGTGAAGACATCGAGCACGTCCGCGTCGGCATTCAGGACTACCTGAGCCCTCAGCGCGCGCAGCCGCGCGACCCCGTGACGCTGGTTGGCGGATACCGCCGGGAGTCCGCGGAGGAGGACTCGCCATGACCGCCGACCAGCTCGCCGCCTTCCAGGCCAACGGCGGCTTCAGTGCTTCGGACGTTTCGGTCGTGCTCGTGAGCGGCGTCTTCGTCGTGCTACTGCTCTGGGGTGTGTGGGCGCTGCGCACCGCCTATGTCGGCTGGGCCGAAGAACACCTGTCACAGCGCCAGTTCCTGGGCGTCGCGGTGCGATTCATCGCGATGTACCTCGTCCTGACGTTCTTCCTTCTCTCTTGACTCAATGGGGAAACCGCCATGACATTCCGCTCTGCTTCCATCGACTTCTCGCGCCGCATCGTCCTGCCCGTGATCGCCCTAGCCGCGGCGGGCCTGCCGCCGACCGTGCAGGCCCAACTGCCGACCATCGAAGACCCGTCGCGCGGTACGGGCAGCGGCATCATGGAGACGCTGCGCAACTACGGCTACGACATCGTGATGCTCATCGCCTTGCTCGTGATCGCGGTGATGTTCGTGGGTGTCTGCTACCACGCCTACAGCACCTATGCGGAGATTCACACCGGGCGCAAGACTTGGGGCCAGTTCGGCCTCACGGTAGCGGTCGGCGCGATTCTGCTGGTCGTCGGCATCTGGCTGCTCACCCGCGCCACCGGCATCCTGTAAGGAGGCTGGCTATGTCCGGGGGCCAGGACAGCCAGCGCGAGGGCGCTGTCACCTTCCTGCCGCATCACCTGAACCGTCAGCCCGTGGTCGTCCGCGGGCTGACGGCCGACGAACTCTGGATCTGCGCGGGGCTGTCGGCTGTGGTGGGGTTGGCGCTGGGCATTCCGTTGGCGTGGATCACCGCCACGTTCGCGATGGCACCGACACTGATCGCCGCAACCATTGCCGTTGGCATATTCGCCGGCGGCGGTGCGCTGCGGCAACATAAACGTGGGCGCCCAGATACTTGGTTGTACCGGCAGCTTCAATGGCGGCTGGCGCGTTGCCATCCCGTTTTCGCGTCTTACGTCGGCGGCAGATCCCTGGTCACGCGATCCGGCCATTGGACGACGCGCAGGGGCAAGTCATGAGTCGCTTCAAGCATGAGGTCACGCACCTGCAGGCGCATATCAAAACCCTGCGCATGGGGCTCGGTGCGCTGTTTCTCATCGCCATGGTGTTGGGCTTCGGCTGGTGGACCGCGCCGCGCGACCTGACCATCCACGTGCCGCCGGACCTGCGCTCCGGCAGCGTGCGCAAGTGGTGGGACGTGCCGCCGGAGTCGGTCTACGCCTTCACGTTCTACGTCTTTCAGCAACTCAATCGCTGGCCGACGAACGGCGAGGAGGACTACCCGCGCAATCTCCACGCGCTGTCGAACTACTTCACGCCCGCCTGCCAGGCGTTCTTGCAGCAAGACTACGAGTTTCGCCGCAACGCCGGCGAGCTGCGACGGCGCGTGCGCGGTATCTATGAGATTCCGGGCCGGGGCTATGGCGACGACCCGACGCTTCGGGTGCGCACGGTCTCCGCCCGCGATTGGGTGGTGACCCTCGACGTGACCGCCGACGAGTATTACGCCTCCGAACAGGTCAAACGCGCCTTCGTGAGGTACCCCATCAAAGTCGCGCGGGTGGACGTCGATCCGGTGCTCAATCCCTTCGGTCTGGTCATCGACTGCTACAACGGCGCCCCGCAGCGCATCGAGACTCCACAGGAAGAAACGCCATGAGCCGTCTACGGCACGTCCTGGCGTCGCTCGCGCTGATCCTGTTCGCTCCGGCCAATGCCGTGGAAATCATGCGATGGGAACGGTTGCCACTGGTCGTTCCGCTGGTGGTGGGGCACGAGCGCGTGATCTTCGTGGATCGCAACGTGCGGGTCGGTGTACCGGCGTCGCTGGAGGACCGACTGCGGGTGCAGAGCGCGGCCGGCGCCATCTACCTGCGCGCCAGCGAGCCCATCGAACCGACACGCCTGCAACTTCAGGACGCCGAGACCGGCGCGCTCATCCTGCTCGACGTCTCCGCGCAGCCCGGCGAAGCGCCGCTGGAACCCGTGCGCATCATCGAGGGGGAGTCTCCCGCGACCCGCTACGGCGATATCGACGAGGAACGCCCGGTGCCCGCAGCGGCACCGCGGCCAGCCAGGGAGACGCCCGTTCCCGTGGTGCTGACGCGCTATGCCGCGCAGAGCCTGTATGCGCCCCTGCGCACCGTCGAGCCGGTGAACGGCATCTCGCGTGTGAGCCTGCGCCGCGATCTGGCGCTGGACACGCTATTGCCGACGCTGCCGGTGCGCGCCAAGGCGCTGGGAGCGTGGCGCCTGGAGGATCAGTGGGTGACGGCGGTGCGGCTGACCAACACCGCTGCGTACTGGATCGACCTCGATCCCCGCGCTCTGCAAGGCGACTTCGTTGCCGCGACGTTTCAGCATCCCGACCTGGGGCCGGCGGGCGATTCGCACGACACCACGGTGGTGTACCTGGTGACGCGCGGACGCGGCCTGGCGCAATCACTGTTGCCGACCCTCAGCCCGGTCGATGCGGCGCTCGATCTGCCGCCATCCGGCGCGGCCGGCCACGCGCGAGGAGCGGACGATGCGCAGTAATGGTCTGCTCAAGTGGTTGATGCTGCCGATGCTGCTGCTTCTGGTTTTCGTCGGCATCAAGCTGTTCTCAGGCGACCCCAATGCACCCTCGATGGCGCGCCAGGTGGGTAGCCAATTGACGCCCGACGAGATGCGGGCGCTCGGCATCGAGGGCGATACGCCGCACGACACTGTGGCCACCCTGGTTGCCCAAGTCCGGCAGTTGCGCACCGAGCTGCAAACATCGCTCGCCGACAACCGCACTCAGCGCGCCGAGAACGAACGGCTGCGGCAGCGCGAGCGAGCGATAGACCAGCGCATCGAAAGTGTCCTGGACACGGAGCGGACGCAACTGCGCCGGGATCGCGAGCAGGTGGCGAGTGAGCGGCAGCAGGCACAAGGCCTGTTGCAGGATCTCCAGCATCAGCTCGAAGGGCTGGGCGGCCGGGCCGGCCATGCCGATCTGCCGATCGGCCTGGGGCTGGAGGAAGGCGACGGTCGGCGCTTCGGTCGTGACGGCGTGCGCTGGATCGAGCCCGACGACGCCAGGCCTGCCGACCCCCGAAGCGGCACTGGCAGCAGCTTCCGATTCCCCAACGATTTCGGCCCGGCCGAAAGCACCTTCGACGCGGCGGCCGAGACGCTCGGCCGCGCGACCGGCGGCGCCGTGGGTACGTCCCCGTTGCGGGCGGTCTACACCGTGCCGTCGAACGCGACCCTGATGGGGTCGATCGCGATGACGGCGCTCATCGGGCGCGTGCCCATCGACGGCACCGTGAACGATCCGTTCCCCTTCAAGGTCGTCATCGGCCCGGACAATCTGACGGCCAACGGCATCGACCTACCGGACGTGGCCGGTGCCGTGGTCAGCGGGACGGCCTCGGGCGACTGGACACTCTCCTGCGTGCGCGGACAAATCCGGTCCATCACTTTCGTCTTCCAGGACGGCACCATCCGCACGCTGCCCGAGGAAACCGGCCGAACGGGTGGCAGCAACAACCGCAACGACACCGGCATCCAGGGCGGCCTCGGCTGGATCAGCGACCCCTACGGCATTCCGTGCGTCAGCGGCGAACGGCGCAGCAACGCGCAACAGTACCTGGGCACACAGGCATTGATTACGGCCGCCGGTGCAGGTGCGGCGTCGCTGATCGATTCGGACAGCGGGCGCATGTCCTACATCGGTAGCGACGGCTCGCTCGGCACCGTCGGCATCACCGGCAACGAAGCGATGGGGCGCATCCTGGCCGGTGGCGTGCAGGAGATGTCGCAATGGGTCAACAAGCTCTACGGCCAGGCCTTCGCCGCCGTCTACGTCGAACCCGGCGCCAAGGTGGCCGTGCACATCGAGCAGCCACTCACCATCGACTACGACCCCAAAGGCCGGCGGGTCGATCACCGCCTCGGAGGTTCCCATGTGTCGGACTTGGACTGAACGGCTCCTCGTCGTCGTGGCGATCACGGCGCTGGCCGGCTGCGCCACCAGCAAGGAAAAGCTGCTCACGCACGGCGGCGACACCATGCTCGACATCTGGAATCAAGAGACGGGCGGTGCGGCCGCTGGCGGACGGGCTTCGCGTGAGTTGCTGGATGCCCGGCAGACTCTGCGCCGCCCGCTCACCGATGCGGGCGTCCAGGCCGCGCCCGGCGTGCAAGCCCGTTATACCCGCACGGCGCAGAACGAGATTTACCGGCAGTTCCATCGCCTGCCGAACCCGGACCTGGTGATGTACGTGTTCCCCCATCTGGCGGGCACCGATCCGGTGCCCGTACCCGGCTACAGCACGGTCTTCCCGCTCTACCAGCGCGTGCAGTACGCGCTGCCGGGAGAACGGGTGGAGGACTACTGAATGGCCTGGTCGCTGCCCCTGCCGTGGTCGCGCGGTAAGCAGACGGCCGCGCCGTCCGATGGGTTGGCCGCCGATGCCTGGGAGCGCCATGTGGCCGAGCTGAAACGCCATGGCATTCATGAGCCCGGCGCGGCGCGTGACCCGACCCGCAGGCGGGCGACGCTGGCGGATGAACAAGCCCTCTATGACGTTGCACCGTCATTCGTGGACTTCCTCCCGTGGGTCGAATACCTGCCCGAGCACGGCTGCATGCTGCTGGAAGACGGCGAATCCGTCGCAGCCTTCTTCGAGCTGACGCCCGTCGGCACCGAAGGCCGCGAAACGCATTGGCTGTGGCAGGCGCGCGATGCACTGGAGAATGCGCTGCAGGACAGTTTCGACGAACTCGACGAGCAACCCTGGGTGGTACAGCTCTATGCCCAGGACGAAGCCGATTGGGAAAGCTACCTGAGCACGCTGTGCAACTACGTGCAGCCTCGCGCCCAGGGCAGTGCGTTTACCGATTTCTATTTACGCTTCTTCGCCCACCATCTGCGAGCGATCGCGAAGCCGGGCGGCCTGTTCGAGGACACGACCGTGACCCGCCTGCCGTGGCGCGGGCAGACGCGGCGTGTGCGCATGGTCGTTTATCGGCGAGCGCCAGGCGCTTCGCCTCGCCGTGGCCAATCGCCCGAACACGCCCTGACGACGGTCTGCGAGCGGCTGACCGGCGGCCTCGCCAATGCCGGCATCAAGGCGCGGCGCCTGGATGCGGCGGACATCCATGCCTGGCTGCTGCGCTGGTTCAACCCGAACCCGCGCTTGCTGGGCACGACGACCGAAGATCGAGAGCGTTTCTATCGTTTGGCCGCCTATCCGGAGGAAACCGACGAAGGTGAGATCGAACTCGCCAGTGGCACGGATTTCTCGCAGCGCCTGTTCTTCGGCCAGCCGCGCTCGGACGTGGAGAACGGCCTGTGGTTCTTCGACGACATGCCGCATCGGGTCATGGTGCTCGACCGGCTGCGCACGCCGACGACGACCGGACACCTGACCGGCGAGACGCGCAAGGGCGGGGATTCCTTCAACGCGCTGTTCGATCAGATGCCCGAGGACACGGTGATGTGTCTCACCCTGGTCGCCATGCCGCAGGACGTGCTGGAAGCGCATTTGAACTACCTCAGCAGGAAGGCGGTCGGCGAAACGCTGGCCTCCGAGCAGACGCGCGAGGACGTACAACACGCACGCTCGCTGATCGGCAGCGCACACAAGCTGTATCGCGGCGCGTTGGCGTTCTATTTGCGCGGACGCGGGCCGGCCGAACTCGACGCGCGCGGCCTGCAGCTTGCCAACGTCATGCTCAACGCTGGCTTGCAGCCCGTGCGTGAGGAAGACGAGGTTGCGCCGCTCAACAGCTATCTTCGCTGGCTGCCCTGCGTCTATGACCCGATGAAGGATCGGCGCCAGTGGTACACGCAACTGATGTTTGTCCAGCACGCCGCCAACCTTGCGCCGGTGTGGGGGCGCAGTCAGGGTACGTCGCGTCCCGGTATCACGTTCTTCAACCGTGGCGGCGGTGCCGTCACCTTCGATCCCTTAAACCGGAAAGATCGGCAGATGAATGCCCATCTCTTCCTGTTCGGGCCGACGGGAAGCGGCAAGAGTGCGACGCTCAACAACATCCTCAACCAGGTCATGGCCATCTACCGGCCCAGGTTGTTCATCGTCGAGGCGGGAAACTCGTTCGGGTTGTTCGGCGAGTTCGCCGCGCGGCTGGGACTGAGCGTGCATCGGGTCAAACTCGCGCCGGGTGCCGGCATGAGCCTCGCGCCGTTCGCCGATGCGTGGCGGCTGGTGGATACCCCCGGCCAGGTGCAGACCTTGGATGCCGATGCGTTGGACGACGATCCGGACTCCGTGGAGGCCTCGGCGGAAGTCGACGAACAGCGCGACGTGCTCGGCGAGCTGGAGATCACCGCCCGCCTGATGATTACCGGCGGCGAGGACAAGGAGGAGGCGCGAATGACCCGCGCCGACCGCAGCCTGATCCGCCAATGCATCCTCGACGCGGCGCATCGCTGCGTCCCGGAGAAGCGCACCGTGTTGACCGGGGACGTGCGCGACGCATTGCGCGAGCGCGCACGCGCCCCATCCTTGCCGGAAGCACGGCGTGCGCGCCTTCTGGAGATGGCCGATGCGATGGATATGTTCTGCCAAGGACTCGACGGAGAGACGTTCGACCGCCCCGGCACGCCCTGGCCCGAAGCGGACATCACCATCGTCGATCTGGCGACCTTCGCACGCGAAGGCTACAACGCGCAGCTTTCGATCGCCTACACCTCGCTCATCAACACCGTCAACAACATCGCCGAGCGCGATCAGTTTCTCGGCCGCCCCATCATCAACGTCACCGACGAAGGACACATCATCACCAAAAATCCTTTGCTCGCGCCCTATGTCGTGAAGGCGACCAAAATGTGGAGAAAGCTCGGCGCGTGGTACTGGTTGGCGACGCAGAACGTCGACGACCTGCCGGCCGCCGCCCAGCCCATGCTGAACATGATCGAATGGTGGCTTTGTCTCAGCATGCCGCCGGACGAGGTGGAGAAGATCGCCAGGTTCCGCGAGCTGACACCGGCGCAGAAGGCCTTGATGCTCTCGGCGCGCAAGGAAGCCGGCAAGTTTTCCGAAGGTGTGATCCTGTCGAAGTCGATGGAGGTGCTGTTCCGAGCCGTGCCGCCCAGCCTCTACCTCGCCATGGCGATGACGGAACCGGAGGAGAAAGCCGAACGCTATCAGTTGATGCAGCGGTACGGCATCAGCGAACTGGAGGCGGCCTTCAAGGTGGCCGAGGCGATCGACCGGGCACGTGGCATCGAACCGCTGCCCCTCGATGCGTTCTCCGGGACATAGCGTCATGCGAGGCTCGCTGCGACATCCGCGCGCGATACGACGAATCCCCTGGGCGATCGCGGCCGTCGTAGCCGTGCTGCTCGTCGTGCTCACATGGTCGCTCGGACGCGGCCCACAAGCCGACAGGTCGCCCGTCGCGGCGACTTCGGAATCGGTGGGGCCGCCATGGCGCTACGGCCGCGGCGACGCGCGCTTCACGGTGGTCGAGTACGCGGACCTCGAATGCCCTTACTGCAAGGCCTACTTCCATGTGCTGAAGCAATGGATCGACACCCAGGCGGACGTGAACTGGCAATGGCATCACCTGCCTCTGGCGATCCACGAACCCGCCGCGACGCGCGGAGCGCGCCTGGCGGAGTGCGCCGGAGCGGTCGGGGGTGCGACGGCGTTCTGGAACGCCATCGCCTGGATTCACCAACATACGCTCGGCGGCGGCCAGGGCTTGCCGGCCGATGCTCGGCTTCCCGGATCGACACCGGCCCTGCACGAATGTCTGGAGAGCACGCGGCCCGACATCGTGATCCGTGCGCAGGCCGAGGAAGCGGTTCAAACCAACGTCGTCGCGACACCCACGTTGCGCGTGATCGACAACCACACCGGAAAATCGCTGCTGCTGCCGGCAGGGCCTGTCGAGGGCGACGCGCTGTTGTCGGCGGTCGATCTGCTCGCAGCGTCGCACGATGACGCCTTGCCGGCTGAACCTGCGTCCGAGACAGCGGAGATGCCCGCCGAATCCATCGGCGACACACCCAGGTAGCAACGACTTCGAGATGACGAATGGACGGTTCCGGCCGTACCTGGACCGGACGACCAGAAAGAGGGTGAATGCCATATCGCTTTGTTGATGGCGCGCACCCGACCGATCGGATCGACTACCACGGGTATCACTCTCCGAGGAGTCAGCCTATGTGCCCTGATCGTGTCGGGAGTCGGCAGCGCCGCCTTCGACATTGGCCGGCAGCCGTGCTCTACGGGTTCGTGATGACGACCAACGCGATGGCGGCGGACATCCGGGTGTTCACAGACCGGAACCACTCCGTCGAGGCGCCGGCCAACGTGCGCGTCGTCGAGTTGGACGCTCCTTCCCGCATCGAAGCCGAGCTGGCCGCGAACCTGCCTGCCGATCCGGCTCAAGCCGCCGCCATCGTCCAGCAGCGTCTGAAGGAAGGCGGTGCCGACCTGCAGCGCCACCTGGCGAGCGCCTATCAGGGCGTCGCCGATGCCTGGAGCCTCGGCATCACCAAGATTCCCGCGGTCGTCGTCGATCAACGCTACGTCGTCTATGGCGAGCGCGACGTGACACGCGCCCTTGCACGCATAGAGGAATACAGGAGGACGCAACCATGATGCTGTCCCGTCGCGCATGGCGCACCGGCATCGCATCCCTGCTGCTGGGCACTTCCGTCAGTGCATTCGCGCTCGACACCGTAACCATCGCTGGCTCGGCGCTGTCGCTCGACTGCATTGCCTACCGGGTGCGGGGCATTTGCTTCTGGCTGCGCTGCACGCTCACCGGCTGCTCGCTGGAAACCTCGGTCAGGGTCGAGCACTACGTCCCCGACGCGGTGGTTTCCAGCTACTCGAACACGGGCGAGAACCCCTGGGTCGAAGTACGCGCGATGAGCATGCCGAATCCCACCGCCCGAGGTGGCGGCGACGGCACGACGAACGAAGAGCACGAGAACAACCTCGCCAAGTTCAAGAACGCCGATGTGATCGGGCATCCAGGCGCCACCATCTTCAGCGAGTTCGTCAGTCAGTTGGGCTACACCTGCGCTGGCGCGGGTACGGCATTTGTCCCGTATCTGCTGAGCACGCTCGATACGGTGGCCTGGCGCTACAACATTCCCGAGTCCGTCTATCCCGAATCCCTGATTCCGGGCATGCGCGAGATCGGCACCCGCCTCGGACTGAATCTCTGGGGGAACGTATACCCGCGCGGCGGATTCCTGCATCACGTGGACGACTACAAGGCCGCGGCCGTCGTCGCTCAGCGTGCCGGCGACATCGTGACCCGACGCGGCCAGCTTCACGTCTATCAACCGCTGCTCGCCAACGCGAGCGCTGGCTACTGGCCGGCCGGTGCCCTGATGGAGAGCGATGCTTCCACCGGCAAATGGCAGGAGCTGACGCCGCGGTTGTCGTCGTCCTGCGCGGTCTTCCCGCACAACGACGTGCGCATCCAGGCCCAGCAAGGCGACTACGCCTGGGCGCTCTGGCGTCCGTACTCCTGCTGCGAGCGGCGTGGCCAGGTGTTCCTGGGCAGTGTCGTATTCAACTGAGGATCGGCCGATGAACTCCCCGGTATTTCGCTCGAACATCGTCGCGACCCGTGCGTGCCGAATCCTTCTCGCCGGTCTGCTGGCTTTTGGCAGCGGTGCGCTGTGGGCGCAGACCAGCGTGAACGACTACGGGGTACACCACCGCGGCAGCGTCATCGGCGACGACGTGCTCTACAGCATCGGCGGCGGACGAGCGGTGTCGATGGGGCCGGTCGGCCAGATGCAGTCCATCGGTGTGGGTATCGGCTGGAACAGCAATTTGATCTGCGGCGACATGAGCCTGACCACCACGCTGCAGAACCAGCTCAACGGCATCACGCAGGGCTTTCAAGCGATCATGAGCAACGTGATCCAGAATGCCACGGCTGCCGTGGCGTCGCTGCCGGCGCTGATCATCCAGCGTGCCGATCCGGGGCTGTACAACCTGTTGACCAACGGCATCTTGCAGGCGCGACTCGACTTCGATCGCTCGAAGCTGACCTGCCGGGCGATCGCCGAGCGGATGGCCGACATGGCCGGTGGTCAGCTCGGGTGGAATCAGTTGGCCGAGGGCATGGCGCTCAGGCAGGCGGTAGCCAGCACCGACGCGGTGTCCGCCATCGAGCAGGCCGAAGCCAGCCGCGGTAACGACGGCGTGCCCTGGGTCGGCGGAGGCAACGCCGGCGGCGCTGGGCAGAACCCCATCCGCGTGGTCGGTGACGTGACCCGTGCCGGCTACAACCTGCTCAACGGTCGCGGCGCGACCGATACCTCGCCGATCGACAGTGCCACCTGCGGCAATAGCCTTAGCTGCCAGACCTGGCAATCGCCCCAGGCCGCAGCGGATTGGGCGATCCGCGTGCTCGGTGAGCAGGAACAGCGCACGTGCGAGAGCTGCGTCAAGACGCAGACCATTCCCGGAGTCGGCCTGACGCCGTTGATCCAGGAGGAGTTCGAGACCAGGCTGGAAGCACTTCGGAACCTGCTGAACGGAACCAATCCGACCACCGTCGCCAACCTCGAAGTGGCCGGCAGCAGCGCGCTGCCGATCACGCGCGGCGTCATCGAGGCGCTGCGCGAAGAACCGGACCAGGACATCCTGGCGCGACGATTGGCTTCCGAGGTCGCATTGGCCAGCGTGTTGGAGAAAGCCCTGCTGTTGCAGCGCACGCTGCTCACTGGCCGCAAGGAACCGAACGTCGCCGCCAACCAGCTCGCGCAGCAGGCCATCACCCATGAGAGCAGCCTGTTGGAACAGGAGATCAACAACCTCAAAACGGAACTGGAACTGCGTCGGGAGCTGGCCAACAACTCGCCGATGGCGATCATCCAGCGCCACGGCATGCGCAGTGCCGGCTCGCGGGGCATTTTCCAGGGCGACACCGAGCGTGATCGCCTCGATGCCATCCAGCGGCCATAGAGCGGCGGCGACCCACCATGAGATGGCTGTTCAACCGCCAGTTCGGACGAACGCTCGGATGGATCGCGTTGCTCGTGCTCGTGGCCGCGGGCGTCAACCTCGTCGGCATCGGCCTCGCCGGCGACGTGGCCGGCTGGAACCGATGGCTGGACGCGCACGCCGGCCACTTCTTCGTCTGGCGGCTGTGCCTGTATGGCGCCACGGTCTATGGGTGGATCTGGATGCGTCGCCGCCTGCGCGCGCGCGACGCATCCGCCGAGACGCATCAACGACTGCTGCGCGCGGAGATCGGCGCGGTCGCCGCGATCGCGCTGCTGGAAATCAGCGTGCTGTTGCGACAGACATAGCGATGCCGGAAGACGGCCATGACTCTATACACCACGGACTACCTTGAGTATTACCTGACGCTGGTTGCATGGATCATCAACAACGGCATCTGGAACGTACTGGTCGCGACGGGCATCTTCGCGTTGCCGTTCCTCGCCATCGTCGTGCAGGAGTGGCTCAAGGCCCGTGCGGAAGGTGCGGACGAAGGCAACAAGGGCGTCCTCTCGTCGATGCGTATCGAGAACCGAGTGTGGGTGGCGATCGTGGTCATCATGTTCGCCGGTATTCCCTTCATTCCGGTCGATCTGAGCACGATCCAGTTCGACCGCACGCGCTCGACACAGTGCCAGGTCAACGTCCCGCTGCCTTCCGAAACCAACTGGTCCGCATCGTTCACGACGCTCAACAACCAGAGTGCCCACGTGCCGGTCTGGTGGTTCTTCATGCACTCGATCTCCAAGGCCGTCACCGGCGCCGCCGTCGCGGCGATTCCCTGCGGTACGGACTTGAGACAGATGCGCATGGAGATCGACAGCACACGCATCGCCGATCCCGTACTGGCCCAGGAGGTGGCCGACTTCACGCACGACTGCTATGGCCCGGCCCGCGCCAGGCTGTTCATGAACCGGCCTACGCTCAGCGACGAGCAGATGAACGACGTAACCTGGATCGGTTCGCGCTACTTTCTGGATACGCCCGGCTTCTATGACACCTATCGCTCCAGCACGCCGCGTCCCGCCTGGCCCTATGACGACGTGCGCGACGCCGGGCTCGCCGAGGTCGGCAACGGCGGTGGCTATCCGAACTGCAGGCAATGGTGGCTGGATGGCGGCGAAGGCCTGCGCGATCGCCTGCTCGCCCAGGTCGATCCGAGCCTGCTGTCCCGCTTCGCCCAATGGGCGGGCTTTCTGAGTCAGGCACAGGTCGACGACTCGGTGATCCGTGCGATCGCCTCGCCACAGCGCCAGGTCATGAACCAGGGACAGGTCTACACCGACTACGGCGGGCAGATCGGTGGGTCATTGCCCAATGTCGTGACTCGCGCCGCGTCGGATGTGGGTCTGACGGTGGGATCGCTCGGCTTCTTCCCTGCCATGGACGTGGTGCGACAGTCGCTGCCCATGATCCTGTCGTTCCTGAAGATGGCGATGGTGATCTGCATCCCATTGGTGCTGGTCTTCGGCACCTACGATCTGCGGACGCTGGTCACGGCGTCCTGCGTGCAGTTCGCGCTGTTTTTCACCGACTTCTGGTTCCAACTGGCGCGCTGGGTCGATTCGACCATCCTCAACGCGCTCTACGGCTGGCATTCACCGCACAGCAATTTCAACCCGCTGCTGGGGCTGAACAACGCCTTCGGCGACATGCTGTTGAATTTCGTGATGGCGATGATGTTCATCGTCTTGCCCGGATTTTGGGTGATCGCTCTGTCCTGGGCCGGAGTTCGAGCGGGCAACATCCTTGGCGGCCTCACGCTCGCGAGCGGAGATGCAAAATCCGCAGGCGGGAGCGGTTCACGTCTCGCCATGACCGTTGCATCGAAAGGGGCCGCCAAATAAGGCGCCCTCGATCTGCGACTATGGGTCGTCGGGATCGCCCATGTCGCGGCGCCACTCGTTCTTGTCGTACAAGCCGAAACCGGAATGTCCTTCGCGCCATTCCGCCTTGTTTTCATCCTCCCAATCCGAATCGGAGTTGCGCGCGACCCAAGCCGCCACGATACCGAACAGGAGCAACAAGGCCAGCCAGAACGCGACATACAACAGCACGGCAAAGACGGCGAGCTTCACGATCCAGAGCAGGAGCCGCGCCACGCCGGCCGGTAGCCCCTTGCCGGCGAGCCAATGAACTACGCGGGCTTCTTGCCGAACGAATCCCCGCCACGCGCGGCCGAGCCATCTGCCGGCGCGTTCTGCGTTGGTGGTACGGGATGTCGTTTTCATCGCTCCTACCTCGTGTGGAGGGTTTATCGCGTCTCCTGTGTGGACCAGTCGGACCGGCTCGCGGCAACCAGACTCGCCCAATCGTCCGGCGGGTTTCCTCGTTCGAGCATCTTCTCGAACACGGCGTAAGGATCGGACTTGCTACCCGCCGAGCGCAACGTCTGCTCATCGTTGACCCAGGCGAACACGATGGTCTTCGCTCTGGAGTCGTAGCGGAAGAACAGGCGGAACCGCCGTCCGATCTTCGCGCGCCGCCAATGGCGATGCTCCGGCCCCAGGGTGTTGCCCTGGCGGTACTCGTCCCGCGCCGGATCGCTTGGCACGGTCTCCAGAATCAGTTGGCTCAGCGCCCGGAACAGCTTGACGTTGGCGTTGCGCTCGAAACCTTCCGGATCGCTGCGCTGTGCACGTTCGGCCGCCGCGTGCAGCTTCTGCAGTTGTTCCACGATGCACTCATGGAACAGCAGTACCCACCCATGACGCTGCATCAGAGCGCGACTTCACCCTCGATGGGCTCATCGAGGTCGTTGGCGTGGCCGACGTTGGCGAGCATGGCCTGGGCGAGATCCTCCGGCAGCGCCCGGACGTTCCTGCCGTCGCGGATGTCCGCTTCCAGCAGTCCCAGGAAGGCTCCGATCGCCGGGTCTTCGTGCTCGGCCTCGGCTCGGGTGACGACGACCTCGCCGCCGCGCAGCTCGAACGCCACCTTGCCGCCGGTGGTCACGCCCAGAGCCTGCCTGACGAACTTGGGCAGTGTGATCTGGCCCTTGGACGTGAGCGTGGCTTGTTCCTGGACGTTGGGCATGGTCGGGCTCCTGTCACTGATCTTCATGCCCCGATGGTAAGGAAATTTCCTTACATTGTCAATCCTGGCCTGCTCCAAGGCGCCGGGTGCCCGTCTGTCCAGCATGGTGTCGAACCTCCGTCGAAGTGGTCCAGCGCATCGTAGATGGGATACAGCCTGCCTTCCGCAGCCAAAGCGGAACGGGCCGACACCCCTTTGATGGTGGCCGGCTGCACTCGGGCTGCCCTATACCTAAAAGGCTCTGGCAAGGGCTGAAAGGCCGGGAAGGGGCAAGGGAAGGGAGGCCAAGGGGAAAGGCCCTACCCGAAAAGGCGAAAAGGCCTCGCTCTCGCCACCACCGCAGGTATTTCATGTTCGCGCTGTTCCAACGCAAAAGGCTGCCGCCTGGTCCGGGTCCATCGTCCGCCGACATGCCGACGGGACTGACGCGGCCGGAATCGGCCGCGGTGCTGCTGGCGACTCCTCGCCGGCGCAAGCTGCTGGAACACATCTGGCAACGCACGTCGCTCTCGCGTGCACAGTTCGCGACGCTGTACCGCGCTCCACTGGAACGCTATGCCGATCTGGTCCAGCACTTCCCGGCTTCCGAGAGTCATCATCATGCCTACCCAGGCGGCATGCTCGACCACGGCCTGGAAGTGGTTGCGTATGCGGTGAAGTTGAGGCAATCGCGCCTGCTGCCGGCCGGTGACTCGCCAGAGGCCCAGGTCGCCCAAGCCGAGGCCTGGACGGCCGGCACGGCCTATGCCGCGCTGCTGCACGACATCGGCAAGCTCGCCGTCGATCTGCACGTCGAATACGCGAACGGCGCCGTCTGGCACCCCTGGCACGGGCCGCTGGATCGCCCATACCGTTTCCGCTACCGCAAGGATCGCGAGTACAGGCTGCACGGCGCCGCGACCGGCTTGCTCTATACCCGGCTGCTCGATCGCGAGATCCTCGACTGGCTCAGCAGTTTTCCCGAGCTGTGGTCTGCGCTGCTGTACGTTCTGGCAGGCCAGTACGAACACGCTGGCGCGCTCGGCGAGCTGGTCGTTCAGGCCGATCAGGCCTCGGTTGCCCAAGAACTCGGCGGCGATCCGACGAAGGCCCTGACAGCGCCGAAACACGCGCTGCAACGCAAGCTGCTGGACGGCCTGCGCTACCTGGTCAAAGAGGCGTTCAAGCTGAACCAGCCCCAGGCTTCGGACGGTTGGCTGACGCAGGACGCACTCTGGCTGGTCTCCAAGACAGTCTCCGACAAGCTGCGCGCCCATCTGCTGTCCCAGGGCGTCGAAGGCATTCCTGCATCCAACACCGCCGTCTTCGATGTGCTGCAGGACCATGGCATCGCCCAGGTCACCCCTGATGGCAAGGCGATCTGGAAGGCGACCGTAACCAGTGATGCTGGCTGGTCGCACAGCTTCACGTTCCTGAAGCTGTCGCCGGCAATGATCTGGGACGCAGCCGATCGGCCGGCGTCCTTCGCGGGCAGCGTACAAGTCGAGCAAGAGGAACCGACGTCACCGCGCTCGATGGCGCACGAAGTCAGCCCTGCGGCCGATGAAGAGGTTGCCCCGGCATGCGCGAAGCCGGTTGCCTCCGAAGCTGCTGGCGGTGGCGTGGATGCGCTGCTCGGTCTGCTGGATGAGGTGTCCTCGCCCGCAGCTTCGCCCATTGGGCATCACGCCATTGCTGAACCCGAGTCCGCGTCACCGACATCCATGACGCCGACCCGTGAAAGCCCCACGCCGTTTCCGCATCATGTCGAACCTTCCGGCACGCACTTCATGGCCTGGCTGCGCCAGGGTATCCAGACGCGCAAGATCATCATCAATGATGCCAAGGCCCTCGTGCATAGCCTGGCCGGCACGGTGTACCTCGTCAGCCCCGGAGTCTTCCAGCGCTATGCGCAGGAGCACCCGCGGATCACGACCTTCGCGAAGCAAGACAAGTTGCCGGAATGGCAGTGGATACAGAAGCGCTTCGAGAAGATGGGTCTGCATCGCAAGCAAGGCAGCGGGCTGAACATCTGGACCTGCGAAGTCACGGGGCCTCGCAAGTCCAAGCGGTTGCATGGCTATCTGCTGTCCGATCCCGCCGAGTTGTTCGACGAGCAGCCTGCCGACAATCCCTATCTTCGGCTGGTGAGCGAGGAGCACGAGGTTGGTGCTCGTTCGCAGTAGCCCTGACTCTTCAAGTCAGGGCCACATCCGCCGCACGCTCGCTTCCCTCGCGGCTCTTGGAGGCGGCAGGCCTGGCTGCGTGGTCAGTAGCGCCGAGGGCAGAATCTTCCGCGGCCGTGAGGTAGTCCGCCCACGCCTGCATCATCTCTCGGCGTTGGGACAACAAGATGGCCTTGTTGTAGGTGGCTCGTACCTTGTTGCTCTCGACGTGAGCCAGTTGACGCTCGATCGCATCCGGGCGGAACCCTTGTTCGTTCGCCCAGGTGGAAAACGTGGTTCTCCAGCAATGCGGGGTCGTCCGCGGGCCGAGGTTCATGTCGCGCATGGCATACGTCAGCCGATTGGGTGTCGCGAAGCCTTCTCCACTTCGGTGAGGAAAGAGGTAACGCCCTCCTTCGGTGATCGGGCGCAGGTCTTCGAGCACCTTGAGTGCCTCCTCCGAGAGCGGAAAGACGTGGTCGCGTCTTGCCTTCATCTTCTCGGCCGGTCGACGCCAGAGTTTGGCCTCGAAGTCGAACTCGCTCCATTCGGCATCCGCGGCCTCTCCGGGGCGACAGGCCGTCAGTGCGATGAGCCGCAGGCAGAGAGCCGTTTCAGGGTAACCACGGTACGCGCGGAGTCCGCGATAGAACGCGCGGATCTGATCGGTCGTCATGACCGCCTTGCTCTGACTCGATGGAATCTTGAGCAAGCCCCGGAGCGTCGGCACGGGGTTGGACTCGGCGAGCCCGCGAACCACCGCGAACTCGAAAATTGCGGACAGATCGCCTTTGACGTGAATCCCCGCCCACGCGCCGTGCGCCTTGCAGGCTTCGAGGACGGGGCGTATCTCCTTCACGCCGATTTCACTGATCGGCAGCGCATCCAGTTTGGGCGCGAGGTACTTCCGAATGCGACCCTCCTTGGAGCGGTAAGAACCAGGGGTATAGCTCGACTTCACTTCGGCCAGGTACGCGGCCGAGACTTTGGCGAACGAGCTTTCCTTGGCTCGCTTGCGTTCTTCCAGCGCCTCTACGTTGCGCTTCTTGACTTCTTTGCGGTCGTGGGCGGGATGGATGCCCTGTTTGACGAGCACTCGCGCTGCTTCGCGCGCGGCCCTGGCCTCGGCCAATCCGACAGTGGGGTAGGGACCGATCGCGAACAGGTTCTCCTTGCCGTCGATGCGGTACTTCCAGCGCCAGAGCTTGCCACCGGAAGGCTGCACGAGAAGGAAGAGCCCGCCCCCATCGCTGAGCTTGTAGGGCTTCTCTGTAGGTTTGACCGCTCTGAGCTTTGCGTCTGTGAGGAGATCCTTTGGCATCTGCGCCTCCACGTTGGGGGTACGAAAATACCCCCACCAGATGTTCGAGATACCCCTAAATCTACCCCCAATTTTTCCGGAACGCAACAATCGACGAGAGCACTCGGTGGAGCATCTATCCTGCCCGGAATGCGTGTTTAGTGATGATTATTAAAGGATTTTTCAGTCTTTGGAGAGCCATGGACGTCCATGGCGGTCTCCTTGAAATGGTCAAACGTTGATCAGACGTTGAAGCGGAAATGGATCACGTCGCCGTCGCGGACGACGTAGTCCTTGCCCTCGAGGCGCCACTTGCCGGCCTCCTTCGCGCCCTGCTCACCCTTGCCGGCCAGGTAGTCGTCATAGGCGATGACCTCGGCGCGAATGAAGCCTTTCTGAAAATCGGTATGGATCACGCCGGCCGCCTCGGGCGCGGTCGCGCCGACCGGGATCGTCCACGCGCGCACCTCCTTCTCGCCGGCGGTGAAATAGGTCTGCAGCCGGAGCAGGCGATAGCCGGCGCGGATCAGCCGGTTGAGCCCGGGCTCTTCGAGCCCGAGTTCGCCGAGGAATTCGGCGCGCTCGTCCTCGGCCAGTTCCGCGATCTCGGATTCGATCGCCGCGCAGACCGGCACGACCTCGGCGCCCTCGGCCTCGGCGCGCTTGCGCACCGCGTCGAGATGCGGATTGTCGATGAAGCCGTCCTCGGCGACATTGGCGATGTACATCGTGGGCTTGACGGTCAGGAGGTGCAGGTCGTAGAGCCGTCCGAACTCGTCGTCACTGAGTCCCGCCGCGCGCACCGGCCGGCCGTCGTCGAGGCAGGCGCGGACCTTTTCGAGCAGTGTCCTGCGGGTCTGCGCCTCCTTGTCACCGGTCTTCGCAGCGCGCGTCGCGCGGTCGAGGTGGCGCTCGACCGCTTCGAGATCGGCGAGCGCGAGCTCGGTGTCGATCGTGTCGATGTCGCCGAGCGGGTCGACCCGGCCGGCGACATGGACGACGTCGTCGTTCTCGAAACAGCGCACGACATGCGCGATCGCCTGGGTCTCGCGGATGTGGGCGAGGAACTGGTTGCCGAGGCCTTCACCCTTCGATGCGCCGGCGACGAGACCGGCGATGTCGACGAATTCCATCGTCGCCGGCAGCACGCGCTGCGGCCGGACGATCGCCGCGAGCGCGGCGAGACGCGGGTCGGGCACCGGCACGATGCCGACATTCGGCTCGATCGTGCAGAACGGATAGTTCGCGGCCTCGATGCCGGCCTTGGTCAGCGCGTTGAACAGGGTCGATTTGCCGACATTGGGCAGGCCGACGATACCGCATTTGAATCCCATCAGAGGTTCCGTTCCAGAAGATAGTCAGGCGCGCGCTGCGGCGTCCGGCGCGCTGTGCAGGCGATGCATCGCCTTCTCGGTATCGCCGGCCACCACCTGCGCCAGCACCTCGAGCGAACGCCCGATCGCGTCGTCGATCAGCGCCCGCTCGGCGGCCGGCGGCGACTTCAGCACGTAGTCGACGACCTCGCGGGCATTGCCCGGGTGACCGACGCCGATGCGCAGGCGCAGGAAACCGGCGTCGCCGCCGAATGCGGTGAGGATGTCGCGCAGGCCGTTGTGGCCGCCATGGCCGCCGCCGCGCTTGAGGCGCGCGACCCCCGGCGGCAGGTCGATCTCGTCATGAACAACGAGGACGTTCTCGGGCGCGATGCGGAAATAGCGCGCCAGCGCGCCGACCGCCTGGCCGCTGCGGTTCATGAACGTCGAAGGCTTGATCAGGCGCACGCGCCGCCCGTCGAGTTCGCCGCTCGCGGTATCGCCGTGAAAACGCGACTCCGGGATGAACTCGGCGCCGAGTCTTCGGGCCAGCGCATCGAGCAACCAGAACCCGGCATTATGCCGGGTCTGGTCATAGCGCTCGCCGGGATTGCCGAGGCCGGCGATGAGCTCAACCGGCGGCTGCAAGGATACGCCCTCGCGTCACCGCGAAGATCAGTCCTTCTTCTCTTCGCCTTCCGCGCCGCCCTCTGCGCCTGCTGCAGGCTCCGCGGCCGCTGCCCCGCTTTCGGCCTCGATCGCCGCGCGCGGCAGATGAATCGACACCACCGGCTGGTCATGCTCGGGGCCGTGCGACAGTTCGATCAGTTCGACGCCTTCGGGCAGACGGATATCGGACAGGTGCAGCGTCTCGTTGACATTCAGATTGCCGACGTCGACCTCGAGATATTCCGGCAGGTGCTTCGGCAGACAGGACACCTCGACCTCGCTGACCAGATGCGACACGATGCCGCCGCCCTGCTTGACGCCCGGCGCCTTGTCCTCGCCGAGGAAGTGCAGCGGCACGCGCATGCGCAGCTTCTCGTCTTCGCTGACGCGTTGCAGATCCATGTGCAGGATGATCGGCTTGATCGGGTGGCGCTGAAGGTCCTTCAGCACCGCGCGCTCGACCTTGCCGCCGACCTTGACGTTGAGGATGTGCGAATAGAACGCCTCGTGCTCGAGGCTGTGCATGACCGGGCCATGCGCCATGACCAGGTTCTGCGGCGGCTTGCCGCCGCCGTACAGGATTGCCGGGAGCTTGCCCTCACGACGCAGGCGGCGGCTCGCTCCTTTCCCCGCGTCGTGACGGACTTGTGCTTCGATTTCAAAGTTGATGGCCATCATCGTTTCTCCAGATGTAACACTTCTCAAATACGGCCTCGCCCGCGACCAGGCGGCCGTCACCAGAACCCGCGCAAGCGGGTAAGACCCGTGAATACGGGTCAATCCATATACATCGAGCTGACCGATTCCTCGGTATTGATGCGCCGCATCGTCTCCGCGAGCAGGTCGGCGACCGACAGCTGACGGATCCGGTCCGAGGCAAGCGCATCGGGCTGCAGCGGGATCGTGTTCGTCACTACCAGCTCGTCGAGCACCGAGGCGTTGATGCGCGCGACGGCCTGGCCCGACAGCACCGGATGCGTGCAATAGGCGACGACCTTCGAGGCGCCCTCATCTTTCAGCACCCGCGCGGCCTCGCACAGCGTGCCCGCGGTATCGACCATGTCGTCGAGCAGCACGCAGGTCCTGCCCTTGACGTCGCCGATGATGTTCATGACCTTGGCGATGTTCGGCCCCGGACGACGCTTGTCGACGATCGCAAGATCGGCGCCGCCGAGCTGCTTCGCCATCGCCCGCGCGCGCACGACGCCGCCGACATCCGGCGACACGACGATCAGCCGGTGGTACTTTGCGCGCCAGATATCGGTCAGCAGCACCGGCGACGCATAGACGTTGTCGACCGGGATGTCGAAGAATCCCTGGATCTGGTCGGCATGCAGATCGACCGTCAGTACGCGATGCGTGCCGACGCCGGTAATCATGTCGGCGACGACGCGCGCGCTGATCGGCACGCGCGCCGAGCGCGGGCGGCGGTCCTGGCGCGAGTAGCCGAAGTACGGGATCACCGCGGTGATCCTGTAGGCCGACGAACGGCGGATCGCATCGACCATCAGCAACAGTTCCATCAGGTTGCTGTCGGTCGGATGCGCGGTCGGCTGGACGATGAAGACGTCCTTGCCGCGCACGTTCTCGGAGATCTCGACCTGCACCTCGCCGTCGCTGAAACGGCCGACGTTGGCCTTGCCGAGCGGCAGGTTCAGGCGCGCGGCGATGTTCGCCGCGAGCTCCGGATGCGCCGAGCCGCTGAACACGACCATGCGCCTGTCGGGACCGCGGAATTCCTCTTCGCCCGAAAAATTCATCTTGCGCGGCCCCCGTACCGCCTGCCCGAAATCCTGGTTGTTCGCCGAGTGATGGTTGGCTGGGGCGCCAGGATTCGAACCTGGGTATGCGGGAATCAAAATCCCGTGCCTTACCGCTTGGCGACGCCCCAATAACGCGTCCGTCCACGCGCCGTGGATCGACTACAGTTTACCCCGGCGCCGTTCGAATTCTGAGTCCGCGATCCGCTCCAGCAGCGGCGAACGATTGAGGCCGCGCGCCACGAAGCCTTGCCAACCCGACGGCAAGCGCGCCATCAGCGCGCGCGCATCGGTCTCGGCGTCGAAGCGCGCGAACACGCACGCCCCTGTCCCGCTCATCGTTGCGGGCGCGTGAGCGCGCAGCCAGTCGAGCGCTGCAGCGACCGCCGGATAACGCCCGCGCACCACCGGCTCGCAGACATTAAGCCCCTGATCACCCGAAAGAAAGCGGTCTATTGTCAGGATTTCGCAGTCGCGTGTCAAATCGGGCAGCGCGAACACCTCGGCAGTCGACACCTGGACCGGCGGGACCACGACCAGGTACCACGGCTCGGGCAGATCGACCGGGGTCAGACGCTCGCCGACGCCCTCTGCCCAGGCCGCCCGGCCGCGGACGAAGACCGGGACATCGGCACCGAGGGCGAGCCCGAGGGCGGCGAGATCGTCGACCCCGAGCCCGAGGCCCCACAGCCGGTTCAGGGCCCACAGCGTCGTCGCCGCATCCGAACTGCCGCCACCGAGGCCGCCGCCGATCGGGATGCGCTTGTCGATCCGGATCGCGACCCCGGGTCGGCCGGCCTCGCCGCCGTCCGGGAGCCGCCCCTGGAGCAGGCGCGCGGCGCGGGCCGTGATGTCCCGTTCCGGTGCGACTCCGGGCAACGGGTCGAGGCGGACGATCTCGCCGCCGGCGCGCGGCTCGAAGGTCAGGTAGTCGCAGAGATCGATGAACTGGAACACCGTCTGCAGCAAGTGATAGCCGTCGGCCCGGCGGCCGATGACATGCAGGAACAGGTTCAGTTTGGCCGGCGCCGGCCAGGACTCAGACGCGCCCATTGCGACCCCCGAGGTCCCAGCGGTCGATCACGAGCCGGATGCGCAGGCCGGGATGGCTGACGGTGAGGCGACGGGGTAATTCAAGGTTGCCGACGTCGACATACTGGGCAAACTCGACGATCCAGTCATCCTGCCAGAGGCGTGTGACCCGCCCCCACGGATCGAGCTCCGGGGCGCCCTGCGCAGCCGGGTCGGGCAATCCGAGCACCCAGTAGCGCAGGCTCTCGACCGGCGCGGACCAGCCCAGCGCCGCCTCCAGCAACTCGGCCGAATCGGCCGCGACGACCGGCGTTTCACCCGGCAGGCGCAGCGTGACGCCGTCAGTGTTGCCGCTCAGCTCAGCAAGCCGCTGCCCGATCGGCGACTGGAAGGCGATGTCGAAATCGCCGTCGGCCTGCTGCCAGCGGATGCGCACCGTGCGCGACGGTACCTCGTCTCCGCTCAGTGCCGCGCGGCCGTTGAAGGCCCAGGCCTCGAGTGCGCCGAGCCGTCCGGCATGGGCCTCCCACAGCACTTCGGGGGGAGCTTCCGGGAGCCCGCGCGGCGGCGCGACCGAACAGCCGGCCGCGAGCGCCAGCGCGAGCAGCGGGACGGCGCGCAAGGATGCCATACGGGAACGGGCGAGGCGCAAGCCCTACTCCATGAAGCGTCGCATCACTTCACGCAAGTGCGGCTCATCCGGGAACTCCTCGAGGGCGCGTTCCCAGATCTCGACGGCCTCCTCGGTATTGCCGGTCACCCACAGGACCTCGCCGAGATGGGCGGCGACTTCGTGATCGTGCTGCATCGCAAGCGAACGCCGCAGATACTCGATCGCCTCCTCGTGGTTGCCAAGGCGATAGAGCACCCAGCCCATGCTGTCGAGGATCGCAAAGCTGTCGGGCTTCAGTTCCAGTGCGCGGCTGATGTACTCGTAGGCCTCGCCGTAGCGGTCGGTGCGATCGGCGAGGGTATAGCCGAGGGCGTTCAGCGCGTCGGCATGATCGGGGTCGCGCTCGATGATGAAGCGCAGGTCTTCCTCGACGATGTCGATGCGATCGGCGCGTTCGGCGATCAGCGCGCGCGCGTAGAGCAGATCGAAGTCGCCGGGAAAGACCGTGAGCGCGGCAGTCAGTACGTCGAGCCCGACCTCGTGCTGGCCGGCCTGGCGCAATAGCTCGCTCTCGATCTGGTAGAGCCGCTTCTGCCGCGCCGGCTGCTGCATGCGCAGCTGCTGCAGTACCTGGCGCGCGGCGGCGATATCGCCCTCACCGGCCGACACGATCGCGAGCCGCACCCTCGCCTCGAACCAGGTCTCGTCGGAGGACGGTACGCGCTCGTAGAATGACATCGCCTCGGCCTTGTTGCCGCGGCGCTCCGCAATCCAGCCGAAGTAGTAATTCAGGTCGCCGGCATGATCGCCGGCGTCGCGCGTCTGCATCAGGTAGATGCCGGCCTCGTCGAAGTGCTCGAGTTGCAGATGCACCATCGCCAGCGTGAACAGGATTTCGGTATTCGGGGCGAGCTCGTCGGCAAGCACCTCGTACTGCACGATCGCCTCGTCATAGCGCTGGTGCTCCATCAGCATGCGCGCGTAGGTCATGCGCAAACGCGTGTCCGTCAGGTTGCGATCGACCGCATCGGAGAGAAATTGCAGCGCCTCGCCCTGGCGCCCCTGCATCTGCAGCACCCGCACCTGCATCAGGATCGCGCCGTGCCAGTTTGGCCGCAGATCGAGCGCGCGCTCGACGGCATCGCTCGCCCGCTCGAGGTCGCCGGCGCGCAACGCGAGATTGCCGTAGGCGAACAGCGCGGCGGCATCGTCCTGGCGAGTACTGACGAAGCGCTCCATCAGGCGCAGCGCCTCCTCGAGGTCATGCTCGCGGGTCAGCAGCCCGGCCATCATCTCGAACCGCTCCTCGACCGGCCCGTCGGCGCCGGACAGCACGATCTCGACATAGTGCAGCGCGGTCTCGAGCATGCCGTTGCGGATTGCGGCGACGACCATCATCTGCTGGGCATCGCTGTTGTCCGGATCGATCTCGATCCACAGGCTGGCCGCGGCGAAGGTCGCCGGGTCGTCGCGGACAAAGGCCGCGATCTGGGCCGCGCGCTCGGCAAAACCGGGGTCCCGGGTCGACTCCGCGAGATGCTGGAAACGCACGATTGCGACGTCGTAGTGCTGGCGCTGGAGGGCGATCTCGGCTTCGAGGATCTGGTATAATAGCTCGCCGCTCAGGTCCTGACCGGGCGAACCGGGTGAAACCGGGGCTTCGCCGCCGGCAACGGGGGCCGAGGCAGGTTCCTCCTGAACGGCCAGGCTGGAGCAGGCGGACAAACCCAGGGCAAACAGCACAAGGGAAAAATACAGCGGAATTCTTCGCATCGACAATGACCCTGGTCTGGACAGAATGGCGCCCCTCCCCGGCAACCCCCGAACACGAGGATAATATCCTCTTTTACCAAGAAAATCAGGTAAAATCGCTAAATTCGAGTTGCGGATAATGCTGGATCCAGGGCATGGCGTTACTGGCCGTCGGTCTGAACCATAAATCGGCTCCCCTGCCGATCCGGGAGCGGGTCGCGTTCGCGCGCGAGCAGCTGCCCGTGGTGCTGCGCGACCTGACCTCGAACTCCCGTGTCAGCGAAGCCGCGATCCTGTCGACCTGCAACCGCACCGAGATGGTGTGCTCGGCGGACAGCATCGACACCGAACGGGTGATCCGCTGGCTCAGCGACTACCACCGGCTCAGCCCGGAAGAACTCCAGCCTTACCTCTACACCCATCCGGACCAGGGCGCGGTGCGCCATATGCTGCGGGTCGCGAGCGGGCTCGATTCGATGATCCTCGGCGAACCGCAGATCCTCGGTCAGATCAAGGATGCCTACCTCGCCGCGCGCGAGGCCGGCACCGTCGGCAAGCACCTGAACAAGCTGTTCGAATATACGTTCTCGGTCGCCAAGCAGATCCGCACCGACACCGCGATCGGCGCGAGCCCTGTGTCGGTCGCCTTTGCCGCGGTCAGCCTCGCCAGGCAGATCTTCAGCGACCTGCGCGAGCATACCGCGCTCCTGATCGGCGCCGGCGACACGATAGAACTCGCCGCGCGGCACCTGCGCGAGAACGGCATCGGCCGCCTGATCATCGCGAATCGCACGCTGGCGCGCGCCGAGGCGCTGGTCACCGAGGTCAACGGCATGGCGATCACGCTGGCGGAGATCCCGTCCTGCCTCGCCGAGGCCGACATCGTGATCTCTTCGACCGCAAGCCAGTTGCCGATCCTCGGCAAGGGCGCGGTCGAGAGCGCGATTCGCGCCCGCCGTCACCGGCCGATGCTGATGATCGACATCGCCGTGCCGCGCGACATCGAACCGCAGGTCGGCGACCTGCGCGACGTCTATCTTTATACCGTCGATGACCTGAAGGAGATCATCGACGAGGGCCTGAAGTCACGCCAGCAGGCTGCGCTGCAGGCCGAGGAGATCGTCGATACCCAGACTCTGCGCTTCATGGGCTGGCTGCGCTCGCTCGATGCGGTGTCGGCGATCTGCGCCTATCGCAATTCAATCGAAGAACTGCGCGATCACGAACTCGACAAGGCGCTGCGCATGCTGCGCCGCGGCGAGGATCCGGAAAAGGTGCTCGCGCAGGCGACGCGGGCGCTCGCGAACAAGCTGGCGCATGCGCCGACCATCCAGCTGCGCCAGGCGGGCTTCGAAGGGCGCAGCGACCTGCTGCGCGCGGCGCGGGAGCTGCTCGACATCAAGGACACGGACGAATAATTCGCCGTGCAGCCTTCGATTCGGCGCAAACTGGAATCCCTGAGCGAACGCTTGCAGGAGCTCGAGGCATTGCTCGCCGACCCCGGGACCATCGGCGACAGCGCGCGTTTCCGCGACCTGTCGCGCGAATACTCGCAACTCACCCCGATCGTCGCGACCTGGCGCGACTACCGCGCGAGCCTCGATGAACGCGCGGCCGCCGAGGCCATGCTGGAGGACGCCGATCCCGGCATGCGCGCGATGGCGCGCGACGAACTCGAGGACATCGAACGCCGCGCCGGCGAACTCGAGCTCGAGGTCAGCCGGCTGCTGATCCCCGCCGACCCTCACGACCAGTCGAACGTCTTTCTCGAAATCCGCGCCGGCACCGGCGGCGACGAGGCTGCGCTGTTCGCCGGCGACCTGTTCCGCATGTATTCACTGTATGCCGAGCACCGCGGCTGGCAGATCGAGGTACTGAGCGCGAGTCACGGCGAGCACGGCGGCTACAAGGAGATCATCTCGCGGGTAGCCGGGCGCGGCGTCTATTCGCGGCTCAAGTTCGAATCGGGCGCGCACCGCGTCCAGCGCGTCCCCGAGACCGAGTCGCAGGGGCGCATCCATACCTCGGCGTGCACGGTCGCGATCCTGCCCGAGCCCGACGAGATCGAAGAGGTCGCCATCAATCCGGCCGAGCTGCGCATCGATACCTTCCGCGCCTCCGGCGCCGGCGGCCAGCATGTCAACAAGACCGACTCGGCGATTCGCATCACCCACCTGACGAGCGGTATCGTCGTCGAATGCCAGGAAGAACGCTCGCAGCACAAGAACCGCGCCCGCGCGATGGCGCTGTTGCAGGCGCGACTGACCGCCGAGGCGCGCGAGAAACAGCAGAGCGATCAGGCCCGCGCCCGCAAACTGCAGGTCGGCAGCGGCGACCGCTCCGAGCGCATCCGCACCTACAACTTTCCACAGGGCCGGATGACCGATCACCGCATCAACCTGACGTTGTACAAGCTCGACGAGATCATGGAAGGCGATCTCGACCCGGTCATCGATCCGCTGATCAGCGAACACCAGGCCGAGGAGCTCTCGGCGTTGGCGGGATGAACGCGATGCCCGCCACCCCCGCCGGCGCGGACGCGACAACGATCGCCGCGATGCTGCGCGCGGCGGCGGCACGGCTGGCGACGGGCAGCGACAGCGCGATCGCGGACGCCGAGACCCTGCTCGCCTTCGCGCTGCGGAAACCGCGCAGCTTTCTGCTCGCGCACGGACGCGAGACGCTCGATGCGGAATCCGCGCAACGCTTCGATGCGCTGGTCACCCGCCGCGCCGAAGGCTGGCCGATCGCCTATCTCACGGGCATGCGCGAGTTCTGGTCGCGGCCGTTTCGGGTGACGACGGACACGCTGATCCCGCGCCCCGAGACCGAGCATGTGGTCGAGGCGGCGCTGGCGCGGCTGCCGGCCGGACAGCGCCACGATATCGCCGACCTCGGCACCGGCAGCGGCATCATCGCGCTGACGCTCGCGCTCGAACGGCCGCACAGCCGGGTGCTCGCGACCGATATCAGCACGGCGGCGCTCGCGGTCGCCCGCGACAACGCCGCGCGCCTTGGCGCCGCGAACGTCGGATTTCATCAAGGCGACTGGTTCGCCAAACTCGAGGGTCGCGTCTTCGACCTGATCGCGAGCAACCCGCCCTATGTCGCAAGCGGCGACCCGCATCTCGCAAGCGGCGACCTGCGCTTCGAACCACCAGCGGCGCTCGCCGCCGGTCCGGACGGCCTCGAGGCGATCCGCGGCATCATCGCGCAGGCACGACAGCATCTCGCGCCCGGCGGCTGGCTGATCCTCGAACATGGCTTTGACCAGGCCGAGGCGGTCGCCGCGCTGTTCGCGCGGCACGGCTATGTCGATGCGGCCCGCATCGACGATCTCGCCGGCCATGCGCGCGTCGCGGCCGCGCGCATGCCGGGCGTCGCATGATGAGCGCGCGCATCCCGCGCCGGATCGCGACCCGGATCCTCGATCACGCGCGCGCGGAACCGGGGCGCGAGATCTGCGGCGTCATCGCGGCCCGCGACGGCGCGCCCGTCGCCGTGACACCGATCGCGAACGTTGCGCGCAATCCCGCGCACCGCTACTCGATGGATCCGGAGGCACTGATACGCACACTGTTTCACATGGAGCAGGCGGGCGAAGAACTCTACGCGATCTACCATTCGCACCCGGCGAGTCCGGCCGTACCGTCGGCGATCGACCTTGCCGAGGCCGGCTGGCCCGAATCGCTGTATCTGATCGTGTCGCTGAACACCAAGGGCGTGCTCGAGATGCGCGGCTATTGCATCCGCGGCGGCGCGTCGGTGGAAGTCCCGCTCGAAATCGAGTAGCGCCCTGCGCTCCGGCCCTGTCCGGTCACCACGGATACTCGCCTGAAGCCGGTGGGCCCTGACTCGTGACGGGAATTTACGGCCGCAGGGATGCGGCCGTTAAGCGTACATGGATGTATTCACAGCGATTCCCGTCACGGGTCAGGGCCCGCCGGCTTCAACCACCGAAGCCTCGACGACCGGACAGGGCCGGAGCGCAGGGCAGGCGGGTCAGATCGTATCGGCGGACAGCTTCTTCGCGAGCAGCGCATTGACCTGGGCGGGGTTGCCCTTGCCCTGGGTCGCGCGCATGACCTGGCCGACGAAGAAGCCGAACAGCTTGTCCTTGCCGGCGCGGTATTGCGCGACCTGGTCCGGGTTCGCGGCGATGATCCCGTCGATGACGCGTTCGAGTTCGGAGCTGTCGGTGATCTGGCGCAGACCCTGCTTGTCGATGATCGCGTCGGCATCGTCCTCGCCCTGCCACATCGCCTCGAACACCTGCTTCGCGATCTTGCCGGAGATCGTGTCGTCGGCGATGCGCGCGAGCAGGCCGCCGAGCCGTTCCGGCGAAACCGGGCTCGCATCGATATCGAGGCCGGCGCGATTCAGTGCGCCGAGCAGCTCGCCCATGACCCAGTTCGCGGCGAGGCGATGCTGGCCGCCGGCGGCCCGGCTTGCAGATTCGAAGTAATCCGCAAGCTCGCGACTCGCGGTCAGCACGCCGGCATCATAAGCCGACAGGCCGTAGTCGCTGATGAAACGGCTGCGTCTGTCGTCCGGCAACTCGGGCAGCGCCGCGCGTACGCCGTCGATGAACGCCGCGTCGAGTTCGACTGGCAGCAGATCCGGATCCGGGAAATATCGGTAGTCGAAGGCCTCTTCCTTGCTGCGCATCGAGCGCGTCTCGCCGCGATCGGGGTCGTAGAGCCGGGTCTCCTGCACGACCTCACCGCCACCCTCGAGGATCGCGATCTGGCGCTCGACCTCGTACTCGATTGCCTGCTCGACGAAACGGAACGAGTTCAGGTTCTTGATCTCGGCGCGGGTGCCGAGCCTGTCCGATCCCTTCGGCCGCACTGACACGTTGGCGTCGCAGCGGAAAGAACCCTCCTGCATGTTGCCGTCGCTGATGTCGAGCCAGCGCACCAGCGTATGCAGCTTCTTCATGTACGCGACGGCCTCGGCGGCGCTGCGCAGGTCGGGCTCGGTAACGATCTCGAGCAGCGGCGTGCCGGCGCGATTGAGGTCGATGCCGGTCATGCCGTGGAAATCCTCGTGCAGCGACTTGCCGGCGTCCTCCTCGAGGTGCGCGCGGGTGATGCGCACGACCTTGACCGCATTGTCGCCGACGGCGATCTCGAGCCGGCCGCCGCTGACGATCGGCAATTCATACTGGCTGATCTGGTATCCCTTAGGGAGGTCGGGATAGAAATAGTTCTTGCGCGCGAACACCGAACGCCCGGCGACCCCGGCGCCGATCGCGACGCCGAAGCGCGCCGCCAGCCGCACCGCCTCGCGATTCAGCACCGGCAACACCCCGGGCAGGCCGAGATCGACCGCGCAGGCCTGGGTATTCGGCTCGGCGCCGTAGGCAGTCGACGCGCCGGAGAAGATCTTGCTCCGCGTCTTCAGCTGGACATGCGTTTCCAGCCCGATCACCGTTTCCCATTCCATGATTCGCTCCCGCTATTCGAAGCCGGCCGGCAAACGCCGGTGCCAATCCGTCTCGCCCTGATAGACATGGGCCGCGTTCAGCAGCCGCGCCTCGTCGAAATAATTGCCGATCAGCTGCAGGCCGACCGGCAGGCCGTCGACGAAGCCGCAGGGGATCGACATGCCCGGCAGACCGGCGAGGTTTGCCGCGATCGTGTAGATGTCGCAGAGGTACATCGTCAGCGGATCCTGGTCCTTGGCGCCGAGCGGAAACGCGGGCGTCGGCGCGGTCGGCCCCATGATCACGTCGACCTGCTCGAAGGCGCGCGCGAAGTCGGCGCTGATCAGCCGGCGTACCTTCTGCGCCTTCAGGTAATAGGCGTCGTAGTAGCCGGACGACAGGACATAGGTGCCGACCAGGATGCGGCGCTTGACCTCGGCGCCGAAGCCCTCGCCGCGCGAGCGCTTGTACAGGTCCATCAGATCGCGCGGCTCGGCGCAGCGGTGGCCGTAGCGCACGCCGTCGAAGCGCGCGAGGTTCGACGAGCACTCAGCCGGCGCGACGACGTAATAGGCCGGCACCGACAGGCGGGTGTTCGGCAGACTGATACGTACGATCCGCGCACCGAGCCGCTCGTAGGTCGCGATCGCCTCTTCGACGGCGCGCCCGACGCCGGCATCGAGACCGGCATCGAAGTATTCCTCGGGCAGACCGATGCGCAGGCCCCGGATCGGCGCATCCAGCGTCGCGAGGCAGTCCGCCGGCGCGCGCTCGACGCTGGTCGAATCCCTCGGGTCGAAACCGGCCATCGCCATATAGACGCGCGCCGCGTCCTCGGCGCTGGCCGTGATCGGTCCGGCCTGGTCGAGGCTCGACGCGAACGCGATCATGCCGTAGCGCGACACCGCGCCGTAGGTCGGCTTGAGTCCGGTGACGCCGCACAGCGCCGCCGGCTGGCGGATCGAGCCGCCGGTGTCGGTGCCGGTCGCGGCCGGCACGAGACGCGCCGCGACGGCCGCGGCCGATCCCCCCGACGACCCGCCGGGGACAGACTCGGTATTCCAGGGATTGCGCACCGGGCCGTACCAGCTGGTCTCGTTCGACGACCCCATCGCGAACTCGTCCATGTTGGTCTTGCCGAGCATCACCGCGCCGGCCTGTTTCAGGCGCAGGACGACGGTCGCATCGTAAGGCGAGATGAAGTCGTCGAGCATCCGCGAGGCGCAGCTGGTCCTGACGCCGCGGGTGCAGAAGATGTCCTTGTGCGCGATCGGGATGCCGTCGAGCGGGCCGGCCTTGCCGGCGCGCAGGCGTTCGTCGGCGGCGCGCGCCTGCGCCAGCGCTTCGTCGCCGGTGACGGTGATGAAGCAGTTCAGGCGGGCGTCGAGACGCGCGATGCGGTCGAGCAGCGCGCGCGTCAGCTCCTCGCTCGTGTAGTCGCCGGCGCGCAGGCCGGCGGCCAGTTCGCTGATCGTACGGGTATGCATCGCGGGCCTATTCGATGACCTTCGGCACCAGGTACAGGCCGCGCTCGACCTGCGGGGCGATCGCCTGGAAATCCGCCCGCCGGTCCTCCTCGCTGATCTCGTCCTCGCGCAGGCGCTGAACTGCGTCCAGCGGATGCGCCATCGGATCGACGCCCGACGTATCCATGGCGTTCATCTGCTCGACGAAGGCGAGGATGTCGGACAGGTTCCGGCAGTAACCGTCGACCGCGGCGGGGTCGATCTCGAGACGCGCGAGATGCGCGATCCTTTCGACATCGGACTTGTTCAGGGACATGACGAACTCCCGTAGTTCTCCCGGCCAAACGCAAAGAATTGCATCTGGCACTTAACTTGCTTTGCTTTTATTGCTATGGCTTGGTGCCGCTGATAGAGTATCACCGGCCTCGGCCCCCCATACCTTATTAAACAGGAAGCAAGTCCACCATGTTCAAAAGGCTGCGCGGAATCTTTTCCAACGATCTGTCGATCGATCTCGGCACCGCGAACACGCTGATCTACGTCCGGGGACAGGGCATCGTCCTCGACGAGCCGTCGGTCGTCGCGATCCGGCAGGAGCCGGGCACCGGGGGGCAGCGCACGATCGCCGCGGTCGGCGCCGAGGCGAAACTGATGATCGGCCGCACGCCGGGCAACATCACGGCGATCCGACCGCTGAAGGACGGCGTCATCGCCGACTTCACCGTGACCGAAAAGATGTTACAGCATTTCATCCGCAAAGTGCACGAAAACCGCTTCTTCCGCCCGAGCCCGCGCGTGCTGGTCTGCGTCCCCTGCGGCTCGACCCAGGTCGAGCGGCGCGCGATCAAGGAATCCGCGGCCGGCGCCGGCGCGCGCGAGGTCTACCTGATCGAGGAACCGATGGCAGCAGCGATCGGCGCCGGGCTGCCGGTCGGCGAGGCCAGCGGCTCGATGGTGCTCGACATCGGCGGCGGCACCACCGAAGTCGCAGTGCTGTCGCTGAATGGCATCGTCTACTCGGCGTCGGTCCGCATCGGCGGCGACCGCTTCGACGACGCAATCATCAATTACGTAAGGCGGAATTACGGCAGCCTGATCGGTGAATCGACCGCCGAGATGATCAAGCACAAGATCGGCTCGGCCTATCCCGGTAACGAGATCCGCGAGATCGAGGTGCGCGGGCGCAATCTCGCCGAGGGCGTGCCGCGCACGTTCACGCTGAACAGCAACGAGATCCTCGAGGCCCTGCAGGAGCCGCTGTCGGGCATCGTCGGCGCGGTCAAGACCGCGCTCGAGCAGACACCGCCGGAACTCGGCGCCGACATCGCTGAACGCGGCCTGGTGCTGACCGGCGGCGGCGCGCTGTTGATGGATCTCGATCGCCTGCTGACCGAGGAGACCGGTCTGCCGGTCATCATCGCCGAAGACCCGCTGACCTGCGTCGCGCGCGGCGGTGGTCGGGCGCTGGAAATGCTCGACGAACACAACGGCGACATCTTCGCAAGGGAATAACCCGTATCGGCCGGTACGGCGCCGTATTGCGGGCGACAGGATGACCACGAGAGGTGTGAGATAAAACCCCTATTTCTGCAGGGTCCCTCCATTACCCTCCGCGTGGTGGTGCTGGTGCTCGTGTCCATCGTGATGATGACGATCGACCATCGGCAGCATCACATGGAGAATGTCCGCCAGGTGATCTCCTGGATCGTCTATCCGCTCCAGTACATCGTCAGCCTGCCGGCCACGACCGGCGACTGGTGGGGCGAGAGTTTCTCGTCGCGGCGCGTACTCGAGGAGGAGAACCGCACCCTGAAGGCGCGCCAGTTGCTGCTCGAGACCCAGCTGCTGAAGCTCGAGGCGCTGGAGGCCGAGAATCACCGGCTGCGAGACCTGCTCGACTCCTCCGCGAACCTCAATCAGCCGGTGCTGATCGCCGAACTGGTCTCGGTCGACATGGCGCCGTTCTCGCGCCAGATCGTCATCAACAAGGGCAGCCGCCACGACATTCACCCGGGCCAGCCGATTCTCGACGCCAGCGGCGTGATGGGCCAGGTCGTGCGCGTATCGTCGTCGACCAGTACTGCGATGCTGATCACCGATCCCAGCCACGCGCTGCCGGTCGAGGTCAACCGCAGCGGCCTGCGCGCGATCGCGCAGGGCACCGGCGAGGCGCACCGGCTTGAACTGACGCCGCTGCCGCGCAACGCCGACATCATCGAAGGCGATCTTCTCGTCACCTCCGGTCTCGGCGGACGCTTCCCCCCTGGCTATCCGGTCGCCCGCGTCACCGGGATCGACCGCCAGATGGACAGCCCGTTTGCGCGGGTCAGCGCCGAGCCGCTGGCCCGCCTCGAAAGCACCCGCGTCGTGCTGCTGGTGGTAGAACCACGCCCGCGGCAAGGCAGCGAAGACGCGCAGGAGCAGGACTGATGGCCCGCGGCAGCGGCATCATCGTCGCCAGTTTTGTCGTCGCCATGATGCTGACGATCGTCCCGCTGCCCGGCTGGCTCGCCGCCCTGCGTCCGGAATGGGTCGCGCTGGTGCTGATCTACTGGTGCATGGCCCTGCCCAACCGGGTCGGCGTCGGCGTCGGCTGGACGCTCGGCCTGCTGGTCGATGTGCTGCGCGCCGGCCTGCTCGGCCAGCATGCGCTGACCTTCGCGATCATCGCCTATATCACGCTGCAACTGTATCAGCGTATCCGGGTCTTCCCGCTGTGGCAGCAGGCCTGCAGCGTGATGGTGCTGGTGTTCCTGCACCTGATCCTGCAACTGTGGATCATGGGCATTTCCGGCGACACCACTCACGGCTGGACCTGGCTGCTCCCGGCATTGAGCAGCATGCTGATCTGGCCGATACTGTTTCTCGGCCTGCGCGACCTGAGACGCAGGTTCCGGGTCTCCTGAACGGCGTTACGGTGCGGGCATGCCGATACGGCTGACAATCAAGGACAACATCCGGGAATCCCGTCTGTTCAATGAGCGCGCGGTATTTGCGCTGGTCATCGCCGTGCTGCTGCTGTTGCTGATCGGCGGACGCCTGATCTGGCTGCAGGTGATCAGCCACGCCCACTTCACGACGCTGTCCGACGAGAACCGCATCAACATCGTCGCGGTGCCGCCGATGCGCGGCTTCATCTATGACCGCAACGGCGTGATCCTCGCCCAGAACATCCCGTCGTTCAGCCTCGAGGTCATCCCGGAGCAGGTTGCCGACATCGATCGCACGATCGAGCAGTTGCAAGAGTTCATCGCGATCAGCGACGAGGATATCCGCCGTTTCCATCGCCAGCGGCGCCAGAGCCGGCCGTTCAACAGCATCACATTGCGCTTCCATCTCAACGACAGCGAGATGGCGCACTTCGCGATCAATCGCCACCTTTTCCCGGGCGTCGAGACCGAGGCGCGGGTGATCCGCCACTATCCGCACGGCGCGCTGGTCGCGCACGCGGTAGGCTACGTCGGCCGCATCAACGAAGATGAACTGCGTAACCTCGACACCCTGAACTACAGCGCGACGAACTTCATCGGCAAGGTCGGGGTCGAGCGCTACTATGAGGACATGCTGCACGGGCAGGTCGGCTCCAAGCAGGTCGAGGTCAATGTCCTCGGCCGCCGGATCCGCGAGGCCGCGCACAGTATGCCGACGCCGGGGCGCAACCTGCATCTCGCGCTCGATGCGGGACTGCAGCAGGTCGCCGAACAGGCGCTGGAGGGCCGCCGCGGCTCTGTCGTCGCGATCGATCCGCGCAACGGAGAGGTTCTCGCCTTCGTCAGCACGCCCTCGTACGACCCGAACCTGTTCGTCACCGGCATCAACGCGCGCACCTTCAACGAACTGCAGAACTCGCCGGACAGGCCGCTGTTCAACCGCGCGCTGAACGGTCAGTACCCGCCGGGCTCGACGATCAAGCCGCTGATCGGACTCGCCGGCCTCGAGGGCGGCAGGGTCAGGATCAACACCACGACCTTTTGCCCGGGCTGGTTCAGCCTCGAAGGCGACAGCCACCGCTACCGCGACTGGCGCGAGCACGGTCACGGCACGACCGACCTCGAAAAGGCGATCGTCGAGTCCTGCGACGTCTATTTCTACGACCTCGCGCGCACGCTCGGCATCGACCGCATGCATGACTACCTGACCCAGTTCAACCTCGGCCGCGCGACCGGAATCGACCTCAGGAACGAATCGCCCGGCCTGATGCCCTCGCGTGAATGGAAGCGCTCGGCGCGCCGCCAGCCCTGGTACCCCGGCGAGACCCTGATCACGGGCATCGGCCAGGGCTATATGCTGGCGACGCCGCTGCAACTCGCGCAGTCGACCGCCGTGCTCGCCAACCATGGCCACGGCCATGCCCCGCGCCTCGTGCGCTCGATCGAATCGCCGGAAAACGGGGCCCTTGAACCGGTGGACCCGTTGCCGCTCGCCCCGGTCGAGGTCGTCGACCCCGACAACTGGCGCGATGTCGTCGAGTCGATGCGCAAGACCGTGCACACGCTGCGCGGGACCGCCTTTGCGATCAGCCGCGGCGCCAATTACACGATCGCCGGGAAGACCGGCACCGCGCAGGTCTTCGGCATCGGCCAGGACGAACGCTATATCAAGGAAGAAGTTGCCGAGCGACTGCGCGACCACGCGTTGTTCATCAGTTTCGCGCCGGTGGATAAGCCGCGGATCGCGGTCGCCGTCATCGTCGAGAACGCCGGCAGCGGTTCCGCGGCGGCGGCGCCGGTCGCGCGCAAGGTCATGGATCACTATCTCGGAAGGGACGGGACATGATCCCGGCCGGGCAACGCAACATCGTCCGCTGGGGAGACCGCCGCGGCTCGCGCATGTTCGTCCGTGGCCTGCACCTCGACATCCCGCTGCTGGTGGCGCTGGTGACGCTGGCCCTGCTCGGCCTCGTCATCCTCTACAGCGCCAGCGGCCAGGACACCGACCTGCTCATTCGCCAGGGCATCCGTCTCGTGATCGCCTTCGCCGTGATGTTCGCGCTGGCCCAGGTGCCGCCACACTATATCGAATACTGGGCGCCGTGGTTGTTCACGGGGGGGCTGCTGTTGCTGGTCGGCGTGCTGCTGTTCGGCGACACCGGCAAGGGCGCGCAGCGCTGGCTGGATCTCGGCCTGTTCCGCTTCCAGCCCTCCGAACTGATGAAGCTCGCGGTGCCGATCATGATCGCGTGGTATCTGTCCGAGAATCCGCTGCCGCCGAACAAGCGCCAGCTCGCGCTCGGCTCGCTGATCATCCTGGTGCCGGTACTGCTGATCGCGAAACAACCCGACCTCGGCACCTCGATCCTGATCGCCGGCGCCGGCGTGTTCGTGCTGCTGCTCGCCGGGATGCGCTGGCGCTATCTGGTCGCGGTGGGCGCCGCTGCCGCCGCGTGCGCCCCGCTGCTGTGGTACGCGCTCAAGGACTATCAGCGCGCGCGCGTGTTGACCTTTCTGAATCCCGAACGCGACCCGCTCGGCAGCGGTTATCACATCATCCAGTCGAAGATCGCGATCGGCTCGGGCGGGCTGTACGGCAAGGGCTGGCTCAACGGTTCGCAGTCCCGGCTCGAGTTCCTGCCCGAGCGCAGCACCGATTTCATCTTCGCGGTGTTCGCCGAGGAGTTCGGCCTGATCGGCATCGTGCTGCTGCTGGCCCTCTATGTCTTCATCGTGATCCGCGGGCTGTATATCGCGACCCAGGCCCAGGACACCTTCAACCGCCTCGTCGCCGGCAGCCTGACACTGACGTTTTTCGTATATACTTTCGTCAATATCGGGATGGTCATCGGGCTGTTGCCGGTGGTCGGGTTGCCGTTGCCGCTGATCAGTTACGGCGGCACCTCGATGGTCACGGTGATGGCCGCGTTCGGGATCATCATGTCGATACACACCCACAGGAAACTGCTATCTTCGTAACGATGTCGACGCAGTCGCGCAATTACGGGATCTGGCTGCTGGTATTGCTGCTCGCCGGCTGCGGGACGTTCCCGACGCTCGAGCTCGAGCCCGTGGAGCCGGGCGACGGACCGCCGCCGCATCCCGTCGACGTGTCGAATGTGCCCGATGCCGTGCCGCGCGTCGAGCCGCTGAGCCGCTACGGCAATCCGCCGTCCTACGAAGTCTTCAACCGCCGCTATTACGTGATGCAGAGCAGCGCCGGCTATGTCGAGCGCGGCGTCGCCTCGTGGTACGGCACCAAATTCCATGGCCGGCGCACCTCCAGCGGCGACCCCTACGACATGTTCGCGATGACGGCGGCGCACAAGACCCTGCCGCTGCCGACCTATGCCGAGGTCACCAATCTCGACAACGGTCGCACCGTCATCGTCAAGATCAATGACCGCGGGCCGTTCGTCGGCGACCGCCTGATCGACCTGTCCTATGCCGCAGCCGCCCGGCTCGGCATCAAACAGGCCGGCACCGGGCGCGTCGAGGTACGGGCCATCGATCCCGTCGAGTGGCAGAACCGCATGACCGCGTCCGCAGGCAACGGCCGGTCGACAGGCGGCGGTTATTATCTGCAGATCGGCGCCTTCAGCCAGGCCGAGAACGCGACCCGCCTGCGGAGCCGGCTCGATGGCCTCGTGCCGGAGCGCGGGATCCATGTCGTACGCAGCCAGTCCGCCGGGAACCCGGTCTATCGGGTGCGCATCGGGCCGATCAGCGACCGCGACGAGGCCGACCGCATGAGCCGCGACCTGCTCGCGCTTGGCGTCGAGGGCGCCCATATCGTCAGCGACTGACCGCTGTGCGGGCGCCGGACCCGGCGTTACCCTGCCTTGCCGATTACCGCTAGAATACCCGGGAACGGACCGGCCCCGAATGACGTCCTGATACCATCCACCCGAGATCAAACGGAAGCACTGGAGCGATGATACGCATGGCTGTAATGGAATATCTGCGAAGGACCCTGCCCGGCATCACCTGCGCCGCCCTGCTGGCAATCGCCTGCGCGCCGGCAGCCGTGCTGACGCTGCTGACGCCCGCCGCGCACGCGGCAGCGCCGATCCCCGCGCCGCCCGCGGTCAACGCGCGTTCCTGGCTGCTGCAGGACTTTCACAGCGGCGCGGTGCTCAGCGAGCACAACGCCAACGAGCGCATGGAACCGGCAAGCCTGGTCAAGATCATGACCGCCTACATCGTGTTCAGCGAGATCCGCGCCGGAACCGTCAGCCTCGATAACCAGGTACTGATCAGCGAGAAGGCCTGGCGCATGCCCGGTTCGCGCATGTTCATCGAGGTCAATACACGCGTCTCTGTCGAGGATCTGCTGAAGGGCATGATCGTCCAGTCCGGCAACGATGCCAGCGTCGCGCTGGCGGAACACGTTGCCGGCAGCGAATCGGCCTTTGCCGACCTGATGAATGAGCACGCGCGCGCGCTCGGCATGACCGGCACGCACTACACCAACAGCACCGGCCTGCCCGATCCGGACCTCTACACCACCGCGCATGACCTCGCGCTGCTCGCGCGCGCGATGATCCGCAAGTTCCCCGAGTACTACCAGTGGTATTCGGAACGGGAATTCACCTTCAACGGCATCACCCAGCCGAACCGGAACCGTCTGCTGTGGCGCGACGGCGGCGTCGACGGCCTGAAGACCGGACACACCCAGTCGGCCGGCTTCTGCCTGGTGACCTCGGCCGAGCGCGACAACATGCGCCTCATCACCGTCGTGCTCGGCACCGGCAGCGATGACGCGCGCGTACAGGAGACGCAGAAGCTGCTGAACTACGGCTTCCGCTTCTTCGAGACCCATCGCGTGTACCAGGCCGGCGCAACGGTGACGAACGCGCGCGTGTGGCAGGGCGCCGCGCCCGAACTGGCGCTCGGCCTCGAGGACGACCTCTACGTGACGATTCCGCGCAATCAATACCATCGCATCAATGCCTCGACGCGCATCAACCCGTCGCTGACCGCGCCGATCCGGCGCGGTGACCCGCACGGCAGTATCGAGCTGACGCTCGACGATGCGAACATCGCGATGCGACCGCTGGTCGCGCTGCAGACCATCGAGGAAGGCGGTTTCTTCCAGCGCCTGACCGATCGCATCATGATGATGTTCGAGTAGACCGGCGCATGGCGACGGTCTTTCTGAACGGCGAGTACCTGCCCGCCGAACAGGCGACGATCTCCCCGCTCGACCGCGGCTTCATCTTCGGCGACGGCGTCTACGAGGTCATACCGGCCTACGGTCGGCGCCTGTTCCGGCTCGGCGAACACCTGCAGCGCCTCGAGCACAGCCTCGCCGGCGTGCGCATCGCGCAGCCTCACGACGAGGCCGCATGGACCCGCATCCTAGACGGACTGGTCGCGCGCCACGACGCGCCGGACCAGTCGATCTACCTGCAGATCACCCGCGGCGTCGCCAGGCGCGATCACGCCTTCCCGCGCGACGTCCGCCCGACCGTGTTCGCGATGAGCACGCCGCTGGCGCCGATCGCCGACGCGATCCGCCGTGACGGCGTCGCAGCGATCACGCTCAGGGACACGCGTTGGGAAAACTGCCACCTGAAGACGATCTCGCTGCTGCCGAATATCCTGCTGCGACAGCAGGCGCTCGACGCCGGGGCGGCCGAGGCGATCCTGATCCGCGACGGCGAGGTCACCGAGGGCGCGGCAAGCAATCTTTTCATCGTCCACGACGGCGTCGTCATGACGCCGCCGAAGGGGCCGCGTCTTTTACCCGGCATCACCCGCGACCTCGTGCTCGAGCTTGCGGAGGCGCATGGCATTGAATTTCGCGAAACCTCGATCACACCGGCGCGGCTCGCGGTCGCCGACGAGGTCTGGCTGACCAGCTCGACGCGCGAGATCCTGCCGGTGACGCGCCTCGACGGCAATGCGATCGGCGACGGCCGTCCGGGGCCGATGTGGCAAACGATGATCGCGCTGTATCAGGACTACAAGCGCGCGTGGGGCGCCTCGGGCGGTGACTGACGACGGCGACAGCCTGCTCGAATTTCCCTGCGAGTTTCCGATCAAGGTCTTCGGCAAGGCCGGCATCGAACTCGATGCGCTGGTGTTTTCGCTGGTGCGGCCGCATGCCCCCGACCTCGGTGAGTCCGCGATCACCAGCCGCCTGAGCCGCCACGGCCGCTACCAGTCGGTCACCGTCGTCGTGCAGGCGACCAGCCGCGCGCAGCTCGACGCAATCTATCGCGCGCTGACCGACAGCGACGACATCGCGATGGTGCTCTGAACCTTGGGCGCGGGGGCCCTCACGGTGCGCCGGCTCGGCTGCTGTGATTACAAGGACACCTTCGCGCGCATGCAGGCCTTCACCGACGCGCGCGCGGTCGACACCCCCGACGAGCTGTGGTTGCTCGAACATCCACCGGTCTATACGCTGGGCCGCGCCTCGCGCGACGGGCACCTGCTCGACGCCGGCGATATCCCGGTCGTGCCGACCGACCGCGGCGGACAGATCACCTATCACGGGCCCGGCCAGTTGATCGGCTATACGCTGATCGACATCGGACGGCTCGGGCTCGGGATCAAACCCTTCGTCGCGACGCTTGAACAGGTCGTCATCGACCTGCTCGCGGACTTGTCGATCACCGCCGCGCGCCGCGCCGGGGCGCCCGGGGTCTATGTCGATGGCGAGAAGATCGCCGCGCTCGGCCTGCGCGTGCGGCGCGGTCGCAGCTATCACGGCCTGAGCCTGAACGTCGCGATGGATCTGGCGCCCTTCGCCGGCATCGATCCCTGCGGCTACCCCGGGCTCGGCGTGACCCAGCTGTGCGATCTGGCCCCGGCGTCTGGCGACGATCCGGCGCAACTCCTTGAAAAAACGGGAAACATGCTCGCCGCCCGACTGACAGCCGCGCTCGGATACGCTAGAATGGACGCCCTGTCATGAGCCCACCCGAAAAATTGCGCGGGGCCGAGAAGGTCGCCCGCATCCCGGTCAAGGTAGAACCCACCGAGACGCCGCAGCGCAAGCCGCGCTGGATCCGCGCGCGCTCGACGGCGAGTCCGAACGTCGCGCGCCTGAAGGCGATCCTGCGCGAGCGGAACCTGCACACCGTCTGCGAGGAGGCCTCGTGCCCGAATCTCGGCGAGTGCTTCGGCCACGGCACCGCGACCTTCATGATCATGGGCGACATCTGCACGCGGCGCTGCCCGTTCTGCGACGTCGCCCACGGCAAGCCCGGCCCGCTCGATACCGAAGAGCCGGAGAACCTCGGCCGCACGATCGCGGCGATGGGCCTCAAGTACGTCGTCATCACCTCGGTCGACCGCGACGACCTGCGCGACGGCGGCGCCGGGCATTTCGTCGCCTGCATCGACGCCGTGCGCCGACTGAGCCCGCAGACCCGCATCGAGGTGCTGGTGCCGGACTTCCGCGGCCGCATGGACGTCGCGCTCGCGCTGCTGGAACAGGCGCCGCCGGATGTGTTCAATCACAATCTCGAGACCGTACCGCGCCTGTACCGCAAGGCGCGACCCGGTGCCGACTACGCGTGGTCGCTGAAGCTGCTGCAACTGTTCAAGGAACGGCATCCGCAGATCCCGACCAAATCAGGGCTGATGCTCGGCCTCGGCGAGACCTTCGAAGAAATAGAAGCCGTGATGCGCGACCTGCGAGCGCACGGTTGCGACATGCTGACATTGGGCCAGTACCTGCAACCGAGCCGGCATCACCTGCCGGTCGAGCGCTATGTGACGCCGGAGGAATTCGAGCAGCTTGGCGCGATCGCGCGCGGGCTCGGTTTCACCAACGTCGCCAGTGGACCGATGGTGCGCTCGTCCTATCACGCCGACCTGCAGGCGGCGGGCGAAGCGGTCGGCTGAAGGATCAAAGGGGTCGGAGTCGTTTGATCCGGCTCCAGATCCCCTTATAAACGTCCTCGTTCGTCGCGCAGCGAAAACCCGCTCAGCGGTATCTCCAGCCCGCGAGCCAACGCAATCACCTTGAACTTCTCGCCCATCTCGCCCGGCAGGGTCAGGCGGCGGATCTGCTGTGCGATCTGCATACGTTCGACGGTCGGCAGATCACCGAGCGACGCGCCGATCTCCTGCAGGCCGCTTCCGAGCAGGAAATACGCCTGCGTCGTGTAACCGGCTACCGACAGGTCGTGCGCGGACGCGGCCTCGGCGACGGCGGTGAAGTCGATGTGCGCGGTGATGTCCTGCAGACCGGCGAGGATCAGCGGGTCGGCGTGGGCGCGATGGCGGTAGTGGCACATCAGCGTGCCGCCGGCGCGTTCGGGGTGATAGTACTCGCGGCGCGCATAGCCGTAGTCGACGAGCAGGACCGCGCCGCGTTCGAGCGCGGACGAGACCGCTGCGATCCACGCCTCGATCGCGAGATGGATCTCGATGCGATAACCGTCGGTGAAACGCTCGCGGCCGAGCTCGCGATACAGCGCATCGACGCGCAGGTCGAGATGCGCATCGGACAGCGGGCCCTCGGTCCACGCGAAGCGGCCGTCGCGCCAGCAGACATATTCCTCTGCATCACGGCCGGCGATGACGCGGTGCACCGGCATCGCGTCGAGCAGTTCGTTCGCGATGACGAGACCGGTAAAACCCCGGGCCGGCAGGCGGTCGAGCCACACGATGCGCGGCAGCAGATGCGGGATGCGTTCCGCGAACAGCGCCCGCTGGCGTTCACGCAGGTCGGCGCTCAGTTCGAGGATCGCGTACTGCGCCGGCAGCGCGTCGAGGCGCTCGAGTTCGGCGAGCAGTTCGCAGGCCATGACGCCGCTGCCGGCGCCGGCCTCGAGGACACCGCCGTCGCCGAGCGCTGCGAGGATCTCGCGAACTTGCCTGGCGAGGCAGCGCGCGAACAGCGGCGACAGCTCCGGCGCGGTGACGAAATCGCCGGCCTCGCCGAACTTGGCGCTGCCGGCGCTGTAATAGCCGAGGCCGGGCGCGTGCAGCGCGAGGTCCATATAGCGCGCGAACGGGATCGCGCCGCCGGCGGCCGCGATTGCATCCCTGATATGGGCGGTCACGCGCTCGCCGTGCGCACGGGCATCGGCGTCGGGTTCGGGGAGTGCGCTCGGGGTGTCCGGCATCGCTTCGCAGGCAAGGCGCCCGGGGTCGGCGGGCTCGTATGGCCAGTATAACCGCCGTGCTACCATAAGGTCATCGTGACGACAGGGACTCCCGGCATCGAGAACAAGGTCGCGCTGGTCACCGGCGCAGCACGCCGTATCGGCGCGGTGATCGCGCGCACCCTGCACGCCAGCGGCATGCGTGTCGTGCTGCACTATCGCTCCTCATCACGCGACGCCCGTTCCCTGTGCCACGAACTGAATGCCGCGCGCCCTGATTCCGCCGCACTGCTCGGCGCCGACCTCTCCCGCGTCGACAATTTCGACGAGACCGTCGCCGAGACCCTGTCGCACTGGGGCCGGCTCGATGTACTGGTCAACAATGCCTCGAGCTTCTACCCGACGCCGGTCGGCACGATCACCGGGGCGCAGTGGCAGGAGTTGCTCGACAGCAACCTGCGCGCGCCGTTCTTCCTGTCACAGGCCGCGGCGCGGCCGCTGGCCGAGTGCGAGGGCTCTATCGTCAGCATCGCCGACGTGCATGGCGAGCGCCCGCTCAAGGGCTATCCGGTCTACAGTATCGCGAAGGCCGGCCTGGTGATGATGACGCGCTCGCTGGCGCGAGAACTCGGGCCGAAGGTGCGCGTCAACGCAGTCGCGCCCGGCGCGATCCTCTGGCCCGAGGACGACATCGGCGCCGAACAGCAGCAGCGCATCCTTGCCCGCACCGCGCTGAAGCGCCAGGGCAGTCCCGACGACATCGCCCGCGCGGTGCTGTTCCTGGTATGCGACGCGCCCTACGTGACCGGCCAGATCATCGCAGTCGACGGCGGACGGTCGCTGTACATATAGATATCAATGGGGTCAGAATCGTTTGATCCGCGAGCGAGCAGGACATCCACGTATCCTTCCGGATCAAACGACTCTGACCCCTTTGCTCCAGTCAAAATCAATGACGGCGAGTGACTCGCGGTCCTGGTCGAATTCAGCCCACAGATCGCGGAAGCTGCGGCCGAGGACCGGGTGACGCCGCTCACTGGCAATCTCGGCGAGCGGCGCCAGCACGAAGGCATATTTGAGGATCTCGTCTCGCGGCAGCGAGAAGCCGGGGCGTTCGGTGACGAGATCGTCGTAGAGCAGCAGGTCGATGTCGAGGGTCCGCGCAATAAAGCTGCCCGCCTTCGGCGCACGCACCCTGCCCTGCCGCCGCTCTATCTCGCGAAGAAAGGCCGCGACCGCATCGACATCCTCCCCGGTATCGAAGGCGGCGACGAGGTTGTAGAAATCGTCGCCGTCGAAGCCGACTGCGGGGCTGTCGTAGACCGACGAGACCGCTACCTCCCCGTACTTCGCGCGCAGCGCCGCGACGCCGGCGCGGATGTTCGCGGCGCGATCGATATTGCTGCCAATGCTGACGAAGACGCGCGCCACGGGGGGCCGGGATTCAGAACGGCGCGCCGCGCTCGATGGAGACGCCGACATCCCGCGCCCCGCGGATCGCGCCGCGCTTGTTGATGCGCAGGCGCACCGAGGCGACGCCGAAATCCCGCAGGATCAGCTCCGCGACCCGCTCGGCCAGCGTCTCGACGAGCTGGAAGTCGCTGCGCTCGACGAACTCCCGCACCGCCTTCGACACCGCCTTGTAATCGAGGGCGTCATCGATCGAATCGGTCGCCGCGGCGCGGGCGACGTCGGTGCTCATCTCGATATCGAAGCTGACCGTCTGCCGGGTCCGGCGCTCCCACTCGAAGATGCCGATGACGGTGTCGATCTTGAGGTCGGTCAGATAGATGGTATCCATAAAGGGGCGCTATCCTTTCCTTCCTGTCATGATTTTCGGATACCATAATCGTATCGAAACCACGGGCCCATGCCTATCCTCACACACGCCATGTACCTCGACATCGCCGTCTGCATTTTCGCCTACCTGCTCGGATCGCTGTCTTCCGCGGTGATCATGTGCAAGCTCGCCGGCCTGCCCGATCCGCGCAAGCAAGGCTCGGGCAATCCCGGAGCGACCAATGTGCTGCGCTTCGGCAGCCGGAAGATCGCCGCGCTGGTGCTCGCCGGCGACCTGCTGAAGGGCCTTATTCCGGTAGTCGTCGCGATCGTGCTGCTGCTCGACCCGCTGACCGTTGCGCTCGCCGGCGTGCTCGCGGTCGTCGGCCACCTGTATCCGATATTCTTCGGCTTCAAGGGCGGCAAGGGCGTCGCCACCGCGCTCGGCGCGATCCTCGGCTTCGCGTGGCCGGTCGCGATCGCGCTGGTCGCGATCTGGCTGGGCATGGCGCTGGTATTCCGGATCTCGTCGCTCGCAGCGATCGCCGCCGCGGTCGCCGCGCCGGTCGCGATGTGGCTCGCCGAGCCTGCGGCCTGGCAGTACATCGCCGCGACGCTGGCGATGAGCCTGTTGCTGCTGTGGCGGCACCGGTCGAATATCCGCAACCTCAGCGAAGGGACCGAGCCGAGGATCGGGGACCGGAAGTAACGGACCAGGGGCAGGAGCCGTATTAGCTCATACTACTGCGGCTCAGGGCAAACCGCAGTCGTCGTCCCGCTCGACTTCTTCGGCATAGTACGAACCATCGTTGCGCCGCCGGTATTCCATCTCGATGCAGTCGCCCTCGGCCAGACTCCCGATGCGGTTCGGGAAATCGTCGTCGTCCCAGTCCGTATCGTTGTCGGTGTGCACGACCAGGCCGAGGACACGGAACTGGTTGGCCGCGACATCCACCACATCCACGCGCCCCTTCAGCTCGTACTTGTCGTCGGCGTCGTCGCGCTCTATCCTGACCGCTTCCATGTAGACGCCGCCGTTACTGTCGACCCGGCGGATGCCGTCCACTTCCAGGTAATTGCCTACCGCCAAATCATCGAAAGACAGGTGATCGTCGACACCGACGACATCGTCATCGTCCATGATCAGCGTGCGGCTGGTGACCTGCACCGTGACGCCGCCGACGGTGAGCACCCGGACGGACGGATTGATTGCCTCCAGCCTGGCCTCGACCTTGGCATTCGTGCTGCGGGGTTCGACCTCACGCGCCGTGACCCCGCCGGCCTCGTTCCAGACGCCTTCGACCTCGACCTGGAGGCCGGGCCTCAGATCGGCCTCGCGCAGGCCATCGTCAAACTCGGTGGCATTGGTGATGCGCACGCTGATGCCGTTGACGATGAATGTCCGGTCACCGGCACCCACGAAGCTGATCGGCCCTTCGAACTTGACCCTGTCATTGATGCCGGCGCGCAGGCGGTTATCTCGCTCTTCGATCTCATTCGCAGTCAGTATCCCGCCCTGGAACTGACCTTCCACCTCGACAAACGCCCCTTCGTCTTCGGAGACCAGTTCGTTGCGATCGCTGTGCATTTCGATCCGGGTCGCCGCCGAGTAGATCACCTCCACGCCGCCGACGAAAAAACGCCGACCATTCACATCCAGGCTGCTGATCGTGCCCTTGATCTCTGCCTGACCTCCGCCCGGCGGAAACTGGCCGAATCCGCGCACCAGGCTGGCGAGGAACTCGCCGTCCTGCTGATACCAGCCGCTAATGCTGAGATAGTCGCCGGCGGAGACAGTATCGCGCGTGGTACCGCTGAAGACAGTCTGCGGATTGAAGCGAACCGTCTGTCCGAGCACCGTCATGGCGCCGATGCCGGTGATCGGATCGAAGTTCACCGCCCCCTGCACCGGCCCGCGGATGTCGTCCGAGTATTCGACGCGATCCGCCGTGCCCTGTCCCGCGTCGTCCCACTCGCCCTCGACACGGACCAGCATACCCTCGGTGAGCGCTGTTTGCGGCTGCTCAACCCCGTTCACCACGATCACGGCATCATCGGTATTGAAACGCGTGCCGTTGACGAAGATGCTGCCGAAGCCGGTGATCCGACCGTAGTTGACGCCGGTGACACCTGTGCCGCCTATGCCGCCGCCGTCGGCGAGCGTAGTGGTGCCCTCGACGCACGAGACCAGCGCGGGGAGTAACAGGATCAATGCTGCCATCGCCCACAGGCGGGCACGTACCTGACGGCATTTATGCAAACTGATCACTTGGGTTTCCTCACATGAGGGTGCTCGTCGGAGACATCCTCTTCGAAGTAGAAAACACCCACACCGGTACGAAACCTTCTTCCGGCGTCGGGTGAGCCCCCTGCGGTATCGCGGTCGTAAGCCGCGAGCAGGCGATCGAGATCTTCCAGCAGGCGTTGTGACTGCTCGGCGGCCTGCTTCCGCCACGTCTCCAGAACTTCCGGCGGGACATTGTCATAGCTGACGGTGCGCTGGAACAACGGACGTTCGTCTGAACCCGTGAGGTTGTGATCGATCGTTGTTACCAGATCCGCGACATTGGTGCCGAAGATATGTAATTTCTGCGCATCGTCACCGGCGGGGACATAGGCGCGCTTGAGCAGGCGGACCTTGCCGTCGGCGGTTTCTTCGGCCACTTCCACCCGCACGAGTTCGTCGAGTACCGCCCGCGCGGGCATGTCGCCGCTGTACGCCCTGACCAGTGCCGGAAAGTCGCCATCACCGGTGCCGTCCAGCGATAGTTCGGCGGGATGACCGTCCCGATCCTGGAAGGCCCGGTCCCGGACCCAGCCGGTCACCACCCGCGCAGCGCGGTTGTAAGCATGCTGGACATCGCCGGAATCGTCGTCTTGCGCGTCCATCAGCCGCTTGACCTCCTTGCGCGTGAGACCGGTGACGACCGCGGCGCGCGACACGGTCGGCTTGCGACCCTGGATGCTGAAATCTGTGAGTGCGGTTTTCACGTAGGCGCGCTTGGCGTATTCAGCGAACTCAGCGTAGGAAATACCGTTGCGAAGCAGCAGGCGGGTGAGGGGGCACAGGATTCTGAGCAGTGCCTTGGCCAGGTTTTTGTGGGAATCCGCTGTCATTTTGGGTTTTTATTCCCATACATATATAAAGTCAATAGAAACCTGATCCAAACCCGTGGGATACCGCCAGCGCCCTTCGGAGACCGGCGCGCGGTCCTCCAAGACCGCGCGCCTCTCACAACCCGATCTCAGCGGCAGTCGTCGTCCCCCTCAACCTCCCTGGCCACGGCAACGCCATCGATCAGCCGGTACTCTACCTCGATGCAACGACCGGGTGTCAGGTCGCCGATGCCGCGCAGGCCATCGTCCCATTCGGTCTGCCCGTTCACGTGGACGATCAGACCGTGGATAGTGAAACTGCTCGAGGCAACGGCTTCCACCCGCCCCTTCACTTCCGCTTGCGCACCATCCCTCCAGGCCCCGCCACTGCGTGGTTCGATCTCCCGCGCTACCAGTTCTCCCGCCTGGTTCAACCGACCCTCGACCTCGACATGCAGGCCCGGCACCAGATCACTGAGGCGAAGACCGTCATCGAACCGCGTCTGGCCGGTGATACGTACAGTCACGCCATGGATGATGAAGGTGACCCCACCTTCGCCGACCTGGCTGATGGGGCCTTCGTACTTGATCTCGAAACCGCTGCCGCTACCGGTGCCGGCACTGACACGCCTGCCGCCATCCTCGCGCTCGACCTCGCTTGCGATCAGCACATCACCCTGGATACGACCCTCGACCTCAACGAAGCGACCTTCGTCACCTGGCTGCAGGACCCGGCGGTCATTCTCCATCTCGATGCGGGCGTTGCCGTAGTCAACCACGAGGCCGCCGATACGGAAGGTACGGGCGCCGATATCCAGATCTGCGATGATGCCCTTGATCTCGACCTGCCTGCCGTCCGGGAAGGCCGCGGGATTCGACTGCATCACCATGCTCGCCAGATAACTGCTGTCGTCCAGACGATGCCAGCCGCTGAGCCCGAGATACTGCCCTGGGGTGAGGCTATCGTCCGTCATGCCGGCGAAAACCGTTTGGGTGTTGATTTCGACGACCTGGCCGGCGATCTCCAGGATTCCCGTACCGGTGGATGGATCGAGTTGCACGTTCTGCACCGGGCCACGAATATCGTCGGTATATTCAATACGTTCTGCCACACCCTGTCCGGAATCATCCCACCGCCCTTCGACACGTATCAGCATGCCCTCGGCGAGGTCATCCTGGATTGCCGTCATGCCGTTGACCATGATGACTGCATCGTCGGTATTGAAGCGGGTGCCGTTGACGAAGACGCTGCCGAAGCCGGTGATCCGGCCAAAGCTGACACCGTTCTCCGACAGGTTCGCGCCACTGCCGCTGCCGCTGTTGCAACCGGTGACCAGCAGCGCCATCGCGGCGACCGTCCATAGCACTCCGCAATGCGCCTTCGTGACATGAATTGTTTTCATTTTTTCATCCTCTTTTGAGATCGGTCCTACAACCCGTCACGATGCGAACGGAATGAGTACCAGGGTCGTTATCAGGGTCAGCAACCCCATGAGCCAGAGCGAAGCCCGCAGACCTGACCGGTCCTGTTCGCGCTCGCTTTCGATCACCATGCCGTTTCCGATTACTGATTTCATGTTGCATCTCCTTCCCATATAGATTCATGCGCATCCCGATTCGCCCGGATGCAGCGGCGCTCCCCTCGTCCTCAGGATGCGAGGGGAATGAGTACCAGGGTCGTTGCAAGCGTCAGCACGCCGACGAACCAGAGCGAAGCCCGCAGGTTCAAACGATCCTTTTCACGCTCGCTCACGACCTCACCGCCATTCCCGTTTACCAGCTTCATGTCCATCTCCTTGCAGATTCGGTTCTCTGTGCATCCCGTGGATCGCCCGGATGCGATGGCGACTGCCCTTACGATTTGGGATTATATTCCCAATTTTTGACAATGCAAGCCCCCTGTGAAAAAAATATTTCCCGGCGCAGACCCTATGCGGAAATATACTATGTGTTTGTTTAATATGTTTTTTTGTTCTGAATTTCCCGGGTGCCGGGGCATGTCGTGTTACGAAACGGAGAGCGGAAAGGCGGTCCCGCGTGGACAGGAGGCCACAGACCGGGACCAACTACCGTTGAATGCCGGTCATCCCGGTGCTATGACTTCCCCTGGTCCGCACCACAGCAGGAGGCCGGCATGACGTTGCGGGAGTATGTCGATAGGGGTCTGCTACCGATCGCTCGCCGGGTGACCGCCCCGCCGAACGCGATCACGGCGCTGGCATTCCTGGCGATGGCGGGGGCGTCCGTGCTCGTGGTGGCAAACTCGCCGGGCTGGGCGACGATACTAATCGTCGCATCGGGCATCCTCGACCTGCTCGATGGCGCTGTTGCCAGGGCGACCGCGCGATCAACCCGCTTCGGGGCCCTGCTGGACCGGGTCGCTGACCGCGCCGGCGACATCCTGATCATCGGGGCGATCGTCGTCGCGGGCTATGTCGATCCCCTCCTCGGGATCTATGCGCTATCCGTCACCCTGCTCGCCTCCTACATCAGCGCCTGCCTGGAGGCGGCGACCGCTTCGGAGGTCGGCGGCAAGATCAGCCTGCGCGGTGCACGCATCGTGATTCTCGCCGCAAGCTGTCTCAGCGGCGCATTCGTCGAGGGGATGATCCTTCTGGCAGTCATCGGTACCTATGCGACGATAGCGAGACTCCGACTCGCCCATTCCCTGCTGCGCTAACGAGCGAGGCAGGCCCTGACCGCCCGGGTGAAATGTGCTTCGGTCTCTGCGGGGACAAAACCGAGATCATTGACGGCCATCGTGATGTCATACCCACGCGAGCGCATCAGCACCTTGAGGTAGTGCCGGTCGATGACAGGTCGCATGGCGAATACCCTGTCCAGCCCTTCGCATGCGATTGCGGCGCCATACAACATGGGATAGATCAGGGGCAGCGGAACGGGAAATGCAACGGCGTCCGCTTCCCGCCGGATGATCTCCGCCAGCTGCGACCTGCGTACCGGATGACGGTCACAAATCGCATAAGCCCTGCCCGGGATGCCGGCGTTGCGTGCGAGCAGAAGGGCATCGACGACATTCCTGCGACTGGCCAGATGCAGCATGACATCAGGGGTCAGACGCGGAGAGACGCGGGTGAGTCGTGCGAAGCGGACCAGGCGCCGGAGATTTTTCCGTTCTTCGTCATAGACAGGGCCGGGACGCAGCGTGATGATCGGGATCTTCCCCTGCCAGTCGCGCAGCACCCGTTCCGCCTCGATCTTCGATCGCCCGTAAGCGGTGCTGCCGCCGCCAGGTTCTGCCGAAACCGAGCTGCAATGCACGATCCGTTCCACGCCCTGGCGCATGGCCGCATCGATAACATTCAGCGTTCCTTGCACATTGACGCGATAGAGTTCCTCCGGGGGGGCGTAATGGTCGACCAAGGCGGCCAGATGATAGACCACGTTCACGCCTTGCATGGCCTCGTCCAGCTGCGCCGGGCTCGTGACATCGCCGTATTGCAGCTCCGCCGCGATGTCACCAAGTCTGCGGCTGAGGACACGCACGGATTCCCCTTCCTCGACCAGCCGACCCACCAGCGCCCGTCCCAGGTATCCCGTTCCGCCGGTGACAAGAATCATGATCTGCCAATCGCTGACAGAGAGACTCGGCGGGCGTTATGCCCGCGATGTCCCCTGCAGGCACGGCCGATAATCTGCACCGATCGGGGCCAACTCCTCCAGCCCCCACCTCGCGCTGACATTGAAGCCATCGCCGTCGCGCTGCCCGTCCGCGATACGCAGACAACCGGCAAGCGCAATCATCGCGCCGTTGTCGGTGCAGTATTCCATGCGCGGGAAGAAGGTCTCACCACCCTCTTCCGCGGCCATCGCGCTCAACCGTTCGCGCAGCGTCCGGTTTGCGCCGACGCCGCCGGCGACGATCAGCCGCTTCATGCCGGTCTCGCGCATCGCGCGACGGCACTTGATGACCATCGTCTCGGCGACCGCATGCTGAAACGCACAGGCGATGTCGGCGCGCAGTTGCCCAGCGTCACCCTGCCCTTCATGGGTTTGCAGCGTATTCAGCGCAAAGGTCTTGAGTCCGCTGAAGCTGAAGTCTAGCCCCGGACGGTCGGTCATCGGGCGCGGGAACCTGAAACGGTGCGGGTCACCCGTGGCCGCGAGACGCTCGAGCGCCGGGCCGCCGGGGTAGCCCAGCCCGAGCAGCGAGGCGGTCTTGTCGAAGGCCTCGCCGACGGCGTCGTCGAGGGTGTCGCCGATGACCCGGTAGACGCCGGGACGCTCGACCGCGACCAGCATCGTGTGCCCGCCTGAGACGAGCAATGCGACGAACGGAAACGCGGGCGCCGGGGTCTCCAACAATGGCGCCAGCAGGTGCCCTTCCATGTGATGGACCGCGATCGACGGAATGCCCCAGGTCCACGCGAGGCTGCGGGCAACGGCGGCGCCGACCAGCAACGCGCCGGCAAGGCCGGGGCCGGCGGTCCAGGCAATCCCGTCCGGATGCTCCCCTTCGAGACCGGCCTCGGCGAGCACCTCGCGCAGCAGCGGCAGCAGCCGGCGGACATGGTCGCGCGAGGCCAGTTCGGGCACGACCCCGCCGTATTCGGCGTGCAGCGCGACCTGGCTGTACAGGCGCTGCGCAATGACGCCCCGGCCGGCCTCGTAGACCGCGAGGCCAGTCTCGTCGCAGGAGGTTTCGATGCCGAGAATCTTCATTTCAGGCCGTCCACAAGGGTAAAGTCGGCGGGTAAATATCCGATAAATGTTGTAATATAAGCGCTTGCAATCGGGGTCTGACCCCGATTGCGTCACCGGCGCGGTCCCCATTGTACCGCCCGGGAAGACAATAACGACAACCCCGGAACGCCACCCCGCGGGCACCCCTGCGATGACAGATCAACTTGCCATACAGGTCAGCAAGCTGACCAAGATCTACCCGCCCGACCAGCGCGCGGTCGACGAGCTCGACCTCGAGGTCCGGGAAGGCGAGATCCTCGCCCTGCTCGGCCCCAACGGGGCCGGCAAGTCGACGACGATCCGCGTACTGTCGACGCTGTCCGGGTTCGACTCCGGCAAGGCCTTCGTCGGCGGGATCGACGTCGACGAATCGCCTGAGCAGGTACGCCGGACGATCGGCGTCGTCGCGCAGAAGACCGGCGTCGACTACTTCCTGACCGGCCGCGAGAACATGACCCTGCAGGGCCATATGTACCGGATGAAGAAGGCCGACATCCGCTCGCGCATCGAGGAACTCGCCGAGTACTTCGAACTCAAGGACAGCATCGACAAGCCGGTGATGGCCTATTCCGGCGGCATGACCCGCAAACTCGACATCGCGACCGCGCTGATCCACCGCCCGAAGATCCTGTTCCTCGACGAGCCGACGCTCGGCCTCGACATCCGCAGCCGCAAGATCCTGTGGAAGCACATCGAGGAACTGAACCGGAAGTTCGGCCTGACGATCCTGCTGACGACGCACTACCTCGAAGAGGCGGACAAGCTCGCGCACCACGTCGCAATCATCAACGCCGGTAAGATCCGCATCATCGGCACCCCCGAGGAACTCAAGAACGGCATCCACGGCGACTCGGTCGTGGTCTCGTTCGACGCCATCGGCGCCCGCGAGAAGGCCTACGCGGCCGACATCAAGGCCAGCGGCATCGCCCGCGAGACTGTCTTCGAGGGCAACAACCTGCACCTCTATGTCGACGACGGCGCGACCTCGATTCCGGTCATCATGGAGCAGGCTGCACCGCACGACGTCCACGTGAAGACGCTGTCGCTGGCGCGACCGACGCTCGACGACGTATTCCTGAAGTATACCGGCGCCAGCATGGCCGAGACCGCCGAAGAAGAGCCCGAACAGTGGTGGCACCAGTGGGCCGGCAAGGGCGGTGGCGGCGGCGACTGGAAGAAGCAGGCCGCCAAGTGGGGCTACGTCGAGGGCGAGGACGACGCCGAGTGGCAGGGCAACGAGTGGGTCGACGCGGAAGGCAAGCCGCGCGTTCCGGAACAGGACAAAAAACCCGGCGATCCCCCGCCGGCGGGCAAGGCCGCGGGATCAGGCGACTGGCAGGGCAATGAATGGGTAGACAAGGAAGGCCACCAGACCGGTGACTGGGGCGACCCCCCCGACTGGAAGGGCAACGAGTGGGTGGACGACCAGGGCAAGCCGAAGACCGACTGGAGCAAGCCCGCCGCCAAGGCTGAAAAGCAGCCCGAGTCCGATGCCTCAGCCAGGGAATGGAAAGGCAACGAATGGGTCGACGACAAGGGCGACCAGAAGGGCAAGTGGGGAGACTCCCCGGACTGGCAGGGCAACGAATGGGTCGACAAGGACGGCAAACCCCGCAGCGACTGGAACAAGAAGGGCTGACGTGATGATCGCCGATACCTGGCACCTGTTCAACAAGTACATGATCATCACCATGCGGATGCCGCTGTGGACGCTGTTCACACTGATCCAGCCGCTGATCTGGCTGATCATCTTCGGCCAGTTGTTCGGCCGCTTCGTGCAGGCCGAGAACTACATGGATTTCATGGTGCCCGGCATCCTGATCATGACCGTGCTGTTCGGTTCGTCGTGGTCCGGCGTCAGCCTGCTGCGCGAGATCTCGGCCGGTACCGTCGACAAGCTGCTGGTGTCGCCGGTGTCGCGCGTCGCGATCGTGCTGAGCCGGGTCATGCACTCGGCGGTGCAGGTCATCGCCCAGGCCCTGATCATCCTCGTCGTCGCCTGGTTGATGGGCTCGACGATCACGATGAACCCGGTCTATCTGATCATGGGCATGCTGATCGTGTTCCTGCTCGGCATCGGCTTCGCCGCGATCTCGAACGGCTTCGCGATCACGCTGCAGCGCGAGGAACCGCTGGTGATGATCGGCAACCTGATGACGCTGCCGCTGATGTTTTTCTCGTCGGCGCTGGTGCCGAAGCAGTTCATGCCCGACTGGATACAGTACATTTCAATCATCAACCCGATCACCTACGCCGTCGAAGGCGTACGCGCGGTGCTGGTCGCGCCGCCCGACTTCGCCGCCTACGCACTCGGCCTCGGCGTCATGGTCGTCTTCGCCGGCGCCACCCTGACCTGGGCGGTACTCGCCTTCAACGCCCTGCGCGACTGACCGGCTGTTGAAGAACCCTCCCCGGGGTCAGAGTCGTTTTATCCGCGCATCTACCGCTTCTCCGGATCAATCACTGGATAAAACGACTCTGACCCCATTTAACACGCAGCGGCAGCGAGGCGAGCCATTCGCGGAGGAAAGCCTCCGGGTGGGTTCGTCAACTGCCGGTCAGTCTCGCCTCAGAAAGTAACATTCATCCCGCCGCTGATCATGAAGCGCTCGTAATTACTGAGCGACGAACTCTGCAGCCCCTCGATGATGTCCTCCCTGCCGAGGATGAATCCGACCGGGAGATTCGAGCTGTTCCTGGTCCAGGACAGCGTCGTGAAGAAACCGATGTTCTGGCGGAAACGGAAATTGGCGCCGACGGCGAGGTTGTGCCGATTATTCCTGCGCTTGCGCGTGAATTGCGTGAAAGAATCCGGATTGCTGTAGTCGAGCAGCGTATATCCGTAGTTCGCATTGATGCTGCCCCAGCCGGTTTGGCGATCGGCGCCGATCGTGACGCCGTGACTCAGATAGGCATAATCGTTGCCGACCAGCTCCTTGTTCGAATTGCTGACTGCGGAATAGCCGAGCCTGAATCGCGCGCGATCCGATACGAGCTGATTGAGGGAAATGCCTGCCGAAGCCGTGTAGGAACTGAAGAACGGGCTGTTGCGCGCCTCGAAATCGCTGTAGGACAGATTCGCGGCCAGGTTGCTCGAGGCCCGGTCATCGGAGAACGGGCGCAGCAGATTCGGCAGGCGCGTGCGCAGCAGGGCATCCGCGAACACGGTATGCATGCGGCTCAGACGGGTATCGGCTATCAGCGAGGCGTTACTGCGCCAGGAATAGCCGCCGACCAGCGTATAACGCCCGGGCATCAGGGTTGCGGACACCGTCATCGCCGTTCCCAGATAGTCGAACTGGCCCTTGTGATAGTTGATATAGCTGGGGCTCAGCAGGAAGCGCCAGCGCAGGTCGTTCTGCGCCTTGTGCTGGTAGGCCAGATTCAGGGAGAGATCGGAGCGGTAGTCTTCGATGACGTTTCGTTCGCTGAGATTACTGTTGCTGTCGTAGGCCATCACGTAGCTGCCCGTGACGGTCACGCCGCGTATACGGCGCTGCACCAGATCGAGCCGCCGCCTGACACGCTCCTCGATCGCCGGGGACGGATTGGACTGGAGGATCTTGCGATACTCGTCGATCGCGTCTTCCTCGCGGTTCAGCAGCTCATAACTGAACGCGAGATTCATCCTTGCCCCGACATGGCTGGGGACGATACGAACGACCTCGCGATAGGCATCGACGGCCCTGGGCAGATCTTCCTCCTCGGCATGGATCAGGGCGATATAGAACCAGGCGATCTGGTTGTCGGGCTCTTCGTCGAGCACGGCCTGCAGTTCGCCCGCCGCCTCCGCATGCCTGCCGCGGGCATACAGATCCTTGGCAGTGACCAGTCGCAGTGACCGTGCATGGCGCGCGGCAGCGACCTCGTCGGTTTCCAGTTCGACCAGTCGCGCGTATTCGCGCGCCGAATCCTCGAACCTGCCAAGATGGTCATAGAGCATCGCCAGTCCTTCGGTGGCGCGGCGGTCGTCGGGATCGATGCGCAACACATTCTCGAATGCGGCCACGGCGTCTTCATAGGCATTCTCGCGGAAGTACAGCAGACCGAGTTCCTTCCATGCCGCCGCGTCATCCGGTTCCGCCCGCAGCCGCGCCCGGTATTCCTCTATCCTGGCCTGCATGCGCCCGGCATCGATTGCGCGTCCTTCTTCCGTCTGCCGCAAGCGTGCGATGATCCTGCGCGCCTGCTCACGGATGCGGCTGTCCGCGTCCGAGGCAACGACCCGGTCCAGTTGGTCCCAGGCAAGCGCGAAATCGCCTGAAATGAGGTATAGCTCGGCCAGACGCATGCGCGCGCCGGCATCGTCGGGATAGCTTTCCAGGATTCTGGACTGAACGACGGTCTCGGCGTCGACATCACGTTGCTCTCGGTGGATCGACGCGAGCGTATTCAGCGCTATCCTGTTCGACGGCTCCGCCTCGAGCACCCGTTCGAGGGCCGCCACGGCCTCGGGATGGTTGCCCTGCCGAGCAAGCAGCTGGCCCTCCATCAAGTCGAGGCGGACCCGCGCCCGCTGCGCGGCCACGCTGTCAGCATCGATCTCGATGATCCGCTCGAGGTTACCGACTGCCGCTTCCAGCCGCCCCTCGCTCTCGTCGATCGTCGCAAGATTCAGATAGGCGTTGACGAAGCCCGGATCGATCTCAATGACGCGCTCGAAGCCGTTGCGGGCGACGTCCATGCGATTCACGAGCAGGTTGGCGACCGCGGCGCTGTAGACGATCAGTGCATTGTCCGGATAATCCTCCGCCAGGGCCTCGAACTGTTCCCTGGCGACATCGACCTCGCCGCGCCTCGCATTGCGCGTTGCTATCGCGTATCTCAGCCGGCGCAACGCGTCTTCGCGTTCTTCGCTGCCGGGTCTCGCCAGGTCGAAGGCGGCCTGGAACTGGGCGATCGCATCGTCTATGCGATCGCGCGCCTCGTAGGCAATTCCGAGCCGGATGCGGAGGTCGGCCCGATCCGGATTCGCCTCGACCTCGCGCTCGAGCCCGACCGTCCCGGCGTCCTGCGCGACCGCCACGGGCGCGCCTGACAGAAAACACAGGGCGATCGCGAGTCCGATGGCGGGAAGAAGGCGATTCATCGCGACGAGGCCATCCGTGCCTGTCCTCAGAAATAAAGATTCACGCGGAACAACATGCGCCAGCCGTTGAAATCGAGATCCATATCCCGATAGGTCACGACATCGAACGATTCCGCCTCCGCGAGATAGGTCAGGCGCTGTTGCTGGTCGAGTTGCACCGGCGTCCGGAAGTTCAGGTTATCCTCCGGCTGAATGTCCGACGTCAACGTCGCGTTACCGAGCTTGAACTTGCGCGCGCTGACGGTATAGCCGAGATCGCCGCCGACCGAGAACCAGTCGCGAAAGAAATACTCGCCGCCGAGCCCCAGGTTCAGCATGAAATGGCCAGTCGCCTGCGAATCCATGACGATAAAGCGCTTGAAAGTGTTCGCGCCGTCAGGATTGAAGCCGAACACCAGCTCCTCGCGATAGTCGATGTCGAACACCTCGTGCAGCGCGACCCTGCTGTAATATCTGAATCTGCCGTGCTCCGGATTCATCAGGCGCTGCCAGCCGATGAAATACTGGAAATAGGACATCCGGCCGCTGCGTTCATAGCCGACGGCGGTCAGCGCCCCCTGGAACGGGATTTCGGTGCGCAAGGACGAGGTCGACCCGCTCTCCCAGACACTGGCGCCGAAATAGAGAGAATTCCGCTTGTCGAGGGCGAAGGCGATCTCGATGCCTGCCTCGGTGCCGTGGCGCATCGCCGGCAGCGGGTTCTCGATCATGAAGTCGAAGTCGAAACCCTCCTCGAGGCCGGGCGGTATCAGGCGCCCGCGACCCGGCAGCGGCGCGCGAAACTCACCATCGTTCAGCAGTCTCAGTCGCGGGCTGTGGATGCCGAGCATCGGCGTGATACTCCAGCGTTCCCATTCGGCATGCGCCTCGCGCGGGCAAACGGCCATGAGGCCGGCACTCAAGACAACGAACATGGTCAGCGGCATCAAGCCGCGTTTCAGTGACGCCGGAGATCGCCCTAGTCCAATTTCCTGCAGCAAATTCACCTCGCCACCCCGTCAGAATGAATAGCGGAATTCGAGAAACAGCCGATCGTTGTCGTTGAAGTTGCCGAAGAATTGCGCCTGCTCGACCAGGCTGGCGCCAATGATTGCGGCGCCGCCGCCCGGCGATCCGAGTCGCGAACGTCGCCCGAAGAACAGGTCTGCGCCGGTCGCGATCTGGAACTGGTTGGTCACGTTGAAGATGACCTTGGGCTTGAGATACAGCTCCTCGAGATTGACCAGCCCGATCGCGAGCAGTTGGAGCACGGCATTATAGTGCGGCACCGGCTTGCGCGCGAACAGGGTCAGTGACGTATCGTACCTGTCCTGGATCAACTGTTCGTCATAATCCAGAATCACCCACTGCGTGATCGCCGGCGAGAAGTCGATACCCCACAGGCTGAAATCATAGCCCAGTCCCCAGCGCACATGACGCTTGCGAACCGCGCCCTGGTCGTCGAGAAAACCGTCGAGATCCCGATCGCTGTCCGAACGCAGCCCGAAGAACTTGTCCGGGACGAACGCGATCTCCGCCTTGACGATGCCCCGACCGGCCGGCCGGACCAGCGTTCCGCCATAGACGTTGATGCGGGAATAAGTCGGAAAGAAATCGGGATCCAGCGGCGAGTCGATCAGCGCCGACCGGAAGACGACCGGAAAGCTGTCCCAGGTATACAGGTAGCTCAGCGCAACATCGCTGCCCAGGAGTTCGGTCGACAGGCGCAGGCCGAAATCGGAGTTGCGGAAATTCCTCGACGGATAGCGGGTGATGACCTGGTCGTCCTCGTCGCGGATATCCTGCAGCAACTCCCATTCCGAACCGCGTGGCGCGGGCTTGTGGAAGCGAATATCGGGTATCCAGAGAAACTGGAAATCGGCGCCCCCCCCGTAGTAATCCGTCTTCAGCGACCATTGCGGGATCCTGTAGTCGAGCAGGTCCGGCAGGATCAGTTCGCGGAAATCGAGCGGGTTCAGTTCGTCGGTGATCCGTATGCCCTCGAATACCCCCCAGATCACGAACTGTTTTCCGATACGAACATCGACGCGGTCGAAATACAGGTCGAGATAGAACTCGCGGATCTCCGCCACCGGCGAATCCTTTTCCTGCTCCAGATTGTCGATGAACACCAGCGGCTGGTCGTCGTCGCGCGCGAAGCGGGCGCTGATCGTTTCATAGGCAAAGAGGTCATAGGCCAGGTCGTGATACGCCCAGCCGGAGAACACCAGGCGGGAATCGCGGCTGGTCGCGAATTCACCGCCCAGCCAGAGGATATTGCGCAGCTTCGTGATCGATCGCGGTTCGCGGAACCGGTAGGCGGTTTCGTTCTTGAGATAGCCGCTTAACGACAGCCGATCGACAAGAGCAGGACGCTCGGTGGCTGTTTCAGGATCGGCGTCCGGGCCCTGTGCATGCAGCGCCCGGACGCCGGTATCAACGGCCTGGAGAGCGAGTATCAGGGAAAGGGCATGGAGACACTTGCCGGGGTTCAGGCATCGACTCTGCATTTGTGGCAAAGAATAACATGATCCTCCCCCGGCGCAGCGAAGCCGAACATGACCACCGCGCCGGCATCGATCCGGCCGCGGCAGGAGGAACATTGCATGCCGCGATTCAGGACGATGTCTTCCCAACCGATGACGCCGGGGAAGCGGTGACCGCCCGTCTGCGCGGCGGACTCACGCGCACCCTGCTCAGTGCCTGCATCGACGACGCCGTCGAATGCCTCCTCGAGGATATTCCGGATCAGGATGGAGACCGGGATGCCGAGCGCCTCCGCCCTGGCGATGACCTTGTCGCGCAGTTCCTTCGGCACGCGCGCGCCGAGGTATTCCTGCTTGCGCGCGAGCGCGGACTTGCGCGCCCTCTCGCTGGCAACTCTGGCCTGCTTGCGACCGATGTTGCGCATCTCTCTCGCGAAATCGTGCATGGCTTCCTCCCGGGTCTGTGCCTGTATAACTATGTTATACATTGTATAACAGGTCGCAGGGGAGGACAAGCGTGGACTCAGGGCTCGCGCTGGAAGCGTTCGATGACCTCGGGGCCTCGTTGCAGGCTGCGGGCGGAAAACAGTTCATCGTCGAGTCCGGTGTTGACCCTGACATCGCTCAACTGAAAGATCGATGCGCTCTCGCTGCGTCGGCTCCTGACCAGCACGCGCTCCCATACCCAGGCGTCGCCGACGCGCTGCCACTTGATGAACTGGTCCTTGAGCAACTCGCCTGAGGTATCGTAGTAATCGATGCGCGCGGTCACGCATTCGCTCCAGTCGTCCGACTTGATGAACCAGAACACGCGCTTGCCATACAGGGGATTGTTTTCGCGCGGGATGCTCTCGACGACGTGAAAGTCGACGTCCTCGACGGTGCTGACACCCAGATAGCGATGGTCGTCCTCGTCGATCCTTCTCGGCGAGACGTCGGCATAGCTGAGGTTGGAGTTCAGGAAGCTGTCGCCGGGGTCACGGATGGTGACGCGGCGAATCTTCTTCAGCAAGGGGAGATAGATCCACTGATCGACCGGACGGCTGGTCGACGGCGTATAGGCGATGCGCATGAACGCGGCGCCGCGGGCATCCGGGGGATAGACCGTGAACAACAACATCTTGTCGGCGACGCCCTCCTCGCCGCCATAGTCCTTCCAGAAGCGCATGTATTCGCTGCGCCGGATGCGGCCCTCACGGTCCCTGAGCGTGACCGTGAACTTGCCCTGCTGATCCTCGCCTGCGTAGTGCTCCGCGCAACGCTGGTAGACCTCGACGCCGGTCAGACCGGGCTCGGGACCCGCCGCGAGCGCCGGTCCGCCGATCCATGCGCCGGCAAGCAGGAGGAGTATTGCTCCTTGCAGATGTCCCCGGCAGGTACGCATGCCAGCAAACCCTGACCCTGCGAATCCCGGTCGTCTGGTCAAGGCTGGGAGTGCGGTTCTATTCTGCATTCGGCTGTCGCGTCAGGCAGGCAACTACGGCCTGCGGGCAAAAAAAAAGAGAAGGGCGACACGCCCTTCTCTTTACTTTTATGATGACTTTACAGGGACGGCGGCGTATCACCGAAGGTCTCGCTCCAGCCGAACGGGGGGACCGTACCGCCGTTGCCATCATTGATGCCGGTCCTTTCGAGCGAGAAGGTCGTGATCTCCTGGTTCGGAACCGCCGACAGGTTGGTCACGCCCTGGAAACCGAACTGTGACGTCCCCTGTCCGCCGAGATCAAGACGCTGACCGATCCAGCGCATCATCACTTCCTGCTCGTCGAGCCAGCTGAGCGTACACTCGCCTGCCTGCTCCTGGCATTCTGCGAAGGTAACCGAACCTGCCTCTGTGAAAGCGCCCTGGCGCTGCTCGAGCAGGAAACGCTGCTGATCAGGAATCGGTTCGTTGTCGTTGAACAGTATTCTCTGGTCGATCGTGATCGCGCGGTCCGCGGCCTCGCCGTTCTCGTCGTGGATCACGAGCATATCGAAGCTCGACAGAAAATCATTGGCAGCACCGGTGAAATTCTGCTCGATCAGGAGATTGGGATTATCGGCATCGGGCGTCGGGTTGGCCCATCCGATCATCAGCGTGCTGGTGTTGGTGAACGCACCGGTCTCATCGGTCTGCTGATGCATCTGCTGGGCCATGATGCCGTTGTCGGCGCCCTGGCGCACGAAGCTTTCATCGCGGTAGAAATTGGCATCCGCCGAATTCGCATTCGGGTCGGTGATGATGGTCCAGATGTAGGTCGGCTGACCGGGCGCGCTGACCGAGATCTGCGCGAAGCCGTCGATGCCGCCGACCTCGACGGTGCAATTGAAGCCTGCAGGACAGGTGTGATCGATGACGCCGTTCTGGACCGTCCAGCCGCCGAAGACCGGCAGTCCGGCAGCAGTGGCCGTCAGCGGAAGCAGCACCATCGCGGGCGCAATCACAAGTCCGCCGTAAATACCTTTCATGACCCTGTTCATCTCCTGAATCCCCCTGGAAATAAATCCGTCTGCCAGCCGACGCCGTGTTCCTTACACATTGCCGGAATACCTGTCATCGGAACCGCGATAAGTCGATGTGATCCAAGTCCTTCGTGGTGCTTGAGAGACACGATCCAACGGTTGTCGCCGACAGCCCATCAGAACACTTGAAGATGCACATATCTTAGCACCCGATCTCGAAAAAAGTCCATTTCGAACCGGTATTACGAAGTTCGACTTATTTATGAATACCTGTGGTAAAAATTCAGATAGATCAGGTTATTCTGCTGTTCCCCGTAATCCACCCGGCTCAGCGAGCCGTAATCGATCGTCAGCCGGCGATAGGCCTCGAGCGGCATCGTCAGGGCCTCGGTGATGCACATCCTGATCGGGCCGACATGGGCCACGATGACGACCAGCTGCCCCGTGTGAGCGGCCACGATGCGTTTGAGCGCGCCCGTCACGCGACTCATATGGTCGTTGATCGCCTCGCCGCCCTCCGGCACGAAATAGACCGGGTCCTGTTTCCAGGCGCGGAATTCCCCGGGGTAGTCTCGTGCGATCTCATCGAAATAGAGGCCGTCCCAGATACCGAACGGTCGCTCCTTCAACAGCGGATCGAAGTGCAGCGGTGCGCCGGTCGCGCCGGCAATCGCTTCCGCGGTCAGGCGCGTACGCTGCATCGGACTCGCGTAGATCACATCGACCGGCTGGCCGGCGAGCAGTTCGGCGGCGTGGCGCGCATGCGCCTGTCCCTGCTCGGTCAGGCCGGGGTCTTCGCGGTCGTCACAGTACAGGCGCTTGCCCGGAAAGTCGGCCTGACCATGGCGCACGAAGATCACGCCGGTGGTCTTTTCCTTGTCTCTCATACGCGTCCCGGGATGGGCCCAATCAGGTCATCGGGCGGCTGTGCGTATGCGGATGCCCGCCGTGGGAATGGCTGCTCTCGCTGACATCGACCGGCACCATGTTGAGCTTGCCGTGGCGGACGCCGCGCTCGGCCATGACCGCGTTCGCGAAGGTGCGAATCTCGCGGACCGGGCCGCGCATCAGCGCGATCTCCAGGCAATGGTCGTGATCGAGGTGCACATGCATGCTCGACAGGTTCAGCTCGTGGTGCTTGTGGTGCACGCGGGTGATCCGGCTGGCCAGTTCGAGCTCGTGATGGTTGTAGACATAGCTAAGGCTCGCGACGCAGTAACCGTCATCGGACTTTTCCAGGCGCTCCTTCTCGAGCTGCTGGCGAATCAGGTCACGCATCGCCTCCGAGCGGTTGCTGTAGCCGCGTTCCTTGATAAACGCATCGAACAACTCGGCAAGCGCCGTATCCAGCGACATTGTTATACGTTCCATACACCCCGTCCCGATTATGCTGGTCGCATTCCTGAGTGCGCGGCGGCGGCTTCTGCGCTGCCAACCTTGCCCGGCGCCCTCTCACGCCGGACCCGGCTTCCGCCGTCCCCCGGGTCCGGTGCAGAGGCGGACCCGTCACAAATCATACAGGATAAACATAAAAATGAGCCATAAATCCGGCGCCTCGCCGCTGGTCTGATCATCGTGGTAGAATACCCCTACCCAGGTGGGGTAGGACAGGAGACAGGCACATGATCGAACTGAAGATCGAAGGCATGAGTTGCGGGCACTGCCGGCAGGCGGTCGAGCGGGCGCTGGCCGCGGTGGCGGGCGTCGACCGCGTCGTCGAGGTCAGCGTCGAGCGCGGCATCGCCCGCGTCGAAGGCAACGCCGACCCGCGCGCGCTGGTCGCCGCGGTCGAGGAAGAAGGCTACAAGGCATGGACGAACTGAACGCGGCCGCGCACTGCCGCGCCTTGCGCCTCGATCCCGCCGCGCGCGACGAGGCGAGCCGTCGGCTGCGCTCGATCAGGGGACATGTCGAGGGCATTCTGCGCATGCTCGACGACGAGTCGGTCTATTGCGTCGACGTACTGAAGCAGGTCAAGGCGGTCGATGGCGCGATCAAGAAGGTCAACACGGTCGTCCTGCGCAGCCATCTGCACGACCATGTCGTCACCGCCGCGCAACGGGGCGACGCCGGCGCGATCGTCGACGAGTTGATGGAACTGCTGAAGTACCGATGACAGCCACCCCGGGGGGACATGAGGAGACCGCAACGAAGGGCGCCCTGAGCTTCGGCGTCGGCGGCATGACCTGCGCGGCCTGCGTCGCGCGGGTCGAGCGGGTGCTGAAAAAACAGCCGGGCATCAGCGCCGCTTCGGTCAACCTTGCGACCGGGAAGGCCACCGTCGAAATCGACCGCGGCGCGGCCGACCTCGAACAGGTATTCGCGGCCGTGCGTGAAGCCGGTTATGAACCGCTGGCCGATGATGCCGGCGCCGATACCGGCGACATGGAACGCGAACGCGCCGATGAACTCGCGGCCCTGAAACGCGACCTCACTCTGGCGATTGCGTTGACGGCGCCGCTGGTGCTGGTCGCAATGGGACCGATGATGCTGCCGGGACTGGGCAACGCGATGCACGCGCTGATGCCCGAGGCCGGCTGGCGCTGGCTCGAATTGCTGCTCGCGAGCCCGGTGTTGTTCATCGCCGGCCGCCGCTTCTATCGCCTCGGCTGGGGTGAACTGCGACATCTGAACCCGGGTATGAATTCCCTCGTGATGATCGGCGCGTCCGCCGCATGGCTGTATTCGACGATGGCGCTGGCGGCGCCGGCACTCTTTCCGGAGGGCACCGCAAACCTGTATTTCGAGGCCGCCGGCGTCATCGTCACTCTGATCCTGCTTGGTCGCTGGCTCGAAGCCCGGGCCCGCGGGCGGACCTCCGAGGCGATCAGGCGTCTGGTCCGGCTGCAGGGCAAGAGCGCGCGGGTGATGCGTGACGGCGGCGAGATCGAGGTCCCGACCGAGGCCGTCGTCCCCGGCGACGAGATCGTCGTGCGCCCGGGTGAACGCGTACCGGTCGACGGCGTGGTCCTCGAAGGCGGGAGTTATGTCGACGAATCGATGATCACCGGCGAACCCGTTCCGGCCGCCAAGCGCGCCGGCGACGAGGTCACCGGCGGTACGATCAACCAGACCGGCGCGTTCCGCTTCCGCGCGACCCGCGTCGGCGCCGACACCGTGCTCGCGCGCGTGATCCGGATGGTCGAGGAGGCGCAGGCGTCAAAGCCGCCGATCCAGGAGATCGCCGACCGCATCGCCGGCGTGTTCGTGCCGCTGGTGCTGCTGCTCGCGGCGATCACCTTCGGCATCTGGCTCGGCATCGGCCCCGACCCGGCGCTGAATTTCGCCTTCGTCGCCGCGGTCAGCGTGCTGCTGATCGCCTGCCCCTGCGCGATGGGTCTCGCGACGCCGACCGCGATCATGGTCGGCAGCGGCAAAGGCGCCGAGCTCGGTATCCTGTTCCGCAAGGGCACCGCGCTGGAACTGCTGGCGCGGGTCGACACGATCGTATTCGACAAAACCGGCACGCTGACGATCGGCCGTCCGCAGTTGACCGACATAGAGGCGCTCGACGGCAACCAGGATGAATTGCTCGCGCTGGTCGCGAGCGCGGAGACGCTGAGCGAACATCCGGTCGCGCAGGCGGTGGTCGGCGCGGCAAAGGCGCGCGGCCTCGCGATCGCCACCGCCACCGGGTTCCGCGCCGAACCCGGGTTCGGCATCGAGGCCCGCGTCGGCGGCCGTCTGGTCCAGATCGGCGCCGAGCGCTATATGAAACGCCTCGGCATCGAAACCGCGCCGCTGGCGGACCGCCTCGCTCGACATGCCGGACAGGGCAAGACGCTGCTGATCGTCGCGCGCGACGGCGGGATCCTCGGCCTGCTCGCGATCTCCGACCCGCTGAAGGAGGGCAGCCGCGCGGCGATTGCGGCGTTGCACGCGGCGGGTCTGAGGACCGGCATGCTGAGCGGCGACAATCCGCAGACCGCGCACGCGGTCGCGACCGAGGTCGGCATCGACCTCGTCGTCGCCGAGGTGCTGCCGGACCAGAAGGCGGAGGAAATACTGCGGCTGCAGCGGGAGGGCCGGCGCGTCGCCTTCGTCGGCGACGGCATCAACGATGCGCCGGCGCTGGCCAGGGCCGATGTCGGCATCGCGATCGGCACCGGCACCGATATCGCGATCGAATCCGGGGACGTGATCCTGATGCGCGGCGACCTGCGCGGACTCGTCGATGCAATCGCGCTGTCGCGGCGGACGCTGCGGACGATTCGGCTGAATTTCTTCTGGGCCTATGCCTACAACGTCGCGCTGATCCCGGTCGCGGCGGGCGCGTTGTATCCGTTCACGGGATTACTGCTGAATCCGATGCTCGCCGCTGCGGCGATGAGCGTGTCCAGCCTGTTCGTCGTCAGCAACAGCCTGCGCCTGCGCGGCTTCAGGACCACGGCATCAGGTTGAAGAATCTCCGGACAGCTTCCTGCGATCGGCCGGCGCCCCGGCATCTACCGAGTCCAGTGCTTCATCATGGAAATGCGACTCGTCGACCTCCTCGTGGAGGTGGTCGTGGCCGTGCTCGTGGGTATGCAGATGTACGTGCAGATGGCCGTCGGTGCCATGGGCGTGGCGGTGCGCATGCAGGAACTTGCCTATGACCTTGCGATCACCCTCGTCCATGTCCTGGCGATGCAGGATGTCGTGCAGCAATTCGTGGGTCATCAGCGCCAGCGGCAGCTCGAGCTTGTTGTCCTCCAGCAGCTTGCGGTCGTAGAGGATGCTGGTGGTCGGGCCGTCGGCGGCGATGCGGCCGTCGACCAGCAGCAGGCAGCGGCTGCAGACCTCGAGGGCGATGTCGAGGTCGTGGGTGCACAGCAGAATCGTCTTGTCGGAGTCGCGCAGCCAATTGATCAGGTTGCGCCGGTTCAGCGGGTCCATGTTCGTCGACGGCTCGTCGAACACGAGGATATCGGGCTGGTAGGACAGCACGGTCGCCAGCGCCAGACGCTTGCGTTCGCCGAAGGACAGATGAAACGAGGAACGCTGCTCGAAACCCTCGAGGCCGACGACCGCGAGCGCCTCGCCGACCCTTGCCTCGATTTCTTCCTTCGGCAGGCCAAGATTCAGCGGCCCGAAGGCGACATCGTCGAATACCGTCGGGCAGAACAACTGATCGTCGGGATCCTGGAACACGATGCCGACCTTGCGGCGAACGTCCTTGAGATTGTCCTTGCCGATCACCGCGCCGTCGATCGACACGCGGCCGGAGACCGGGAACTGCACGCCGTTCAGATGGCTCATGAAGGTCGATTTTCCGGCGCCGTTGGGACCGATCAGCGCGACCTTCTCGCCCTTGTGGATCCGGCAGCTCAGGCCCTTCAGGACTTCGTGGCCGTCGGGATAGCTGAAGACGACGTTATCGACGTCGATCATGACGGGACGATTCGCCGCATCAGTACCAGGCATGTTCCGCAACTCCAAACGTTCCGCTCATGTCTAGCGCGACCAGCGTGAAGCCGATCGCAAGCACGGCAGCGGCCTTGACGTAATCAGTGGCGTTCGAGCGGAACGTCACCATCGAATGCAGCTCCCCCTGATAGCCCTTGGACAGCATCGCCTTGTACACCCGCTCGGTGCGCTCGAAGCTGTGTACCAGCAGGGTGCCGACGAAATGTCCGAACACGCGCAGGGTCCTGCGGTCGGTGCGGGCGACGAAGCCGCGCACCCGCATCGAAGTATACATGCGCTTGAGCTCGTCGAGAAACAGGAAGGTGTAGCGATAGGTGAACAGCAGCATCTGCACGATGATCTTCGGACACTTGAGGTGCTGCAGCGCGATCATCGACACGTCGAAGCGGCTCGAGCCGAACAACGCGAAGCTGACGACGACGATCGCCAGCGCCTTCATGAAGATCAGCGAGGCGATGCGCAGGCCCTCCCATGCGAACGGCAAGCCGATGACATAAAACGCGGCCTCGCCCGGATAGGTAAACGGCATCACCAGAAAGAACGGCAGCAGAAAGACGATGATGAAGGCAAGGCCGTGAGAGACGAAGTGTATCGGCAGGGCGCTGATCGCAAGGATCACCACGGCGAAGGCGAGCGCGGCGATCGCCATCGGCAGGGATTTCAGCAACGCGATCGAGATGATCAGCAGACCCAGCGCGACCGTCTTGACTCGGGGATCCCAGCGCTGGATCGGCGAGGCGACGCTGGAATAACGATCGATGTCCAGAGCCATGCCCGACTACCTCGCTGCGGACCACATTCTATCGCGGACTGTCGGCAACGGCCGTTGCTACCCTGCGACCGGCGAGGATCTCCGGCTTGACCCGATACAGGAACTCCGCGCAGGCGCCGACCACCGCAGCCTCGATCAGCATGATCGGAATGTGCGCGAGCAGGATCATGCTGGCGACCGCGAAGAAGGCCTCGCCGGTACTGAGCAGCGCCAGCGCCAGCACGATGCCCGAACTGATCGTCGCGACCCCGCCTGCCAGCGCGCCGAACACAAATTCCTTCTTCGCGAAACTGAAATGATGTCTTAACTGCCAGACCAGATAGGCGACCAGCGCGCCGCCGCCCAGCATGATCGCGTTGACGCCGATGACGGTCACGCCGCCATGACCGAAGATGATCGCCTGCAATATGATGCCTAGCATGATCGCGGGGAAGGCCCGCCAGCCGAGCACGACGGCGACCAGCCCGTTCAGAATCAGGTGGACGCTGGCCGGGCCGATCGGCACCTTGATCAGCGAGGCAACGAAGAACACCGAAGTGATGACCGCGATCTTCGGCACCTCTTCCATGTCCATGTTGCGCATCGTCGCCGCGGCGATCGCGACGGCGCCGGCGTAGCCGGCGATCCAGACGGGCGCATTCAGAATGCCTTCGGAGATGTGCATGTCGTGGCCGGAAATCCCTGGATGTTTGATCTCTTATCGGTCGCCGACCACACGACCTGAATCTTCTGCGGCGCTCAGCTACCCGACGACGCCGACTTGCCCTGCAGGCTGCGCGCCCGCAGATAGAAAAAGACACCGACGATGCCGACGATGAAGCCGACCCCGCCGATGATATCACTGGCGGTGCGCCGATCGTTCAGTTCCGATAGATTGCGCACCAGCGGCAGCGTGGCCTCGCTGACCGCCTGCCGCACCATTGCCTCGATTGCCGCGCTGTCGGCCGCGACCGCCGTCCCGCCTGCCTGGGTCGAGGCACTCGCATTCGACCGCTCGCCCGCTGCCGCCATCGCGCTGCGGATCTCGTCGGCGGGCAGCGTGAACTCTGCGCGGTGCCCCATGCCGGCATACAACGAAATCCTGAGGTCGGTGATTTCCGGGATCTCGAACACGAAGATTCCCTCATCGTCGGCGACGCCCTGGACCAGGCGGTCGCCGGACGGCGAGAACACCTGGATCTGCGCCTTGTCGGCGACCTTGCCGTCAGTGAAAAAACCTTCGACGACGACGCTGTTGCCCTCGGCATAGGCAAACAGGTTGACCTTGTGGGCATGCACGGCCGTCAGCGGGAACAGCATCAGCAAGAGGAGCAGGACAGGGGTTACGAACAGGCAGCGTGCTTTCATCATGCGGTCACCGAGTCACGTAAGAAATAATGTGATCACATCATAACACAGGGACGGGTGCGACGCCCCCGGGATTCATGGGGCGCCGGGTAGGCACCAGCCTTGCAGGTAAACCTCAGGCGGACTTGCGCACCACCCGCTGGGCGACGCCCGGGTCCTCGGAATTCTTCTCGACCCAGTGCTTCTTGCCCGCGGTCGTCACCTCGCACTTCCAGAACGGGGCGCTTTCCTTCAGGTAGTTGATGATGTAGCGGCAGGCGTCGAAGGAATCCTTGCGGTGCGCGGACCACACGGCGACCAGCACGATCGGATCGGTCGGCACCATCTCGCCGACGCGGTGGCCGACCAGGCAGTCCATGATGTCCCACTCGTCCATCGCTTCCTGGCAGACACGCTCTATGTGGTGCTCGGTCATGCCGGGATAGTAGTCAAGGTTCATCGCGCGGACGTCCTGGCCGTCGTTGAAGTCGCGCATCGTGCCGACGAAGGTCACGACGCCGCCGTGCTTGCCCGGGGGCAGCGCGCTACGTTCGTAGTCCAGAACCTCCTTGTACGGATCCAGCGTATCCTTGGTGATGAATACTTTCATGTCAGCCTCCAGTCACCGGCGGGAAAAACGCAACCTCATCGCCGCTCTTCAGTTCTTGGCTCGAATCCGTGTACTCCATATTCACGGCAACGAGGATGGTCTCGGGGATCGGGTCGCTGGAGACCTTGCTCCAGACGTCCGCCACGGTCACCTTGTCGCCGTTCAGGCTGACCTTGTCCTCGGATTTGCCCATGCGATCGCGAAGGCTCGCGAAGTAACGTATCTTGATATCCATGTTTCTCGCCTCTGCTCGAGTATGCCAGGGTGGCAATGACGACCGCCCTCAGGCGGAAGCCGACCTGCGCCAGTGGCCCGACTTGCCGCCCGACTTCTCGAGCAGCCCGATCTCCGAAATCACCATGCCGCGATCGACGGCCTTGCACATGTCGTAGATCGTCAGCAGCGCGACCTGCACCGCAGTCAGGGTCTCCATCTCGACGCCGGTCTGCCCGTTGCAACGGACCGTCGCCCGGCAGTAGACGGCATTATTCTCCGGCTCCGGGGTCAGCACGAGATCGACCGAGGTGATCATGATCGGATGGCACAGCGGAATGAGATCCGGGGTCTTCTTCGCGCCCATGATGCCGGCGACGCGCGCGATGCCGAGTACATCGCCCTTCTTGTGCGATCCCTCCATGATCTTTTTCAGCGTCTCTGGCTCCATGTAGATGCGGCCCTCGGCAATGCCCTCGCGCGTGGTGCTGCTCTTCGCGCCGACATCGACCATGTACGCCTCGCCGCTGGCGTTGAAGTGGGTCAGGTCGTTATAGCTCATCGTGTCATCCCTTCATTTGACGTGTAACTGGCAGATCGCCGCCTCAGCCGCCGATCTGGGTCATGCTGGCTCGCGAACGGTTGATATCCGAGACGTTGATCTTGGCCGCGATGCTGGCCGCCTTCTTGGCCTCGAAACCATCCTTGTGCTTCTCATCGAAGGCCTTGCGGAACAGCGCGACGATGTCGTCGTCGCTGCCGCCCTTGCGGATCAGGTCGCGCAGGTGATAGGGCTCTTCCGAATACAGACAGTTCATGATGTTGCCGTCGGCGGTCACGCGGATGCGCGAACAGTTGCCGCACAGGCTGCGGGTGAAGGCCGGAATCACCGCGAACTTGCCGGCGTAACCGGGCACATGGTAGATGTGATGCTCGGTACGGGTGCCGCTGGCCGGCTCGAGGCCCTGGGCCTGGTAGTGCGACTCGATCTGGCCGCACAGGTCCGCGGCGCTGGCGAAGTGCTGACCGCTCTCCCAGATCTGGTGGGCGTCGAACGGCATGAACTCGATGAAGCGAACGGTGACCGGCCGGTCCTTGGTCAGCTCACAGAACGGGATCAGCTCGTCCTCATTGAAGCCGCGCATCAGCACGACGTTGATCTTGACTCGCGGGAACCCGAGTTCGACGGCCAGATCGATGCTCTCGAGCACCTTCTCGAGGCCGGAGCGACGGGTGATGGTCTCGAACTTGTCGGCCTGCAGCGAGTCGAGACTGATGTTGACGCCGTACAGACCTGCCTCGCGCAGCGCCTTCGCGTATTTCGGGAACAGCAGGCCGTTGGTGGTCATGTGCGTCGCCTTGACGCCGGGGACCTTCACCGCGCGCGCGACGATGTCGACGATGTCCGGGCGGACCAGCGGCTCGCCACCGGTGAAGCGGACCTTGCGCACGCCCATGCGGGCAAGCTGTTCGATGACGCGGAGGATCTCGTCGGTGCGCAGCACCATGTCCTTTTCCTTGAACTTGACGCCCTCTTCCGGCATGCAGTAGGTGCAGCGCAGATTGCACTGCTCGATGACGGCGATACGGACGTAGTCGAAGGTCCTCCCGTGGCGATCCTGGAGCGGCGGGAGCGGATTGAGCGGCGGGTTTTCCTGCTTCAGCGCTGAAACGGAGTTTGATTCGACGGCTCCATAGGACTTCTGATTCAGCGGGTTGTTGAGCATGACGATTCTCCTCGAGGGCTTCTATGGCTGCTTCGCCTGAACTTCTATATCAAACGACCCATCAATAGTTGACTGATTTTGTCAGGATCAGGTCGCGAAGCGCGGCTGACGACTCTCGCCTTACCACCGCCACGCCGTTCACGGGGACACGCCTGCACAAGTCCCTCATCACCGGGGTGATGACCTGCATCGTCCCTGAACATCAACCGAACTGAGGTGGAGACATCCAGTCCACCTGGTCGTCCGTAACGTGGTGTGCGGGGTGCGCTTGCCCCCAGATCGCATGCCCTTGCTGGAAGAGAACCCCCGTCTCCGGAGGCCTGTTTACCGGCCGTCCCGAGCCAGTTCGGACCGGGTCTACCGTCGCGAAAGCATAACATAATAGGAAACGGAACGGAATCACACACCCGCCCCGCGGGACCTGTACAGGGACTGATTTCATATGACTTTTTCTTTATTCTTACCCCGTTGCGGCTCGGCTGTCGCCGACACGCCGCTTGCCGTCACCGGCCAAATCATCGGACAATGATCGACCGTCATCCTGACTTATCGACCCCGACGCGGATGTATTGACCCCCTTCGCACCCGCTTCGCAATAACAAGAGCGCTGGACACCCTATGAAGACTGTCGACGACTGCCTCAATGGCGCCTGGACCCGCAAACCCGCCCTGCCCGTTGCCCGTTCGCATTGTCCGACGGCGACCTGGAAGGGCCGCATCTACGGCTTCGGTGGCGGCGGACCCAACTTCAAGAGCCTGAATTCCGTCATCATTTATGACCCCGCGCGAGACCGCTGGGAGCGCGGGGCGGACATGCCGACCCTGCGCTCGGGGGCGATCGCGCGCACCGTCGGTGATGCGATATACATCATCGGCGGCGGCTTCAAGCAGGAGAACGGTACCTTCCGCTTCCTGCGCACGACCGAGATCTACTATCCCGAAGAGGACCGTTGGGAAAGCGGTCCCGACATGCTGATGCCGCACGACTACCCGGCCGGCGCCCTGCTCGACGGCCATATCTATATCCTCGGCGGGCACCATCCCGACGCGACGACATCGGGGCCGAAGACCGACCCGGGTTTCGAGTTCTGCGAACGCCTGAACCTGAAGACCGGCAAGTGGGAGGAGATCGCCCCGCTGCCGACGCCGCGCTTCGCGCTCGATGCCGTCGTCATCGACGGCCGTATCCTGACGATGGGCGGCGTCGCCTTCACGCCGGAAGGCTTCAACAACTTCGATCACATCGAGGCCTTCGACCCGAAGACCGGCCGGTGGACGCGCGAGAAACTCACCCTGCCGTGGACTGCGGCAGGCGCCGGCGCCTGTCTCGCGGAGGGCCGCATGTTCATCTTCGGCGGCTACAGCGGCGACGGCATCAGCAACCACTGTGCGTTTTATGATGCCGGGAGCAGCCAGTGGCACATCCTGCCACCGATCCCGCAACCGCTGTGCGCAATGGGGGTCGGGGTCATCGACGACACGATCTATCTGCTCGGCGGCTGGGCCGACGACGGTCGCACGCCGCAGGACTGCTTTTTCGCCTACAGCTTCTGACCCGGGGCCGCGTCGACCTGGACCACGAACAACTCCAGCGCTACAGCCGGCATCTCCTGCTCCCGCAGATCGACATCGCGGGGCAGGAGCGGCTGCTCGGCGCCACCGCGCTGATCATCGGCCTCGGCGGGCTCGGCTCGCCGGCCGCGATGTATCTCGCGGCCAGCGGCGTCGGCCGTCTCGTACTCTGCGATCATGATGCGGTCGAGGCCGGCAATCTCCAGCGCCAGATACTCCACTCGACCGCTGATCTCGGCCGGCCCAAGACCGCTTCCGCCCGCGATCGCCTGCATGCCCTGAACCCGGGCATCGAACTCGTCACGATCGCACAACGCCTCGACGGCGAAGCGCTCGCGCGCGCGATCGCCGACGCCGATGTCGTGCTCGACGCAACCGACAACTTCGACAGCCGGTTCGCGATCAACCGGGCCTGCGCTGCGGCCCGCGTGCCGCTGGTCTGGGGCGCGGTGATCCGCCTGCAGGGACAGGCATCGACCTTCGACTTCCGCCGCCCGGACAGCCCCTGCCTCGCCTGCCTGTTTCCGGAACGGGAACGAACAACCACCGACGAGAGTTGCGCCGCCGCGGGCGTGCTCGCACCGCTCGCCGGCCTGGTTGGCTGCGTGATGGCGGTCGAAACCCTCAAGGTCCTGCTCGATCTGGGCGATACCTTGTGCGGGCGCCTGGCGCGAGTGGACGCCGCAGCGATGAGCTGGCAGCAGTCCAAGCTGGCCAGGGATCCCCAATGCGACTGTCATAATGTATAATTATCCGTCCTCGCAGACCTTATTTTGATGAAACGCCCATACCCGCAAACCGGGCACCGGGGCATCCCCCGGAGGTCCGCTCGGCACCCGATATACCCGGCTCGGAGGTGACATGAAGGCCAAAGATCGTCGACTGGCGGAATTGCGCGATGCGATTCCCGAGATCACGCCAGCGGAGGCACTGGCGATGCAGGGGCAGGGAGCCGCACTGATTGATGTACGCGACACCGATGAGGTCGCCCAGGGCAGCCCGACCGGCGCGCACCGGCTCGGTCGCGGCTTCCTCGAACTGCGCGTCGAGGATGCCGTGCCGGATTTCGACGCCACTGTGATGGTCATGTGCGCCGGCGGGGTCCGTTCGCTGTTCGCTGCCGAGGATCTGAAGCGCCTGGGTTATCGCGACGTACGCTCGGTCAAGGGCGGCTTCAGCCGCTGGAAGAACGAAGGCCATCCGTTCGAGGTACCGCCGACCCTCGACGCCGAGGCGCGCGAGCGCTATTCACGCCACCTGCTGATGCCCGATGTCGGTGAGGCCGGCCAGTTGAAGCTGCTCGGCAGCAAGGTACTGCTGATCGGCGCCGGCGGCCTCGGATCGCCGTCTGCCTACTATCTTGCCGCCGCCGGCGTCGGCACGATCGGACTCGTCGATCACGACGTCGTCGACCGCAGCAACCTGCAACGCCAGATCCTGCATACGGAAGCGCGGGTCGGCATGCCGAAGGTCGAGTCGGCACGCATTGCGCTGGAGCAGTTGAACCCGAGGATCACGGTACGGACCTACCAGACACATATCGAGAGCAGCAACGTCGAGGAGATCTTCGGCGACTACGACGTCATCGTCGATGGCTCCGATAATCTCGCGACACGCTATCTGATCAACGACGCCTGCGTGAAGATGGGCAAGCCGAACGTCCATGCTGCGGTCTACCGCTTCGAGGGCCAGATCACCGTGTTCTGGCCGGCCTACGACAAGGTCAAGGGGGGGTGTTACCGCTGCATGTTCCCGGAGCCGCCGCCGCCCGAGTTCGCGCCGTCGTGCGCCGAGGCCGGCGTGCTCGGCGTGATGCCCGGCACGCTCGGCCTGCTGCAGGCGGTCGAGACCGTCAAGATCCTGCTCGGCATCGGCGAACCGCTGGTCGGCCGCATGACGCACTACGACGCGCTGTCGGGCCAGTTCACCGAGATGAAGGTGCGCAAGAACCCGAATTGCCGCTACTGCGGCGAAGGCAAGGAGTTCCCGGGCTACCAGGACTACGCCCAGGTCTGCGCCTCGGCCTGAAACGAAACGGGGTCAGAGTAGAATCGGTCCAACTGAAGCAGTTGGACCGATTCTACTCTGACCCCGTTTCGTTTCAGGCGGCGAAGTTGTTGGCCATGACCTCGAGTCCGCCGGCGCCTTCGAGTACGCGTCCGGTGATCGCCATGGCCTGGTATTCTCCAATCTCGAGTGAATCATAGATCGACTGCGGCACCTGGTCGTCCGGGGCATCGCCGATGCCGTGCGCCTTGAGCAGGCGATCGGCCAGGAAGACCAGTTGCGGGTAGACCGCATGGATGTCCTGGTAGCGCTCGTTGTGATGTTCACGCGTTGCGATGACGATCTCCTCCGGCAGCCGCCATGCCTGCATCAGCCAGGCGCCGACCGCGCCGTGGTCGGTGCCGAGGACACGCTGCTCGATCAGCTCGATCGGCTTGTCCGGATACTTGGTAATGAACTTGTTCAGCACGAGGAATTCCTGCTTGAACAGGTGCCCGAGCAACAGGTGACCGAAGTTGTGCAGCAGACCGGCGAGATAGGCGAGTCCGGCGGGCGGGCGGGATTCCTTCGGCACCGCGTTGCTGAGCGCCTGCACCAGCGCGGCGCTGTAGATCGCATGGCGCCAGAAGTTGTCGAGTCCCAGCGGAAGGTTGCGCGGCACCTTGAACGAACGCGCGGCGGTTGCGCCGAGCGCGAGATTCAGCACGGTGTTGTAGCCGAGCACGCGCGAGATCGCGGTCTGGACCGAATCGACCTTGCCCTGGTAGCTGAAGAACGGCGAACTCGCGTAACGCATGACCTGGGCGGCAAGACTCGGATCGAGTTCGACGATCGCGACCAGCTCCTTGACGTTGGCGTCGGGATTCGAGCTCAGCCGCAGGATCTTCTGGGTCATCTCCGGCATCGGCGGCAGCTTGTCGAGCCGCTTGATCCGACCCCGGATATCGAGCAGGGGGCCGTTGCCGCGCGGAACCTGGCGGACCGGATCCCGGATCCTGTCTGCACTACCAGTCTGTGGGGATGCGCTCATGACTACTTTGCCTCCGGGTTGCCCGTTGACCCGGCTGCGCCGGATCTCCATGCCGACGGATCATCCCGTCGATTCCGTTGAATATATCGACCCGCCCCGGGGGCTTGAAAATCTGCTTGCCGGAATCGTGAACGCTGCACGCGGCGATCGCGACAGCGGTCACAAAACATCGCCGGCCACCGCGACAACACCGCGCGGGAGGCCCCGGATGACCACCGTCGTTTGACAGCATTCCGCCAAATCAACAACAATAAGGCGCTGACGGAACGATAAAAATCACAGCCCGGCCGGCGGCCGGAATCCCGGAAGCGCATCTTGCCAGCACCCCCATCCCGTCCGCTCGCCGCGACCCGGGCAGACGCGCAGGACAAGGTCGATTCCCGGCTCGCCCGGGCTGCCGGCCCCCGTTGCCTCCTGTGGGCCCTGCCGTTGCTGCTTGCCTGCAGCACCGCCCTCGCCCAGCCCTCATCGAATCCGCTGATGGACTGGCGACTGTGTCACACGCAATATGCGACGCCGCCGGAATTACTGATGCTGCCCGGCCCCGGGCACGAAGGTTTCACGCTGCTGTACGCCGATCACGCGCGGGTGACCGGGCGCACCACGCTGGCCATGCACGGCGACGTCGAGGCCATCCGCGACGGCACCATCCTCAAGGCCGACCACGCCAGTTATGATCGCGAACGCGAATGGCTGCGCGCCGAGGGCAATGTCAGCGTGATCCGCGAAGGCCTGGTCCTCGACGGCGACCGCGGAGAGTTCTGGCTCGACGATGACCGCGGGCGCCTCGAAAACACCGGCTTCCTGCTGTACGAGCGACACGCGCGCGGACAGGCCGAAACGGCCGTATTCGAGGACCGGGATCGCACGCTGTTGTCGCGCATGCGCTATACGACCTGCGACCCGGGCCGCGATGACTGGCTGCTGCGCTCCAGCAGCGTGCGCCTGAACCAGGCGACCGGCACCGGCACCGCGCGCAATGTCACCGTCTCGTTCAAGGGCGTACCGTTTCTGTATGCGCCGTACCTGAGCTTCCCGATCGATGACCGGCGCAAATCCGGTTTTCTGAGTCCGACGCTGCGCAGTTCCTCGCGCAACGGCATCGACATCGCGGCGCCGTACTATCTGAATCTGGCGCCGCGTTACGACGCGACGCTGACCCCGCGCATCGTCACCAAGCGCGGAGAGATGCTCGAGACCGAATTCCGCTACCTGAACCGCAGGAGCCGCGGCCAGATCGAAACCGCCTGGCTGCCCGACGACGACCTCGCGGCGCGCGATCGCTGGTTGCTCAGTTACCGGCATTTCGGCCGCCAGACCGAACGCCTCAGCCTGAACCTCGACATCAATCGAGCCTCGGACAATGATTACTTCCGTGATCTCGGCAATACGCTCAGCATCGCCAGCGTCACGCATCTCGAGCAACGCGCGGTGCTCGGCTACCAGGCCGACACCTGGATGGCGTCGGCGCGGCTGCAGACCTACCAGACCGTCGATGATACGATACTGCCGGCGCAACGCCCCTACCGGCAGCTCCCGGTCCTGCTGTTTCGCAGCCAGCGTCCGGAATTCAGCGCCAGATTGAACCCGCGTCTGGTGACCAGCTACGTCAATTTCCGCCACGACGTGCCGGAACAGCGCATCACCGGAGAACGGCTCGATGTCCAGCCCGGACTGACGTTGCCGTTCTATTCGATGGCCGCCTATGCCCAGCCGACGCTGACGCTTCGTCATACCCGCTATCGACTCGACGACGGCCCGATCCCGCTGACCGGAGACGCCGCGCAGCCGGAGCGCACCCTGCCGGTCTTCACCTTCGACACCGGCGTATTCCTCGAACGCGACACCCGCTGGGGTTCGCGGCCGATGCTGCAGACCCTCGAGCCGCGGCTGTTCTATCTCTACGTCCCCTACCGTGACCAGTCCGCGCTACCGCGCTTCGACAGCGGCCGCCCGGACTTCAATTTCACCCAGCTGTTCCGCGACAACCGCTTCAACGGCTCGGACCGCATGGGGGACGCCAACCAGCTCAGCGCCGCGGTGACAACGCGCTTCCTCGACGGCGCCAGCGCGCGCCAGCGCGCCCAGTTTGGCATCGGGCGCATCTTCTATTTCCAGGATCGCGAGGTCACCCTGCGACCGCAGGACCCGGTCGAGACTTCGAAGGTGTCCGACATCGTCGCCGAGGGCACCGCAAACCTGACCCGCAGCGTATCCCTGCGCTTCGATGCGCGCCGCAGTGAGGAAACGGGCAAATTCGACAAGGGTGGAATCCGGCTGCAATACCGCCCGGCCATGAGGAGCATCTTCAACGTCGCCTACCGCTACCGCGAGGACTCCCTGGAGCAGACCGACGTCTCCCTGCTGTGGCCGCTCACCCCGCGCTGGCACCTGATCGCCCGTCACAACTATTCGCTGCGCGACGAGCGGATCCTCGAAACTTTGGCCGGCCTCGAGTATCAAAGCTGTTGCTGGCGCATGCGGGTGGTCAGCCGCCGTTTCGTCGACGACGACTTCGGCAATACCGACAGAAGCCTGTATTTCCAGTTCGATCTCAAGGGGCTGACCAGCATCGGCACCAGCCTCGAAAGCCTGCTCGATCATGGTATTCTTGGCTATCGTTACTGACCCTGAACCGACATCCTCCCGGACAATATGAGCATTCCGATGACAACCGCCGGCCGGTGGCCGCTCCTAGCGCTGGTTTTCGCGCTCTCACTCGTCGCGCTGCCGGCGACCGCCGCCGCCGCGCCGGTCGAGATCGACCGCATCGTCGCGATCGTCGACAACGACATCATCTCCCACACCGAGCTGATGGAGCAGATCCGCACCGTGCGCGCGCAGTTGCGGCAGCAGCGCATCAACCCGCCCTCCGAGCGCATCCTCCAGCGGCAGGTGCTGGAACGCATGGTGCTCGAACAGATCCAGCTCCAGCTCGCCGAGGACATCGGGATCCTCGTCGACGACGACAACCTCAACCAGGCGATCAGCGGCATCGCGACCCAGAACAACCTCTCGCTCAGCGAGTTCCGCGCCGTACTGCAGGAAGAGGGCTTCGACTTCGCGAAGTTCCGCGAGAACATTCGCAAGGAAATGATCCTGCATCGCCTGCGCCAGCAGCAGGTCGACAACCGGGTCGTCGTCACCGACCAGGAGGTCGAGAACTTTCTCGCGACCCAGCGCCGCCAGGGACAGGGCTCCGACGAATACCACCTCGGCCATATCCTCGTTGCCGCGCCGGACGGCGCCAGTCCGGAACAGATACGGGAGACGCGGGAACGCGCAGAGGCAATACTTGCCCGACTGCGTAATGGAGAGGATTTCAGCCAGGTTGCCATCGCCTCGTCGGATGGACAGCACGCGCTGTCCGGCGGCGACCTCGGCTGGCGCAGGGCCGGCGAACTGCCGACGCTGTTCGCCGAAACCGTCCCGCAGATGCGACCCGGCGAGGTCAGCGACCTGATCCGCAGTGGCAGCGGCTTCCATATCGTCAAGCTGCACGGGCATCGCTCGGGAGAGACCCGGGTGCTGACGCAGACGCGGGCGCGCCATATCCTTGTCGAGACCAGCGAACTGCTCGGCGAAGAAGCCGCGCGTCAACTGCTGCGGGAACTCAAGGAACGCATCGCGGCCGGCGCGAGTTTCGCCGACCTCGCCCATGCCCATTCGGACGATGTCGCCAGCGCCTCGACCGGTGGCGATCTCGGCTGGGTCAATCCCGGCGAGATGGTGCCCGAGTTCGAACAGGCAATGGCGGCGCTCGAGGTCGGCGAGATCAGCGAACCGGTGCAGTCGCCGTTCGGCTGGCACCTGGTGCAGGTCGTCGCCCGGCGCGAGCGCGACGTCACCGAGGAATTCACACGCGAGATGGCGCGCGAATCGATCTACCGGCGCAAGGCGGAAGAGGAATTCTCCGACTGGCTGCGCAGACTTCGCGAAGACGCCTACGTTGAATATCGCCTCTAGCCGGTTGGCTGTTGAAAGCGTTCGCCGGGTTTTCTCCGCGAATGGCTCGCCTCGCTGCCGCTGCGCGGCACCCTTCGGGCTCCGGCGAGGCTGCGCTTGACTTCGCTGCGCAAACCCGGCGAACGCTTTCAACAGCCAACCGACGGTAACCGGAGGGCGGATCTTGCATCCTGAACGACCGCCGGTGATCGCCGTCACCCCCGGTGAACCCGCGGGTATCGGTCCCGACCTCTGCCTGCAGACGCTCGCGCGCAGGCCGGAGGCGAATTATGTCGTCATCGCCGATCCCGGCGTGCTCGAGCGGCGCATGCGCCGGCTGGGTCTCGAATTGACCCTGGTCGATTACCACGGCGATGCGGAGCCGCACACGGCACGGCGCGGCACGATCACCGTATTACCGCTCGCGGCCGCAAACCCGGAGGTCTGCGGCGAGCCGGATACCGCCAACGCCGCCTATGTGCTCGAATCACTCAGGACCGCGGTCGCCGGTTGTCTCGACGGACGCTTCGACGCGATGGTGACCGGCCCGGTCCACAAGGGCGTCATCAACCGCGCCGGCGTCCGCTTTTCGGGGCATACCGAATATCTCGCGATGCTGACCGCGACGCCGGACGTCGTCATGATGCTGGCGACGCGCGGCCTGCGCGTCGCGCTGGCGACCACGCACGTCGCCCTCAGGGACGTCTTCGACGGCATCACCCCCGAGCGCATCGAGGCGGTCCTGCGCACGACGCATCGCGGACTACGCGATCTGTTCGGAATCGACGCGCCGCGCCTGCTGGTATGCGGACTGAATCCGCACGCGGGCGAGGACGGTGAACTCGGCACCGAGGAGATCGAGAGCATCACGCCGGTGATCCGCCGGCTTGCGCGCGAAGGCATGACCATCCACGGCCCACGCCCGGCCGACACCGCGTTCCTGCCTGAACTGCTCGCCGAAACCGACGCCGTGGTCGCGATGTACCATGACCAGGGCCTGCCGGTGCTCAAGCACATGGGCTTCGGCAATGCGATCAACATTACCCTCGGATTGCCGCTGATCCGCACCTCGGTCGATCATGGCACCGCCCTCGAACTTGCCGGCAGCGGGCGCGCGCGTGCCGGCAGCCTCGAACTCGCGCTCGACACCGCGGCCGCCATGGCCGTTCACCGGCGCGCGCGCGCGACCTGAGGCGTCATGCATCGTCCCCGCAAGCGCTTCGGACAGAACTTCCTTCACGCCCCCGATATCATCAGCCGCATCGTTCGCGCGATCTCGCCCGGCGCCGAACAACGCCTGCTCGAGATCGGGCCGGGCCGGGGTGCGCTGACCCTGCCGCTGCTCGAGGCCGGCGCCGATCTCGATGTCGTCGAACTCGATCGCGACCTGATCCCCGCGCTCGAGGCACTGCCCGCGCGCGCGAAAGGCAGACTGCGCGTGCACCAGGCCGACGCCCTCGATTTCGATGTCTGTGCCGTGGCCGGCGGGACAAGGCTGCGCGTCGTCGGCAATCTGCCCTATAACATTTCGACCCCGCTGATCTTCCGCCTGCTCGAGCAGCGCCACTGCATCGAGGACATGCATTTCATGCTGCAGAAGGAAGTCGTCGACCGGATGTCGGCCAAACCCGGCGGCAAGGACTACGGCAGGCTGAGCGTGATGGTCCAGTGCCAATGCGCGGTCGATCGGCTGTTCCTGATCGGCCCGGGCGCCTTCAATCCGCCACCGAAGGTCGAATCGGCCTTCGTGCGTCTGGTCCCTCACACGCGCCCGCCGGTCGACATCGCGAACCCGGCGATATTCGCGGATGTCGTCCGCCTGGCCTTCATGTACCGGCGCAAGACCCTGCGCAACGCGCTGTCGACGCTGCTCGACGGCGCCGCGATCGAAGCCGCCGGCGTCGATCCCGGCCTGCGCGCCGAACAACTCACGCTGTCAGACTTCGCCCGCCTCGCCGCGCAACTTCCCCGAGACGCTACCCCGCAGGACCTCAGGAGAATATAAGATGCGTTGAGCGCAGCGAGTTGCATCGACGTCGCGTCGGTGGCAAGCAGGGTCCGGACCCTGCCGCGAGCGCGTGCCACAGCCACAGGCCGCCGCGCCCTGCCTTTCGTTGCCATGACCTTCCGCCGCAGGGATGCGGCGGGGAGCTACATGGATGTATTAACGCGTGTCATGGCAACGAAAGGCAGGGCGCGGCGGCCGGGAAGTTGGCAGAACGCTTTTGCGGGCGGGAGTCAATGCAGCTCGCTGCGCTCACCGCATCATGGAAATCATCCGGGGCGTCTGCTCAGGGCTTGAGGGTGCTGAGCTCGCGCGACTTCGCCTCGATCCAGTCGCGCGCCTCGTCGCGGATCTGTTCCGGGGTCTTGCCGCGCGTCTCGATAGGCGGGCCGATCGCAAGCGTGATCGTGCCCGGCCGCTTGACGAAGCCCTTGCGCGGCCAGAACTCGCCGGCATTGTGCGCGACCGGGACGACCGGATAGCCGGTCGTCGCCGCGAGCACTGCGCCGCCGATGCCGTAACGACCGGTCTCTCCCGGCGCGACACGGGTGCCCTCCGGGAACACCATAACCCAGCGCCCGTCGGCGAGATGCCGTGCGCCCTGCTCGACCAGTTGCTCGATCGCCTTGCGACCGCCACGGCGATCGATCGCGATCGGATGGAGCATCGCAATCCCCCAGCCGAAAAGCGGAATACGCAGCAGCTCGCGCTTCATCAACCAGACCTGGTAGGGCAGGATCTCGGGGAGCGCGAAGGTCTCCCAGGTCGACTGGTGCTTGCAGAACGCGATTGCCGCGCCTTGCGGGATATGCTCGCGCCCCTCGATCCGGTAATCGAGGCCGCAGCTCACGCGCAGCCACCAGATGTTGAAACGCGCCCAGCTGGTGATGAAGCGATAGCGGCTGCGCACCGGAACCGGGAAGGTCATCAGCACAAACGGTGCATAGACGATCGTGGACAGCCACAGCCCGAGCGCGAACAACAGCGAGCGCGGCAACAGCATCCTGTCAGGCCGCTTCCGTCTGCCTGATCACCGCATCGGCAACCGAGCCAAGATCGGGATAGGCCGTAACATCGCCGGACGGCGTCTCGACCATCCTGCGGCAACGCTCGGGATCGATCAGCATCGCCCGCATGCCGAGCGAACGCGCCATGTGAATGTTGTCGAGAGAATCGCTGACGAAGGGAATGCCGCCGAGATCCATGTCCAGCCGCCTGCCGATCTCGACCAGCAGCCCGGGCTTCGGCATGCGGCAGGGACAGGCCTCATCGATACGGTGCGGACAGTACAGCAGCGCGTCTATCCTGCCGCCTTCGCGCGCAGCCTCGGTCTTCATCTTGGCGTGGATGCGCGCCAGCGTACCGCTGTCGAGCCCGCCTTCACCAATGTCCGGCTGATTGGTGACCACGATGACGTTGAAGTGCGCGAATGTCAGCCGCGCGATCGCGCGCAGGCTGCCGGGCAGCGCGTGCCAGTCGTCCGGCGAGCGTATGTTCCCTTTCGGTATGCGGTTGATGACGCCGTCACGGCAAAGCACGATCGGCCGCATCGTCAACCCCTGCCTTCCACCTGGCTGAACAGACAGGACAGGTCGGCAACCTGCATGAACTGGCCGTGCAGGCGCTGCAGCAACGCGAGACGATTGTCGCGCACCGCCGCATCTTCGCTCATCACCAGTACCTGGTCGAAGAAGGCATCGACCGGCGCGCGCAGAGCGGCCAGCCGCTTGAGCGCCTCGGCGTAATCCCCTGCATCGATCAGCGGTATGGCATCGCGCATCGCATCGTCGAGCGCCGAGGCCAGCGCCCGTTCGGCGGCGTCCGTCAGCAGGCTGTCGTCGACGCGATCGGCGGGCCGCTCGCCGGATTTCCTGAGGATATTCGCGATGCGCTTGTTGGCCGCAGCCAGGCTCTCGGCTTCGGGCAGGGTGCTGAACATCCTGACCGCGCGCACGCGCGCGTCGAAATCCGCGGGACGGCCGACGCGCCGGGACAGTACCGCGTCGAATATCTCGCTGCCGATGCCGGCATCGTGATACCAGGCGCGCAGACGCTCCATCATGAACGCGAACAGCTGTTCGCGCTGCTCGCCGCCATGCCCGATGCCGGCGCCCTGGCGGCGGTAGCCGTCGAATGCGGCCTCGATCAGCGGCACGAGGTCCAGACGGAGGCCACCCTCGATGATGATGCGCAGGACGCCGAGCGCGGCGCGCCTGAGCGCGAACGGATCCTTGTCGCCGGTCGGAGCGCGGCCGAGGCCGAAGATGCCGGCCAGCGTATCGAGCCGGTCGGCGATCGCAACGGCCTGTCCGGCGGTCGTCGCCGGCAGCGCATCGCCCGCCGAACGCGGCAGGTAATGTTCGGCAACGGCCGCGGCAACCTCGCCGGGCTCGCCGTCATGCGCGGCATAGTAGCCGCCCATGACGCCCTGCAGTTCCGGGAACTCCCCGACCATGTCGGTCATCAGGTCGCATTTGCACAGCCAGCCCGCGCGCTCGGCGGCATAGCGGTCGCCGCCGATATCCGCGGCGATGATCGCAGCCAGCGCAGCGACGCGTTCGCCCTTCTGGTACAGCGTGCCGAGTCCGCGCTGGAAGACCACCCTTTCGAGTTCATCGATGCGCGCATCGAGACGGCGTTTGCGGTCCTGGTTCCAGAAGAACATCGCGTCGCTGAGGCGGGGCCGGATCACGCGCTCGTTGCCGGCGCGCACCATGGCAGGATCACGGCTTTCGATATTGCTGACGGTGATGAAGGCGGGCAGCAGGCGGCCGCCGGCGTCACGCAGGTGAAAATACTTCTGATGCTGCTTCATCACCGAGATCAGCACCTCCTCCGGCAAGTCGAGGAAGCGCGCCTCGAAATGGCCGGTCACCGCGCGCGGCCATTCGACGATCGCGGTGACCTCATCGAGCAGGGCATCGTCGATGTCGGCGCGCGCGCCGGCCTTTGCGGCCGCCTCGAGCACCTGCGCGCGCACGGCCTCGCGGCGCAGCGTGAAGTCGGCGACGACATACCCTTCAGTCTCGAGCAGCGGAATATAGGACGCCGGCCGCGCGAGGTGCAGCGGCCTGTCGCAATGAAAGCGATGCCCGCGGGTCTCCCTGCCCGCGGTGATCCCGAACAGTTCGAGCGGCACGACATCCTCGCCGTACAGCATCACCATCCAGTGCACGGGGCGGACGAAGCCGGCGTCCAGCGACCCCCAGCGCATGCGTCGCGGGATCGGCAATGCGGCCAGCGCCTCGGTGACGATGCCCGGCAACAGTTCACGCACGTCGCGACCGCGATGCGCGGTGCGCGCGACCAGCCACGCGCCCTTGTCCGTTTTCAGGCGTTCCAGCGCATCGACTTCAATGCCGCAGGAACGCGCGAAGCCGAGCGCAGCCGGGGTCGGCCTGCCGTTTTCGTCGAAGGCAGCGGACAGCGCCGGGCCGCGACGCTCCTCGACGGTATCGGGCTGGACCTCGGCCAGGCGATCGACAAGCACCGCAAGGCGGCGCGCGCTTGCACAGACGCGCACATCGTCGAAGCCGAGGCTGGCCTTCTGCAAACCGCGCCGGATCGCTTCGCCGAGCGCCTCGCCAAGCCCCCGCAGGGCCTTCGGCGGCAGCTCCTCGGTGCCGATCTCGAACAGGAAGTCGCGGCGCGCGCTCACGACTTGCGCTCCGCGCCGGCGCACATCGGGAATCCGAGCGCCTCGCGGCGCGCGTAATAGGCCTTCGCGACCGCCTCCGACAGCGCGCGCACCCGGCCGATGTAGCGCGCGCGTTCGCTCACGCTGATCGCCTTGCGGGCATCGAGCAGGTTGAACAGATGCGACGACTTCAGCGTCATCTCATAGGCCGCCAGCGGCAGATCGGCCTCGATCAGCCGGCCGCTCTCGGCCTCGCAGGCATCGAAAGACGTAAACAGCGTGGCGGTGTCGGCGTACTCGAAATTGTACGCCGACATCTCGACTTCATTCTGGTGAAACACGTCGCCATAGGTCACGATCCCGGCCGGTCCGCCCCGGCTCCAGACCAGGTCGTAGACGCTCTCGACGCCCTGCAGATACATCGCGATGCGTTCGAGTCCGTAGGTGATCTCGCCGGTGACCGGGCGGCAGTCGAGACCGCCGGCCTGCTGGAAGTACGTGAACTGGGTGATCTCCATCCCGTTCAGCCAGACCTCCCAGCCGAGCCCCCAGGCGCCGAGCGTCGGCGACTCCCAGTTGTCCTCGACGAAACGGATGTCGTGGACCAGCGGATCGATGCCGAGACGATAGAGCGAACCGAGGTAGAGCTGCTGGAAGGCAAGCGGCGACGGCTTGATGATGACCTGAAGCTGGTAATAGTGCTGCAGCCGGTTCGGGTTCTCGCCGTAACGGCCGTCGGTCGGCCGGCGCGAGGGCTGGACATAGACCGCGGCCCAGGGCTCGGGACCGATCGCGCGCAGGAAGGTCGCCGGATGAAAGGTGCCGGCGCCGACCTCCATATCGTAGGGTTGCAGCATCACGCAGCCCTGCTCGATCCAGTACTGCTGCAGGGCCATGATCAGGCCCTGGAAGGTCGTGATATCGGGGTTGTCGCTCATCGGCTTGCCAGGACTCTGGTTCGGACGCGGCGGTCGTCCGGAATTGCTCGGGAAGATCAGGATCTTATCAACTGGCTCGCGGTTTCGAAAGCCTCGCCCGCGCTAACGGGCGGGCGCCGGCGGCCGATGTAGCATTCATGACGCTCAAGCTCACTGCGAACCCTGGATCAGCGGCTGAATGGCGCGCCCTCGTCGGCGAGGCCGAGGCGCTGACCGGCTGCGTGCTCGGCGAGCGGCTCGAGTCCTATCTCGTCCATCTGCTGATCCGCGTGTCGACTCGGGAGGACCTGTTCGACGGACTGCTTGCCCTCGATCAGTTGACCGGCCAGCCGCCGCTGAAACCCCGCGCCGAGCACCTGCGCGACATCGGCGACCAGTGCCTGCTGTTCGCCGGCCTGTTCCCGGATCTCGCCGAGCAGCGCGGGGTCCGCCTGAGCCAGTTCATCAGCCTCGGCCAGACTGCGTACCGCCAGCTCCACGAGCTGCTCGCGGATGAACGCCGCGCACAATTCGCCGATCTCTGCCTCGCCTTCACCCCCTTGCTCGACCTGCTGCACACGATGCGCGAACTGCGCGCCGGTGAGACCGGCCTGACGCCCCTGCACGCCTTCGATCTGTGGAACGACACCGGCAGCCCGCGCGCGCTGCGATATATCCGCGCCTGCACCGGCGCCTTCCCTGTTCGCGATGCCTCGGGACACTCCGCCCTGCTGATGTAGGCCGCTTCCGGCCAGGACTTCACCCTGCCGCGCCCTGCCCGGACCGACCCGCGGCAACGACGGATCTTGTCCTTTCCGACGTTTGGCCCGGCGTTTTGCTATGATTGCACTCTTTCCGGGCATGCCCGGACGGACTACGGGACGGCATCGCTATGGCAGAGACAATGCGCAAGGCCGTGGCCCTGATCTCCGGCGGACTGGACTCGATGCTCGCCGCGCGGGTCATCCAGGACCACGGCATCATCGTCGAAGGCATCAATTTCTTCACCGGCTTCTGCGTCGAGGGACACACCCACGCGATCCGCCGCAAGGACCGCGAACGGACGCGGCCGAAGCGCAACAACGCGCTGTGGGTCGCCGAACAGATCGGCATCAAGCTGCACATCGTCGACGTCATCGAGGAGTACAAGGACGTCGTCATCAACCCGAAGCACGGTTACGGCGCCAATATGAACCCCTGCCTCGACTGCAAGGGCTTCATGGTGGGCAAGGCGCGGCAGTGGATGGAGGAGAACGGCTTCGACTTCATCATCACGGGAGAAGTCCTCGGCCAGCGTCCGATGTCGCAGCGCCGCGATACCTTCCCGGTCGTTGCGCGCGAGTCCGGCGCCTTCGATCGCCTGCTGCGGCCGCTGTCGGCGAAGCTGCTGCCGCCGACCCTGCCGGAACGCGAGGGCTGGGTCGACCGCGCGCGGCTGTTCGACTTCAACGGGCGCAACCGCAAGCCGCAGATCGCGCTGGCGCGCGAATACGGGCTCGATGATTACGCGCAGCCCGCCGGCGGCTGCTGTTTTCTGACCAATGAACACTACACCGCGAAACTCGACGATCTGTGGCGGACGCGCGGCAGCAAGGACTACGAGTTCGACGACATCATGCTGCTGAAGGTCGGGCGCCACCTGCGCCCGCGACCGCATTTCAAGCTGATCATTGCGCGCGAGGAAGGCGAGAACAAGTTCCTGTCCGGCTACCGGCATCGCTACACGACCTTCCGCTCGCTGAGCCACATCGGGCCGGTCGCGCTGCTCGACGGTGAGGCCAGTGACGATGACCTGCAGCTCGCCGCGCGTGTCGTCGCGCGTTTCGGCAAGGGACGTGACGCCGACAAGGTGCAGGTCGAGATCGCGAACCGGGACCACCCGGTACGCACGATCGAGGTGCCGCCCCTGCCCCAGGCCGAAATTCCGCAGGAGTGGTACATCTGACATGACCGCGCACCGGCTCGACGTCCGTAATCAGCTGTGCCCGATCCCGGTGATTCGCACCCAGGGCCGTGTCGCGGCCCTGGCCGACGGCGACCGTCTCGAGGTGCTGTGCACCGATCCCGGCGCCCTCTCCGACATCCCGGCCTGGTGCCGGATTCACGGACACAGGGTGCTCAGCACGAAGGAACAGGATGAGGAAATCCACATTGTGCTCGAAGTGTGCAAGCCCTGAACAATAACGCACCATTTTAGGTCGACTACGCACCAATATTGTGCAATATACCCGCGCCAAGGCCCAACGGATCATGATAACTATATGATTTAGAATAACTATTATCACTGGCACGCTTTCTGCTATCAGCACCACAGCCCATTAAACTCACTACGGTTTCACAATCCCGGAGGATCCAATGTCCCAGAAAGTCCTGAAAATGCTCAAAGACCACAGCGCGAAGTTCGTCGACCTGCGCTTCACCGATACGCGCGGCAAGGAACAGCACCTGTCGATGCCGGTCTCCCAGATCGATGCCAGTTTCTTCAAGGACGGCAAGATGTTCGACGGCTCGAGCATTGCGGGCTGGAAGGGCATCCAGGAATCGGACATGGTCCTGATGCCGGATCCGGCGACCGCCGTCCTGGACCCGTTCACCGATGAAACGACGGTGAACATCACCTGCGACATCCTCGAGCCGAACACGATGCAGGGCTACGACCGCTGCCCGCGCACGATCGCGAAGCGCGCCGAGGCCTATCTGAAGTCAACGAAGATCGCCGACACCGCCTTCTTCGGTCCGGAACCCGAATTCTTCATCTTCGACGACGTGCGATGGGGTGCGGAGATGAGCGGCGCCTTCTACAAGATCGATTCCGACGAGGCCTCATGGAATTCCGAACGCGTATTCCCCGACGGCAATATCGGCCACCGCCCGACCGTCAAGGGCGGCTACTTCCCGGTCCCGCCGGTCGATTCGCTGCACGACATCCGCGCAGCGATGTGTCTTGCCCTCGAGGAGATGGGCGTACCGGTCGAAGTGCACCACCACGAGGTCGCGACCGCCGGCCAGTGCGAGATCGGCACCCGCTTCAACACCCTGGTGGCCCGCGCCGATCAGAACCAGATCCTGAAATACGTGGTATGGAACGTCGCGCATGCCTACGGCAAGACCGTGACCTTCATGCCGAAGCCGCTGGTCGGCGACAACGGCAACGGCATGCACGTGCACCAGTCGCTCGGCAAGGGCGGCAAGAACCTGTTCATGGGCAACAAGTACGGCGGCCTGTCGGACATCGCGCTGTACTACATCGGCGGCATCCTCAAGCACGCCCGCGCGCTGAATGCGATCACCAATGCCAGCACCAACAGCTACAAGCGCCTGGTGCCCGGCTTTGAGGCGCCGGTCATGCTGGCCTACTCGGCGCGCAACCGCTCGGCGTCGATCCGCATCCCGCACGTCGCCAACCCGAACGCGCGCCGCATCGAGGTCCGCTTCCCGGATTCGAGCGGTAACCCGTACCTGTCGTTCGCGGCGATGATGATGGCCGGCCTCGACGGTATCAAGAACAAGATCCACCCGGGCGATGCGATGGACAAGAACCTCTACGACCTGCCGCCGGAGGAGCTCAAGGACATCCCGACCGTCTGCCATGCGCTCGACCAGGCGCTCGACTGCCTCGACAAGGATCGTGACTTCCTGAAGGCCGGCGGCGTGTTCTCCGACGATGCGATCGACGGCTACATCGAACTCAAGATGGGCGAGGTCACGCGCCTGCGCATGACCACGCATCCGGTCGAGTTCGATATGTACTACAGCATGTAAACCCCGGCCAGCCCGGGTTTCCGCAGGACCCGATCCCCCGCAGTTGCAAAACTGCGGGGCTTGGCCTCAACTGGTCATTGCAACACTCGACTGAAGTTTATCCGCCGGCGTACTGAAGGCCAACGTCTTTCTTGGGCGCGTATTCAGCCGTAACGCTACTCGGTCCAGAGCGGCCTGTGAGT
>JBJHCZ010000006.1:0-53212 GCA_050486285.1 Chromatiales bacterium
AACCCGCATCGTAGGCATTCGGCCCTCGGCTACTTGTCACCCATCAACTTCGAGAGGAAACTTTTGACCACTGAAAACAAGGCGGCTTAGGTAGTGACCCGTCCACTTAAGCGGGTCAAGCCCACCCACCGAAACGACATGGAGCCCCTCAGGGTGCTCCGTCTTAATCCCTTCTTCATCAGGTCTGCACTTCAAACACGAGGGCGACTGGATATGTTCGCCGACCGGCGTCTTAATCCCTTCTTCATCAGGTCTGCACTTCAAACACATACCTAACGCCTATGTTCAGCATCAGTTGAGTCTTAATCCCTTCTTCATCAGGTCTGCACTTCAAACGTATGCAGTATTTGGAGAAACAGGATTCATTGTCTTAATCCCTTCTTCATCAGGTCTGCACTTCAAACTGGGACAATGGCAGGAGATACCAGAGCATAAGGGTCTTAATCCCTTCTTCATCAGGTCTGCACTTCAAACGCGACATCGTCGACGACAGCGAAAAGGTCTGGTGTCTTAATCCCTTCTTCATCAGGTCTGCACTTCAAACCTTTTCCGGTCGCAAACGGGGCGGGCACTATGTCTTAATCCCTTCTTCATCAGGTCTGCACTTCAAACCCATAGCCTGAGCCGGTCTGCGGAGGCGCGTATCCGTCTTAATCCCTTCTTCATCAGGTCTGCACTTCAAACTTACTGTCCATCAGTGAAGAAAAGGTTCTGCGCCAGTCTTAATCCCTTCTTCATCAGGTCTGCACTTCAAACAATTCGCAATCTGCCCATTCTGTGGGCAAACTCTTGTCTTAATCCCTTCTTCATCAGGTCTGCACTTCAAACACCCATAGGAGGGTATATGTGGCAAGCATTAGGGTCTTAATCCCTTCTTCATCAGGTCTGCACTTCAAACACGCAAAGAGCTGCGTGAATTCGCCAACCAGTTCGTCTTAATCCCTTCTTCATCAGGTCTGCACTTCAAACACAGGAGACGAATGGCAGGAGATACCTAGTCGTCTTAATCCCTTCTTCATCAGGTCTGCACTTCAAACGCTCTCGAAGAGGCACTTCGGGCTGCGTATCCGTCTTAATCCCTTCTTCATCAGGTCTGCACTTCAAACAACATCCCCGACCGCCCCTACCCCGATCCCGAGCGTCTTAATCCCTTCTTCATCAGGTCTGCACTTCAAACTCAAGTCGGAGTCTGAGCTTCGCAAGGCGGCAGTCTTAATCCCTTCTTCATCAGGTCTGCACTTCAAACCTATGTTGATTTATTCACCCACTATCTTCTGTTGTCTTAATCCCTTCTTCATCAGGTCTGCACTTCAAACCCTCATGGTCGCCGGCCTTGAGCGTGAGGCATTCGTCTTAATCCCTTCTTCATCAGGTCTGCACTTCAAACAGATCGGAGTCAACGTTGTAGGCAGCGAGCCGTCTTAATCCCTTCTTCATCAGGTCTGCACTTCAAACGGCGCCGTCGGACAGGACGACGACACGCCACAGGAGTCTTAATCCCTTCTTCATCAGGTCTGCACTTCAAACCAGGACCCATCCAATGAGGGCTGGTACGCCCGCGGTCTTAATCCCTTCTTCATCAGGTCTGCACTTCAAACCCATCCAATGAGGGCTGGTACGCCCGCGCACTGGAGTCTTAATCCCTTCTTCATCAGGTCTGCACTTCAAACGCCGCACTTACACTTATATTAACGGACGTTTCCGTCTTAATCCCTTCTTCATCAGGTCTGCACTTCAAACAATCGGTCAAGGCGATTGCGATGACAAGGCGACGTCTTAATCCCTTCTTCATCAGGTCTGCACTTCAAACGTACGCCGTGGAAGGCGAGAAGCAGGAGGGTCTTAATCCCTTCTTCATCAGGTCTGCACTTCAAACCTCCCATACGGTCAGCTCGTCGGAGCTGTTCGTCTTAATCCCTTCTTCATCAGGTCTGCACTTCAAACGAACCGCTGGATCGAGTGCCGCAAGTGCGACGTCTTAATCCCTTCTTCATCAGGTCTGCACTTCAAACCATCGACATGCAGAAGGTTTACCGGGGCCAGCTGTCTTAATCCCTTCTTCATCAGGTCTGCACTTCAAACGATGAACGACATCAACCATGACCCCGTCTCGGATCGTCTTAATCCCTTCTTCATCAGGTCTGCACTTCAAACCGGTTCATCGCGCAGCCTCGACCGGCTGGAAGTGTCTTAATCCCTTCTTCATCAGGTCTGCACTTCAAACCATGCTCTCGCCGGTGACAATGAACAGGCTCACGTGTCTTAATCCCTTCTTCATCAGGTCTGCACTTCAAACCGCATAACAATTTTTATTAATACTAATCAGCCACCTGGAAAGGTGCCTGACACAACTCCGATAAAATTCAGAGTTAACTGCCATTCTCTACCGCAATCTCCATTTCCTCGATCCAGTCCAAAGTACTTGGACATGCTCTGGCCGTCAAATTGTGCAGTAATTTGCTGATACCAACAGCAGGTAACATAATGCCGTCCGGAAAATGTTGCGCACCGAGCATGGAAACTTCACATCGATCCGGAATATGATAGGCGCGGATATCGTCTTCTTTCGGATTAATTCGTTCCTCTACCCCGCCAAGGATGACCTCGAGCTTGCGCTCATCGCAACGGGTCACGAAAACGGAATACTGAACCGGTATTGCATGACGCTTCAGAAACCGATGCACGCGACCCAACCTGCGGGGATCCGTAACGTCATATGCAACCAGCCAGCTACGCTGCTCGGAATGACTCATATATTCTGTCCGCACCATAGCCATGACTTTAGCATCTTGACGCTCGTGCGCAGAGAGTCACGGCGCGCAATCGGCAGGAGCCCTATGTTGCAACCAACTGCTTCAAGAGCTTTATCGCATACCTGTGCAATCTTTAGTGAAGATATATGCGGATCGTCGAGCCTTGAATGAATGGCGGCACCTTGCACAGATCTGCCATCTATGCGCACCCCCATCAACTCGAGCAGCAATCCCTGACGCCATGCAGCAAGGCGCTGCTCGCGCGCCGTCGACTGTGCTTCAAATGCCTCGGTAAGCGCACGACGAATCTGGCGCTCGTCGCTACACGATATACACCGGTTGACGATATCGACATGCTGCCACTGCTCCAGGCGCACGATGTCGTTCAATAATTGGTATTCCTGCTTGCTCCACATTCCGATCTGGGCCGGGAGGCCGATACGGGAGTACAGAGAAACGATGTGGGCCATCGCAAGACCGCGCAGATATGCGTAGTATTTGCCCGGGCGTGGGCATGGCGAAAGCGCGGTTTGCTCAGAAATCATTATTTGCCATAAGCGCTCATAATTAGAGTGGCATCCGGTCAGACCATTTCGGCATGCTACGGATTCCATTTCGCGCATCTCGGCCATTTTCAGCCAACGCTGATAGCGGCTCTGGTATCGGGGCATACCGAGCAGTTCCCCAATATGGCGGGCAAGTCCACGCTCCCCGCTTACCACGGAGAAGCGCAGCCGGATGAACCGCCCCTGATTGTCCAGAACCGCAATCGGGACCTTGTGATGGAGGCAGGCAAGCAGTGCATGAGGTCGCCAACGCACCTTGCCTACCGTCACGATTCGTGAGATGCGCGAAAGTGGATATCGCCCGTCTGCGCGGCCCGTGCTCCGCACACGTAGCGCGGGGCCGTCCAGCATGATATCAATACCTTGTCGTCCGTCCAGATAAATCGCCTTCACAGATCATCCTCCAAAGGACCCCGAGGAAATTCAGGTGCATTCGCCATCAGCGCATGCACCAATACCCGGCAATAACGGCGTAGCACGCGGCTCGCAGGCCGCATGAATTCTTCGCAATGCTCATAAAAATGAGCTCGACCGGCCTTGTCGAGCAGGCAGGCGCCCTTGTCCGCCCGGAAATGCTCGGCTCGCAATGCCCGGGAACGAAAGACCTCCCAGACCCATGCATCCCAGCGCGGCCGCAGAGGCTCGATCAGGTCACAGGCCAGTGATTCTCGCCCGAATGCGGTCTCATGGAAAAAGCCGATGAACGGATCGAGCCCAGCCGCATGCGCAGCGCGCACCGCCTCGACATGAAGGATGGTATAACCAAGCGACAGGCACGCATTGACAGGATCGCGAGGTGGACGACGGTTGCGCCCGGTAAAGGCGAGCGATTCTGCAAAGAGTGTTGTATAGCCGCGGAGATAGGCGGCTTGTGCCGCGCCCTCCAGTCCGAGCAGCTCGGCGGGACCGGACATCTGGTCACTGCACCGGTCACGCAACGGGCGCAGAGTTGCCAGTGCATCCGTCAACGGCTTGCGTAAATCGGGACGCACGACTAGTGCGCGATCGAGGAACGCGGCTTGGCCTGCGATCTTTTTCTCGACAAACCGCTGCGCCCATTCCAGGCGAAAAGACGACTCCTGCGACCTTGCATACTGTGCGAGCCGTATGCGGGCGTCGTTGTGCGGGCGTCCGAGGACCGTGGCGATTCTTCGACCATGTCGGCCACTCAGAACTGCGACCGCGATCCCGGTTTCTGCGATCGCCCCCAGGGCACCGGTGTTGAGCGCAGTCTCCGCGCGGATCACGATACGATCGAGAAGTGCTAGCGGCACGGATCTCACTCGCATTCCGCCCTCGTAAAGTGCCAGAGCCGCGCCGTCATGACGCAGTTCAAGTCCTTTTCGATCAAGATAGAGAGTTGACATGATCAGCCGTGATAGAAAAGGAGCGGATCTTCTGGCTCGACGGCGATACCGAGTGCATGGACTCGGGAGCGCGGATCGAGGCGGATTATCATGAACCGGTCTTCATCCAGGCGGATCACCTCTCGCATGGCATCGAGCAGTTGCCGACGTTCCCCAGGCGTCAGAAAACACTCATACACTGATTTCTGGCCACCCGTCGCGTGGCCCTTGAGCAGCTTCAGCGCAGCCCGCAGCCTGCGCGGACTTGCGATGTCATAGGCGGCGATATACAGGTTACGGTCCGTCACTCTCAACTCACAGTGAGCGATTTGCCATGAGAGCATTAAACCCCAAGCCTGGTAATTCGTCCGGGTCGGCAAGCTTGCAGTCGTCTGGCAGCCCTATCCCGACTTTTGACTTTATACTGTACAGTCCGTACAGCTCAGAATTGTCTTATGGAGATGGACATGACCCGCATTCCGAAAGAGGGTTCCGAAGAGACGCGAAAGCGCCTGCCGGCACTGCTGGAACGGGCACACCGCGGCAAACCAACGCTGATTACGAAACGGGGGGAACCTTACGCCGCCATCGTTCCGATCAGCGCCCTGAACCAGCCTAAGGCAGGCATCGGTATCCGGGACCTGCGTGGCACAGGTAAAGGGTTCTGGAGCAACAATGTACCCGTCTGGATCAAGCGGATCAGGGATGAGCGGGAGTGATCAGTGAGATCCTGGAAGAGGTTCCCGAGGGGACGCTCATCGCCCTCGGCAGCGCACCGATCATCTACTACCTGCAGGACCACCCCTCGTTCGCGCCACGCTTCAGTCCGCTGTTCGATGCTGCAGCTCAAGGCAAGCTGAACCTGGCCATATCCACCATTACCCTGGCGGAAGCCATGGCCGGGCCGTTTGCGTCTGGTAATGAAGTCGTCGCAATGCAATACCGCGTGGTGCTATGTCATTCGCCCGGCTGGCAGACTGTACACCTGGATGAGAATATTGCCACCGAAGCGGCAAGACTGCGCGCGCGTTACCGGCTGCGACTTCCTGACGCCATTCATGTCGCGACCGCCATTGCTGCCCGCGCATGGGCGCTGGTGACGCATGACTCGGGGCTGGCGAAGGTGATGGATCTCCGGGTACTTGGTCTCGAGTGATCTGACTTATGGCTGAACCCAGCGTTTGAGCTTCTCATCGAGCCGAGCCAGATCGACACCATTCACAACCTCAATACCCAGCGCCCTCGCAAGCCGTTTTTCTTCATCCCTCAATGGTCGGTAGCTCGCCAACATGCCGCGAGTACCCAATCCACCTACTCGTCGACAAATTTCAGAGAGCTTGAAAAGGGTATCGTTCGCTTTGGGCGCCTCCGGCTTATCCATACGCGCTGTCTTGCATTCAACAACGAACAGACGATTTCTTGCCATGAAGGCGACATCGATTTCGTTCTTTACTCCGTCTTTGTCTTCTACGACAAGATTGGTGCCCCTGTCACGAATAGCGAGATCACCGGCAATGCTGTTGACCGCCCCAAACACATATTGCTCCAGCCATCCACCCTTGGCAAAGTCGCGATCACTCTCGCTTGCAAATTTGAGTACATTACCGTCGATGTCTAGAACCCCGGCTTCCTGGAAGTACCGGATCAACCTGTCCAGATTACGGCTGTCCATTTGCGGAGGAGAAAGCTCCACTTGAAGCAGGTTCTTGTCTTCGGCCTGCTGGCCCAACCAGTTCAGCTGGCTGAGTGGCTTCTCCAGACTGGAGACTTGCATGACCAGCGTCCTGAGCAGATCTCTATATTGCTCTCCCCGCTGTGGTCGTTGGATGCTCTCAACCAAGTTGAATCCATAGCTGCGCAAATAATGAGGCAAGCGTAACTGTTCCGACAGCTTTCGCCGGTATGACTCCCTGCCTAGCAGGATCACTTCGTCGGTATCGACATCGACATAAAAAGTCTGCCATTTTGCCTCTGTTGCAACAGACTGCGCGGCCAACGCCATGAGCTTGGTGCCACCCGTGACGTTGAGCGCGATCTCTTCACCTTCCCGATTCGCAGCTATATCCAGGATTGCGCTCTCAATCTGACCAAAATCGTGCTCATTGCCCAGCGGAACACGCGATGTTTTCACGCCCGCCTCCTTCAACACCTGTTCAATCGAATCAGCGCGAGGCTTCATTTTCTCGCTGACCAGCAGGATAGCTTCCTTTGGCTTCATCTTTGGATCGAGCGCTGGCAGTAAATTAGGTGCGGCTTGGGCAGACACGAGTAATACATGTATTGTTGCGTTCAACATTTTATGCTGTCCACCCGATATTCTTCTAGCCTTACGCCATAACGGCGCATCATCTCCGCTGATATCTCCAAACCGCGCGCGTCTTCCGGCATATCAAGCGATAAATGTAGATATCGCGCATTCCTGGCGCAAACCTCTGCCGCAAGGTTAACCGGAAGTGTTCCGATGACCACGTCACCGACAGACACTTTCGTCACATCGAGATGCGTGACTATCTCATCCACTTTGATGTTTTCAGAGAGTGCCCACTCGCGAGCGCCTGGGTGTCGAGTGATAAAGAGGGTGGCCATACCCTATTTTCCCTCCAGCCACGATTTAACTAATAGCGTGTTCTGGTATTCCTTGTCCTTTTCCGGTTTCTTGGCCTGACTGGACTCCTTCCACTGACCTTTGGACTCCTTCATCCTGGCCGCGAGCCAACGTGCCACGGAAATCCTGTCATCGCCCTGCCAGCGCCCATTCTTGACCTCGCTGATGACGGCAGATATTTCTGGTTGGTTTTTATTGGGACGTGAATCCAGGAATTCGATGATGGTACGCTCGACAGGGTTGAGCTGTGCAAGTGCCGCTTCACGTTCCAGAGCAGCCTGTCTCCTGATCTCACGTTCCTTGTCTGCATTTTCACGACGTTCTTCTGCAGCGATATCTCGTACCATCGCGCCGTAGCCAACCGCGGTTTTTGCACCGAATCCGAGCCACTGAAAGGCATGCTCAAAGGCAGAAATCATCAGGGCCTGCCAGTAAGGTTTCCCTATGGTCGGATTAGTTTCGACAAGAACTTGCGCAAGGTCGACAAGACGCGGCGTATCACATGTTACAAAGAAAACAAACTCGGAACCCGGCGGTACGGTAAGGAAGCTGATGGGTGTGGGCTGGCCGGAATCATGCGGAGCTATGCTGTCTCCGGTCTTGCGATCGCGCTTTTGCTGATAGTAGTGTGATTGGTGTGGCGTCATGATCTCGACCATCAGGCTGTCGCCCTTGATCTGCGGGATCACGTCCCAGAAGGTTAGTGCGCCGCGCAGATGCTCCATTTCGCCGCCCTTAGATTCCAGACCGAAGAGGATATCGACAACGGACAGGTCACTACTGACCTTCTCATCCCAACCCCGGGTTTCGCCCCACTCACCCGAGGCCAGCTCCCGCGCCGCTTGTCTCAGCACTCCTTTGACGCCACTGGCGGGCAGGTAGGGTATGCCATAGGGATTGAGGAAGGAGAAGCCGTTTTCCAGCGGATGCTCGTTACCGAGACCTGTGGAAAAGGGAGAAATGGCAATAGTATCCAAACGGAGCAGAACATCCGCCGCGATCGATTGCGCAATCACGGACTGGCGCGTGACCAGATGCTTCATCAACCCCTTGTCGCGTGCCCCTAACTTTTTGGCTTCAGTCAGGGCAGAGACCTTATTCTCGTACTTGACCTCTCGTTCTTGCTGCTGCTGACCACGCGCCTCATAACCAAGATCATGGGGCTTCCATAGTTTTTCTTGCGTGCGGCGATTGATGCCCCACAGCTTGAGATACATTCCAAATCGCAGACCAGGAGAGGCATCTGAAAAGTTATCCCCCAAATATCCGGGTACGGCAGCAATCGGCATATTACTCGCCTCCCTTGCGTGCAGCTGACATCTGCCGCATCCAGCGCAGCCAAGAGTACGCTTCGGCCGTGATGGCCTGGTATTCAGCGGGGTCGGAATCCATAAGTGATTGTATAAGCAACTCGAAGCCTGGATCACGATCCATGCCGTTGAAACGCTTGTTCAGCCAGGCCCGCAGATGTTGCGCAACCACTTCGTTGGCGCCGCCCTTTTCATGACAAAATGCAAGTACTTGCATGAGGCCGCTATTCATGATCAGAGCGGGCATCCCTTTGGCGATGTTGACGTGCTCCTTGGTGTAACCGGCGCATTTTTCCCATGTATCTTTCGCGCGCTGCTGTTCGAGTGTCGCCATGTCACCGGCCCTCCACTACTGTGGCCACCACCAGCCCGCGCCCTGTCGTGGCATCGCCCCCGATCTGCAGCAGTTTTCCGTCGATGACATTCCTGATCTTGGCCATGACGCCTTCCGCCGGCTCGTCTTCATTTCCGGTGCGAGTCCTGCTCGCGAGTACGGGTGCGATCATCAGCGATTCCGGCGGCAGGTTTTCGGTGTAGTAGAGCCCGCGATCCTTGGCGGTGCCGGTGTTCGGGTCGATCCGTACATGCGGCTCGACCAACATGGCGTTCTGGGCAAAGTAAGCAAAGTCTGTATCGGAGAGTACCACCAGGTCCATCTTCAGCTTGTCGCAGAAGAAGCAATAGCCATCACCTCCCGGCAGGGCACGGGTAGAAAGATCTTCTGCAATGGCCTTGACCACAGCGCTTTCACGCTCCTGCGCCATGTACTCGAAGGCTTCCAGATGCAGTACATGTTCCTGCCGGCCATTCAATTGGCGCTCAGCGGTAAGCGATGGGTTGGCAACCAGGCAACGGCCCTCGGCCACATCCGGCACTGCGGGCCAGTTTACCGATACGCTGATAAGATCAAGCAGCCGTCGGGCGCGGTTGATCGCCTGCGGGCAGGTGGCATAAACATAGCCCCCCTTGAGAGACCGCACCGGCAGGCAGACGAGCTGGGCATCGCCGAAGCTGACAGCGCCGGCATGCAGATCGCCGCTGCCCGCATCCGGGCCAAGCAGCCGGTCGATGAGCCTCCTATCACCCCCCAGCGCCTCAAATCCATGCCGTACCGCGCCCTTGATACCGGAACCGGCAAAGCATGGATGACTGGTGTGGCGCTCGCGCTGAATGGGATTATCGATGACCCCGACTGCCTGCCCGGCCCCCATGTGGACCGGGCTGACGGCGTAAAGGAACACAGCTGCGTGTTTTTCGAACATATCTGGAATCTCCCTCAATCAATAAGCGGCAAGCATGAAACGGTTGAAGCCCTCTGCGCGACGGGCACTATCTTCGCACAGCTCGCTCCACAGACCCTGAGCGACAAGCTTGCGGAGCGTTGCCTCCGTGGCATCCAACCCGTCGAGCCAGTAGACACCTCCGGCCGGGACAACACGCTGTGCGGTTTTTGGTATTCCATTCGCAAGGTCCCAACCGGAAACAACCTCGGCACGAGACACGGCAGCACATACCAGATGGCCTTTCACCCCGTGCAAGTTGAAGTGGTGCTCACCGTCGGCGGTTCGAGTAATACCGTTGGGTAGCCAGCCGTTTGAAAACACACCCGGCGAGGTGAGCACCAGGCGGCAGCGCCGAGCCTTGGCGATGGCGTTGTAATCGGGTTGCGGCAACACCGTCGGGGCAGGTTGCACAGCCGCTGCGCGACCGTCGCCCCCCAGACGCACCGCACCTCGAGCAGGGGGAGTTGCACCGATAACGGCGGCGAGGAAACCCATGTCGTAGTCGGCCAGGATCGGCTTGCCTGTCCGCGTGTCCGTCCCGATACGGTTTCCTTGCTTGGTCATGGAGATGGCCTGCATAGAGAACAGCCGCCCGTCTGCAACACGGCGCGAAGCTGTATCCAGCCCGATACCGACCCGATGGTCGAGCAACCAAAGTTCGCTGGATCTCACGATATCTTCCGCCCGTGGTGTTCTGCCAGCCAGGTACGCCTTCCAGCCCGTCTGGGTAAGCCAGTAACCGTAGGCCGTTTTCCGGCGTTCAGCTTTAGCGAGTACAGGTAGCAGCGCCAGCGGAGATGAGCAGACAAGCCCCTCTCCATGCGGGAGAGCAGTTGGGATGAGGGCATCGACGCAGAGCGCTCCCTCGGCATCCTCCGAAATAGCCAGATCAGCGGGCGGTTGAATCAGAGCTTCAACCGCGCCGTCGGCACGGCGGCGGGCAAGGTGAAAGGCGGTAACAGTGAAGGTTCCAGGAGCCTCCGGCGTACCCAGTTCAGGATGCAGAACATCGCCGCGTGCGAAGGCAGCCAGATCCACCCCCTCATCAGCCAGCATCCGTGAACGAATTGCCCCTGCCGCCACCGAAGGCCAGGGTGGCACGAGGGATTCTCCAAAGCTGCCGGGGTCTCCGAACAGCTTGTTGCCGCGCAGGAACAGCACGTCTAGGGGTTCGAGGAAGCGATATTCGATGGCGCTCATGCATCAGCTCCGGCGCGAGTATCACGGGCCAGAAATTCGGCCACGGTGAGGAAATTATCCAGCCAATGCAAGCCGTTCTTCGACTGAGCAGCGGTCAGTACAGCAAGGCTGCTGGCGAGTCGTTTTGCATCAGATTTCAGCGCCTCTTGTTTTGTTATGTCTTTCTCGCTGATTTGCCGATCGAATTGATAGGCCAGCAGCGATTCCAGCATTGCTGACGATTCCTTTGGATCAGGAAGATCATGCAGCCATTCCAGCGTGTGGTACACAGCACGTCTTGACACGCCCTCCGCACCCAGAAACTTAATCAGGTCGTTCAACAGGTTCACCGGTTCACCCCATTTTTCTGTGAGATACAGAGCACCGCCGGAGCGTTTGATGATAGTGATCGAGAAGGCATCGCGTCCGCCTTCGGTCTTGGCACGTTTCTCTGCATAGCGAAGTTCCCGCATCACGGCGCCCAAAGGTGCCTGATGGTGGGCGATGACGGCGCCGCAGGAAGCAGTAGCTTGCTCCCCCATCGATAGATAGAGCCGGTTGCGCCATTGCACGAATCCGCGCTTGATTTCGAGTTCCGGATCTTCGAATGGCATCTCCAGGCCGCTCGGCATGCCGCCCGAATAAGCGTTACGCAGCAATCCCATGCCCTTGAGAAGATCGCGCACCGACATCATTGCCATTACATCATCACCACCGGCATAGAGCAGCTTGCCCAAGCAGAGGTCCTCGACCACATGGCGTACCAGATCGAGAGCAAAGCCATTAAGTGCTGCAGAGATCGCCATGTGGCGTGCCGGTGAGACCGGCCGCTGCATCTCCAGATAGCGGTTCAGTGTCTCGTTCGCGTAAGAAGCCAGACCGGACTTGACGCGGGTATGGAATGTGTCGCCGAAATTAAGCGTCTTGTCGCCGGACAGCCACGCTCCGAGCCGGTCGCCGTCCATCAGAAGCAGGGCGTAATACCGCTCGACCTTGGTTCCCAAGGCTTTTTCGACTTGGGCAAGACGCCGCTCGACATGTTCCGCCGTATCCGCTTGATCGGACTCTTCCTCGGCACGTTCCAGATAAGTAGGCAGCTTCGTTGCCGTGTCCCACCACCGGCTTCCCCGCAACTTGCTAACCATCAGACGGCGAGGCAGCGCGGGGCGCTTGAGCACAGCGACCTCTTTGGCGAGCCGATCCATAGCCTGTCGTGCTTCAGCAGTATTCGCCGGTCCAATACTCATCAACCGTTCCAACGAAGGCGACAGAGCCATCACGTGGGTGGAGACCACATAGCGCGACAGGTCCGGCTTGTCGGCGAGCTGCTTGTACCAGCGGCTATCCTTGATCGTATCGGCGAATCGTTCCGGCCAAATCCGCTTGATCAGACCGAACGCCGAAAGGTGTTCTCCCTTCTTTGTCCAGGATGGCTTTTCCTTGGCAATACGTGCCCACAGGGTGTCGCTACGCCGACGCGGAGAGCCCTCCTCTAGCTGATTTTCTTCCAACGTGAGCCATTCGTGTTCACCCGTTAGAGAATCGCGATAACCCTTCTGTTCGAGCTGATCGAAGGTCCGTGTGCTCTTGGCTGCAGCAAGCATCCTGTCTCCAAGATCGTAGACGGCGGGATAGTACATGCCGTCATTGGGTTCCCAGAAACGCCAGCCCTGTTTGGGTTCTATGGGCGCGGTCAGAGTTTCCCAGACTTCGTTGCCGAACAGGCCGGGCCGCTTGCCGTTTTCCGGATAGAAGGGCTTGAGTGCCGCTTCCAAACTCTGTTCCGGCAGCCAAGGCACAACCGACCAGTGCACCTTGGGAAAATCACGCAGTTGCGCCTCCAACTGTTTGTAACAGTACTTGCCGTGAGCAGATTCCTGGATTTCCTCCAGTACACGATCAAGCATGATGCGAGCCTCACCCAACACCCATTCGCGCAACCGCTCACGAATTCGTCCAGCCAGCGCCGCAGCAGCACTTTCCGGTACCAGCGCCACGAATCGGTTGGGCAGGGCCGCGACGAACAAGGGGTTGTGGTCGGTCTGAGCGTCAACCCATGGCGCATTGCTGAATAGGCCAGGCTCGATCCCCTGCTCAATCAGCCACATATCGACCGCCGGCACACCGCGCAATTGCGGGAACAGGATGGCATCCGGGCCATAGTCCTTCGCCACCTCCTGCATCGCCCGCCATGCCAGAGCCGAGAGAAAATGCGAACTGGCCCAGAGGTCGGAAGTGGAACGTCCGGTGGCAATGAAATCCTGTACCGGCCCGATGGAAACCGTCAGCAGCGCTGGCTTACCACCGTCGGCCATTGCACCGGCGAGCGCCGAGGCAAGATCCAAATGTTGCCAAATAGTGTGATCAGGCGTGCGGGTATCGGCCGGCAACAAACTCCACAAATGCCCGATCCCTTCTAGATCGCCTCCAAGTTCCGGGCCGAAACGCCAGAAGACAAGAGCCGTCAGGCGATGATCGGCGTCACCATCAGCACCATATTGATTGAGTGACTTGAACAAGTCCTTGCTCGCAGACTTGATGTGCTCAGCCAGAACGTCCTGATCGATTTTTTCCACCTTGTACCGTTGTCGTGGCGACAGGGGGTTGACAATTTCGCCCTCCTCGGCAAAGCGAACCTGCGCCCAGGACACATAACGCTCATTTTCGTCCTTCGGGAACTGCGCACGGTCGGCGGCAGCGGCCCAGTGGTCGGATCGCTCGACAATACGCTCCATCTCCCGTGGAAGTTTGATCTTCTCCACCTGAGAACCATCGCGGCGCTTTACCCAATGCGTCTCGAATCCAAGTTCCTTGCCAATAGCGACGATGCTGCCACCTTCGTGCCCCGCCGGGTCGCGCAGCAGAACGAGCGCCTTTTCCGCCGGATCATGGATGCGGGCGGCGAGTTTTGTTTTCCAGAGGAAATCGTTGTTCATTTCGATCTCTTAGACGGGGATGCGCGTCAGAGATTGCGCCGGTGTGTCGAGAAACCCGATCACCCGGCTCCAGACGCGCATCAGGGCCTGTGGATGTGGATTAAATGAGCTGGGTGGTAGATGGGGAACATGGAAGATCACCCCAAGGTATTTTCCGTTTCCCGTCGGGCGCACCTTGAAGCGCAAGGTATTTGGCAGGCGAGCATTACCCCCCCAGGCATTGACCGAGTGGTTTGTTACGGGATAACTCAACCAGTGGCGGTCTTCCACCTGCTGAGCATTTCTGCCGGAAGTAAATGTAAACTGTGTGCGTAACCCGACCTTTAATTCCGCCAGACATTTCATAATGGCTTTCCAGTCATCGTACTGTGCGGTCATCCAGATCAGCGGTTGATCATCCTGTCCGATTGCGTGTGGCCAGTCCTGGTTCATACAGTCGACCCAGCGGCGCAACGGGACGTAATGTCCTTCAAGAGCTTTTTTCGATGCCTCGTCTTTCGGCTCGATAGTGAAAGAACCCCAACCGTTGCGGCAACGACCTCCGATTGTGCCGTAGCGATCCATTAGCCACAAAGCCCGCTCCAAGAGCGATGAGACATCATCCGGATATGCGATCATTAACGAGGCATGCTCACCTGCTTGTATGGCCGCATTCGTTTTCAGCATCGTTGCGCGTCGCTGTTTGTCATAGACCAAGGGACCATAACCAAGATAAAGCGCACTGCCGACAGGATTCCTGACTTCCGGGTGGAGTATCGAACTGTCACTCGGCCATCGTGCCTTTTTCATTTCTCCCTCATCCCAACGGGAAAGTCGCAGACGAAGCAGGCTCCTGTTATAATCGGTAACCACACGATGGCCTTCGCGGCAAGTCAGCCACGCATTCCCGAATAGTTTTCCTTCTTCATGTCTCATGGCATCCAGGTCCACACTGAATCCATGAGTGACAGCGTACGCCACCCGCCACCACTGCCTCAGCAACGCCTTGAACGGCGGCGTGCGCCATTGTCCGTTCTGTTCCGCATTACCGAGAAATGCGGGGGTGATGAACCTGATGGTATATTCCAGTTTCTTCATTCTCATGAGTCGGCGTCTCTCCTGATCTGAACTACCTGTTCTTCGCCTTGACCCACGCCCACAACGCTCGATCAAGCGTACGCAGATCATTCCCAAGACTGCCGGCCTGCTCACACAGTCTCTCTGAGATCTCAAGGTAAAATCCGACATCCTCCCAGGTACGGGGCGCTTCCAGCCCGAGCGCATTGACAACACGGAAATCCAGGATCGGGTAGCGATCCGGCATCATCCAGTGCAACAGCGCGGTGGCAGTGCGCAAGGCAACACCGGACAGTAGCAGCAAAACCGCTACCGCTGCTTCGTCGCTCCGCGCCTTGAATGCCTGTGCCGTTGCGACTTTTATACGTTCCACCGGGTTGGCCTCGTAACGGCGCGCATTTCTCCGACTCTTCCATAGCGCAAGTTTCGTGAAGATCGCCTTGTCCAGATAACCCAAAGCGCGGTATCTCCCGATCTCGCGCTCGATGCTGCGTTTCAACTCACGATCGTTGGACGTGATGAGATCCCAGTAGCGCCCGGCATACCGTTCAATGTACGCAGGATCGGAAAGCGGCAAGACTGCGCCATTCATTTGCGAATTTCTCCCTGAAGCTCGGCCGTACGCTGACTGTATCGTGACTGACACTGGGCATCCTTCCCCGCAAGCTTGCAATGGTCAATCACCGCTCATATCCTCGAGCAGCACACTGTCGAGGCTCAAGGCCTCGATTTCGGGCAAGGTGTGCCCGATCAGGCCGCGCATCTCACCATACATACCGACCGTATTCGTCATGACGCGCTCGATCTGTTTTTCACGCTCCTTCCACAGCCGCTCCATCGCCCTGCGCTCGCGGTCGAGCTGTGTCTGCATAGCGGTGAAGGCCTCGGCAATGCCCTGCACCCGTTGGCGGAACTGGTCCCCGGCCAGATAGCGATACAGCATCTCGATCTTCTCCTGCTTCCCTTCCGACGAAGCATGGGCGTAGGCAACCTGGATCAGTTGCTCCCGCAATGCCGTCGCCAGCGCCGGCCAGACCCGGATGCTTGCGATCCAGACACCGTCGATCTGTCCGAAGCCATTCACGTCCGGAGGCAGCGCGGCGGAAACGATCACAGCGATGTTCGCGCCGACGGAGCGCTGGTCTTCCTTCAGCTTCTCGAGCCACAGCGGCTGCCAGTTGCGCGTGTTCTTGCTCTCCCAGATGATCGTGCCGCAAGGCTGTATACGGTGGTTACGCACGGTCTGGATCAGATCGGCGCCACGCACACCCTTCGGTACCGGGCTGACGAGGTCCTGCGGGTATTGCTGTTCCAGACAGGACTGGATGTCCAGCTCCAGCACCTCGCCTTGCAGTTCCTGTGAACCAAGCTCGCTACGCCGCTTGGCCTCTTCAAGGGACTTGCGCAGATCGTTGATCTGCTTCTCCTTCTCCTTCAGTTTCAGCATTTGCTCTTCGGCCGCCGACTTGCGGATCGAGTCTTCCAGCCGCTGCTTTTCCACTTCCAGCTTGCGCGCAACCTCGAGGTCCAGATCACGGGCGCGTTCTTCCAGCGAGGTTTTCTCCCGGCGCAGTGTGAGTTCTGCTGTCTGGGCCTTGCGTACCTTTTCTCGCTGCTCTGTAAGCTGCTGTTCCAGTGACTTGCGTTCCTGGAGTGTCTGTTCGCGGACGCGGGCCTCGGCTTGGTCAACGAGAACCTTGATCTTTTCCGCATTTTCTCGCCGCAGGCGTCCTTCGACTTCCAGCCGCGTCCGCTCAGCGAGCGTGCGGCTCTGCTCCTCCAGCTCCAGTGAGCGGCGCTTGAGCGCGATCTCACGCGCCTCGACCTCGCGAACACGCGTGGTCTGGTCATTCAGCTGTCGCTTTACCGCATCGAGCTGCTGCTGCAGGTCTGTGCGTGCCCTGGCTTCCGCGGCCAATACCTCTGCCTTCAGGCGAGATTCATGCTCGGAGCGGATACCGGCCTCCAGTTGTGTACGGATACGCGCCGTCAGGGCCTCGTTCAACGGTATCTCATGACCGCATTCCGGGCAGGCAATGTTTGTGTCTGTCAATGCGCTCTTCTTCACTTTCGAATCTCGATCTGTTCCGGCCCAAGGGGCAGGAAATAGCGACTCTGTCCCCTCGGACCACTTCGGGAAATGGCATAGCGAGCTGCGGCGGTCTTTCCCAACACATCTTCGAATGCTGAATTGATGCGAGACTTGTGCGGCTCAAAATATTTTGCTGTCTTGATCGTCGAAGGGGCGCGCCAATCGAGCGCCTCTTCGATCCGGTCATAATCACCACTCATGGGATTGATAACCTTCTGCGCTGACTCCAGAAAATCTCTCGCAGCATCTTTGGTGCTCCAATCGATTTCAGGCTCTCCAGCCTGGACTTTGCGTGCAAACCAGAGCAGGATGGCAAACTCCGTGACACTGACTTCGACGCGCTGGTCGTCCGCAAATACGGTAAGTGCGGACATATCGAGTGCAAGTCGTGGTGGTTCTTGGGCACGGTTGGCAGCAGCAACGACCTCGGTCAGGTGTGCACGCCCTTCCAGCAGTCGCTTTGGCAAACCTGATCTCATGCGCACAAATGGGATCGGCGCGAGATCAACCTTGGCGCCCCGCGCATCATAGGTAACCGTCTTCTCACCCTGGCGAACATCGATGGGGTATTCGCCGGGCGTGGGATAATAGAAATGCGGATTGTTCTCGAAGGGCTGAGAAACCAACACATGAGAAAGGCAATCCTGCTCACGTCCGTACAGGGAAAGGGCGTAGCCGAGGTAGTAGCCCATGGTTTTGCGGCCACCCGCGATGGACACGTGCAGAACCGACTCCATGTCGTTGGCCAGCTGACGCACCATGTCCGTAATGAAATCTGCGGCGCGCTCGTTGTCATCCGGCGTACGGATGTCAGCCAGCGTCCCGTTTTCAGCAGGGATGGCATGAATATATTCGGGCGTAAAGGTAATGTCGGGGAGACGATAGTCGGCGCGCAAGCGATGAAACCAGCCCTTGGCCTCCGAAAGCAGGTTCAATCGGGCATTTTCCGCCCCTTGCGCGGTTGTGATGAGATGGATCTCCGTCGGAACGAATGCCGGCGATTGCTTCTGCGTCAGCGCATACAACGTCTCGGTCACAACCTGCGGCGACAGGCCGGTCACGGCGAGCAGGATCCGCCTGGGATAAGATGACGGCATTTGCGGGTTCATCGTTGCTGAATTCATGCCGTCATCCTGCGTCATTCGCCTGATACCGTCCCGGCTCGCAAGCTTGCAGCGACCAGACGGTACCTGCCGAGCCCCATACTGGTTCCCTTTCCGGCGTGAGCCCATTGCCCAAGCCACAGATATGGCCAGAATTTCTCAATTCCTGATCGCTCGAGCTCCACCGAACCCAAGAGTCCGCCCATCTGCATAGCCGTCTTCTGCCGCGATGAGTAGCGTGTCAAGTCATGCCACTGCAAATCCTTAGCGAGCAATTCGACCTCATGGGCATCAGAGACCAAGGCTCGAAAATCTGTTTCATGAGGCGCATCGGTATGGAAATAAGTGAGCATCGAGATGCGGCGCATCAACGCGATGAAGAGATTGGAGAAACGCAGATCGCCCGGTTTGACGATCTGCTCGGCGAATTTCAGGCGCAAGGGAGTCTCGATCTCGATCCTGATCAGATCACCTGGCAGAGGAATTTCCGGAACGGAGGGTGGCTCGGCTTCCAGCCTCTCTCCTGGCTGATATATCACCTTCCACTTCGGCTTGGTCCAGTCGGTACGCTGCTCTACCGTTTCAAGCGTGAGCTCGGTGCGACTCCTGCCTATGCCTCGCCTGCCGGCCTCCTCGAGGGCGTGGAGCACATACGGGAGATACTGGTTGCCACGTCCGAACAAGGTAAAACCGATTTCAAGCCTTCCGGTTGCCGACTGCTTCTGGTCAGGAAAAGCCAGATCAAATACATAGGGGTGAGGCGCGGCCTTGTACAAGCGCATCTTGCCTGCATCGGGCGGGGGAGGGGTCTCGAATATATAGGCGTAGGGGCAAGTGCGATACAGCAGGCACGGCTCACATCGTTTCAGCTGTGTCACACAGACGGCCTTTTTCAAGGCATGCCCGAATGCCCCGCGGACGGCTGAACCGAGGTAGCCGGAGCATTGCCCTGCCCCCGCCGCTCGAAACCACACCCGGTATTGGCCCATGGGAAGGGCGAGCTTCTCCTCGCCTGCCTGTTCCGGCAAGACGGCGGTTGTCTGATCCATTAGCACAGGCCGCATCTTATCCCGGGCACACGACCACGCCCGGCCCCGCAAGCTTGCGGGGATTTAGTGGCCCAAGCCCGATTTTAATGGTCTCCGGAACCGATCATGCGCAGCGCAGGTTCGCGCAGCATCCTTGCTAGCCACGATACCGCCCTGCCACGACTGGCTTCTTTCGAATGTCCGGTTCCCGCCTCTCTACCCGTCATAGGGTAGCGAAGTATGGGGCGTGGATCAAAGGAAATGAATTTGATCACCCCCGATGCGATTTGAGTTGCTCACGCATCAATTGCGAGATCCATCAAACCATCAGCATCCTCACTGCAACCGCCACCAGCAGCAGCGCAAACAACCGCTTCAGCAATTTTACCGGCAAGGTATGCGTCAGGTGCGCGCCGAGCGGCGCGGTCAGCACGCTGGCTGCGGCAATTGCGATCGCCGCGGGCCAGTGGATATAACCGGTGTTGCCGGGCGGCAGCTCGGCCATGCCGAGGCCCGCGATCATGTAAGCCAGCGTGCCGGCGACCGCGATCGGCAGGCCGCAGGCGGCCGAGGTCGCGATCGCGTTGCGCAGTGGCGTGTTGCACCAGAGCAGAAACGGCGTCGTCAGCGTGCCGCCGCCGATGCCGACCAGCATCGACAGACCGCCGATGCCGGCGCCGGCGGCGGTCATGCCGGGCATGCGCGGCAGGCCGCGGCTCGGCGAGGGTTGCAGGCCGAGGAGCATCTGCGCGGCGATCAGCAGGACGAAGACGACGAAGACGTAGCGCAGTGCGTCGCTGCCCACGGCCTCGGCGAAGGCGACGCCGAGTGCGGCGCCGAGCACGATGCCCGGCGTCAGGCGCAGGCACACCGGCCACAGGATCGCGCGATGACGCTGATGTCCCCAGATCGACGCGAGCGCGGTCACCGAGATCGTCGCCAGCGAGGTGCCGAGCGCCATCTGCATCATCGCCTCCGCCGCGAAGCCCTGCGCGGTGAAGATGAACACCAGCACCGGCACGATGATGAGCCCGCCGCCGATGCCGAACAGGCCGGCGAGCAGGCCGGTGCAGACGCCGAGCAGCAGATAGAGCAGGATCAGGGTCGTCATTCGCGCGGCGAATGCGGGGGGCATGCGCTGGCGGCGCTGACCGCGGCGGCGCCGGCGCGCGGGCTAGCCAATCCAGACCGTCTTGATGTTGACGAACTCGCGCAGGCCGTGAACCGACAGTTCGCGCCCGTAGCCGGAGTCCTTGACGCCGCCGAAGGGCAGGCGCGGATCGCTCCTGACGATGCCGTTGACGAAGGCGCCGCCGCATTGCAGGCGGCGCGCGATCGCCTCGCCGCGCGCGAGGTCGCGTGTCCACACGCTGCCGCCGAGGCCGAAGCGCGAGGCATTCGCGACCGCGACCGCCTCGTCGGCATCACGCACGCGGATCACGCCCGCGACCGGTCCGAACAGCTCCTCGTCGAAGGCGGGCATGCCGGCCGTGACGCGATCGAGGATCGTCGCCGGATAGTAGAACCCGGCGCCGGACAGCGGCGCGCCGCCGCGGACGATCTCCGCGCCGAGCGCGACGCTCTGCTGCACCTGGTGATGCAACTCGTCGCGCAGGTCGGCGCGGGCGAGCGGCGCGAGCTTCGTGGCGGCAGTGAACGGATCACCGCTCACGAGCGCGCCCACGGCCTCGCTGAAGGCGGCGACGAAGTCATCGGCAATCGCCTCGACGACGATGAAGCGCTTCGCCGCGATGCAGCTCTGTCCGGCATTCATGAAGCGCGCGGCGACGGCGTTCTTCACGGTAGGCGCGAGATCGGCATCCTCGAGCACGATGAAGGCATCGGAGCCGCCGAGCTCGAGTACGGTCTTCTTCAGCGCCGCGCCGGCCGTGGCCGCGACCTGGCGGCCGGCCGGTTCGCTGCCGGTCAGCGTCACGGCGCGCACGCGCGGGTCCTCGATGACACGGGCGACGCCCGAGGCGGGGATCATCAGCGTCGTGAAGACGCCGTCGGGCGCGCCGGCCTCGCGCAGGATCTGCTCGATCGCGAGCGCGCATTGCGGTACGTTCGACGCGTGCTTGAGCAGCGCGACGTTGCCGGCAACGAGCGCCGGCGCCGCGAAGCGGAATACCTGCCAGAACGGGAAATTCCACGGCATCACCGCGAGTACCGGCCCGAGCGGCTGCCAGGCGATGAAGCTGCGGCGGGCATCGGAGGCAATCTCGGTATCGGCGAGAAATGCGGCGGCATGGTCGGCGTAGTAATCGCAGCCCAGCGCGCATTTTTCGATCTCGGCGCGCGCCTCGCCGATCAGCTTGCCCATCTCGAGCGTGATCAGCCGCGCCAGCTCGTCCTTGCGCGCGCGCAGCACGCCGGCCGCCGCGCGCAGGGTCGCGCAGCGGCGCTCGAGCGCGGTACCGGCCCAGAGCGGGGCAGCGTGCGCCGCGGCGGCGAGCGCGGCCTCGACGCGGGTCTCGTCCCAGGCATCGAAGCTGCCGAGCCTGCGTCCATCGGCGGGATTGATCGATTCGAACGCCATTGCAACCCGAAGCTTAGCACAGGCGGCGCTGACAAGGCGGACCGGCTGGACTAGAATCACGGATCATCGACCGTGCGGAGGAAGCAGCACATGCAAGTGACATTCGAGCGGGCCGTGAAGCCGAGGATCTGCGTGCTCGGCGGCACCGGCTTCGTCGGCCAGCACCTCGCCGCGCTGCTCGCGGATCGCGGTTACCGGGTCCGGATCGCGACGCGCCGCAGCGAACGGCATCGCGCGCTGCGCGTGTTGCCCGGCGTCGAGCTGGTGCAGGCGGACATCCACGACACCGCCGAATTGCGCCACCTGCTGACGGGCTGCGAGGCGGCGGTCAATCTCGCGGCGATCCTGAACGAGCGCAGAAAGGGCGATTTCGACGCGATGCACGTCCGCCTGCCGCGCAATCTCGCCCACGCCTGCGAGGAGGCCGGCGTCGGCCGGCTGCTGCACATGAGCGCGCTGAACGCCGGCGCCGGCGAGAGCCGCTATCTGAAGAGCAAGGGCGAGGGCGAGGACCTGGTCCACACTTTCAGCAAGCTCGCGGTGACGAGCTTCCGGCCATCGGTGATCTTCGGCCCCGACGATCACTTCTTCAACCGTTTCGCGAAGCTGCTGAAGATCTCGCCGCTGATGTTCCCGCTCGCCTGCCCGAACGCGCGCTTCGCGCCGGTGTTCGTCGGCGACGTCGTGCAGGCGATGCTGTATGCGCTGGAGCACCCGGTGACGATCGGCCAGCGCTACGATCTCTGCGGCCCGCGTGCGTATACCTTGTTGCGGCTGGTCAGATATACCGCCGAGTTACTCGGCATCCATCGCGGCATCATCGCGCTCGGCGACGGCGCATCGCGCTTGCAGGCGCGCTTCATGGGCCTCTTGCCCGGCAAGCCGTTCACGATGGACAACTACCTGTCGATGCGGACCGATGCCGTGTGCCGCGACGGCTTCCCGCCGTCGTTCGGCATCACGCCGTCGCCGGTCGAGTCGATCGTGCCGGTCTATCTCGGTCACAATGATCAGCGCAGCCGCTTCGATGCCTGGCGGCGGGTCGCGCGACACTCCTATTGATTGAATGAAGATCTACGTCGTCGGCGGCGCGGTGCGGGACCGGTTGCTCGGGCTCCCGGTGAAGGATCGCGACTGGGTCGTCGTCGGCGCGACGCCGGAGGAGATGCTCCGCAAGGGCTTTCGCCAGGTCGGCAAGGACTTCCCGGTCTTCCTGCACCCGAAGACCCATGAGGAATATGCGCTCGCGCGCACCGAACGCAAGACCGGGCCGGGCTACACCGGTTTCTCGGTGCATGCGGCGCCCGACGTCACGCTCGAAGAGGATCTGATCCGACGCGACCTGACGGTCAACGCGATGGCCGAGGATGAGGACGGCGTGCTGATCGATCCCTTTGGCGGCACGGCGGATCTCGAACGGCGCGTGCTGCGCCATGTCTCGCCGGCCTTCGCCGAGGACCCGCTGCGTATCCTGCGCGTCGCGCGCTTCGCCGCGCGCTTCGCGCCGCTCGGCTTCCTCGTCGCCGAGGAGACGCTGTTGCTGATGCGGGCGATCGTCGAGGCCGGCGAGGTCGGGGCGCTGGTGCCGGAGCGGGTCTGGCAGGAGACCGCGCGTGCGCTCGACGAGGCGCAGCCGTCGGCGTATTTCGAGGTGCTGCACGCCTGCGGCGCGCTCGCGGTGATCGCGCCGGAGATCGATCGCCTGTGGGGCGTGCCGCAGTCGCCGGAGCATCACCCCGAGATCGACACCGGCGTGCACACGATGATGGTGCTGGAGGCGGCGGCGCGGCTGACGGCCGATACCGCGGTGCGTTTCGCGGCGCTGACCCACGACCTCGGCAAGGGCACGACGCCGGCATCGGAATGGCCGCGGCATCCCGGTCACGAGGAACGCAGCGTCGCGCTGGTCGGCGAATTATGCGCGCGGCTGCGCGTGCCGAACGAGCATCGCGAACTGGCGCTGCTGGCCGCGCGCTATCACGGCGATTGTCATCGCGCGCTCGAGATCCCGCCCGGCGCGGTGCTCGCGCTGCTCGAAGGGCTCGACGCCTTTCGCCGGCCCGGCCGCTTCGAGCAGTTCCTGCTCGCCTGCGAGGCCGATTCGCGTGGCCGGCCGGGCTATGAGGCGCTCGAGTATCCGCAGGCGGCCTGGCTCCGGCGCGCACGCGAGGCCGCGGCCGACATCAGCGGCGCCGAACTTTCGCGCACCGGACTGACCGGCAAGGCGCTCGGCGCGGCGCTGTCTGAACAACGCGCCGGCGCGATCGCCGCGCTCGCGCGCGCGGAAGGCCGGACGACGCCATGATCGCGTTGCGCGGTTTCGCCGGGCTGCTGGCGGGACTGGCGCTGCTGACCGGATGCGCGACGATCCCGGCGCCGGAGACGCGCAACAGCGTCGCCTTCGTCGTCGCCGATGACGGCTCGCTCGCGGCGCGGTACGCGCCGGTCGTCGTGCCCGAATATCCCGCCGCCGACTACAATCGCGTCGGACGGCCGTCCGCCGATCGCGACGCGCGCGGCCGCGAGCGGGTCTTCGTCGATCCCGAACGGCCCGCAGTCTATTTCCAGCAGATCGAATTCGGGACCGCGCAACAGCGCTACACGAACCTGGTCTATCGCGTCCATTTCGAGCGCGTGCCGTACAGCCTGGTCCCGTTTCATCTGACCGCCGGGCGCAACTCCGGGCTGCTGTTCATCGTCACCCTCGACGAGGCCGAACGCCCGCTGCTGCTGACGACGGTGCATACCTGCGGCTGCTATCTCGCCATCTTGCCGACGCATCACCTGCCGCGCGACCACTGGCCGGCCGGTCGCGACGGCGGCGAGCAGCGCGTGTTCGGCATCCGCCTGCCGGGGCTGATCGTCTGGCCGGAGGCGCACGATCATCGCCTGCTGATCCATACCCGGCACGGCACGCATCGCATCCAGGACGTCGGCGTCGCGGACGGCGCCATGCTTGCGCGCGAATTCGATCGGGTCGAGGCGGAGTTGTTGCCGATGGAGGCGCTGGAGGCGCTGCCGCTCGGCGACGGCACGACGATCTCGTTCTACCACGACCGCGGTCTGCGCAAGGGTTATGTCCGCGGCGCGACCAAGCCGTTCGAACTCCTGTTCATGAGCTGGTGGAGCCTCGACCTCCATGTCGGCGTCGACAAGGCGTTCGGCGACCGCGACGAGACCGGCACGGTGTTCTACACCAGCCTCAAACCCTGGGCGCGCAGCGCCTCGGACCTGTGGCGGTTCACGGAATTTCTCGATTACTGGGGCTGGCGGCTGCCGTGACACAGCGGGTTACAGCGGGTTACAGCGGGGTCAGAGTAGACGCGCACACACCAGGGTAGTACTACCTTTGCTGCCCGGTGCGCGTCTACTCTGACCCCTTCACCCCCGCTGACCCCTTCACCCCCGCTGACCCCTTCACCTACTCTGACCCCTTCACCCCCACCTCGGTAGCAGGGAATGTGGGACGTCGAGGTGGTCGAGGATCCGCGCGACGACGAAGTCGACGAGGTCGCCGATGGCGCGCGGCTGGTGATAGAAGCCGGGGCTCGGCGGCATCATGACGACGCCGAGGCGGGCGAGTTTCAGCATGTGTTCGAGGTGGATCGCCGACAGCGGCATCTCGCGCGGCACCAGGATCAGCTTGCGCTGTTCCTTCAGCACGACGTCGGCGGCGCGTTCGAGCAGGTTGTCGCTGGTGCCGGTCGCGATCGCGGCGAGCGTGCCGCTGGTGCACGGGCACACCACCATCGCGCGCGGCGCGCCCGATCCGCTCGCGACCGGCGCGGTCCACTGGTCCTTGCCGAAGGCCTCGATCTGGCCGTCGGTCGCGCCGTAGAGTTCGGAGAAGTACTGCGCCATGTCGCGCGGCGCCGGCGGCACCTTGAGGTCGGTCTCCATCGCCATGACCACCTGCGCCGGTTGCGACACCATCAGCTGCACGCGTTCGCCGGCGTGAATCAGGCATTCCATCAGGCGCAGGCCGTAGGGAATGCCGGAGGCCCCGGTCATCGCCAGCGCGATCGCGTCGTTGCGGTCAGTCATGTTCGAGCGCCTCGATCAGACGTTGATGGATGTTCTCAAACCCGCCGTTGCTCATGACGAGGATCTGGTCCCCGTCGGTCGCGGTCGCGGCGACATGCGAGACGATCGCCTGCACCGAATCGAACAGGCGGCAGCGCGGGCCGAGCGCCTCCGCGACCTCCTCGATCGGCCAGCCGAGCGCAGCCGGCCGGAACAACAGCACCTCGTCGGCGCCGGCCAGAGACGGCGCGATGCGGTCGCGGTGCACGCCCATCTTCATCGTATTGGAGCGCATCTCCAGCACTGCGACAAGCCGCGCGTCGCCGATGGCGCGGCGCAGGCCGTCGATCGTCGTCTCGATCGCGGTCGGGTGATGGGCAAAGTCATCGTAGACGGCGACCCCGCGCGCCGTGCCGCGCAGCTCGAGCCGGCGGCGGACGCCGCCGAATTCGGAAAGCGCCGCGATCGCGGCCGCGGGCGGCACGCCGGCATGGCGCGCGGCGAGCAGCGCGGCGAGGCCGTTGTCGATGTTGTGACGGCCGGGCAGTTGCCAGCGCACCTCGCCGATCACGCGGCCCGCCTGCATCACCGTGAATCCGCGGCCGTCCGCGAGCGCCCGCGCCGACCAGCCGGCATCGCCGTCGGCGCCGAAACGTTCGACCGGCGTCCAGCACCCCATCGCCAGCGTGGCGTCGATCGCTTCGACGCCGCGCGGCGCGACGATCAGGCCGTTGCCCGGCACCGTGCGCACGAGGTGATGGAACTGGCGCTGGATCGCGGCGAGGTCCGGGAAGATGTCGGCGTGGTCGTATTCGAGATTGTTGATGACCAGCGTGCGCGGCCGGTAATGCACGAACTTCGAGCGCTTGTCGAAGAACGCCGAATCGTACTCGTCGGCCTCGACGACGAAGAACGGCGTCGACCCGAGCCGCGCCGGCGCCGGGAAGTCCCGCGGCGCGCCGCCGATCAGGAAACCGGGCGCGAGACCGGCGTGTTCGAGGATCCATGCCAGCATCGACGAGGTCGTGGTCTTGCCATGGGTGCCGGAGACCGCGAGCACCCAGCGGCCGGGCAGCGCGTAGCGGGCGAGGAACTCCGGGCCCGAGGTATAGGGGATGCCGTCCGCGAGCGCGCGCTCGACGACCGGGTTGCCGCGCGACATCGCGTTGCCGATGACCAGCAGGTCGGGCGCCGGATCGAGTTGCGCCGGATCATAACCCTCGACCAGCGGGATGCCGCTGTTTGCGAGCAGCGTGCTCATCGGCGGATACGCACCCTGGTCGGCGCCGCTGACGTCGAAGCCGAGCTCGCGCGCGATCAGCGCGAGTCCGCCCATGAAGGTGCCGCAGACGCCGAGGACGTGCACGCGCATGTCAGGCCGTCGCCCCCGAGGCCGAGAAGAACACGCTGCGCGTCACGCTGAAGGTGATGAACATATACAGCAGCGCGAGCATCACGCCGATCGGCAGGATCGTATCGATCGCATGACGCAGGATATGGCCGAGCACCAGCAGGCTCCAGAACAGCCATGCCCACAGCAGCAGCGACACGATCACCGCCATCGTCGTCAGCTCGTCGCCGACGACCAGCTGCTGCTGCCAGATCACCAGCGGCAGTGCCGCCATCTCGAGGATCGCGCTGGCGCCGAGCATCGCGGTGAAGGTCTGAAGATAGCGATTCATCATCAGCCTGACCCACAGCAACAGCCAGATCAGAAAGCCGAACAGACCGGTGTCGAGCAGCACGAGGCCCACCGCGCCGGCGGGGCTCATGTGCTGCAGCGCCATCGCCAGGCCGGCGGCGACATAGCACAGCGCCGCGAACGCCGCGAGCACCGGTACCGCCGGCAGGTCCTGCGGCCTGAGCCGCAGCAGACACAGCGCAAGAAAGCTTTTGAGGACTGTCAGCATGTCAGGGAATCAAAGGGGTCAGACTCATTTCATCGTTACGCGAAACTCGCCGGAAGCCGTGGGGCCGGACTGCTGGCGGGAGTTTACGGCCGCAGGGATGCGGCCGTTAAGCGTACAGGGATGTATTAACAGCGGCTCCCGCCAGCAGTCCGGCCCCACGGCTTCATACCACTGACATCGAACGATCAAATGAGTCTGACCCCTTTGATTCATACGCTGAAGTACTTGGCCTGCGGGTGGTGGACGACGATCGCGCTGGTAGTCTCTTCGGGCCACAGCTGATCTTCGTCGCCGAGCACGACGCCGATTCGATCAGCGCCGAGCAAATCGAGGATCTTGTCCTGGTCGGCGAGATTCGGGCAGGCCGGATAACCGAAGGAATAGCGCGAGCCGCGATAGCCCTGCTTCAGCATCTCCGGCATCGAGCGCGCGTCCTCGCGGCTGAAGCCGAGCTCGGCGCGGATGCGCTTGTGGATGAATTCGGCGAGGCCCTCGGTCGTCTCCACATTGAAACCGTGCCAGTACAGGTATTCCTGGTACTGGTCGGCCGCGAACAGCTCGCGCGCGAAATCGGATGCATGCTGGCCGACGGTGACGAGCTGAAACGCGACGACGTCGATCTCGCCGGAATCGACCGGGCGGAAGAAGTCGGCGATGCAGATGCGCCGCGCCTTGTTCTGGCGCGGGAAGGTGAAGCGGCAGCGTTCCTCGCGGGCTTCCGCGTCGTGATAGACGATCAGGTCGTTGCCGGCGGACTGGCATGGAAAGTAACCGTAGACCGCCTGCGGCCGGCTGATGTCTTCCTGTTCGCTGCGTGCGACGAGGCGGTTCAGGATCGGATCGACCTCGGTCCGCGCCCAGGCCTGGTACTCGGCCTCGGAACGCCCCTGGGCCTTGTAGCCCCACTGGAACCGGTACAGTGTGCGGCGGTTGATATAGGGCACGACGGCGCGCAGCGGTACGCGGTCGATGCACTTGCTGCCCCAGAACGGCGGCTCGGGCAGCGGATTGTCATGCCGTATCGCGCCGCCTTCGCCGTCCTCTTCCCGTGATTCGATCATCGCACCATGATAACTTGTCCCCGGACAGGAATCGAAACGAAATCCGCGACGATACCCCCATGACGCTCTGGCAATCCATCGAGGACGCAATCGCCGCGGCACAGGGCAAGCCGTTCCGTATCAGCACCCGGCGCCCGGTCGGCGGCGGCTGCATCAACCAGGCGACCATGATCGAGGGCGACGGCCAGCGCTGGTTCGTCAAGCTGAACGACGCGGCGCGGATCGACATGTTTGCCGCCGAATTCGCCGGGCTGGAAGAGATCCGGCGCAGCAATGCCGTGCGTGTGCCGGCCCCCCTCTGTTACGGGGTCGCCGGCGGCCAGGGCTATCTCGTTCAGGAATATCTCGACCTCTCCGGCACCGGCGGCGCGGCGGCCGACGAGTCCCTCGGGCGCGGTCTCGCCGCGATGCATCGCAGGACGCAGGCGGTGTACGGCTGGCATACCGACAACACGATCGGGTCGACACCGCAGCACAACCGGGAGGACAGCGACTGGGTGCGCTTCTGGGCCGGACGCCGGCTCGGTTTCCAGCTCGAACTCGCGGCCGCGAACGGCTGGGGCGGTCTGCGCGACGACGGTGAACGCCTGCTCGAGGCGCTGCCGACCCTGCTGCCGGCCCGCCCCCCGGCCTCGCTGCTGCACGGCGACCTGTGGTCAGGCAATCACGCCTTCCTGCGCGACAATACCCCGGTGATCTTCGACCCGGCGGTCTATTACGGCGACCGCGAGACCGACCTTGCGATGACCGAACTGTTCGGCGGCTTCTCCGCGCGCTTCCATGCTGCCTATCGCGAGGCCTGGCCGCTCGATCCCGGCTACGAGATCCGCAAGACGGCCTACAACCTCTATCACGTGCTGAACCACCTGAACCTGTTCGGGCGCAGCTACCTCGGGCAGGCGGAGCGGATGATCGCCTCGCTGTTGAGAGAGGCGAAATAACCCCCCTTCGCAAGAAGGGGGGTTATGGTGAGCCTGATAGTCTGAAGGGTCGGCCGTCAGCGCGGCAGGATGTTGTCGCCCTTGCCCAGCTTCGGATCGGCGTCCGGTTTGTTCATCAGCACCGTGATCGCGCCGCGCATCGCCGCGCTCATCGTGTGATCGACCAGCGCATTGTTGGTCGGCCGGTCGGCCGGCGACACGATATCGAAACTGCTGGCCTCCGAAACTGCGACATTGTAGGTACCGACGTCGTACAGGACGTTCTTCGGATTGCCGTTGATATACACGCGATCCCAGATTCCGGCCACCGGATGGAATGCGACCGGCATGTTGATATTGGCGTTGACGAAATGGATGCGGACGCGCTCGCCCGGCTTCGCCTCGAGCACAATCGAGCCGTCGGGATCGTGCACCGGCGAATAGTGGAAGACCTTGCCGTTGATCAGCGACTGCGTCCAGCCGCGATTCTCGAGCATGCCGGCGATGTCATTGACGTCCGGGAAGAACTGCTGCTGCACCAGCACATACTCGCGATCCGGCTTCGGGAAGTCTTTGTCATAGCCCTTCTTCGGATCGACGATGATGATGCCGTGCATGCCGCGCGCGATGTGCTGCACCATCGGACTCGTCCCGCAGTGGTACATATAGACGCCCGGACGATTCGCGCGGAACTTGAAACGCTTGGTCTCACCCGGCGCAACCGAACCGAACTCATCGAGCACATCGACCTCGGCGGCATGGAAGTCCATGGAATGACTGAACTGGTTTTCCTTCGGATTGACCAGTTCGAACTCGACGATATCTCCCTCGGTGACACGCACCACCTTCCCCGGGATCGTACCGTCGAAGGTCCATGCCGCGTACTTCGTTCCCTGGTGATCGATCTCGACATCAACCTCCTGCGCGACCATTGTGACCTTGACCGTCCCCGCCGCGATTGCGTGATTCGCGCCCAGCGACAGACCGGCAAACATGATCGCTACTGCGGCGAAGCGCCAGCCTGTACCCGTGACTTGATGGTTCATGATCTGCCCTCCGTTCCTGGTTGTCTGACTCGGCTTAATTAAATATATCTAATATGCATGTTTGATGGTACAGCGCGACCGATCGTTGTCAACGGCCCCGCTATCTATATGAATAAACAATATAAATTGTGCAGCCGGTTTAACCGTCCCGGGCATGCGTGTAGTATCGCTCGGGTACCTGCGCCGGGAACCCGTATTGATGAAACAGAAAAGGCTCTACAAGGTCATCTTCCACAACGAAGGGAAGCTGTACGAGATCTACGCGAAGGAAGTCGCGCAGGCCGAGATGTACGGCTTTGTCGCGGTCGGGGGGATCCTGTTCGGCGAGAAATCCGCGGTCGTCGTCGATCCGTCGGAGGAAAGGCTCAAGGGCGAGTTCGGAAACGTGAAGCGGACCTATATCCCGATGCACGCGATCGTGCGCATCGATGAGGTCGAGAAGCCTGGCTCGGCGAAGATCACCGCGATCGAAGACCAGGGCGGCAAGGTGACGCCGTTTCCGGGCGCGGCCTGGCCGCCGCCGAAATAGGCGGGATTGACAGGCGGTTGAACCAGCCCGGCGGGTGTGCTCCGCGAATGGCTCGCCTCGCTGCCGCTGCGCGGCACCCTTCGGGCTCCGGCGAGGCTGCGCTTGACTTCGCTGCGCACACCCGCCGGGCTGGTTCAACCGCCTGTCAATGGGGACGCTGGCCTTTATCTCGCGCGCAGCGGAAACCCAGATCGTCGTAGCGCGCATCCGGCGGCAGGTAGAAGCGATAGGCGCTGCGATAGAAATGACTGATCACGTAATGTCCGAGCCCGCCCCAGCCGCCGCCGCGCACGACCTTGTACTGCTCGCCGAAGTCCTTTGATTCGAATTCGCTGCCCGGATACGGGCCGTACCAGTCGGCGACCCATTCCATGACGTTGCCGGCCATGTCGTAGAGACCGTACGGCGACTTGCCGGCCTCGAACGAGCCGACCGGCCGCACGCCCAGCGCCTCGTCGCCGCCGGCGCTGACCTTCTCGATCGACCAGTCATTGCCCCACGGAAACTCGCGGCCGTCCTCGCCGCGCGCGGCCTTCTCCCATTCCATCTCGGTCGGCAGGCGCTTGCCGGCCCAGGCGCAATAGGCCTCGGCGTCGCGCCACGCGACCCCGGTGATCGGCAGGCGGTCGAGGGCGCGCCGGCGCTGTTCGATCAGCGCCAGCAGCTCCTCGCGCTCGAGTTCGCGGACGTCGCGGCCGACCTCGAAGACCTCGATCGCGAGTTCGCGCAGGACGCCGAGATCCGGCCGCGCGATCTGCAGTACCTCGGTCGTCAGCAGATAACCGTTCTGTTGCCAGCTGTCGGGTACCCAGTAATTCCGGTCGATGACGAACTGGCGGTAGTCTTCGTTGGTGACCTCGAAGCGGTCGATGTAATAGGCGTCGAGGTGCACGCGCCGGCGCGGATGCTCGTCGAGGAACAGCGGCCGGCTGAAGCCGAATTCGCGGGTCTCGGGATTGTCGTCGATGCGGTCGCTGCCGAACACGAACTCGCCGGCCGGGATCAGCACCATGCCGTCATCCCCGGCGGGCGGCGCGGCGGCGGCCGTGACGCCGAGCGGCAACATCAGCAGCAGGCAAAGGCCACGAATCAGCATCCCGGCGTCTCCTCAGGCGTCGCGCGCGCAGCGGAAACCGAAGGTCGCGTTCTGCACCCGCGCATTGAAGAAACTGCGATTATACAGCGGCGCCGAGATCCCGCACTGATAGAATGAGCAGTCCCACCACGAACCGCCCTTGAGTACGCGATAGATTCGCCCGAAGTTTTCCGAGCGACTCTCATTGCCCGGATGCGGCAGATACCAGGCGTCGGTCCACTCCCAGACGTTGCCGGACATGTCGTAGAGCCCGTAGGGACTGACGCCCTCGGCGAAGGCGCCGACCGGCGTCGTGTCGCCCTCGATGCCGATGCGCGCCCAGCGCACCGGCGTGTTGGCCTTGTGCAGACGGAACTCGTTACCCCACGGAAACACGCGGCCGTCCTCGCCGCGCGCGGCCTTCTCCCACTCCTGCTCGGTCGGCAGACGTTTGCCGGCCCAGTCGCAGTAGTCGCGGGCGTCGAACCACGACACGAAGGTCACCGGATGATCGGCCTTGCCCGGCGGGACGCGCCGGCCGGTGAAATGCTGCGGCGCGCGCCGCCCGGTCTTCTCGATGAAGGCGAGATACTGGAGATTCGTGACCTCGTATTGGTCGATATAGTAATCATCGAGGTGGACGACATGCTGCGGCCCCTCGTCGGAGAAGCGCTCGTCGCTGCCCATGATGAACTCGCCGGCCGGGATGCGGATCATCGGGCCCGGCGCGGCGCCGATGCGCGACTCGTCGTAATACAGCGGCACCGACATGCCGACGGTCGCGGTCCATTTTTCCTTGTCGGTTTCGTTCGCGGCGGCCAGCGCGCCGACGAAGGCACCGCCGCGCTCGTCGACATGACAGGCCGTGCAGCCCTGGTCGACATTGACATGCTCGAAGGTCTGATCGGTATGGCAGGTCGTGCAGCGCTCGATGTCCTCGCCGTGATGCAGGCGCTTCATGTCCGGGACCGGATCGCCGCGCAACGGCGCCGGGGCGTGGAACAGCAGCGCCAGCGCCACGGCCAGCGCGGCGCAGGACAGCGACAGCGCGCGCACCGCGTTCACGGCGACGCCGCGTCTCCGCGGCCGGCGCGGCGCAACAGCAGCGCGATGTCGTTGTGATCCTTCGATGAAGCCGCCATGATCGGCGTCCAGCCGTGATCGTTGCGGGCGTTGACGTCGGCGCCGCCCTCGATCAGGGCCTCGACGACGGCGATATGCCCGCGCATCGCCGCCCAGTGCAGCGCCGAGGACTGGCGGTCGTCGGTCAGGTTGGGATTCGCGCCGCGCGCGAGCAGCACCCTGACCGCCTCGGTGTTGCCCTTGACCGCGGCCCGCATCAGCGCGCTCCAGTTGCGCTCGTCGACGGCGTCGATATCGGCGCCGCGATCGAGCAGTAGCTCGATCAGCTCGACATGATTGCCGCGCGCCGCATGCATCAGCGCGGTCCAGCCGTAACTGTTGCGCTCATCGACATCGGTGCCGGCATCGAGCGCGGCGCGGGCCTCGTCGGTGTTGCCGTGCATCACCGATTTCATGAACTCGGTGTTGCCGTCGCAGGCGGCGAGGGCCAGCGCGAACAGCACCGTCGCGGCAACGGCCGGTAATTTCTGGAGCATGCCCATGGCATTGAATGCTATCATGAATATCCTCAGGCCGGTGCGCCGCGCGGCATCCCTTGCAAGCGCGGCGACGCGCGAGTGGCGCCGACGGTTTCGCGCCGTTATCATGGCGGGATGAGTCGAGCCCTGAAATTCTTCGTCTGTCCGAAGTGCGAAAAGCGCAGCATCACCGTCGGCAACAAGTACCTGAGCGGCCACTGGGTCAACATCTATTGCCCGGCCTGCGGCGCGCGCCTGTTCGCCGAACCGATCCTGCTCGCCCTCGTCTACATGGCCTATTTCTGGGCCGTGATGTGGTTCGCCTCCTGGGCGATGCTGAAGGAGGACTGGGCCCTTGCGCTCTATCTGATCCCGGTCTGGCTCACCATCGACTTTCTCAGTCTCGCCTATATGCCCCTGCGGGTGATGCGCCCGAAAAAGGTCGCGGCGCCAAGGGAATAACACGGATGGCCCGTCACCCCGGAGGCGCGCTGCGTTCGCGGTCCCGCCGATGATCCGTATTTTTGACCGCAAAGGCTTCATCGAGTTGCTCGAGGTCGATGGCACGACGCTGGTCGGCGCGGATCTGCGCCAGGCCGCGCTGCGCGAGGCCAATCTCGTCCAGGTCGACCTGCGCGGCGCCGACCTGTCGGACGCCGTACTCGCCCATGCCGACCTTCGTCTTGCCAATCTGCAGGGCGCGCGCCTGACCCGGGCCGACCTGACCGGCGCGGACCTCTCGGGCGCGGATCTGAGCCATGCCGACCTGTCCTCGGCGACGCTGGCGGAGGCGAGACTCGACGGCGCGACGCTCGCCGGGACGCGGCTGCCGGAGACTTATCGCCATACCGCGCCCCTCGCCGGCATCCCGGTCAAAATAGAGAAGTGAGCCCATGGACGTCACCCGCATCCTCGACCCCCTGAACGACGCCCAGCGCGAGGCCGTCGCGCTGCCGCCGGTCCCGGCGCTGGTGCTGGCCGGCGCCGGCAGCGGCAAGACCCGCGTGCTGGTACACCGCATCGCGTGGCTGATCCGCGCCGAGGACGTGTCGCCGTTCGGCATCCTCGCGGTGACCTTCACCAACAAGGCCGCCGCCGAGATGCGCGGCCGCATCGAGCACATGCTCGGCATGCCGGTCGGCGGCATGTGGGTCGGCACCTTCCACGGCCTCGCGCATCGCCTGTTGCGCGCGCACTGGCGCGACGTCGGCCTGCCACAGACCTTCCAGATCCTCGACTCCGAAGACCAGTACCGGCTGATCCGCCGGGTGCTGAAGGCGATGGATCTCGACGAGGCCCAGTGGCCGCCGAAACAGGCACAGTGGTTCATCAACGCGCGCAAGGATGAAGGCCAGCGCCCGAAACACATCGACGATCGCGGCGATCCGTTCCAGGCGCAGATGCTGCGCATCTACCAGGCCTATGAAGAGGCCTGCCAGCGCGCCGGCGTCGTCGACTTCGCCGAGCTGCTGCTGCGCGCGCATGAACTATGGCGCGACCGCCCCGAGATCCTCGCGCATTACCGGAATCGTTTCCGCCATGTGCTGGTCGACGAGTTCCAGGACACCAACGCGATCCAGTATGCGTGGCTGCGGCTGTTGAGCGGGCAGGACATCCCGCTGTTCGTCGTCGGCGACGACGACCAGTCGATCTACGGCTGGCGCGGCGCGCGCATCGAGCATATCCAGAAGTTCAGCCGCGATTACCCCGGCGCGAAGATGGTCCGCCTCGAACAGAACTACCGCTCGACCGGCACCATCCTCGGCGCCGCGAATGCGCTGATCGATCACAACGCCGGCCGGCTCGGCAAGAAGCTGTGGACCGCCGGCGCGGAAGGCGAGAAGATCCAGCGCTACATGGCCTATAACGACCTCGAGGAGGCGCGCTTCATCGCCGAGCGCATCCGCCGCTGGGTCGACGAGGGCGGCCGCCGCGCCGAGGCCGCGATCCTGTATCGCTCGAACGCGCAATCGCGCGTCATCGAAGAGGCGCTGATCCAGTCCGGCATCCCCTATAGAGTGTACGGCGGCTTCCGCTTCTTCGAGCGCGCCGAGATCAAGGACGCGCTCGCCTATCTGCGCCTGGTCTCGAACCGATCGGACGACCCGTCGTTCGAACGCGTCGTCAACACCCCGACCCGCGGCATCGGCGAACGCACGATCGACCTCGTGCGACAGGCCGCGCGCGGCCGCGGGGTTTCGATGTGGGAGGCCGCGCGCGATCTGTGCGCATCGAATGATATGGCCGCGCGTTCCTCGTCGGCGCTGCGCGTGTTTCTCGATCTGATCGACGCGCTGGCCGCCGAGGTCCACGAGCTGCCGTTGTTTGAGCAGGTCGATGCCGCGATCCGCAAGAGCGGACTGATCGCGCATTATCAGAAGGAGAAGGGCGAGCGCGGCGAGGCCCGCATCGAGAACCTCGAGGAACTGGTCAGCGCCGCGCGCCAGTTCGAGCACGCGCCCGACAGCGACGACCCCGATGCCGTGCCGATGGAACCGCTCGCGGCCTTTCTGTCCCATGCCGCGCTCGAGGCCGGCGACGCCCAGGCCGACGAGAACACCGATTGCGTGCAGCTGATGACGCTGCACTCGGCGAAGGGCCTCGAGTTCCCGCTGGTATTTCTCGCCGGCATGGAAGAGGGCCTGTTCCCGCACGGGCGTTCGGTCGAGGAACCGGGGCGGCTCGAGGAGGAACGGCGGTTGTGCTATGTCGGCATCACGCGCGCGAAGAAGCACCTCTACATCACCCATGCCGAGATGCGGCGGCTGCACGGCTCGGAGATGTTCCAGTCACCGTCGCGCTTCATCAGCGAGATCCCCGAAGAACTGATCGAGGAAGTGCGGGCGCGATCGCGCGTGTCACGGCCGGCGTATCAGCCGCAGCCGCAAGCGGCGCCGCGGGCGCGGGCGATGGACGCGATGCCGGCCGGGCTCAAGCTCGGCCAGCGCGTCACCCACGCAAAGTTCGGCGAGGGCGTGATCCTGAATTACGAAGGGCAGGGGAGTCATGCGCGGGTGCAGGTGAACTTCAAGCAGGCGGGGAGCAAGTGGCTGGTGGTGGCTTATGCGAATCTGGAGGCGATATAAACCTGGCTGGAAAACTCTGTTCCTGTTCTCTGGATTCTCTAAATGAGTAAATCATACGCCGGCAATCCACCTATAGATCGGATCAAGGAGATGATGCGTGACAACGGTGTCACACGCCTCTATCTGAAATACCTGTCTCCGAACGATAACAGCAAGAATCAGCCATATTTCGGCGGTTCACTTGATGTACTCAATATACTGCCCGTCTCATCCGAAATCTCTGTTGAAAAACCGGACTCCCGCAAATCGACATTGAGACCAAGCAGTGCCCGCCTGAAGGCCAGCATCGATTTCAAATGGCTCGATGACGCGGGGAGATGCTTCAGTGCCCCGCATACAAAACTCATCGTATACCCCCAATATCCGGAAGTGAGGTTTTCAGGCTTTCTCCGTGGTGCCGAATGGTCTCCCGCTGAATACATGGATCCCGGGAAGCTCGGTCGCGCACCCGGGCGGGTTTTGTTTCTCGGTGTCACTCCCGACAACTGCGTCATCGGCTATCTAGCGCCCCCTGATTCGACTGCTGCAAGAGAAGCAATCCACCTTGCGCTTGAGGCAACAATAGCTGTCTTTGCCGAACTTGAACTGGCACCGCCAGCTACACCTGACAGCAAGGCCATTCTCTTGTCCAAGTTGCTACGGATACACCGCGCCGGATGGTTTGCCGGGAAAGCCTTGACGAATGATGGATCATTCCGCAAGTGCAATAACCCGAATTGTGGCGGATACACACTTGAAGCCGAACTTGGTATTGTCCCCAATGGGAAATCCGAACCGGATTTCATGGGCTGGGAGGTCAAGCAATACAGCACCCCTGTACTCACGCTCATGACGCCTCAACCCGACATGGGTGATTACTCGAGGTTATCAGTGAGAGATTTTATTGCTAAATATGGATACCCGGACAGACAAGGTAGACCCGGACGCACCAATTTCGGGGGTATCCACCGACTGGAGGAGCAACACCATCTGACCATGCTGACACTTTCACTCGAGGGTTACAGCCATTCACGCCCTGACAAATTTGATCCAGATGGCGGTCTTGTCCTAGTCAGCAACAGCGGTGAGATAGCTGCGGGATGGAGCTTCGGAAAACTGCTCGAACACTGGAACAAGAAACATAACAAGGCAGTTTATGTGCCCTCAGAGTCAGATACATCGAACCGAGCAGCAAGATGCTACAAATACGGAAATCTGGTTCATCTCGGCGAAGGCACCAGTTTTACCCGGTTACTCAGGGCTCTGATACCCGGACAACTTTATTACGATCCCGCGCTTAAGTTGGTTACGCTCCCGGACGGGAGATCGGAAACCAAGACCCGTCACCAGTTCCGAATGCGCTTCGTCGATCTCTCCACTCTTTACAGAACCTGGAGCAGTGTCGATCTCCTTACTACCCCCAACTAACTGAATAATAAATTTAAATTGTGTCGGCAGAATGCAGGTCTGCATGTTGCTGTAGGGAAGATTATCGGGCATACTGTCCGGTATTATTCCCTGAGATAATTTAGAGAACATGGATAATCGGGCTGCATTAGAGCTACTTCAAATGGCACGCTCCCGCTTCACACAGGAGCAACTGGCTCATATTCTTCAAACCACGGATCGTACTGTCAGGCGCTGGGAGATTGGCGAAACCAAACCGCCACCTTACCTTGAGGATGCTATCAGGCAGAGAATCCTTCCCATGCTCGCTCCGGCAAACATGGACAGAACCGATTTCACCTTCATTGACCTGTTCGCAGGAATTGGAGGGATAAGAATGGGATTCGACCGCAATGGCGGCCGCTGCGTATTCACGAGCGAATGGGATCCCTTCGCAAGGAAAACCTATCTTGCAAATTTCCCGGTTACCGATGACCATTCCTTTGCTGGAGATTTGACGTGCATTGAACCCGAGTCAATTCCTGACCACGATGTACTATGTGCCGGGTTCCCTTGCCAGCCCTTCAGCATCGCAGGCGTTTCAAAAAAGAATTCTCTGGGTCGTAGCCACGGCTTCGAATGCAAAACCCAGGGAACGCTATTTTTCAACGTCGCAAGAATTATCAAGGTAAAGCGCCCGGTCGCTTTCCTGCTCGAGAACGTCAAGAACCTTGCCTCTCATGATAAGGGAAAAACTTTCCGCATCATCATTGAAACTTTGCGAGATGAACTAGGCTACGAGGTGCATTACAAGGTCATAGATGGCCAGCATTTCACTCCGCAGCACCGCGAGAGGATCATCATTGTCGGATTCCGCGACAAGTCGGGTTTTTCCTGGCAGGATCTCCGTCTGCCCGGGAATGGGCCACGCCTTGCCAGCATCTTGCATCCGCAAGACGGAAGTGATCAGGTAGAGGAGCCCTATACCAGCGGCAAGCTGGCTAAGGTAAATCCGAAATATATCCTGACACCAAAGCTCTGGAACTATCTGCAGGCTTACAAGGAAAAGCACTCCGCTGCCGGTAACGGTTTCGGATATGGTCTTGCTTATCCTGACAGCGTTACCCGGACGCTCTCCGCACGATACTACAAGGACGGTTCGGAAATACTGGTATGGAGAGGCGCACGAAAGCGACCCAGAAGACTTACACCTCGTGAATGCGCACGGCTGATGGGCTTTCCGGACAGCTTCCAGATACCTGTAAGCGATACTCAGGCATACCGGCAGTTCGGTAACAGCGTTGTGGTACCCGTAATTACTGAAGTGGCAAGAGTTATGGCGCCAAGAGTTATACGACTGATTCGTCAGTCGCGCAAGGAAGAGATTCAAGAGGATCTACTTGTTGTCTAATACCTAAACGCAAGGAGGCTGTCATGAATGAAGCAACCAGGGTACCCGAGTGGGCCGACAAGTCGCATGCCGGCATGAATTCATGGTTCTCAATAATGGCTGATAGGGGCTTGCTGTTTCATCCGGACGATCCGCCGGACACAATCGTGTCGATATCCGATAACATACAGGTATTCACCATGGAAGAGTGCAACCAGATCAACGATATCCTAGATGATATGTTCGACCACTTCGGAAATGATATTTACGAGGCGGCCATCCCGGTTTACCAGGGTTGTCTGGGGATTCGTTACGACAGCTGATGGTTGATGTAGTTAACCCCGCTACCCGGAGCCGGATGATGTCCGGCATCCGCGGTAGCAACACTCGCCCCGAACTACTAATCCGGAAGTTGCTACATCAGCGAGGATTTCGTTACAAACTTCATGATCCCGCCTTGCCCGGCAAGCCTGACTTGGTATTTCCAAAGTATCGGGCCATCATACTGATTAATGGATGCTTCTGGCACGGACATAAATGTCATTTATTCAAATGGCCGGCTACCAGGGTGGATTTCTGGAAAGAGAAAATCAGGGGTAACATAAGGCGAGACGACATGAATCTCTCGGCTTGCAAAGCCACTGGGTGGCGCATCTGCATTGTTTGGGAATGTGTAATCAAGGGAAAAACAAGGATTCCGCCCGATATAGTGATTAATAGACTTGAAAAATGGCTTCTCCACGGGCGGAGAGACTTAATAATTCCGTGAATATTAAACTACATGAACCGCTGATTGCATCAGCGGAAAGAATATTTAGTGACCTGCCTGCCCCTTTTCGGACCACATAAAACTTAGGATGATGGCTCCCATACTAGGAGAGGAGCCCATGAAGAAGACACGGTTTACTGACGAGCAGATGGTCAGGATTCTGAGGGAGGCCGACACGACGCCGGTATCGGCGGTGGCCAAAAAGCACGGCGTGTCCGACGTCACCATCTATGCCTGGCGCAAGCGGTTCGGTACACTCGAGACGATGGACGTCAAGCGCCTGAAGGCGGTAGAGCAGGAGAATGCCCGTCTCAAGAAGCTCCTGGCGGAGCGGGATCTTGAGATCGAGGTGATGAAGGAGATCGCGCGGGGAAAATTCTAGGCGCGCCCGAGCGTCGCCGGGCAGTGGGGCACATGATGCGCCATGGAATTTCCCGGCGACGGGCGTGCGCGCTGATCGGTGTGGCGAGATCGGCTTTGGGCTATGAATCGACACGCGAGCGGCAGGATGCGCCGGTGATCGAGGTCATGCGGGAGCTGGCCCGGCAATACCCGCGTTACGGTTACCGGCGGATTCGGATCTTTCCCAAGCGGGAGGGTTTTGAGATGAGCACAGACCGCTGTCATCGCCTGTGGCGGCAGGCCGGTCTGCAGGTACCGCGCCGCAGGCCCCGGCGCCGCGTGGCAGGAAGCCGGTTGAGGCCAGTGCCGCCGGCGGCCCATAATCACGTCTGGGCTTACGACTTCATCTTCGATGCCTGCGCCAATGGCCAGCAACTCAAATGCCTGACCGTGGTCGACGAATTCACGCGCGAGTGTCTGGCGATCGATGTCGCCGGATCAATCCGGAGCCACCGGGTGATCGAAATTCTGTCCAAGCTCATCAGTGTGCACGGCACACCACGTTATCTGCGCTGTGACAACGGACCGGAGTTTGTCTCCCGGGCGATTCTCGAATGGATCGTCGGGGCCGGAATCAACACGGCTCACATCGATCCCGGTAAGCCGTGGCAGAATGGTACGGACGAATCATTCAACGGCAAGTTTCGCGATGAGTGCCTGTCCATGGAATGGTTCCGATCCAGGGAGGAAGCCAAGGTGATCATCGAGATCTGGCGGAGGCATTACAACGCCGTGCGTCCGCATTCGAGTCTTGGTTATCAGACTCCCAACGAGTTCAAGGCGGGGATTAAACAATCAACCCAACCGGGAGCCACGCCCTAAGTGGGCGGTGGCCCGAAGAATGCCGGCAGGTCAGCTTATCATCGGGAACATTGCGTCCAGAGGTAAAAATCCTTTCAAAATTACCAAACTCAGGCCGCACGAATCTCGAAGCTCGTTGCTTTTGCCACCGGCCGCAGTTTTCCGTTTGTCTTCCTCAGCTCGACAAAGCCGTAACCGGACAAGGTCTTCAAGGTACGAGACAGGTTACCGGGTGTTCTCCCGGTGATTTCGGCCAGCTCCTGCAGGGATTCCGGCTCCTGTTCAGCGATCGCACGCAACAACGCCCGGTTCCTGTCGCTGAGCACCTCGGCGACAGACCGCATCGAGGTAAACCAGACTTTGGGTTCGCCTCTTGCAGGTTTGTACCGGCCTTTGGCAATGGCGTAGATCCTTTCCCTGATTCGCTCTTGCGGCATGATGCCGATGATTACCCTTTTCATCATCAATTACCTTTGATTTCTCTCAGAATCATGTCGACGTCCTGAAAGAAATCCTTCAGTAGCTGATATGCGTTTGCAAACTCATATGTCGATGCGTCGCGCTGACCGTATTGGTGCCTGTGGTCAAACTTATGATCCTGACTATGTCTTCCGCGACGATTGGATACAACCGCATGGGCATTGTCGTAGCCGAGTATCCGCGTTCCGTCAGGATCATGCAGCGTGAGGCTGTATCTGATGCCATGCGGTCGCGCATCCGTTGACCCCTTCAGTTTTCGAACTTCGATCTTTACCCAGTAACCATCACCCTGGTCGATGATCTGACCATCAAGATCCAGCAATGTATCGAGACCGCCATCCTTGGCCATCGACGTTCCATATTATCATCTGATGATAATTTATATGCAACAGGCATCGAGACTGGCCAACCTGCCTGCATTCAATCCTGCACGATCTGTACAACGACGCCAGCGGGAATATTTCTGAAATCAGCGTAGGCGCCATGGCTCAACTACCCTTCAGCCGCTTATACGCCTCTAATGCCACTTCTCTCCCCTCCTTCAAATCCAACATCGCATCCGGATACGGATCATCTGGTCCGATCCCCCAACTCCGTGGCACCGCTTCAAAGAACGCTAGCGCGTCGGGATGCGCCTCACCATCACCCCAACCGGAGATAAAGCGCCGCCGATATGCCCCGTCCGGATCGAACTTGTCCGCCTGCGTCGCCGGATTGAAGATGCGGAAGAACGGCGCGGCATCGGGGCCGGAGCCGGCGGTCCATTGCCAGCCGAGCGCGTTCGCGGCCGGGTCCCAGTCGATCAGGCAGTCGGCGAACCAGCGCTGGCCGATGCGCCAGTGCGTCATCAGGTGTTTCGTCAGATAGCTCGCGACCAGCATGCGCACGCGATTGTGCATCGTGCCGGTGACATAGAGCTCGCGCATGCCGGCGTCGATGATCGGTTCGCCGGTCATCCCGCGGCGCCAGCGTTCGGCGTCGTCGTTGTCGCCGCGCCACGGGAAGCGGTCCCATTCGGGTCGCCAGTTCGCGTCAAGCAGGCGCGGCGTGTGCCAGGCCAGATGCCAGGCGAATTCGCGCCAGACCAGCTCCTTCAGAAATACTTCCGCGCCCTGTGCGCCGGCGTGCAATGCCTGCCATGCGGCATGCCAGACCATGCGCGCGGAGATCTCGCCATATGCGAGGTTTTCGGACAATCGTGAAGTCGCCGCGAGATCGGGGCGGTCGCGGTCGCGCGCGTAATCGTGGAGCGGGCCGTCGAGGAAATCCGCGAGCCGCTTGCGCGCCGCGTCCTCGCCGACGCGGACGAAGCGACCGGCGACGGCGGCGCCGCGCTGCATCGCGGCGCCGAGCCGCCAGTCTGCGAGATCGTCCGATGCCGGCCATTGCGCGGGTGAGGGCAGCGACGTGACAGACGGCAACGGTGCGGCGATCTCGCGCGATGCCACTGCACGCCAGAACGGGGTATAGACCTTGTAAGCACCGCCGCTGCCGGTCTCCACCGACCATGGCTCGTGCAGCAGAAAGCCGGGGTGCGTGCTGTAATCGATGCCGTCCGCGGCGAGCGCATGGCCGAGCGTCCGGTCGGCTTCCACGGTCTCGCGTAAATAATATCGGGAGGCATGTAGCTCGCGCGCGCCGGTCTCGCGCGCGAGCGCGCGCAGCACGTCGAGTGGCTCGCCGCGCCGCAGGATCAGGTCGCTGCCGAGGGCGCGCAGATGTCGTTGCAGTTCGGCCAGCGCAAGCCCGAGCCGCCACTTCGGCGCCGCGCCGAGCGCTTCGGTTGCGCGATCAAGGATGAACAGCGGGATCACCGGCGCGCCGGAGGCGCCGGCGGCCCGGAGACCGGGATGATCGCCGAGCCGCAGGTCGCGGCGAAAGCGGAACAGCACGGGGCGCTGTGTCATCAATCTCTCCGCTGATCAGCCGCCGGTGTCCGGATCGTCCATCCGCTGATATTATCCGATTCGTTCCGCGTTTGTTTCGCGCAGCCTGCTGATACTTTGAGACCACGGCATGCACTCCGCATCGCACAAGCAACGGCCTTCGCGCGCGCGCCCGGCATGCCGTTTCGCGCTGCTGCTGATCGTCTGCCTGCTGCCGCTCGCGGCCTCTGCCGACTGCCCGACCACCGGCCTGACGCCGATCGCGGCACTGAAGGGCGCGGCCGGCGACGCCCTGCAGGGCCAGCGGGTCACGGTGCGCGGCGTCGTCACCGGCGACTTTCGCGGCGAGGACCGGCTGCGCGGCTTCTGGCTGCAAGCGGGCGCGAACGGCGATGAACCGCCGGCCGGCATCTTCGTATTCACGCCCGAGCAGGCGCGCGACGCGGCGCCGGTCGCGCCGGGCGTCGAGCTCGCGGTGCGCGCGCGGGCCGGGGAGTTTCGCGGCCTGCGCCAGCTCGCCCGCGTCGAGCAGGTCACGGTCTGCGACCGACCCGGCCTGCCGGCGCCGGTGTCCTTGCCGTTCCCGCCCGTTGCGCCTTCGGCGCTCGAGGCCTATGAAGGCCTGTATGTCCGCCTCGACACGCCGCTGACCGTCAGCGGCCATCATGAGCTCGCGCGTTTCGGCAGCCTGACGCTGTCGGCCGGCGGGCGGCTGTTCCGCCCGACCAATGCCGCCGACGGCAGCGCGGAGGACAACGAGCGCCGTCGCCTCGTGCTCGACGACGGCAGCTACCAGGCAAACCCGCGGCCGCTGCCGTATCTCGATCGCGACGGCACGCGGCGCGTCGGCAGTGAAGTCACCGCCGCGAGCGGCATCCTGACTCACGCCTTCGGCGCGTGGCGGCTGCATCCGCTCGACACGGCGCAGGTGCGCTTCCGCGACGCGAACCCGCGTCCGCCGCCGCCGGCGCGCGGCGACGGCGCGCGCATCGCGGGCTTCAATGTCGAGAATTATTTCCTCACCCCGGGCCGCCGCGGCGCGGCGAACGCGCGCGAGCTCGATGCACAGCGCGCGCGGCTCTCCGCGGTCGCCGCCGGACTCGGCGCCGACCTGATCGGTCTGATCGAGGTCGAGAACCGGCCTGCGGCGGTCGCCGATCTCGCGCGCCGGCTCGGCGAGGCGGCCGGCGTCGACGGCGGCTATCGTCACTTCGAACTCGACCGGCCGGTCGGCGCCGATGCGATCCGCGTGATGTTGGCCTGGGATCCCCGCCGCGTGACGCTGCTCGCGGGACCGTTCATCGACGACGATCCGGTCCATCATCGTCCGCCGGTCGCGGGCCACTTTCGAGGCACTGACGACGGCCCGGGCAAGCTCGTCGTCGTGATCCATCACAAGGCCAAGTCCGGTTGTCCGTCGAGCGGCGACGTCGATCGCGGTCAGGGCTGCTGGAACGAGCGGCGCACCGCGCAGTCGCGGGCGCTGGCGCGGTTTCTCGCGCGGCTCACGGACCAGACCGGGACCGATCGCGTGCTGATCGTCGGCGACATCAACAGCTACGGCGACGAGGACCCGGTGCGGGTGTTGCGCGAAGCGGGATACATCGATCTCGTCGCCGATCGCCTGCCGGAGGCGTCACGCTACAGCTATGTCTTCCAGGGGGAGTCGGGTTATCTCGACGGCGCGCTCGCCAGCCGGGCGCTCGCGGCGGCGGTCGACGGCGTCGCGTTCTGGCACGTCAATGCGGACGAATTGCCGGAGCTGCATGAAGTCAACCGCCGGCGCGCGGCCGGGCCGTGGCGGTCATCGGATCATGATCCGGTGGTGGCCGACCTGAATTAAATGGGGTCAGAGTCGATTTATCTGGCAGAACCCTGACATGCTCCGATGCGTTCCGAATAAATCGACTCTGACCCCATTTAATTCAGGTCGGCGGCGTACTGGCGCAGCAATTCGAGCGGCACGATCTCGAGCGCGCGACGGTGGGTCGATTTCAGCAAGACCTTCGGCGCCATGCCCTGGGCGTGGGCCTCGAGCCAGCGGCCGGCGCACAGGCACCAGCGATCGCCGGGCCGCACGCCGGGGAAATTGAAGTCAGGGATCGGCGTGCTGAGGTCATTGCCGCGGAAACGCGAGTATTCGAGAAACTCCGCGGTCGCGAGGATGCAGACGGTATGCGAGCCGGTATCGTCGTCGCTGGTGTTGCAGCAACCGTCGCGAAAAAACCCGGTCAGGGGACGATCGCTGCAGGTCTCGAGCGGCTCGCCGTACACATTGACTGATTCATCGATTTCCATGGCAGTATTATAGGGCCGAACGGGAAGGATGATACAGGCAATGTGGCAGCTCTACATGATTCGCTGCGCTGACGGCTCGCTGTACACCGGCATCACGACCGACGTGCCGCGGCGGCTCGGCGAACATGCGGCCGGCAACGGCGCGGCGGCGAAGTACCTGCGCGGCCGCGCCCCGCTGACGTTGGCCTGGTGCTGCACGGTCGGCTCGCGCGCCGACGCGCTGCGCGTCGAGCGCAGGGTCAAGAAACTGGGGAAACCGGACAAGGAACGCCTCGTCGCCGGGGAACGCAGTCTCGCCGAGCTCGGCCTGCTGTAATCAGCCGGTGCCGGCCCGGCGGCGGCTGAACAATGCCGCGAACTCCCTGGCGGGCAGGGCCTCGCTGGCGATGAAGCCCTGATACAGGTCGCAGCCGTTGCGGCGCAGGAAGGCGAGCTGCTCCGGTGTCTCGACACCCTCGGCCAGCACCTTGAACCCCAGCGCGTGCCCCATCGCGATGATCGCGAGCGTGATCTCGGCATCGTCGGTGTCGCGCGGGATGTCCTTGATGAAACCCTTGTAGATCTTCAGCACGTCGAGCGGGAAGCGCTTGAGGTAGGCAAGCGAAGAATAGCCGGTGCCGAAGTCGTCGATCGCGAGGCGCACGCCCTGCTCGCGCAGCGTTTGCAACACCGCGACGGCCTCCTCCTCGCGCGTCATCAGCACGCCCTCGGTCAGTTCGAGCTCGAGGTTTCCGGGCGGGAATCCGCTCTGTTCGAGGGCCTCCGCGACCAGCGCGCCGATGTCGCCATGGTGGAACTGGTGGGGCGACAGATTGACCGCAAGCCTCATCGGCGGCAGGCCCTGGGCGATCCAGGCGCTGCCCTGACGGCAGGCCTCCTTCAATACCCAGGCGCCGATCTCGCCGATCAGGCCGGTCTCCTCGGCCACCGGGATGAACTCGGCCGGCGGTATCAGGCCGCGCTGCGGATGCTCCCAGCGAATCAGCGCCTCGGCGCCGATGATGCGATCGCTGTGGATGTCGAGCTGCGGCTGATAGTAGACCTGCAGTTCCTGCTGGAGGATCGCGCGGCGCAGGCGGGCGTCGAGTTCGATGCGGGCGCGCGCGGCGACCGTCAACTCATCGGAGAAGTGGCGGATACAGCCGCGGCCGTCGGCCTTGGCGCGATAGAGCGCGGCATCGGCGTGCTGCAGCAGCACCTCCGCCGCCTGTCCGTGTTCGGGATAAAGACTGATACCGACGCTGGCGCCGATGCGAACCTCGGCACCGTTGCCGAGCCGGCAGGGCTCGCTCAGCGCGTTGATGATCTCGCGGGCGACACGTTCGGCGTCGACCGGATGCGCCAGATGGGCGAGCAGCAGCGCGAACTCGTCGCCGCCGAGGCGGGCGACGGTGTCGATGCCGCGCAGGCGGCTGGTCAGGCGCTGCGCGACCTGTTGCAAGACCTCGTCGCCGGCGACATGGCCGTAGCTGTCATTGACGTCCTTGAAGCGGTCGAGATCGAGCATCAGCAACGCGATGCGTCCGCGATCGCGGCGCGCGATCTCGAGACTGTGCTCGAGGCGCGACAACATCAGCAGACGATTCGGCAGCCCGGTGAGGGCATCGTGATGGGCGAGGAATTCGAGCTTGGCCTCCGAATCCTTGAGGCGGGAGATGTTCGTGAACACGCCGACATAACCGGTCAGATTGCCGCCGCCGTCTCGCAGCGCATTGATGCTGAGCAACGCCGGAAACAGCTCGCCGCCCTTGCGCCTGTCCCAGATCTCTCCCTGCCAGTTACCGGTGGCCTTGATCGAGCGCCACATCGCGGCATAGAACCCGCGCTTGTTGCGGCCCGAGCGTATCAGCGTCGGCGTCTGTCCGAGGAGTTCCTCCTCGCTGTAGCCGCTCATCTCGCAGAAGGCGCGATTGACCATCGTGATCCGCCGCCTTGCGTCGGTGACCATGATGCCCTCGCGCGTACTCTCGAACACCGTTGCTGCCTGACGCAGGCGTTCCTGGTCCTGCTTCTGATCGGTGATGTCGAGCGAAGTGCCGATCACAAATACCAGACGCCCCGATTCGTCGCGGATCAGTTCGGTACGCTCGCGCATCCAGCGTACCTCGCCGTCGACCAGGATGCGGTGCTCGATGTCGTAGGCGCCGCCCTGTTCGGCCTTCTGCCAGGCATCGCGGACATAATCGAGGTCATCCGGATGGACGGTGGTGAAAAAGGTGTCGTAGCTCAGCGGCGTACCCGGCTCGACGCCGAACAGGCGGTAACATTCGGCCGACCATTCCATACGGTCGTTGACGAGGTCGAGCGACCAGCTGCCGACCCGGGCGACGGCCTGGGCGCGATTGAGATCGGCCTCGCGTTCCCTGAGCGCCAGCTCGTTATGCTTGCGCGCGGTGATGTCCTGCATCGTCGCGATCAGAAACTCGATGCTGCCGTCGCGGCGGCGCACGCCCTGGACATTGACGATTGCAGCGATCGCCCCGCCGTCGTCGCGCAAGACGCGGATTTCATGCTGATAACCTTCCGAGGACTTGTTCAGCACGGCTTCCAGATTCGCCGACTCGGTAGCGCGGTCGTCCGGATGAATGATGCGGTCCCATTCGGTGGTGATCAGCGTCTCCCGCGAGCAACCGAGCGTCGCACACAGCTGATCGTTGACATGGAGGGGGCGGCGCGTGGCCGGATCGATGATCGCCATGCCGATGAAGGGCATGTCATAGAAGCGACGCAACAGGCGGTCGCGCTCATCGGCCTCGGCGCGCAATGCGCGCCGATGACTGAGTCCCTGACGGCGCCACAGCAGGGCGACGACGGCGGTGACGCAGACGATCACGAACACGGCGACGACACTGATCCAGAAGATCAGCTGCTGCAACGGTTCCATCACCTCGGTGCGGTCGATCTTCGCGACCAGATGCCAGTTCGTCCCCGCAATCGGCCGCGTCGCCGCCAGCACCGGGATGCCGCGATAATCGACGCCGGCCATCGTCAGCGGGCGCTCGGCCCGGATCGACGCCGCCGCCGGCAGGTCGGAGCTGTCGAGCGGATGGCGATAGTCGAGTACGGCATCGCCGAGATGGCGCAGCCGGTTCAGGTACAGCACATTGTCGCCGTCCCGGCGCGCGAGGAAGCTCTCGGCGCTCGGACTCCCCGTCGGCCAGTTCTGTACCAGCGGGAACAGGAACTGCTCGACCGGGGTATGGACGATGATGGCGCCGATCACGATCGGCTCACTGTCAGCGCCCCGGCGCACCAGCGGCACTTGGATGTCGAGATGGACCTGGCCGGCGCGGTCGCGATAGAGATCGCGATGCTCGATCCTGCCGCTTTCTAGGGCCTGCGCGAGTTGATCCGTGGCGTATTCGTCGTCATCCGGTCCGCCTGCGGGACGCCGGATCGGCGTCCCGCCGGCATCGACCACCGCCAGCCGGTAACCATAGGTCCGTTCGATCACCGCCAGCCGCGCCTCGACGTCTGCGGCCGCAGCGGCATCGCCGCGGTCGACCCAGGCCTCGATGCCGGCGATCAGCCGGTCGTTCGCGCCGATGAACTCCGCGTCGTGATGGCGCTCGTCAAGCCAGGCCTCGATGCGTCCGGCCTTGAGGTCCGTGATCGCGCGCAGATCCGAGAACGCCGACTGTTCAAGCCGTGGTCCATAGATCTGCACGACGCCGTAGCTGATCAGCGGCACGACCATCGCCAGCCCGAGGAAGGCCAGCAAGGGATAGGAACTCAGTGCCGCCCACTGTCGTGGCATCTGCTCATCGTCGGCGACGGCGGCGCGAACGGAGCGGTCTATCAGAAGGAGATAGAGCAGGCCGGCGGTGATCGCGACGAAGACATAACCCTTGACGGTGCCGAGCTTCAGCAGCGCCTCGGGGTCACTGATGATGAAGCCGAGGACCCGGTCGGACAGCAGGATCCATAACCCGCCCAGCACGGCATAGATCAGCGCGATGTCGCGCGGGGTCAACGGGCGGCGCAGTATCGGACGTGCAAAGGCCATGACCCTGTATCGGCAAATACCGGGGAATAGCCCACTGCCGGTGGTCAAATACTTGATCCGACGTATAATACCGGGATGCCACCCCAGCAATGCATCAAGCGGAGCGACGCGTGAACCAGGAGACTCGCGCCAGTCACTGGTGGGAATCCGTGCCGGTCGACACCGGCGAGACCGCCGTCCTCTGCCTCGGTCCGATGACCGCGCGGATCCACCGCGGCAATGACGAATGGCTGATCGCGTGGGAACGCGAGGACGATGACGTCGAACCGGTCCGCGGCAGCCTGCTGCTGTCGACCGATGAGTTCCACGCCGACAGCTACACCCGTTATGTCACCTGCGGCGCCTGCGACATGGTCTCGGTCACGCCGCTGCTCGCCGACCGCCCGGTCGTGATCCGTCCGCGCCAGCCGGTCTTCGTGCTGCCCGGGGAGAATACGACACTGTATCTCAGCTCGCCGATCTGGATCCGTATCGCGGCCGGCGATCCGCCGCAGTCCCTGCAGGAACTGTCGGTCCTGCGCCTGTCGGACACCTGGTTCGGCGCGTCGACGCGCGAGGGCGAGCTCTGCTACTCGGCGCGCACCCATGCCAGAAAGGGCCTCGACGAGGTGATCTGGCGCCCGCATCGAGCGGTCACCCCGGTACGCATACACAACCGCGCCTACGATGCCCTGCCGATCGAGAAACTGAGCCTGCCGGTGCCGCTGCTGTCGACCTACGGCGACCGCGACGGCCGGCTGTGGACCGAGGGCGTCAGCCTGACGCGGACCACGGACAGCGAGCTGGCGTCGCTGTCGATCGAGTCGGGGGCGCCGCGCGACGCCCGCGACGCGAAGCTGCTCAGCGGACCGCGCGAGCATGTCGAGAAGAGCGGACTCGTCGTGCGTGCCTTCAGCGGACTGTTCGGATGAGCCTCGCGCGGAGAGCCTGAATGTACGACGCATTCATCGAATTCATGACCGGCGAGAAGGCGCTGCAGCTGCTGCGGGCGACGCTGCTGTTGCTCGTCGGCTTCATCGTTGCGCGCTTCGTCTCGCGTATCCCGCAGCGCATGATGAGCAAGCGCTTCAGCACCCACCACATCATGCTGGCGCGGCGTTTCAGCTTCTATCTGGTCCTCGCGCTGTTCATCGCCTCGGCGTTGAGCGAACTCGGCTTCAGCCTCGGCGTGCTGCTCGGCGCTGCCGGCGTGCTGTCGGTCGCGATCGGCTTCGCGTCGCAGACCTCGGCGTCGAATCTGATCAGCGGACTGTTCCTGATCGGCGAGCGTCCGTTCGGGATCGGCGACGTCATCACCGTCGGCAACACGACCGGCGAGGTGCTGTCGATCGATCTGCTGTCGGTGAAGCTCCGGACCTTCGACAATCTCTACGTCCGCATTCCGAACGAGACCCTGATCAAAAGCGAGGTGACGACGCTGACGCGCTTCCCGATCCGCCGCTTCGATCTCAAGATCGGCGTCGCCTACAAGGAAGACATCAAGCATGTGCGCGAGGTGCTGATGCGCGTCGCCGACAAGAACCCGCTGTGCCTCGACGAGCCGAAGCCGCTGTTCATCTTCACCGGCTTCGGCGACTCGTCGCTCGACATCCAGTTCTCGATCTGGGCCAAGCGCGAAAACTTCCTCGACCTGCGCAACTCGATGCAGGAGCAGATCAAGCATGCCTTCGACGCCGAAGGCATCGAGATACCGTTCCCCCACCGCACCATCTACACCGGCGAGGTGACGCGGCCGTTCCCGATCCGGCTGTCGTCGGACAGCGCCGCGGCGGCGGAAGAGAAACCGGCGGACAAGTGAACCGGTGCTGAAGCCGTTCGCGACCGCCCTCGCCCTGTTGCTGGCGAGCCCGTGCCTTGCCTTTGCCGATGACGACGCCACCGCGCCCGGCGAGCGGAGTTCGATGCTCGAACAGCGCATGGATCTCGAACGCTATACCCGCGACAACCCCTACATGCTGACCGCGCACCGGCCCAATTACTTCCTGCCGGCGGTGTGGATACGCAATCCGAATCAGGCGATCTCCGACGGCGTCGACGACGACCTCGACGAGGTCGAGATCCAGTTCCAGCTGAGCCTCAAGGTACTGCTGATCGAGGACCTCTGGAACAGCAACGGCCTGCTGTCGGTCGCCTATACCAACCGTTCCTTCTGGCAGGCCTACAACAAGGACGTCTCGGCGGCGTTCCGCGAGACCAACCACGAACCCGAGCTGATCCTGACCTTCGAGAGCGAGCGGCGGATCTTCGGCTTCCGCAATACCGCCAATCAGCTGATACTGAATCACCAGTCGAACGGCGGCTACGGCGAACGCTCGCGCAGCTGGAACCGGCTGATGCTGCAGGCGATCCTCGAAAAGGACGAGTTCGTATTCACGCTCAAACCCTGGATCCGGATTCGCGAAGGCGCCAAGAGCGGGCCCGACGACATGAGCGGCGACGATAACCCGGACATCGAGCGCTATCTCGGGCACTTCGAGGCCAACGCGGCATGGATGCGCAGCCGCAACCTCTACACGGTCATGCTGCGCAACAACCTGCGCACCGGCAACAACTACGGCGCGGTGGAGATCAGCTGGAGTTTCCCGCTGAACCGGCGCATCCGGGGACTGGTCAAGGCCTTCCATGGTCACGGCGAAAGCCTGATCAGTTACAATCAACGCACCACCAGCATCGGCGCGGGACTGCTGATCAGTGACTGGCTCTAGCAGATCAATGGGGTCAGAGTCGTGGGGGGGGGGGGGGGGGGGGGGGTGGGGGGGGGGGCGCGG
>JBJHCZ010000006.1:53222-153372 GCA_050486285.1 Chromatiales bacterium
TTCTCTCCCTCCTCCCCCCCCCCCCCCCCCCACGACTCTGACCCCATTGATCTGCCGGAGCCTGCGCGACCGCGTCCGGAGAGATGACGGAGAGAAATGAATGAACAGGATCTTGGCTTTGACACTTGCACTCGCGCTGTCGGCGCTGCCCGGGGTCGTCCTCGCCGAACTTCAATGCCTCAGCGTCACCGGCAACAGCTGGGAAAAGCGGGGATCGGAATTCGGCATCACCTATGTGTTCTGGGAGGCCGAACTGAGCAACGAGTGCGCGGTCAGCTATGATGCGGATCTGGTGATTCGCTTTGTCGACGCTAACGGCAAGATGATCTACCAGTCACTCGACCTGGTCTCGGTGCCGCGACGGGCGAGCGCGACGACCAGTCGCGAGTTCAACATCCCCGATCACGAGTTCGAGCGTCTGGCCGACGTGACCGTCACGATCAAGGAGGAACGCGAGCGCCCCTTCTGACGCGCGGGACGCGCGTTCCTCCGACAGCGCAGGATCAGCGACCGCGGCCCTGGCCGGGATGCGGCTTGTCCTGCTTGGCCAGCCCCGGCGCCGCCGGCAGATCCTGGGCGCTGGTCGCGACCCGCACCAGCTTCAGGGCAACGCCGCTCTCGAGCCCAAGTTCGGCCAGCGTCAGGGCCTCGTCGAGGACCTGCACATCTTCACCGCCGATCCAGATCACCTGGCCCGGATTGTTCGGGTCACGGATCGCGACCGCCTCGGTCACGACGCCCTTGTGGACCTCGTAATTCGACGAGAAGCCGGGCACGAGGCCGATCTCGGCCATGACGCGTTTCTTTACCGCGGACAACGGCGCGCTCGCCGGTGAACTCACTTCATAGGAATGACCGGTACTCGCGTCCTCCCAGAGGAGGCTCAGGCGCGAATCGGCGACGGCGGCGCCGGATGCCAGCGTCAGCGCCAGCAGGCAGGCAAACCCGACGGGAAACGCACGGGAGATGGAGTGACAGACGCAGGACAGGGTTTTCATGACTTCCTCCTGTTTTTCAGGCCGCAGGGCCCCGTTATTCGGCTCTGGGGACTTCGGACACCGGCAGGTGCCCGGGATTGTCGGGGGCCCTGGAGGAAGCATAGTTAAAGGAGGGGCGCCGGAATGTGATGCCGCTCACGTTTCAGGCGGCAGGGCCGGGACCCCGCGGCTCAGAGGCGGCTGATCGGCTGCGAACGCGCCGGGCCGGCGACCCGCAGGTGCCGGGACAGCTCCTTTGCGCGGGCGAGGTCGACGGTCTCGAACTCGAAATGGACGCCGCGGAACTCGCCGTCGAAGGGTTTCAGCACGAGGAAATAGGTCTGCCCGGCCTCGAAGGTGAACTCCTTCGAGCGCGACATCTCCTTGTGGAGGAATTCCGGCCCGTGGTTGGTATCGTTGCGGACGGTCAGGCGGACCTTGCCGGGGCGCAGCGACACCAGCGTGTATTCACCCTTGACCAGACGCATCAGCTCGGCGCGCTCGGCCTCGATATGGATCGTGTTGTCGGCGAAACCGAGATAACGCTCCGGGAAAGGGCGGATGAAATAGACCTTCGCGGAGGGTTGCGCCGCCGGGGTCACCAGCGGGTGGGAGGCATCGTGGCGGGTCCCGGCGCAGCCCGCGAACAGCAGCGCCAGGGCCAGCAGCGCCGTCAGGGGCGCCCACGAACGACCGGGGCCGGTTCGGGCCGGATTCCGGTAGCCACCCGTCGGGCGGTCGGCGGCGTCACGCAGCTTCACGGGCGTTTCTCCTCTCAGACCCCGGAATCATCGCATTACAGGGGGACCAAGACAAGTCGCCGGCGCCGGGCCGGATCATCAATCTGGTGAAAACATAGGAATTTTTCGGTAGAATCCGCAGTCAGCACGCAGGCCCCCTGTCATTCCGACCCGGTTCGTCGCACCCGCCGGCCTGCCCAGCCAATAACGACAAGATTTCATTTTCGAGAGGAACGTCATGTCAGCGAAACATCCGATCATCGCCGTGACCGGCTCGTCCGGCGCCGGCACCAGCACCGTCAAGGCCGCCTTCGAGCACCTGTTCCGCCGCGAGGGCATCAAGGCCGCGATCATCGAGGGCGATGCGTTTCACCGCTACGACCGCGCCGACATGAAGAAGGCCGTCGAGGCTGCGTCCGCCGAGGGCAAGACCCTCAGTCATTTCGGCCCCGAGGCCAATCTGTTCGACAAGCTCGAGGAGCTCTTCAAGAGTTACAGCGAGACCGGCACCGGCAAGCTGCGCAAGTATCTGCACAACGAGGAAGAGGCCGAGCCCTACAAGCAGAAGCCCGGCACCTTCACGCCGTGGGAGGACGTGCAGCAGGGTTCCGACCTGCTGTTCTACGAGGGTCTGCACGGCGGCGTCGTCACCGACAAGGCCAATGTCGCGAAGTGGGTAGACCTGCTGATCGGCGTCGTGCCGATCGTCAATCTCGAGTGGATTCAGAAGATCCATCGCGACACCTCGGCGCGCGGCTATTCGGCCGAGGCGGTCACCGATACGATCCTGCGCCGCATGCCGGACTATGTGAAAACGATCACGCCGCAGTTCTCGCGCACCGACATCAATTTCCAGCGTGTGTCGATCGTCGACACCTCGAATCCGTTCATCGCCCGCGACATCCCGACGCCGGACGAGAGCCTGGTCGTGATCCGCTTCCGCTACCCGGAGAAGCACGACTTCCCGTACTACCTGTCGATGCTGAAGGATTCGTGGATGTCGCGCCCGAACACGATCGTCGTGCCGGGCGGCAAGATGGGCATGGCGATGGAAGTGATCCTGCGGCCGATCCTGCACGAGATGGTCGAGAAGAAGCGCGGCGGCTGAGCCTGTCTGTTACCCCCCTTCTGAAGAAGGGGGGATCTATTGCCCGATCGCGATCGCCTGCAGCGACTGCATCGTGCGCGCGAACGGATCGTTGCGGCGAATCTGCGGCGGCAGCGCGGCGATCGCCGCGCGCGCCTCGGCGGTCCCGCTGAAGCTCCCGTGCACGACCAGATACATCGTGCTATCGCCACGTCGCGTCGCGATGACCGTCGAGGTAGCGCCGAGCTGGTTGCGCTCGATCAGCTGCTCGGCCAGCGCGCGGTTCGGGGAGCTCGCGATCTGCACGGTATAGCGATCCGGCGCCTGCGCCATCAGCCAGGCGCGACCGGTCAGCCGTGTCGCCGGCGCGGCCGGAGACTGCACGGATGCGGCGGCTGTCTGACGCGGCGGCGGTGACGGCGCCGGGGCGGAATCGGGGCGCGCGGCGGGTGGCGCAGGGGCAGATTCGGGACCTGCGGCGGGCGGTGGCGGCGCGGCGTCTTCCGTGGCCGGCGGCGGTGACGGGGGCAGGGCATCGTTCACCGCCGGTAACAACGGCAAGGACGGCGAATCCGGCAGGGCAGGCACCGGCGGATCGAAGGCGATGTCCAGGCGCGGCGGCCCGCTGAACTGCGCGGCCAGCAGCCAGCCGATGACAGCGAACGCAAGCACGCTGACCGCCGCCCCGGTCAGGCGAACCTTGAGCCGGCGCGCGCGCGATTCGTCGCGACGGCTGCGCCATCGCCGAGGCTTTCTGCCGTTCAGCACCTCGTCGGCGACGCGGCGGATCTCGCGCGGCAGTCCATGCGCGGCGCGATGGATGCGCCGCAACCGGGCATCGTCGAAGGTCGCTGTATCCGCGATGCCGGCGAGTTCGACGAGCTCGCGCAGCCACACGGCGGTGTCGTCCTCGCTGAAGCGTGGCAAATCGATGCGCCGCAGGGATTCGTCGTCATAGGCTGCGAAGGCCGGCAACGCGAGCGTGGTTTCGAGGCCGTCCGGGCGCGCGCTGAGGATCAACGCGATTCGACCACCGCCCTGGCGGGTGCGGCGCTGGAGTTCGAGCAGGGCCCGAAGCGCAAAGCGCGACAGGCGATCGGCGTTGTCGCCAATGATCAGCAGGCGATGCTGTTCGCCGAGACGCGCAAGCTGACTCGCGAGTTCGGAAACGCCGCCGGGGGGCGGACAGCCGTAGACCTCGGCGATGCGCGCGAGCACGTGGCGCTCACCGAGTGCAAGTCGCGCCTCGAGATGACAGATCCGGGTCTCGTTCGCGAACCTGCGCGCCAGGGCGCGCAGGAACACGGACTTGCCGGCGCCGCTCTCGCCTTCGATCACCAGCGCGAGGCCATCGTCGACGCGGACCTCTTCGGCGACCGCGTCCATCGCCTCCCGCCAGGCCGGGGGGATGAAGGGCTCGCGATCGTCCGTCCGCAGGTGGCGCAGCGACGGCGCGACGGCCCCGTCGTCGTCGCGGCCGCCCGCGGTGCTGACCAGGGTCAGCGCCGGCGGCGTCATCGGCTTGTCCTGTCTATCGATTTTCATTGACGCATCTTAGCGCACTCGGGTCCCGAGACAAGCCCCGGCCGCTCGTGTTACGGTGGATCGGCCAACCCCGATTCACATGATCCCGATGACGATGCCATGACCTCCCGCGTTCCGCGCAACCGGCTCGCCGGCGAGACCAGCCCGTACCTGCTCCAGCACGCCGACAATCCCGTCGACTGGTATCCGTGGGGACCGGAGGCGCTGGCGAAGGCCGAGCGCGAGGACAAGCCGATCCTGCTGTCGATCGGCTATTCGGCCTGTCACTGGTGCCATGTGATGGCGCATGAATCCTTCGAGCATGAACCGACCGCCGAGCTGATGAACGCGCTGTTCGTCAACATCAAGGTCGATCGCGAGGAGCGGCCGGACCTCGACAAGATCTACCAGGCCGCGCTGCAGATGCTGTCCCGGCGCAGCGGCGGCTGGCCGCTGACGATGTTCCTGACGCCGGCGGGTCGCGTGCCGTTCTTCGGCGGCACCTATTTCCCGCGCGAACCGCGCTACGGCATGCCGCCGTTTCGGGAGGTCTTGCAACGCGTCTCCGATTTCTGGCGCGAGCAGCGCGACGAGGTCGAGGCACAGAACGCCGAGTTGCTGCGCGCCTTCGACGAGCTGGGCGCGCGCGCGGCAACGCCCGGCATGCCCGAGCCATCGGTGCTCGACATGGCGCGCCACCAGCTCGAACACGGCTTCGACCCCCATCAGGGCGGCTTCGGCAGCGCGCCGAAGTTTCCGCATCCGCCGAACCTGACGCGATTGCTGCGCCACTACGCGGCCTCGCTCCGACTCGGCCAGCCCGACGAGCGCGCGCTGCACATGGTGCTGCTGACGCTCGAACGCATGGCGAACGGCGGCATCCACGATCTCCTCGGCGGCGGCTTCTGCCGCTATACGGTCGACGCGCAATGGATGATCCCGCACTTCGAGAAGATGCTGTACGACAATGCGCTGCTGCTGCCCCTGTACGTCGATGCCTTTCGCATCGCCGGCCGGCCGCTGTTCCGCGACGTCGCGGACGGCGTCGCCGGCTGGGTCATGCGCGAGATGCAGGGGGCGGACGGCGGCTATTATTCTGCGCTCGACGCCGACAGCGAGGGCGAGGAAGGCAAATACTATGTGTGGACGCCGGACGCGGTCCGCGCGCTGGTCGACCCGGCGGACTGGCCGCTGTTCGCGCGTCGCTACGGACTCGACCGCCCGGCGAACTTCGAGCATCACTGGCACCTGCATGTCTGCGTCGGGATCGATGCGCTCGCGGGCGAGACCGGACTCGATGCAGAGGCCATCGAACAGCGCCTCGCGCGCGCCCGCGCCGCGCTCTTCACGGCGCGCGAACGGCGAATTCGCCCCGGCTGCGACGACAAGGTCCTGACCGCGTGGAACGCGCTGATGATCCGCGGCATGATGATCGCGGCGCGCGGACTCGGCCGCCAGGAATACCGCGCATCGGCCGATCGCGCGCTCGATTTCATCGCCGCGCACCTGTGGCGCGACGGCCGCCTGCTCGCGAGCTGGCGCGACGGCCACGCGCATCTGCCGGCGTATCTCGACGATCACGCCTTCCTGCTCGATGCCCTGCTCGAGGCGCTGCAGACGCGCTGGCGTGGTGAAGATCTCGACTTCGCGATCCGGCTCGCCGACACGCTGCTCGAGCGCTTCGAGGACCACGAGCTCGGCGGCTTCCATTTCACCGCGCACGATCACGAGACGCTGATCCATCGCCCGAAGCCGTTTGGCGACGACGCCCTGCCGTCCGGCAACGGCGTCGCCGCGCGCGCGCTGATGCGCCTCGGTCACCTGCTCGGCGAGAGACGCTATATCGAGGCCGGGGAACGCACGCTGCGCGCGGCCTGGGGCCAGATCGCCGGCCTGCCCTATGCCCACAACACGCTGCTCGACGCGCTGGAGGAACATCTTGCGCCGCCGGAGATCATCGTGCTGCGCGGCGACGCTGCCATCCTCGGCGAATGGGAGGCAGCGGTACGCGTCGGGTACGCGCCCGCGCGACTTGCCGTTGCGATCCCGGCCGAGGTCACTGCGCTGCCGGGCCTGCTCGGGGAACGGCAAGCGCCGGCGAGCGGCGCGCGCGGCTTTGTCTGTCGCGGCACGCTCTGCGAGGCGCCGGTCGAAACGATCGAGGGCCTGCGCGATGCACTGCGGACTTGAGCTCATATCGAATCCGATTCGCCTGACACCGGGAGGAATGACCGTGATGAATCGCTGGATACTTTTGATCGTGATCGCGCTGCTGCTCGCGCCGGGCGTCCCCGCGCTTGCGGCCGGGACGGTCGATGAGGCGGAGATGTTGAACCGCGTCGATTTCCAGGTACGCGCCGAACGCGAGGTCGCGAACGATCTGATGCAGGCGACGCTGGTCGCCGAGTATGAAAACAAGGATCCCGGCCGGCTCGCCGCCGAGTTGAACCGGACGATGGCCTGGGCGCTGGAGCAGGCACGCAGCGATGATGCCGTGCGCGCGCGCAGCGGCAACTACCGGACCATGCCCGTCTATCCGCCGAACCAGCGTCAGATCTCCCACTGGCGCGGTCATCAGGAACTGATACTCGAAAGCATGGAACCCGATCGGCTCAACGCGCTGATCGGTCGACTTCAGGAGCGGCTGCAGGTGCGCGGCATGCACTTCACGGTGTCGCGGGAACAGCGGGATGAACTCGCCGCATCGCTGACCACGGAGGCGCTCGCCCGCTTCCGCGAGCGTGCCGGCGAGATCGCCGGGTCGCTGGGCGCCGTCGGCTATGACATCGTACGGGTCGGCATCATCGAATCGGGAGACGAACCGCCGGCCCGGATCATGCGAATGGCGAGCTTCGCGGAAGACACCGCGGTCGCGAGCGAGCCGGGCACGAGCCGGCTGGCAGTCATGGTCAGCGCGGTGATCCGCCTGCGCTTCTGAGTTGAGCCCCTGAGCTAAACTCCACGGGGGTTCCGGTCGCTAAAGTTGTCAGCGATAGCGACAGGAATGCCCCGATGATGCCCCAGAAACAATACCGGCCGCTCGGCTGCGCGGAATGCCTGAAGGCGCCCGACCTCGGCTTCGAATTCTCGATGGCCTTCCAGCCGATCGTCGACGTGGACAGCGGCGAGGTCTTCGCCCATGAGGCGCTGGTGCGCGGGCTCGACAACGCCCCGGCCGGCGACATCATCGGCCAGGTCAACCCCGACAACCGCTATTTCTTCGACCAGTCCTGTCGGGTCAAGGCGGTCAAACTCGCCGCCCGCCTCGGCATGCGCTCGCACCTCAGCATCAACTTCATGCCGAACGCGGTCTACCGTCCGGAGCTCTGCATCCGGACGACCATCGACGCCGCTGCGACCTGGGGATTTCCGGTCGAGCGCATCATCTTCGAGGTCACCGAAGGAGAGCAGGTCGTCGATCACGGGCATCTGCGCGAGATCATCCGCACCTACCAGGACATGGGATTTCTGACCGCGATCGACGACTTCGGCGCCGGCTGGTCGGGCCTGAACCTGCTCGCCGATTTCCAGCCCGACCTGCTCAAGCTCGACATGGCGCTGATCCGCAATATCGATCGCGATGCGGGTCGTCGGTCGATCGTCCGCGCGATCCTGCAATTGTGCACCGAACTCGGCATCCGGCCGATCGCCGAAGGCATCGAGACCCGCGCCGAATACGAATCCCTCCGGGAACTCGGCATCGTGCTGTTCCAGGGCTATTATTTCGCCCGGCCGGCGTTCGAGGCATTACCTGCCGTCAGGCTCGATCGCTGAGGTCTGGTCGGGCCAGATCAGCGCGCCGGTATCGAAGCCGAGCGCATTCGCGGTATCGAGCAGTGGCTCTATCGTCGCCGGTTCCAGCGTTGGCGTGCGGGCGAGGATCCACAGATAGTCGTGATTCGGTCCGCTGACCAGGGCATGCCGATACTCGCGGTCGAGCACGAGAATGTTGTAGCCGCCGTAAAACGGTCCGAAAAACGAGACCTTCAGGCGACCGATATCGGCGCCTTCGACGAAACGGGCACGGCCGACCGCCTCCCGCCACTCCCCCCGCCGCGCATCATAGCCGCGATTGACGACGCGGACCTCGCCGTCGTCACGCAGGCTGTATTCGGCGGTCACATGGCTGAGCCCGCGCTCGAAGCGGTGATCGAGACGGGCGATCTCGTACCACTGGCCGAGATAGCGATCGAGTTCGAAGCCGGTCACCGGCGTCGCGCCTTTCGGGATGCCGGTACATGACGCAAGCGCCAGCATCACCAGCAGCGTGAATAGCGGGCGCATCTTCTCAGCGCCACCCCTTCAGGACTTCGTCGAGCGACCTCGCGGCGCGACGCCACAGGGCGTCTTCGCGCCCGCAGGCCTTTCTGATCTCGATCGACAGCACCTCGCCGTTATCGACGCTGCGCGGCCTTCGCTCGGAGCGCGTGATCAGTCCCGTCTGCGTGCGGTAGACGCGGTAGATCTTGCCGGTGTCGATCGCGTGGTAAGTGGAGCTGCCGTAGCTGGCGTCGAGCAGGAAATTGAACGGGCCGAGTGACTCGGCGACCGCGACCATATCAAGTGCCGAATCGCGCGACAGGTCATGGGCGAGCTTGTGCAGCCGGTTCTGATCGTCGATCAGGCGATAACGGCCCTCGAGGCGGTCGAGCCGGTACATCGCATCGAGGCCGAGCAGGTTCGCCCAGTATTTCCATTTGATGAACTGCGCCTCGATGCGCCACTGGTCGCCGTGGATGTCGTAGTGCTCGATGACGCAGTGATCGCCGGTCGCGAGCTTCGCGCGCCAGTGCCTGTCGCCGACCGCCTCGAAGCTGATCTCGGCGACCAGCGCCTCGCGGGTCAGCGCGTGATACGTATAGAACCACGACGACACCAGCAGCAGCAACAGGAGCAGCAGCAGCGGACACGACAGCAGCGAGATCTTGATCAGTCTGGCCAAGCGGAATCCCCGTCAGCGACCGTCAGCATCGGGGTCAGAGTCGTTTGATCACCACCGCCGGTGATAACCGGCAAGCGCATCAGGATCAAACGACTCTGACCCCACAGGCCCATTCTAGCCGTTCAGGACCACCGGGGTCAGAGTCGTTTGATCGCCACCGCCGGAGATTGCCGGCAAACACATCGGGATCAAACGACTCTGACCCCGCAGGCGTTCCAGCCGGTCGTTGAAAAGGCCCGGTGGGTTTGCGTAGCGAAGTCAAGCGCAGCCTCGCCGGAGCCCGAAGGGTGCCGCGAAGCGGCAGCGAGGCGAGCCATTCGCGGAGCAAACCCACCGGGCCTTTTCAACGACCGGCTAGAACGCCTGCCCGAAGGCCTCCCGGTAGCGGGCGCGGAAGCCTTCGGGGGTCAGATGGTGATTCTGGGTGCCGTGGTGCTCGATCTTCAGGGATCCTAGCAGCGAGGCGATGCGGCCGGCGACCTCGAGGCCGAGGTCGTTCATCAGGCCGTAGAGCAGGCCGGCACGGTAGGCGTCGCCGCAGCCGGTCGGGTCGACGATCGCGACCGGCTTGACCGGCGGGATGTCGATCTCGTGTTTCGCGGTGTAGATCCGCGAGCCCTTCGCGCCGCGCGTCACGAACAGCGCATCGACGCGCTCGGCGATCTCGTGCGGCGACAGGCCGGTGCGTTCCTGCACCAGCTGCGCCTCGTAGTCATTCACGGTCAGGTACGTCGCCTGGTCGATGAACGCGCGCAGGTCGTCGCCGTTGAACATCGGCAGGCCCTGGCCCGGATCGAAGATGAACGGGATGCCGGCCTCGCGAAACTGCGCGGCATGCTGAATCATGCCGTCACGGCCGTCCGGGGAGACGATACCGATGGTGATGCCGCGATCGAGCGGTACCGGGTTCTCGTGCGACAGGCCCATCGCGCCGGGATGAAACGCGGTGATCTGGTTATCGTCGAGATCGGTCGTGATATAGGCCTGGGCGGTAAAGGCGTCGGCGAACTCGCGGATGAACTCGCGGCGGATGCCGTGGCGGTCCATCCACGCCGCATAGGGCCCGAAGTCCTTGCCGACCGTCGCCATCGGCACGCCGTCACCGCCGATCATCTTCAGGTTATAGGCAATGTTGCCGGCGCAGCCGCCGAACTCGCGGCGCATCTCCGGCACCATGAACGAGACGTTCAGCATGTGGATCTTGTCCGGCAGGATGTGATTCCTGAAACGGTCCGGAAACAGCATGATCGAATCGAAGGCGATCGATCCGCAGATCAGCGCGGTCATGGGCTTCTCCTTGGTATGGCCCGGGGTCAGGGCCCTTCGGGATCTGACCCCGGGATCATCTTTCCCGCCAGGCGAGGTCGAGTTCGCGGGCAGCGCGGACGTCGTCGAGACGGCGCACGGGCAGCGTATACGGCGCGCCTTTCAGTTTTTCGGGTTCGCTTTCCGCTTCCTTGCGGATCGCGGCCATCGCGTCGACGAAGGCGTCGAGCGTCGCCTTGTCTTCGGTCTCGGTCGGCTCGATCAGGAAGCACTCGGGCACAAGCAGCGGGAAGTAGGTCGTCGGCGCGTGATAGCCGTAGTCGAGCAGGCGCTTCGCGAAGTCCATCGCCGACACGCCGAGGTTCTTCTCCTCGCGCTTCAGCGTGACGATGAACTCGTGGGTCGCGCGCCGGGTCGGGAACGCGAGCTCATAGCCGAGCGCCCTGAGCCTGGCCGCGAGATAGTTCGCGTTCAGCGTCGCGTACTCGGCGACACGCACCATGCCCTCGCGGCCGAGCAGGCGGGCATAGATATACGCGCGCATGAGGATGCCGGCATTGCCGGCGAAGGCCGACAAGCGACCGATCGTCTGCGGGCGATCCCGCTCGGTGACCCAGTGATAGCGGCCGTCGCGCCGGCCGACCATCGGCACCGGGAGGAACGGTTCGAGCCGGGCGCTGACGCCGACCGGGCCGGCGCCCGGACCGCCGCCGCCATGCGGCGTCGAGAAGGTCTTGTGCAGGTTCAGGTGGACGACGTCGAAGCCCATGTCGCCGGGGGTGACCTTGCCGAGGATCGCGTTCAGGTTCGCGCCGTCGTAATAGAGCAGGCCGCCGGCCTCGTGGACGACCGCGGACATCTCGCGGATGCGGCGCTCGAACACGCCGAGCGTCGACGGATTGGTCAGCATCAGGCCGGCGGTGTGCGGGCCGACCGCCTGCTTCAGTGCCTCGAGATCGACGTCGCCGGCGGCGTCGGTCGGGATCTCGCGGGTCTTGTAACCGCACATCACTGCGGTCGCCGGATTCGTGCCGTGGGCGGCATCCGGCACCAGGATCTCGGTACGCGCCGTGTCGCCGCGGGCATCGTGATAGGCGCGAATCATCGCGACGCCGGCAAACTCGCCCTGGGCGCCGGCCATCGGCGTCAGCGACACCGCCTTCATGCCGGTCACCGTCTTCAGCATCTCCTGCAGATCGAACAGGCAGGCGAGGAAGCCCTGGCTCAGGCGTTCCGGCGCCAGCGGGTGGCGGCCGATCAGGCCCGGCAGGCTCGCGAGCGTGTTGCAGGCGCGCGGGTTGTACTTCATCGTGCACGAGCCGAGCGGGTAGAAATGGGTGTCGATCGAGAAGTTCTTCTGCGACAGCCGCGTGTAATGACGCACGACCTGCAGCTCCGACACCTCGGGCAGCCCCGGCGGCGTCTCGCGCAGCAGCGCGGGCGGAATGTCGGTCACCGCTTCGGCGCGCGGCGCCTGCCCCCCCGCGACCCTGCCCGGCGCGGAGCGTTCAAAGATCAGGTCGGTCATCTGGACTCCGTATTCGTTCCGTCTAATGCCGCGATCGCTGCATCGTAATCGGGATGCTGCGAGATCTCCGGCACCAGCTCGGTATGGATCACGCGATCGTTTTCGTCGAGCACGACCACCGCGCGCGTCATGATGCCGGCCAGCGGGCCATCGGTGATCAGCACGCCGTAGTCCTCGGCGAATCGCTGCGAGCGCATCGTCGACAGCATCGTGACATTGTGCAGGTCGCCGTCCTCGCAGAAACGCTTCTGCGCAAACGGCAGATCGGCCGAGATCATCAGCAGCACCGCGTCCTTGCCGACCGCGAGTTCATTGAAGCGGCGGGTCGATGCCGCGCATACCGAGGTATCGATACTCGGCACGATGTACAGCAGCTTCTTCCTGCCCGAGAACTCACTGAGCGTGCGGTCGCGCAGCGCGGTATCGACGAGCTCGAAGTCCGGGGCCGTGGTGCCTTTGGCCGGCAGCTCGCCGATGGTGTTCACGGTCGAGCCCTTGAGGGTCACTGTCGCCATCAACGCTACTCCTTATCAGCATTCCCGGGGTCAGAGTAGACTTCGTCTACTCTGACCCCGATGAAAAGACTCAGCGCAGGAGGCCTTCGAGCGTCGTCGCATAACGCTCGATGTCTTCCGCGCTCCGGGTTTCTGTTACGCAGAACAGCAGGCAGTCCGCGAGCTCGGGATAGTCGTCGCCGAGCGCGAGGCCGCCGAGGATGCCGGCGTCGGCCATCGCGTCGAGCACGTCGGCGACCGGGCGTCCCGCGATGCGGATCACCGCCTCGTGGAAGAACGGCCGCGCGAACACCGGTGTCACGCCCGGGATCGACGCGACGCGGTCGAGCAGCGTGCGCGTGTTGCGATGCGCGGCGAGCGCGACCCGGCGCAGGCCGTCGGCGCCGAGGATCGCCATGTACTGTGTCGCCGCGGTCACCATCAGGCCCTGGTTCGTGCAAATGTTCGAGGTCGCCTTCGAGCGACGGATATGCTGTTCGCGCGCCTGCAGCGTCAGCGCGAAGCCCTGCTTGCCGTCGAGGTCGACGGTACGGCCGACGATACGGCCCGGCATCTGGCGCACATGCTCCTGGCGACAGCACATGTAGCCGAAATACGGGCCGCCCGACGCCAGCGGGATGCCGAGCGGCTGGCCTTCACCGCAGGCGATGTCGGCGCCCTGCGCGCCCCACTGCCCCGGCGGCTTCAGCAATGCGAGCGAGGTCGGGTTCGCGACCGCGATGACCAGCATGCCGTGCCCGGTCGCCCAGTCGCTCAGGCGATCGACGTCCTCGAGGATGCCGAAGTAGTTCGGCGACTGGATCACGAAACCGGCGAAGTCGCCCGGCGTCCCGGGCAAACCGGCGGGATCGACGGCACCGGTAGCGGGATCGAAGTCGACGCCCTCGAGCGTGATGCCCTGGTTGCCGACGATCGCCTGCGCGACCTTGCGATAGGCCGGATGGACGGTGCGCGGCACCAGCACACGCTTCGACTTAGACTTGCGGTTCGCGCGTACCGCCATCAGTACCGCCTCGGCAAGCGCGGAGGCGCCGTCGTACAGCGAGGCGTTCGACACATCGAGGCCGGTCAACTGCGTCATCATCGACTGGTATTCGTAGACGAGTTGCAGGCTGCCCTGGCTGGCCTCGGCCTGGTACGGGGTATACGCCGAATAGAATTCGCCGCGCGTCGTCACTTCCCACACCGCGGCCGGGATGTGGTGCTCATAGGCGCCGGCGCCGACGAAGCACTGCAGCGTGCCGCAATCGGCGGCACGCGCGCGCATCAGGCGCGCAACCTCCATCTCGGACAGCCCGGGCGGCACCGCGTCGATACCGCGCGCGCGCAACGCCGCGGGGATCTCGTCAAACAAGGCCTCGATGCTGTCGACACCGATGGTGTCGAGCATCGCGGCGACTTCCTGCTCGGTATGGGGGATGAACGGCATAAGATCAGGTTTCGTCCTCGGCGATCGCGTCGGCATAGGCCTCGGCGTCGAGCAGTTCGCCGAGTTCACCGCTCTCGGCGAGCTGGACGCGGAACAGCCAGCCCTCGCCGAAGGGATCCTTGTTGACGAGGTCCGGGCCGTCGCCCAGCACTTCGTTGACCTCGATGATCTCGCCGCTGACCGGGCTGTAGACATCGGACGCCGCCTTGACGGACTCGACGACCGCGCACTCCTCGCCGCCGCGCACGACACGCCCGATCTCGGGCAGTTCGACATAGACCATGTCGCCGAGCAGGTCCTGCGCATGATCGGTGATACCGACCTTGACCGTGCCGTCGCCCTGGTCCTCGACCCACTCGTGGGTCGCGGTGTATTTCAGTTCGGTGGGTATATCACTCATGGCCGAATCCTCATCAATCTGCAATCAATCAAAGTTAACGCAAACCTTGCCATTGCGTACGAACGGCGGTTTGACGACCGCCGTCTCGAGCCTGCGCCCGCGCACATCGACCGTGCATGCGCCTTCGACCTCGCGATCGACGCGCGCCAGCGCGATCGCGCGGTCGAGCATCGGCGAGAAGCTGCCGCTGGTGATCTCGCCGACCTCGCGCTCGCCGACGAAGACCTTCTGGTGCGCGCGCAGGACGCCCTTGTCTCGCAGCACGAGTCCGACCGACTTGCGGCGGATTACGTCGCCGGCGCGCATCGCCTCGAGCGCGTTGCGACCGATGAAGTCGCGGTCCTCGGGACGCCAGGCAATGGTCCAACCGAGGCCGGTCTCGAGCGGCGTCGTCGCTTCATCCATGTCCTGGCCATACAAGGCCATGCCGGCCTCGAGGCGCAGCGTGTCGCGGGCGCCGAGTCCGACCGGGGCGACGCCGGCGTCGAGCAGCGCGCGCCACAGCCCGACCGCCTGCGCTGCCGGCACGAGGATCTCGTAACCCTCCTCGCCGGTATAGCCGGTGCGCGCGACGAACAGCCCGTCGCCCTCGACCGCGTGGAAGTTCGCGAGCGCGCCGGCGGCTGCGGCAAGCCCGTCGCCGAGCACCGCATGTGTCTTTTCACGCGCGCGCGGCCCCTGGATCGCGATCAGCGCGCAATCGTCGCGCGTCGTCAGCGTGACGCCGTATTCATCGGTGTGGCGGCCGAGCCAGGCCAGATCCTTGTCGCGGGTGCCGGCATTGGTGATCAAGCGCCATTCGCCGTCGCGGGCGAGGCGGTAGACGATCAGGTCGTCGATGATGCCGCCCTGCGGGTTCAGCATGCAGGTATAGAGCGCCTGACCGGGATTGAGGCGACCGGCGTCGTTCGCGAACATCCGGCGCAGGAAATCAAGCGCGCGCGCGCCGCGCAGGTCACTGACCGTCATGTGCGAGACATCGAACATGCCGGCATCCTCGCGCACGCGGCGGTGCTCAACGAGCTGCGAGCCGTAATGCAGCGGCATGTCCCAGCCGGCGAAGTCGACGATCTTCGCGCCGAGCCGGACATGCTCGTCATGCAGCGGTGTCTTTTTTCCAGTCATGATTCCCGGATCCGGGGCATCGCGTCGTGCGGATGCGCGCAAGAGAAAGGTTCGGCGGCTGTGGCGAAAGCCATACTATAGCGGCTGCGCGGGGCGGTGGATACGGATACGGAAAGTCGGGACTTCGGCGGTGAGCGGTCCCCGCGGACACCCGCAGGGACCGTCATGCATGCCTCGATCAGCCGGCCTCGCGGTGATAGGCGATGACCCGCTCGACCTCGTTCTTCGAACCGAGGATGACCGGGACGCGCTGGTGCAGGTCCTTCGGCGCGATGTCGAGGATGCGCCCGCGGCCGGTCGTGGCCACGCCGCCGGCCTGCTCGACGATCATCGCCATCGGGTTGGCCTCGTACATCAGGCGCAGGCGGCCTTCCTTCTTCGGATCCTTGTTGTCCTTCGGGTACAGGAAGATGCCGCCGCGGGTCAGGATGCGGTGCACCTCGGCGACCATCGACGCGACCCAGCGCATGTTGAAGTCCTTCTCGCGCGGCCCGGTCGTGCCGGCCAGGCACTCGTTCACATAGCGCGTCACCGGCGCCTCCCAGTAGCGGGAGTTCGAGGCGTTGATCGCGAATTCCTTCGTGTCCTCGGGGATGCGCATCTTCGAGTGGGTCAGCACGAACTCGCCGATGTTGCGGTCCAGCGTGAAGCCGTTGACGCCCTGCCCGGTGGTCATGACCAGCATCGTCGCCGGTCCGTACAGCGCATAACCGGCGCAGACCTGGCGCGTGCCCGGTTGCAGAAAGTCCTTTGCAGTCGGCTCCTTGACGCCTTCCGGGCAGCGCAGGATCGAGAAGATCGTGCCGACCGAGATGTTGACGTCGATGTTCGACGAGCCGTCGAGCGGATCGAAGACCAGCAGATAGCGGCCGCGCGGATAGCCGTCGGGGATCCGGTAGATGTCCTCCATCTCCTCGGAGGCCATCGCCGCGAGGTGACCGCCCCACTCGTTGGTCTTGATCATCATGTCGTTCGAGATGACGTCGAGCTTCTTCTGGGTCTCGCCCTGGACATTGTCCTGGCCGGCGCTGCCGAGCACGCCGATCAGGTCGCCCTTGTTGACGGCGTTCGAGATCGCCTTGCAGGCGGTCAGGGTGTCGTTGAGGATCGCCGTGAAATCGCCCGAGCCCTTGGCCCGGCGCTGCTCCTCGGTAATGAACTGCATGATCGTCTCGCCAATCGGCATCGTAGTTTCCTCTCGCAAAAGTTGTTCGTGCCCGCATGGCCGGGCGGCCGTCATCGGCACGACATCTGCAGCGCCCTCGGAGCGCGATGCCAAGCCTTTAATTCTTAAGCTGAAATTATGATCGGGATGGCGGGTTACCGGCGGCATCCAGACTGACGCGACCTCGTCGCGACCAGGCGACCCGCCATTATGCTAGTATTACGCCCGAAAATAAACCCGCCACCCGAGGCAGATGAAACACCCCCAGATCGATCCCGTCGCGCTGAGCCTCGGCCCGGTCGACATCCACTGGTACGGCCTGATGTACCTGCTCGGCTTCGGCGCGGCCTGGTGGCTCGGCCGGCTGCGGGCGCGGACGGCCCCGGGCTGGGATCCGGCCCAGATCGGGGACATGATCTTCTACGGCGCACTCGGCGTCGTCATCGGCGGCCGCCTCGGATATATCCTGTTCTATGACCTGCAGAGCTATCTCGACGCCCCGCTGAATGTCTTTCGGGTCTGGGAAGGCGGCATGTCCTTCCACGGCGGACTGGTCGGCGTGCTGGTCGCGATCTGGCTGTTCGCGCGCAAGACCGACAAGCGCTTCTTCGAGGTCGGCGACTTCGTCGCCCCGCTGGTGCCGATCGGTCTCGGCGCCGGACGCATCGGCAACTTCATCAACGGCGAGCTGTGGGGCCGGGTCAGCGACCTGCCGTGGGCGATGGTATTCGCCGACCCGCGCGCCGGCGGCCTGCCGCGCCATCCGTCGCAGCTCTACGAGGCCCTGCTCGAAGGCCTCGTGCTGTTCGCGATCCTGTGGCTGTACTCGCGCAAGCCACGCCCGACGATGTCGGTTTCCGGCCTGTTCCTGCTGTGCTACGGTGTATTCCGCTTCGCGGTCGAATTCACGCGCATGCCCGACCTGCACATCGGCTTCATCGCCGGCGACTGGATGACGATGGGCCAGTTGCTGTCGGTCCCGATGGTCCTCGCCGGCGTTGCGCTGATGGTGCTCGCGGCGCGCGCGCCCGCGGCCAAACCACCGCTGTCGAAACGGAACCGATGAAACAATATCTCGAGCTGCTGCGCCACGTCAGGGATCACGGCGTGCGCAAGGACGACCGCACCGGTACCGGCACGCTGAGCGTATTCGGCTACCAGATGCGCTTCGACCTCAATGACGGCTTCCCGCTGGTGACGACCAAGAAGCTGCACCTGAAGAGCATCATCCACGAACTGCTGTGGTTTCTCGCCGGCGATACCAACACCGCCTACCTGAACCGGCACGGCGTCACTATCTGGGACGAGTGGGCCGGCGACGACGGCGAACTCGGTCCGGTCTACGGTCGCCAGTGGCGGGCCTGGCCGGCGCGCGACGGCGGCACGATCGACCAGATCAGCGAGGTCGTCGACGCGATCCGCAACAATCCCGACTCGCGCCGTCTGATCGTCAGCGCGTGGAACGTCGCCGACATCGAACGCATGGCGCTGCCGCCGTGTCACGCCTTCTTCCAGTTCTATGTCGCGAACGGCCGGCTGTCGTGCCAGCTCTACCAGCGCAGCGCCGACATCTTCCTCGGCGTGCCGTTCAATATCGCGTCGTATGCGCTGCTGACGCTGATGATCGCGCAGGTGACCCGCCTTGCGCCCGGCGAGTTCGTGCATACCTTCGGCGACGCCCACCTGTACCTGAACCATCTCGAACAGGCCGACGAACAGCTGTCGCGCGCGCCGCGCCCGCTGCCGCGCATGACGCTGAATCCGGATCGCGCGTCGCTGTTCGATTTCGTGTTCGAGGATTTCGTACTGACCGGCTACGAACCGCACCCGGCGATCCGCGCGCCGGTCGCGGTATGAGATGACGATCGCGCTGATCGCGGCGATGGGCCGCAATCGCGTCATCGGCCGCGGCGGCGCGCTGCCGTGGCGCCTGCCCGCGGACCTGCGCCACTTCCGCCGGCTGACGACCGGCAAGCCGGTGCTGATGGGACGCAAGACCTTCGAATCGATCGGCCGCCCGCTGCCCGAGCGCACCAATATCGTCATCACCCGCCGCTTCGGCTATCGCGCCGAAGGCTGCGAGGTGTTCAGCGACCTGGAAGCGGCCTTCGAGGCCTTTCGCGACCGTCCCGAACTGATGGTGATCGGCGGCGGTTCGATCTACGGCCAGGCGCTGCCGCGCGCGTCGCGGATCTATCTGACGGTCATCGACGCCGATTTCGACGGCGATGCCTTCTTTCCGCAGATCGACATGAGCAGCTGGCGCGAGACCGCGCGCAGCGATCACGCGGCCGACGGCGACAATGGCTACGACTACAGCTTCACGGTGCTGGAGCGGCAGGCGCCGCTCGCGCGCTGAGGCCGGTCGGGAGCCTCAGCGATAACGTTCCTCGCGCGCGTAGTCGGGCACCTCGGTACCCGGCGCGACATCGTCGTACCAGCCTTCCTGCTTGCGCCGCGCCTCCTCGCGCGAGGCGCGAGCGTCCTCCTTGTCTTCGATCGCATCGATATCCTCGTGCAGGCCGTCGGCGATGCCGCCGACCGGCGGTTCGACCGGGCGCTCCGGCGACGACGCGATCGCCTCGAGGCGCGGGACCTGGCTGCCGGCCAGCGACTGCGCGCCCTTGGCGAGGTGTTCGTAGACCGCGCGATAGTCCGCAGTCAGGCGGTTGACGAGATCGGCGGTGGTCGTGAAGTGCTCGACGACGCGGCCGCGATAGCGTTCGAGCTCCTCGCGGGTCTCGCGCAATTCCTGGTCGAGCTGGATGGAGCGCTTGACGCCGGCGCTGCTCGAGCGGCCGATGAAGAATCCGATCGCCACGCCGGCAATCGCCAGCACGGGTAATGCCCAATGCCACCAGGCCATCTGCTCCCCCTTCCGTTCTTCACGGTGATCCGCTTTTCATTATCGACCCTGCCCGCGCCGGCGGCAACCTGCTTGCTTCCCCGTCCCGACAAAGGCTGTTAACGTAGTCCCGTGCAAGGAGAAATGATGAACGACGCGGCGGAATTCCGGGTCCATGCCGATGCCTCCGCGCTGGCCGCCGCCGCGGCGCGGCGCTGGCAGGCGATCGCCGCCGAGGCGGTGGCCGCGCGCGGGCGTTTCGACGTCGCGCTCGCCGGCGGCGCGACGCCGCAAACCCTCTACCGGCTGCTCGCCCATCCCGAATGGCGCGCGAGCATCGACTGGGGCGCGACGCACTTCTGGTTCGGCGACGAGCGCTGCGTCGCGCCCGATCACCCGGACAGCAATTACCGGATGGCGCGCGAGGCGCTGTTCGACGCGATCGATACGCCGCCGGCGCAGATCCATCGCATCGAGGGCGAGCGCGCGCCGGAAGAGGCCGCGCGGCGCTATGAAGACACGCTGCGCATGCAGTTCGCGCCGGCCGCTGATGACCCTCCGCGTCTGGATCTGGTGCTGCTCGGCCTCGGCACTGACGGCCACATCGCCTCGCTGTTCCCGGACACGCCGCTGCTCGATGAATCCCGGCGCTGGGTCGGCGCGAATCGCGTCGCGAAACTCGACGCCTGGCGGATCAGCCTGACCCTGCCCTTGCTGAATGCCGCGCGCCATGTCGTGCTGCTGGTCAGCGGCGAGGCCAAGGCCGCGATCGTCGGCGAGGTCCTCGGCCAGGCGCGGACCGCGCTACCGCGCTACCCGGTCGATCGCCTGCGCCCCGCGGGCCGGCTCGAATGGCTGCTCGACGCCGCGGCCGCCGCCCGCCTCGATCCGCGCGGCACATTGCAATGAGTCTCCTCGGCGCCGATATCGGCGGCACCAAGACCCTGCTCGCGATCGCCTCGCCGGAGGGCCGCGTGCTGCGCCAGCAACGTTATCGCAATGCCGACTTCGCCGGCTTCGACGCCGTGCTCGAGGCCTTCCTGGCCGAGGCCGATGACGGCCTGCCCGCTGCGGCCTGCCTCGCGGTCGCCGGTCCGCTGGCCCACGATGCGCGCTCGGCGCGACTGACGAATCTCGGCTGGCATATCGATTCCGCGGCCATCGCCGCGCGGCTCGACGGCGCACCGATCCGGCTCATCAACGATTTCGCCGCGGTCGGGCTCGGCATCGATCGCGTCGATGCCGCCGAGCTGGTCACGCTGCAAAGCGGCGAAACCCGCGCAGACGCGCCGCGCGTCGTCATCGGCGCCGGCACCGGGCTCGGCGTCGGCTGGCTGGTCCACGACGGCGAGCGCTATCGCGCGTATCCGTCCGAAGGCGGTCATGTCGATTTCGCGCCGAACGGCGTCCTGCAGCGCGAACTGCTCGCCTGGCTCGAGGACCGTCATCGCGGCCACGTCTCCATCGAGCGCGTCGTCTCGGGTCCAGGCCTCGTCGATCTGTTCAGTTTCTGCTGCGAACGCGAGTCCGCAGCGGCCGAACTCGATCGCGCGCTCGCGTCCCCCGACCCTGCCGCCTGGGTCTCCGTCCGCGCCGGCGAGTCCGCCACCAGCCCCGCGGCGCAGGCACTCGACCTGTTCCTGTCGATCTACGGCGCGGTCGCCGGCAATCTCGCGCTGAACCTCTTGCCGCAGGGCGGGCTCTATCTCGCCGGCGGCATCGCGCCGAAACTGATCGACCGTCTCCGTGACGGCCCCTTCCTCGCCGCCTTCAACGACAAGGGCCGCATGTCGGCGCTGACCGCCTCGATCCCGGTTTCGGTCATCCTGAACCCGTCCGTCGGCCTGCTCGGCGCGCTGTTATCCGCGCAGGATCTCGCAATACAAGGTCCGGGGACATGATGAAAGTTCTGCAGATTCGGCAGATCATGCCCCCGCGCGCTTCCCGCCGCCGAACCCGACCGCCTCGAAGTCTATCGTGATGCGATCCCCCGCAATCGGCCGGAACAGCTCGTTCGCAAAGGCGGCATGGTCGGGATGCGCCGCGTAGCTCCTGATGACGGCGGGATGGGTAAAGCGCACCAGCCAGCAATAGCTGAACTTCGCGTTGGCGGTCAGCGCGCGCCCGGTGACTACGTCGAGCACGCCGGGTATCGCGCCGAGCCTGGCGCGGCCGATCGCCATCATGCGTTCGACGCCGGCCTCGTCGAGGCCGTTGACGTTGTAGACGATGACATGATCGACCGGGGACCACGGCCGGCAGGCCGCGAGCGCCGCCGATGCGCGGCCGGCGCCACGCGCGAGTCGTATCAGCCTGTCCGCGTCTGACGCCGGCGCGGCATCGAAGTCGAGCAGCGCGACGCCGCGGGACAGATGAGCATCGGCCTCCGCTTCACTCGCGCCGGCTGTGAGCTCGACCGCCTCGATGTCGTCGAACGACGTCGTCCTGTCGCCAGTCGCGATGACGGACGCGATGCCGATCGCGACCCCGCAGTCGCCACGCAAGCGCCGCCCAAGCTCCTCCTGCCCCGGCCCGATGCAGACGCCGTTGCAACCGTGGCGGATCGCGGCGACGACGGTGTCGTCGTCGGCCTTGCCCTTCAGGGTCAGCGCCACCGGCACCGATGTCGCGCGCGCGGCCGCGAGCATCGCGGCGAGCAGCAGGCGCGCGCGGCGCGGGCGCTCGAAACGGCTCGCATCGATCGCGAGCGCGAGCGGCGCGTCGCAGCGCTCGGCGGCGCCGATGATCGCATCGAGGGCATCGAGGGTTTCTATCGTGAAGGCTGCGACGGCATGGCGATGATCGCGCGCATGCTGCAACAGGTCCTGCATGTCCGTGAGCGGCATCGTTCACCTCCGGCGTCATGCAATCGCAGGAGACGGGAGACCGTCGTGACGCGGAATTATATGTCGAGGTTCGCGACCGACAGCGCGTGCTTTTCGATGAATTCGCGGCGCGGTTCGACGTGGTCACCCATCAGCGTCGTGAAGATCTCGTCGGCAGCCACCGCGTCCTCGATCTGCACCAGCAGCAGCCGGCGCGTCTCGGCGTTCATCGTCGTCTCCCACAACTGGTCGGGGTTCATCTCGCCGAGACCCTTGTAACGCTGGATCTGCTGGCCGCGCTTGGCCTCATCCATCATCCACTCGAAGGCCTGCGCGAAGTTCGTCACCTGTTCGCGGCGTTCGCCGCGCTGGATCCACGCGCCGGCGCCGATCAGTCCGTCGATCTGCTTGCCGAGCTTTACCATGCTGCGATATTCGGCCGAGGCGAAGAAATCGTGGCCGAGCTCGCGCAGGTTCGCGATGCCGTGCAGATATTCGACGATCGCCGCCTTCCAGGTGACGTCGCCCGGCGCATGCTCGACGCGAATCTCGTAGCGCAGCCCTCCGCTGACATCGGTGTTCAGCCGCTTCTCGAGTTCGCGGCACCACTGGTCGACGATAACCGGATCGCGCACATCACTCGGGGTCAGCTCGGGCAGATAGATCATCGCCTCGAGTACGCGCGGGCTCCAGCGTTTCGACATGCGCCGGATCGTCGCCATTACCGTCATATACTGGCTCGCCAGCAGCTCGAGCGCCTGCTCGCTGATCGGCGGACTGGTGTCGTTGACATGCAGGCGCGTGCCTTCGACCGCGTTCTGCAGCAACCAGGCGTTCAGTTCGGCATCGTCCTTGACATAACGCTCCTGCTTGCCGCGCTTGACCTTGTACAGCGGCGGCTGCGCGATGTAGATGTGACCGCGCTCGATCAGATCCGGCATCTGGCGATAGAAGAACGTCAGCAGCAGCGTGCGGATATGCGAGCCGTCGACATCGGCGTCGGTCATGATGATGATGCGGTGATAGCGCAACTTGTCGGGGTTGTAGTCGTCCTTGCCGATGCCGCAGCCGAGCGCGGTGATCAGCGTGCCGATCTCGACCGACGACAGCACCTTGTCGAAGCGCGCCTTCTCGACGTTCAGGATCTTGCCCTTGAGCGGCAGGATTGCCTGGTTGCGGCGATCGCGGCCCTGCTTGGCCGAACCGCCGGCCGAGTCGCCCTCGACGAGAAACAGCTCGGAGCGGCTCGGATCCTTTTCCTGGCAGTCGGCCAGCTTGCCGGGCAGGCCGGCGATGTCGAGCACGCCCTTGCGGCGGGTCATCTCGCGGGCCTTGCGCGCGGCCTCGCGGGCACGCGCCGCGTCGATGATCTTGGCCGTGATCGCCTTCGCCTCGGCCGGCGACTCCAGCAAAAATTCCTCTAATTTCTCGGCACTTACCGACTCAACCGCGGTCCTGACCTCGGAGGAGACCAGCTTTTCCTTGGTCTGCGACGAGAACTTCGGGTCGTGGCACTTGACCGAGATCACCGCGGTCAGGCCCTCGCGGGCGTCGTCGCCGACCATGCTGACCTTGGCCTTCTTCGCGTGGCCCTCGTTCTCTATATATTGGTTCAGGGTGCGGGTCAGCGCCGAGCGGAAGCCGGCCAGGTGGGTGCCGCCGTCCCGTTGCGGTATGTTATTGGTGTAGCAGAAAATATTTTCCTGATATGAGTCATTCCACTGCATCGCGACCTCGACGGTGACGTCGTTGCGCTCGCTGCTGAAATGCACGACGGTCGGGTGCAGCGGCGTCTTGTTGCGATTCAGGTGCTCGACGAAGGCGCGGATGCCGCCCTCGTACTCGAAGACATCGACCTTGCCGTTGCGCTCGTCCTGGAGCCTGATGCGTACCCCATTGTTTAGAAAGGATAATTCTCGCAGGCGCTTGGCCAGGATGTCGTAATGGATCTCGGTGTCGGTGAAGATCTCCGGGCTCGGCTTGAAGCGGATCTCGGTGCCGGTCTGATCGGAATCGCCGACGACAACCAGCGGCGCCTGGGGCTCGCCGAGGGCATAATGCTGTTCGTGGATATGGCCGTTGCGACGAACCGTCAGCTTCAGCGATTCTGACAGGGCGTTGACGACCGAGACGCCGACGCCGTGCAGACCGCCCGAGACCTTGTAGCTATTGTCGTCGAACTTACCGCCGGCATGCAGCACGGTCATGATGACCTCGGCCGCCGAACGATTCTCCTCGGGATGGATGTCGACCGGGATACCGCGCCCGTTGTCGACGACGGTGACCGCCCCGTCGCTGTGGATGGTCACGCTGATCTCAGTGCAGTAGCCGGCCAACGCCTCGTCGATCGAGTTGTCGACGACCTCGAAGACCATATGATGCAGGCCGGTCCCGTCGTCGGTATCGCCGATATACATCCCGGGCCGCTTGCGCACCGCATCCAGCCCGCGCAAGACCTTGATACGCGACGAATCGTAGCTCTCTGCCTCATCCGTTGACATCGTGTTCTCCGATTCAAGTTCCTGTTCGGCGGGGATTATAGCACTTCCGACAGACCGCCATGTTCCACGTGAAACATTTTATATTCGCGCTCCCGGAGGTACTCGGCCAGCCGGGTTTCACTGCTGGTGATAATGATCTGGAGACGGCATTCGCCGACCTTGTCGAGCAGGCGCCGGCAGTGCCGATCGTCGAGCTCGGCGGTCAGGTCATCGAGCAGCAAGAGCGGCGGGCGACCGGTCAGGGCATTCAGGGTCAGGGCCTGGGCAAGGTGCAGCGCATAGACCATGACCTTGAGCTGCCCGCGCGACAGGCGTTCGTGCAGCGGGACGCCGTCGATCCGGAAGGCGATGTCGGCGCGATGCGGCCCGAAGCGGGTGAATCTGGCGGCGCGATCACCACGCAGGGCCTGGCGCAGCAATTCAGGATAGGGCGTCGAGCCATCCCAGCCGGGCAGGTACTCGGCGGTGATCCGGGTGTCGACGTCGAGCAGCGCCGCGAGCTCGATGAAGGCCGGCAGCAGCGCCGCGAGATAGCGCCGGCGCTGGGCATCGATCAGGGCCGCGGTTTCGGCGAGCTCCGGGTCCCAGATCTGTACCTGCTGCCCCTCCGATTGCTGCAGCATCGAATTACGCTGGCGCAGGGCCCGCCGGTATCGCTGCCAGGCCGGCAGGAAGGCTTGTTCCACGTGGAACAAGCCGCGGTCAAGCAGCTGGCGGCGCCAGGCCGGTCCCTCGGTATAGACGCGGTGGCTCTCCTGGTGCAGCGTCACCAGCGGGAGCAAGCGTGCGAGCTCGGAAATCCGCTGTGCGGGCTTGCCCTGCGCGCGCAGCCGGATCCTGGAGCGCCCGCGCTCGAATTCGAGGCCGATCGGCAGCGTGCCCTGTGCCGGTATCGCCAGCTCCGCGCTGATCGTCATCACCTCCGCGCCGTGCCGGAGTACGCTCGCAAGCCGCTGGGTGCGAAACGACTTACCACAGGACAGGACGTGGATGGCCTCGAGCAGGCTGGATTTACCGCTCGCGTTCGGTCCCTGGATGATATTCAGGGTCGGAGAAAGGCGGATATCGAGATCGGAGAGATTCCGAACTTGCGACAACTGGAGGCGGGCAAGCCTCATCGCGTGATCGGACTGAGAGGGGGGCGGGGGCCTCGCGCAAGCCGCGGGGACCGCCTCTGCGGTCCCGCCTCGGCTGCGTGTCGTGCCATCAATCGCGACTAGAGCCGGATCGGCATCACAATGTGCTTGGAACCGGCCTCGCCGATGCCCTGGAGCAGGCAGGAGCTGTTCGCGTCGAGCATCGTCAGCGTCACCTCGTTGCTGTGACCAGCCGCGAGGGCATCGAGCAGGTAGTTGACGTTGAAACCGATCTCGAGCCCCTCGCCGGTGTAGCGCACCTCGAGTTCTTCCTCGGCCTCTTCCTGCTCCGGGTTGTGGGCGGTGATGCGCAACAGATTGTCGGAAAATTGCAGGCGCACGCCGCGGTACTTCTCGTTCGACAGGATCGAGACGCGGTTCAGCGCCCGGCTCAGCGCGTCGCGGTCGCACTGCGCGACCTTGTTGCCGCCGCTCGGGATGACGTTCTGGTAGTCCGGGAAACGGCCGTCGATCAGTTTCGACGTGAAGTGCATCTCCGGCGTGTTGACCTGGATGAAGTTGCTGCCGATGCGGAGCTCGGCGTCCTCGTCGCTGTCGGCGAGCAGGCGCATGAGCTCCTGGATCGCCTTGCGCGGAACGATAACACTTTGTTTTTGATCTATTTTCTTGGCGCTCTCGATCTCGGACAGGGCGAGGCGGTGGCCGTCGGTCGCGACCAGGCGCACCATCTGGCGCTCGACCTCGACCAGCATGCCGTTCAGGTAATAGCGCACGTCCTGCTGCGCCATCGCAAAATGGGTGCGGCTGATGGCTTCGCGCAGGGCGCGCTGCGGCAGGCGGAACTGCGACAACTCGCGCTCGACCTCGATCGACGGGAAATCGCCCGCGGGCAAGGTCGAGAGCACGAAACGGCTCTTGCCGGATCGGATCGTCGCGCGCTCGCCGCTGATCGTGACCTCGATCGCGGCGTCATCGGACAGCGAGCGGCAGATGTCGAGGAACTTGCGCGCCGGCAGCGTGGTTTCGCCGGCTTGCGACTTGCCGACTTCGACCCTTGTCTGCATCTCGATCTCGAGATCGGTGCTGGTCAGGCTCAAGCCCTGATCGGCAACCCGGACCAGGATGTTCGACAGGATCGGCAGGGTCTGACGGCGCTCGACGATGCCGCTGACCATCTGCAGCGGCCGCACCAGTTGCTCTCTGCTTATAATGAATTTCATTATTCTAAATCCCTGTAGTAGTTGTAACAGGCTCCCGCCGAATCCGGGATAACTGAAATTTCATTTTATTTATCATCATGTTGACAGATCCTATTCCTGTTGGCCGAGGGCCTGGCAGACCCCCGTGCAAGCTGTGGATCAAATGTGGACAGTCGCCGCCGGCCGTTCGCGGCCTGATTTATCCACAGCTTGCGCACATCAACTGGTCAGCATCCTCAACAGGTTTGTGTAGTCCTCATTGGTCCGCGAGTCGGATTGCCGGAGCTCCGCGATCTTGCGGCAGGCGTGCAACACGGTCGTATGGTCGCGGCCGCCGAAGGCCTCGCCGATCTCCGGCAGGCTGTGCCGGGTCAATTCCTTCGCCAGCGCCATCGCCAGCTGGCGCGGGCGCGCGACAGAACGCGAGCGCCGCTTCGACAGCAGGTCCGAATAACGGATCTTGCAGTAATCGGCGACCGTACGCTGAATATTGTCGATCGTCACCAGCTTGTCCTGCAAGGCGAGCAGATCCTTCAGCGCCTCGCGGGCGAGCGCGAGCGAAATCGGCTGACTGGTGAAGCGCGCGCTGGCGACGACACGACGCAGCGAACCCTCGAGCTCGCGGATGTTCGAGCGAATGTGGCGCGCGATGAAGAACGCGACCTCGTCCGGCAACTCGACGCCGATCTGTACCGCCTTGCTCTTCAGGATCGCGACGCAGGTCTCGAGCTCCGGCGGATCAATGGATACCGTCAGCCCCCAGCCGAAGCGCGACTTCAGCCGTTCCTCGAGGCCGCCGACCTCCTTCGGATAGCGGTCGCAAGTCATGACGATCTGGCTCTGGCCTTCGATAAGCGTATTGAAGGTATGGAAGAATTCTTCCTGGGAGCGTTCCTTGTTGGCGAAGAACTGGATATCGTCGATCAGGAGCGCGTCGACCGAGCGGTAGTAGCGCTTGAACTCATTGATCGTGTTGTGGCGCAGGGCCTTGATCATGTCGCCGACGAAGCGTTCGGAGTGGACATAGACGACGCGCGCGGTCGGGTTGCGGCTGACCATCATATTGCCGATCGAATGCATCAGGTGGGTCTTGCCGAGGCCGACCCCGCCGTAGATCAGCAGCGGGTTGTACGAGGTGCCCGGGTTCTCGGCGACCTGGTTGGCAGCGGCACGGGCGAGCTGGTTCGACTTGCCCTCGACGAAGCTCTCGAAGGTGAATTCGCGCTTGAGTCCGTGCACATGCGGCGTGCGCTCGCGATCGTCCAGACGGCTGAACTCGGCGCCCTGGCCGAACTGCATCGCGGGGTTGACGGCCGTCGCGCGCTCGCGCGCCACGGTGGTCGCCGCCGCGCCGTTCATCGCCGGGCTGGTGCCGACCTCGAGCGAGACCTGCATCGAATCACCCTCGCGCAGCCGGCCCGTGATCTCGGAGATCTGGTCCTTGAAGCGTTCATTGACCCAGTCGAGCACGAAGCGGTTGGGGGCGAGCAGACGCAGGGTCGAATCGTCCTCGATCGCCTGCAGCGGGCGGATCCAGGTATTGAATTGCTGTGAGGTGAGCTCGGTCTCCAGGTGGTCCAGACACTTTTTCCAGAGCGAGCTTTCCACGGAAAACAATCCCCCCTGTGCTTTCTGAGCGCGGATGTCGGTAAGGGTGATGCGGGTGAAGATCACGGAGTGTATACCTCTTTCCGGGTGTAATCCATACCTCCGGGACGTCGCGCGCGCCCTTCGCGATTGACACCGGGCGGCAATAACTGCTACTGTTTCACCCTTTGTTTTTCGCTCAGCAATGACCTGATTCTCAGGGAATTTTCTGAACCCTATCTGTCATCTAGTTGGTGGTGTGCAAGGATCATGAAAAGGCCATATCAACCCAGTGTCCTGAAACGCAAGAGAACCCATGGCTTCCGCGCGCGCATGCAGACGGCAACCGGCCGCGCCGTGTTGAGCCGTCGTCGCGCAAAGGGCCGGGTGCGGTTGAGCGCGTAGCCCCGCCGGTTCGTCCGATACCGTATTGACAGAGGCCCGCAACGGATTCGGGAAATCATTCCGGCTGCTGAAGCCGGCTGAGTTCCAGCATGTGTTCCAGGGCGGTCGCCGGCGCTCAGCCGGCCATCTCGCGGTATACTGGCGCCCGAATCAACTCGCCCACCCCCGTCTCGGCATCGCGATCTCGCGCAAGTGCACGCGCAGCGCCGTGATCCGCAACCGGATCAAGCGCGTCGTCAGGGAGGTGTTCAGGTTGCGCAGGGAAGGACTCGACGGCATCGACATCGTCGTGCTCGCCCATGCCGGGGCGGCCGGTCACGACGCGAAGGATTTGCGGGCGATCGTTGATAATCATTTTGCCGGGCTGGAAAGATGCGAAAGCTCCTGACAGGCATCATCAAGGTCTATCGCTACGCGATCAGTCCGTTTCTGGGCGATCGCTGCCGCTTTTATCCGAGCTGCTCGTGCTATGCCGAGGAGGCGATCGGTCGTTTCGGCGTCATGCGCGGCGGCTGGCTCACCCTGCGACGGCTCGGGCGTTGTCATCCGTTCTGCGAGGGTGGCGTCGATCCGGTGCCGGAATCTGCTGACCACAAGAATACCGGACCCGTGAGCCGCCATGGATAACCAGCGCATCCTGCTGTTCTTCGCCCTGTCGTTCGTGCTGCTGTTGATCTGGCAGGCCTGGAATTCCGACGGCACCGGCACCGAACCGCCGCCGGTCGCGATCGAGAACGGCATCCAGCCCCACGCCGACATGCCGGTTGCACCGGCCGCGCCGGGGACCCCAACGCCGGAGATGGCCGGGACGCCGGGCACGGCGGCGCCCGAGACGCCGCGCATACCGGAGACGCTGCCGCGCGGCGACCGCATCAAGGTCATCACCGACTTGTTGGAGGTCGAGCTCGACACCACCGGCGGCGACATCCGCGAATTGTTACTGCTCGCGCACCCGATCTCGGCGCGCGAGCGGGATCGCCCGTTCCGGCTGATGGAAGACCGCGCGCATCGCATCTTCATCGCGCAGAGCGGACTGCTGTCCGACCGCGACGCGCCGGATCACTATGCCCGCTACACCGCCGAGCGCAGCGAATATCGCCTCGCCGACGGCGCCGATCGCCTCGTCGTGCCGCTGCGCTGGGAGAGCCCCGAGGGCATCGTCGTCACCAAGCTCTACACCTTCACCCGCGACAGCTACGTCATCGATGTCGAACACCGGATCGAGAATCGCAGCGACGCCGCGTGGACCGGCTACCAGTATCGTCAGCTGCAGCGCACCCGTCCGGGCAGCGAGGAAGGCTCGTTCTTCCTTTATACGTATACCGGGGCCGTCATCAATACGCCCGACAAGAAATACGAGAAGATCAACTTCGACGACATGGACCGCGCCGACCTGAACGTCCAGGTCAACGGCGGCTGGCTCGCGATCCTGCAGCACTACTTCCTCGGCGCGATGCTGCCCGAGCCGGACGACTCGAATACCTTCTATACCAAGGCGCCCAAGGACCGCCCCTATGTCGTCGGCATGTTGTCCGAGGCGAAGGAGATCGCGGCCGGCGCCGAGGGCAGCTTCAAGGCCCGTTTCTACATCGGCCCGAAGGAGCAGGTGCGCCTGAAGGAGCTCGCCGACGGCCTGCGCCTGACCGTCGACTACGGCATCCTGACCTTCCTCGCCCAGCCGCTGTTCTGGCTGCTCGGCCACATCTTCGATCTGGTCGGCAACTGGGGCGTTGCGATCATGATCCTGACGCTGATGATCAAGATCGTCTTCTACAAGCTCTCCGAGGCCAGCTATCGCTCGATGGCGAACATGCGCCGCCTGCAGCCGCAGATCATGCAGATCCGCGAGCGCTACGGCGACGACCGCCAGCGCATGAGCCAGGCGATGATGGAGATCTACAAGAAGGAGAAGATCAACCCGCTCGGCGGCTGCCTGCCGATCCTGGTGCAGATCCCGGTGTTCATCGCGCTGTACTGGGTGCTGCTCGAGAGCGTCGAGATGCGCCAGGCGCCGTTCATGCTGTGGATCCAGGACCTGTCGGTGCGCGATCCGTTCTACGTGCTGCCGGTGCTGATGGGCATCTCGATGTTCGTGCAGATGCAGCTGAACCCGCCGCCGCCCGACCCGCTGCAGGCGAAACTGCTGAAGATACTGCCGTTCGTGTTCACGCTGTTCTTCGCGTTCTTCCCGGCCGGCCTCGTGCTGTACTGGGTCACGAACAGCGTGCTGTCGATCGGCCAGCAGTGGTTCATCATGCGTCGCATCGACAAGGCCGCCGAGGCCGCGAAGGCGGCAAAGTCGGAGAAGGCGGGGGCCGCCAAGGGTTAACTGCTGTCGTTGCAGGTCAGACGGGTTCGTTCGCTCCGCGAAATCGCCTGAAGCCTGCGGGTCGGAGTCCACTGGCGGGAATTTACGGCCGCAGGGATGCGGCCGTTAAGCGTACAGGGATGTATTCAAAGCGATTCCCGCCAGTGGACTCCGACCCGCAGGCTTCCACCACCGCAATCCGCGCGAACGAACCCGTCTGACCCCGTTTGAGGGTGCATGGACCTGAACGCCGACACGATTGCCGCGATCGCGACGCCGCCCGGGCGCGGCGGCATCGGCATCGTGCGCGTCTCCGGGCCGCTGGCGCGACAGATCGCGGTTGCGGTGACCGGGCGCGAGCCGGCGCCGCGCCGCGCCGCGCTGTGCATGTTTTCCGATGCGCAGGGCGAACCGATCGACAGCGGCCTCGCGCTGTTCTTTCCCGCGCCGCATTCCTTCACCGGCGAGGACGTCCTCGAACTGCACGGCCACGGCAGCCCGATCGCGCTCGACATGTTGCTCGAACGCCTCATGTCGCTCGGCGCGCGCCACGCGCGGCCCGGCGAGTTCTCCGAACGCGCGTTTCTGAACGACAGGATGGACCTCGCCCAGGCCGAGGCGATCGCCGATCTGATCGACAGCGGCTCGCGCGAGGCCGCGCGCTCGGCGCTGCGTTCGCTGCAGGGGGCATTCTCCGCGCGCGTGACCGCGCTGATCGCGGCGCTGACGACCCTGCGCGTATACATCGAAGCGGCGATCGACTTTACGGATGAGGACATCGACATCCTTGCCGATGACGCCTTGCGCGCGCGTATCCGCGATCTCGAGCATGACTTCGAGGCCTTGACCGGCCTGGCGCGTCGCGGCCGTTTACTGCGCGAAGGCATTACCGTCGTCATCGCCGGCCCGCCGAACGCCGGCAAGTCGAGCCTGCTGAATCGGCTCAGTGAGCGCGAGGCCGCGATCGTCACGGATGTCCCCGGCACCACGCGCGACCTGCTGCGCGAATATATCTCGATCGATGGCCTGCCGCTGCATGTCGTCGATACCGCGGGCCTGCGCGACAGCGATGACCCGGTCGAGCGCATCGGCATCGATCGCGCGCGCGCCGAGATCGCCGCCGCCGATCGCATCCTGCTGGTGCTCGACGATAGCGGACCCCGCGCCGATCAACTCCCCGCGGAGCTCGCCGCCGATCCCGCGATCGCGGCGCGGATGACGGTCCTCCGCAACAAGATCGACCTCAGTGGCCGGGAGCCCGCGCTTACGCGCGAGCGCAACGGCACACCCTGCATCGCGCTCTCGGCGCGCACCGGCGCCGGCCTCGACCTGCTTCACCGGCATCTCAAGGAATGCGCGGGGTATCTCGATACCGAGGCCTCCGTCTTCATCGCGCGGGAGCGCCATATCGACGCCCTGCGGCGCGCCGGCGAATGCCTGCAGAGTGCGAAAGGCGGACTCGAACGGCACGGCGCGCTGGAACTGGTTGCCGAGGATCTGCGCCAGGCGCAGCGGGTACTGGGCGAGATTACCGGGGAAGTGACCAGCGAGGACTTGCTGGGACGGATATTCGCGAGCTTCTGTATCGGCAAGTGAAGCAGCGGCCGCGGGGCCTCCCCACCTCAAGTTTTTTCACCCCGAACCGATCATTATCCCTATCAGGGCTGTTACAACCGAGGCCGTTGTGGCAGGTCGTCCGCGCACAGCGGTGGTGGCCGGATTTCGGGGGGACCCTCGTGAACAAGGATTTGAAATTCCTGGTGGTCGACGATTTTTCGACGATGCGCAGGATCATAAAGAATTTGCTCGGGGACCTCGGGTATTCGAACATCTCGGAGGCGGATGACGGCAAGACCGCGCTGCCGATGCTGCAATCCGGCAGCTACGATTTCCTGATTACCGACTGGAACATGCCGGGCATGCCCGGGATCGAACTGCTGAAGGCCGTGCGCGCCGACGCCAGGCTCTCGAAGCTGCCGGTCCTGATGGTGACCGCCGAGGCCAAGCGCGAGCAGATCATCGAGGCCGCGCAGGCGGGCGTGAACGGCTATGTGATCAAACCTTTCACGGCGGTGACGCTGAAGGAAAAGCTCGACAAGATCTTCGAAACACTCAAGCGTAACTGAACAACAATAATCATGACGGGCGGAGACAAGACCGTTCTCGGAGAGCGCTACGGCGCACTCGTCGAGGCACTGGCCGGCGCTGTTCGCGATAACGACGAGGTCGGTTTCTTCAACGCCGTCGACAGGCTCCGCGCCCGACAGGATCAGGGGCTGATGCGCGAGGTCGGCAGACTGACCCGCGAGATCCAGGCCGCCCTCGAACGCTTTCAGATCGATCCGCGCATGCTGGACCTCGCGGAAAATGAAGTCCCCAACGCGCGCATCCGCCTCGAACATGTCCTCAAGCTGACGGACGAGGCCGCGCATCGCACCCTGGACCTCGTCGAGCAGTCCTGCCGCCCGGCCGAGCAGATGGATGCCGCGGCCGAGCGTCTTGCGCGGCGGTGGGCAGAGCAGCACGAAAACGATCCGGGGGCCGGCGAACTGCGCCGGGACACCGGGGACTTCCTGGCGACCGTGCGTCGCGACGCGTTCCTGATTCGCGGCTATCTCCGTGAGGTGCTGCTGGCCCAGGGCTACCAGGATCTCACCGGGCAGATCATCCGCAGCGTCATCGTCCTCATCGCCGAGATCGAGGAGGTGCTCGCCGGCCTGACGACCCTGTCCCGCCTCCGCGCCGAAGACGCGCCGGCGACCGCGGAACCTCATCACGCCGCCGGCGCCGGCTTTGGCCCCCGGGTCGCCGGCCTCAAACAGCAACAGAACACCGCGGTCAGCGGACAGGACGACGTCGACAGCCTGCTTTCCGGGCTCGGCCTGTAATGCGGTCCGGCTTCAATCCCCTGATTTTCCGAAAGAATCTCGTCCCGGCGGTGCTGCTGCCGCTGGCGGGGATGGCGCTGCTCGCGGTCTGGATGATCCTGGACCGCTACGGACACGCATCCGGCCTGACCGGGACCTTGCGCGAGGAGGCGCTGCGGGAACTGGCGGTGTTCGCTGCCCTCGCACTGGGCCTGTGCGGCGCCGTCGCGCTGGGGTCGTGGCTTCTGCTCCAGCGACTCGGCAGCGCCCTCCGCGGCGTCGTCGATGCGCTGGACGATACGGAACAGGCGCATGCCCGGCTCGGCCGGTTGCGATCGGAGGTCGCGGCGATCCGGGACGCGGGCACGCAATTCACCGCCGACATCGATCATCTGTCGGAACGCGCGGAGACCTGGTCCACGGGTTTCGAGGCGACCAGGGCCGCCATCGAGGCGTCGTCGGCAAGGGCCCGTTCGAACGCGGGTGACGCCGATTCGCTCAGCCGGATCGCCGGGGAGGCCGCTGCCCGGGCAGGGCGCAGCGAGGGCGAGACCGCTCGCGCGCTCGCGACGATGGAGGAAATCAGGACCGCGAGCCGGAAGATCGCCGAGGTCATCTCCGTCATCGAGGAGATCGCGTTCCAGACCAATCTGCTGGCGCTGAACGCGTCGATCGAGGCTGCGCGCGCCGGCGAGCACGGTCGCGGCTTCGCCGTCGTCGCCGGCGAGGTGCGCAATCTCGCGCAGCGCAGCGCCCGTGCCGCGAAGGAGACCCGGGTCCTGGTCGGCGATGCCGTCAGCAAGATTGACCAGGGTTCCGCGCTGGTCGGTCAGTCCGGCGCGGCCTTCGGCGAGATCGCCGCCAGTGCCGGCAAGCTCGCCGAACTCGTGTCCGGATTCGCGGCCGCGTTACGGGAACAATCGCTCGGCATCGAGCGCGTCGCGAACGACGCCGCGCGGCTCGATCCGCTGACCCGGGCACAGACCGGGACGATCCGGCGCCTCGGTGAAGGCGGGCGGCGGATGACCGAGCGGATGCAGGCGCTCGATGGGTTGCTGGCCGTGCTGGCCACCGGTTGCGATGATGAAGACCTCCCCGTCCGACCCCGCGCGCCGGCACAGGATATGCCAGCGGCCCTGCCCCTGCTGCCGCCAAAGCAGGCGGCGACGCCGCCACCCCTGCCTTCCACCCCGCCGTCGGCGGACCGCCCGCGCGCCGATCGCCGGGGCATGAACCGTCCCTGGTCGAATCGCATCTCCCGGCAGCGGCAGGGCTGACCCGTCAAGGAATCCCGACAGGTGCCGATATCCGTATCGGATTACCCATGAAATCCGCACGTCGGCAGTGACCCCTGTCGCGAAAAAAGTAAAAAGGCTGCGAAATGAATCCACGGGAAACAGGCGCCGCGGAATCCTCCGGGGACTCCGCGACCATGGTATTCGGGTCGGACTGCACGATCAGGGAGGTGGCTGAGTTGCACCGAAAGCTGCTCGCCCTGCTCGATGAGGGCCGCAAACCGATCATGCTCGATGCTACGGCCGTCGATCTTATCGACACGGCAGGCCTGCAGCTGCTTGCCGGTTTCACCGTCGAGTGCATGGAGCGCGGCATTGAATTCAGCTGGCGCGGTCGTTCTCAGGCCGTCGAACAGGCGGTCCGTCTGCTCGCCATCGGTCCCCTGCTCGAAAGTCCCGGCGTCGCTGCCTATACGGGCGCGGTCTGATGGCGCTTGATCTCGAACAATTCCACGGGATTTTCTTCGAGGAGAGCTTCGAGGCGCTCGACGGCATGGAGCAGGCCCTGTTGAGCCTGAACGACGGGGCGATCGACCGCGATGCAATCAACACGATCTTCCGCGCCGCCCATTCGATCAAGGGCGGCAGCGCGACCTTCGGCTTTGCCGATGTCGCGGCCTTCACCCACACAGTCGAAACCCTGCTCGACCTGGTCAGGAACGACAAGGTCAGGATCACGCAGACCGAAATCGATCTGCTGCTGAGATCCGTCGACATCATGCGCGGCATGCTGTCGGCGATACAGAAAAAGGAAACCATGGACCCGGAGCGCTTCACCCGGGTGCAGGACGAATTCAGGAAGACCATAGAACAATACGACACGCGCTCGTCGGCCAAGGCCGCGAGCGTGACGACGGCGCCCGCGCCCGTCACGCCGCCGACCGGCGGCTGGCGCATCTCCGTCCGCCCCGGAGAAAGGATGCTGCGCTCGGGCAACGACCCGTTGCGCATCCTCGAGGAACTCGACCGTATCGGGCAACTGACGGTCAGGACCGACGCGGCCGCGTTGCCGCCGCTCGCGGAGATGGACCCCGCCGTCTGCTATCTGAAATGGGAGCTGGATCTGCAGGGCGTGGCGGCGCGCGCCGAGGTCGAGCGCGTATTCGAATGGATTGACGCCGACGATGCGGCGATCGAGATACACGGGCACGGCGATGACGCCGCGCCGGCCGCGACGAAGCCCGCGGCGAGCGAACCCGCCGCCGCTGCTGCGCCGGAACAGCCGCCTGCGGCTGTCGCCACGGGTGACACCGCGAAGAGCGCCGGCGTCGAGTCGACGTCGATCCGCGTCAGTATCGACAAGCTCGATGAACTGATCAACACGGTCGGCGAGCTGGTGATCACGCAGTCCATATTGAGCCAGCTCGCGGCAAGGATGAGCGGCCCTCGCACCGACGACCTCAAAAACGGCCTCGGCCAGCTCGAGCGCCAGATGCGCGCGCTGCAGGAAAGCGTGATGCGGGTGCGGATGCTGCCGATCAGCTTCGTTTTCAACCGCTTCCCGCGGATGATCCGCGATCTCGGACAGAAGCTCGGCAAGAAGGTCGAGCTGAGGATGACCGGCGAGCACACCGAACTCGACAAGACCGTGCTCGAAAAGATCGGCGATCCGCTGGTTCATCTCGTCCGTAACAGCATCGACCACGGCATCGAAACGACAGCGCAGCGGCGCGCTGCCGGCAAGCCTGAAACCGGCACGATACACCTCAATGCCTATCACAAGGGCGGCAACATCACCGTCGAGATCATCGACGACGGCGCCGGACTCAACCGCGAGCGGATACTTGCGAAGGCCAGGGAGCGCGGGCTGGTCGCGCCCGACGAGGAACCGTCCGACGATCGTATCTACAACCTGATCTTCCAGCCGGGCTTCTCGACCGCCGAGGTCGTCAGCGACGTCTCCGGACGCGGCGTCGGCATGGACGTGGTGCGGCGCAACATCACCGAGCTCGGCGGCAACGTGCAGATCACCTCGACGCCCGGCCGGGGCAGCATGGTCCGGATCCGCCTGCCGCTGACGCTGGCCATCCTGGACGGGCAGCTGGTGCGCGTCGGCCGCGAGACCTATGTCGTTCCGCTGGTCTCGATCGTCGAGACCATCCAGGTCCGCAAGGAACAGGTCAGTTCGGTCGCCGGCTGCGCCGAGCTGTTCCGCCTGCGCGACGAATATATCCCGATCATTCGCCTGTACAAGCTGTTCGGCATCGAGGGTGACAATACCGACCTGCTCGACGGCCTGCTGACGATCGTCGAGGCGGACGGCCGCCGCGCCGGCATCTTCGTCGACGAACTGCTGGCCCAGCAACAGGTGGTGATCAAGAGCCTCGAAGCGAACTTCCGCCAGTTGGCCGGGATTTCCGGGGCGACGATGCTCGGCGACGGTCACGTCGCACTGATACTCGACATCCCCGGACTGCTCGCCAGATTCGAAAACGGTGACGCCGGAGCGGCCGGCACCCTTGCCGCCTGATCGATACCGAACAACACGAGGATGACGCCGATGTTGCAGACCGAACGGAAGACCAGCCAGGCCGGCGGGAACGCGGCCCCGGCAGTGGAGATCGGCGACGACGCCGACAGCAGCCGCCAGTTCCTGACCTTCGTCTGCGCCGGCGAGGAGTATGGCATCGACATCCTCCGGGTGCAGGAGATCAAGGGATGGACCGAGGCCACCCGCGTGCCGCAGACGCCGGATTACGTGCTCGGCGTCATGAATCTGAGGGGCGTGATCGTCCCGGTCATCGATCTGCGGCTGCGCTTCGGGCTGGAGCAGCGGCCGTTCGATGCCTCGACGGTCGTCATCGTCGTACGCGTCCAGAGCGCGCGCGGTGAAAAGACGGTCGGCATCGTCGTCGACGGCGTCTCCGAGGTGCACACCTTCCAGCGCGACGCGATCAAGGAACCGCCGAGCATCGGCGGGCGCGTCGACAGCGCCTGCGTCAGCGGCCTCGCGACGGCGAGCGACAGGATGGTGATGCTGCTCGACATCGACAGGCTGGCCGCGAATCTCATCGACGGCGCGTAGACGCTCCGAACAGGAGAAGACAATGGCGACGATACTGGCAGTGGACGATTCACCCTCGATGCGCCGCATGGTGGCCTTCACGCTCACGGGCGCAGGTCACGAGGTGATCGAGGCGGAGGACGGCGTCGCGGCGTTCGACTCGGCGAAGTCGAGGCAGGTCGACCTGGTCGTCACCGACGTCAATATGCCGAACATGGACGGCATCTCTCTGGTGAGGGAGCTGCGTGCGCTGCCGGGATATCGGGCGGTGCCGATTCTGCTGCTGACGACGGAGTCATCGAGCGGAAAGAAACAGGAAGGCAAGGCGGCGGGCGCCACGGGATGGATCGTCAAGCCGTTCGATCCGGAGCAACTGATCACGATCGTCAGGAAGGTGCTGGGAGGGACGGCGTGATCAGCGTCAGCGCGCCCCGCCCACACCGTCCGCGAGCAGACAACCCCTGACACAGGGTCAAGAGGAGATAGCAGTCATGTTCAAGAACCTGTCAATAAAGGCGCGGCTGATCGGAGTGCTGTGCTTCATGTCCGTACTGCTGATCGTTGTCGGCAGTGTCGGGCTGCACGGCATGAACCAGTCCAATGAGGGACTCGAGACGGTCTATGAAGACCGGGTCCTTCCGATGGTGGACCTGTCCAGGATCGAGCGCATGTTGCTGCGCAACCGTATCGCCGTCGCGATGCCGATCGTCAGCCCGATGGACGAGAGCCGTATGCGCGAGCAGATCCGTACGAGGATCGCGGAAGTCGAGCGCAATGTCGCCGAGATCAACCGGTTGTGGAACGGCTACACCCAGCGCACGCTGAGCCCCGATGAGCGCCAGCTCGCCGAGGAGTTCGCGAGCGCCCATGAAAATTTCGTCAAGCAGGGCCTGGGCATCGCGACCGAGCTCATGCGCAACGAACTGATCATTCCGGCCCAGATCCACTGGGTCAACGTCGTCGCACCGCTGTATCAGCCGGTGCAGGAGAGCCTGACCGCGCTGATGGACATCCAGGTCGCGTCCGCGCAGCAGCAGTATGAGGCCTCGAACTCGCTGTTCGGGATGGTCCAGAAGATTGCGCTCGCCTGCATCCTGGTCGGCATCCTGCTGGCCGCGCTGGTCGGCTACCTGCTGGTCAGGGCCATCGTCAATCCGCTCAACGAGGCGGTGCGTGTCGCCACGGCGATCGCCGACGGCGACCTCACCAACCGTATCGAGGTCGTGACCCGCGACGAAACCGGCAAGCTGCTGTCCGCGATGAAGCAGATGAGCGAGAACCTCAGCGAGCTGGTCACCCGGGCGACCGAGGCCAGCGCCTCGGTCGGCACCGGCGCGAAGCAGATCGCCGCCGGCAATATCAATCTCTCGCAGCGCACCGAGGAGCAGGCGTCATCGCTGGAAGAGACCGCGTCCTCGATGGAGGAGCTGACGTCGACGGTCAAGCAGAACGCCGACAATGCCCGTCAGGCCAACCAGCTCGCCAGCGCGGCGCGCGAGTCGGCCGAGAAGGGCGGCGAGGTGGTGGCGCGCGCCGTCAGAGCGATGGGCGAGATCAACAGCTCGTCGAAGAAGGTCGCCGACATCATCGGCGTCATCGACGAGATCGCGTTCCAGACCAACCTGCTGGCGCTGAACGCCGCGGTCGAGGCCGCGCGCGCCGGCGAGCAGGGCCGCGGCTTCGCGGTCGTTGCCACCGAGGTGCGCAACCTGGCGCAGCGCTCGGCAACTTCGGCGAAGGAGATCAAGGATCTGATCAACGACTCCGTGCGCAAGGTCAGCGACGGCGCGGAGCAGGTCGATCAGTCCGGCAAGATGCTTGCCGAGATCGTTGCCGGCGTCAAGAAGGTCACCGACATCGTCGCCGAGATTGCCGCGGCGAGCCAGGAGCAGTCGGCCGGCATCGAACAGGTCAACAAGGCGGTCATGCAGATGGACGAGATGACCCAGCAGAATGCCGCGCTGGTCGAGGAGTCTGCCGCCGCGAGCCGTTCGATGGAAGAGCAGGCCGAGATGCTGAACGAGCTGATGCGGAAATTCAGGATCAGCGGCATGCAACAACCCGCGCACAGCGATACCGCGCGGACGACCCGTCAGGCGTCGGTCCGCGACACCGGCGAGGCGCCGCGCGCGGAAGTCGCCACCCCGTCCACCGCCCCCGCCGTTACCCGTGTCCGGAAGGCACCGCAGAGTCCTTCGGTCCACGAGCGGCCCGCGGCGTCGTCGAGGCCGCAGGCAAGATCCGTGGCCAACAGCGATTTCGGCAACGAATGGCAGGAGTTCTGAGATCCCGGGAATCCGCTGAAGATTGAATTGCGGCGATCGGCACGGCAGGTGAACCCATGGCAAGCAACGGCCAGACCGCGAACGTGTATCAGCGTGACCTCGTGTTTACCGACCGTGACTTCGGCTTCCTCCAGGGGCTGGTCATGGAGCAGACCGGCATCGCGTTGGCCGAGCACAAGCGGGAACTGGTCTACGGCCGGCTGTCGAAGCGACTGCGCGCGCTCGGCCTGAGCAGTTTCGCGCAGTACTGCGCCCATCTCGAGCAGGACGACGGCGAGCTGCATGAGCTCGTCAATGCGATCACGACGAACCTGACATCGTTTTTCCGCGAGTCTTATCATTTCGACTTCCTGCGTGAGCGACTGCTGCCGGAGCTGCTGCAGCGGAATGCGGCGAGCCGGCGCATCCGGATCTGGTCGGCCGGCTGCTCCACCGGCGAGGAGCCGTATTCGATCGCGATGACGGTGCGTGACGTCATCCCCGAGTCGCGCGGCTGGGACGTCAGGATCCTTGCGACGGACATCGATTCGAACGTGATGGCCAGGGCGCAGGCCGGCGTCTATCCCGCCGAGCGCGCCGAGCAGGTGCCGCCGGGCTATCGCAGCCGCTACCTGCGCAGGGGCGCCGGGGAGAACGCCGGCAAGGTGCGGGTCCATGACGACGTCCGCGCGCTGGTGGCCTTCCGCCAGCTCAACCTGATGCACGACTGGCCGATGCGCGGCCCCTTCGACGCAATCTTCTGCCGCAATGTCGTCATCTACTTCGACAAGGAGACCCAGCGGCGCCTGTTCGAGCGCTACGCAAACATCCTCTGCGACGGCGGATACCTGTTCGTCGGTCATTCCGAATCGCTGTTCAAGGTATCCGAACGCTTCGACCTGATCGGTCGCACGATCTACCGGAAGAAGTGACGAACGCGACATGGTCCCTGATGGACGCGCAGACATGCCTGAACCGGCAAACACCGCGGCGCTCGCGACGCCGCTTCCCGGTTTCGAGCATATCAACCGCTACTGGGACGACAAGCACGGCTACGTCGCCGCGAAGATCCTGCCCGGCGAGTACTACGTCACTCGCGGGCACGAACTGGTCGTCACGGTGCTCGGGTCGTGCGTCTCCGCCTGCGTCCGCGACGTCGCGACCGGCATCGGCGGAATGAATCACTTCATGCTGCCGGAGAACCGCGGCAGCGGCGGCAGTTGGGACGAGGCCGGTCTGGGCAAGTCGACCCGCTACGGCAGCCACGCGATGGAACGTCTCATCAACGACATCCTCAAGAACGGCGGCGCGCGCGAGCGGCTCGAGGTCAAGATATTCGGCGGCGGCAGGATACTCGCGCAGATGACCGACATCGGCAAAAGAAATATCGAGTTCGTACACAAGTATATCGAGGACGAGGGCCTGCGCCTGATCGCCGGCGATGTCGGCAGCGTGTACCCGCGCAAGGTCTACTATCTGCCGTCGACCGGCAAGGCCTATGTGAAACAGCTCAGGACGCTGCGCAACAATACGATCTTCGAACGCGAGAAGAATTACATGGATCAGATCGCCGGCAAGCCTGTCGCCGGCGACGCGACGCTGTTCTGATCCGCTCCAGTGAAGCCGAACGGGGGAGTCCGATGAAAAAGATCACCGTCCTGATCGTCGATGACTCGGCGCTGGTGAGGCAGTTGCTCACCGAGATGCTCGATTCGGATCCGGAGATCGAAGTGGTCGGGACCGCCCATGATCCCTACATGGCCAGGGACAGGATCAAGAGCCTCAATCCTGATGTGCTGACGCTCGACATCGAAATGCCGAAGATGGACGGCGTGACCTTCCTCACGAACCTGATGCGCCTGCGGCCGATGCCGGTCGTCATGGTCTCTTCGTTGACCGAACGCGGCGCGGACATCACGCTGCGCGCCCTCGAACTCGGCGCGGTCGACTTCGTCTCGAAGCCGAAGATCGATCTGGCCCATACCCTGGAAGCCTATCGCGAGGAGCTGATCGAGAAGGTCAAGTCGGCGGCCGGCGCGAGGCTGCAGAAGCGCGTGATTCCCCAGGCGGATCTGAAGGGGATATCGGTGCCGCCGCGGCTGTCGACGGATGCGGTGCTCAAGCGCGAGCCGCACAGGCATTTTCACACCAGTGAGCGCCTGATCGCGATCGGCGCCTCGACCGGGGGGACGGAGGCGATCAAGGAGATCCTCAGTCGCATGCCCGCGGATGCCCCCGGCATCGTCATCTCGCAGCATATCCCCGAGGCCTTCAGCAGGCCGTTCGCGGCGCGCATGAACCGCGAGTCGCAGATGACCGTCTGTGAGGCCGCCGACGGCCAGCAGGTCCTTCCCGGTCACGTCCTCATCGCGCCCGGTAACCGCCACCTGCTGGTCATCCGCGACGGCGCGCGCTATATCTGCCGCCTCAGTGACGGGCCACCGGTGAATCGCCACCGACCCAGCGTCGACGTGATGTTTCGCGCGGTCGCCCAGAACGCCGGACCGAATGCGGTCGGCGTCATCCTGACCGGCATGGGCGACGACGGCGCCGACGGACTCAGGGAAATGCACGAAGCCGGCGCCGTGACGATCGCGCAGGACGAGAAGAGCAGCGTGGTCTGGGGCATGCCGAGCGAGGCGATCCGGCGGGGTGGTGTCGACGAGATCGTCGACATCAACGCGATGACCCAGGCCATCCTGCGTGCCGCGAACGGGCAGACCGTGAAACCCTCCAGCAGGATCGCATGAACACGAAACCACCTGACCGGCGCCGCGGGATCGCCGGATCCGCCGCGGCCAGTGCCGGCGACCTGTCGATGCTCCAGGAACAAGTCGGAGAGACCGTCGACATCGCTCGCGGCAAGCTCGATGTCCTGCGCGGGAATCTGGCGCAGGTCCGCAAGCTGACCGGCGACGCGACCGAATCCATCAGCCGGGAATTCCAGGCGATCAACGAACTGATCGGAGATTATGAGGCCCTGCTGCCGGAGGCCGCGCGGCGTGACGCGATCGCCGCCGAGCTCGACGGCCGGGTCTCCGCGCTGGTCGTGCTGCTGCAGTTCGGCGATATCGTCGACCAGTTGCTGAAGTTCACCGATCGGCAGGTGGTCGAGGTCGAGGACTACCTCGACAGCCTGGCTACCGGCCACACGCGTCAACCGGCGAAGGAGGCGGGACCGCGCCCGCCGGAAGACGACTCGCCGCGCGGCCTCAGGCTGAGCGATGCGAGGAAGCCGACCGCTCAGACTTCGATGCAGTCCGGCGACATCGAGCTGTTCTGAATAAAAAAGGGGTCAGACCCCGAAGGGTCTGACCCCGTATCACATCTGCCTGATCAGTCCTTGTAGGCTTCTACCGCGAACTCCAGCCGCATCTCGTCGCCGATCGCCGGCAGCGCATAGGTGACGCCGAAGTCCGAACGCTTGATCGTCGTGTGCGCGTCGAAGCCGCACAGCTCGCGATTGTTCATCGGGTGCGTGCCGCAGTTGATGCGGGTGACGTTCAGCGATACCGGGCGGGTCGTGCCGCTGATCGTCAGGCGGCCCTCGACGGTCGCGGTCTTGTCGTCATGGATCGTGACCTTCGTCGACTTGTAGGTGATGTCCGGAAACTCGGCGGCGTTGAGGAAGTCCGGCGAGCGCAGGTGATCGTCGCGCTTTTCGTGCGCGGTGTCGATCGAGTTCGCGTCGATCTTGATATCGACCGAGCCGGTCTTGCCGGCGAGGTCGACGGTCAGCTTGCCGCTGGTCTTGTTGAAGCGGCCCTGCATCATCGAGAAGCCGAGGTGATCGATCTTGAAGTACGGATAGGTGTGCTCCGGATCGATCGTGTACGAAGCGCCGGCGGCCGACGCGTTGAACGACAGGCCGATCAGGGCCAGGGACAGCGGAATTGCGAGCATTGCCTTGCGTAGCATCATGGTTCTCCTTGTTGAGGTGGGTAGTGTCGTAATCATCCGGGCAGCGGACTCAGAACAGCGGCTGGCCCGAGGCCTGCAGGGTGAGCGCGATCGCGGCGCCGGCGGCCGGCAGCACCCACAGGCAGGCGACGAGCCCCTTGCCGATGACGCCGAAGCGCTGCGGCACCGGCAGGTGCGCGAGCACCGGCACCAGCGCCAGCGGCAGCAGGCTGACCCACGGCAGGCGCGCGAACACGACCGAGGCGATGCCGATCAGCGCGCACAGCAGCGGGATCGGCACCGAGAAGCCGCCGCGCGGCGCGAATTCGCCGCGGATCAGGAAGACCAGCGCATAGGCGCCGACCGCCGCCGCGACCGCGCCGCCGAGCTGGCCGAGCATCGCCGACGAGCCGAGCAGCGCGCTGACGCCGGTGCCGATGCCGAGCGCGAGACAGGCGACGACGGTCGCGACCGGCTTGTCGCGCAGCGTATCGACGCCGCCGACCAGCCACGCGGCGTAGGCCATCGCCGGGATCACCAGCAGCCACAGCTCCATGCCCTCACGGCGCGTCACCATCGGCCAGATCATCCACAGCGCGACGCCGGCGGCCGCGCCGCCGAGCAGCCACGGCCGGACCTTGTCGACGAAGCGCGGCAGCAGTTCGATCAGCAGCCCGACCGCGACCGCGCCGATGCCGGCGAGCAGCAGCTTGCGCGTGCTGGTCAGCGGCATGAACTGGAAGCCGACGATCATGTAGACCGAGGTATAGAACGCCGCCGCGAAGCCGAGGCCGGCGACCCAGCCGCCGAGCGGCCGCAGCAGCAGCGCGACGACGAACGCGATCGTGAACGGCGCGATCGCGGACTGAAACAGCGGATTGTTGAGCCAGGCGTCGAGCATGCTTGTCTGTATCCCCGGGATGTCCTACTGTCTTGGTAAGTCTTGGACCATGATATAGAAAGCTTGATCGTTAATAATCATATACAATATAAAAACATTGTTTCCAAAATCTAACTAATGGGTCCGATCGATGACATGCTGCTCTTCACCCGCCTGGTCGAGCAGAAGAGCTTCAGCGCGGTGGCCGCGAGCGAGCATATCTCGCGCTCGCTGGTCAGCAAGCGCATCAGCCGCCTCGAGGACCGCCTCGGCGTCCAGCTGATCAACCGCACGACCCGCCGCCTCGAGATGACCGAGGCCGGGCGCACCTTCTATGAGTATTGCCGTCAGATGGAGGCGACCTGGCAGGAGGCCGAGGCCGCGGTCGGCGAGATCCGCCGCGAGCCGCGCGGCGCCTTGCGGATCAACGCGCCGGTCATGATCGGCCAGATCGTGTTGCCGTCGATCATCGGCGGCTTCCTCGCCAAGTATCCGGATGTCCATATCCTGCTCGATCTCAATGACCATTACGTCGATGTCATCGAGGGAGGGTACGACGTTGTGATCCGTGTCGGCAAGCTCAAGGACTCGAGCCTGCGCGCGCGCACCCTCGGCAAGACGCGGCTGCACCTGTACGCACACGAGGATTATATCGCGCGCCACGGCATGCCGAAGACGCCGAAGGACCTCGCCGATCACAACTGCCTGGCCTATCGCTACAAGTCAGGTGACCCCTACGAATGGGACTTCGTCGGACCGAAGGGGCGCGAGACCGTCGAGATACGGGGCACGTTGACCGCGAACAACGGCGCCCCGCTCTATCAGGCCGCGAAGGACGGCCTCGGCATCGCGCGCCTGCCGGCGATCTACGAACAGGCCTACGGCAAGGAGGGGATGGTCTACGTGCTCGAGGACTATGCGGTCGATGCCGAGATCCACGCGATCTACGCCGCGACCCGCCGCCCGCCGCTGAACACGCGCTTCTTCATCGACTGGCTGACCGAGCATCTGACCGGGGTGTGAAAGGGGGCAGAGTCGTTTGATCGGCCGCTACTCTTGCAAGAATTGCTGCCGGCAGTCGATCAAACGACTCCGACCCCGACGACTACAGGTGATCGACGAGCTTGCCGGTGGTCTGGCGCAGGCGCAGGCTGACCATCGTGGCGATCTGCCACAGCAGACGATTGCCGATGCGCGCGCGTTCCTCGCAGATGCGCTGGAGGTTGTCGCGCGACAGCAGCACCAGCGTCGAGTCCTGCGCAGCGACGACCGTCGCCGAATACGGCTGGCCGTCGATGACCGACATCTCGCCGATCGGCTTGCCGGCGGCGACGTCGGCGATCTTCTTCGTCGTGCCCTTGCCGCTGTCCTTGTGTACCTCGAGCTTGCCCTCGAGCAGCAGGCACATATGTGCGTTGCGTTCACCCTCGCGGAAGATCGTCGCGCCCTTCGCGACCTTGAGCACGGTCAGGTAATCGATCAGCGCGGTGATCTCGTCGCGGCCGAACTGCGTGAACATCGGCGTGCGTTCGAGTCTCGGGATCAGTTCATGTCTGTGCATCGCAGGGCATCCGTGGGTCAGGGGCGAAACAGCGCCACTTCGCGGCGCAGACGCCGCAATTGCTGCATGGTGCCGATGCCGCCGTAACGAATCGCGACATAGCGGCGGTTGATCGAGTCGATCGCGGCGGCCAGGTCCGGGCGTTGATCGCGCGCGCGGGCCGCGAACTCGACCGGCCCTTCGGCCGGCGCGCGACGGATGCCCCGGCGCGCGAGTTTCGCACAGAAGCGCTCGTAGAGCCGCGCCGCCGGGTCGCCGCTCGGGCCGCGCCGGAACAGCAGCGCGAACGCGATCGCCAGCAAAAGCACGCCGACGGCAGCCAGCATCGTCAGCGTCATGCCGAACCACGATCGCAGGCCGAAGCGCTCCAGCAGGGCATGCTGGCTGTCGGGTCCGTAGGCCAGGACCCAAAGGTTCCAGCGGTTGTTGAGCGTGTCCCAACCGAAGCGCGTATGGCGCCACAGGCTTCCGAGCATACCCCTTTCGAAGCTGCCGCGCATCGCCGATCGCTCATTGAGCAGCGATTCCGCGCTGCCGCGCTCGATGCGATGCGGCGCCACCGCCGCGGTCGGATCGACGCGCACCCAGCCGCGGCCGTCGAGCCAGACCTCGGCCCAGGCATGGGCATCGCGCTGGCGCACGATCAGGTAGTCGCCGATCGGATTCAGCTCGCCGCCCTGGTAGCCGGTGACGACGCGCGCCGGGATGCCCGCGGCCCGCATCAGCACCGTGAACGCAGCCGCGTAGTGCTCGCAGAAACCGCGACGGGTGGTGAACAGGAAATCATCGAGCGGATCCCGCCCCGGCAACAGCGGCGGGTTCAGCGTGTAATGAAACGGTTCGGCGCCGAAATGATCGAGCGCCCGCTGCACGATCGCATCGCCGCCGCCGCCCTGGCGGCGCCACTGCTCGCCGAGCGCGCGCGTGCGCGGATTCGCGGCCGGCAGTTGCAATGCGCGCGCGCGTTCCTCGCCGGTCATGCGCATCGCCCGATAGCTCATGTGCGATTCGACGCGATAGCGCGTCAACTGGCGCAGCGGGCGGTTCGAGAGCAGCAGCAGGTCGGCGCTGTGGCGGCTCCCTTCCGGCGCGCTGGCCGGCATCTCCAGCGCGAACAACCAGCGCCGGTCGTGCGGTTCGAGCATGACGGTGTAGGCGATCGACGGGCCGGCCGGCGTGAACGCCGGCGACTCGAGCGCAAGCGGTGTCGAGTCCTCGCGCCCGTCGGGCGACCACACGCGTCCGTCGGTATGCCAGAACACCGGGCCGCGCCAGTAGAGCTGTTCCTGCGCCGGCGGCGCCCCTTCGAAGCTGACGCGGAAGGCGACGCTGTCGGACTGCCCGAGCGCGCTGATGCTGCCCGGCGACATCGAGTCCGACAGGCCGGTCATGCCGCTCCAGGCATCCTCGGGCAGATTCCACAGCGGTGCCGGCAGGCGCGGGAACAGCACGAACATGATCAGCATCAGCGGCAGGGCCTGCGCGAGCAGGATGCCGCTGCGTTTCATCAGCGGACGCAGCCGCTTGTTCTCCGACGAGGACGGATGATTCAGTTGCATCAACGCCGCGGTCAGCAGCAACAGCGCGATCGCCAGGAACGCGAAGGTCACGAACTCCTGCGAGAACAGCACCATCGTCACGGTCAGGAAGTAGCCGAGGAAGACCACGATGACGGCATCGCGATGCCGGCGTACCTCGAGCAGCTTGAGTCCGAGCATGATGACGAGCAGCGCCGCGCCGGCATCGCGGCCGAAGACCGTGCCGAAGCTCAGGAACACGCCGGTCAGCGCGAGGATCGTCAACAGCGTGCGTACCGGCATCCCGGGCAGGGACCAGCCGCGGTGCGCGGCGAGCCAGCGCCAGGCGGCGAGGGCCACGAACATCACGATCACGAGCGGCGGCAGATGCGTCATGTGCGGCAGCAGCGCGACCGTGAGCGCGAGCAGCATGAGGTCGACCGAGCCGCGCTCGAGCGGCGGATCATGACGTGCCGACAGCCCGATCACCGCGCGCCTCCGAACAATGCCAGCGCCTCGAGGCAGGCGCGCCGGTGCGGATCGCCGTGACCCGGCGCGATGCGCACGCCGGGCAGCCTGAGCCCGTAGTTCAGTCCCGCCTGGTCGGCGTTCAGCACCGCGCGGCACAGCCGGCTCAGCCGCGTCTCGACATCCGCGCCTTCATGATCATTCCAGTCGAGCCAGACCTCGCCGCCCTGCTCCTCGGCGAATACCTTGGTATAGAGTTTCTGGCCGCGCGCGGCGGCCTTCCAGTCGATATGGCGCGGAGGATCGCCGTGGCGGAAGTCACGATAGCCGTGGAAGTCGTCGCTGCCCGGCGCCGGGCGCGACTTCGATGCGCCCTGTTCGCCGGCGGGGCGCGGCATCGCGGCATGGGGCGCCGGCCGCGGCCAGACGATGCAACTGGCATCGAGCGCGACCAGCGACCATGCGCGGAACAGTCCGAGCGGCCAGGTGCTGAAGACGGTCACGAGGCCGATCGGGCGCCGGCCGCGCCGGCGCGTCGGCGCGGGGATCTCGAGCCGGAGCTCTTGCTCGCCCTCGACATCGACGAAACGCGGCGGCTCGCCCTCGGCCTGCATACCGAGCGCGCAACGCGCGGCGCGTCCGTCATTGCGCACGAGGATCGTATAGCGCGCCTGGTCGCCGCAGTAGACCGGCTCGCAGCGCCCGGCGCGGAAGCTCAGGCCGGCGAGATTGCGATAGGTATGCAGGATCGACACGAGCCCCGCGCCGATCAACAGGAAGGTCAGCAGGAAACCGGCGCTGTTGCCGTAATTCGCCGAGCCGACCAGCATCACGAAGGTCAGCACCGCGAACAGCAGCCCGTAGCGCGTCGGCAGGATGAAGATCCGGTTGCGGTGCAGCCGGACCGGCTGGTCACGCGGCGCGCGACGCCGATCGATGTCGAGCCATCGATGGAGTCTGTGCGCGAGCGAGCCGAGCGACAGGTCCACGGCGACGCCTCAGGGGATCGGCACGGAGGCGAGTTGCGCGATCAATTCCTCGGGCGTGGCGCCGGGGTGGTCCTGGCCGGGTTGCAGGCGATGATTGACGACACTCGGCAGCACGGTCTGCAGGTCTTCGGGGATCGTGTGATTGCGCCCGTCCATCAGCGCCCAGGCCTGGGCGCTGCGCAGCAGCGCGAGACCGGCGCGCGGCGACAGCCCGTGGCGGAACCACGCGCTCTCGCGGCTGAATGCGAGCAGGGCCTGCAGGTAATCGATCAGCGCATCGGACGCGAGGATCGCGCCGACGCGTCCCTGGATCGCGAGCAGCGCCCCGGGATCGAGGCTCGGCGTCAGCGACTTCACCATGTCGCGACGATCCGCGCCCTTCAGCAACAGGCGCTCGGCCGCGCGATCCGGATAGCCCATGCGCAGGCACATCAGGAAACGGTCGAGCTGCGACTCCGGCAGGTTGAAGGTGCCGAGCTGGTGCGACGGGTTCTGCGTCGCGATGACGAAGAACGGCTGCGGCAGCGGCCAGGTCTCGCCCTCGGTCGTCACCTGACCCTCTTCCATCGCCTCGAGCAGCGCGCTCTGCGCCTTCGGCGTCGCGCGGTTGACCTCGTCGGCGAGAATCACCTGCGAGAACACCGGCCCGGGATGGAACTTGAACTGGTTGCTGTGGGTATCGTAGATCGACACCCCGAGGATGTCCGCCGGCAGGATGTCGCTGGTGAACTGGATGCGCTGGAAGTCGAGCCCGAGGCTGCGCGCGAGCACATGCGCGAGCGTGGTCTTGCCGACCCCCGGCAGGTCCTCGATCAGCAGGTGGCCGCGCGCGATCAGGCAGGCCACGGCGAGACGGACGATGTCCTCCTTGCCGAGGACGATGCGGCCGATGTCGGCGATGACCTTGTCGAGGATGCGGGCGGGGGTGTCTTCGAGCGTCGCGGCGGTGGTCGGTTGGCGCATGGTGTTATATAAAAGGTCAGGCGGCGCGGGCTGCGCCATCCCCCATTTAACGGCCGCGAGGGGCAATCCCTTGATCCGGATCCACCTCCGGAGGACCGCTCCGCCCGGGTTTCGGCCCCCCGCCCTTCGACGCCCGGGGGAATTCCTGTATCATGCTGATTTCCTTTGGTTAGCCCGGGTTTTTCCGCGATCATGCAGGTCCAGGACGAGAGCTACGACGTCATCGTCGTCGGCGGCGGCCATGCCGGCGTCGAGGCCGCGCTCGCGGCCGCCCGCGCCGGGGCCCGCACCCTGCTCCTGACCCACAATGTCGAGACCGTCGGGCAGATGAGCTGCAACCCGGCGATCGGCGGCATCGGCAAGGGCCATCTGGTCCGCGAGATCGATGCGCTGGGCGGCCTGATGGCGCGCGCGGCCGACCGGGCCGGCATCCATTTCCGCACCCTGAACGCGAGTAAGGGCCCGGCGGTGCGCGCGACCCGCGCCCAGGCCGACCGCGCGCTGTACCGGGCCGCGGTGCGGCGCGCGGTCGAACACGCGCCGAACCTGCGCCTGTTCCAGCAGGCCGTCGGTGATCTGATCGTCGAGGGCGAACAGGTGCGCGGCGTCGTCACCGAGGCCGGACTGCATTTTCATGCGCCGGCCGTCGTGTTGACCGTCGGCACCTTCCTCGGCGGACGCATCCATATCGGCGAGACCCATCACGCCGGCGGTCGCGCCGGCGACCCGCCGTCGATCGCGCTCGCGGCGCGGCTGCGCGGACTGCCGTTCCGCGTCGGCCGGCTCAAGACCGGCACACCGCCGCGCCTCGACGGCCGCAGCCTCGACTATGCACGCATGAAGGCGCAGCCCGGCGACGAGCCGCGCCCGATATTCTCGTTCCTCGGCAGCCGCGACGAGCACCCGCGGCAGGTGTCCTGCCACATCACCGCGACGACCGAACGCACGCACGAGATCATCCGCGCCGGTCTCGACCGGTCCCCTTTATATAGCGGCGTCATCGAGGGCGTCGGGCCGCGCTATTGCCCGTCGATCGAGGACAAGGTCGTGCGCTTCGCCGACAAGCACTCGCATCAGATCTTCGTCGAACCGGAAGGCCTCGACGTCAACGAGGTCTACCCGAACGGGATCTCGACCAGCCTGCCGTTCGACGTGCAGCTCGCGCTGGTGCGCTCGATCACCGGCTTCGAGCGCGCGCACCTGACGCGCCCCGGTTACGCGATCGAGTACGACTACTTCGATCCGCGCGACCTGCGGCCGACGCTCGAGACGCGCTTCATCGAAGGCCTGTTCTTCGCCGGCCAGATCAACGGCACCACCGGCTACGAGGAGGCCGCCGCGCAGGGACTCGTCGCCGGTCTCAACGCCGCGCTGCGCGTGCAAGGACGCGAGGGCTGGTGCCCGCGCCGCGACGAGGCCTATATCGGCGTGCTGATCGACGACCTCGTCACCCGCGGCACGCTGGAGCCGTACCGGATGTTCACCAGCCGCGCCGAATACCGCTTGCTGCTGCGCGAGGACAACGCCGACCTGCGCCTGACCGCGAAGGGCCGCGAACTCGGCGTCGTCGATGACGCGCGCTGGCGCCGCTTCGAACAGAAGCGCGAGCGACTCGAACGCGAGCAGGTACGCCTGCGCGCAACGCGTTACCGGCCGGAGTGTCCGCTCGGCCACGCGGTTGCCGCGCTGACCGGCGCGCCGCTCTCGCGCGAAGGTACGCTGATGGACCTGCTGCGCCGGCCGGACATCGGCTACGACGCGCTGATGGCATTGCCCGGCGCCGGCCCCGGCGTCGACGACGCCGAGGTCGCCGAACAGATCGTGATCCAGGCGCGCTATGCCGGCTACATCGACCGCCAGCACGACGAGATCGCGCGCCACCGCCGCCACGAGGAGACGCGACTGCCGGCGGACATCGACTATGAGCAGGTGCACGGCCTGTCGAACGAGGTGCGGCAGAAACTCTCGGCGATCCGCCCCGAGACCCTCGGCCAGGCCGCGCGCATCCCCGGCATGACGCCGGCGGCGATCTCGCTGATGCTGCTGCACCTGAAGAAGCGCAACGCCGGGGAGGCGCGCCGGACGGCCTGAGCGGCGCGCGCCCGCGCGTCAGCAGCGGACCCCGATACGGCGCAGCGCACGCGGCCTGATGAATCCCTTCCACAAACTCCTGAACGGCCTTGCCGGCGCGATCGAGGCGCTCAGCGAATGGAGCGGTCGACTGATCGCGTGGCTGGTGCTGGCGATGACGCTGATCATCGTCTACGACGTCGGCATGCGCTATCTGTTCCAGAGCGGCTCGATCCTGTTGCAGGAGCTGCAATGGCATCTGTTCGCGCTGATCTTCCTGCTCGGCGCCGCCTATACGCTCAAGCATGACGGCCATGTGCGCGTCGACCTGTTCTATCGCAGCCGTTACCTGTCCGAGCGCGCGCGCGCCCTCGTCGACCTGCTCGGCAGCGCGCTCCTGCTGATCCCGTTCTGCGCGTTGATCATCAGCGGCAGTATCCCCTTCGTCGAAAGCGCGTACCGTTTCGGCGAGAGTTCGCCTGACCCGGGCGGCCTGCCCCATCGATTTCTGCTGAAGGCGGCGATCCCGCTCGGCTTTGCCTTGCTGATGTTGCAAGGCGTCGCGCTGATGATCCGCAGCGCGCAGACATTGTTCGGCTGGCCGCACGGCAAGGGCCAGCCCGACGACAGCGAGGTCAGGTTGTGATGGGCATGGAAGCCTGGGCGCTGGTCATGTTCGCGACGCTGATCGCGTTGCTCCTGCTCGGCTATCCGGTCGCGTTCACGCTTGGCGCGGTATCCCTCGTCTTCGGCGCGATCTTCCTCGGCTGGGAATTCTTCGACCTCCTGCCGATGCGCATCTGGGGCATCATGACCAGCTTCACGCTGCTCGCGGTACCGCTGTTCGTGTTCATGGGCGTCATGCTCGAGAAGTCCGGCATCGCCGAGGACCTCATCGAATCGATGGGCATGCTGTTCGGCCGCATGCGCGGCGGACTCGCGGTATCGATCGTCGTCGTCGGCGCCCTGCTCGCCGCGACCACCGGCGTCGTCGGCGCGACCGTCGTCGCGCTGACCGTCATCGCGCTGCCGGCGCTGCTCAAGCACCGCTATGACCCGGCGCTCGCGACCGGCACCATCGCCGCGTCCGGCACGCTCGGCCAGATCATCCCGCCGAGCATCATCCTGATCCTGCTCGGCGACGTCATCGGTGTACCGGTCGGCGAGCTGTTCGTCGGCGCGATCCTGCCCGGACTGTTGCTCGTTGGATTGTTCATCGCCTGGCTGCTGTTCATCGCGTGGCGCAAGCCGCGGCTCGCGCCGGCGGTCGATGCGGCGCTGACCGATGGCCATGGAAGCCGCGGACTCGGCCGCCGGCTGCTGGTCAGCTTGATGCCGCCGCTGGCGCTGGTCGCGCTCGTGCTCGGTTCGATCTTCTTCGGCATCGCCTCGCCGACCGAATCGGCCGCCTTCGGCGCGCTCGGCGCGCTGATCCTCGCGGCCACGCGCCGCCGCCTGTCGCTCGGCGCGCTGAACGGCTCGATGCGCCAGACCCTGCGGCTCACCAGCATGGTATTCCTGATCCTGATCGGCGCGACCGCCTTCGGCCTCGTGTTCCGCGGCATGGGCGGCGACGGCCTCGTCGAGGAGATGATGACCGCCCTGCCCGGCGGCCAGTGGGGCTTCCTCGCGATCAGCATGCTGCTGATCTTCGTGCTCGGCTTCTTCCTCGACTTCCTCGAGATCTGCTTCATCGTCGTGCCGATCCTCGCCCCGATCGGCATCATCATGGGCATCGACCCGCTGTGGTTCGCGGTGCTGATCGCGATGAACCTGCAGACCTCCTTCCTCACCCCGCCCTTCGGTTTCTCGCTGTTCTACCTCAAGGCCGCCGCGCCGCCGGAGATCACGATCCAGCAGGTCTATAAAGGCGTGATGCCGTTTATCGGGCTACAGTTGATCACGATCGGATTGATCCTTCTCTTCCCGCAGATCGCGCTGTGGTTGCCGGGCGTGATGAATCAGATCCAGTTCGGATGAGCACGGGGTCGCGGGGGCAGAGTAGGCGCTGGAGTTACCAGGATTTAGTGGACACTTGATCGGCGGCCCCGGATGCGCCGCTTCGAACTCATCCGGACTGATGCCGCCCAGATGGCTATGGCGGCGTGTCGGGATTCCACACAAACTATCCTCATCCAAGACAGGCAATCTTCATCGTTACCTACTCAACTCGAATACACCGGGACCAGACTTCTTGAACTTCTCGTTTTGACGGAGCGCTTTCGAGACGACAGACACGGCGTCCTTCGTCTTGAACTCGAAGAGTTTTTTCTCCGCGATAGCGGCGGCAATGTCCCGTGCGTGCATGGGCGCGGCGGAGTCCTTCAACACGATCTCGGCGGCTTCGGCAATTCTCACGTTTGTTATCCTCGCTGATGCTGGTTGTGTATGGATGCTTAGTGCGGGCTTGGGGGCTTGTTCTGAACGACTCTATGTCCGCGCAACGTCAGCCCCTTTGCTTGTAACGTGGCCTTCCAGCCGTCGCGCGTCCCGATGTTTTCCGGGCTCTCGTAGAGTCCTTTCTGCTCCTCAATGCGCGTCAGCCGCTCAAACTTGGCATAGCGGGGGTACAGGGGGAGCAGTAGCGCGCCCCGGACGCATGGCGCTCGAAATGCTCGCCGAAGAGCCGCGCCATGCGCCGGAGGGGTTGCAACATGCTCCACGTGATCTCGTTTACTCTACTCTTCTCGATCCGGTAGCGGTCGAAAAGTGGAAGGTTCCGGACGACATGACTTGTCATGTTCATACGTTCGACGCGAGAGAAGGAGGCGTCTTTAGGATTTCCCTAACGTATCAGGAAGCGGATGCAGTCGGTAAAACCACCGCGCACACCGACACATACCATGGTCACTTCGTGAGACTCATACCGAACGAAGAAATCGTGGACGAGTTCGAGACGGACGATCCCGCATTGCAAGGAAAGATGACTATCACAATCCGGTTGATCGATGCGAATGACGGGACTGATCTCATTGCAGTACATGAAGGACTGCCAGGCGGCGTTTCGCCAGCCGACAATGAATTGGGCTGGCAGATGGCCTTGGCGAAGCTGGCATATTTAGTCGAGTCATAAATAATGATCTGTTGTAGCTGCCGGAAGTCATCAACCGGTGTCGTTCGGGTGATTCACATGCTGAGACAATCACCTAGCGTCCTTTCGTAGTTCATCTCATTCTATTTTCCTGGCGGACGGCTAGACTTTCCGCAGATGCCGGCATGTTCCCGCATGATTTCGTCACAACTTGAATTATACGCATATAGCGTATAGATTATCATGAATCTGGTTTTCCTTGAGACGCCGATATTTTCCCGTCTGCTGCCGGATTATCTGGACGATGAATCCTATCGCTGGTTGCAGGAAGCACTTCTGACGAATCCGGAGGTCGGTGACGTCATCCCTGGTACGGGCGGTTTCCGGAAGCTGCGCTGGGAGGATCGCCGGCGCGGCAAGGGAAAACGGGGTGGTTTGCGGGTGATTTATTATTACCTGACAACAGACTGCCAGCTTTGGTTTTTCACGATCTACGACAAGGACGAGACGGCGGATCTGTCGGAAGAGGAAAGGCGGCATTTAAAGCGGGCGATCCATGCCGAATTGGTGGCCAGGAGCCGGAAGCGATGAGCAGCAAACGCAAGTTATTCGATGAGCTGATGGATGGCGTCGCGTCCATGCGCAAGCAGCGTGAGGGCAAGATCACGCTGCGCACTCATAAGGTCGAGAACCTTCCGCCGCTGGAAGTCGAAGCCGACGTGATTCGCGCGACGCGCGAGCAGTTGCGGGTTTCGCGCGCGGTGTTCGCGCGGCGTCTTCGCGTATCGACGCGCACCCTGGAAAACTGGGAACAGGGCCGCGCCCGACCGAACGCCCAGGCAGCAGCTCTGATACTGATGGTGCGGAAGTATCCGGATACCTTCAAAAGACTTCAGGCGCTGGATGACCGGAAGGTCTGATGCATCGATAACGTCGCCTACACCCCCAACGCCCGCGCATACGCCGTCTCCGAAATATCCCGCCACGCATCGTTGATCTTCATGAAGTCGCTGTAGTGCTTGTAGACCTTCCTGAACACCTCGTCCTTCGCCGCCTCTTCATCGAGCGTTTCCTTCGACAGGCGCCTCAGCTCCCGGATCACATCATCGGGGAATGCGTGGACCTCGACGCGCCAGCGTGACTTCAACTCCTCGAGCGCGGCGAGGTTCTTGGCCTCGAACTCCGACAGCATCCACACGTTGCTCGATGCCGCAGCGTTAGCAACCATCAGTTGCAGGTCGTTCGGCAGACTCTCCCAGGCGCGCTTGTTGACGATCAGCTCGAGCGTCGGACCCGGTTCCTGCCAGCCGGGATAGTAATAGTTGCGCGCGGCGCGATAGAGACCGAGGCGCAGGTCATGGAACGGGCCGACCCATTCGGCGGCGTCGACGGTGCCGCGCTCGAGCGCGGTGTAGATCTCGCCGCCGGCGAGCAGGATCGGGTTGACGCCGGCCTTGGCGATGACCTTGCCGCCGAGGCCGGGGATGCGCATGCGCAGGCCCCTGAGGTCGGACAGCGATTCGATGCGCTTGCGGAACCAGCCGCCCATCTGCACGCCGGTATTGCCCATCGGGAACGGCACGAGGTTGAAGGGCTCGTAGACCTCGCGCCACAGATCATGGCCGCCGCCGCTGTACAGCCAGGCGTTCATGCCCTGCGCGTTCAGGCCGAACGGCACCGCGGTGAAGAACTGCGCCGCCGGCGCGCGGCCGGACCAGTAATAGGCGGCGCCGTGGCCCATCTGCACGGTGCCCTGCGACACCGCGTCGAAGGTCTGCAGCGGTGGCACCAGTTCACCGCCGGCGAAGACCTGGATGTTCAGCCGTCCGCCGCTCATCACGCGTAGTTCGTCGGCGAAGCGCTTGGCGCCGTCCATGAAGATCGGGAAGTTCGGCGGCCAGGTCGTGACCAGGCGCCAGTTGAAGCGGCCGGCCGGGGCCGAGGCGCCGGCGGCGGCGAGCCCGAGGCCCGCGGCCAGCGCGCCGGCGCCGGCCTTCGTGATCAGCTCACGACGTTTCATGTCGGGGAGGTCCCTGTGATACGTAACAGGGTTTCAAGCTTACAGAATTAGCGGTGCAGGATCAAAAGAGGCGGCGGGGTCTTCGGAATATCACCTCGATCGATCACCGCTGCCCGGAGGCACGGGACTCCAGCATCGAGGCAAGGGCGAGGTTCAGCTTATCCTCGATGCGTTTCTTGAAGTCGAGGTAATGCACGGTCTGCAGTTGCTCCGCCGAGGCCATGCCGACGATCTCGTGGGCGAGGTCGATGTCGGTGATGTAGATAGGATACAGCGGGCCGTTCTTGCGCAGTTCGATGATGTGCGCGGCGACACGCTGATACAGTTCCTCGCCGAATTCGAGCGACGAGAATTCATGGTCGTCGATATAGATCGTGAACTCCGGCTTGCCGCGCGGCGAGAGGCTGGTGATGACCTGGACGTTGAAGTAACGTCCCGCGCCGGCAGGCGCCTCTTCGCGGTGGCGCATCAGCATGCTCTTGCCGTGATATTTCTTGTGCGCCTGGAACACCTCGATGACCGGATTGCCGGCGGCGGTCTCGTGGCCGGCGGCGACATGCATTGCCTGGCGGGCGTTGATCGCGCGCAGGAAGCGCACGTACTGGCCGATCAGCAACTGGATATCGGTCTTGGCGACGCGGCGGTGGAACAGCGAGCCGCGTTCGTCGATGAAATACAGATACACCGCCTGGCCTTCCTCGACGTAATAGATCTGAATCGCGCCGGCGCGGTTATTCTGGAAGATCATCGGCAGGATGTCGCGGCCGAGCGCGTTGCGATCGATGCGCACCGGGCTGAAGGTCGGGAGCGGCTGCGACAGGTACTCGATCAACTCGTTGTAGGAATCGATGCGCTGATGCACGAGATTGTCACCGTCGAGCGAGAGCGCATGAAACTTCTGCCCGACCAGCAGGATGTAACGCGTCGTCGCATGGTGCGGGTTGTTGCGGTAGAAGCAGTCGACGATGTCGTCGAACAGTTCCTCGATCCGGCGCGTGATGGTCATGCTCTGCGGCGATGAGTAGCACCAGGCCTTCGCCCGCGGCGGGGCGATGCCGCTCGACGGCGGCGACCAGCGCAGGTACGCGGCGAGGCACTCGAACAGGCCTTCGTCGCCGATGTGTGTGTAGCTCAGGACTTCCTGCCAGCTCGTGCGCACGAGCTGTTCGAGGCGGATCACCTGGTTTTCGCAGACGCCGCCATAGCTCAGCGCGTCGGTCTTGTTGCTGGTCAGGTGCTTGCCTTCGCGAATGCGTTCGGTCATCGGCTGCACGCCGATGTTGACGAAGACGTTGAAGTCGGCCGCGCGCGGGGCCTGCGACAGTTCCTCGAAGGTGCTCGGCGGGAGATGCGAGCCGGGAAAGACCTGGTCGAGGCCCTTGACGATGGATTGGACCTCGCTCAGCGTCAGCACGCTGTCGCGGGTATACAGCGTGAAGCCGGTCTGTTCGTCGATCAACTGGTTGAGCCAGGCCCAGGTCAGCAGTTCGAGAATGCTGCGGCTGCGCTTGAGCGGCTTGTTGCCGTTGATGTCCTCGGCCTGGACCTTGCCGCGATAGAGTTCCCATCCGCCCGCCCTGCCGCCGTTGAGCTGGTGGATCGATAGCTGGTCTTCGCGAACATCCTCGGAGATACCGCGATTGATGATGTCGATCTTGCCGGCCTTGCGCTCGAATGCGGCATAGAGCTTGCGCCCGAGGATGTTCAGGTCGCTCTGGTTGATGCGCGCGAGCATGTTCTGTGTGCGCGCGAAGCGCGACAGCGAGTGATAGCTCTGGGTCAGCGCGCTGACCAGACTCTTGCGTTCCTCGAGGACCTCCTGGATCTTCCAGCGGCGGCGGCGGTCCAGCCGCTGCATGATTTCGCGCGTCCAGCCCCAGCTGCGCGTCAGTTCGGTCATCGCCTCGCGGCGCCAGCTGGCATTGCGCGAGGAGTCGGGGTCGCCGAGGCGCTCGTTGACCTTGAAGTAGAAGCAGCGGCGCATCAGCGCAAGACGCTCCTCGTCGTTCTGCTCGCGGAGGTACTGCTCGAGCTTCGCGCTCAGCATGATATAGGGGTCGAGACGGGTCAGGTCGACATGACCTTCGTGGATCGCCTGCTTGAACTGCAGCGACAGCAGGCCGACGTCGGGATACTCGGCGGCGTAGACCTCCATCAGCATCAGCTTCATCGCCGCCTTGTACGGCGAGTCGATGCTCTTGTAGAGCTGCCACAACGCGCCGCCGAAGAACTCCTCGGCCGGCGCCCGCGGCAGGCCGCCGAAGTCGAGCGTCTCGTTCTCGCGCACGACGTCATCCTTGAGCAGGCGCCTGGTACAGGCCTCGTAATCGCCCTCCTCCGCCGGCGGCACCAGCCACCAGATCGGATAGCGTCCGGCGAGCAGGAGGCCGGTGCGATAGAACTCGTCGAGCAGCAGGTGATGCTGGGCGCTGCCGCTGCTCTCGGCCGACAGCTCGATGACGCGGCCCTCGCGGAACAGCTCGGTGTTCATCAGGAAGAAGTGCACCTCGAGATCGAACGAGGCGGCCCATTTCTCGATCGCGCGCGTCTTCTGCTGCAGCTCGGCGATCTGTACCACCGACAGACCCGGGTCGTGACAGACCCAGATGTCGAAATCGCTCTCGGTCGAATAGGCGATCGTACCGCTGCTGCCCATCAGGAACAGCGAATGGATGTCGTAGCGCGGCAGGGCACGGCGGCGGTAACTGAAATCGGGGGCGATCTTCGCGGCGCTTTCGAGCAGGCGCTGGCCGGGCGCGAAATCGGAGACACCGACCGGGGCGGCCTCGGACACGAAGCCGGGCAGGTCCGGATGGTTCACATGGAACAGCAGCGGCAACAGGTCGAGGATCTCGCGCTGTGACTTGCGCAAGGTATCGCGCATCCGCGTCAGGCGGTCGCGATTGAAGGCGAGAAAACGTGTCTTGACGGCCCTGAAGTCAGGCAAGGCAACCCCCCGGAAAGATCCCGCGACGGAATATTTGGCCAGCCTGTAGTTATCGGCCAGGGGCGGAAAATGTTACAGCCGTCACAGGAATTCGGGGTCAGAGTAGAATTTGTCTACTCTGACCCCAACGGGGGTTGCAGGGGGTTACCGGCTTCGGCGCTCGCGGGCTCGGGCGATGGCGGCGCGGACCTGGTTCGGGGCGGTGCCGCCGAGGTGGTCGCGGGCGGCGACCGAGCCGGTAAGGCTCAGGAACGGGTAGATATCATCGTCAATTTTCGGCGAAAACTCTTTCATCTTCGCGATCGGCAGGTCGACGAGGTCGACCCCGGCGTCGATCGCGTGGCGAACGGCCTTGCCGACGATCGCATGGGCATCGCGGAACGGCACGCCCTTGCGGACCAGATAGTCGGCGAGGTCGGTCGCGGTCGCGTAGCCCTTGCGCGCCGATTCGAGCATCGCCTCGCGACGGACGGTCATCGATTCGAGCATGCCGGCGAACACCAGCAGGCAGCCGCGCAGGGTGTCGACGGTGTCGAACAGCGGCTCCTTGTCCTCCTGGTTGTCCTTGTTGTACGCGAGCGGCTGGCCCTTCATCAGCGTCAGCAGCGCGACCAGGTTGCCGTGGGTGCGCCCGGACTTGCCGCGCACCAGTTCGGGGACGTCGGGGTTCTTCTTCTGCGGCATGATCGAAGAACCGGTGCAATAGCGGTCGGCCAGCTCGACATAACCGAACTGCGCCGACATCCACAGGATCAGCTCCTCGGAGAAGCGCGACAGGTGCGTCATCAGGAGCGCCGCCGCGGCGCAGAACTCGATCGCGAAGTCGCGATCGCTGACCGCGTCGAGCGAGTTCTCGGCGACCGCATCGAAGCCGAGCAGTTGCGCGGTATACGCGCGGTCGATCGGATAGCTGGTGCCGGCGAGCGCCGCGGCGCCGAGCGGCATCACATTGACGCGGCGGCGGCAGTCGCGCAGGCGCGCGGCGTCGCGCTCGAGCGCCTCGAACCACGCCATCATGTGATGCCCGAAGGTCACCGGCTGTGCGACCTGCAGGTGCGTGAAGCCGGGCAGGATCGTTTCGGCCTCGCGCTCGGCGATGTCGAGCAGCACATCCTGCAACGCACCCAGCAGCGCGCCGATCGCGTCGATCTCGTCGCGCAGGTACAGGCGCAGGTCGGTCGCGACCTGGTCGTTGCGCGAGCGGCCGGTGTGCAGCTTCTTGCCGGCCTCGCCGATGCGCTCGGTCAGCCGCGCCTCGATGTTCATGTGCACGTCCTCGAGCTCGACCAGCCACGCGAACTCGCCGCGCTCGATGTCGGTGCGGATTGCGGTCAGCCCCTTCTCGATCGCCTCGAATTCGGACGCCTTCAGCACGCCGACGTGCATCAGCATGCGCGCATGGGCGATCGAGCCCTGGATATCGACCTTGTACAGCCGGCGATCGAAGTCCACCGACGCGCCGAAGCGCTCGACGAAACGGTCCGTCGCCTCGGTAAACCGCCCCGCCCACAGCTTGTCGCCGGTCTTTTCCATATCGATTGCGCGCCAGTGCCTTGTTTCCGGCGAAGTATAACCAATGCACCGACCGGCTGACAGCGAGCCTTGGTCGCCGCTGGCGCTGCCATCGCAGGTCGTCGAGGGCTTCACCGTGACGGGACCTTCCGCCGCAGGGATGCGGCGGGGAGCTACACGGACGTATTCACGCGTGTCCCGCCACGGCGAAGTCCCCGACGACCCTGCCACTGAACCCCTGCCGTGACGGCCCTGAACCCGGCCCCTGATCCTGATCGGAGAGCCCGATCACAAGTTTTGGCCCCCCGACGCCGATAAGTTCCTAACCGGTTAACCAGGCTCGAATTCCGTCGTGACGACCCGCACCGCGAACAGCCCCGCCGAGACCCGCGCGCCGCAGGCTGACGGCGTGTTGCCCGATTTCTGCAATATCCGCGTCGTCTTCATCATCGTCGTCAGCGCCGAACTGCTCGCCTTCATCCTCGCGCTCGGCGTCGCCGGCGGCACCGCCGAGCGCTGGCATGCGCTGAGCCTGCTGTCGCTGTTCATCCAGTGGATCGCGCTGTGCTGCACCGCGCTCCTGTGCGTCGGCCGAGGCTGGTTCGAAAGGCTCGGCCCGACCTGGGCCGGCGGCGCCGCGTGGCTGCTGGTGCTGGCCGTGACCGCGGTGATGAGCGAACTCGTGTTCCTGCTTGGACGCGGCGGCGGGATCGTCGAGTCGATGCCGACGTTGATCCCGGCCCAGGCCCACGGCGAATTCCTGCTGCGCAATCTCGCGGTCGCCGCGATCTTCGGCGCCGTGATCCTGCGTTATTTCCATGTGCAGCGCCGCACCCGCCGGACCATCGAGGCCGAGGCCCGCGCCCGCTTCCAGGCCCTGCAGGCGCGCATCCGCCCGCACTTCATGTTCAACAGCATGAACACGATCGCGAGCCTGACGCGCAGCGATCCCGCGCTCGCCGAGGAGGTCGTCGAGGACCTCGCCGAACTCTTCCGCATCAGCCTGTCGGACGCGCAGCGGCCGGGCACGCTGGCCGGCGAAATCGAACTGGTCAGGCGTTATCTGCGCATCGAGGGCCTGCGACTCGGCGATCGCCTGCGCGTCGAAGAGCACCTCGACGGCCTGCCGCTCGACGCGCGCGTGCCGCCGCTGCTGTTGCAGCCGCTGGTCGAGAACGCGGTCTATCACGGCATCGAACCGCTGCCCGGGGGCGGCGTGATCCGCATTGACGGCGAGCTGCGCGACGGCATGATCGCGCTGACGGTGACGAATCCGCTGCCGCCGCCGCGCCCCGAGCGCGACCGCCGCGCCGGTCACCACATGGCGATCGACAACATCCGCGAGCGTCTGCAACTGCACTTCGGCCGCCGCGGGCGACTGGTCGCCGGGGCCGCCGACGGCCGCTTCAGCGCGCGCGTGGAGTTCCCGCAGCTCGGGGAGGCGGCATGAAGGTCCTGATTACCGATGATGAGGCGCTCGCCCGCGACCGCCTGCGCCGACTGCTCGGCGAGATCGACGGCCTCGAGGTCGCCGGCGAGGCCGCCGACGGCCGCCAGTGCCTCGAACAATGCAGCCGGCTCGAGCCCGATGTCGTACTGCTCGACATCCGCATGCCGGGCATCGACGGTCTCGAGGCCGCGACCCATCTCGCCGGCTGGGAACGCCCGCCGGCGGTGATCTTCACGACGGCCTACGGCGATCACGCGCTGGCCGCCTTCGAGGCCCACGCCGTCGACTACCTGCTGAAACCGATCCGCCGCGAACGCCTGCAGCAGGCGCTCGCGCGCGCCCGCGGCCTCAACCGCGCCCAGCTCGACGCGACCCGCGCAATGAGCGCCGCGGCGCCGCGCAGCCATCTGTGCGTGCGCAGCGGCACGCAGATCCGCCTGATCCCGCTCGACGAGGTGTTGTACTTCCGCGCCGACCACAAGTACGTGACCGTGCGCCACGCGGGCGGCGAGGTCCTCATCGAGGACGCGCTGAAGGGCCTCGAAGAGGAGTTCGGCGCGCGCTTCGTGCGCATCCATCGCAACTGCCTGGTCGCGCGCCGGCGCATCGTCGCGCTCGAACGCGGTCAGGACGGCGCCTGGCACGCGCGCCTCAACGGCAGCGACGAGCGCCTGGAGATCAGCCGCCGCCACCTCGCCCCCCTCCGCGACGAATTCCGCCGCTACGCCTGACCTTCCCGGAATTCGGGGTCAGAGGAACAATTCCGGCGATTACTGATTGCCGGAATTGTTCATCTGACCCCGAATTAGCAATTGCCTGGCTGCGGCCGTGCCCTTAGCATAAGGGTTTCATCCGATTCCCGTTGTTTCACTGGGTCCGCACAGGCATGGCCGTTCGCCGCATTCGCATCGCAACCCGCAAGAGCCCGCTCGCGCTGTGGCAGGCCGAGCATGTCCGCGAGCGGCTGATCGCGGCGCATCCGGGACTCGAGGTCGAGCTGATCGGCATGACGACCCAGGGCGACCGCATCCTCGACACCCCGCTGGCGAAGGTCGGCGGCAAGGGCCTGTTCGTGAAGGAGCTCGAGCAGAGCCTGCTCGAAGGCCGCGCCGATATCGCGGTGCACTCGATGAAGGACGTCCCGGTCGAGCTCCCCGCCGGCCTGCACCTGTCGGTGATGCTCGTGCGGGAAGAGCCGCGCGATGCGTACGTCTCAAATAAGTACAAAAAATTCAGTGACCTGCCAAAGAACGCCCGGCTCGGCACGTCGAGCCTGCGGCGCCAGCTCCAGCTCCAGGCCAGGCGCCCGGACCTCGAGATCCTGAGTCTGCGCGGCAACGTCGGTACCCGCTTGCGCCGCCTCGACGAAGGCGACTATGACGCGATCATCCTCGCGGGCGCCGGGCTGATCCGCCTCGGGCTCGCGGAGCGCATCGCCGAGATGCTCGCCGTCGATGTCTGCCTGCCTGCGATCGGCCAGGGCGCGATCGGCATCGAGTGCCGCGCCGACGACCCGGACGTCAATGCCCTGCTCGCGGTACTCGACGACCCCGACACCCATATCTGCGTGCGCGCCGAGCGCGCGCTGAATAACCGGCTCGAAGGCGGCTGCCAGGTCCCGATCGCCGCGCATGCGGTGCTCGCCGGCGGCACGATCCGCCTCGACGCGCTGGTCGGCCGCCCCGACGGCAGCGAGATCATCCGCGGTCATGCCAGCGGCGCGGCTCGCGATGCCGAGGCCATCGGCCTCGCGGTCGCCGAGGATCTGCTCGCGCGCGGCGCCGACGCGGTGCTGAAAAGCGTCTATGCCGGCACATGAATCCTCCGCCGCGCTGGCCGGGGCGCATGTGCTGGTGACGCGGCCGGAGCACCAGGCCGCCGGCCTGTGCGAACTGATCGTCGCCGCGGGTGGCCGCGCGTCGCGATTGCCGGTCATCGAGATCGCGGGGCCGGCCGATCCCGTCGCCGTCGATGCGATACTCGCGCGGCTCTCCGGATTCGATATCGCGATCTTCGTCAGCCCGAATGCGGTCGAGCGGACGCTCGCGCGCCTCGCGCCGCGGGGCTGGCCCGGCGGGCCGCGCGTCGCGGCAGTCGGGCAGGGCAGCGCGGCGATGCTCGCGCGTCATGGCGTCACCGTCGACATCTGCCCGCGAACCCGCTACGACAGCGAGGGCCTGCTCGACGAGCCGGCGTTGCAGGCGGTCGAGGGGCTGCGCGTCGTGATCCTTCGCGGCGATGGCGGCCGCGATCTGCTCGCCTCGACGCTGCGCGCGCGCGGCGCGCAGGTCGAGTTCGCCGAGGTCTACCGTCGCGCGATCCCGGCCGGCGCCGAAGAGGCGCTGCAATCCATCGCCGCCGGCGCACCGGTCGACGCGATCGTCGTCACCAGTAACGAGGGCCTGCGCAATCTCGACCGCATCGCCGGCGGCCGCTTGCATGACTGGCTGCGCGCGCGCCAGCTCATCGTGATCAGCGCGCGCGCGGCGGCGCTCGCCGATGAACTCGGCTTTACGCATACGGCGCGCGTCGCCGCCGAGGCGAGCGATGCCGGCCTGTTCGCGGCGTTGCAACGTTGGCGCAGCGAGACCGGCGGTACCGACGACAGGGGAGCGCGGCATGTCCACTGACAGCAAAGACGGAGACAGCGGTCGCGACGCAGCCGGCGCCGCAGGCGTGGCGAAGCCGAACGACACCCCCGCCGCGGATTCAGCCGAGCCGAAGGCCGCAGCCGCGGCAGGCACAACGAAACCGAATGACGCCCCCGCCGCAAAGGCCGCTACGCAGAAATCATCGACGCCGAAAACGGCATCCCGCGCCCCGGCGGGCCGCGGTCCCGGCACGCTGATCGCGGTCCTGGCATTGCTGGTCGCGCTGGCGGCGCTCGGCGCGAGCTGGCAGGCCTGGCAGCAGTCGGCCGGGACGCGCGCCGCGCTCGACGAGATCCCGCCCGCGCTCGGGCGCGTCGAGGCGCGCATCGACGCGCTCGATTCGGATGTCGATGCGATCGCGCCGCGACTCGAGACCGGTCTGCGCCGCGAGATCGAGGCCTTCGACGAGCGCCTCGCGGCGTTGCATGATCTGCTGCGCAAGACCGCGACGCCGGCGCACGAACCGGCCGATATCGAACACCTGCTGCTGATCGCGAATGACAGCCTGATCCTGCAGCACGATGTCACCACCGCGCTCGCCGCGCTGCGCAGCGCCGACGAACGCCTGCGCGCGCTCGCCGATCCCGCCTTCGCCGATACCCGCCGCCGCCTCGCGAGCGAGATCGCGGCGTTGCAGTCGTTACCTCGCCCGGACATCACCGGCGCCGCGTTCGCGATCTCCGGCCTGCAACAGCAGATCGATGCGCTGACGCTCGAAAGCCTGCGCGCGCCGGGCGGCGCGCGCGAGGCCCCGGGTCTCGCCGACGATAACGGCGAGCCCGGAGACCTGTCGGGCTGGCGCGCGGTGATGGAAGACCTGTGGGCGCGGCTGTCCAGTCTCTTCGTGATCCGGCGCGGCGACGAGGCCGACGGCCCGCTGATCGCGCCCGACCAGCGCGTGTTCCTGAACCAGAACCTGCGGCTTCAGCTCGAGTCGGCGCGGCTGGCCTTGCTGTCGCGCGACGCGGAGGGTCTGCGCCATCATCTCGGGATCGCGCGCGACTGGCTTGCGCGCCATTACGATGCCGACGATGCCCGCGTCGCCGCGCTGCTCGGCGGCATCGACGAACTCGCGCGACTCGACATCGCGCCCGACATGCCGGACATCAGTGCCTCGCTGAAGGCGTTGCGCGAGGCGCTCGAGCGCCGCCGCGGCCCGATCCTCGACGACGCGGGCGCCGCTGCGTCCGGGCAGGGGTCGTGAGGATCCTGTTCGTCACGCTGGCGGTCCTGCTGATCGCGGTCCTGCTCGCGTTGCTGGCGCTGCGCGATCCCGGCTATGTGCTGATCCAGTTGCACGGCTGGAATATCGAACTCAGCTTCGTGGCGCTCGCCGCCGCGGCGCTGCTGGTGTTCTTCATCGCTTATTACATGCTGCGCACGCTCGGCGGCGTGCGGCGCTTGCCGCGCCGCTTGCGCGACTGGCGCTCGCGGCGGCGTGAGCGCAAGGCGCAGGCCGCGCTCGCGCGCGGTTTTCTCGACCTGATCGAAGGACGCTGGGAACGCGCCGAACAGAAACTGCTGCGCTACGCCGGCGAGGAGGCGGGCGTGCTCGGCTTTCTCGGCGCCGCGCGCGCTGCGCACGCGCAGGGCGCCGGCACCCGCCGCGACCGCTATCTGCAGCTCGCCTGCCGCACCCTGCCGAATGCCGAGTTCGCGCTGGCGCTGGCGCAGTCGGAGATGCAGCTCGCCGACGGCGAGGTCGAGGCCGCGGCCGCGAACCTCAAGCGTCTGCATGGCATCGCGCCGAAGAACCGCATCGTGCTCGCGCAACTGCTGCGCCTGTACTCCACGCTCGAGGACTGGGAGCGCGTCGTCGAACTGCTGCCGGCGCTGCGTCGCCACCAGGTCGTCGACCACGATCGCGCCCGCGCGATCGAACAGCGGGCGTGGCTCGGGCTGATCGAGGCGCCGGGCCTCAACGACGAACATGCCCTCGGCCAGGTGTGGCGGCGCGCGCCGGCCGCGATTCGCGATGATGAGACGCTGCTGCGCGCCTATGTCGAACGCCTGCTCGCCTGCGGTGCCGGCGGTCGCGCGGAGCTGGAACTGTACGATGCGATCGAGCGGCGCTGGAGCGGCCCGCTGGTCTATCTCTACGGCCTCGTCGAGGGCGCGGACCTGTCGCGCCAGATCCGTCATGCCGAGACTTGGCTGCGCCGTCATGAGCGCGATCCGCTGCTGTTGCTGACGCTCGGTCGCTTGTGCCGGCGCAAGGGGCTGTGGGGACAGGCCCGTCAATACCTCGAGGCCTGCGTCAAGGCCGGCGGCGTGCCGGAGGCCTGGAGCGAACTCGCGGCGACGCTCGAGGCGGTCGGCGAGACCGAGGCGGCCTTGAAATACTATCAGCGGGGCATGCAGGCGATGGAGGCCGAGGCGCATCGCCTCGCCTGGCAGGGACCGGACCGGCAGCGCCTGCTGTCGTCGTCCTGATCCCGTCGTTCAGATCCGGGGCAGATCCGGGGACTTCAGCGCGCCCGGCGCGCCGGACGGGGGCCGCTGCGTCCGCGCGGCGGGCCGCCGGGCTTGCCGCCGCCACCGCCGCGGCCGCTGCGACGGCGCTTGCCGTCATGCGCACTGCGCGCCGGCTTGATCGGCGTCGCCAGCAGGTCCGGCGTTACCGGGGCCGCCGGGATCTTGTGGCCGATGAAGGACTCGATCTCGGGCAGCGAGAAGGAATAGGTCTCGCAGGCGAAGCTGATCGCATCGCCGGCCGCGCCGGCGCGCGCGGTACGGCCGACGCGATGCACGTAGTCTTCCGGGTCCTGCGGCAGGTCGAAGTTGATGACGTGGCTGACGTCCGGGATGTGCAGCCCGCGTGCGGCGACATCGGTCGCGACCAGCACCGGCAGGCTGCCGTCGCGGAAACGTGCGAGCAGCTCGATGCGCTTGGTCTGCGGCACATCGCCGGACAGCGTCTCGCCGTCGATGCCGTTCACGCGCAGGTAGTCGCGCAGACGGTTGCCCGCCTCCTTGGTATTGATGAAGACGAGGATGCGCTTCGGTTCGAGCTTGCGCAGCAGGCCGAGCAGCAGCGGGATCTTTTCCTCGTTCGAGGTGTAATAGACCTGCTGCTGGACGTTGTCGGCGGTGACGCCCTCGATGACCGGCTTGATCAGTTGCGGATTGTTCATGTGCTCGTAGGCGAGTTCGAGCACGCGCATCGACAGCGTCGCCGAGAACAGCATGTTCAGGCGCCGGTCGGGCGGCGGCATGCGCCGGAACACATAGCGGATGTCCTTGATGAAGCCGAGGTCGAACATGCGGTCGGCCTCGTCGAGCACGACGACCTCGATCGCCTTGAAGTCGAAGATATGCTGCTTGAAGTAGTCGATCAGCCGCCCCGGCGTCGCGATCAGGATGTCGACGCCCTTTTCGAGCGCCTCGCGCTGTTCGCGGTACCCGGTGCCGCCGTAGACGACGTCGATCGTGAATTCGGTGTACTTGCCGAGCGCAAGGGCGTCCTTGTGGATCTGGATCGCGAGTTCGCGCGTCGGCGCGATGACCAGCGCGCGCGGCTGGTTCGGCTTTCGCTCAGGCGACGGCGGACTGCGCAGCAGGCGGTTCAGCAGCGCGATCAGGAACGCGGCGGTCTTGCCGGTGCCGGTCTTCGACTGGCCGCAGACATCGCGCCCCGAAAGCGTCGGCGGCAGGGCCTGGGCCTGTATCGGGGTGCAGTGGGAAAATCCCGTTTCCTCAATGGCTTGTTTTATCTGCGCGGGCAGGTCAAGGGAGGAAAAGGCGATGTCTGTCAGGTGCTTGTTCTCCATGGGCGCACAGCATAGCAGATTTGCGCCGATTTGCGCCCGCCCCCTCCCGGTTTGTGCCGCGCGGCGGTTTTGTTGAATAATCGGTATTCAGTTCCTGCAACCGGAGGTACAGGTGGGTACGAATATTCAATATGTCTCGGATGGCGAGTTCGATCAGAAGGTCCTGAAATCGGACGTCCCGGTGCTGGTCGATTTCTGGGCGGAGTGGTGCGGCCCGTGCAAGATGATCGCGCCGGTCCTCGAAGAGATCGCCGGCGAGTATGCCGGGCGCCTGACGGTCGCCAAGCTCAACATCGACGACAACCCCGCGACGCCGCCGAAGTACGGCATCCGCGGCATTCCGACCCTGATGCTGTTCAAGGGCGGCAACGTCGAGGCCACCAAGGTCGGCGCAGTCTCGAAATCCCAGCTGTCGGCGTTCATCGACAGCAACCTCTAGTCGCGGTTTTCGGGTCCGTCCCGCGGGCGCCACGGGTGTCCGCGGGGCAGCGCCCCCTCCCGACCCGATGAAAAAATGCTGGACGCTCCCGTTATTTGGTGGTAGCGTTTGTGGCATAACAGCGCCATAATGTTTGCTGCCTTCACCGGCAATCTTCCGTTCTTATTTTGCATAAACCCCTGAGAGAACAGCGCAGGTCTGCCGCTTTGCGGGTGCTCACTGTGTGTCCTGTTCTCCTTCCCAGATCCCAGAACCCGGAATGCACGACCTCATGAATCTCACCGAACTGAAACAGAAACCCGCCGCGCAACTGCTCGAACTCGCCGAGACCATGGGCATCGAGGGCATGGCCAGGTCACGGCGCCAGGACGTGATCTTCGCGATCCTCAAGGCGCATGCGAAGAAGGGTGAGGACATCTACAGCGAAGGGGTACTGGAAATACTGCAGGACGGGTTCGGCTTCCTGCGCTCGGCGGACAGCTCCTATCTCGCGGGACCCGACGACATCTATGTCTCGCCGAGCCAGATCCGCCGCTTCAACCTGCGCACCGGCGACACCGTGTCGGGCAAGATCCGACCCCCGAAGGAAGGCGAACGCTACTTCGCGCTGCTCAAGGTCAACGAGATCAACTACGAAGCCCCCGAGATCGCCAAGAGCAAGGTCCTGTTCGAAAACCTCACCCCGCTGTTCGCCAACAAGCGCCTGCACATGGAGCTCGGCAACGGCAGCACCGAAGACATCACCCCCCGCGTCATCGAACTCGTCGCCCCGATCGGCAAGGGCCAGCGCGCGATGATCGTGTCGCCGCCGAAGGCCGGCAAGACGATGATGCTGCAGACCATCGCGCAATCGCTCGCGATCAAGAATCCGGAGTGCCACCTGATGGTGCTGCTGATCGACGAGCGTCCGGAAGAGGTCACCGAGATGGAGCGCTCGGTGCGCGGCGAGGTGATCTCGAGCACCTTCGACGAACCGGCGAGCCGCCATGTCCAGGTCGCCGAGATGGTCATCGAGAAGGCCAAGCGCCTCGTCGAGCACAAGAAGGACGTCATCATCCTGCTCGACTCCATCACCCGCCTCGCCCGCGCCTACAACACCGTGGTGCCGTCGTCCGGCAAGGTGCTGACCGGCGGCGTCGATGCCAATGCCCTGCAACGCCCGAAGCGCTTCTTCGGCGCCGCGCGCAACATCGAGGAAGGCGGCAGCCTGACCATCATCGCGACCGCGCTGGTCGAGACCGGCTCGCGCATGGACGACGTGATCTACGAGGAGTTCAAGGGCACCGGCAACATGGAGATCCATCTGGATCGCCGCATCGCCGAGAAGCGCATCTACCCGGCGATCAACCTCAACCGCTCCGGCACCCGCCGCGAGGAACTGCTGACCGAGCCCGACGAGCTGCAGAAGATGTGGATCCTGCGCAAGCTGCTGCACCCGATGGACGAGCTCGCCGCGATCGAGTTCCTGATCGACAAGCTCAAGGTCACCAAGAACAACGCCGAGTTCTTCGACTCGATGAAGCGCTGAAGACCAATGGGGTCAATGGGACCAATGGGGTCAGAGTAAAAGGGGACGCTACCGTTTTCCCGGACCGGGAAAACGGTAGCGTCCCCTTTTACTCTGACCCCGTGGTTCACGACCCCGTGGTTCACGACCCCGTGGTTCACGACCCCGTGGTTCACGACCCCGTGGTTCACGACCCCGTGGTTCACGACCCCGTGGTTCACGACCCCGTGGTTTACCTCGAAGGCAGCGTGATTCTGCCCTGTTGCGAGATCGTCACCCGTCCGTTGCGGTCCGGCCGGCCCATCATCGCGATGGCCTGCGCGAGCTGCGTGTTGGCGGGATCGCGGACGGCGAGGGTCGCGTTCAGGCGATAGTTGCCGTCCGGATTCAGTACGATCACGCCATCGGTCTGCAGCGGGCCCTCGCGATCCTTGATCGTCGCCCGGATGACCTGCTCGGCGGTTTCGAGCTCGGCAGTGAAATTGCCGAGCGTGACATTGAACGGCGCGCCGATGCCGGCGCCGGTGATGTCGATGCGGCCCTCCAGCCGGGCGATCCCGGAGGCATCGAGCCGCAGGCGCTGCAACTCGGCGTTGACGCGGCCGTTCAATCCCATGTCTGGCTGGCCCGCGAGCAGCGCCGCGTCGTTCAGCGCCAGCGCGGCGCGGGCGTTGCGCAGATACAGCGCGCCGTCGAAGCTGCGCCCGGCGATCGTATCGAGCCGGCCGCCCGAACCGGCGGACAGTCCGACTCGGAACTCGATGCGGCCGGTGAACAGCGCGGAGGGGCGGAAGGTCCAGTCGAGCGGCCCCGCGATCTGCCCGCCGATGACGACCGTGCGCGCAGAACCCCGCCACAACGTGCCCTCGACCTGGTGCAGCGCAACCGGCAGCGCGTTCGCCGATTGCGCGAGGCCGACCATGCGGTCGGCCGGTAACTGCCACAGCAGAAAGACCAGCCAGGCGCCGATCAGCAGCGCCGCGTAACCCGCATGGCGCTTCATGTCGGACTCTGCAACGTCAGCCGCGCATTGACCAGGCCGGCCTGGTCGCGCGCTTCGATGGTGATGATCTCGATGCGCACGCCGTGACGGGCGACGAGCTGTTCGAGCCACACGGTCATGTCGTCGAACGGCGCCTGTTCGAGCTGAATCCGGACCTTGTCGCTGCCTTCAGGTTCGACGCGGCGGATCGCGGCGCCGAGCCCGCGTTCGCGCGCGGTGCGGTCGGTGAGCGCCAGCAGCGAGGCGCGCTCGCCGGTCGCGGGCCGCTGCTGTCCGCGCAACCGCTGGATCTCCTGCGCGGCGCCCTGCATCCACTGCAACTGCAAGCCCTGCTCGGCGACGGTCGAACGCAGCGACGCGACGCGATCGCCGAGCGGTTTCCATGCGAGGACATAGAGCAGCACCAGCGTGATCAGCACCGCGCCGATCAGCAGCAGGAAGCGGTCGCGCGCGCCGAGGCCGGCCAGCAGTTCCTTCATGGCGCCGCCCTCAGCTGAATGCGCGCATCGACACGGTCGCCGGCCGCGCTCGCCGACTGGATCTCGATCTCGAGGCCCGACTCGCTTTCGAGCCGCTGCTTGAGCTGGTCGAGTTGCTGGAGATTGCCGATCGCGAGCGCGAGATCGAGGCGGCGATCACGATAATTGACGCGCTGCAGCACGACGCCGTCGGCGTTCTTCAGCGCCGGCGCCGCGCGCTTCACCATGTCGAGAAAGCCGCCGGCATCGGCGCCGGCGCCGCCGCCCAGCGCGGCGAGCCCGCGCTCCATCTGCACGCGCGGATTGACGATACGCGTCGCGTCGGGGAAGGCCTCGCGATAGGTCTGCTCGATCGCCTGCTGCAAGCGGTCGGCCTCGCGCGACAGCGTCATGTAATCCCAGGCCAGCATCGCGGTGTGGACGACGACCAGCAGACCGAGCGCGGCCGCGCTCGCGATCCAGGGACGATAGAGCCGGCCGAACTGTTCGCGGCGGTTGTACTCGCCCTGCAGCAGGTTGATCGACGCGCGCTCGTCGACGTGATGCGCCATCAGCACCAGCGCGTCCTCATCGAGCGGTACGAGGCGCGTCTCGATGCCGGGGAACTGCGGCCATGCGCTTGCCGCGTCCTCGCCGGCATGGACCAGCAGGCGCCCGGGCCTCGCCTCGCCGGCTTCTGCCAGCGCCTGTCCGAGCAGCGCCTCGACGTTGTCGCTGTCGATCGCGAAGCCCGACTGCGGGCCGCTGCGCACGATCGTCACCGGGCCGTCGACGAGCACGGTCCACGCGCCTTCCTCGTATGGCGTCGCCAGCGTCTCCGGCAGGATCGCCTCGGGCTCGAGACCGCCGCGACGCAGGCGGTCGAGCCAGCCGTCGATCTGCGCGCGCTCGACGACTGCGACGTTCAGCGCGCCGTCCGGCGCGCGCGGCCCGATCGCGAAATGCAGCAGTTCGACGTCCTGGACCAGGCGATCCTCGAGCGCATAGGGCAGGGCCTGGATCACGCGCTGGCGATTGCGCGCCGGGATAGTCGCCTGCGCAAGCAGGACGGCCTCGGCCGGCGCCAGCACGACGAGCCGGTGGCCGGCGGCGGCTGCGGCCAGCGCCTCGATGCCGCCGGTCTCGGGGACGCCCGGTCCCTCGGCGCCGACGCGCAGCCACAACAGCTCGTCGGGCCAGGTGCGGTCGAAGCGTATGTAGACGGTTTCGCGCATCGGGATGCCGTGGCTCAATAGGTGCCCTGGGAACGCATGACGATGTTGACGCGGGCGTCGTCGGCGCGGAACACCAGGCTGTGCAGATTGACCTGGTTCCTGCCGAAGCGGACGTTGCCGTGGATCATGAAGTACAGGCTGGCGACGCTGAGGTCGGCGATCGCGAGCTGCCGTTCCGCCATCAGCGGGTGCGCCATGAAGTCCTCGATGGTCTGGTAGCCTTCGTCACCCCGGTCCTCGATCAGCTGTTCGGCTTCGGATGCGGTCAGCTCTTCGACCACCGCCATCAGTACCGGAACAGTCGCGGTATTGACGTTGATGACCGTCGCGGCGGGCAGCGCATGCACATGCGGCCGTATCGTCTCGAAGATCTCCGGCGTGAATCCGCGCACCAATAATAACTCACTCGGGTGGGCCATGGGCGTGTTCGCCGCGCGATAGGGCGGGCTCATCGTCAGGTAGAACTCATCCTCGGCGCCGTCCGGAAAGCGCGGGTCGGCGTCCGGGTCGATCCAGTCGACGACGGCGTCGGCGAGGCGTTCGTCGAGGCCGAGCGCGGCGAGCAGGCGGCGGAAGCGCAGCAGTTCCCCCTCGCGCGGGGCGCCGGCGGCGTCGACGAGGCCGTTGAGGTTGAAACGGCCCTGCAGGTCCTCGATCCAGCCGGACACCAGCGCGCCCTCGACCTCGATCGGCGGCAGGATCGTCGCCCAGGGTTCGCCGGGGTGATCGACCTGGTTGTCGCGGCGGTCGCGGGCGAGGATCTCCTTCGCCCAGGTCTCGACCCCGAGCGAGAACAGGTAGGCCTGGTCGAACTCGACGACGTTCATCGTGCGGCGGATGTCGAGGTGTTGCTTCGACGCCATCGACACCGCCGCGATCGTCGCCAGCACGGTGATCAGCATCGCGGTGATCAGCGCGACGCCGCGTTGCCCCCCCTGTTGTCGCCCCTGTTGTCGCCGGTGGAGGGCCCTCATGACGGCTGCTCTCCGCCCGGTCCGGGCGCCGCGGCAGGGACCGGTGGGTGGACGCCGGTGGTGCGGAACAGCCGGCTGACGCGGCCCCAGTGCGCGGTATCGAGCGTGATCTCGACGACGCGCGGCAGCGCGGGGGCGGGCGCGGCGGCATCGCCGGGCGGCGGCCAGAACTCGATCCATTCGCCGTCCTGCAGCTGAAAGCGGAACTCGAAGGCGTCGACATCGCCGAGCAGCACGGTCTCGACGGGTTCATTGGCCTGGGTGCGGTCGAGCGTCGGCCAGCTGACCCGCTTCAGCTCGTCGCCGTCGCGGAAGTAACCGACGCGCTGCAGTTCGCTGCGCGGCAGGCCGGCGGGATTGCGCCAGCCGGCGCGGGTGAATTCCATCAGCCCGGCGCTGCCGGTCATCGCCGCCATCGGGTCGCCGAACTCGTCGCGGATCGGGCGGTTGATCGCCTGCTCTATGTCGCGACCGATCAGCGTGAAGCTCATCTGCAGTTCGGCGAGCAGATCGGTGCGCGCGGCCATGCGCTCGCGCGCGTCGAGCACGAGGTTCAGGCCGCCGTACGCCATCACCGACAGCACCGCGAATATCATCAGCGCGACCAGCAGCTCGATCAGCGTGAAGCCGGCGCTCCGGCGCATGCGGCTCACGGCGCCGGCCTCGGCATGTAGGCGATGACGCTGGCATTCGGGTTCGCGCGTTCGCGATCGCCGCGCACCTCGACGTCGATGCGGCGTATCGTGTCGTCGGGCGTCGGCGCAACCGTCATCGTCCAGAACCATTCGCGGTCGGCCAGCTCGGCAACGCCGTTGGAGACGCCGACCGAGGGCCACTGCTCGGCGGCGAGTTGTTCGGTGACGCGGTTCATCGCGACCCAGTGGGCGAGGGTGCGGTCGCGCATGTGGATCGTGCTGTTGACGTGCTGGCCGGTCTCGGCGACGACCGCGGTCAGCGCGATCGCGACGATCGCGAGCGCGACGAGGATCTCGAGCAGCGTGAAGCCCGCGCGTTCGCCGCGGCTAGATGCCGAGCGCAAGCCTGCCTCCGAAATCGCCGCGGATGCGATACGCGGCGCTGCGGTCGCCGAAGCGGATGTCGAGTTGGAACGGCGTCATCTCGCCGCCCGACAGCAGGAAGATGCGCGGGTCCTGGCGCCGTTCGGAACCGAACTCCAGGCGTTCGCCCTCGATGACCAGATCGAATTCCATGCCGTCCGGCAGCGTGCGCGGCCGGAAGACATTGTCCTCGGGTTCCATCCATGCGCCGTTGTCGAGGATCAGGAAGTGATACCCCCTGCGCTCGAACACGATCGCGACCTCCCGCGATTGCAGCACTGCCTCCTGCGCCGCGAGCCGCAGCAGCGCCGCGAAACGCTGGCCCTCGGTCTCGAGGCGCTGGCCGGGATTGTCGCGGATCGCCAGCGTCGCGATCGTCAGCACGACGCCGATGATCAGCACGACGACGAGGATTTCCAGCAGCGTGAAGCCGCGTGAACGATCAGTCGAGATTCCAGTTGCCAATGTCGGCATCCTCGCCCTCGCCGCCGGGTTGGCCGTTGCGGCCGAGCGTGAAGACGTCGAACTGACCATGCATGCCCGGATGCAGATAGTTGTAGGGGCGGTTCCACGGATCGATCGGCAGGCGCGGCAGATAGTCGCCGACCAGCGCCTCGAGCCCCTCGTCGGTGGTCGGATAGACATGATTGTCGAGGCGGTACATGTTCAGCGCACTCTCGATCGCGCGGATGTCCGACTTGGCCTTGGTGATGCGGGCCTGTCCCGGTCGCTCCATGAGATTCGGGACGATGACCGCGGCGAGGATGCCGAGAATCACGACGACGACGAGGATTTCGACCAGGGTGAAACCGCGGGCCCGCCGGCCGCGACGCTGGAGGCGCTGCTTCTGCATCATTGTGTACATCATGGCATTCGTCCTTGCAGGGTCAGATGACCAGTTGATTGAGATTGAATATCGGCAGCAGGATCGCGAGCACGATCAACAGCACGATGCCGCCCATGACCAGGATCAGCAGCGGGCCGAACAGACCCAGAATGGTCTGAATCACCGACTCGAGTTCGCGTTCCTGACTGATCGCGGCGCGCTCGAGCATCAGCTCCAGCCGGCCGCTCGACTCGCCGCTGGCGATCAGGTGGATCGTCATCGGCGGGAAATACCCGCTCCGCTTCAGCGACTGGTTCAGGCTCGCGCCCTCGCGGACCTGGCGCGCGGCGTCCTCGACCGCGGCGCGCATCGGCAGGTTGGTGACGACCTCGGCCGAGATGCGCAGCGCGTCGAGCACCGGCACGCCGCTCTCGGCGAGGATGCTCAGCGTGCGGGCGAAACGCGCGGCATTCATGCCGCGGATCAGGCGTGATACCAGCGGCACGCGCAACAGAAAGCGGTGCCATGCGCGGCGCGCGTTCTCGCGGCGCAACATCAGCCGCCAGCCGGCGACCGCGAGCATCGCCAGCACGAGTACCAGCAATCCCCAGTCTCGTGCAAAGTCGCTGACCGCGATCAGGCCGCGGGTCAGGAGCGGCAGCGCCTCGCCGGTGTCTTGGAACACCGATACGACCTGCGGGACGACGTAGGCGAGCAGCAGGCCGACGACCAGCAGTGCGACGACGATGACCAGCACCGGATACAGCAGCGACAGCATCACCTTCGAGCGCACGGCCTGGCGATTCTCGGTGTAGTCGGCGAGGCGATCGAGCACGGTGTCGAGATGGCCCGACTGCTCACCGGCCGAGACCGTCGCGCGATAGAGGTCCGGGAACGCGCGCGGAAACGCCGACAGCGCCGAGGCCAGCGACTGGCCCTCCATGATCCGCGCGCGCACCGCGAGCAGCATGCTCTTCAGGCGGGCCTTCTCGCACTGTTCGGACACCGCGCGCAGCGCCTCCTCGATCGGCAGGCCGGAACGCACCAGCGTTGCGAACTGGCGCGTGATCAGCGCGATATCGGCGGCGCTGGCGCCGCGCTGGAACAGAGACCAGCGCTGCCGGCGTTCCTGCGCCTGCTCGGTGATCTCGGCGACCGCGATCGGGGCCCAGCCCTTGTCGCGCAGCAACTGGCGGATCTGGCGCGCGGTGTCGCCCTCGAGCACGCCCTTGCGCTCGCGTCCGCCGGTGTCCAGCGCGGTGTATTCGTAGGCGCCCATCGCGGCGGACCTAGTCGGATTCGTGGGTGACGCGCAGCACTTCCTCGTGCGTCGTGTCACCGTTGAGGACGCGGCGAATGCCGTCCTGGTAGATGCTCGCGGTGTGGCTGTGGGCGTAGGCCGCGAGTTCCTGCTCCGCCGCCTGGTCGTGGATCATGCGGCGCATGCGGTCATTGACTTCGATGACCTCGAAAATCGCGGTGCGTCCCTGGTATCCGATGTGATTGCACTTCGCGCAGCCGGTCGCCGAATACAGCGTCGGCGGTGCGTCGGCCGACACGCCGAGTTCCAGGCATTCGGTCGCGCTGGCCTCGTACGGCCGTTTGCAGTGCGGGCACAGGATGCGCACGAGACGCTGCGCGAGCACGCCGATCAGGCTCGACGACAGCAGGAACGGCTCGACGCCCATGTCGTGCAGGCGCGTGACTGCGCCGATCGCACTGTTGGTGTGCAGCGTCGACAGCACGAGGTGTCCGGTCAGGCTCGCCTGCACCGCGATCTCGGCGGTCTCGAGGTCGCGGATCTCGCCGACCATGACGATGTCCGGGTCCTGGCGCAGGATCGCGCGCAGGCCGCGCGCGAAGGTCATCTCGATGCGCGTCTGCACCTGGGTCTGGCTGACGCCGTCGAGGTAGTACTCGATCGGGTCCTCGACGGTCATGATGTTCGAACGCTTGTCGTTGAGGCGTGACAGCATCGCGTACAGCGACGTCGTCTTGCCCGAGCCGGTCGGTCCGGTGACGAGGATGATGCCGTGCGGGCGATGGATGATGCGTTCGATCTGGCGCAGGTTGTCCTTCGCCATGCCGAGATGCTCGAGGTCGAGGCGGCCGGCCTGCTTGTCGAGCAGGCGCATGACGACGCGCTCGCCGTGACCGCAGGGCAGCGTCGACACGCGCACGTCGACCGCGCGGCCGGCGATGCGCAGCGAGATGCGGCCGTCCTGCGGCAAACGCTTCTCGGCAATGTCGAGCTTGGCCATGACCTTGACCCGCGACACCAGGATCGGCGCCAGCACGCGCGACGGCTCGAGTACCTCGCGCAGCACGCCGTCGACGCGGAAGCGCACGACGAGCCGGTTCTCGTAGGGTTCGATATGAATGTCCGAGGCATTGATCTTGACGGCCTCGGTCAAGAGCGCGTTGATCAGGCGGATGATCGGCGCGTCGTCCTCGCTCTCGAGCAGGTCTTCCGGCTCGGGCAGCTGCTGGGCAATCTGCGACAGGTCCATGTCGATGTCCTCGCCCATCATCTGCATGGTCTGCGCGGTGTTGGACTCGTACAGCGACTGCAACATCGCGTCGAAGCGATCGGGGGGCAGTACCGAGAGGTCGAGCGGTGCGCCGATGTAGCGGCGGACCTCGCTCAGGATCTGCACCGGCACGCCGGGGCGGCACAACGTCGTCGCGCGGCCGTTGTCGGCGAAGCCGGTCACCAGCACGCCGTGACGCTTGGCGAAGGCGAAGGGGAGCAGCCGGCGCCCGGCGCCGCTGTCCGCCGCGGCGGCCTCGTCGCGCGCCGCCTGTTCCTCGACGATGTCCCGGGTCGCCGGCGCGAGTTCCTTGTTCAGGGCTTCGGCGTCGATCATCGCATCAGGGCGCGCCGCTGTGCTCGAAGGCAGGCGGCAGGGCCAGCATGTCGTCGAACGGCGGCAGCACCGGGGCCTCGTCGCGCGGCAGCATGAGCAGGCCCTTGTTGCGGACATCGATCTGCATCGCGCGGATGTAGTCGTACTTGCCGCCGGTCAGTTGCCGCAACAGGCCGTCCTCGCGCAGGATCGTCGGCTTCAGGAACACCATCAGATTGGTCTTGCCCTTGGTCGTCGCCTTCGAGCGGAACAGCCAGCCGAGCAGCGGGATGTCGCCGAGCAGCGGGATCTTCTGCTCGGTCTCCTGGAGGTCGTCGCGGATCAGGCCGCCGAGCACGACCATCTGGCCGTCATCGACGATGATGCTGGTGCGGATCGAGCGCGTGTTGGTGATCAGGTCGACCGCGTCGGAGCGCGCGCTCAGGCTGTCGATCTTCTGCTCGATGTCGAGCTTGACCGCGTTGCCCTCGTTGATCTGCGGGCGCACCTTCAGCGTCAGGCCGACGTTCTGGCGCTGGATGGTCTGGAACGGATTGGCCGGCGAGGTCACGGTGCCGGCGGTCGTGAATGAGCCGGTCACGAACGGGACTTCCTCGCCGACGACGATCTCGGCCTCCTCGTTGTCGAGCGTCACCAGCGTCGGCGTCGACAGGATGTTGGTCGAGCCGTCGCTCTTCAGCGCGCGCACCAGCGCGCCGAAGTTGACGTTGTTCGAATCGAAGCGGCCGAGGCCGAGCGTCAGCCCGCTGCCGATGTTCGGGATCTGGTTGGTGATCACCGCGCCGGCGATCTCGGTGATGCTGCCGCCGCTGCCGGTCGTGAAATTCGAGAAGCCGATCGGACCGGTGCCGCCCGGCGTGCCGTCGACGATCCACTGCACGCCGAGTTCGGCATTGAAGCTCGACGACACCTCGGCGATGACGCCCTCGACCATGACCTGCGCGCGGCGCACGTCGAGCTGCTTGATGACGGCCTCGAGCGAACGCAGGATGTCCGGCGGCGCGGTGATGACCAGCGCGTTGGTGTTTTCGTCGGCCTGGATGTTGATCGGCAGCTTGCGCGCCGCCGCCGCGGCGCCCTCGGCCTGCTGCTGCTGTTCGATGCTGCCGCTGACGCCGGTCAGCACGCCGACCAGATCCTTGGCCTGGGCGTAGCGCAGATAATAGACCGTGGTGTTGCCCTCGGTCTCGAGCGGGGTGTCGAGGTGCGAGATGATCGTGCGCAGGCGCAGCCGTCCCGAGGCGCCGCCGCCGACCAGCACGCTGTTGGTGCGCTCGTCGGCGATCAGGATCGACGAGTCCTCGGCGTCGGCGCCGGCCGCGGCGCCGCGCGCGGCCTTGCGCTGCTGTTCCATCGCGTTGAGGATGCGCACGATCTCGGTGGCGGAGGCGTGGCGCAATGTCATCACCTCGATGTCGTCGGTCGCCTGGATGTCGATGCGGCGGATGATGTTCAGCATGCGGGCGACGTTCGACGCGCGGTCGGAGATGATCAGGATATTGCCCGGCACGTAGGCGGCGAGATGTCCCTGCTGCGGCACCAGCGGCCGCAGGATCGGCACCAGTTGCGACGCCGAGATATTGCGCAGTTCGATGACCCGGGTGACGACCTCGTCGCCCATGACCCGCGTGTCGTCATCGACGACCGGCACCGCGAGTTGTTTGGCGTTGGCGTCGGGGATGATCTTGATGATGTTGCCGCTGTCGATCGCCGAGAAGCCGTGGACGTCGAGCACCGACAGGAACACCTGGTAGACCTCGTCCTTGTTCATCGGCTTCGACGAGATGATCGTGATCTTGCCGCGGACCCGGGGGTCGACAATGAAGTTTTTTCCTGTAACCTCCGATACCGTACTGATGACCGCGGCGATGTCGGCCTCCTTGAGGTTCAGGGTCACCGTGTCGGCCTGAACGGTCGGGGCGAACAGCAGCCACAAGGCGAGCGCGCAAGCGGGCAGTCGGCAACCCCCGGCCGGGTTGCCGCGGGGGTCTGTGCCATGTCGGGGAGTCGCGCCTAACTTGTCGTGGCTAAAGGACATATTGACGCACGGACACCGTTTCGAGGGGGTGGAGGCTGATCATATACTTATGCATATTATCGGACAATCCCCGCCCGGCCGTAATTTCCCGAGGCCCTGAAAGCGCCATGCAGCCAGAACCGCATCACATTCTGAACAACGAGTATGACAGCCCCGAGGCTGATGTACAGGCGATTCGGGAGGCGATGGAGGGCATACTCGAGTACCGCGTCGGCAAGGATCGCTTCACCGCGACGACTCGCGACTGGTTCCAGGTCGTCGCCTGGCTGGTCCGCGATCGCATGATGGAGCGCTGGATGGCGACGATGCGGGCCTACTACGACCAGGACGCGAAGCGGGTCTATTACCTGTCGCTCGAATTCCTGATCGGCCGCACGCTGACCAACAGCCTGCTCAATATCGGCATGCTCGAGCCGGTCGAGCGCGCGCTGCGCGAACTCGGACAGAACCTCGACCAGATCTGCGAGATGGAGTCCGAGGCCGCGCTCGGCAACGGGGGTCTCGGCCGTCTCGCCGCCTGCTTCCTCGATTCGATGGCAACGCTCGGCATCCCCGGCTATGGCTACGGCATCCGCTACGAGTACGGGATGTTCCGCCAGAAGATCGAGCACGGGCGCCAGGTCGAACATCCCGACAACTGGCTGCGCTACGGCAATCCGTGGGAGTTCCAGCGCCCCGAGGTCATCTACCCGGTACGCTTCCACGGCCATGTGCAGGTCATGAGCGACGGCCAGGGCCGGCTGCGCCACAAGTGGGTCGACGGCGACGAGGTCATCGCAGTGGCCTACGACACGCCGATCCCCGGTTATCGCACCGCGACCGTCAACAACATGCGGCTGTGGTCCGCGAGTTCGTCGCGCGATTTCGACCTCGGCTATTTCAACGAAGGCAACTACATCAAGGCAGTCGAGGCCGAGGTCGAGTCCGAGAACATCTCGCGCGTCCTCTATCCCGACGACACCACGTGGATGGGCAAGGAGCTGCGCCTGAAGCAGCAGTACTTCTTCGTCTGCGCGTCGCTGCAGGACATCCTCTATCGCTATACGAAATTTCACGACAGCCTCGACGCGCTGCCGGACAAGGTCGCGATACAGCTCAACGACACCCATCCCGCGATCGCGATTCCGGAGTTGATGCGCATTCTGCTCGATCTCCATGACCTCGAGTGGGAACAGGCATGGAAGATAGTGACCGGCACCTTCTCCTATACCAACCATACGCTGATGCCGGAGGCGCTGGAGACCTGGCCGGTCGGCCTGTTCGGGAAGATCCTGCCGCGGCACCTGCAGATCATCTACGAGATCAACCACAAATTCCTGGACGAGGTCGGTCGCCGCCATCCGGGCGACACCGAGCTGCTGCGGCGCATGTCGATCGTCGGCGAGGGCGGCGAACCCGTGATCCGCATGGCCCACCTCGCGATCATCGGCAGTCACAAGGTCAACGGCGTGGCGCGGCTCCACACCGAGCTGATGAAAAGCACGATATTCGCCGAATTTGACCGCTACTACCCGGGCAAGTTCCTGAACAAGACCAACGGCGTGACGCCGCGGCGCTGGCTGCACCATGTCAATCCGGCGCTCGCCGGGCTGATCAGCGAGCACATCGGCGCCGGCTGGGCCGTCGACCTCGACCGCCTGCGCGAACTCGAGCCGCTGGCCGCGGATCCCGCTTTCCGCGCCGCGTTCAGCGAGGTCAAGCAGCGCAACAAGCTGCGCCTCGCCGGGCTGATTCGCCAGCATCTCGGTGTCGTGGTCAATCCGTCCTCGATATTCGACGTGCAGATCAAGCGCATGCACGAGTACAAGCGCCAGTTGCTGAACCTGCTGCATGTGATCACGCTGTACAACCGCCTGCGCGAGGGGCGAGACCGCGACCGCGTCCCGCGCACGGTGCTGTTCGCCGGCAAGGCCGCCCCCGGCTATTTCATGGCCAAGTTGGTCATCAACCTGATCAACGACGTCGCCGAGACGCTGCAGCGCGACCCGCTGGTCGGCGATCAGTTGAAGGTGGTGTTCGTGCCGAACTACGATGTCTCGACCGCGAGCGACATCATCCCGGCCGCCGACCTGTCACAGCAGATCTCGACCGCCGGCATGGAGGCCTCGGGCACCGGCAACATGAAGCTTGCGCTGAACGGGGCCCTGACCATCGGCACCCTCGACGGCGCCAACATCGAGATCCGCGAGGAGGTCGGCGAGTCCAACATCTTCATCTTCGGCCATACCGCCGACGAGGTCGCCGCGCTGCGCCGCCAGGGTTATGACCCGGCTCACTACTACAATAAAAATCCCGAACTGAAACAGTCGCTTGACATGATCGCCGAGGGCGCGTTCTCGCCCCGCGACAATGCCCGGTACCGGCCGTTGTACGACGCCCTGGTCAACGGCGGCGACAAGTACCTGCTGCTCGCCGACTACGCACCTTATATTGCGTGTCAGGAGCGGGTCGAGGCCCTGTACCGCCAGCCCGAGGACTGGGCCGAAAGGGCGATCCTGAACGTCGCCCGGATGGGCAAGTTCTCGAGCGACCGGACCATTCGCGAATATGCGGCGGAAATCTGGCATACCGACCCGGTCGCGATCGACCTGAAAAAAGCTTGAGCCGGGCGAAGCCTGACAATCCGTTCGACGATGCCGCGCTGCGCCGCCACGGCGTCGGTCTGCTGACCGACGGCGTCGGCGAGCTCGGGCTCGCGCTCCCGGACGGGGCCGCCGCGCGCCTGATCGACTACCTCGCCCTCCTTTACAAATGGAATCAGGCCTACAACCTGACCGCAGTCCGTGACCCGGAGCAGATGGTCGTCCGTCTGCTGCTCGACAGTCTGAGCGTGGTCCCTTACATTAAGGGGCCGCACGTCCTCGACGTCGGCAGCGGCCCCGGGCTTCCGGGCATCCCGCTCGCGATCGCGCAGCCCGGCCTGACCGTCGTGCTGCTGGACAGCCGCGGAAAGAAGACCCGCTTCCAGCGTCAGGCGATCGCCGAACTCGGCCTCGCCGGGGTCAGTGCCGAGCAGGCGCGGGTCGAGGATTACCGACCGGCGGCGCCGTTCGATACCGTGATCTCCCGCGCCTTCGGCGCGCTCGCGGAGATGGTCGCGGCGACGCGGTCGCTGTGCCGGCCCGACGGCGTGATGCTGGCAATGAAGGGCCGCTATCCGGAGACCGAGCTCGACGCGCTGCCTCCGGGCTGCCGCTTGCTTGCGATCGAGCAGCTCGCGGTGCCGGGCCTCGGCGCCGAACGCTGGCTGGTGCGGCTCGCGCCCGGCGCGGACTGAGCGCGGGCGCCCGCGACACGACAAGCCCGCCGCAGCGCGGGGACGGACACTATGGCCAGGATCATCGCAGTCACCAATCAGAAAGGCGGCGTCGGCAAGACCACGACCAGCGTCAACCTGTCGGCCTGTCTCGCCGCGACGCGTCGGCGCGTGCTGCTGGTCGACCTCGACCCGCAGGGCAACGCGACGATGGGCAGCGGCGTCGACAAGGGCGCCCTCGAGGCGACCGGCTGCGAGTTGCTGCTCGGCGAGCGCGCGATCGACGAGGTCATCATCAGGGATCTCGCCGCCGGTTACGCGCTGGTCCCGGCGAACGCCGATATGACCGCCGCCGAGGTCGAGTTGATGACGCATGCCGAGAGCGAGCAGCGCCTGCGCCTCGCGCTGGCGCCGGTGCTCGATAAGTACGACTACATCATCATCGATTGCCCGCCGGCGCTGAACATGCTGACGCTGAACGCGCTGGTCGCGGCGCAGGGCGTCATCATCCCGATGCAGTGCGAGTACTATGCGCTCGAGGGCCTGACCGCGCTGCTCGACACCATCGAGAAGATCCGCACGACACTGAACTTCGACCTGCGCATCGAGGGCCTGCTGCGCACGATGTACGACCCGCGCAACAATCTCGCCAACGATGTCTCCGCGCAACTGCTCGAACACTTCGGCGAGCAGGTGTTCAACACGATCATCCCGCGCAACGTCCGTCTCGCCGAGGCGCCGAGCCACGGGCTGCCGGCGATCATGTATGATAAGACCTCGCAGGGCGCACGCGCCTATCTCGCGCTGGCCGGCGAGATGCTGCGCAAGGACGTCCGCGAACAGGCGCCGGCGCCGGCCTGAGCAGGCATCACAGGAAGAGATCATGAGCGTCAAGAGAAGGGGGCTGGGACGGGGGCTCGATGCGCTGCTCGGCGGCGGCGCGTCACGGCCGGCGCAGACACCGTCGGAGTCCGGACCGGTCGCAGGCGCGGCGACCGCTGCGCCGTCTCCCGTCACCGATGCCCGCCCCGGTGAAGGCCTGACCCGGCTGCCGGTGGACGTGATGCAGCGCGGCCGTTACCAGCCGCGCAGCGACATGCGTCCCGAGACCCTCGAAGACCTCGCCGACTCGATCCGCGCCCAAGGCGTCGTGCAGCCGATCGTCGTGCGCCCGGTCGCGACGCCGCCCGGCGCGTCGCAGCGCTACGAGATCATCGCCGGCGAACGGCGCTGGCGGGCGGCGCAGATCGCCGGCCTGCACGAGGTGCCGGTCGTCGTCCGCGACGTCGATGACCGCGCCGCGATGGCGATGGCGCTGATCGAGAACATCCAGCGCGAGAATCTGAACCCGCTCGAGGAGGCCGCCGCGCTGCGGCGCCTGATCGACGAATTCGAGCTGACCCACGAAGAGGCCGCGACCGCGGTCGGTCGCTCGCGCGCGGCAGTGTCGAATCTGCTGCGCCTGTTCGACCTGAAAGACGACGTCAAGCAGTTGATAGAGCGGCGGGAAATCGAGATGGGCCATGCCCGCGCGCTGCTCGCGCTGAGCGGTCCGGCGCAGAGCCAGGCCGCGAAACTGGTCGCATCGAAGGGCCTGTCGGTCCGCGAGACCGAGCAGCTCGTCCGCCGTCTCGCCGCCGGTCCCTCGAAGAAGGGGCGCACGCCGCCGCGCGCCGACCCCGACGTGCAACGCCTCGAGCAAGACCTCGCCGGCCGCCTCGGCGCCAGCGTCAGCATCCAGTCGGACGCCAAAGGCAAGGGCCGGCTCGTCGTCCACTACAATTCCCTCGATGAGCTCGAGGGTATTCTGGCGCATATCAAGTAGACCCCCTCGGGCTTGCCGGTCCGGTAGCCCCAATGTATACTCGCGCACTTAGTTTTGCCGGGGATTATCACCGATGTATCAGTCCAGGGGCGGCGACCTCGTCCTTGTCGGGGCCGGTACGATCCTGACATCGATGATCGCGGCGGGCTTCCTGCTGGGCTACGCCGTCGACGTCTGGCTCGGGACCCTGCCCGTGTTCATGCTGGCATTCGGCGCGCTCGGCCTCGTGGGCGGTTGCATCAGACTGCGCAAGCTGTTGATCGGGAACGGATGACTTGACCGATTCGGCGTCCGTCCCGGAGGATCTGCGCGCCAGAACCCGCAGGTTGATCAGTTGGCAGATCGTCACGGGTCTGGTCGTCGGCGCGGGCTATTATCTGGGCCGCGGTCCGTGGGAGGCGGTGTCGGCGTTGTACGGCGGCGGGCTCAGCCTGCTGATGGCGTTGCTGCTCGGCCTGAGCGTCGCGTACGCGACGCGCGCCGCGGCGCAGGATCCCGGGCAGGGCCAGCTGATCCTGTATGGCGGCGCGGCCCTGCGCTTCGTGCTGGTGCTGGCGCTGTTCGCGATCGGCCTGGCGCTGATCGGTCTCGCGCCGATCCCGACGGTCGCGGGCTTTGCGGCCGTTCAACTGGTGTTCGTTGTGGCCGCCGGCAAGCGATGAACCGGCGACAAGTATAAAAATTACGGAGCAGCCGAAGTTGAGCGCACAAGAAGACGCTGCCGGCGGGTCGCCGACAGTCGAGTATATACAACATCACCTGACCAATTTCTGCGTCGGCAGCTGCGACCCGGTCACGCACAAGGGCGTCGGCTTCTGGGCGCTGCATATCGACACCGTCATCGTCAGCCTGACGCTCGGCGCGATCATGATCTTCGCCGCATGGCGCGCCGGCCGCAACATGACGGTCAGCGCCCCGGCCGGCTTCCAGAACTTCGTCGAGATGATCGTCGAGTTCGTGCAGGGTCAGGTCAAGGATTCCTTCCCGACCAAAAACCCGCTGATCGCGCCGCTCGCGCTGACGATCTTCGTCTGGGTCTGGTTGATGAACTTCATGGACCTCGTGCCGGTCGACCTGCTGCCGTCGCTCGCGAAGCTCGCCGGCTTCGAATACTTCAAGTTCGTCCCGACCACCGATCTGAACACCACGATGGCGATCGCGCTCAGCGTGTTCGCGCTGGTCGTGTTCTACAACATCAAGGTCAAGGGCCTCGGCGGCTACCTGAAGATGTTCCTGTTCCACCCGTTCGGCAAGTTCTTCATCCCGGTCAACATCGTCATGACCCTGATCGAGGAACTGGCCAAGCCGCTCAGCCTCGGACTGCGACTGTTCGGCAACATCTTCGCCGGGGAACTCGTGTTCCTGCTGATCGCGCTGATCGGCGGCACGCTCGCGGTCGGCGCCGCCGCGCTGATCTGGCTGCCGCTGCAGGTCGTGCTCGACCTCGGCTGGCTGATTTTCCACCTGCTGATCATCACGCTGCAGGCCTTCATCTTCATGGTGCTGACCATCGTCTATCTGGCGATGGCCCATATCGAGGACCACTGACGTCCCCGAACTACCGATTCGAATTCAAGACTTGTTATTAAAGGAGAAAATGCAATGACACCGGATATGATCGCTCTCATCTACGCCTACACCGCCGTCGGCGTCGGCGTGATCCTTGCTGCCGCCGGCCTCGGTTCGGCGATCGGCTGGGGTCTGATCTGCGCGAAGACGCTCGAGGGCATCGCCCGCCAGCCCGAGATGCGGCCGGCGCTGATGACCAATATGTTCATCTTCGCGGGTCTGATGGAATCGTTCCCGTTCATCATTCTGGCCTTCGCGATGTGGTTCCTGTTCGCCAATCCGTTCGTCGGAGCCCTGGGCAGCGCACTCGCCACGCTCTGATCGCCGCACGACCGGATTAGTCCAGGAGGAACGAGGCAATGAATATCAACGTTACCCTGTTCGCGCAGATCGCGGCCTTCGTGCTGATGGTCTGGTTCGTGAACAAGGTCCTGTGGGGCCCGTTCAGCAACCTGCTCGCCGAGCGCCAGAAGCGCATCGCCGACGGCCTTGCCGCCGCCGACAAGGGCAAGCACGAGCTCGAGCGCTCCGAGAAGCGCGCGAAGGAGATCCTGCAGGAGGCCAGAAGCGAGGCCGCGCAGATCCTCGCCGCGTCGGAGAAGCGCGCGAACGAGATGGTCGAGGAGGCCAAGACCGAGGCCCGTACGGAAGGCGAACGCCTGGTCACCGCCGCGAAGGCGGAGATCGAGCGCGAGACCAACCGCGCGCGCGAGCAGTTGCGCACCCAGGTCGCGTCGCTGGCCGCGGCCGGCGCCGGCAGGATCATCAAGCGCGAGATCGACCCGAAGGCCCACGACGAGCTGCTGAAGGATCTGGTCTCCCAGATCTGAACCGCGGGATCCAAGGACACGACGCATGGCTGAAACGATCACGATCGCTCGACCCTACGCCCAGGCGGTATTCGACATTGCCGCGGACGCGAAGGCCTTCGGGCGCTGGTCCGAGGCACTGCAATTGCTGACGCTGGTCGTCAGCGATCCCGCGATGAACGCGCTGATCCGCAATCCGCGCGTGCCGCGCGAGCAGTACAGCGAGATCATCATCGACGTCTGCGGTAATGCCCTCGATGAAAACGCGCGCAACTTCGTCGGCGTGCTCGCCGCAAACCAGCGCCTCGAGATTCTGCCCGAGATCGCCGCGTTGTTCGAGGAATACCGCGCCGAGGCCGAGAAGATCGTGCAGGCCGATGTCGCCTCCGCGTTCCCGCTGTCGCCGGAACAGCAGGCGGCGATCGCCGAGTCACTGCAGCGCCGTCTCGGCCGCGAGGTCACGCTCGAGTGCAGGATCGACGAATCACTGATCGGCGGCGCCGTCATTCGCGCCGGCGACCTCGTCATCGACGGCTCGGTGAGCGGTCAGATGGACAGGCTGGCAGCCGCGCTGTCCCGATAGAATTCAACTATTAAGGGGATTTACCAATGCAGTTGAACGCAGCTGAGATCAGCGAACTCATCAGGCAGCGCATCGAGAAGTTCAAGGTCGCTACCGAGGCGCGCACCGAAGGCACTGTCATCAGCGTTACCGACGGCATCGTGCGCATCCACGGCCTGGCCGACGCGATGTACGGCGAAATGCTCGAGTTCCCCGGCAACACCTTCGGCATGGCGCTGAACCTCGAGCGCGACTCGGTCGGTGCGGTCGTGCTCGGCAGTTACCAGCACATCTCCGAGGGCGACACCGTCAAGTGCACCGGCAAGATCCTCGAGGTGCCGGTCGGCAACGGCCTGATCGGACGCGTCGTCAACTCGCTCGGCCAGCCGATCGACGGCAAGGGCCCGGTCGACCACGACGGCACCGCGCCGATCGAGCAGATCGCGCCCGGCGTCATCGCGCGCCAGTCGGTCAGCCAGCCGGTGCAGACCGGCCTCAAGGCTATCGACGCGATGGTCCCGGTCGGCCGCGGCCAGCGCGAGCTGATCATCGGCGACCGCCAGACCGGCAAGACCGCGGTGGCGATCGATACGATCATCAATCAGAAGGGCACCGGCGTTAAGTGCATCTACGTCGCGGTCGGCCAGAAGGCGAGTTCGATCGCGAACGTCGTGCGCAAGCTCGAGGAACACGGCGCGATGGATCACACCATCATTGTCGCCGCGACCGCCTCCGATCCGGCCGCGATGCAGTTCATCGCGCCCTATGCCGGTTGCGCGATGGGCGAGTACTTCCGCGATCGCGGCGAGGACGCGCTGATCGTCTATGACGACCTGACCAAGCAGGCCTGGGCCTATCGTCAGGTGTCGCTGCTGCTGAAGCGCCCGCCGGGCCGCGAGGCGTATCCGGGCGACGTGTTCTATCTGCATTCGCGCCTGCTCGAGCGCGCCGCGCGCGTCAACCCCGACTACGTCGAGAAGTTCACCGGCGGCAAGGTCAAGGGCAAGACCGGTTCGCTTACCGCGCTGCCGATCATCGAGACCCAGGCCGGCGACGTCTCGGCATTCGTGCCGACCAACGTGATCTCGATCACCGACGGCCAGATCTATCTGGAAAGCGATCTCTTCAACGCCGGTATTCGCCCCGCGATCAACGCCGGTCTGTCGGTGTCGCGCGTCGGCGGCGCCGCGCAGACCAAGATCATCAAGAAGCTCGGCGGCGGTGTCCGTCTCGACCTCGCGCAGTTCCGCGAACTCGCCGCGTTCGCGCAGTTCGCGTCCGACCTCGATGAGACCACCCGCAAGCAGCTCGAGCGCGGTCAGCGCGTCACCGAGTTGATGAAGCAGAAGCAGTACGCCCCGCTCAGCGTCGCCGAGGAGGCGGTGTCGCTGTTCGCCGCGAATCAGGGCTTTCTCGACGACGTCGAGCTGGCGAAGATCGGCTCCTTTGAGTCCGCGCTGCACAGCCACATGAAGAGCGGGCACGGCGCGCTGATGGACAAGATCAACCAGACCGGCGACTACAACGACGACATCCAGAAAGAGCTGAAGTCGGCGATCGAGACGTTCAAGAAGAGCAAGGTCTGGTAAGCGGAGTATAGCGATGGCAGTCGGCAAGGAAATCCGCGTCAAGATCAAGAGTATCAAGAATACTCAGAAGATCACGCGTGCGATGGAGATGGTCGCCGCGAGCAAGATGCGCAAGGCGCAGGATCGCATGGCGAAGGCGCGCCCGTACGCCGAGAAGATGCGTAACGTGGTTGCGCACCTTGCCCACGCCCATCCCGAATACAAGCATCCGTACATGCAGGAGCGCGACGGCAAGGACGTCGGCATCATCGTCATCTCGTCCGATCGCGGACTATGCGGCGGCCTCAACGGCAACATGTTCCGCATGGTCGTCAGCCAGATGAAGAAGTGGCATGACGGCGGGGCGAAGATCGAGCTGTGTACGATCGGCACCAAGGCCACCAACTTTTTCTCCCGACTCGGCGGCAACATCGTGTCGCAGACCGGCCACCTCGGTGACGCGCCGCAGATCGCCGACCTGATCGGCACGATCAAGGTCATGCTCGACAGCTACAACGAAGGCCGCATCTCGCGCCTTTATCTGGTCTACAACGATTTCGTCAATACCATGACCCAGCGCGGCAAGCTGGAGCAGTTGCTGCCGATCGTGCCGAGCGAGGACGAACAGCTCAAGCATCACTGGGACTATCTCTACGAGCCCGAAGCGAAGGACGTACTCGACCAGCTCCTGACCCGCTACATCGAGTCGCTGGTCTACCAGGGCGTCGTCGAAAACCTCGCCTGCGAGCAGGCGGCGCGCATGGTCGCGATGAAGGCCGCGTCGGACAACGCCGGCAATCTGATCGACGACCTCCAGCTCGTATACAACAAGGCGCGGCAGGCGGCGATCACCCAGGAGATCGCGGAAATCGTCGGCGGCGCGGCAGCGGTTTAGAAATCTTCAGAAGGAAACGGCAATGACTTCCACAGCATCAACTTCAGGAAAAATCGTACAGATCATCGGTGCGGTCATCGACGTGCAATTCCCGCGCGGCGAGATGCCGAAGGTCTATGACGCGCTCAAGGTCGACGACGCGGGTCTCACGCTCGAGGTGCAGCAGCAGCTCGGCGATGGCGTCGTGCGCACGATCGCGATGGGTTCGTCCGACGGCCTCACCCGCGGCAAGAAGGTCAGCAACACCGGCGCGCCGATCTCGGTGCCGGTCGGCACCAAGACGCTGGGCCGCATCATGGACGTGCTCGGCAATCCGATCGACGAGGCCGGCCCGATCGGCGAAAGCGAGCGCTGGGCGATCCACCGCAAGGCCCCGAGCTACGAGGAGCAGGCCGGCAGCACCGAACTGCTCGAGACCGGCATCAAGGTCATCGACCTGCTGTGCCCGTTCGCGAAGGGCGGCAAGGTCGGCCTGTTCGGCGGCGCCGGCGTCGGCAAGACCGTCAACATGATGGAGCTGATCCGCAACATCGCGATCGAGCACTCCGGCTACTCGGTATTCGCGGGCGTCGGCGAGCGTACCCGCGAGGGTAACGACTTCTATCATGAAATGAAGGAGTCGAACGTGCTCGACAAGGTGGCGCTGGTCTACGGCCAGATGAACGAGCCGCCGGGCAACCGTCTGCGCGTCGGCCTGACCGGCCTGACCATCGCCGAACAGTTCCGCGATGAAGGCCGTGACGTGCTGCTGTTCATCGACAACATCTATCGTTATACGCTGGCCGGCACCGAGGTGTCCGCGCTGCTCGGCCGCATGCCGTCGGCGGTGGGTTACCAGCCGACGCTGGCCGAGGAGATGGGCATGCTGCAGGAGCGCATCACCTCGACCAAGACCGGCTCGATCACCTCGATCCAGGCCGTGTACGTCCCCGCGGACGACCTCACCGACCCGTCGCCGGCGACGACCTTCGCGCACCTCGACGCCACCGTCGTGCTGTCGCGCCAGATCGCCGAGCTCGGCATCTATCCCGCGGTCGACCCGCTCGATTCGACCAGCCGCCAGCTCGATCCGCTGGTGGTCGGACAGGAGCACTACGACACCGCGCGCGCCGTGCAGAGCACGCTGCAGCGCTACAAGGAGCTGAAGGACATCATCGCGATCCTCGGCATGGACGAGTTGTCGGAAGACGACAAGCGCACTGTCTCGCGCGCGCGCCGCATCCAGCGCTTCCTGTCGCAGCCGTTCTTTGTCGCCGAGGTGTTCACCGGTTCGCCGGGCAAGTACGTGTCGCTGAAGGACACGATCAGCGGCTTCCAGAAGATCGTCGCCGGCGAGTACGACCACCTGCCCGAGCAGGCGTTCTACATGGTCGGCTCGATCGACGAGGCGGTCGAAAAGGCGAAGAAGCTTCAGTAAGCGCGGCAACAGGGAATCCGGGTTATGGCCATGACCATGCACGTCGACATCGTCAGCGCGGAAGAGGAGATTTTCTCCGGCCCCGCCGAGATGCTGTTCGCCTCCGGGGTGATGGGCGAACTCGGCATCCTGCCGCGCCACGCCCCGCTCTTGACCCAGCTCAAACCCGGCGAGATCCGCATCAAGGTGCCGGGCGGCGAGGAGCAGTTCTACTACGTCTCCGGCGGCATGCTCGAGATCCAGCCCCATGTCGTCACCGTGCTCGCCGACACCGCGGTGCGCGCCAAGGATCTCGACGAGGCCGCCGCGATCCAGGCCAAGGAACGCGCCGAGCAGGCACTGAAGGACAAGACCGCCGGCTTCGAATACGCCAAGGCCCAGGCCGAGCTCGCCGAGGCGATCGCCCAGCTCCAGGCCATCAAGAAACTCCGCGACAAGGCCGCGCGTTAAACCAGCGAGGCATTCCTGCCGATCAAAAGGGTCAGATTCGTTTGATCCCGTAACTGTGCGGTTTCAGCGCGCGCATAGGCGATCAAACGAGTCTGACCCTTTTGATTTCCCACCCGGTTTGGGCAAGAATGGCATGACGTATGGGACTTGAAGTCGTCATCCTCGCGGCAGGGGAAGGGACGCGGATGCGTTCCCGGCTACCGAAGGTTTTGCATCCGATCGCCGGCAAACCGCTGCTTGCCCATGTCATCGACGCCGCCCGCGCGCTCGAACCCGCCCGCATCCATGTCGTCCACGGTCATCACGGCGAACGGGTGCGCGCGCAATTCCATGATGCCGGCGTCGACTGGGTCGAGCAGGCCGAACGTCTCGGCACCGGTCATGCGGTGCAGCAGGTCATGCCGGCGATCGCGTCGGAATCCACGGTGCTCGTGCTCTATGGCGACGTCCCGCTGATCGGCATCGATACGCTGCGCCGGCTGCTCGACGAGGTCGGCACGCACGGGCTCGCGATCGTCACCGCGATCCTCGACGACCCCGCCGGTTACGGTCGCATCGTCCGCGACGGGCATGGCCGCATCGAACGCATCGTCGAACACAAGGACGCAACGGACGAGGAACGCGCGATCGACGAGATCAACACCGGCATCCTCGCCGCGCACGCCGCCCTGCTCGCGCGTTGTCTCGCGCGCCTGGACAACAACAACGCGCAGCGTGAGTTCTATCTGACCGACGTCATCGCGCTTGCCGCCGGCGAAGGCATCGACCCCGGATCGACGATGCCCGATGACAACGACGAGATCCTCGGCGTCAACGATCGCGCGCAGCTCGCGCAGCTCGAGAGCGCTTACCAGATGCGCGAGGCCGAGCGGCTGATGCACGACGGCGCGACGCTGCGCGACCCGTCGCGCATCGACGTGCGCGGAACACTCACGACGGGGACCGACGTTACGATCGACGTTAACTGCGTGTTCGAAGGTATCGTGGAAATCGCCGATGACGTCACCATCGGTCCGAACTGCGTGATCCGCGACGCGCGCGTCGGCAAGGGCACGCGCATCGATGCCCACAGCGTCATCGACAGCGCCGACATCGGGCGGGATTGCCGCATCGGCCCGTTCGCGCGCATCCGTCCGGAGACCGTGCTGGCCGACGAGGTCCACGTCGGCAACTTCGTCGAGCTCAAGAAGACGGACGTCGGCCGCGGCTCGAAGATCAACCACCTGAGTTACGTCGGCAACGCCAGCATCGGCAGCGGCGTCAACATCGGCGCCGGCACCATCACCTGCAACTACGACGGCGCCAACAAGCACCGCACCGTGATCGGCGACGGCGCCTTCATCGGCTCCGACACGCAACTGGTGGCGCCGGTCAAGGTCGGCGCCGGCGCCACCATCGGCGCCGGCTCGACCATCACCCGCGACGCCCCCGACAATGAACTTACGCTGAGCCGCGCGCCGCAGCAGACCCGCAAGGGCTGGAAGCGACCCGTTAAAAAACAATCGGGGTCAGAGTAGACTGACAATTCGGGGTAGATAATTGTTCATCTGACCCCGAATTGTCACTGAACCCAATGGAGTAATGGAACGATTATGTGCGGAATAGTCGGAGCGGTCGCCGAGCGGGACGTCATCCCCATCATGATCGAGGGGCTCAAGCGCCTCGAATATCGCGGCTATGACTCTGCCGGCGTCGTCGTGCTCGACGAGCACGGCAAGCTCCAGCGCGTGCGCGCGGTCGGCAAGATCAGCGCGCTCGAGCACGCCTTGCAGCAGAATCCGCTGCGCGGTTCGGCCGGCATCGGCCACACCCGCTGGGCGACCCACGGCGCGCCGAAGGAGTCCAACGCCCACCCGCACATCAGCCGAGAATCGGTCGCGGTCGTCCACAACGGCATCATCGAGAATCACGACGAGCTGCGCGACGCCCAGATCAGGATGGGCTACGAGATCAGCTCCGACACCGACACCGAGGTCATCGTCCACCAGGTCCATAGCCATATCGCCACCGGCATGAACCTGCTCGAGGCGGTGCAGAAGACCCTCGGCGAACTGCACGGCGCCTACGCGCTCGGCGTCATGAGCCGCGACGAAGCCGGCCGGCTCGTCGTCGCGCGCCGCGGCAGCCCGCTGATCATCGGCATCGGCATCGGCGAGCACTTCGTCGCCTCCGACGTCAACGCGCTGCTGCCGGTCACCCAGCAGTTCATCATGCTGGAAGAGGGCGATGTCGCCTCGCTGACCCGCGACAGCCTTGCGATCTATGATCAGACCGGCGCCGCCGTCGAGCGCCCGGTTCATACCAGCGAACTGACCGCCAGTGCCGTCGAGCGCGGCGAGTACCGCCACTTCATGCTGAAGGAGATCTTCGAGCAGGTGCGCGCGATCACCGAAACCCTGGAAGGCCGCATCAGCAAGCACAAGGTGCTGGAGGCCTCATTCGGCCCGAAGGCGAAGGAAGTCTTCGACAAGATCGACCAGGTCCACATCATCGCCTGCGGCACCAGTTTCCATGCCGGCATGATCGCGCGCTACTGGCTCGAATCGATCGCGCGCGTGCCGTGCACCGTCGAGGTCGCGAGCGAGTTCCGCTATCGCCACCCGGTCGTTCGTCCGAACACGCTGGTCGTCACGATCTCTCAGTCCGGCGAGACCGCCGACACCATCGCCGCGTTGCGCGAGGCAAAGAAACTCGGCTTCACCGGCTCGCTGTCGATCTGCAACGTCCCCGAAAGCTCGCTGGTGCGCGAATCCGATCTCGTCATGATGACGCGCGCCGGCCCAGAGATCGGCGTCGCGTCGACCAAGGCCTTCACGACCCAGCTCGTCGCGCTGCTGCTGCTCGTCGTCGTGCTCGGTCGCCGCCACGGCCTCAGCGAACAGGCCGAGCAGGTCATCGTCGACCAGTTGATCCAGCTGCCCGGCCGCATCGAGGGCGTGCTCGGCCTCAACGATCGCATCGAGCAGTTGTCACAGATGTTTGCCGACAAGCACCACGCCCTGTTCCTCGGCCGCGGTACGCAGTACCCGGTGGCGATGGAAGGCGCGCTGAAGCTGAAGGAGATCTCCTACATCCACGCCGAGGCCTATCCCGCCGGCGAACTCAAACACGGCCCGCTCGCGCTCGTCGACGCCGAGATGCCGGTCATCGCTGTCGCGCCGAACAACGAACTGCTGGAGAAGGTGAAATCGAACCTGCAGGAAGTGCGCGCGCGCGGCGGACACCTGATCGTGTTCACCGACGCCGGCGCCGGCATGCGCACCGGCGACGGCATCGACATCGTCGACGTCGCGCCGACCGACGACACCGTCGCGCCGATCGTCTACACCGTTCCGCTGCAACTGCTTGCGTATCATGTCGCGGTGCTCAAGGGCACCGACGTCGATCAGCCGCGCAATCTCGCGAAGTCGGTGACAGTGGAGTGATCCACTGGCGCCGGAGCCAGAACCTGCGTATCCCGCACCGTCTAACACGAAAGTACTAGCATTCTCTCGCCGCTTGCGCGAGCCTCTCTGCCCCGTTAAAGTGTCAAAATAATAACGGTCGGGATGTTCAGCGATCCACTGGGCTGATCACCCCGCGCCCGCCCCGGTTCAGAACATGGGCATAAATCATCGTGGTACTCACATCGCGATGCCCGAGCAATTCCTGCACCGTGCGGATGTCATAGCCTCCCTCCAGCAGATGGGTCGCAAAGGAGTGGCGCAAAGTATGAGTCGATGCAGACTTGTGAATTCCCGCGGCGATTACCGCGCGCTTGATCGCACGCTGCAGCGCCTGCTCGTGGGTATGGTGCCGGCGCACGATGCCGGAACGCGGGTCACGCGACGGCCGCCGCGCCGGAAAGACCCAGAACCAGCCCCATTCCTGCGGAGCCCGGGGATACTTGCGCGCCAGCGCCATCGGGAGTTCGATACCGGGGCTGCCGGCTGCGCGGTCAGATTCCCAGAGCAGACGAGCACTGGCCAGATGCACTTGGAGCCCATCGCGCAGCGATTGCGGCAGCATCGTAATGCGATCCTTCGCTCCCTTGCCACCCCTCACCGTGATCGAGCTGCGCCCGAAGTCGACATCCTTGACACGCAGCCTCACGCATTCCATCAGTCGCATCCCGGTGCCATAGAGCAGGCGCGCCATCAGCAGGTGTGTGCCGCCCAGGTGAGCGAAAAGCCGGTCGATCTCGGAGCGCGTCATGACCACAGGCACGTGTTCCGCAGTCTTCGCCCGGGTCACGCCATCGAGCCAAGGCAATTCGATAGCCAAAACCTCGCGATACAGGAACAGCAATGCCGCCAGAGACTGATTCTGTGTCGACGCGCTGACCTTGCGATCGATGGCGAGATGGCTCAGAAAGGCCTCGATCTCGGATGCGCCCATGTCCCTTGGGTGACGCTTTTCATGAAAAAGAATGAAGCGGCGGATCCAACCGATATAGGATTGCTCGGTGCGCAGGCTGTAGTGCTTGACCCGGATCCGCTCGCGGACCTGGTCCAGAAGTCGTGGAGAATCCGTTGCCGTGTTTGGGGAAATGCCTGATGTGTTTCCCATGATCGCCTCCTTGCGAAACAGTGGGTTGGAAAAGGTGCGTCAGGATTATACGGCGGGCATTCGGATTTATACATCAGACAAGCCACCTAATTTTAGTTAGGCGGCACACCCCGGATTCCGCTGGAATTGACATCTGTCACGTGATGCATTACATTCTGATCCGTGATCAAGACCTTTGCTGACAAGCGTACGAAAGACCTCTACGAGACAGGCAAGGCGAAG
>JBJHCZ010000007.1:0-149549 GCA_050486285.1 Chromatiales bacterium
GGTGTGCTCCGCGAATGGCTCGCCTCGCTGCCGCTGCGCGGCACCCTTCGGGCTCCGGCGAGGCTGCGCTTGACTTCGCTGCGCACACCCGCCGGGTCTTTCCGCCGACTGTTAACGGGGCAGCCCCCGACGCGTTGATTCAGCCGTGGAGGGTAGCGAGGCGCTCGCCGAGTTGCTCCGGCGTGCCGATGAAGTCGACCCGGCAGGCCTCGCTGATCGCCCTCGGCAGGCTCTGATGCTCGCAACTGACCGGATCCTGGACCCAGACGCGACCGCCGTAGCGGGTGATCGCCTCGCAACCCCGGATGCCCTCGGCGCCGATACCGCTCAGTACGATGACGCCGGCCTTGTCGAGGTAGCGCTCGGCGAGCGTCGCCAGCACCTCGTCGATACTGCGCGTCGGCGGCGCGCCACGAACCGCCGGTGGCTCCGGCGCGCCGTCGATCGGCACGACGAGACAGTCCCCCGGATACAGCGTTCGTTCGATTCCGGCGCTATGGACCCGGAATGAAGTGACCCGCCCGAGCAGGCGGGCGATCAGCGGGACGCCGTCATTCGCGATCCGGAGCGCGACCACCAGCGCCAGCGAGCGGCCATCGCCGACCCGCGACAGCAACCGGGTCACCGCAGTCGGCGCGCCGATCGAACCCGTCAGCACCCAGACATGCTCGGCCGGACGCCGCGACTCGCCCGGCGCGCCGGACGCGCCGCTCGATTCGGGATGGGAATGATCGCGCAGCCTCACGCGCGGACCCGCCAGGGCCGCCGCGCGCGGGCCCTGTCGATCCATGTCCGGGGAATGAACAAATCGGTAGTGTCCCGAGGGTTCTCGTTATGCGGGACAGTATACCCGAAACACCCCCGACGCCAGCCCCTGGCCGGCTGTTGACCAAGCCCGGCGGGTTGGCGCAGCGAAGTCAAGCGCAGCCTCGCCGGAGCCCGAAGGGTGCCGCGCAGCGGCAGCGAGGCGAGCCATTCGCGGAGCCAACCCGCCGGGCTTGGTCAACAGCCGGCCAGCGCTCGCCCGACAACCTCAGAAGCGGCGCCCGACCCCGACCATCGCGACCCAGGGATCGATATCGACGTCGACGCTGCCGAAATCGGCCGGCCCGCTCAACTTCGCCGTGGTATCGATTGCGATATACCAGAGTTGCGCACTCAGGAACCAGTCGGCGCTGACGTCGAAGTCGACACCGGCCTCGAGCGCCCAGCCGAAGGAATCGTCGAGGCGGATATCGAAGTCCGCGATCGCGCCGGTGGTCTTCTCGCTGAAGAACGTCGTGTAGTTGAGGCCCGCGCCGACATACGGCCGCAGCGCGGCCCCCGGGCTGAAGTGATACTGAAGGGTCACGGTCGGCGGCAGGTGCTTGACCTCGGCGAGCTTGCCGGCGCCGCCGAGCGCCCCGGCGCCCTCGATGTCATGCTTGAACGGCCACGCGCCGAGTACGCCGATCCCGAGGTGGTCGGTCGCCATCCAGGTCAGCGTGATGCCGAGGCTCGCAGCGCTGTCGACCGACACCCGCGCATTACCGGGCGCGTCCTGTCCCGACAGCGCGCCGCTGTCGTCGTTCGGGCTGACGAGGGTCGGCCCGACCCGGACCACCCAATCCCCCGGCGCGGCGACCGCTGCGCCGCCGGTCATGATCAGCCCGGCCATCGTAGCGGCCAGGACCAGGTGCCTGTGGAACCGTGCAAACATGCTGTCTCTCCTGCAAGTGATTGTTGTGGATGACAGCAATGTGCAGGATCGCCCGGCGGGCGACATTGACGCAGATCAATGAAAGGGCGCGAAGACGCGCCGGGGAGCGTGGAGTCAGCCGCTCTCGACGAGGCGATCGAGGCGGGCCGGATCGACGATGCGCACCTGCCGCCGCTCGATCGCGATCAGCTCCTCCGCCTGCAGGCGCGTGAACACGCGGCTCACCGTCTCGAGCGCAAGGCCGAGATAGCTGCCGATCTCCGCGCGTGTCATGCTGAGCCGGAACGCCAGCGCCGAAAAGCCGCGCTCGCCGAAGCGCGCCGACAGATTGCGCAACAGCGCCGCGACCCGCCGCTCTGCCGGCAGCCCGCCGAGCAGCACCCTCATCTCGCGGTCCTGCGCGATCTCCCGGCTCATCAGCCGCATCAGCCGCCGCTGCAGACCCTCGATCACGCCCGACAGCCGTTCGAGATCCTCGTAGCCGACCTCGCACAGGCTGCTGGTCTCGAGCGCGCGCGCTGACGTCGGATAGACCCCGCCGCTGATCGCATCGAGCCCGACCAACTCGCCGGGCAGATGAAACCCGGTCACCTGCTCGCGGCCGTCGCCCGAGGTCGTGAATGTCTTCAGCGACCCCGACCGCACCGCGTAGACCGTCCGAAACGGCTCGCCCGCCCGGAACACCACGTCCCCGCGCCTGAGCGGCCGCCGCCGGCGCACGATATCATCGAGCCGCCCGAGGTCCTCCGCCCCGATCCCGACCGGCAGACACAGCCGATCCAGCGCGCAATCGCTGCACGCCACGCCGTTATGACGCGGATCCAGTTCAGAATTGGTGAGGTTAGACATGAATGGCGCGGACCCAATCTATACCACTGCGCTCATCATATCAGGAGCGGCCTGCCGGGACGCCTCGCCCGTCGCCTGACTTTCGGCCGCAAGGACGCGGCCGTAAGCTACAGGGATGTATTGATGCGCGTCAGGCGACGGGCGAGGCGTCCCGGCAGGCCGTCATCCTGGACCATCATCTATATAAGCCAGAACGATTTAAGTTACCATGTAAGGCCGACACGACGGACGCCACCCCGATGAGCCTCCCGCACCTCCTGCCCGTTCCGCACCTCACCACGGTCCTGAACGGCCCGCTGCTCGAGATCGAAAAACGCCTGATCGAACGCCAGCCCGCGATCGAGACCTGGTTCCGCCGCAGTTGGCTCAAGACCCAGGCCCCGTTCTACGCCTCGGTCGACCTGCGCAACGCCGGCTTCAAGCTCGCCCCGGTCGACACCAACCTGTTCCCGGCCGGCTTCAACAACCTGAACCCGGCCTTTTTACCGCTGTGCATCCAGGCCGTGCAGGCCGCCGTCGAGCACATCTGCCCGACCGCCGGACGGATCATCCTCGTCCCAGAGAACCACACCCGCAACACCTTCTACATGGAGAGCCTCGCGACGCTCGCCGACATCCTCCGCCAGGCCGGCTTCGAACTGCGCATCGGCTCGCTGCTCGAGGACGCGGAGTTCCCGCTCGATGTCGAGCTGCCGTCCGGGCGCCGGCTCAGGCTCGAACGCCTCGAGCGCAGCGGCGACAAGGTCCACATCGGCGGCTTCACCCCGTGCATGGTGCTGCTGAACAACGACCTCGCCTCGGGCCGTCCGCCGATCCTCGAAGGCCTGTCGCAGCCGGTCGCGCCGCCGCTCGCGCTCGGCTGGTCGAACCGGCTCAAGTCCGACCACTTTCAGCACTACAAGCAGGTCGCCGAGGAATTCGCCGCGCTGGTCGAGATCGACCCGTGGCTGATCAACCCGCAATTCCTGCGCTGCGGCGAGATCAACTTCATGAAGCGCGAGGGCGAGGAGTGCCTGGTCGCGAACGTCGACTCCCTGCTGCGCTCGATCCAGCGCAAGTACGACGAATACGGCGTCGACCGCAAGCCCTTCGTCGTCGTCAAGGCCGATGCCGGCACCTACGGCATGGGCATCATGATGGCGCACTCGGCCGACGACGTACGCGCGCTGAACCGCAAGGAGCGCACGCGCATGGCGGCGTCGAAGGGCGGCGTCGAGACCACCAAGGTCCTCGTGCAGGAAGGCGTCTATACCTTCGAGACCTGGGGCGATGCCCATGCCGTCAGTGAGCCGGTGGTCTACATGATCGACCACTTCGTCGTCGGCGGCTTCTACCGCGTGCACACGCGGCGCGGCACCGACGAAAATCTTAACGCCCCCGGCATGCACTTCGAACCGCTCGCCTTTGCCGACTGCTGCACGCAGCCCGACCATCACCTCGCGCCCGACGCGCAACCGAACCGCTTCTACGCCTACGGCGTCATCGCCCGCCTCGCCCTGCTCGCCGCCGCGCGCGAGATCGCGTCCGGCGGCGCGCCGGTCGCCGCGGCGGAGACCGCCGCGCTGCCTCTCTGAGTCCCGCGATGATCCAGCTCGGCGTCATCATGGACCCGATCGCCGCGATCAAGCCGGCGAAGGACAGCACGCTGGCGATGCTGCTCGAGGCGCAGGCGCGCGGCCATGCGCTGTGGTACATGGAGCAAGCCGACCTGACGCTGCGCAGCGCCGCGGTCGAGGCGCGGATGCGCGCGCTGACCGTGCGCGACAGCGCGCAGGACTGGTTCACGCTCGGCGAGACCCGCGACGCGCCGCTGACCGCGCTCGACGCGATCCTGATGCGCAAGGATCCGCCGTTCGATATCGAGTATGTCTACACGACGCACCTGCTCGAGATCGCCGAACGCGCCGGCGTTCTGGTCGTCAACCGCCCGGCCGCGCTGCGCGACACCAACGAGAAGCTCGCGGTCGCCTGGTTCCCGGACTGCGCGGCGCCGACGCTGGTCACGCGCCGCGCCGACGCGCTGCGCGCGTTCCTCGCCGAGCATCGCGACATCATCGTCAAGCCGCTGCAGGCGATGGGCGGCGAATCGGTGTTCCGCGTCACCGAGGGCAACCCGAACATCAACGTCATCATCGAGATCATGACCGCGCGTGGCGCGACGCTGACGATGGCGCAGCGCTACCTGCCGGAGATCAAGGACGGCGACAAGCGCATCCTGCTGGTCGACGGCGAGCCGGTGCCCTATGCGCTCGCGCGCCTGCCGGCGCCGGGCGAGACGCGCGCGAATCTTGCCGCCGGCGGCCGCGGCGAGGGGCGGCCGCTGACCGAACGCGACCGCGAGATCTGCGCCCGCGTCGGCCCGGCGCTGCGCGAGCGCGGGCTGCTGTTCGTCGGCCTCGACGTCATCGGCGACTGGCTGACCGAGATCAACGTCACCAGCCCGACCTGCATCCGCGAGCTCGACGCGCAGTTCGGCATCAACATCGCCGCGCGGCTGATGGACGCGATCGAGGCCCGCTTGCGGTGAGCCGCCGTGGTGCCCTGCGCGCGATCGCGCCGTTGCTGCTGTGCGTCCTTGTGGTCGCCGCGCTGGCCGCCTGTTCGCGCGCCGCGCCGGAACCGGAGGCCTACAAGACCCGCTTCCTGACGCTCGGCACGCTGGTCGACATCAGTCTGTGGGGCGTCGATGACGCGCGCGCCGCCGACGCGGTGCGCGCCGTCGAGCAGGCCCTCGATGCGGTCCACCGCCGCTGGCATGCCTGGGAACCGAGCGAGCTGACGCGCATCAATGCCGCGCTGGCCGCCGGCGAGACCGTCGGGATCGACGCCGATGCCGTCGCAGTCCTGCAGGACGCCGCGCGGCTCGCGCGCGCGAGCGGCCAGTTGTTCAACCCGGCGATCGGCCGGCTCATTGCGTTGTGGGGTTTTCACGGCGATGCCGCGCCTGCCGGGCCGCCACCGGATGCTGATGCGATCGCGGCGCTGGTCGCGGCCGCGCCGACGATGGACGCGCTCGCCTTCGACGGCCTGCGCCTGTCGAGCGCGAATCCGGCGGTGCAGATCGACCTCGGCGCCTACGCGAAGGGGCTCGCCGTCGATCGCGCGATCGCCGCGCTGCGCGCCCTCGGTATCGAGGATGCAATCGTCAATGCCGGCGGCGACCTGCGCGCGATCGGGCGTCACGGCGAGCGGCCGTGGCGCATCGGCATCCGTCACCCGCTCGAGCGCGGCGTGTTCGCGTCGCTCGAGACCCGCGGCGACGACAGTGTGTTCACGACCGGCGACTATGAACGCTATTTCATCCATGACGGAAAGCGCTATCACCATGTCATCGATCCGCGCAGCGGGCGTCCGGCGGAAGGCACGCTGTCGGTGACGGTGATCCACGACAACGCCGCCGAGGCCGACGCTGCGGCGACCGCGCTGTTCGTCGCCGGGCCGGACGACTGGCGCGAGACCGCGCGCCGGCTCGGCATCGACCACGTCATGCTGATCGACGCCGGCATGAACGTGCACATGACGCGGTCGATGGCGGACCGCATCCATTTCGAGGGCGACGAGCCGCGCATCGTCATCGTCGCGGACGGGCCATGACGCGCGCCGATCTCGTCGTCCTCGCGTTCGCGGCGCTGCTGCTGCCGTGGCTGTATCTGACCTACTGGGGCGGCGGTGGCGCGGGCGACCGCGTGCAGATCGTCGACGCCCGCGGCGAGGCGATCGTCGCGTCGCTGCGCGAGACCCGCACGCTGACGATCGCCGGCCCGCTCGGCGAGAGCGTCATCGAGATCCGCGACGGCGCCGCCCGCTTCATTGCCTCGCCCTGCCGGGGCAAGCACTGCATCCACGCCGGCTGGCAGCGCGACGGCGGCGACGTCACCGCCTGCCTGCCGAACCGCATCACCCTCGCGGTCGCCCCGAGCGGACCGCCGCGCTATGACAGCATCAACTTCTAGCAGGCTGTTGAAAATGGCCCGGCGGGTTTGCGCAGCAAAGCCTGGCGCAGCCTCGCCGGGCCATTTTCAACAGCCTGCCAGAATGCTTGTACTGACGCCGACCCGCGACGACTATCGCATCGCCTGGCTCGCTGCGCTGGCGATCGCGATCCACATCGCCGAGAGCGTGCTGCCGAGCCCGCTGCCGGGGGTCAAGCCGGGGCTCGCGAATGTCGTCACGATCGCGGTGCTGCTGCTGTACGGCTGGCGCGCGGCGGTGTGGGTCAGCCTGCTCAGGGTCGTCGTCGGCAGTCTGCTGATCGGGACCTTCCTGACCCCGACCTTCGTGCTGAGCCTCACCGGCGCGGTCGCGGCGCTGGTCGCGGTCGGCCTCGGGCGCTGGCTGTCGCGCGGCGGCCTCGGGCCGATCGGCTACTGCCTGCTCGCGGCGATGGCGCATATGGCGGGGCAGTTCTTTGCCGCCTACGCGCTGTTCATCCCGCATCCGGCGCTGTTCATGCTGTTGCCGGTGCTGATGTCCGTGGCCGTCTTTTTCGGGCTCGCCAGCGGGTTCATCGTCAAGGCGATGATGGCACGGATGCTGCACGAATCCGGGTCAACCCCGGCGGCAGAACCGTCCGGCCGGCACGCTGTCGAAAACCCTGATCATGAACGCCGTCGCGAAAGCCCCTGACATCCAGCCCGCAGACCGCCTCGGCATGACGCTGTTCGTCGCTGTCGTCGTGCACGCGGTGATCGTGCTCGGCATCACCTTCCAGCCCGAGCTGACGCGCTTGCCGTCGATCAAGAGCCCGCCAATCGAGATCAAGCTCGTCCACCAGACCAGCGACGAGAAGCCCGAGGACGCCAAGGTGCTGGCGCAGACCAGCCTCGAGGGCGGCGGCGAATTGGAGCAGCCGGAGAGTCCGCAGAGCCCGGCCTTCACGCCGGTGAACCCGCAGCGTCTCGGCGCCGACGACCGCATCGAGCGCCCGGCCGCGCCCCCGCCGCCGGGGCAGCCGCCCGAGACCCGCCCGCTGACGCAGCTGCGCTCCGATCTCAGCGCCATCACCCCGCCGGATGCCGACCCGGAGACCGAGCGCCAGCCGCTGACCGCCGAGGAGCTGATCGCGCGCAGCATGGAGATCGCGACGCTCAGCGCCGAGATCAGCCAGGCGATGACCGACTACGCCCAGCGCGGCCGCCACCGCTTCATCTCGGCGCGGACGCGGGAATTCCGCGACGCGGCCTATCTCGACGGCTGGCGCGCCAAGATCGAGCGCATCGGCAACCTCAACTACCCCGAGGAGGCGAAGCGCCGCAACCTGTCCGGCGACCTCCTGCTCGACGTCGCGATCAACGCCGACGGCAGCCTGCACAGCGTCACGCTGCTGCGTTCCTCCGGACACAAGACCCTCGACGACGCCGCCATACGAATAGTCCACCTTTCGGCGCCGTTCGCGCCATTTTCGGAGGAGATGAAGAAGGATACCGACGTCCTCCACATCACCCGCAACTGGGAGTTCCTCGACAGCCACTCCCTGAGTACCCGGCGGTGAGGGGCGGCGATGGGGTCAGAGTCGTTTGATCACCGGGAGCATCGAATCCGACGACGGTACTTTCGATCAAACGACTCTGACCCCTTAGTCCCTGCCCCCTGTGGATTTCTGCGATACTGCCCCCATGTCTTCGATGATGAAACTGACCAACCAGCTGCTGATCGCGATGCCGACGCTGCAGGACCCGAACTTCTTCCACGGGGTCACCTGGCTGTGCGAGCACAACGAACAGGGCGCGATGGGCATCATGATCAATCGCCCGCTCGACATCGACCTGGGCGAGGTACTGAAGCAGATGAAGATCGGCACCGACCTTGCCTCCGTGCGCCGTCAGCCGATCTTCCTCGGCGGGCCGGTGCAGACCGAACGCGGCTTCGTCATCCACCGTCCGCACGGCCGCTGGGAGGTCACGCTCAAGGTCACCGATGACCTCGGCGTCACCTCGTCGCGCGACATCCTCGAGGCGATCGCCCGCGGAGAAGGACCGGAACAGACCCTGGTCGCGCTCGGCTACGCCGGCTGGGGTCCGGGCCAGCTCGAGCGCGAGCTCGGCGAGAATGCCTGGCTCAACGTCGACACCGACGACCGCATCCTGTTCGACACCCCGAGCGAGCAGCGCTGGGAGGCCGCCGCCGCGCTGAGCGGCGTCGACGTCCACCGCCTGTCCTCGCACTTCGGCCGCGCATGAGCGAAGCCGGCACCTTGCTCGGCTTCGATTACGGGACCAGACATATCGGCGTCGCCGTCGGCCAGGCGCTGACCGGCGACGCGCGCCCGCTCGAGACCCTCGGCACCGTCAACGACAAGCCCGACTGGGCCGCGATCGCGCGACTGATCGAGACCTGGCGCCCCTCGGCGCTGGTCGTCGGCATCCCGCTGAACATGGACGGCAGCGAGCAGGACATGACCCATGCGGCGCGCCGCTTCGCGCGCCAGCTCGAGGGCCGCTTCGGCCTGCCGGTCCACCCGGTCGACGAGCGCCTGTCGTCGATCGAGGCCGCGGAGCAGCTCCATGCGCGCGGCAGCGGCGACCCCGCCGGCGGCCGCCGCCCGCGCCGGCGTCGCGGCATCGACGCGGTCGCCGCGCAGGTGATCCTGCAGACCTGGTTCAGCGAGGCCGCCGCCGGCCCGAAGCGATCCGGTGGCGACTGAGCCCCGGCACTCGACGCGGCGGGGGGGACTCTGTACCATTTCCCCCACCCGAGACGCCGCCCGATGACCTTCGACCCCGAAAAAGCCGACCTGGACACCGTGATCCGGGACATGGCGAGCGCGCTGCGCCGCCTGCTGGCCGAGCGCGGCATCTCCGATCCGTTGATGGCCGGCATCTACAGCGGCGGGGTCTGGGTCGCGAATCGCCTGCACCGGCTGCTCGAACTGCAGGACCCGCTGTCGACGCTCGACATCTCGTTCTACCGCGACGACTTCACCCGCGTCGGCATCCACCCGCAGGTCAGGCCCTCGCATCTGCCCGTGTCGATCGACGACCGCCACATCATCCTCGTCGACGACGTGCTGAACACCGGGCGCACGATCCGCGCGGCGCTGAACGAGATCTTCGATTACGGCCGGCCGGCGTCGATCCTGCTCGCGGCGCTGGTCGAGCGCGGCGGCCGCGAGCTGCCGATCCAGGCCGATGTCACCGGCCTGCAGGTCCCGCTCGCGAAGGGCCGGCACATCAAGCTGCACGGCCCGGACCCGCTCCGGCTCAGTGTCGGCGCCGCAACCAAGAAGGACTGACGCCCCGCGTGGACAGGCGCAATCTCCAACTCGACAGCCAGGGCAGGCTGCGTCACTTCCTGACGATCGAGGGCCTCAAACGCGATTTGCTGACCGACCTGCTCGACACCGCCGAGTCGCTGTCCTCGGTCGCCGAACAGACCGTCAAGAAGGTCCCGCTGCTGCGCGGCAAGACCATCGTCAACCTGTTCTTCGAAGCGAGCACGCGCACGCGCACGACCTTCGAGCTGGCCGCGAAGCGGCTGTCCGCCGACGTGCTGAACATCAACATCCCGGTCTCGGCGACGAGCAAGGGCGAGACCCTGCTCGACACGCTGCGCAACCTCGAGGCGATGCACTGCGACATGTTCGTCGTGCGCCATGCCGACAGCGGCGCCGCGCACTTCATCGCCCGCCACGCTGCGCCGCATGTCAGCGTCATCAACGCCGGCGACGGCCGCCACGCGCACCCGACCCAGGCGATGCTCGACATGTTCACGATCCGCCGCCACAAGGGCGCCTTCCACAGGCTCAAGGTCGCGATCGTCGGCGACATCCTGCATTCGCGCGTCGCCCGCTCGCAGATCCATGCGCTGTCGACGCTCGGCGTCGAGGAGATTCGCGTGATCGGGCCGCGCACGCTGATCCCCGCCGAGGCGCACACGCTCGGCGTGCATGTGTTTCACGAATTGCGCGAGGGCCTGCGCGACGTCGACGTCGTCATCATGCTGCGCCTGCAGCGCGAGCGCATGGCCGGCGCCTTCCTGCCGAGCGAGCATGAATACTTCCGCCTCTACGGCCTGACTGCGCGCCAGCTCGAACTCGCGAAGCCGGACGCGATCGTCATGCACCCGGGGCCGATCAACCGCGGCGTCGAGATCGACTCGACGGTCGCCGACGGCCCGCGCTCGGTGATCCTCGAGCAGGTCACGCATGGCATCGCGATGCGCATGGCGATCATGTCGAAGGCGATGTCGCATTCGGGGTCCGAGGCAGGGCCATGATGGGCGTGCTGATCCAGGGCGGGCGGGTCATCGATCCGGCGAACGGCCTCGACGGACGGCGCGACGTCTTCATCGCCGACAGCCGCATCGCCGCGATCGGCCAGGCGCCCGACGGCTTCAGCGCCGAGCGCATCATCGACGCCACAGGACTCGTCGTCTGTCCCGGCTTCGTCGACCTGCGCGCCTGCCTGCGCGAACCCGGTCAGGAACACAAGGCGACGATCGCCAGCGAGACCCGCGCCGCGGCGCAGGGCGGGATCACGACGCTGTGCTGCCCGCCGGACACCGACCCGGTCATCGACACGCCGGCGGTCGCGGCGCTGATCCGGCGCCAGGCCGCCGCGGCCGGCCTGGCGCGCGTGGTCCCGCTCGGCGCATTGACGCGCGGACTCGACGGTGAACAGCTGAGCGAGATGGCGGCGCTGGCCGAGGCCGGTTGCGTCGGCGTCAGCAACGGCTTTCACCCGCTGCGCTCGCCGCTGATCCTGCTGCGGGCGATGGAATACGCGGCGACCTTCGGCCTCACGGTGTTCGTCAATGCGCAGGACGCCGCGCTCGCCGGCGACGGCAAGGCCCACGACGGCGCGGTCGCGACCCGGCTCGGCCTGCCCGCGATTCCGGCCGCCGCCGAGACCGTCGCGGTCGCGACGCTGCTGGCGCTGGTCGAGCAGACCGGCGCGCGCACGCACTTCTCGCTGCTGTCGACCGCGCGCGCCGCGCAGATGATCGCGCGCGCCCGTCACGACGGCCTGCCGGTGACCGCCGATGTCAGCATCCATCACCTGCACCTGTGCGAGAACGATCTCCTCGATTTCGACGCGCAGTGTCATGTGCGACCGCCGCTCAGGACCCTGCGCGACCGCGACGGCCTGCGCCAGTGGCTCGCGAACGGGGTGATCTCGGCGATCTGCTCGGACCACCAGCCCCACGAACCCGATGCCAAGCTGCGCCCGTTCAGCGAGACCGCGCCCGGCATCTCCGGGCTCGATACGCTGCTGCCGCTGGCGCTGCGGCTCGTCGATGCCGGCGTGATCGACCTGCCGGCGATGGTCGATCGCCTGAGCTGCCAGCCGGCCCGCATCCTCGGCATCGACGGCGGCGACCTCGCGCCCGGCAACCGCGCCGACATCTGCATCTTCGACCCCGAGGCCGACTGGGTCCTCGACGCCGGCACGCTCGCGAGCCAGGGCCGCAACACCCCCTATCTCGACTGGGAGATGAAGGGCCGGGTCACGACGACCCTGCTCGCCGGTCGGGTCGTTTATCAGGCCGGCACCAATGGGGTCAGAGTCGTTTGATCGCCTGTATCCAGTTAGCGACTACGGCGGTCAGGATCAAACGACTCTGACCCCATTGATCCCGCCACCAGCAATCGAGACCGACATGGGCGATCAAACGACTCTGACCCCCGCGAAACCCCATCGCGATTCGATCTTCCTCGAGGATGCCGCGATCCTCGCGCACCAGGCCTTCGACGGCGACCAGCATGTGCTGCGCCTGCAGGCGCCGAAGGCGGCGCGGGCGGCGCGCGCCGGCGCCTTCGTGCACCTGTCCTGCGATCCGCTGCTGCCGATGCGGCGGCCGTTCTCGATCATGCGCAGCGGCGGTGACGCCGGCTGGATCGACATCCTCTACCGGGTGTTCGGCCACGGCACCGGCCTGCTCGCCAAACGCAAGGTCGGCGAGACGCTGAGCGTGCTCGGGCCGATCGGCGTGCCGTTCACGCCACATCCGGAACGGCCGCGCGCGCTGCTGCTCGGCGGCGGCGTCGGCATCCCGCCGATGGTCTTTCTCGCCGAGACGATGAAAAATGACGATCACCCGTACCGGCCGGTCGTCATGATGGGCTCCGAGGTGCCGTTCCCGTTCCGGCCGCGACCCTCGCAGATCCTGCTGCCCGGCGCGCCGGCCAGCGCGATCGCGGCGATGCCGCTGATGGACGACTGGGGCATCCCGAGCCGTCTCGCGACGCTGCAGGGCTACGCCGGCTGCTTCGACGGCTACATCACCGACCTCGCGCGCGCGTGGCTCGACACGCTCGGCGATGCCGAACGCAAGGAGGTCGAGGTCTTCGCCTGCGGCCCGCACCCGATGCTCGCCGCGGTCGCCGCGCTGGCGAAGGAATACGGCCTGCCCTGCCAGGTCTCGCTCGAGGAATTCATGGCCTGCGCGGTCGGTGGTTGCGCCGGCTGCACGGTCCTCGTGCAGACCCCGCAAGGGCCGGCGATGAAGCGCGTCTGCGTCGACGGGCCGGTGTTCGATGCGGCGCAGGTGTTCTGATACGGCTGGGCAGGGGTGTCTTCCCGTTTGCATTGGCGGGTGGAAGCCGGTGGGTCTGACCCGTGACGGGAATCGCTTTGAATACGTCCCTGTACGCTTAACGGCCGCATCCGTGCGGCCGTAAATTCCCGTCACGGGTCAGACCCACCGGCTTCCGGCGATCGCAATGCCAACGAATTAACCGGCTCCCACCCTGCGCACTCGGCATCAAGATCATGAAAAACCCTTCGCCCGAATTCGATCTTTGCGTCATCGGCGGCGGCGCGGCCGGGCTGGTCGTGGCGGCGGGCGGGGCGCAGCTCGGGGCCAAGGTCGTGCTGGTCGAGAAGAGCGGGCGGCTCGGCGGGGACTGCCTGTGGCATGGTTGCGTGCCGAGCAAGGCGCTGCTGGCATCTGCAAGGACCGCGCAGACGATGCGCAATGCGCGGCGCTTCGGGCTCGAGGCGGTCACGCCGGCGATCGACCTGCCGCGCGTGATGCAACGGGTCCGGCGCGTCATCGAGCAGATCGGCGAGCATGACGACCCCGAACGCTTTCGCGGACTCGGCATCGAACTCGTGTTCGGCAGCGGGCGCTTCACGTCGCCCGCGGCCTTCGAGGTCGACGGCCGCGCGATCACCGCGCGCCGCTTCGTCATCGCGACCGGTTCGCGCCCGGCCGTGCCGAAGCTGCCGGGACTCGAGGTCGCCCCTTACCTGACCAGCGACACGCTGTTCGCGCTCGCCGAGGCGGTGCCCGAACTGATCGTGCTCGGCGGCGGACCGACCGGCTGCGAGATGGCGCAGGCCTTCGCGCGCCTCGGCAGCCGCGTCACGCTGATCGAGTCGGGCGCGCATGTGTTGTCGCGCGAGGACGCCGATCTCGCCGAGGTCATCGCGACGCGGCTGCGCGACGAGGGGGTGACGATCCACAATCACTGCCATGCGGTCGCGGTGGACCGCGGCGATCGCGGAATCACGCTGCACACCCGGCATGGGAATGATCATCGGGGGCATCAACGGGGTCAGAGTCGTTTGATCGCCTCTGTTACAGGCAAACCGGTGCCGCACAGTGATCAAACGACTCTGACCCCATTGGTTCACGGCACGCACCTGCTGGTGACGACCGGAAGGCGGGCGAACGTCGAGGGACTGGGACTGGAGGCGGCCGGCGTCGTGCTGCAGGACGGCCGCATCCGTACCGATGCGCGCCTGCGCACGTCGGCGCCGCACATCTTCGCCTGCGGCGACGTGACCGGCCCGTACCAGTTCACGCACATGGCCGAGCACCAGGCCGGCGTCGTACTGCGCAACGCGCTGTTCCGGCTGCCGGCGAAGGTCGAGACGCGCGCGGTCCCGTGGTGCACGTTCACCGATCCGGAACTCGCCCGCGTCGGCCTGTCGGAGCACGAGGCGAAGCAAGAGGGCATACGACATCGTGTCTTTCGCTTTCCATTCTTCGGCATCGATCGCGCCCGCACCGACGCCGAGGTCGAGGGCCTCGCAAAGATCGTCACGACGCCGCGCGGTCGCCTGCTCGGCGCCGCGATCGCCGGGCCGCAGGCCGGCGAGCTGATCCATGAATACGCGCTCGCGATCAAGAAGCGCATGAAGGCCGCCGACCTGTCCGGCGTGATCCACATCTACCCGACGCTGTCCCAGATCAACCGCAAGGTCGCCGACGAACGCCTGAAGTCGCGGCTGACGCCGCTGACGCGGTGGTGGATCAAGCGCCTGTTCCGCCTGCGAGGCTAACGGGGTCAGAGTAGACTCGGTCTACTCTGACCCCATGTGATTGTGGCGGTAGAATAGGCAGATGCCGGGAAACGGGCCAGACTGATGAAACCACGCGATCCCCGACTCGAGGCGCTGGAACGGCAAGCCCTTGCCAGCCTGCAGCGGAACGAGCTGTCGAATGCGCAGGCCCTGTTCACCGAACTCGTCGAAGCCGATCCTGACGACGCCCGGGCGCAGTTCCTGCTCGGCATCGTCCATGCGCGCCAGGGGCGGCTGCCCGAATCGGAGGATTGCCTGCGGCGGGCGGCCGCCATCGACCCGGGTATGGCCGATGCGTGGCTCAAGCTCGGTCAGCTCTGCGTGCTGCAGCAGCGCCACGCCGAGGCCGAAGCGCATCTGCTGCACACGCTGGAACTCAAGCCCGGCATGCTCGACGCGCGCGAAGCGCTCGGCCGCGCCTATGTCGCGCTCGGCCGCAATGAAGCGGCGATCGAACAGTTCCGCATGGTCCTCGGCGAAGCGCCGAAACGGCTCGGATCGCTCGACGGACTCGCCGCCGCGCTCCGACAGGCCGGCCGTTTCACTGCGGCCTGGCAGGCCTGCGCGCAGGCGGTCACGCTGTCGCCGAACGACGCGACGTTGAGGGTCAACCTGGCGCACATCTGTTTCGACATGGGCGGCCTCGAGGAGGCGCTGCAGAACTACCGCGCGGCGCGTGCGCTCGCCCCGGAATATCTGCCGGCGATCCATGGCGAGGCCGAGACACTGGAGCGCATGGGTCGCCCGGACGAGGCGATGGCCTGCCTGCAGCCGCTGCTGCCGCGTCTCGACAGCGATCCCGAGGTGCTGCTGCTCTACGCGAAGATCCGCGCCTACATGAAGCGCTACGATGGCCTTGTCGAACGGCTCGAAAAGGCGCTCGACGACCCGTCACTGCATTTCATGACCCGCGAACGCATCGAATTCCTGCTCGGCGATCTTTATGACAGGCAGCGGCAGTACGATACCGCCTTCGCGCATTACCGCGCCGCCAATGAATCGATCTGGCGGCGGCTCGGCGACGCCAGGCTCCAGGATCCGATCGACGATATCATCGCGAACTTCGCGACGCTCGAAACAGGCGGTCCAGCGGTCGCCGGCCCGGGTGACGTCACGCCGATCTTCATCGTCGGCATGCCGCGTTCGGGGACGAGCCTGGTCGAACAGATCCTGGCAAGCCACCCGCTCGTGCACGGCGCGGGCGAGTTGAGCCATATCAGCGTGATCGCGGACGAACTCGGTTACGGCGCGAGGCCGTTCGACGTCGATACGGCGACCCTGCAGGCGTATGCCCGGCGCGCCCTCGACGGCCTGAAGCGGATCGCCGGCGGCGCGCCGGCGATCACCGACAAGATGCCGCAGAATATTCTCTACCTCGGCCTGATCAGGCGGTTGTTTCCCGGCGCGCCGGTGATCCATACCCGCCGCGATCCGCTCGACACCTGCCTGTCGTGCTATTTCCAGAACTTCGCCGGGCAGTACCGCTTCAGCTATGACCTCGCCCGGCTCGGGGAGTATTACCGCCGTTACGAACGACTGATGGCGCACTGGCAAGACATCGGCGTCGGCATCCTCGACGTCCGCTACGAGGAACTGGTCGGCGATCTTGAGGGCGTCAGCCGGCGCATGGTCGCCTGGTGCGGCCTCGAATGGGACGACGCCTGCCTGCGCTTCCACGAAAACCCGCGCCTGACTGCGACCGCGAGCTACAACCAGGTCAATCAGCCGATCTTCAGCTCTTCGATCGGGCGGTGGAAGCACTACGAAAAACACCTGGCGGCGCTCCGGCACGCGCTCAACCAATCGGGGTCAGAGTAGACGAAGTCTACTCTGACCCCGATTGGTTGAGCCTTGTCAGGCCATCTGCTTGAGGGTGGCGATCAGTTCGCCGACGACGCCCTGGGCGTCGCCGTAGAGCATGCGGGTGTTGTCCTTGTAGAACAGCTGGTTCTCGATGCCGGCGAAGCCGGTGCCCTGGCCGCGCTTGATGACCAGCACGTTCTCGGCCTTGTCGACGTTGAGGATCGGCATGCCGTAGATCGGGCTCGACGGGTCGGTGCGCGCGACCGGGTTGACGACGTCGTTGGCGCCGATGACGATCGCGACGTCGGTCGAGCCGAAGGCCGCGTTGATCTCTTCGAGGTCGAACAGCTTCTCGTAGGGCACGCCGGCCTCGGCGAGCAGCACGTTCATATGGCCGGGCATGCGGCCGGCGACCGGGTGGATCGCGAAGCGCACGTCGACGCCGTGCGTCTCGAGCAGGTCCATCAGCTCGCGGATCTTGTGCTGGGCCTGGGCGACCGCCATGCCGTAGCCGGGCACGACGATCAGCTTCGAGGCATAGCGCATCATCACCGCGGCGTCTTCCATCTCGATCGCCTTCAGGCTGCCCTGCACCGGGCCTTCGCTGCCGCCCTCGACCACCTTGCCGAAGCCGCTAAACAGCACATTCGACAGCGGCCGGTTCATCGCCTTCGCCATCAGCTGGGTCAACAGCGTGCCGGCCGCGCCGACCACGGTGCCGGCGACGATCATCGCCGCGTTGCCGATCGCGAAGCCCTCGAAGGCGACCGCGAGGCCGGTCAGCGCGTTGTACAGTGAGATGACGACCGGCATGTCGGCGCCGCCGATCGGCATCGTCATCATGATGCCGTAGGCGAGCGCGGCGATGAAGAACAGCAGGATCAGCATCGTCGATACGTCGTCGCCGCCGAGCAGGCTGGCGCCGAGCAGCAGCGACACGACCAGCACGACGAGATTCAGGCTCTGCTGCGCCGGAAAGGTCAGCGGGCGCGCGCTCAAGAGCCCCTGCAACTTCGCGAACGCGACCATGCTGCCGCTGAACGCGACCGCGCCGATCAGGCCGCCGGTAACGGTCAGCAGCTGCATGCCGGTATTCGGGGCGCTGCCCTGCAGCAGCACCACCGCCGCGATCGCCGCCGCGGCGCCGCCACCCATGCCGTTGTAGATCGCGACCATCTGCGGCATGTCGGTCATGCCGACCTTCATGCCGCTGTACCAGGCGACGCCGCCGCCGATCAGGATCGCGATCAGGATCAGCATCGCGTTGTGCATGTCCGGCCACAGCATCGTGATGACGACCGCGAGCGCCATCGCGACACCGGCCCAGCGGATGCCGCTGCGCGCCGTCGCCGGCGAGCTCATGCGCTTGAGGCCGAAGATGAACAGCAGGATGGTCAGGAAGTAGACCGCCTGGATCAGGTGCTCCACGTCAGCCCCCCTTTTCCACGGTCTTGCCCTTGTTCTTCTTCGCCTCGAACATCTCCAGCATGCGGTCGGTGACGACATAGCCGCCGACCGCGTTCATCGCGCCGAGCAGCACGCCGATGAAGCCGATCGTGATCTCGAGCGGGGTCTCGGCATGGCCGAGCGCGATCATTGCGCCGACCAGCACGATGCCGTGGATGAAGTTCGAGCCCGACATCAACGGCGTGTGCAGGATCACCGGCACCCGGTTGATGATCTCGTAGCCGGTGAACGCGGCGAGCGCGAAGATGAACAGCGCCGCCCACAAACCTTCGATCATGGTCCGCCTCCTTCGATGCGCCGGCGTATCGTCTCGGCAACGATCGCGCCGTCGCGGGTGACGACCGATTCCTTCAGGATCTCGTCGTCCCAGTTCAGCGCGAGCGCGCCGTCCTCATTGCGCAGCAGCGCGAGGAAATTCTGGATGTTCTTCGCGTACATCATGCTCGCGTGCACCGGCAGCCGGCTCGGCACGTTCAGCGGGCCGAGGATCGCGACGCCGTTGCGCTCGACGCGCTCGCCCGGCTGCGTCAGCTCGCAGTTGCCGCCGCTCTCGGCGGCGAGGTCGAGGATCACCGCGCCCGGCTTCATGTCGTCGACGACGCGCGCGCCGATCAGTTGCGGCGCCGGGCGGCCCGGGATCTGCGCGGTGGTGATGACGACGTCGGCCTGGGCGATGCTCTTGCGCAGCAGCACCTGCTCGCGTTCTTTTTCTTCCGCGGTCAGTTCGCGGGCGTAGCCGCCCGCGGCCTCGGCGTCCATCTCGACCGCGAGGAACTTCGCGCCGAGCGACTCGACCTGCTCGCGCGCGGCGCGGCGGACATCGTAGGCCTCGACCTGGGCGCCGAGCCGGCGCGCGGTCGCGATCGCCTGCAGGCCGGCGACGCCGGCGCCGAGGATCAGCACCTTCGCCGGGCGGATCGTGCCGGCCGCGGTGGTCAGCATCGGGAAGAAGAACGGGCTCGCGTCGGCGGCCATCAGCGCGGCCTTGTAGCCGGCGACGGTGCCCTGCGAGGACAGCGCGTCCATCGCCTGCGCGCGGGTGATGCGCGGCACGCGCTCCATCGAGAACGCGGTGACGCCGGCGTCGCGCAACGCGCGAATCATGTCATCCTGACGATGCGGCTGCAGGAACGCGATCAGCACCTGGCCACGTCGATAGCGCGCGACCTCGTCCGCAGACGGCGGCTGCACCTTGACGACGATGTCGGCGTCGCCGTAAAGCCCGGCCGCGTCGGCGACGCGCGCGCCGGCCTCGCTGAAGACCGCGTCCGGAAAGCTCGCGGCGACGCCCGCGCCCTGCTCGACGACGACCTCGTAACCCTGCTTGACCAGGCGGGCGACGACGTCCGGCGTCAGCGCGACACGGCGCTCGTCGCGCGCCTGCTCCTTCGGCACTGCAACACGGATGGACATGCTGGCTCCCGGTTGGCTCCCGGTTGGCTCCCGGTTGGCTCCCGACCGGCACCCGGCCACGAAGCGCCAGATGCCGTTGAAAGTTATTGTTAAAACCGGCCATTTTACGCCGAGTCAGGACGACACGGCAACCGCCTGATCAGGCGGCCCTGCGACCCGGGTCGTATCCGCGGGATCCCCATGGGGTCAGAGTCGTTTGATCATCCAGACGCGTGCCGGAAACGGGATCACGGGGGATCAAACGACTCTGACCCCAAGGCCTGCCGTGACCCGGCGGCCGAGCTCCGGTAATCTAGGGGCAGACATGCACGCCACCCTCCCCCTGCTGAAGACCGGCGAGTTTCCGCCGCTGCGCCGCGCCCGGCTCGAGACGCTGCAGGTCAACCTGGGCTATCGCTGCAACCAGTCCTGCCTGCACTGCCATGTCAACGCCGGGCCGAACCGCACGGAGGAGATGTCGCGCGAGACCGTCGATGCGGTCATCGACTGCCTGCGCGGCGGGCGCATCGCGACGCTCGACCTCACCGGCGGCGCGCCCGAGCTCAATCCGCATTTCCGCGCCCTCGTCATCGCGGCGCGCGCGCTCGGGGTCCATGTCATCGACCGCTGCAACCTGACGATCCTCGAGGTCGAAGGCCAGGAGGACCTCGCCGGATTCCTCGCCGCGCGCGAGGTCGAGATCACGGCCTCGCTGCCCTGCTATCTCGAGAAAAATGTCGATACGCAGCGCGGCGAGGGCGTGTTCGAGGCCAGCCTGCGCGCGCTGAAGCGCCTGAACGCGCTCGGCTACGGCCTGCCGGACAGTCCGCTGGCGCTGAACCTCGTCTACAACCCGCAGGGGCCGTCGCTGCCGCCACCGCAGCAACCGCTCGAGGCGGACTATCGCGAACGCCTGCGCGACGCCTTCGGCATCGAGTTCACGCGCCTGTATACGCTCGCGAACATGCCGATCCAGCGCTTCGGCAGTACGCTGATCTCGAAGGGGCAGTTCGACGGCTACATGCGGCTGCTGCGCGACGCCCATCGCGACGCGAACCTGGAGACGGTGATGTGCCGCAGCCTCGTCAGCATCGACTGGCAGGGGTACCTGTACGACTGCGACTTCAACCAGATGCTCGGCCTGCCGCTAAGGATGGACGGGCGCCCGCGCGTCCATGTCCGCGACCTGGCCGGCCGCGACCTCGCGGACCTGCCGATCCGCGTCGCCGACCACTGCTTCGGCTGCACCGCCGGGCAGGGCAGCAGCTGCGGCGGCGCGCTGGATTCCCCGGGGTTTACTATCGGGGTCAGAGTAGACGAAGTCTACTCTGACCCCGATAGTAAACAGGCAGGGACATGACTGATCAAGCGATCCTCGTCACCGGCGGCGCCGGTTACATCGGCAGCCACGTCGCGCGCCAGCTCGGCGAGCGCGGCGAGCGCGTCGTCGTGCTCGACAACCTGTCGACCGGCTTCCGCGACGCGGTGTTGCACGGCGAATTCGTCCTCGGCGATACCGGCGATCCCGCGCTGGTCGAGCGTGTGCTCGCCGAGCACGACATCGGCGCGGTGATGCACTTCGCGGCGCACATCGTCGTGCCGGAATCGGTCGCCGATCCGCTCAAGTACTATCGCAACAACACCGCGAACACGCGCACGCTGCTCGAGGCCTGCCAGCGCGCGGGCGTCGCGCACTTCGTGTTCTCGTCGACGGCGGCGGTGTACGGCATTCCGGAGACGGCGCTGATCGCCGAGGACGCGGCGCTCGAACCGATCAACCCCTACGGCCGCTCGAAGCTGATGAGCGAGTGGATGCTGCGCGATCTCGCGCTCGCGTCGCCGATGCGGCATGCGATCCTGCGTTATTTCAATGTCGCCGGCGCCGACCCCGGCGGCCGCATCGGCCAGTCGACGCCGGAGGCGACGCACCTGATCAAGGTCGCCTGCGAGGCGGTCACCGGCAAGCGCGACAGCGTGTCGATCTTCGGTACCGACTGGCCGACGCCGGACGGCACCGGCGTGCGCGACTATATCCACGTCGATGACCTCGCCGATGCGCACCTGCGCGCGCTCGACCATCTGCGCGGCGGCGGCGAGTCGCTGATCCTGAATTGCGGCTACGGCCATGGCTATAGCGTGCGCGAAGTACTCGACGCGGTGCAGCGCGTCGCCGGACAGGCGCTCGACATCCGCGAGGCCCCGCGCCGCGCCGGCGACCCGCCTGCCCTTGCCGCCGACTCGACGCGCATCCGCCGGACGCTGGGCTGGACCCCGCGCCATGACGACCTCGACTTCATCGTCCGCACCGCGCTCGCATGGGAGCGCCGACTCGCCGCCCGCCGCTGAAATCGATTCGATTCGCCCTGAGTCATCCGCGCCGGGGCCGTTCGACGCGGTCCGCCGCCACGAAACCTTTCCGGCTACCCCGCCGTTTGGCGTAGAATGTCCGAAATTCCGCAGGGGTGAGCCCGTGAGAGTATTGCTGTTGTTGATCCTGCTGTCCGCCACCGCGCTGGCCGAGGCACAGTCAGTGCGGTATGTCACCGACGAGTTCCGCGCCGCGCTGCGCACCGGCGACAGCACCCAGCACCGTATCATCAGCTTCGTGCCCGCCGGCACGCGCGTCGAGGTGATCGAGGAGAATGCCGACTCCGGTTTCGCGCGCGTGCGCACGCCGCAGGGCGGCGAGGGCTGGATCCTGCTGCAGGAACTGCAGTCGCAACCGATCGCGCGCGACCGCCTCGCGAGCGCAGAACAGGAAGTCGCGCGCCAGCGCGCCGCCGCCGCGCAACTGCGCGAACAGAACAAGGCGCTCGGCGAGGAGAAGGCCGCGCTGGAAAAGGAGGTCGCGCGCCTGACCCAGGCGAATCAGCGCCTCGACCAGGATGTCACCCAGATCCGCCGCACCTCCGCGAGCGCGATCTCGCTCGACGAAGACAACAAGTCGCTGCGCGAACAGTTGAGCCGGCTCGAGCGCGAGCATCAACTGGTGCAACATGAAAACCAGGTCCTGCAGGACCGCACCTCGCGCGACTGGTTCATCGTCGGCGCGGGGGTGGTGCTGCTCGGCATGCTGATCGGCCTGGTCATCCCGAAGATACGCTGGCAAAGGAAGTCGCAGTGGGACCGGTTTTGATGTCCCGCGGGTCATTGCAGCGGTTCGTTGCGCTCACGATGTCTCGCGAGATTCCGGCGCCATATCCGGACGGGAGCGCTGCATAGATGCGCCTGTCACGCTATCTGCTTGCAACGGTCAAGGAAACGCCTGCCGATGCGGAGGTCGTCAGTCATCGGCTGATGCTGCGCGCGGGAATGATCCGGCGGCTGGCGGCCGGGCTCTATACCTGGCTGCCGCTCGGGCTGCGCGTACTGCGCAAGGTCGAGGCGATCGTCCGCGAGGAGATGGATCGCGCCGGCGCGCAGGAGCTGCTGATGCCGGCGGTGCAGCCGGCCGAGCTGTGGCGCGAGTCGGGCCGCTGGGACTTCTACGGCCCCGAGTTGCTGCGCCTGCGGGATCGTCATGACCGCGAGTTCTGTTTCGGGCCGACGCACGAGGAGGTCATCACCGACCTGATCCGGCGCGAGATCCGCAGCTACAAGCAGCTGCCGGCGAACTTCTACCAGATCCAGACCAAGTTCCGCGACGAGATCCGCCCGCGCTTCGGCGTCATGCGCGCGCGCGAATTCCTGATGAAGGATGCGTACTCGTTCCATCCCGACGAGGTCTCGCTGCAGGAAACCTACGACCTGATGGTGGAGACTTATACGCGGATCTTCACGCGGCTCGGTCTCGAGTTCCGCGCGGTGCGCGCCGATACCGGCGCGATCGGCGGCAGTCATTCGCACGAGTTTCATGTGCTCGCGGACTCCGGCGAGGACGCGATCGCGTTCTCGAGCGGCGGCGACTATGCCGCGAACGTCGAACTCGCCGAGGCGCTGCCGCCACAGTCGCCGCGCGCGCAGCCGTCCGCGGACATGCAGCGCGTCGCGACGCCGGGACAGCACACGATCGAGGAAGTCGCCGCCTTTCTGAAGGTCGAGCCGCGACAATGCGTCAAGACGCTGCTGGTGCGCGGCGTCGAGATGCCGGTCATCGCGCTGGTGCTGCGCGGCGATCACGAACTGAACGCGCTCAAGGCCGCGCGCCTGCCCGGCATCGCGACGCCGTTCGCGTTCGCCGGCGCCGACGAGGTCCGCGCCGCGACCGGCGTGTCGCCGGGTTCAATCGGACCGGTCGGGCTCAGCGTGCCGGTGTTCGTCGATCATGCGGCCGCGCAGCTCCATGACTTCGTCTGCGGCGCCAATCACGACGGCTGGCACCTCTGCGGCGTCAACTGGGGCCGCGACCTGCCCGAGCCGCGCACCGCGGACCTGCGCAATGTCGTCGACGGCGACCCGGCCCCGGACGGCAGCGGTCGGCTTTCGATCCGGCGCGGCATCGAGGTCGGCCATGTGTTCCAGCTCGGCAGGAAATACAGCGAGGCGATGAACGCGACCTGTCTCGACGAGCAGGGGCGCGCGATCGTCATGACGATGGGCTGCTACGGCATCGGCGTGTCGCGCATCGTCGCCGCGGCGATCGAGCAGAATCATGATGAGCGCGGCATCGTCTGGCCGGCCGGGCTCGCGCCGTTCAGCGCGGTCGTGATGCCGCTGAACGCGCACAAGTCGCAGCGCGTCCGTGAGGCCGCCGAACAGCTCTACCGCGACCTGCTTGCCGCCGGCATCGACGCCGCCCTCGACGACCGCGGCGAGCGCCCCGGCGTGATGTTTGCCGACAGCGAACTGATCGGCATCCCCCACCGCCTCGTCGTCGCCGAAAAGGGCCTCGACGCCGGCACCGTCGAATACAAACACCGCCGCGGCGACGACGTCCGCCATATACCGCTCGCGGACGTGATCCCGTTCCTCAAGTCCTGACCCTTCCCATCCGATCAGAACCACAACGGGGTCAGAGTAGACGAAGTCTACTCTGACCCCGGCAATCCTGCCCTGACCGCATGGATATGAGACAGACATTATTATCGGTAGTGCTCGCCGCCCTGCTGGCAACCAGCCCGGCCCTCGCGAACCTCGACCAGCGCGAGGACGCCGAACTGCGCCGCGCGCTGGTGGCCGCGGTGCAGGACCCCGGCAGCTTCACCGACCGCTTCGAGGCCGAGGTCTGGCTGCTCGACATGTCGCAGCGCCTGAGCCGGCGCATGCCGGACATCGACGAGCGCCTGCGCTTCCTGAAACTGGTCCACTACGAGGCGAGCCGCGTCGACCTGCCGCCGGAACTCGTGCTCGCGGTCATCGAGGTCGAGAGCGCGTTCGACCGCTGGGCGATCTCGCGGGCCGGCGCCCAGGGTCTGATGCAGGTGATGCCGTTCTGGCTCGTCGAACTCGACCGCCCGCACGACAACCTCCACCACCCCGAGACCAACCTGCGCATGGGCTGCACGATCCTGCGCCACTACTACGATCGCGAGCGCGGCGACCTCCGGCGCGCGCTCGCCGCCTACAACGGCAGCCTCGGCCGCGATGAATACCCCCAGCGCGTCCTCACCGCGCTGCGCGAACGCTGGTACCGCCAATAACCCATAACGGGGTCAGAGTAGACGGAGTCTACTCTGACCCCGATGAGCGATGACGCGCCGGTTACGCGAGGGGCAAACCTTTCGAAGTTGCGCGCCTTATCGCTCCCAGCATTCCGTCAGTCAGATAGCCGTCAAACAGCGCACGATAGGCCGACAGTCGCTTGCCTGAATCTCTGTCCAGGGCGAGATAGAGTGCGTGAGGCGTTACAAGCGCATCGACGCTGCCTGTGGCGTTGGCATGATAACTGGACCAGCGATATCGGCATGGCGTCGAAGAGATGGCCGCCCTGACCGGGTTCATTTCGATGTAGCGATAGCATCTGAACAACCACTTGTCAGAACTGATCGCCGCGGCGCGATATCTTCCCTCCCAAAGCGTCCCCGTGCGTTCATATCTGGTATTGAAATAGCGGACATAACATCTCCCGAGTCCTTGCATCAGGGTCGGAATCGCATCGGAACCCGTCGGCGTCATCAGAAGATGGACGTGATTCGTCATGAACACGTAGGCATGCACGAAACATCGGTGCGTCACGCAAAGTTCACACAATTTCTTGCGGAAATACCGATAGTCCATGTCGGAACGAAAGATCGGCTGACGGTTATTGCCGCGCTGAACCACGTGATAGGGAAGCCCGGGTATGATATTGCGATGAAGTCGCGGCATCGTCATCCCTGTTTCGTTCAAGGCACAATGCGCACGAGCCTACGGCGCCAGCGAATCCCGCGCCATCGGCATTGATCTGAAAGGAAGGGGTCAGAGTAGACGAAGTCTACTCTGACCCCGAAGTCATTCGTCGGTGACGCAGCCTTCGGAGGCGGTCTTGACGGTCTTGATGTAGCGGTGGAGGGTGCCGCGGGTGGCCTTGTAGGGGGGCATGCGCCAGTCGGCGCGGCGGCGGGCGAGTTCGGCGTCCGCGAGATCGACCGACAGCGTATTCGCGACCGCGTCGATCGTGATGATGTCGCCGTCGCGGATCAGCGCGATCGGGCCGCCTTCCTGGGCCTCGGGCACGACGTGGCCGATGATGAAGCCGTGCGAGCCGCCGGAGAAGCGGCCGTCGGTGACCATCGCGACGTCCTTGCCGAGCCCCGCGCCCATGATCGCGGACGTCGGCGTCAGCATCTCCGGCATGCCGGGGCCGCCCTTCGGGCCTTCGTAGCGAATCACGACGACGTCGCCCTTGCCGATGCGGCCCTGTTCGAGCGCGGCGAGCATGTCTTCCTCGCCGTCGAACACGCGCGCGGGTCCCGAGAAGCGCTCGCCCTCCTTGCCGGTGATCTTCGCGACCGCGCCGCCCGGCGACAGGTTGCCGCGCAGGATGCGGATATGGCCGCTTTGCTTGATCGGCCGCTCGAGCGGCAGGATCACGTCCTGTCCCGGCGTCAGCCCCGGCACGTCCTTCAGGTTCTCGGCAATCGTCTTGCCGGTCACGGTCAGGCAGGAACCGTCGATCAGCCCGTGCGCGAGCAGGTACTTCATCACCGCCGGCGTGCCGCCGACCTTGTGTACGTCCTCCATCACATACTTGCCGCTCGGCTTCAGGTCGGCGATGAACGGGATGCGGTCGCTGACCTTCTGGAAATCGTCGATCGTCAGTTCGACATCGACCGCGCGCGCCATCGCGATCAGGTGCAGCACCGCATTGGTCGAACCGCCGAGCGCGATGACGACGACCATCGCGTTCTCGAATGCGGCGCGGGTCATGATGTCGCGCGGCTTGATATCCTGTTCGAGCAGCACGCGGATCGCGGCGCCGGCGCGGCGGCACTCGTCGAGCTTGCCCGGGTCGACGGCCGGCGTCGACGAGCTGTAGGGCAGGCTCATGCCCATCGCCTCGATCGCCGACGCCATCGTGTTCGCGGTATACATACCGCCGCAGGCGCCGGCGCCGGGGCAGGAATTGCGCACGATCTGCTCGCGCATCGGCTCGTCGATGCGACCGGCGATGAACTCGCCGTAGCTCTGGAAGGCCGACACGATGTCGAGGGTCTTGTCGCCGGCGTGTCCCGGCTTGATCGTGCCGCCGTAGACCATCAGCGACGGCCGGTTCAGCCGCCCCATCGCGATGATGCAGCCGGGCATGTTCTTGTCGCAGCCGGGGATCGAGATGTTCGCGTCGTACCACTGCGCGCCCATCACGCTCTCGATCGAGTCCGCGATCAGGTCGCGCGATTGCAGCGAGTAGCTCATGCCGCGGGTGCCCATCGAGATGCCGTCGCTGACGCCGATGGTATTGAAGCGCAGCCCGACCATGCCGGCCGCGACCACGCCCTCCCGGACCACGGCGGCGAGGTCGTTCAGGTGCATGTTGCAGGTATTGCCCTCCCACCAGACGCTCGAGATGCCGACCTGGGGCTTGTCCATATCGGCCTCGGTCAGCCCGACGCCGTACAGCATCGCCTGCGAGGCCCCCTGGGACTTGCGCTGGGTGATCCATGAACTGTAGGGGTTCAGCTTGCGGGACATCGTAATCTCCGGGGGTTCTGCGTATAATGAAGTACTTATCAGGATAACAGGGTTAACGGGGTCAGAGTAGACTGAGTCAATCGACACGATTGACTCAGTCTACTCTGACCCCGATGGTTCTCCGGCATGTCCCGAATCGAACAGAAACTCCTTCACTACACCGGCAAGGCGATCGCGGATTTCAATATGATCCAGCGCGGCGATCGCGTGCTGGCGTGCCTGTCGGGCGGGAAGGACTCGTACACGATGCTGAACATGCTCGAACTGCTGCGGAAGCATCGCCACCGCGGCTTCGAGCTGCACGCCTACACGCTGGACCAGTCGCAGCCCGGCTGGGACGAGCGCGGTCTGCGCGCCTGGCTCGAGGACAAGGGCGTGCCGTACACGATCGAGCGCCGCAACACCTACGCCGTCGTGCTCGACAAGATCCCGGAGGGCAAGACCTACTGCTCGCTGTGCTCGCGCCTGCGTCGCGGCAACATCTACCGCTTCGCCGCCGAGCACGGCTTCACCAAGATCGCGCTCGGCCACCACCGCGACGACCTCATCGAATCCGCGCTGATGTCGATGCTCTACAGCGGCGCGATCCGCTCGATGCCGCCGAAGCTCTTGACCGACGACAAGCGCCACATCGTGATCCGCCCGCTCGCCTACTGCCAGGAGCAGGACATCATCGACTACGCGGGTGAGCAGGGCTTCCCGATCATCCCCTGCAATCTGTGCGGCTCGCAGGAGAACATGACGCGCCGCCACGTCAAGCAACTGATCCGCGACCTCGCCGCCGACAACCCGAAGGTGCCGAGCAACCTGTTGCACGCGCTCGGCAATCTGAACCCGAGCCAGCTGATGGACCCGGAGCACTGGGATTTCCGCGGGCTGGAGGGGATGCGGGATTCAACGGACCCAATGGGGTCAGAGTCGGATCTCCCGGCTAACGGTCAGAACGCCTACCGACCTCCGGTGAGATCCGACTCTGACCCCGAATCCGGGACCGAAATCAGCCTGCAGGTCACGCGATGACCGCCCGCGCCGGCGCGATTGCCGCCCCGTCCGACGGCCGCGCGCTGCTGCTGTTGCTCGCCTTCACCGAGGGCGCCGCGGTGATGATCGCGCAGATCGCCGGCGCGAAGATGCTGGCGCCGCTGTACGGCAGCTCGCTGTATGTCTGGGGCGCGGTCATCGGCATCACGCTGGTCAGCCTGACCGCCGGCTATTTCCTCGGCGGCCTGCTGTCCTATCGCGAGCGCCGCCGCGAGATGGTGTACTGGTTCATGCTGATCGCCGGTCTGCTGATCGTGCTGATGCCGACCGCCGCGCACGCGCTGATGACGATGGTCGGCGACATGGAGACGATCCGCGCGATCCTGCTGTTGACGCTGATCTACCTGTCGCCGCCGCTGTTGCTGCTCGGCACGACGCCGCCGCTGATCATCTCGATCCTCGCCAATGAAGTCCATGAATCCGGCAACACCGCCGGCCGCGTCTATGCGATCTCGACCGTCGGCGGCATCCTCGGGACCTTCGGCGCCGGCTTCTGGCTGATCCCGGAATTCGGCCTCACCCAAACCGCGATCGCCGCCGGCCTCGGGCTGTCGATCCTGCCGCTGATCCTGCTGCTCGGGCAACGGCACTGGGCGGCACTGGCGGCGCCGGTGCTGATCGCCGCGATCCTGTTCCCGCGCGGCGGCGCGCTCGATCACCCGCACGTCGACATCCTCTACGAATCGGAGGGCCTGCTCGGCCAGCTCAAGGTCATGGACATCCGCTTCCCGCGCCCCGACGGCTCGATCGCGCGCACCGACCGCGTGCTGTTCGTCAATCGCACCGGCCAGACCTGGGTCAACCGCGATACCGGCGAGCCGGTGTGGGACTACGTCCGCTACATGACCTCGATCGCGAGCCTCGCCCCCGAGGGTTCGCGCACGCTGCTGCTCGGCCTCGGCGGCGGCATCGTCGCGAAGAAGATGCAGATGCTCGGCCACACCGTCGACAGCGTCGAACTCGACGAGCGCATCGCGATGATCGCGCGCGACTGGTTCGACCTCGAGCACAGCGGCGACATCATCGTCGACGACGGCCGCCACTTCCTGCGCAGCACCGACCGCCGCTACGACCTGATCATCTTCGACGTGTTCCAGGCCGAGGTGCCGCCGGCGCACATGCTGACGGTCGAGGCCTTCCGCGAACTGCGCGGGCTGCTGAAGCCCGGCGGTTTCGTCATCATCAACTACTCGGGCTTCATCACCGGCTCGACCGGTCGCGGCGCGCGCTCGATCTACCGCTCGCTGCTCGAGGCCGGCTGGCAGGTCAATCTGCTGCCGACCGGCGCCGACGAACACACGCGCAACAACCTGATGGTCGTCACCGACGGCCAGTTCGATTTCAGTCTCCCCCCGCGCTGGTCGGTCAGGATCGACGGCCGGCCGCAGCCGCTGTCACAATTCTTCATGGACCCCGCCGGGATCCGGCTGGACGACGCGCTGATCCTGCGCGACAACCGGCCGGTGCTCGAGAAGCTGAACCTCGAACCCGCCGCGATCTGGCGCAAGGCCTACAACGAGCACTTCACGCAGCGTTTCCTGAAGGAGGGGATACCGCTGTTCGAGTGAACCGACGGGGTCCACGGGAACCACGGGGTCAGAGTCGTTTGATCACCGCTTTCATCCGAAGTCCCGACGAGCGTACCGATCAAACGACTCTGACCCCATCACTGACCCCGTCAATCGGTCAGGCGGGGCGCGATACGGCTGAAGTACAGCAGCGGGAACAGCGCCAGCAGCGCCGCGGTCGCGAACAGCGTCTCGCGCATGCCGATGTTCTGGATCGCGTAGAAGGCGACGAAGTAGGTCGTCAGGATGCCGCCGATCGTCGACACCGCGTACACCGTCCCGGCCGCGTGGCCGATCTTGCGTTCATGGGTCGACACCAGCCGGATGATCATCGGCGACACCATGCCGAAACAGACCAGCGGCGGAAACAGGAACACCAGCGCCGACAGCGTGATCCCGAGCCGCAGCTCGAAGCCGAGCGTCGCCTCCATGACCAGCGTGGCGGTCCACGGCATGATCGCGACCAGCACCGCCGAGAGCAGCATGATCGTGAACAGCGTGCGCCGGTGCGGGAAGCGCTGCGACACGATGCCGCCGAGGAAATAGCCGGTCGTCAGCCCGCCGAGCGTCAGCCCGAGCACCGCCGCCCACACGTACAGCGAGCTGCCGTAATACGGCCCGACCAGCTTCGCGCCGACGATCTCGACCGACATCAGCGCGCCGCCCTCGACGAAGGCGACCATGAACAGGAACCAGAAGGACCGCAGGGAGTGTTCGCGGGAATGCGCGGGCGCAGGCATCACTGATTCGCTTGATCGCATCGGCCCAGTCTAGCACAACGCTGTCACCGACCGGCCGCGCCGTCCGCGTCGTGAAATCATCAGGGTATCTCGTCGTCCTCGCCCACCGGCGGCCCCGGCGCCGCGCTGTCGCGGGTGAACGGCACGAAATAGGCGGCGTCATCATTGGCGACCACGGACCACAGGTTATCCGGATTACCCGGCAGGATGAAGGCGTAGCCGATATAACCGCTGCCGATGAACGAGAAGACGACTTCATCGTCGCCGCCGTCGCAGTTGCCGGGCGGGATCGCGCTCAGACTCAGGTTGGCGATCCGGTAAAGATTCCGGTTCGTGTCGGGATCGGTCCACTGGCCGGAGTAGAAGCAGTTCGTGGTATCGTTTCCGGTCAGCGCGCCGGTCGTGCCCAGGTCATAGTCGAGGCGGTATTCGTTCGGAAACGCCGGCGGGTTGGGCGGGACGATATAGCGCCAGCGCCCGACGACCAGGTTGGTCCCGTCCTCGGTGATGCTGGGCCGGTTGTACAGCGGTTGCACGCCGCCGGACAACGGGCAGAACGCGATCAGTTGTCCTCCGACGGACACATTCAGCGTCCGCGCCCGGGAGATGATCAGGGGCTGAGTCGCCACGGCCTGTCCGATCGCGTTATAGACCCGGACGCTGCCCGACCCCGCCTGGCCGTACTGACCGGCGTAGAAATTGACGACGATCGGCGTCAGAAACGGATTGATCCCTCCGCTGGTGTCGAGCCGCACCATCGACAGCTCGCCTTCGAAGAGGGTCGCGAGCACCGCGCTGGTTATCGCGCCGCCCGGCGGATCCAGAAAGTTCGCGACGCTGATCCAGATGCCGTTTTCCGAAGCGATGGTCGGCGCACCGACCCCGCAGGGATCGCCCTCGGCGATGATCGCCCCGCCATCGGCGCAGGCGGCCAGACCGAGCACGGCCGCCAGCGCCATAATCCGCAACATCGCGCGCATCGCCATCACTTCACCGGCGGCTCAGGGCTCCGGCGGAACCGCATGGAACAGATACGCCGCGCCGCGACCGGGTATTGCGTTGTTGATCGGCAGCGGAAGGCTGTCGATGACACCGGAGGCATTACCGCCCTCGCCCGGCGCGCCGGTCCCGAGCACCCCGGCATCGCCCGACAGCGCGACGCTCCAGCCGTTGAGGATACCTGCCCGCGAGTTCGGCACCTTGACGTAGGCATGCAGCGACCAGTCGCCTTCCTCGTCGCGGGTCAGCACATAGGCCGCGCCGCTCGAGGGCGCAGCGCCGTTGATCCGGTTGCCGTCGATCCTCGTCGCCGCGCTACTCTCTCCCGGCACGCCGATGACGACGGTATTACCGTCGGCGGACAGCGCGACGCTATAACCGACGCCGAATCCCTCGGTAGTGATCGCCGCGCTGGTCAGCGGCTTGACGAAGGTCTGCTGTACCCATTCAGGCCCTTCTTCATCGCCCGCGTCCCTGACGAAGACATGGGCCGCGCCGCTGGTGACTTCCGGGCCGCTGACCGACTGGCCATCCAGTACATTCGGATTCGACGCATTCCATATCCCGCGGGTATTGGCAATGTGGCCGAGTTCACCGATGGCAAGTACATCGCCGTCTCCGGACAGGGCCAGGCTCCATCCGAACAGATGGCCCGGTCTCGGGCGCAACGCGGTCAGGACTTCGGCCGGCGACTGCCATACGCCAGCCTCGCGCATGTAGACGAGCCCCGCGCCGATGGCATTCCTGAGGGGCGGATTTGCCGACACTACCGAGTATCCCGGCATGCCGATCGCCAGCCGGTTGCCGTCCGAATTCAGCGCAAGACTCAGGCCGAAACGCTCCTCCGCGGTCTGACCGGGCGCGAACCTGCTCCTCGGTTCCGGCACCTTGATGAAGGCCTGGAAACCGCAGGCGTTGCCCGGGATACAGGCATATACATATACCGCGCCGCTGCCATAGCCGGCATCATCCTGGTACGGAGGCTCCGCGTCGTGCTGGATTCCGCCCTGATTGCTCGACTCGCGCGGAGAGCCCACCGCGAGCGTCAAGCCGTCCGGCGACAGCGCGACGCTGGTACCGTAGAAATGCTGGACGACATCGCTCTTGTTGCCCGGCTTCAACGTATCCTGCAGGGTCCAGTTGCCGCCGTTGCGGGCCCAGGTATAGACCGCGCCGCTGTCGAGCGTATCCTCGTCGACACGACCGACATCATCCAGATCGCCGTCATCGTTCAGGTCGCCCTGCGGCGCGCCGACCGCGAGCAGATTGCCGTCGCCGGACAGCGCGACGCTGCGCCCGAACGCCCGTTCCGCATCGGGGCCGATGGTCAGTCTTTGCTGGGTGATCCAATCCCCACCCGAGAGGACATACACATAGACCGCCCCCCGGCCGCCTTCCTCGCCGGGCGCGCCGACCGCCGCGGTCGTGCCGTCCGCCGAGATCGCCAGGCTGAAGCCGTGCAGTCTCGCATTCGTGCCGTCATCGAACGGCTTCAGGAAGGCCTCGAAGGTGAAGTTCGGCGGCTCCTGGCGCGTGACGAACAGGTTATAGGTTCGCGTCAGCGGGTTCTCGCCGCCGCTGTCCGGGTGGGTCACGATGATCCTGAAACGGTTCTCGCCGATCTCGAGATCGATCGGATCGCTGGGTACGCCGCTGCCGACATCCGCATCGACGTCTGTTTCGGTTTCTCCCTCGACCCTGACGATCCGGATCGCGGCCTTCACCGGTTCCACGGCGGTCGCGGTCACCACCAGGTGCTCGAACTGGTTCTCCGCGGTCGAGGAATAGGTACTGTTGACGACGCTGGCGGGATCGAACAGCGGATCGAAGATCAGCGCGAACACCCCGTCGGGGAGGGCCGGCGGGTTGGTCTGGACGTTCGCGGACAACGCGGACAGGTTTACGCTGCCGCGCCGCGTCACGGTAATCGTATAGGTCAGGGTCGTGGTGTCGTCGAGCGCGGTGACCACGACCTCGATCGGATTCGCGCCGACGACGAGCGGGATCAGATTGCTCTGCGCGCCGGAGGCAAGCACTTGCCCCGCTATCTCGATCGTCGCCGCCGGTTCGGCGCTGTTCGCGGTTACGCGGAGGTTCTGGACCGTGAAATCGACGACAGAGGTATAGCCAAGCACGCTGCGGCTGAAATTCGGCGCCAGCGTACCCGTCGAAAGCACGAGCCCGGTCAGCTCGGCGTTATTGTTAGCGAGCCGCGTCACGGTGATCCTGTAGGTCCGCGTCGTCGTGCCGTTCACGGCGGTGACGACGATCGTGATCACGTTGCCGCTGCCGACCTGCAGCGGTATCGCCTGGCTGGCCTGTCCGGACGTCACCGCGACGCCGTTGACGGTGATGCCCGCGCTCGAGTTCGCCGCCGTCGGCGTAATGGTGATCGAGTCGGCGAGATTGCTCTGGAGGCTGGTGTAATCGCTCAGTGGGGGCCTGTCATCATCGATGAGATTGACAGCGCCCGGCTGGAACCCGGCAGCGACCGGCGGGTGGCCCTCCGGAATCTCCAGTTGCATGTTGTTGCACGAACTCAGCGACGCATCGCTGCAGGCGATCGCGAGGACCGCGAGGTTCGCGTTCGCGGCCGGCGTGCCGCCGCCCCCGGGACCGCCGACGCCGCCGCCCGTCGAGCCGCCGCCGCAGGCGGCGAGCAGCAGGGCGAGCCACAACAGACCGATCATTCGATACGACACCGGAAAGTTCATCGGGAGCCTCACCAGAGAATCAAGCCAGGGATAGACGACCCGCTCATACCCGGGTCAACTGAAAATGCAGCGCGCCGCCGTTGCCGGCGACCAGGATGCGCAGCAGTGTACCACCGTTATACAAGGCCGCGAATCCGGAGAAATTGCTGTTGGCGGTCGGGCAGTTCCCGTCGCTCAGGAACTGCACCGAGTAGAGGTTGCGCTGCGGGTCCGGATTGCTGATCGAGCCGCTGTAGCCGCAGCCGGTCGCCTGGGTCCCGAACAGATTCGGCCCGCCGGGCGTGGCGTTGACATTGAACAGCACGAACTGTCCCGCGACCGATCCCTGCCAGTCGAAGTTGGCGAGCAGGTTCAGCCCCGACGATTCGAGAAAGGCGGTGCTGGCGGTCAGGTGCATGTCGGCCGGTATCGTCGACCCGGAACGCGCGCGTATCCTCGCGACGAGCGTGTTGTCGGAACGCACCTGGCCGTCGATCCGCAGTCGCACCGCGCCCGCCGGGCTGCCGGGTTCGTAGCGCCTGACGTCGTCGGCGTCGAAGCCATTGCTACCGACATTGGTGTAGGCGCCGTCGTAGATCAGGCCGGTGTCATCGAGCATCAGCAGCCGCCCGCCGCCCTGGCCGTTGGGGTAGAGCATGAACGCGACGATGGCGGTCGCGAATCCGGTGATCGCATCAGGGCTGCCGCCGCCGAGCAGGTCCCCCTGCCACAAGCCGGGCAGCGGGGTTCGCTGGGCCGCGCTGCCGCCTTCTTCGCTGCTGTTGCAGCCCGCGAGCAGGAACGCGAGCGCGACGAGCGGCGTCAGCGCCACGGCGTTGCGTCCGGCGCCGCGCCTCATCCCTGGCCCCGTACCAGCTTGAGCGGTATCGCGCGGTCCCTGAGCGCGTTGGTCACGACGATCAACAGGGTGTTCTGACCGGGCACCAGGCTGGCGAGGCCGGTATAGTCGTCCCCGGTGAACAAGCGCGGCCGCAGTTCGTCGCGAGTGCATGTCCGCTCCGGGTCATCCTCGCAGGGTTCCCTGATGGTCTCGAAGAAATCGACGTCGCAGGCCCCCGGCTCACCGTTGGTCACGACGAAATTGTTGACTGCGTAGAGGTTCCGGCTCGGGTCGATCAGGTCGATCGTGCCATTGTAGTGGCAGCTATTGGCGGTCATGCCGTCCAGCACGGCCTGGAAGCCGGTATCGTTGATCGTCAGCGACAGCGCGGGCGCGCCTTCATCATCGCTCGCGAGCGTCCACACGCCGGCCAGCAGCGCGAGCGAAGAACTGCGCTGATAAGCCGTCAGATTGCGGTCGTAGGTCATCGTCACCGGACCGACGCCCGGACCGAGGTCGTAGCGCATGTCCAACCTGAGATCCCCGATCAGCGCGCCGTCGATGACGATTCGCGTCGAGCGAACGCGATGATGGTCGCGGGGATCATTATCGTTGCGCCCGAGCACCGAGACGTCGGGCGAACGCATCGCGGCGCTCGAGGTCAGGTTGAAATTGCCGTCCCAGACCTGGCCATTGTCCTCGTACAGCAGCATCCGGCCGGAATGGATCATCGCGATGAAGGTGGAACCCCACTGATCGGCCTCTCCCGGCGGACTGCCGGTATAGACGCCCGCCCACAGACCGTCGTAGGTCGCGACCGTGACCCCACCGGACGGCACGATATTGAGGTTCCGCGGCACGCCGTCCTCGCAGGCAGCGAGGCCCAGGGCAGCTGACAGCAGCAGGCCGGTTTTGAGGGTTCGGGGTATCATGCCGTCCGGATTCTCCTGCGCAGCAGTCGATCCATGACAGCTGGTTGTGGTCATCGAAGCGCACGCGGCGGTTAGCGGGTCCGCTGGCAAACGGACCATCGGATAGGATGCTTCTAAGACGTTTGTAATTATACCAAAGTTCAATAGACGCCTCATGACCCGAACGGGTGATTTATTATATATCGCCGATTATTAAGAACAATCGGCGCCTGCTTGTGCCGGATGCCGGGTATCTGACATATTTGAGCCACTAACCGGGTGCTATTGCCTTGAACGAGAAAGATAATCCGCATTTCGTCGAATGGTTTCGCGCGGCAGCGCCGTATATCCATGCGTTCCGCGGCCAGACCTTCGTGCTGGTGTTCGGTGGCGAACTCATCGCCGAGCAGCGCTTCGTCACGCTGGCGCACGACATTGCCCTGCTGAACAGCCTCGGTATCCGTCTCGTTCTCGTGCACGGCAGCCGACCGCAGATCGAACAGTGCCTGCGAGGACGCGGCGGCGAGAACCAGTACCTGCACGGCCTGCGGATCACCGACGCGGAGGCGCTCGCCTGCGTCAAGGAGGCCGCGGGGACGGTGTCGGTCGAGATCGCGGCGCTGTTGTCGATGGGACTCGCGAACACGCCGATGGCCGGCGCGAGGATTCGGGTCAGTTCGGGGAATTTCGTCACCGCGCGGCCGCTCGGCGTGCTCGACGGCGTCGACTATCGGCACACCGGCGCGGTGCGTCGCATCGACGCCGACGGCATACGGCACTTGCTCGACAACGGCGCGATCGTATCGCTGTCGCCGATCGGCTTTTCGCCGACCGGCGAGGTCTTCAACCTGAGCGCGCAGGAAGTCGCCGCGGCGGTCGCTGCGGCGCTCGGGGCGCGCAAGTATCTCTGCCTCGTCGAGGCCGGCGGCGTCACCGACGCGGACGGCCGGCTGGTCCGCGAGCTGACGCTCGCCGAGGCCGAATCACGACTTGCACGCCAGCCTTCGCCCGAATCGACGCTGACCGAGGCCCTGCGCCATGCCATCGATGCCTGCCGCGGCGGCGTGCGCCGGGCGCATATCCTCGATTCCCGCCGCGACGGCGCGCTGCTGCTGGAGCTGTTCACCCGCGACGGCATCGGCACGATGGTGACGACCGATCTGTATCAGGACACGCGGGGCGCGACCATCGACGACGTCGGCGGCATCCTGACGCTGATCGAGCCGCTCGAGGCCGACGGCACACTGGTCCGGCGCTCGCGCGAGCACCTCGAAATCGGCATCGGCCAGTACACCGTCGTCGAGCGCGACGGCGCGATCATCGCCTGCGCGGCGCTGCATCCGTTTCCCGGGGAACGGGTCGGCGAACTCGCGTGCCTCGCGGTGCATCCGGACTATCGTCACGGCGGCTACGGCGAGGCGCTGCTCAAGCGCGTCGAGGTCGAGGCCGGCCGGCTCGGTATCAAGCGCCTGTTCGTGCTGACCACCCACGCCGCGCACTGGTTCCAGGAACGCGGCTTCGTCGAAGCCGGCATCGCCGACCTGCCGGTCAAGCGCCAGCAGCTCTACAACTACCAGCGCAACTCGAAGGTCTTCATCAAGACGTTGGGGTCAGAGTAGACAAAGTCTACTCTGACCCCGATATCCTCGCGCGGTAGTCTTCGACGGCGGTGACCAGGCCGTCCGCCAGCGCGATCGATGCGCGCCAGCCGAGCGCGTGGATGCGCGAGACGTCGAGCAGTTTGCGGGGGGCGCCGTCGGGCCTGCTGGTATCGAACTCGATGCGGCCGGTGTAGCCGGTTACCCGGGCGATCAGCTCCGCGAGTTCGCGGATCGTGAGGTCCTCGCCGGTGCCGATGTTCAGGTGGCCTTGCTGCGGTTTCGTCGCGGCCTCCCAAGCGTCGCGCGGCAGTCCCATGACATGCACGCAGGCCGCGGCGAGATCATCGACATGCAGGAACTCGCGGCGCGGCGTGCCGCTGCCCCAGACCACGACCTTGTCATCGCCGTTGCGCCGCGCCTCGTCGAAGCGCCGGATCAGCGCCGGGATCACGTGACTGTTCTCGGGGTGATAGTTGTCGCCGGGTCCGTAGAGATTGGTCGGCATCACGCTGCGGAAGTCGGCGCCGTACTGGCGGCGATAGCTCTCGCACAGCTTGATGCCGGCGATCTTCGCGATCGCGTAGGGTTCGTTGGTCGGTTCGAGCGGGCCGGTCAGCAGCGCGTCCTCGCCCATCGGCTGCGGCGCGAGGCGCGGATAGATGCAGCTCGAGCCGAGAAACAGCAGGCGCTCGACGCCGGTGCGCCAGGCCTCGTGGATGACATTGGCCTCGATCATCAGGTTCCGGTAGAGGAACTCGGCCGGATACGAATTGTTCGCATGGATGCCGCCGACCTTCGCGGCGGCGAGGTAGACATAGGCCGGGCGTGCCGCCTCGAAGAACGCACGCACCGCCTGCGGGTCGACGAGATCGAGTTCGTCATGGGTCCGCGTGAGGACATCGGTATAGCCTTGCGAGCGCAGCGCGCGGCAGATCGCCGAGCCGACCATGCCGCGGTGGCCCGCGACATAGACCCCGACGTTCGCCTTCGGCACCTTCGACACCTTCGGGGTCAGAGTAGACATGGTCTACTCTGACCCCAATGGGGATTGGCGGTCATTCGTGGTAGTCCATGGCCTTGTAGCCGTGGTGCTTGATGAGTTCGTCGCGCTCGGCGGTCTTGAGGTCTTCGCGGACCATCTCGGCGACCAGTTCGCCAAACCGGATCTTCGGTTGCCAGCCGAGTTTCGCGCGCGCCTTCGACGCATCGCCAAGCAGCGTGTCGACCTCGGTCGGGCGGAAATAGCGCGGATCGACTGCGACGATGCAGCGCCCCGAGTCGTTGCCGTCGCCGGCGAGCCAGGCCTTCTCATCGATGCCCTGGCCCTGCCAGCGCAGCGTCATGCCGAGTTCGGCCGCCGCCGCGTCGACGAATTCGCGCACGCTGTGCTGCGCGCCGGTCGCGATGACGAAGTCCTCGGGCCGGTCCTGCTGGAGCATCAGCCACATCGCCTCGACGTAGTCCTTCGCATGGCCCCAGTCGCGCCGCGCATCGAGATTGCCGAGATACAGGCAGTCCTGCAAGCCGAGCTTGATGCGCGCGAGCGCGCGCGTGATCTTGCGGGTGACGAAAGTCTCGCCGCGTACCGGCGACTCGTGATTGAACAGGATCCCGTTGCAGGCATAGATCCCGTAGGCCTCGCGATAGTTGACGGTGATCCAGTACGCGTACAGCTTCGCGACCGCGTACGGGCTGCGCGGATAGAACGGCGTGGTCTCGGTCTGCGGGATCTCCTGCACCTTGCCGTACAGCTCCGAGGTTGCGGCCTGGTAGAAGCGGGTCTTCTTCTCGAGTCCGAGGATGCGGATCGCCTCGAGCACGCGCAGCGCGCCGAGGGCATCGGAATCGGCGGTGTACTCGGGCTCCTCGAACGACACCGCGACATGCGACTGCGCGGCGAGGTTGTAGATCTCATCGGGCTGTACCTGCTGGATCACGCGGATCAGGCTGGTCGAATCGGTCATGTCGCCGTGATGCAGCACGAAGCGGCGGGCCGGCACATGCGGATCCTGATACAGGTGATCGATGCGGTCGGTGTTGAACAGCGAGGTGCGGCGCTTGAGGCCGTGGACCGTGTAGCCCTTGCCGAGCAGGAACTCGGCGAGATACGCGCCGTCCTGGCCGGTGATGCCGGTGATCAGTGCGGTTCGGTTCATCCGCCGAGTATACTGCCGCGATTCATGACACGCACCAGTTTCGCCACATGCCGCGATACGCGGCCTCGAGATCGCGGGCGATGCCGGACTCGTCGCGCAGCGGCGAGGCCTCGATGCGCGCGCGCATCGAGGCGCGCAGGGCATCGAGGCGTGACCAGTCACTCGCGAGGGCGCGCGCGATCTCCAGGTAATCATCTTCATCACGCGCGGCGAGCGACGCCAGCCCGATCATCCGCAATAACGCATGACCACTGCGACCGGCGGAGCGTTCGCCGGTCAGGGTCACCAGCGGCAACCCCATCCACATCGCGTCGCAACTGGTGGTCGTGCCGTTGTAGGGCCAGGGATCGAGCGCGATGTCGGCGTCGCCGAGCAGCGCATGAAATTCCGCCGCCGGCAGCTTGCCGTGGATCTCGATCCTGGCCGGGTCGATCCCGTGCGCCGCGAAACGGCGCCGCAGCGATTGCCGCGCCGCTTCCGAGATGATGCCGCTGATGACCAGGCAGGCCCCCGGCACCGCGGCCAACAGCCGCGACCACACCGCGATCGCAGCGTCCGACAGCTTCGCGATATTGTTCGCCGACAGGAAACGCACATGGCCATGCCTGCGCGCCGGCGTGCGCGGATCGACGACCGGCATCGCGGGATCGGGCCGGTAACACCACAGGCTGCGCGGCAAGCGCCAGAGACGTTCGCTGTGCCAGGCCTCCGCGCCCGGCGGATCGGTGTCAGCGGTGACGAGGCGCCAGTCCATCGCCGACAACCCCGTCGTCGCCGGATAACCGAGCCAGGTCGCCTGCACCGGCGCCGGCCGGCGCGCGAACACCGGCAGGCGTCCGCCGCGGGTGTGCCCGGCAAGGTCGATGAGGAGATCGATGCCGTCATCGATGATCCGCTCGCACAGCGCCTCGTCGCCGAGCGCGGCGCACGGCCGCCAGGCGTCAACGCTCGCGGCGATGCGCGCGGTCACCGCGTCGTCCTCGACGCCGGTGTAGTACGCATGGACCTCGACCTGCGTCCGGTCATGGCGGGCCAGCACCGGTTCGATGAAGAAGGCGACGGAATGGTTACGGAAGTCCGGCGACAGATAGCCGATGCGCAGGCGTCGGTCGGGATCGCGGTCATTGCGATACGCCACCCGGCGATGCCTGAACGGCGCCTCGACGCGCTCGCCGTAGGCGCGATGCGCGCGAAACAGGTAATCGGAGTCGACCGGCAGATAGTTCAGCAGGAACATGTGCAGCTCGATCCCGGGACTTAGTTGCACCGCCCGCAGCAGATGCTCCGTCGCGCGGCCGTGCTCGCCCTGCGACAGCAATGCATTGCCGAGCGTCCCGCGCAGGATGCCCTGGTCCGGCTGCAAGCGGACCGCCTGCTCGAGCAGGGGCACGGCCTCGTCGATCGCACCGGCGCCCAGCAGGGCGCTGCCGAGATTGAACCATGCGCCGAAGTGGCCGGGATCGATGGCGGTCGCCTTGCGGTAACAGTCGATCGCCTCGGCCTCCCTGCCCAGCCCGTCGAACGCCATGCCGAGCGTATTCAGCGCCGGCGCGAAGCGCGGCTTCAGCGCGATCGCCTTTTCCAGGACCGTCACCGCCTCGGCCTTGCGCCCCGACTGGTTGTACGCCTGACCGAGGTGATACAGGATCTCGGCGGAACGGGGGCGCAGCGCAAGCGCCTTTCGATAGGCCGCGATCGCGTCATCGAGACGGCCCTGGTCAGCGGCGGCGAGGCCGAGGCGGTGCCAGGCCTCGGGCGAGACGGCAGCAGCCCCCCCGGCGATGGCCTGCGCCTTGCCAAGGCAACAATGCTTGTACTTCCGGCCGCTCCCGCAGGGACAGGGATCGTTCCGCCCCGGCGCGTTCATCGATATCGCCCGTCGCACCATTGCGTCCACATCGCGCGAAAGGCGGACTCGATGTCGCGGGCAAAACCCGCCTCGTCGCGCAACGACGAGGCCATGACGCGCTCGCGCAGGCCGGCGCGCAGCGCGGCGAGCCGCGGCAGATCACGCGCGAGGGCCACGGCGATCCCGACATATCCCGCCTCGTCGCGCGCGCACAGCTCATCGAGCCCGACCAGTCCCAGCAGGGCGTGGCCCGAGCGCGCAACGGAGCTGTCTCCGCTGAGCGTGATCACCGGAATCCCCATGCACAGGGACTCGCAGGTCGTGGTGGTACCGTTGTACGGAAACGAATCGAGCGCGATGTCGATCCGGGCCGACAAGGCGCGAAACTCCGGCGCCGGCACGCGGTCATGGATTTCGAGGCGATCGGCCTCGATGCCTTGCGCCGCGAAGGTCGCGAGCAGTGCCTCGCGCGCCGATCCCTCCGGGACGCCGGTCATGACCAGGCCCGCCCGCGGGAGTTCGCGCAGTACCCGGCACCACAGCGCGACCGCCTCCGGCGAAATCTTCGGAAAGTTGTTCATCGAGCCGAAGCGCACGATGCCGTCGCGCGCCGGCGCCGGTACCGGCGATGCCGCGATGTCTTCCGGCGGGCGATAACACCACATCGTCCGGGGCAGACGCCACAGGCGTTCGCTGTGACAGGACTCGCTGCCCTCGGGATCGACCTCGCGCGTCGTCATGCGCCAGTCGATCGCGTCGAGGCCGGTCGTGGTCGGGTAGCCGAGCCAGGTCACCTGTACCGGCGCCGGCTTGCGCGCGAACACGCGCAGGCGGTTGTTGGCGCTATGGCCGGCGAGATCGACGAGGATGTCTATGCGGTCCGCGAGGATCCGGGCCGACAGCTCATCGTCGGACAGGTTGCGGCATGGCACCCAGTGATCCGCGTACGCGCGGAAGCGTTCCGTCATCACATCGACCTGATGCCCGTTGTAATAGCACCAGACCTCGACATCAGATTTGTCATGCGCTGCGAGCAGCGGTTCGGCGAAATAGCCGACCGAATGGTTGCGGAAGTCCGGAGAGACGTAGCCGACGCGGAGGCGGCGCACGGGATCGCGATCGTTGCCGTGGCGTGGCCAGCGGGATTTGAATGGCGCCTCGAACTGCGCCGCATAGCGCCGATGCGCCGCGAACAGTGCCTCGGGCCGCGTCCCCGCGCGGTACAACAGCGAGAAATACAGGCTGTCGTAGGCGCCGACGTAGTCCGGCTTCAGCGTGAGCGCGCGCTCGAAGCAGGCGATCGCGCGCTCCTGGCGATTCTGCCGGCTGAAGACGGTGCCGAGGTTATGCCAGGCCTGGATACACTCCGGCCACAGCGCGAGCGCCTTCTCGAGCACCTCGACCGCAAGGTCGAGCCTGCCCTGGTAGCTGCAGGCGAGCCCGAGATTGCACAGGGCCTGCGGAAAATCCGGCCGCGCCGCCAGCGCCCGCCGGCACAGCGTGACCGCCTCCTCCAGGTCGATATGGTTCGCGAGGATGCCGCCGAGGTTCGAGTTTGCCTCCGCGAAGCCGGGATCGAGCGCGAGCGCCTGCCGATAACACGCCGCGGCCTGGTCATGATGATGCAAGGCCTCGTGGACCAGACCCAGGTTGCTGTAATAGCCGGGCTCGGAGTCCCGCAGCGAGATCGCCCGACTGATCAGCCGCAAGGCCTCGTCTTCGCGGCCGGCATGATGCGCAATCACGCCGAGCAGGTGCAGGGCGTCGGGCTGGTCGGGTGCTCGCCTGAGGACTTCCCGGTACATCGCCTCGGCCTGGAGGGTCCTGCCCGCGCGATGTTCGGCGAGCGCCGACTGAAGGTAACGGGCGGTCTCCGCGTCCTCGCCTGCCCGCGGGGGCCCGCCACTCCGACCGGCTCGATGTCCGCCGCAGCAGTGCTTGTATTTTCTGCCGCTGCCGCAGGGACAGGGATCGTTACGACCGGGCTTGCTCATCGGATTCGCCGCACCACTTGCGCCACATGCCACGATACGCGGCCTCGAGTCCGCGCGTAAAGCCGTCCTCATCGCAAAGCGGCGAGGCCTCGACGCGCGCGCGCAGGCCCGCGCGCAGGCTCGCGAGCCGTTGCCGGTCGCGCGCGAGCGCGACGGCGATACGCACATAAGACGCCGCATCATGCGCGCAGAGGTCTTCCTGTCCGGCCATCTTCAGCAAGGCAAGGCCCGAACGCGAGACGGAGCTGTCGCCGGCCATCGAGACCACCGGGATGCCCAGCCACAGCGACTCGCAGGTCGTCGTCGTGCCATTGTACGGAAACGGATCGAGCGCGATATCGACCGCGCGCTGAACGGCGCGAAACTCCGGAAACGGCAGCGTCCCGTGGATAGTCACCCGGTCGGCGGCGATGCCTCGCGCGGCGAAGCATTCCGCGGCGCGGCGTTGCGCCGAGCCCGGCGGCACGTTGGTCATGACCAGGCGCGCGCCCGGGAGCTGGTCGAGGATCTCCGCCCACAGACCCAGCATCACCGGCGTCACCTTCGCGAACACGTTCATCGATCCGAAGCTGATGGGGGGGGCGGGATCGGGGAGTTCGGGGAGTTCGGGGTCAGAGTAAGATTTCTCGAACGCCAAGTGGTTTTGCTGCGCAGCATCGCGAGAAATCTTACTCTGACCCCATGCCCATATAGCGATATCCGCCGGCGGCCGGTAGCACCAGAGGCTATGCGGCAACCGCCACAATGCCTCGCTGCGCCAGCGGTCGTCGCCCGGGGGATCGACGTCGTCACAGCTGATGCGCCAGTCGATCGCCGTGAGTCCGGTCGTTTCCGGATAACCGAGCCAGGTGACCTGCACCGGCGCCGGCTTGCGCGCGAACACGCCCAGTCGGTTGTTGGCGCTGTGACCGGCGAGGTCGACGAGGATATCGATGCCGTCCATCCGGATGCGATCGGCCAGCGCCGCGTCGGACAGGCCGTGGCAGGGTATCCACCGCGCCGCGGACGCGATGAGCCGATCCGTCACCTCGTCGTGCTCGGGGCTGTCGTGATAACAGCAGACCTCGAAGGCCGCGCGGTCATGATGCTCGAGCACCGGCTCGAGGAAGATCGCGACCGAATGGCGGCGAAAGTCCGGCGACAGATAGGCGATGCGCAGCCGGCGTTCGGGATCGCGGAGATTGCGATGGCGCGGCCAGCCTGGCCTCAGCGGCGTCTCGAAACGCCCGGCGTATTCACGGTGCGCGGCCAGCGTCCGGTCATCGATGCCGCGGGCGTACAGCAGCGAAAAAAGCAGCGTATCGAACGCCGCCGGATAGTCGGGACGCAATGTCAGCGCCTTCAGCAAGGCCTCGCGGGCTTCTTCGTGCCGACCCTGTTGCAGGCGCGCATAACCGAGGAAATAGCACGCCTCGGCATGGGCCGGTTCGAGCGCGAGCGCCTGTTCCAGCGCGAGGATCGCGTCATCGAGACGGGACCGGCGCATCCATTCGACGCCGAGCAGGCAGTGCGCGCCGGCATGATCCGGCCGCAGCGCGAGGGCGCGTTCGAAGCAGGCGAAGGCCTCGTCGAACCGCCCCTGTTTCTGGCAGGACAGGCCCAGCAGAAAGTGAAGCTCGGCGTTCCCGGGACTGCCGGCGAGGGCCTTGCGGCATTGGGCCTCGGCCAGCGCGGATTCGCCGAGGGCATCGAAGGCCAGCGCGAGATTATATCGGGCCGGCGCGAGATCGGGGCGCAGCGCCAGCGCCCGGCGACAGGCCTCGACGGCCTCGGCGGCATGCCCCTGGCGCACGAGCACGTAACCGAGATTGCAATGGGCCTCCGCGAAGGCGGGCGCCAGCGCCAGCGCCCGCCGATGACTCGCGGCCGCCTCGTCGAAACGCCCGAGCGCCTGGTACACCAGCCCGAGATTGCCGTGATAACCCGGCTCGGCGCCCTTGAGCCGGATCGCGCGACCGATCAGCTCGAGCGCGACATCGGGGCGCCCTTGCTGATGCGCGATCAGGCCCAGCAGGTGCAGCGCATCCGGCTGGTCCGGCGATTGCGTCAGCACCTGCCGGTAGAGCGCCTCGGCGCGGGAGAGATCGCCCGCGCGGTGCAGCTCCATCGCGGCCTGCAGCCGATCGCCGCCGCTCATGTCAGGGCCGGCCCGGCCGCCGCAACAATGCTTGTATTTCCTGCCGCTGCCGCAGGGGCAGGGGTCGTTGCGGCCGGGCCGGGTCAGAACTGGAGCCCCACGCCGAGCGTGATGTAGGACGGACTGAAATCCCCGAGGCCGCGGCTCTGGAACGAGATCGGGATGCCGTCCGGCGAGAACACGATGCCGACCGGCAGGTCCGAACGGGAGCGCCCGAGACTGTAGTTCGCGAACAGACTCAGCTTGTCCTGGCCGGGCGGCTGGTAGACCAGCCCGAGCGTCAGGTTATCGGTGTCATGCCGGCGCCGGCGCTCCTGGTTCAGCGCGTTCAGCGCATTGGTATCGGCGAAGGTAAACAACCGCATCTCCCTGGTCAGCGAAACCACGCCGGTCAGGCCGGGGATGAAGTGAGAGGTCCCGAACCAGCCTCGCGGATTGCGCACCGATGTCCGCCAGGTCAGACCGAACTCGTTGGAGCCGTAGGCATAGTCGGTGCCGAGCGGATGTTCGTTCTCCCTGATCAGGAAGGTGTAGTTCATGATCCAGTCGCCGTAGCTCAGCGAACGATAGAAGAACGTCAGGCCGGCGCCATACGAGAAGGTCTCCGTCAGCGCCTGCACCGGCAGGTCGGAATCGCTCCAGAATACGCGCGCCTGCAGGGTCTTCATCGTCGGCGATGCGCGCTCGAGATCGGCGCCGACGAGTCGCCGCAGGCGGCGCTCCTCGAGCCGCCCGAGCGCCTCGGCGGCGCGGCCGCCCGCCTCATGGCCCGCGCCTTCCGACACGACCTGCTCCAGTAGCGCGATCGCGCGATCGATCCGGTCGGTCACGCTGTAGAACAGGCCGAGCCGGAGCTTCGCGGTCAGATTGCGCGGGTCGGCGTCGAGCACCTGCAGGAACGCGGCCTCGGCCTCGGGATAACGCCGTTGCTGCTGGTGGACCGCGCCGAGATTCAGCAGCACCAGCGGATCGTCGGGCGTAATCGCCTGGATGCGCCCCAGCGCCGTCCGCGCCCGGCCCCAGCGTCCCCGCTGGATCTGCTCGAGCGCGCCTTCGAAGCCGAGGCGATCGAGCACCTCGCGGCGCTGAGCGGGCGTCTCGGCCATCCGCATCGCAACGGCGAGGGTCTCGTCGGCCTCTGTGCCGCGACCCTGCTGACGATGCAGATCGGCGAGGCGCAGGCGCAGATCGAATCGCTCCGGCGCCTGCCCGATCGCGTGCTCGAGATGCGCCAGCGCCCGGGCGCCGAGGCCGAGGCGCGCCTCGGCGGACGCGGCGCGCATCAGCAGATCCACGTCGTCGGGATGGGCAGCGAGCTGTTGCCGATATCGCTCCGCGGCTTGCGCGATGTCCCCCTCCGCCTCGAGACGCGCGGCATCGGCCATCGCCGCCTCCAGAAGCAGCGACTCGCGCGCCGCCGGTTCGGGCGTCAGCGCGATCGCCTGTTCATAGGCCCGGCCGGCCTGGAGGAAATTGCCGAGGTCGCGCTGGATGCGCGCAAGCTGCCGCTCATAGCGCTCGTCGTTCGGTTCGAGGTCGACGCTGCCTTGCGCATGCGGCAAGGCCTCGCTCGCGAGACCGCGGTCATGCAGGATCACGGCCAGCATGAATTTCGGTTCCGGGCTGAATGGCCAGGCCTCGACCAGCGCCTCCAGGACCTGCTCGGCGACGCCATGCTGATCGATCAGGGACAGGGCGACCGCGACGCGGGTCAGCAAGCCGATCTCGGCATCGGTCTGTATCGCCTGGCCGAGCATGGTATTGGCGATGCGCAGGCCCTGCTCGGCGATCTCCTGCGCGAGCGAAGCCGTCGCCCCCGCAGCGACCATTTCCTCCAGCGCCGCCACCGCGCCGGCGAAGTCGCCGAGATCGGTCCGCGCGCCGATCCGGCCCAGCCGCGCCGCGTGCAGCGACGGATCGGCCTCGACCGCAAGATCGAAGGTCTGCAGCGCATCGCGGGAACGACCCTGCTGACGCTGCACGATGCCGAGATTCAGCAATGTCAGGGGGTCATTCGGGACGACCGCCAGGATCTGCTCGAAGCGCGCCTCGGCCGCATCGAGCCGCCCCTGCCCGGACAACGCCAGGCCGGCCCGGTACTGGGCCATGCCTTCCTCGACCCGGCTGCGGATGCGGGCCTCGCGCGCCAGCCGCAGATCGACCGCGGCGCCCTCGAGCTGCGACGCCAGCACCGCCGTCTCTCCGCCCGACTCGATGCCGATGGTCGGATCGTCGGCGGGACCGCTGCGCGCAATGGTATCGCCGGGCAGGATCAGCGATGGGTCGATGAGCCGCGGATTGTCGCGCCACTCCGCCTCCCAGCGGTTCACATCGACGCCGATCGCAGCGGCGATCTCCCGCGCACCGTCACCCGGTCGGACCTGGTATCGCCTCACCGCCTCGCCTTCGACCGGTCCGCGGACCTGCAACTGGCGCCGGTAGACCTGCTCGAGCATGCGGCGCAGCGCGGGATTGTCGCTGATGACGGCCGCCGCGAGCCGCAGCTCCGGCGCGCGCTCGATCCGCGACTCCCCCTGTTCGGGGAGGCGGCCGCCGCGCCAGCCGAGGCCCTGCAGCAGGTCCCGGGTGTCGGTGAAACGCAGGCCGGCCGACAGGCTGGCGTTGTAGCTGCGTCCCTGCGAGGTCTCGCTGATCATCTCCTTGATGTCGCTGACATGGGCGTTGGCGCTGTAGAAATGCCGGGGGAAATTCAGGTTGCCGGAGACGCCGAACCGCGGCACCAGCAGATCGCGCTCGGTACTGTGGTTCGACACGTAGGCGAGACCGGTGTCGAGCCGCAGATTGAGGCTCGGGACCGGCCAGAAATTCGTGCCGAGGTTGTAAAACAGTTGCGAGCTGAAGCGCGTGTTGATCGCGCCGGTGCCCGACAGGTCCAGTTCCTCGATCGTCGATTCACCGATCGTCGTCGAGTACGACAACTGGGAGGTGAACAGCGCGAGCCGGGTGCGCAGCGCGCTGGCGCGCCGCCGTGCCTCTTCGACGACCTGATCGCCCGGCACGCCGACGCGGACGATATGCCGATACTGGATCAGCGCGAGATCGAAATCGTTGCTGCGCTCGTACAGCTCGGCGAGATTGAAACGCATCGCGACGTTGTCCGGCGCGAAACGGACCGCGTCGCGGAACGCCCGCGTGGATTCGTCGAACCTGCCCTGCTGGCGATACAGCGATGCGAGCATGAAGTAGGTGCGTTCATTGCCGAGATCCTGGTCGTTGATCCCCCGCAGGTGCCGGATCGCGGCGAACGGGCGGTCCTCCTCGACCATGTGCCGCGCGACCGACATGACCAGTTCGCGCACCTGTACCTTGATGCGTTCCTCGTCGGTGTCATGCGCGATCGCATAGGCGTAGGCCTCGGCGGAGGGCATGTCCCGCCCCGCCGCCGTGTAGACGCCGCCGAGCTGCATCCATGTCCTGGGATTGTCCGGCTGCAGACGAAGGGCGGTGCGCAACTGCTCGATCGCATCGTCGAAGCGGCCGGCGCGCGTATAGATAAACGCCAGCGTGGTGCGCGCCGCGACGTTGCCGCCGTCGCTGCGGACCATCCGCTCCAGTCCTGACATCGCCTCTTCATCGCGGCCTTCGCCGAGCATCGCCTGGATGCGGGCGCCGTACAGCGCCGCGAGCAGCGGCTGCGCCTGGCGGCCGGCCGCCGTGTTGCGGCCGAGTTCGAGGACGCGCTCATAGGCGTGGATCGCGCTGTCCTCACGTTCGAGGGCTTCGTACAGATTGCCGAGCGTCAGCCAGGGGTCCTGAAAGCCCGGCAGCGCCTGCGTGACCCCGGTCAGCATGACCTCGGCCTCGGCATAACGACCCTGCTGATAATAGACGTCGCCGAGGCGATAACGGGTGAGCTGATCGTCGGGGACGACGGTCAGCATGCGCTCGAGGATCTCCTCCGCGTCGTCCAGCGCTCCGGCGGCCAGCAGCTCCTCGGCGGCGTCGAAGCCGAGCAGCCTGCGGGCATGCAGGGCCTCGGGGCTGGCCGGACTGATGCGGATGACCGCCGCCAGTTGTTCCAGAGACCGGGTCGTGTCGCCGCGCGAGCGGTACACCTCCGCGAGCCGCAGCCTGACACCGGGGCTGTCGGGGGCCAGCTCCAGCACGCGCGCGAAGGTCGCATCGGCGTCCTCGTCGCGACCGAGTTCGACCAGCATCCTGCCGCGCTCGCCGAGGACCGTGACCTCGTCCGGAAACAGCTCGAGCAACGCATCGTATTCGCGCAAGGCCGCGGCAGGGTTGCCGGCCTCCGCCAGTTGCGCGCCCCGGATCAGGCCCAGGCGCATGCGCGACTGACGCTGGATCTGCGCGTCCTCGCCCTGGCGCGACAGCCGTTCGTACAGCGGGACGGCCTCGTCGATGCGGCCGGCCTGCTCGTAAACGCCGGCCAGGTGTTGCAGCACGAGGAAATGGTCCGGGACCAGTGCCACGCTGCGTTCCATCGCCTCGATACCCTGATCGAAACGACCGCGATCGGCATGCGCCCGCCCGAGCAGATACCAGACCTCCGGATCGCGCGGCGCCCTGCGGGAGGCGGCCTCGAGCATCGGGACGGCCTGATCGGCGACATTGCGCTCGATCAGGAGCCGCGCCAGCCGCCGCGCATCGGCCACGTCGCCGTTGCCGCGATTCAGGTCCGCGGCCAGCAGGTCGGCCTGGCGGGCGTACAGCGCGGTCTGCTGCTGGCGCGCCGGTCCGCTCAGGCGCGGGTCCGGCACGGTCGCGATGACGCGATCGAGGAGTCCGATGGCCTCGTCGGTCCGTCCGGTCTCGGCCATCAGGCGCGCCAGCCGCAAGGCCGTCTGCGGCCCCAGCGCCGGTAACGGCAACAGTTCCCGGTACAGCGACTCCGCCTCGGTCAGACGCAGCGCACGGTGATACAGCACGCCGAGGTACAGCCTGACCTGCGGGGAGCGGGGCATCGCCGTCAGATACTGTTCAAGCGTGCGCAGCGCCTGCTCGACCTCGTCACGATCCAGCCGATCCGGGTCTTCATCGAGACCGAGCCCTTGCAACCCGAGCAGGAAGCTTTCCCGATCCGTCGACAGTTCCAGCACGCGCACGTAGGCGGCCTGCGCGCGCACTTCGTCGCCGCGCGATCGGTACAATGCGCCGAGGTCGGCGCGGACCAGCGGGTCCTGCCGATCCAGCCGCGCGGACTCGGTCAGCGCCTCTTCGGCAAGCCGGTCCGTGCGCAACTCCTGGTAGGCGCGGCCGAGCGCGCGCTGGTAGCGGGCATTGCCGGGATCGATATCGACCGCGCGCTTGAGCACGACGGCGCTGTCGGCATGCTCATTACGCCCGGCATAGACGAGGCCGAGCTGATAATGGGCCTCTGCGCTGTCCGGCGCGATCCTGACCAGTTGTTCGAAGACTTCGCGGGCGGCATCGAGGCCGCCCAACTCCCGCGCGCGCAGTCCCGCCGGCATCAGCAGCGCGGCCGCCGCGGCCGGATCCCGTTCGGCGTTCGCGCGCTCGATCTCCTGCCGCGCCTGCCGCAGCAGCAGGCGATCGAGTTCGCCGCGCGCGGTCTCCGCGCGCGGCGATGGCGGCTGCTCGGTCGTCAGTTCGGCATAGGCGGTGACCGCCTCGTCTTCCCGGCCCTGCGCCGCGCGGGCGCGCGCCAACCCGAGACGCGCATCGGGATCGCCCGGCGCGAGCCGCAGGGCCTCGGCATACGCGGCCTCGGCGTCATCGAACCGGCCTGCCTCGCGAAGGATGTCCGCGATGGCCAGATGCACCAGCGGATCGTCGGTCACGTCCTCGGCGACCCGCCGCGCCGTCGCCAGCGCCCTCGCGTAGTCACCCCGCTGTTGTTGCGCCCGCGCCTCGGCCAGCCCGAGGCGATCGAGCGCCACCGTCCGCCATGCGAGCACGGGATTCAGTTCGAGCAGACGCAGGTACTCGGCGCGGGCGCGCTCCCGGTCCCCGCGCCGCTCATGGAGGGCGGCCAGCCGCGCGCGGACCTCGCTGTCGAAGGGAAAGGCCTCGACGACCTCGGTGAGCGTCGACTCGGCCTGCTCCAGTTCACCGGCTTCGTCATAGGCAATGCCGAGTCGCCGCTTGAGCACGAGATTCACCTCGGTCACCGCGAGCATCCGTTCGAGATAACGCGCCTGGTCGAGCGGGCGGCCCTGCGCCCTCGCCACTTCGCTGAGCCCGAACAGCGCTGCGGGGCTTTCGGGCTGGCGCTCGAGCAGCAATGTATACAGGGTCCGCGCCCGCGCCACGTCCTGCTGGGTCATGGCGCGGCGCGCCTGGCCGATCAGGATCTGCTCGAGACGCGCCAGCGCCCCGACCGCCTGGGGCTCCATCGGCGTCCCGCGCGCCAGCGTCAGCGCCTGCCCGATGGCATCGAAGGCTTCGCCATGGCGATCCGCTTCGATATAGAAACCGGCCAGCACGAGCCGGACCTGCACATTCGACGGATCGAGTTCGAGGGTCTCGAGATAGACACGCTCCGCCTGCGGATTCCGCCCGGCCTCCCGGTAGAGCTGGGCGACTTGCAGGCGGAGGTTCAGGTTCTCCGCTTCCCGCGCCAGCAGCTCGGCGAACACGCCGTCCGCCTGCGCGTCGCGATTCAATGCCAGCAGCACCCGTCCTTCCAGCAGGACGAAGGCGAGGTCGTCCGGGAATCGCGCCTGCATGCGCTCGATCTCCGCGAGCATGCCGTCGATATCCTCTTCCAGCTGCCTCCGGCTGATCGTCAGCAGACCGAGACCGCGCTCGGCATCCGCGCGCGCCGTATCATCGGACGCGCGCCGGATCAGCTCCTGCCAGCCCCGTTCGGCGTCGTCGAGTCGGCCGACCTGCTCGTACGCGCGCGCGAGGTCCGTCAGGATCTCCCTGTTGCCGGGGGCCAGTTGCCGCCCGCGTTCGAGCATCGCGATGCCGCGCTCGGTCTCGCCCTGGGCGATCTCCGCCCTGCCGAGCCAGGCATGGACCTGCGCGTTGTCGGGCGCCTGCTCCAGCGCGATGCGCAACAGCCGCGTCGCATCCTCGGCAAAACCGCGGCGGACCAGGATCTCCGCGAACGCGACGACCTCGCCGATATCGGCGTCGCCGCGCTCGAGCGCGGCGCGCTGGGCGCCCAGCCGGATCGCGTACAGGGCGTTCAGGCGCGGGGCGATCTCTCGGCGCTGTTCATCGCTGAGACCGGCGCGCTCGACCCGTTCATAGGCCGCGATCGCGTCGTCGGTGCGACCGGCCTGCTCGTAGAGCTGCGCCAGCTCGAACCAGGCCAAGGTGCTGCCGGGGACCAGTTCCGCGACCCGCAGATAGGCCTTCTCAGCGTCCTCGCGCCTGCCGAGCGCCTCGTAGGCGAGGCCGCTGCCGTGGACCGCGGCCGGCAGGTCCGGCGCCAGCGCGAGGATGTGTTCGAAGATCCGCAGGGCCTCGGTCGGTCGTCCTTCCTGCAAGAAATCGACGGCACGGTTCAAGCCGAGACGATCGAGCGCCAGCGCCTCGATGTCGCCGCCGGGTTCAAGGGCGATCGCCTCGGCATAGAACGCTTCGGCCCGCGCGCTATCGCCGCGGCGCTCGTAGGTCGCGGCCAGCCGCATGCGCAGGCCGGCGTCAGCGGGCCGCTGCTCGAGCATGCGCGTGAAGATGCGGTCGGATTCCCCGTGGCGGCCGAGTTCCTCGAGCACCGGCGCGATCAATTCGAGCAGCCTCGGATCGTCCGGCGTCTGTTCCAGCAGGCGGCGGTAGATCGCCAGCGCCTCCTCGAGCCGGCCGGTCTCGACCGCGCGTCGAGCCTCGTGGAACGCCAGCCGGCGGCGCGCCTCCCGCAGCAAGGCCTCGTCGTCGGCGCGATCGAGGATCCGGGCGAAGACGCGGGCCGCGTCCTCGACCCGCCCGGCGAATTCATAGGAACGGCCGAGGTCCATCAGCACACGCAGGTTGGCGGGGGCGAGTTCGACGCTGCGCTCGAGATAGCGGAGGCCCTCGTCGAACTGGCGCTGCAGGAACAAGGCGCGACCGAGCCAGTAATGGGTCTGGGAGTCATCGGGGGCGCGTCGGACGAGGCCCTCGAGCATGCGTTCGGCCTCGCCGTAACGACCGGCGTCGATCAGCGCCCGCGCCTGCTCGATCGAACCCGGCGCCGTCTCGCCTGAGTCCGTCTCGATCGCTCCCGTCGGCGCCGGGGCGGGCGGCGCGGCGGCGAGGACGGCCAGCGGCAGGCACAGGGACACCGCAAGGAGCGCGATGCTGACGGTTTTCAGAAGCAGGCTCTCCACTTGACCGAACGAGGGAGATTCAGGGGGATTCCATCCTTCGCGCAGACTCGACCGGGCCGCGTCCTCCCGGATTCATGCCGGCTTCATGCCGGTTCCATGCGCTGGAAACGCGGGAATTATACCATGCGGGGCCATGATCCCGCATTATCCGGCAGGGGTCGGGGACCGCCATCCCGCGATGGCATCATGATAAAAAAAGGGGGGCGTTGCGCCCCCCTTGCTTCCATCCCTGGGATCGCGTCGCGCCGTGCGGCGCTCCCGCGATCAGTACGGATTGGCCCCGAAGACGACGTCGTCCCAGTTGTCGCCGAGGATCGCGGCGCCACCGATGAACGAGCCGTGGTCGAGGTTGTACATCAGGCCGGTGTCCTGCGCGTCCGGATCGAGCGCGAAGCCGCGGATCGTCGGGATCGCCGACGCGGTGAACTGCGGCTGGACGAGGCCGGCCGGCGTACCGCCGGCGTTGCCGCCGTTGTTGCCGACGCGATAGATCAGCAGGCCGAAGTCACGCTGCGCGGCCGTGCGCGTGTCGTGGTTCTGCGTCTGGCCCGGGGCCAGCACCACGCCGGGACCGCCGCCCGACATGTTGTTGCCACCGATCCACGTCGCCGAGACCGTGTTGCCGGCGGCAAATGTCAGGCTGTCCGCGCCGATCGTCAACGAACCGGACGCCGTCTGGAAGTTACCGGCGACCATCGTGTGACCGAACTGCTGCATGTTGCCCGCGCCGCCCTGCAGGATCTGGATGCGACCGTTTGCAAGGTTCGACGCGCCCTGGTTCGGCGCGTTGTTCGTCATCATGTCGAAGGTCTGGAAACCGCTGTCCAGGTTCTGGTGGACTTCCATCGTGATCTGGTTGTTGGCGTTGCTGTTGCCGCCGAACTCGAGGCCGCGGTACATCGCCTGCCCGGTGAAGAACGCGTTCGCCGCATCGTCGATGATGACCTTGGTGCCGATCGCGTTGCTCGCGCCGCCCGAGGACACGGTGCCCTCGTAGGCGAAGTCGCCCTGCGAACCGCCGGTATCCGTGACGATGAACTGGATGAAGCGCTCGACGCCGGTGTCGACCTCGCGCATCAGCACATCGCCACCGGCCTGGGTCGCGGTCATGTTGGTGCAGGTCGCGCCGGTCGGGCAAGGCGCCGCGGTGACGTTGTTCGCGTCGAACAGCGCATGGTCGATCGTGAAGTCCCCGCCGCCGTTGTCGGCGCCGTCATAGGGCAGCGTATAGGTCGCCGCGCCGGCCGCCAGCACCGAACCGCTGGCGAATGCCATCGCGATCGCGCCGGCCAGCACGGTGTTTCTCTTGTGATTGCTCATAGTTGCTCTCCTGTAAACTTTTTAGCCGGCGGTCGGGTTACGGAACCAGACCGTGGTCGAAGCCCGGGAACACGCTGTCCATATTGCCTGCCGGGGCCGGCGTGATGCCCGTCAGCGTCGCCGTACCGGCCGGCACGAAGGCCGGCGCATCGCCGAAGTTCGCATCCCAGGCCGCGAGGCCGCCCGCCGCCGTCTCCCAGACCGCGACGAAGTTCACGAAGCCGACACCGGTGTCGTCGATCGTGTTGTTCGTATTGGTCCAGTTGAAGCCTTCGCCGGTGGTGTGGTTGGCGATGCGCTGGACCTCGAGGATGCGGTCGGTGTTCGCCGGCATGTGCATCGGGCCGCCGTGCCACAGCAGACCGGTCAGGAAGGTCGTGCTGATGTTCTGGCCGTCGGTATAGGTGATCGCGCCGCCGCCCGGGGTCTCGAGCGTGCCGCTGCCCTGGGTGTAGAAGCCCGAAGTCTGGCGCGCGGTGAACGGCGTGCCGCGGATGCCGGCGACGTTATCGACGGTATAGTCGAGGCGCATCCTGTCGCCCTGCGACGTATTGGTCGAGAACTGCGCGGTACCGAGGATCTGCTTCTCGTAGTGGAAGCGGACATTGATGCCGTCGCCCGGGGTGATCGTCTGGTACAGGTCGAAGCCGGCCTGGTTGTTGCCGGCGTCGCGCATCGACCCATGCGCGAGTTCCGCCTGCATGATGCCCTGGGTGTCGAGGTCGACGAACTGCAGCGCCGCCATGTCGAAGTTGGTGCCCTGGTTGGTCGACGCGACGAAGGACTCGTTGCGGAAGGCCGCCGTTGCCGCCGTGCCGCTGAAGCCTTCCTCGACATTGATGGTCTGGAAGAAGCCCGCGCCATCGGGATCGTTGTCCTCGCGGACACGCGCCTGCAGCATGCCGTTCTCGCTGATCAGCGTGACGCAAGCCGGCGGCGTGCACGAGTTCAGCGTGATGATGCCGGCGGTCGCGCTCCACTGATTATAGGTATGGCCGTCGGGCGGCGAGGCCAGCGCCGGGCCGGCGAGCATAAGCGCGGCCGCGCCCACCCCTGCGCCGAACAGATGTATTCTCTTCATAGTTTCTCTCCTGGATATTTAGGTTAAGGTCGAGCCTGCCTCGCGGGCAGCCTCGCGTCCTTCCTGCCACAGAAACCCTGCATCAAACCCGGCGGACGCAGCGAATCGTTCGCTCCCCCTGTCCTGGGCCTGTCTTCCTTGAGTCTTACGGCGTGTCGTTCTTGACGGGTGGCCCTGCTAATGCGCCTAAGGCCGGGCATCGCTTCCCTACTAAAGTCCGTTTTACGCCCGTCCACGGCAATTGTCAATACGCATATCTAATATGTAGATAGATCATATATGCTTAACAACTATGCATAAAATATGAATCAGACCTAATATATGGCCATTCCCCGGCGGCCGGCGAGGGGGCTGGCGTTTGCGGGGTCAAACGGCTATAGAATCTCTGTACAGAGGACTCACAGTCTCGATCGGTGACCGCCGGGTGACCCGCAGAAGCAAGCACAAAGTGAACGAGGCCTATCGCCTGCACGAGGCGGGAAGATTCCCCGAAGCGGAGAGCGCCTGCCGCGCGCTGCTCGCCAGGTCGCCGAGCGATCCGTCGGCGCTGAACCTGCTCGGCATGCTCGCGGCCCGGGCCGGCCGCGTCGACGAATCCATCGCCTGCTTCCGCGGCGCGCGCGCGGCCGCCCCCGGCAACGCGGCGGTCATCGGCAACCTGGCCCAGGCCTTGCGGCTGTCGGGCCGGCTCCACGAGGCCATCCCGCTGTTTCGCGAGGCCATCCGGCTCCAACCGGCCTTTTCCGGCACCTACGGCAAGCTCGCGCTCGCGCTGACGGAGGCCGGGCGCCTCGATGAGGCGATCGAGGCCTGTCGCGCCGGGCTCCGGTCCTGCCCGGAGGATCCGCAGCTCGGCGGATTGCTCGCGGAGTTGTTGATCGGCGAACGGCGACCGGCCGAGGCCCTGCCCTGGCTGTTGCTCGCGCTGGAGCGCGCGCCGGAGGCCGACATCCACTGGTCACGGCTCTATCGCCTGCTGCGGCACGGCTTCCTGCCGGCCGACAGGGGACGCCGGCTCTTGCTGAAGGCGCTCGCCCATCCGCTGATGCGCCCGTCGTCGATCGCGGCCCCGATCGCGAGGACCCTGCGCAGCGATCCGCTGATCGGAGGGCTGACCGCGCAGGCGCAGGCCGGCGCGCTGCCGCCCTGGCAAACGCTCATGGAACCGCTGGGGCGCCTGTCCGTCGACGAGCTGTTGCTCGAACTGATGACGATCACCGTCATCCCCGACCCGCCGCTCGAATGCCTGTTCACGGGTCTCCGGCGCGCCTTGCTGTTCGCCGCGAGCGACGATGCGCAGCTCGCGCCCGCCCTGCTGCCGTTCTGCGCCGCGCTGGCGACACAGGCATTCCTCGTCGAATACGCGTGGTTCGTGACCGGCGAGGAAGAGACGCTGCTCGATGCCCTGATCGCCCGGCTCGAAGCGGAGGCGAACGGACTCGCGCCGGAAACCGTGGCATCGAGGCTGGCGATCATCGGCGCCTATCGCGCCCTGAACGGTCTGGCGATCGCCACGACGCTGACAGCGCAGGCCGCCCCCGAACCGCTGCGTCGCGTGCTGCGCATGCAGATCGAGGAACCGAGGGAGGAGCGCGCGCTGCGCGCGCTGATCCCCGCATTGACGCCGATGCGCGACCCGGTGTCGCGCGACGTCCGCGCGCAATATGAGGAGAACCCCTACCCGCGCTGGGCGCGCGCCGAACGTTCGCAGACGATCGCGTTGCCGGAACTGATGCGCACGCTCGGGGCGACCGTGCCCGCTGACCCGTCGTTCTCGACGCCCGAAATCCTGGTCGCCGGTTGCGGCACCGGCCAGCATGCGATCTCGACCGCGCCGTTTTTTGCGAACGGGCGCGTCCTCGCGATCGATCTGAGCCTCGCCAGCCTCGCCTATGCCTTGCGCAAGACGCGCGAACTCGGCATCACCAACATCGAGTACGGCCAGGCCGACATCCTCGAACTCGGCGTCCTCGACCGGCGCTTTCATGTCATCGAGTCGAGCGGCGTGCTGCATCACCTGGCCGACCCGCTGGCGGGATGGCGGGTATTGACGGACCTGCTGCGCCCGGGCGGGCTCATGCAGATCGGCCTGTACAGCGAGCTCGCCCGTCCGGCGGTGGTCCGTGCGCGCGCGCATATCGCCGCGCGAGGCTATCAACCGACGGTCGGCGACATCCGCCGCTGCCGGCGCGACGTGCTCGCCGTGCCCGAAGGCGATGCGCTGGCGCCGTTACGCGGGATGGGGGATTTCTACAGCAGCAGCGGCTGCCGCGATCTCCTGTTTCATGTACAGGAGCATCGCTTCACGATCCCGCAGATCGCCGAGGCCCTTGCCGCGCTGGGCCTGAGATTCCTCGGCTTCGTGCTGACCGACACCGGACCGTACCGGCGGCGCTTTCCCGATGATCCGCGCATGCGCTCGCTCGACAACTGGCATCGACTGGAACTGGAACAGCCGGACACCTTCGTCGATATGTACCAGTTCTGGGTGCAGAAGGAACAAGGGGCCTGACGAGGCCGCCGCGATGAGTGAACCCGCCGCGCCGTCGCTGGAGCAGGCCATCGCCGATTACCGGGATGGCCGCTTCGCGGACGCGGAGAGGGCCTGTCAGGCCCTCATCGCCGACGGCTCCGCGCCGGTCGAGGCGCTGAACCTGCTGGGGATGATCGCCGCGCGGGACGGTCGCCTCGAAGCGGGCGCCGCGCATTTCCGTGCCGCGCTCGCGCGCGCACCGCACGATGCACGATTGCTTGCGAATCTCGCCGAGGCGCTGCGCCGACTGGGGAGACCGGACGAAGCGGTGCCGTTGCTGCAGGACACCGTCGCGCGCGCGCCCGGGCATGCCGATGCCCATGGCAAGCTCGCGCTCGTGCTGTCGGAGCTGGGCCGCTTCGATGAGGCGCTGGCAGCCTGCGAGGCCGGCCTTGCGCAATTCCCCGGCGAGCACAGGCTGTGCGGCCTCGCGGCCGAGATGCTGATGCAGTTGCATCGATGGGACGAGGCGCTGGCGCCGCTGACCGCCGCGCTCGAGCAGGCCCCGACATTCGATACGCACTGGATCAGGCTCGCGCGCCTGCTGCGCGCCCGGTCGCTGCCCCTCGACGAGGGTCGCCGCCTGCTGCCCGCGGCGCTCATGCATCCGGCGATCCGGCCCTCGACGATCGCCGCGTCGGCCGCGGCGACCTTGCTCACGGACCCGATGTTCGCCGATCTCGCGCGCAGGGCGCGCGAGGGTTCGCTGCCGCGTGGTTCAGGGCTGATCGATGTGCTCGAATGCCTGTCGCGCGATGAACTGTTCCTGACCTTGCTGCGCGTGACGACGATCACCGATGCGGAGATCGAACGCTTGCTGACCGCGTTGCGACGCGCGCTGCTCGACGACGCGGCGATCCATGAATTCCCTGCCTCCGTGCTGTCGTTCTGCGCAGCGCTGTCGACCCAGGCCTTCCTGACGGAATATGCCTGGTGCATGACCGGGGATGAGTCGGCGCGGGTCGATGACCTCGCCGGCACGCTCGTCCCGACTGCGCGGCCGTCGGGCGCGCCGCCTGTCCCCCTTGCGCTGAGACTGACGATCGTCGCGGCCTATCGCCCGCTGTACACGCTCGCGCACGCGGCGGATCTCGCCCGGGCCGCATGGCCCGAACCCCTGCGCGCGCTCATTCGCGCCCAGATCGACGAACCGCTGGAAGAACGCGCGTTGCGCGCAACCCTGCCGCGGCTGACCCCGATCACTGCCGCGACCTCGGTCAAGGTGCGCGCGCAGTACGAGGAAAACCCGTACCCGCGCTGGATCAGGGCCGAACGGACATCGCCGACGCGACTCACGGACCTGATGCGCGGCCTCGGCGCCTCGATCCCCGGGGACCCGTCGTTCGCGACGCCGGACGTGCTGATCGCGGGTTGCGGCACCGGCCAGCATGCGATCGCTGCGGCGCCGTTCTATCAGGATGCCCGGCTGCTGGCCGTCGACCTCAGCCTGTCGAGCCTGGCCTATGCTGTGCGCAAGACAAGGGAAGCGGGATTGAACAACATCGCGTACGCGCAGGGCGACCTGAATGAACTCGGCGCGCTGAACCGCCGATTCCATGTCATCGAGTGCTCGGGGGTGCTCGTCTGCGTCGAGGATCCGCTGGCCTCGTGGCGCATGCTCGTCGAGCTGCTGCACCCGGGCGGCCTGATGAACATCGGCCTGTACAGCGAGGCGGCGCGTCGCGTCGTCGTCGAGGCCAGGAGGTTCATCGCCGACAGGGGCTATCCGGCCACGGCGGAAGGCATCCGCCGCTGTCGCCGCGACCTGCTCGACCTGCCCGACGATCACCCGCTCGCCCCGCTGAGGATGGCCGAGGATTTCTACAGCCTCAGCAACTGCCGGGACATGCTGTTCCATGTCCTCGAGCACCGCTTCACGCTGCCGTGGATCCGCCGGGCGCTCGTTGCGCTCGGCCTGCGTTTCCTGCGCTTCAGTCTCGCCGAGACCGCCGGCTATCGGAGACGTTATCCGGAGGATCCGCGGATGATCTCACTCATGCACTGGGAGGCGTACGAACGCGAACATCCGGACACCTTCGTCGGGATGTACCAGTTCTGGGTGCAGAAGACACCCTGAAAAGCGAGAGGGGGCATTGCGCCCCCTCTCTGTTTCCTTCCCTGGGATCGTGTTGGCGCCTGCGGGCGCCCGCGCGATCAGTACGGATTGGCCCCGAAGACCGTGGCGTTCCAGTTGTCGGCGAGGATCGCCGCGCCGCCGATGAACGAACCATGATCGACGTTGTACATCAGGCCGGTGTCCTGCAGGCTCGTGTCGAGCGAGAAGCCGCGCAGGAGACCACCCGCGAACGTAGCCGCATTCTGCGAGAACTGCGGCTGCTGGATGCCCGCAGGCGCGCCACCCGCCGCGCCCATGGCGCCCATCGTCGCACCACCGTTGCGGCGATAGATCAGCAGGCCGAAGTCACGCTGCGCAGCCGTGCGCGTGTCGTGGTTCTGCGTCTGGCCCGGGGCCAGCACCACGCCGGGACCGCCGCCGGACATCACGCCGCCGATCCAGGTCGCCGACAGGGCATTACCGTTCGCGAAGGTGAAGCTGCCTGCACCCAGCGTCAGCGTGCCCGCATTGGTCTGGAAGGTGCCGGCCAGGATCGTGTGCCCGAAGGCCTGCATGTTGCCCGCACCCGCCTGCAGGATTTGCAGCCTGCCGTTGGTCATCGGGTTGCCCTGGTTGGCCGTACCACCCTGGTTCGGCGCGTTGTTCGTCATCATGTCGAACGTCTGGAAGCCGCTGTCCAGGTTCTGGTGGACTTCGATCGTGATGTTGTTGTTGGCGTTGCTGTTGCCGCCGAACTCGAGGCCGCGGTACATCGCCTGGGTCGTGTGGAAGGCCTCCGCTGCATCATCGATGCGCACCATCGCGCCGATCGCGTTGGTCGAGCCGCCCGAGGACACGGTGCCCTCGTAGGCGAAGTCGCCCTGCGAACCGCCGACGTCGGTGACGATCATCTGGATGTATCGCTGGGCGCCGGTGTCGACCTCGCGCATCAGCAGGTTACCACCCGCCTGGGTCGCGGTCATGTTGGTGCAGGTCGCGCCGGTCGGGCAAGGCGCCGCGGTGACGTTGTTCGGGTCGAACAGGGCGTTCTCGATTGTGAAATCGCCCCCGCCGTTGTCGGCGCCGTCATAGGGCAGCGTGTAGGTCGCCGCACCGGCCGCCAGCACCGAACCGCTGGCGAATGCCATCGCGATCGCGCCGGCCAGCACGGTGTTTCTCTTGTGATTGCTCATAGTTGCTCTCCTGTAAACTTTTTAGCCGGCGGTCAGGTTACGGAACCAGACCGTGGTTGAAGCCCGGGAACACGCTGTCCATGTTGCCTGCCGGGGTCGGCGTGATCGGCGCAAGGTTCGCGGTACCGGCCGGTACGACGCCCGGCGCAGCGCCGAAGTTCGCATCCCAGGCCGCGAGGCCGCCCGCCGCCGTCTCCCAGACCGCGACGAAGTTCACGAAGCCGACACCGGTGTCGTCCATCGTGTTGTTCGTGTTCGTCCAGTTGAGGCTTTCACCCGTCGTCGCATTGGTGATACGCGACACTTCGAGGATGCGGTTGATGTTGTTGCCGCTGGAATGCATCTCACCGCCGTGCCACAGCAGACCGGTCAGATAGGTCGTGCTGATGTTCTGGCCATTGCTGTAGGTGATCGCGCCGCCGCCCGGGGTCTCGAGCGTGCCGCTGCCCTGGGTGTAGAAGCCCGAGGTCTGGCGGGTGGTGAACGGCGTGCCGCGGTTACCGGCGACGCCATCGATCGTGTAGTCGAGGCGCATCCTGTCGCCCTGCGTCGTGTTCGTCGAGAACTGCGCGGTGCCGAGCAACTGCTTCTCGTAGTGGAAGCGGACATTGATGCCGTCGCCCGGGACGATCGTCTGGTACAGGTCGAAGCCGGCTTCATTGCTGCCCGCATCGCGCATCGCGCCGCTGGCCAGTTGGACCTGCATGATGCCCTGGGTGTCGAGGTCGACGAACTGCAACGCTGCCATATCGAAGCAAGAAACTCCGGGGCAGGTCGCCTGATTCGACGAGCTGACGAAGGACTCGTTGCGGAATGCCGCTACTCCCGCGGTACCCGAAAATCCTTCCTCGATGGTGATGGTCTGGAAAAAGCCCTGCTCGTCAGGATCGTTGTCCTCGCGAACGCGCGCCTGCAGCATGCCGTTCTCACTCAGCAGCACGACGCACTGCGGCGGCGCACACGAGTTCAGCGTGATGATGCCGGCGGTCGCGCTCCACTGATTATAGGAATGACCGCTGGGCGGCGCGGCCAGCGCCGGCCCGGCGAGCAGAAGGGCTACCGCGCCCGCTCCTGCGCCGAACAGATGTATTCTCTTCATAGTTTCTCTCCTGGATATTTTAGGTTAAGGACGCACCCGGCCTTGCGGACGGACGCGTGACCTTCCTGCCATAAAACCCGTAGTGATCCTTGCATCGCAGCCAGAACATCCAAGGCGCAGCAACCCCTTAGCTGCGCCTCAACCAGGTCTGCCTTCCTTGGGTCTTATGGCCGTATTCGTTACTGACGGGTGGCCTGGGAATTCCGGGCATCGCTTCCTTACTGAGGTCTGTTTTACGCCCGGGGATAGAGGAATGCAATAAAAATCGTTTATTAACAATAATATACAACACATATACTAGTTGTTCATATAATTTATGAACATACAAGAATACAACTGGCTGTAAATGCGGAGACTTCCAGACGGCTGGCCGGATGACAGCCAGCGGGGAATGTGGTGCTTCGAGGTCAGGGGAGGACGGTTCGACGACCGTCGGATCAGGGGGTCGGACGATCGGCGGGGAAAGACCAGGGATTGGCTTCGCGGTGATCGAAGAAGGCATCCCAGTTCGGGTTCTGGCTGATCCCGCCGCCGACATACTGGTAGGTACCGCCGCTACCGCCGTAGATCAGGTTTTCGTTGGCGGACACGTTAGGCTGGGTGTAAGTGTAGCGCCCGGCAGTGAGGTGCAGATTCTGCGCATCGGTGGCCATGTCGAACAGCGCCGAGCCCTCGGGAACTGACGGGTTCAGGTGTTCGACGGTATTGGTGACCGCGCTCGGGGTATTCAGCGTGTTGTAACGGTTGCCGGTCGAATCCATGAAAAAGTGCACGCGAATGTCGCCGGTCTCGATCGTATTCGTGATGTTCGGCTTGTCGAGAAAGCGATCCTTGAGGAAGTCCGAGGTGAGATCGCCATCCCTGACGAGCTGGCGCATCTGGACACGCTCCGGGTTGCCGCTGGCATTGCCGCTGAACAACGCATTCGGATTCAGCGGCGACATGCCGTTGCCTTCGCCGAAGCCGTCCGCGCCTGCGCCACGGCTGGACGATGAAAAAGAGGACAGCGGTCCCTCGGAGATGTTCGCGCACGGACCGCCGGCCGGAGGGCAGTTGAACGGTATGCCTTGCTCCGCCGGTTCGAACGCCAGTTCCTGCGCCTCGATCGGGAAGATCAGGCCCACGCCCATGCGAATGAAGACTTCCTGCGCGAAGCCGCCCTCGGGGTCTCCGATGATCATGTGGTAATAGTTGTTGCCGTCGAGGGTCGCGATGCCGTAGTAGAACGGCGTCTGCCCGAGCGTATACGCGGGATTACCATCGTTGTCGTGCCAGACGGCGCACAGATTCGGCGTATCGCAGCCTAGGGTATTGAAGGCGGGATTCGATTGCGTGCCCTGCGACCAGTTCAGCACGAACTCCGCGGAGGCCGGCGGGATCCACAACAGCGCGGCGCCCGCGACGACCGCAGCGCGCATCGCGACTCTGCCTGACTTGGATCGTGATCGGGTCATCGCCGGGCGTTTGCTCCAATCATGTCGGCCTTTGGTCTGACACCGGAGATTATATCTCAAGGGGCGATTCTGTACCAATCGCCGGCCCCGGCGCGATACTGATTATATTTTCTACTTCAATCAACAGCCTGTGAGCTGGCCTAGAAATAGATATTGACCCGCACCCCGACCCTGAAGCCATCGAAGCCCAGCCGGATCGGGGTATAGAAACTGTCACGCGTGGCCGGATCCTCGAGATCCTCAACCGTTGCGCCCGGATTCAGGAACCCCAGTGTCCCGTCCGGCATGCGCCGGAACGGCAGGCCGAGGCGATTGATCGCGTCGCCGGTGCTGAAGTCATCGCGCAAGTCGACCTGGCGCAGGCTGAACTCGCGCTCGCCGATCATGTATCCGCCCTCGACACCGATCGAGAACCAGTCATTCAGAAACCACTCGCCGCCGATGCCGATCTGTCCCATGAACAGCGACGCCGAATCAGCCTCGGCGACCATGTTGCGACGCACGCCGATGAGGTCATTGATCGGCGAGTCGGTGAACAGGAAGGTCCACTCCTCGCGGTAGTCGATGTCGAAGACTTCGTGGATGGTCAGACGACTGTAGAGGCGGAAGTTGTCCCGCTTCATCATCGTGTAGCGCCAGCCGAGCGTGTACTCGTTGAACGAGATCTTGCCGCGGCGCTCGCTCTCGACGATGTTGCTGACGAAGTACTGCTGTACCGGCAGGTTACCAACGCTTCGACTCGACGACACATGCTCCATCGAACCGAAGCCGATGATGAAGGCATGGCGGTCGTTCGCATGCCAGGCGAATTCGATGCTGCCGAGCGGCCCCGCGCGTACGGACCCGAGGTTGTTGGAGTAGCTGAAGGGGATCACCTCGGTTTCGTTGGCATCTTCGCCGTCGGCGCCGCCGCCGGTGGAGCCTTCGCGCACCAGCACCGTCGCGGTGCCCAGAAACGATGAGCGGTAGAGGCCGTCGTCGAGATGCCCGAGACTCGGCAGGTGTCCGCCAAGACCGAAGGAGACACTCCAGCGATCATCGAACGCGAATGCTGCCGGCGCGCCGGAAAGCAGCAGCATCGCGATCAGGAGTGAGGCCGGTATTCGAGGGCGCGCGATCAAGACCCGGGATCCTCAGGGCTGCTCCGGCTGTTCGCGCAAGTTCATCACTCGCTCGAAGCGCGGACGGAAGTATGAAAACGTCAGCGGCAGCACGATCAGCGCGACCGCGCAGGCGACCACCATATAAGACGAGACGAACCAGCCGAGCTTGATGTGCGGCGGGAACTGTGACAGCGCCAGGATCAGGAAGCCGGCGGTGACGACCGTCGCGTTGAACACGATCGGCTTGCCGACCGAGCGCATCGCGCCGAGCACCGCCTCGCGCGCGTCCTTGCCGTGCTGGCGTTCGAGCGCATAGCGCGAGAGGTAGTGCACCGTGTAGTCGACGCCGACGCCGATCGCGACGCCGGCGGCGAGCACCGTCGACACGTCCATCGGCACGCCGAGCCAGCCGGCGGCGCCGGCGACGACGACGGTCGTCAGGGTGACCGGAATCACGGTAATGAGGCCGGCGGCCAGCGAGCGGAACAAGATCATCGCCATCAGCAGGATGCCGATCTTCGACAGCAGGATCGCGGCGACCTGGCTGTTGATGAGCAGATCGGCCCAGATATAGGAATTGTTGGCCGAACCGGCGAAGTTGATCAGCACGTCGAATTCGGCGAACTCGCGATCGGCGTATTCGCGCGTCCTGTCGATGATGTCTTTCAGCACCTGGGTATGATCGGAATTGATCGCGAAGGTGACGTTGGTCTGGCTGTAGTCGTAGTTGACGACCTCGTCGAGCAGCTCCGGCCGGCCCGACACCGACAGCAGGAACAGGTACTCGCCGATCTCGCGCCGCGACTCCGGCAGCACGTTGAAGGCCGGGTCGCCGGCATGCAGGCTCTTGTTCGTGCTCTTGATGAAATCGATCAGCGACACCGAGCCGCCGACGTGATCCATCGATTCGACGTAGGCGATCATGTCCTCGATGCGCTTGAGCAGGGCCGGTGACTTCAGCGCATCGGTCTGGATGCCGTCGATGACGACGTTGAGGAAGATCGTGCCGTCGAATTTCTCGTTCAGCAGGTCGTTCGAGATCGTGACCTCGGAATCGTCCTTGAAGTCGCCGATCCAGCTCGAATCGACGTACAGCTTGTGCGCGCCGATGCCGATCGCGGCGATGACCGCGAGCACGGCGACGGCGGCAATGTTGCGCTTCGCCATCAGGCCGTTCGCCATGCCGACCAGTACACGCGCCAGCGCGCCGTTCTCGTTATGGACGCGCATCGAGCGCCGGCGCGCGAGATAGCCGCTGACATGCGGGCGCATCAGCGTCAGCGCCGCCGGCACCAGCGTCACCGAGGCCAGCCAGCAAAACACGATGCCGAGCGCGGTGAACACGCCGAAGACCTTGAACGGCGGCATCTCCGCCCACCACAGCGACAGGAAGCCGACCGCGGTCGTCAGCGTCGTGATCAGCAGCGGCATCGCCAGCTCGTCCATGACCTGCTGCACGAGGCCGCGCGCATCACGCTGGGCATCGGCGATGACCTCGTCCTGGTAGTGACTGAGTACGTGCAGCGCGTCGGCGATGCCGACCGCGATGATGATGACCGGCAGCATCGTCGAGATCGTGTACATCGGCACGCCGAGCGCGGCCATCAGGCCGGCGGTCCAGAGGCCGGCGACGACGACGACGCCGAGCGGCAGGATGACGCCGCGCAGGTTGCGGAACAGCAGGAACAGCGCCGCGCAGATGGTCAGGATCAATAGCGGGATCATCACGTAGAGATCGGCCAGCGCGTGCTGGCCCGAGGTCACCTCGATGACCGGGCGCCCGGCCATGTAGAAGCGGTCGCCGTTCGGCGCGACCTGCGAGATCAGGTCCTGCTGCCAACCGCCGCCCCACTCGCCGTCGCCCCACTCCTGGCCCTCCCAGTTGCCGCCGCCCCAGCCGCCCTGGCGGTCGGACTGGCGGCGCTCGCCGCCGGTGTCGTCCCAGCTTGCGCTGGCGCCGCCGTGGAGTTCCTCGAACAGCATCGCGCGCACCTGGAAGTAGGACATGTAGCGATGCTCGATGCCCTCCTTGAGCTTGACGCGGATCATCGTCGCCTTGCCGTCGGCCGACACCAGGTTGCCGACGAACAGGTCGGCATTGTCGAACACCAGTTCCTTCAGCCGCGCGATGTCGGCCTCGCCGGGCTCGTCGGTCTCGAGCAGCGGCACGTTCATCAGTGTCTCTTCGTCGCCGAGGAACACCGTCGCGGAGGCCAGCGACGCGATATCGACGCGGCGCTGCACCAGCACGCCGGGCAGCTCCGCGACCTTGTCGGTCAGGCGGGCGACGCGGGCGAGCGTCTCAGGATTGAAGATACCGTCCTCGTTGACGATCGCGATGATGATCGAGTCCTTGACATGGAAGGTGTCGGCGACCAGCTCGTCGTACATGATCGCGGGATGGCCGGGCGGGAAATAGACGCGGGCGTCGGTCTCCCACTTCAGGCCGGTCGTCGCGATGGCTGCCAGGACGGTAACGATCAGCACGCAGAGCAGTACTGCGCGCGGAAATTCGGTCGGTAACCGGTATAGCCTTCTCAACATATCAACGTCCCCGACTGGATCCAGGATCAGAATGCATACTTGAACTCCACGAACAAGCGGTCGTTATTGCGAAAATTGCCGAGGAACTGCGAGCGCTGATCGATCTCGATCAGGTTCGTCGGCCGCCCTCCCTCGAAGGCAACGCCCTGTTGCGATGGCTTGCCCCAGAACAGGTCGGCGCCGACCGCGACCTGGAACCGGTCCGTGACATCGAAGGCCACCTTGGGCTTGAGATAGGCCTCATCGAGATTGATCAGCGCGATTCCGAGCAGGCTGAATACCGCCCGGCGTTCCGGGATCTCCTTGCGCACGAACAGGTTCAGTGCCGTGTCGTATTCATCCTGGATGATCTCGATGGCATAGTCGAGGATGATCCACTGGGTCAGGCCTATCGAGAAATCGGTACGCCAGAGATTGAAATCGAGGCCGAGCCCCCAGCGGATATGATCGCGGCGCAATTCACCGAGATTGTCGAGAAATCCATCGCTGTCGATATCGGCGGCGGCGGTGCCGAAAAACTTGTCCTGGACGTAGGCGGCCTCGCCCTTGATGACCTGACCGAAAAACGGCCGCTGGAAGGTCAGGCCATACATGTGAATACGGGTATAGGTCGGAAAGAATTCCGGGTCCGGTGAGCCGACGCCGGCGTCGACGGGTACGAGCCTGAACAGCACCGGGAAGTCGTCCCAGGTGTAGAAATAACTGAGCGCGACTTCGGTCATGCCGATCATGCGTTGCACGCGGATGGCGAATTCCGAGTTCTCGAGATTGCTGGACGGATAGTTCATGATGTTGTTGCCGTCCTCGTCCGTGATGTCCTGCAACAGCTCCCACTCCGAGCCGCGCGGCGCGGGCTTGTGGAAACGAAGATCGGGTATCCACAATACCTGGTAGTTGGTATTCTCGGCGAAATAATCGACGCGCAGCTTCCACAGCGGAATGCGATAGTCCATCAGGTCAGGCAGGATCAGCTCGCGGAAGTCCATCGGGTTGATCTCGTCGACGACGCGCACGCCGGTCAGCACGCCCCAGACCACATACTGCCTGCCGATGCGGATGTCCATCCGGTCGAACTCGATGTCCAGGTAGAATTCCCGGAGATCGACGACGCGATTGTCTTCCTCGCGCCCGAGGTTTTCAATGAAGGCCAGCGGCTGGATGATATCGCGCTCCGCGCGCGCCGACATCGTCCGGTAATCGAACAGGTCGTAGGCCAGATCGTAATAGGCCCAGCCCGACCCGTGCAGTTCGTAGCGGCTGCCGAAGCGGTAATTGCCGTCGATGGAGATGATGTTGCGAATCTTCGTGAACGAACGCGGTTCACGGAAGCGGTAGGCGGTTTCGTTCTTCAGATAGCCCGACCAGGTCACGTCGTCACGCAAGGTGCTCCACAAACCCGCCCAGGCATTGGCGCTGAACAGCGGCGCGATCACGATCAGGCACAGGCCCGCAAGCAATACCCGCCCCGGGGTACGCTGCCCACCGCGACGGTCATGAGGATGCTGAAGGCGGACCATCTCGGCGGAAGGGCTCGCGACGGGTTGCTGCCAGGGAACGGTCGCGGGCAAGGCCCGGCACCGGGTCAGATCAGGTCTCGGCGAAAATATGTAATTAAATCAGTCACAAATCCTCGCCGAAGCGTTGAACAATGTAAAACAACCCCGCCCCGATGTCAATATCGGGACAGGGTCGCGACCCTGCTCAGCGTACTCCCCGCCGCATCGTGCGCTCGCTGAACATCCTGTCATCCAGGCCGACGTTGACCTCCGCGTTGGTGACCTTGAAGATCGACATGCCGCCGGTGCGCGCGTTCTCGACCACGACCTCGTCCCACACCCAGGCATCACCGATACGCTGCCAGGTCAACGTCTGCACCTTGATCAGGCTGTCGCGGGTATCGTAGAACTCGATGCGGCGGATGTTGCAATCGGCCCACTCGCCGGTCTTCTCGGCCCAGGTCAGCACGCGACCGTAGAGCGGATTGCGCTCCTTCGCCTTGCTCTCGACGACCCAGAACTGCTTGCCGTCGCGGGACTCCTCGCGCACCAGCCGATGGTCGTCGGCGTCGAGCGGGCGCCAGCTGATGTCCTGGTAGTTCAGATCGGAGCCGAGGAAGCTGTCGCCCGGATCGCGCACCGACACGCGGCGCAGCGTATTCAGCGACGGCAGGTACAGCCACTGGTCGGCGTTCTTGCCGGCCTCGGGCAGATAGCCCCAGCGCATGAACGCGGTGCCGCTGGCGTCCGGCGGGAACTCGGTGAACAGCATCATCTTGTCGACGACCTGATCCCGGCCCTTGTTGTCGATCCAGTAGCGCTTGTAGACATCGCGGCGCTCGTTGCCGGCGGCGTCGCGAATGGTGACGGCCAGCGTGCTACGCTGGTCCTGGCCCGGATAGGTCTCGAGATCGCAATGGCGAATGATGTCGGCGCCGCTCGGGGCCTGTGCCGCCGCGATCGGCGCCACTGCCAGCAGGGTCGCGAACACGACGGCGGACGGGACGAAAGTCGACTTCATCTTCGTTAAGCTCCTTCAATCTTGGCTGATCAGTGGAAGGACGGCCGCGGACCTTCCCGCCCCTGGGAGCAGGTGCGCCCGGACATGACGGAATTGTGCGCGAATTATAACATAATTCCGACAGATATCGGGCGCTTGCCGCCTTCCTTGAGATGCGGGGTCCCGGCCGCGGTCGCTCCCCGAAACTGCGGATTCTGTATACTCCCCTTCATCAGCCCATGACCACCGATCCCAGACTCGCCAGCATCGAGATTGCAGGAGGCGTACGGGTCGTCTGCCCGGACGACTGGCGTCTGATCACCACCTATGTCCTGATCGAACAGCAGGACTGGTTCGAGGACGAAATCCGTTTCCTGCGCGAGGCGCTGGAAGCGGACAGCGTGCTCATCGATATCGGCGCGAATTACGGTGTGTATTCGCTGGCAGCGGCCGGGCGCTCGCCGAACGGCCGGGTCTGGGCCTATGAGCCCTGTACCGCCACCGCCGGCTGCCTGCGCCGCAGCATCGTCGACAACGGCTTTGTCAACGTGACCCTGAGCGCGCAGGCATTGTCGGACAGACCCGGCTCCGGCGTGCTGAAGTTCGGCGCCTCACCCGAGTTGAACGCGCTCGTCGAGGACAGCGGCGCCTCGGGGCCGGCGGAGGCCGTCGAGTTGACGACGCTGGACGAACAGCGAGCGCTGCATCGGTGGCGCAGGGTCGATGTCATCAAGATCGATGCCGAGGGTCACGAAGCCCGGGTCATCAACGGCGGCAGGGCCTTTTTCAGCGAGCTGTCGCCGCTGGTGATGTGCGAGATCAAGGCCGGCGCCAGCGTCGACCTGACCGCGGTCGATCTGCTCGCGGAATCGGGTTACCGTCCCTACCGCCTGGTGCCGGGCCTGCAGGCGCTGGCGCCGCAGGATCTCGCCGCCCCGGTGGACGCCTATCAGTTGAACATCTTCCTCTGCAAGCCCGATCGCGCCGCGGCCCTGCGCCGATCGAACCGGCTGATCGATGCGGAGTCCGTTGCGGATCCGGCGCCGACGGCAACGGCGGACGCATGGGTGAGTCTTTTCAGGGGGATGACGTTCGGGCAAGCAATCATCGATAGGTGGGCGGACAACGTCGCGCGCTTGCCGCAGGAGGCCTGGAAGGAATACCGCGAAGTGCTGAACCTGTACGCCCTGTCGAGGGACGGCAGCCTCGGGATCACGGCCAGATACGAGGCCCTGGGCGCCGCGCTCGCGAAGCTCAGGGGGGGCATCGAGCAACGTCAGTCCTTGCCGCGCCTGATGAGTTACGCGCGCATCGCCGCCGATTACGGCGCGCGCGTCGATGCGGTCAACGCGCTGACATACCTGGTCAACAACACCGGCCGGTTCCAGGCCCAGGACTTCACGTCCGAGCCCTTCCTTTCACCCTCGGCAGACTTCGACGCGATCGCGCCGACCGGCAGCCTGCAGGCATGGGCATGGAGTTCCATCATCGACGCCTTCGAGCGGCACAGGAGTTTTTCCGGCTATTTCTCCGATCCGAATGTCACGCTCAGGATGACAGGCGAGTTACGCAGGCTGGGCTACATGACCCCGGAGATGCGGCGGCGGGAAGCGCTGGCACAGCGCCGGTGGAGCGCCCTGAAAGGCGCGGGGCCAGACCCCGCGAACAGCGGAGCCTGACCCCGGCATGCATCAGTTAAGGATAAGGATTGTCTCCGAACACGTCGGCGTCCCAGTCGCTCGCGAGGATCGCCGCGCCGCCGACGAACGAGCCGTGGTCGAGGTTGTACATCTGGCCGCTGTCCTGGCCGGGCACCAGCGAGAACGCGCGCGCCTGCTGCGTCGGCACGGTCTGCGTGAACTGCGGCTCGACGATGCCCGTGGGCGTGCCGCCGGCATTCCCCGCGCCGGGTGAGTTGTTGCCGCTGGTCCGGTAGATCAGCAGACCGAAATCGCGCAGATTGGCCGGACGGGCGTCGTGGTTGCCGGCCGGCCCGGGGCCGCCGCCGGACATGGTGCCGCCGATCCAGGTCGCGGACAGGGCGTTACCGGCTGCGAAAGTTATCGATTCGCTGCCGGCCGTCAGCGTACCCGCGCTGGTCTGGAAGGCTGCGCCCGCGACGATCGTGTGACCGAACTGCTGCATGTTCCCGGTGCCGCCCTGCAGGATCTGCAGGCGTCCGTTGCGGAACAGCGACGCGCCCTGGTTGGGCGTGGCGGTCGTCTGCATGTCGAAGGTCTGGAAGCCATTGCTCAGATTCTGGTGGACATCGACCGTCAGGTCGTTGTTTGCGGCGCTTGCGCCGAACGGCGTACCGCGATACAACGCCTGTTCGGTATAGAAGTCCCTCGCAGAATCATCCATGATGATCTTCGCGCCGATGGCGTTCGCATCACCCGCCGCGGACACGATGCCCTCGTAGACGAAGTCGCCCTGCGGGCCGCCGACATCGGTGACGATGAATTGCAGATAGCGCTCTGTGCCGGTATCGACCTCGCGCATCAGCATGCCGCCGCTCGCCTGCGTCGCGGTCGAGTTCATGCAGGTCGCGCCGACCGGGCACGGGGCCGCGGTGACGTCGTTGATGTCGAAGCCCGGGTTGTCGACCGTAAAGCCGGCGCCCGAGCCGCTGCCGTCGAACGGCACGACGCCGGGGAAAGGCCCGGCGGCCATTGCCGATCCGCCGGCAAAGGCCATCGCGATGGCGCCGGCCAGCAGGATATTTCTGTTGGTGCTGTTCATGGTGGCTCTCCTTGATCCTGGTCCGTGTTCAGGCGCTTACGGAATGAGTCCGTGATCGAAACCCGGGAACACGACGTCCGGCGCGAGCGGGGTCAGCGTGGCCGTGCCGGAAGGGACGAAACCCGGCGCATCGCCGAAGTTTGCGTTCCACAGGTTCGGATTGGCGCCGAATGCATCGCCCCAGACCGCGACGAAATTCACATAGCCGACGCCGGTGTCGTCCATCAGGTCGTCGTTCGCGTTCTTCCAGTTGAATCCTTCGCCGGTCGTGTAGTTGCGGATGAACTGGGACTCGAGAATGCGGTCCTGGTTGTTGGGCATATGCATCGAACCGCCATGCCATAACAGTCCGGTCAGAAAGGTCGTGCCGATGTGGTGGCCGGCGGCATAGGTGATCGAGGCGCCGTCGGCCAGTTCGAGCGAGCCTGCCCCCTGGGTATAGAAGCCCGAGGTCTGGCGCGACGTGAAGACCACGCCGCCGGTGCCCAGAGCGGGCGTACCGTCGGTCCGGTAGTCCAGGCGCAGCCTGTCGCCGCTGCTTGTGTTCGTCGAGAACTGGCCGCCCAGGCCCTGCTTCTCATAGTGGAATCGGACATTGGCGAACCCGGTCAGATCGACCGTCTGGTACAAGTCGAACGCCGCCTCATTGTTGGCCACGTCGCGCAGCGACCCGCTCGCCAGCTGGATTTGCATGATGCCGGTGGAATCGAGATCGACGAACTGCAACGCGGCCATGTCGAAGTTGGTCGCCTGGTTGGTCGCGGCGATGAAGGATTCGTTGCGGAACACCGCGGTTGCAGCCGTACCGGTGAATCCTTCCTCGGCGGTGATGGTCTGGAAATAGCCCTGGCCGTCGGGGTCGTTGTCGGCGCGGACGCGGGCCTGCAGCATGCCGTTTTCGCTCAGCAGCACCACGCAGGCCGGCGGGCTGCAACTGTTCAGGGTGATGGTGCCGGCCGTCGCGCTCCACTGGTTGAAAGAATGACCGGAGGGCGCCCCGGCGACGGCCGCGCCGGCCATCAGCAGCGCGGCCGGGGCAAGGCCCATCCCGCACAAAATCTGTCTCTTCATGACGTTTCTCCTCGCATGCGCGGCCTTGAACGCGGCGCGGCGACTCAGGCGCAGCACGCATTACAAGGCTATGATCCCTTGGGAGTTCTTTCTGCTAGATCTGATCTGGGGCATCCCAGCGCCCACGGATGTTGCGGCGAGATTTTTATATCGACCAGCGGTGGATCCCGGGTGCCGGTCTTTGTCCGTTAACCCCTTATCGGCGCACGCTCATACTTCTTTAACCACGGGCGCATCGGAAGGATGGTTTTTTCCAGCGTGATCAGACGGTTTGGCGGTATGATCCTACGCCGTCGACTTCCCGGCGACCGGCGCAGAACCTGCCTGACGGTCAGGGGGACAAAGAGGGGATATGAGAACGGGGCCCGACCGGACCCCTCTCAGTGTTACGTTACAGCGCCAGTTTCTTCTCGAGGTAATGGATATTGGTCCCGCCGGTCTGGAACGCGGCGTCGTTCATGATGTCACGGTGCAGCGGGATGTTGGTCTTGATGCCCTCGACGATGACCTCGTTCAGCGCCATGCGCATGCGCGCGAGCGCGGAGCCGCGGTCCTCGCCGTGGGCGATCAGCTTGCCGATCATCGAGTCGTAGTACGGCGGCACGAAGTAGCCGCTGTAGATATGCGTATCGACGCGGATGCCGGGGCCGCCGGGCGCGTGCCACTGGGTGATCGTGCCGGGTGACGGCGTGAAGTTGCGCGGGTCCTCGGCGTTGATGCGGCATTCGATCGCGTGGCCGGTGAACATCACGTCCTTCTGCTTGTAACGCAGCTTCTCGCCGGCGGCGATACGAATCTGTTCGCGGACGAGGTCGATGCCGGTGATCATCTCGGTGACCGGATGCTCGACCTGCAGGCGGGTGTTCATCTCGATGAAATAGAATTTCCCATCCTGGTAGAGGAACTCGAAGGTGCCGGCGCCGCGATAATTGACGTCGAGGCAGGCCTTGACGCAGAGCGCGCCGATCTTGTCGCGCTGCTCGGTCTTGATGCCGGGCGCGGGCGCCTCCTCGATGACCTTCTGGTGGCGGCGCTGCATCGAACAGTCGCGCTCGCCGAGGTGGATCGCGTTGCCCTGGCCGTCGGCGAGCACCTGGATCTCGATGTGGCGCGGGTTGTCGAGATACTTCTCCATATAGATCGTATCGTTGCCGAAGGCGGCCTCGGCCTCGGCGCGGGTCATGCTGATCGCGTTCGACAGCGCGGCCTCGCTGTGGACGACGCGCATGCCGCGGCCGCCGCCGCCGCCGGCGGCCTTGATCAGCACCGGGTAGCCGATGCGGCGCGCGATCTCGTGATTGGCCTTGCTGTCGTCGCCGAGCGGGCCGTTCGAGCCGGGGATGCAGGGGATGCCGGCGGCCTGCATCGCCTTGATCGCCTCGATCTTGTCGCCCATCTTGCGGATCGTCTCGGCGCGCGGGCCGATGAAGACGAAGCCGCTCTGCTCGACGCGGTCGGCGAAGTCGGCGTTCTCGGACAGGAAGCCGTAGCCCGGATGGATCGCGACCGCGTCGGTGACCTCGGCGGCGCTGATCAGCGCGGGGATGTTCAGATAGCTCTCGGCGGACGGCGCGGGGCCGATGCACACGGACTCGTCGGCGAGACGGACGTGGATCAGGTTGCGGTCGGCCTCGGAGTGCACGGCGACGGTCGCGATGCCGAGCTCGTTGCAGGCGCGCAGGATGCGCAGACCGATCTCACCCCGGTTGGCGATGACGATCTTCTCGAACATCCCGGCTTACTCGATGATGAACAGCGGCTGGCCGTACTCGACCGGCTGGCCGTTCTCGACCAGGATCGCCGCGATGACGCCGTCCTTGTCGGACTCGATCTGGTTCAGCATCTTCATTGCCTCGATGATGCACAGCGTGTCGCCGGACTTGACCTTCTGGCCGACCTCGACGAACGCCGGCGCGCCGGGCGACGGCGCGCGATAGAAGCTGCCGACGATCGGCGAGGTGACGACGTGACCGCTCGGCGGCGCCTCGGAGACCGCGGGCAGCGCAGCCGGCGTGCCGGAGGCGGCCGGCGCCGGGGCCGCGGCATGCATCGGCGGCGGCGCGTAGTGCGCCGGGGCGATCATTGCCTGGGCATGCTTGCCGATGCGACTGATGCGGACCGATTCCTCGCCCTCCTGCACCTCTATCTCGGCGAGGTCGGATTCCTCCAGCATCTCGATCAGTTTCTTGATTTTTCGTATATCCATGATCGTGCTTCCTGTCGGGGTCAGAGTAGACTGCGTCTACTCTGACCCCGATTTGGGGTTGAGTTGGCGCAGCGCGGCCTGCAGCGCGAGTTCGTAGCCGATCGCGCCGAGGCCGCTGATGACGCCGGCGGCGAGGTCCGAGAAATACGACTTCCGGCGGAATTCCTCGCGGGCGTGGATGTTCGACAGGTGGACCTCGATGAACGGGATGCCGGCGGCGGCGACCGCGTCGCGCAGCGCGACGCTGGTGTGGGTGAAGGCAGCCGGGTTCAGGATCAGGAAGGCCACCTGCTCGCCGCGCGCCTGCTGTACCCGCTCGACCAGCGCATGCTCGGCGTTACTCTGGAAAAACAACAGCTTGTGACCGGCTGCCACGGCCTGGTCATCGAGGCGGCGCTGGATCGCGTCGAGCGTGTCGGTGCCGTAGTGCGCCGGCTCGCGCTCCCCGAGCAGGTTCAGATTGGGTCCGTTGAGCACGAGCAGGGTCGCCATGCGCGGTATTCTGCATGGATCTCCGCCGATTGTCCATAAAGTTGCAGCCATCAGACGGCAACGCTATCGGGGTCAGAGTAGACACAGTCTACTCTGACCCCGAAGATCCGGGGCTCGGGGCTTACAGCAATTCGCGGATGGCGCGTTCGGCCTGGGCGTGGCTGATCTCGCCGTACTGGATGAAGCTGATCGCGCCGTCGCGGTCGACGAGGACGGTGTAGGGGAGGATGCCGAAGCGGTTGCCGTAATCGGTCGCGAGGGCGATGCCGTCGTTGTCGGCGGCGATCAGCAGCGGGTAGTTGACCGCGAGTTCGAGCTCGTCGACGAAGCGCCGGACCTCGCTCGCGGTGTCGAGGGCGATGCCGACGAATTGCAGGCCGCGTTCGCGATAGCTGTCCTGCAGCGCGACGAAGGCCGGGATCTCGCGCCGGCACGGCAGGCACCAGGTCGCCCAGAAATTCACGACCAGCACCTGCCCGTCCCAGTCGGCGGCGCGATGCACGCGGCCGTCATGATCGGCGAGCGCGAAGTCCGGGCGCGCCTGGCCGATCAGGTGCGCGGTGTCGATGCGGTCGAGCTCGGGCATCGGCGGCTCGGCGCTGACGTGCTGTTCCTGCAGGTGCGTGATCGCGTTATAGAGAAAGCTCAGCGCGACGATCGCGAAGAGGATGAACAGTGCCTGGTAGATGCGCTTTTTCATGGTCCAGCCAACGGGGTCGATGGGGTCAGAGTCGTTTGATCATCGATACAAGTGGTATTACTCGGCCGCATCCGGATCAAACGACTCTGACCCCATCGACTGCCCGCGCATGATCAAACGACTCTGACCCCGTTCACGGCCACGCGCTGCGGACGCGGGCGCTGAAGTCGCGCGGGCCGGAGTGACCGACGAGGCGATGCGCGGCGAGTTCGCGACCCTGCGCGTCGAAGAACAGCACCGCCGGCGGGCCGAACAGACCGTACTGGCCGAGCAGCGCCTGGTCCGTGCTGTCATAGGCAGTGACATCGGTGTCGAGCAGCACCGCATCGGCGAGCAGTTGCTGCACGCCGGGATCGGTGAAGGTGCGGCGCTTCATCGTGTTGCAATCGACGCACCACTCGGCGTGGAAGAACAGCATCGACGGCCTGCCGTCGGCCGCCGCGACGGCGACCGCGTCGCGCAGGCCGTCGAGGCCCCGGGTGTCCTGGAACTCGAGCGACTTCGGCGCCTCGAAACCGCCGAGCGCGGCGACCGACGAGCCTGCGAGCGGCTGCAGCACGTCGCGGCCGCCGGTCAGTGCGCCGACGAATACGACCGCGCCGTACATCAGCACCACCAGTCCCGCCGTGCGCGCCGCGCGAAAGCGCAGCGACACGCCGTTGCGAATGGCGTCGAAGCTGCCCGCCCACACCGCGGTGCCGATCAGCAGCGCCGCCCAGAACAGCATCGCCGCCTGCGGCAGGATGATGCGCTCGAGCAGCCAGATCGCGACACCGAGCATCAGGATGCCGAAGATTGCCTTGATCGTCGCCATCCACGGCCCGACCCTCGGCAGCAGCCGGCCGGCCGAGGCGCCGACCGCGAGCAGCGGCACGCCCATGCCGAGACTCAGCGCGAACAGCGACAGCCCGCCGAGCAGCGCATCGCCGCTCATGCCGATGTAGATCAGGATGCCGGCGAGCGGCGCCGCGACGCAGGGGCCGACGATCAACGCGGAAAAGAAACCCATCGCGCCGGCGCCGGCATAGCTGCCGCCGCCGCTCCCGGCCCGGCTCAGGCGCGTCTGCCACGCGCTCGGCATCTGCAACTCGTAGAAGCCGAACATCGACAGCGCGAGCAGCACGAACACCGCGCTGAAGGCGACGATGACCCAGGTATTCTGGAACAGGATCTGGAGATTGCTGCCGAACAGGCCGGCGAGCACGCCGGCGACGGTGTAGGTCAGCGCCATCGCCAGCACGAACGCGAGCGACAGGCCGAAGGCGCGTCGCGTCGTGACGCCGCCCTTCTGGCCGATGATCAGGCTCGACAGGATCGGCACCATCGGCAGCACGCAGGGCGTGAACGCGAGCAGCAGACCGAGGCCGAAGAACAGCGCGAGGTTCAGCCACAGCGCGCCCTCGGCGAGCGAGCGGGCGAGGCGGTCCTGCGCGGGCAGCGCGGCGGCACTATCGTCGGCGCCGATGCTGACGAGCTGGAAGCCGGAGGCGGCAGGGAGCGCGTCGATCGCCAGCCGCGTGGCGGCAATCGGCCCGATGTCCGGCGACGGCGCGCGGGCATCGAATCGGGAGGACGACGGATCGTTCGGCGCTGCGCCGCCCTCGTTCATCATGCCGGACGCGCCGGGCATGCCGCTGTCCGCGGCCGGCAGCACGAGCGTGATCTCGCGCGTCATCGGCGGATAGCAGAAGCCGGCCTCGGCGCAGCCCTGAAAATCGACCTCGAGCAGGACCGGCAGGCGTCCGCGCGCGGCGTCGTCGCGGATCACGGGCAGGCGCGCCTCGACCGCGTCGTAATAGACCTCCATGCGGCCGAAGAACTCGTCTTCCTTGAATTTGCCGGTCGGATACTCGGCCTCGCCGAGCGCGACGCCGCCGGTGGCGACGACGCGGAAACCGAACATCTTGCGATAGAGGTAATAGCCGTCGGCGATACGGAAATGTACCGCAATGCGGTCGGGACCGGCGGCCTCGGCGCTCAGCATGAAGGCGCGGTCGGGCTCGAGGAACGGGTTTTCCGGCGAGGATTGCAGGATGCCGAGCTTCTGCCCGAACGACGACAGCGCATCGCGGATGCCGCCGCCCTCGGCCTGCGCCTGCGCGGAAAGCCCGAGCGAAAGGGCGATGGCCACCAACAGTGTTATCAGGCGGTGTCTGGTTCTCATAAAATTCCGACTCTACTCAGCGGGGTCAGAGTAGACGATGTCTACTCTGACCCCGATCGCTGAGGACGGTTCAGACGCTGTCCCCGACCCAGCGCAGATACTCGGGCAGGCCCTGGTCGATCGGGACGGCGATGATCTCCGGCACCTCGTAGGGATGCCGCGCGCGCAACGCGCGCTCGAGGTCCGGGTAGCGCTCCGCCGTGGTCTTGATCAGCAGCAGGCACTCCTCGGCCTGCTCGACCGCGCCCTGCCAGCGATAGACCGAGGTCACGCCGGGCAGGAGGTTGACGCAGGCGGCGCTGCGGCCCTCGACCAGCGCCGCGGCGATCGTCCGCCCCGTTTCCGCGTCCGGACAGGTACACAGCACCAGCAAGCAGGGCTTGTCCATGGCCCAAGGGTACAACATCCGGGGATTGAATGGGGTCAGAGTAGACATCGTCTACTCTGACCCCGTCATGCGGTTGATCCGGTATAGTGGCACGCAATGGGTTATCTGCTGCTGATTCTGTTCTTCGCGGTGCCGCTGGCCGAGATCTGGCTGCTGATCAAGGTCGGCGGCTGGATCGGGGCGATCCCGACGATCGGGCTGGTGGTGTTCACCGCGGTGCTCGGCGCGCTGTTGCTGCGCTGGCAGGGCTTCGGGCTGCTGAACCGGGTGCGCGCGATGATGGCGCGCGGCGAGCTGCCGGCAATCGAGATGTTCGAGGGCGTCGTCCTGGTCGCGAGCGGCGCGATGCTGCTGACGCCGGGCTTCTTCACCGATGCGATCGGCTTCCTGCTGCTGGTCCCCCCGCTCAGGCGGGCAGCGGTAATGTGGCTGCTGTCGCGCAGCCTGGTCATGAACCGGCCGCCCCCCGGCAGTGACGCCGGCCCGCGGGGCCCGCGCACGATCGAGGGCGAATTCCGCCGCGAAGACCCGCGCAAGGGCACGGGGTCAGAGTAGACTTAGTCTACTCTGACCCCGTGCCCCTTGAAACCTGTCGCATTGGCCCTATACTAGGTGGCACTCGCGGGTCATGAGTGCTAATGCTCGCCGCGGTAATCTGGTTTTCTATAAAAATCAATCGTTTTTGAAATGGAGGTCTGTACAGATGAATATCAAACCCCTGCATGATCGGGCGGTGGTCAAGCGCCTCGAGGAAGATCGCACGACCCCGGGCGGCATCGTGATCCCGGACACCGCGGCCGAGAAGCCGGTGCGCGGCGAAGTCGTCGCGATCGGCAAGGGCAAGGTCCTCGACAACGGCGAGGTCCGCCCGCTGGACGTCAAGGTCGGCGACAAGGTGCTGTTCGGCAAGTACGCCGGCACCGAGATCAAGCTCGATGGCCAGGAATATGTCGTCATGCGTGAAGACGACATCATGGCCGTGATCGTCTGACCACCCCCCCTAGCGAACACCAGGAATTCAGAGAGGAGCAAGCAATGTCAGCAAAGGATATCAAATTCAGCACCGACGCCCATCAGCGTCTGCTGCACGGCGTCAACGTGCTCGCCGATGCGGTGAAGGTCACGCTGGGCCCGAAGGGCCGTAACGTCGTGCTCGAGAAGAGCTTCGGCGCGCCGACGATCACCAAGGACGGCGTGTCCGTCGCGAAGGAGATCGAGCTGGCCGACAAGTTCGAGAACATGGGCGCGCAGATGGTCAAGGAAGTCGCGTCGCAGACGTCCGACATCGCCGGCGACGGCACCACCACCGCGACCGTGCTCGCGCAGTCGATCCTGAAGGAAGGCATCAAGGCGGTCACCGCCGGCATGAACCCGATGGACCTGAAGCGCGGCATCGACAAGGCCGTCATCGCGGCCGTCGAGGAGCTGAAGAAGCTGTCGAAGCCGTGCACCGATGACAAGGCAATCGCCCAGGTCGGCACGATCTCGGCGAACAGCGACGAGCAGATCGGCCGCATCATCGCCGATGCGATGAGCAAGGTCGGCAAGGAAGGCGTCATCACCGTCGAGGAAGGCTCGGGTCTCGCCAACGAGCTCGAGGTGGTCGAGGGCATGCAGTTCGATCGCGGCTACCTGTCGCCGTACTTCATCAACAACCAGCAGAGCATGTCGGCCGAGCTCGACAATCCGCTGGTCCTGCTGTGCGACAAGAAGATCTCGAACATCCGCGAGATGATCCCGCTGCTGGAAGGCGTCGCGAAGTCCGGCCGTCCGCTGCTGGTCATCGCCGAGGACGTCGAGGGCGAGGCGCTGGCGACGCTGGTCGTCAACACCATCCGCGGCATCGTCAAGGTCGCGGCCGTCAAGGCCCCGGGCTTCGGCGATCGCCGCAAGGCCATGCTCGAGGACATCGCGATCCTGACCGGCGGCCAGGTGATCTCGGAAGAGATCGGCCTGTCGCTGGAGAAGGCCACGGTCGATGCGCTCGGCAGCGCCAAGAAGATCCAGGTCACCAAGGACAACACGACGATCATCGACGGCGCCGGCAAGTCGGCCGACATCCAGGCCCGCGTCAAGCAGCTGCGCACCCAGATGGAAGAGACCACTTCCGACTACGACAAGGAGAAGCTCCAGGAGCGTGTCGCGAAGCTGGCCGGCGGTGTGGCGGTGATCAAGGTCGGTGCGGCCACCGAGATCGAGATGAAGGAGAAGAAGGCCCGCGTCGAGGACGCGCTGCACGCGACCCGCGCCGCAGTCGAGGAAGGCATCGTGCCGGGCGGCGGTGTTGCGCTGGTGCGCGCGCTGGGCGCGGTCAAGGGCCTCAAGGGCGCCAACCACGACCAGGACGTCGGCATCACCATCGCGCGCCGCGCGATGGAAGAGCCGCTGCGCCAGATCGTCGCCAATGCCGGCGAGGAGCCGTCGGTGATCCTGAACAAGGTCATCGAGGGCAAGGGCAACTTCGGCTACAACGCCGCGACCGGCGAGTTCGGCGACATGGTCGAGTTCGGCATCCTCGATCCGACCAAGGTCACGCGCACCGCGCTGCAGAACGCGGCATCGGTCGCCGGCCTGATGATCACGACCGAGGCGATGGTCGCCGAGATTCCGCAGGAGAACAAGGGCGGAGCCGGCGGTGGCATGCCCGACATGAGCGGGATGATGTAAGCCGAAAGGCAATCGCAGTAAGCAGAACGCCCCCGATTTCGGGGGCGTTTTTTTTGGTCTGGGGGTGGGGTCAGACTAGAAAAGGCGGCACGACCCTTTCCACTTGAAATGAGGATCCCGCCGCCTTTTCTAGTCTGACCCCGTGTCCCGATCACATGGACAGGGCGCGGAAGCCGTTGTCCTTGTCTTCGTCGTCGGTCAGGCGCAGGCCGGCGGCGCCGGCGGTACGCTCGCCTTCCTTCTCCTCGAGGTCGATGCGCAGGCGCAGGTTGTTCTGCGAGTCGGCGTTGCGCAGCGCCTCTTCGTACGAGATGCGGCCGGACTTGTAGAGCCGGTACAGCGCGCCGTCGAAGGTCTGCATGCCGAGGTTCTCGGAGCGTTCCATCACTTCCTTGATCTTGTGGATCTCGCCCTTCAGCACGAGGTCGTTGATCAGCGGCGTGCCGAGCAGGATTTCGAAGGCGGCGATGCGCTTGCCGTCGAGCGTCGGGATCAGGCGCTGCGAGACGATGCCGCGGATATTAAGCGACAGATCCATCAGCAACTGGTTGCGGCGATCCTCGGGGAAGAAGTTGATGATGCGATCGAAGGCCTGGTTGGCATTGTTCGCGTGCAGCGTCGAGATCGCGAGGTGGCCGGTCTCGGCGAAGGCGATCGCGTATTCCATCGTCTCGCGATCGCGCACCTCGCCGATCAGGATCACGTCCGGCGCCTGGCGCAGCGTGTTCTTCAGCGCCTCCTCGTAGGTCAGCGTATCGTCGCCGACCTCGCGCTGGGTGATGATCGAGCGCTTGTGCTGGTAGACATACTCGATCGGGTCCTCGATGGTGATGATGTGGCCGGCGCTGGTCGAATTGCGATAGTCGATCATCGCCGCGAGCGAGGTCGACTTGCCGGAACCGGTCGCGCCGACGAACAGGATCAGGCCGCGCTTCTGCATGATCAGCTTGCTGAGCGCGCTCGGCAACTCGAGCTCTTCCATCGTCGGGATCTTGGTCTTGATGTTGCGGATGACGAGACCGATATGGTTGCGCTGTTTGAAGATGTTGACGCGGAAGCGGCCCACCGACGGGCTCGAGATCGCCATGTTCATCTCGGGACTCTTCTCGAACGCGGCCTGCTGCTCCGGCGACATCAGCTTGTAGGCGATCTGTTTGGTCGAACCCGGCGGGAGCGGATTCTTGTCGACCGGCTTGAGCTGGCCGTGGATGCGCATCGAAGGCGGCGCGCCGACCGTCAGGTACAGGTCGGAGGCCTCCTTGGCGACCATCAACTTGAGAAAATCGCTGAATTCCATAATAAGGGTCTCGCGCGCTCGAGGTTGCGGGTGTTTTGATCGATCTGTTAGCTTATATCGGCCACCTTTTATGGGTATTTAAGCGGCCACCCCCCGAAACCACCCCAAACCGGCCCGCCGACAAATAATGCCTCTTGATATCAACGGGTTGACAGCAAATGCCCGGATGCTACCGCACGGTCTGGCGGAGCAGGTCGAGATCGCCCTGACGCATTATCGTGAACGCGCCGCCGACGCCGGGATCGCGCCGCCGGCGCATCCGGAACTGCTCGCGGTCCTGCGGCGGGTCTGGGCCGCGAGCGATTTCGTCGCCGAGGCCTGCACCGCCGATCCGGCGATGCTCGATGAGCTGCTCGCGAGCGGCGACCTGTTCATCGCGACCCCGCCCGGCGACTACGAGGCCCGCGTCGATGCCGCGCTCGGCACGGCGACGGCAGTCGATGCGTTGCAACCACGACAGCGCCGCCTGCGCCGGCGCGAGATGGCGCGCATCGCCTGGCGCGATCTCGCCGGCTGGGCGACGCTGGAAGAGACCCTGCGCGAGACCTCGGCGCTGGCCGAGGCGCTGATCGACGGCGCGTTGCGCCGGCTCCACGACGGCCTTGCCCGCGAACACGGCGAACCCCGCGGCGCCGACGGCGACGCGCCGCAGACGCTGGTCGTGCTCGGCATGGGCAAGCTCGGCGCGCGCGAGCTGAATTTTTCGTCCGACATCGACCTGATCTTCGGCTACGCCGGCGACGGCGAGACGCGCGGCCGTCGCGCGCGAATCTCGAACGAACAGTTCTTCACGATGCTCGGCCGCGCGCTGATCAACGCGCTCGACGCCGTCACCGAGGACGGCTTCGTCTATCGCGTCGACATGCGCCTGCGGCCCTACGGCGACAGCGGGCCGCTGGTCATGAGCTTCGAGCAAATCGAGCAGTACTACCAGAGCCAGGGCCGCGAGTGGGAACGCTACGCGATGATCAAGGCGCGCCCGGTCGGCGGCGATCGCGCCGACGGCGCGCGTCTGCTCGCGATGCTGACGCCCTTCGTCTACCGCCGCTATCTCGACTTCGGCGTATTCGAATCGCTGCGCGAGATGAAGGCGATGATCGATCGCGAGGCGGCGCGGCGCGAGGCCGAGGACAACATCAAGATCGGCCCCGGCGGCATTCGCGAGATCGAGTTCATCGGCCAGGCCTTCCAGCTGATCCGCGGCGGTCGCGAACCGGAGCTGCGCGAGCGGGAGATCCTGAAGGTGCTGCCGATGCTCGGCGAGGCCGGGCATCTGCCGGCGGCGGCCTGCGCGGAGCTGCGCGATGCCTATCGCTTCCTGCGCCGCGTCGAGAACCGGCTGCAGATGGCCGCGGATCGCCAGACCCACGAACTGCCCGAGGATGACGATGGCCGCGCGCGGCTCGCGTATGCGATGGGCCATGCGGACTGGCCGGCGTTCGCGGCGGCGCTGGCGGCGCATCGGCAACGCGTGCGCGGCCACTTCGATCGCGTGTTCGCCGCGCCGCGCGCCGAGGGCAGCGCCGGGCAAAATGGCGCCGCGGCGCTGTGGCAGGCGACCGAATCCGCCGCCGAAGCCGATGACGCGGCGGCGATCGCGCCGCCGGAACCGGCGGCGCTGTCCGGCTTCAGCGATCCGGCCGAGGCCTGGCGACGCCTGGTGCTGTTGCGCGCGAGCTATGCCTGCCGTTCGCTCAGCGAGCGCGGCCGCGCGCGCATGAACCGGCTGATGCCGCTTTTGATCGAGGCGGTCGCGGCCAGCGCGCATCCCGACGTCACGCTTGCGCGCGTGCTCGAGTTCGTCGAGCTGATCGCGCGACGCACCGCCTATCTCGCGTTACTCGGCGACAACCCCGAGGTGCTGGCGCAGACGGTGAAACTCTGTGACGCGAGCCCATGGATCGCGCGCATGCTCAGCGAACAGCCGCTGCTGCTCGACGAGCTGATCGATCCGCGCAGCCTGTATCGCCCGCTCGACCGCGCGGCGCTCGCACATGAGCTGAAGGCGCGGCTCGACGCGGTCGGGCCGGACGACGTCGAGCAGCAAATGGAGGCGCTGCGCCACTTCAAGCAGGCCGCGGTGCTGCGCGTCGCCGCCGCCGACGTCATGGGCGCGATGCCGCTGATGATCGTCAGCGATCACCTGACCGAGATCGCCGAGGTCGTGCTCGCGGAAGTGCTGAAGCTTGCGACCGGATATCTGACGAAGCGCAATCGGGCCGCGGCCGAAGCGATCAGGCGCGGCTTCGCGATCGTCGCCTACGGCAAGCTCGCCGGCATCGAGCTCGGCTACGGCTCGGACCTCGATCTCGTGTTCCTGCACGCGGATGCCGATCCGGTGCGTGACGCCGAGCTCTTGCAGGTCTATCCGCGCCTCGGCCAGCGCATCATTCACATGCTCGGCGCGCATACCCCGGCCGGCATACTCTACGAGGTCGACCTGCGCCTGCGCCCGAGCGGCGCGGCGGGGCTCCTGGTCAGCTCGCTGTCGGCCTTCGACGAGTATCAGCGCGGCAGCGCCTGGACCTGGGAACATCAGGCCCTGATCCGCGCCCGCGTCGTCGCCGGCAGCCCCGAGGTCGCCGTCCGCTTCGGCGAGATCCGCCGCGCGGTCCTCGCCCGGCCGCGCGAGCCGGAGGCGTTGCGGGGCGAGATCGGCGAGATGCGCGAGCGCATGCGCAAGGAGCTTGCGCGCGGCGGCGAGGCGCGCTTCGACCTCAAGCAGGACCGCGGCGGCATCGCCGACATCGAATTCCTCGTCCAGTACCTGGTGCTGCGTCACGCGGCCGGGCACCCGGAACTCCTGCGCTGGACCGACAACATCCGCCTGCTCGACACCCTCGAACAGGCCGGCCTGCTGCCGCCCGGGGATGCCGCGACCCTGCGTGACAGCTACCGCGCCTACCGCGCCCGGGTGCATCGGCTCGCCCTGCAGGAAGTCGAGGACGCCGTCGTCGACCCCGCCGACTACGCCGAACCCCGCGCCGCCGTTACCCGCCTGTGGGGGCAGATAATCGGGGGATAATCGGGGTCAGAGTCGATTGATCACAGCTGGAGTGGTCAGTTGGCAAGATTGTCGTGATCAATCGACTCTGACCCCGATTATCCCTGACCCCGATGAAATATCGGCGGAAATTCGCTAGAATCCCCGGACGACCCGCGGGTCAGACCCCTTTTTCCCTACGAATTTCAGGAGTTCCGCATGAGCATGGTGGGTATGGACGACCGTGACGGCGTCATCTGGCTGGACGGCCGACTGGTCCCCTGGCGCGAGGCGAAGGTGCATGTGCTGACGCATACCCTCCATTACGGCCTCGGCGTGTTCGAGGGCATTCGCGCCTACAAGACCGCGAAGGGCGCCACGATCTTCCGCCTGAAGGAGCACACCGATCGCCTGTTCCGCTCGGCGCATATCCTCAACATGCCGATGCCGTACGACAAGGCCACGATCAACGACGCGATCTGCGCCGCGGTGCGCGAGAACGGGCTCGAGTCCGGCTACATCCGCCCGATGTGCTTCTACGGCGCCGAGGGCATGGGCCTGCGCGCCGACAACCTGAAGACGCATGTGATGGTCGCGGCGTGGAGCTGGGGCTCGTACATGGGCGACGAGAACATGCAGAAGGGCATCAAGGTCCGCACCTCGTCGTACACCCGCCACCACGTCAACATCACGATGTGCAAGGCCAAGGCCAACGGCAACTACATCAACTCGATCCTCGCGCTGAACGAGGCGCTGGCCTGCGGCTGCCACGAGGCGATGCTGCTCGACGCCGAGGGCTATGTCGCCGAGGGCAGCGGCGAGAATATCTTCATCATCCGCGACGGCGTGCTGTACACGCCGGACCTGACCTCGGCGCTCGACGGCATCACGCGCGCGACGATCTTCCAGCTCGCCGGCGAACTCGGCCTGACCGTGAAGGAAAAGCGCATCACCCGCGACGAGGTCTACATCGCCGACGAGGCCTTCTTCACCGGCACCGCCGCCGAGGTCACGCCGATCCGCGAGATCGACAGCCGCAAGATCGGCAACGGCGGCCGCGGCCCGATCACCGAGCGCCTGCAATCGCTGTACTTCGACCAGGTCTACGGACGGCGCAAGGAACACGCCGAATGGCTGACCTATATCTAACATCAACGGGGTCAGAGTAGACTTCGTCTACTCTGACCCCATGGGAGTATGGGAGGAATGGCTGGTGACTGCAATGACACAGACCGGTGAACCGGTCATCCCGCCGAACGCGAAGAACCGCTACGAGGTCACGCGCGCGGACCTGCCGCTGCATTGCCCGCTGCCGGGCATGAGCCTGTGGAACTCGCACCCGCGCGTGTACCTGCCGATCGAGGAAGACGGCGGCGAATCGATGTGCCCGTACTGCGGCGCGCACTTCGTGCTGGTCGGAGACAAGGCCGGCTGACCACGGTGCCCCCGCAACCGTTCGACCCATCCGCTAACGCCTGACGGCCCACGGATGGAGACCCCGGACCCCGGCATCGACCCCCGCTATCGCGCGCTGACGCCCGTCCTCTCGCCGCTGCTGGTCGCGTGGAGCGCCTGGCAGGCCGTGCAGGCGCGCGACCCCCGCCTGTTGCGACAGCGCCTCGGCCTGGGTATCCCCGCGCGCAATGATCGCCCGCTGTGGCTGCACTGCTCGTCGGTCGGCGAGGTCAACGCCGCCCGTCCGCTGGTCGATGCGCTGCGCCGCCGCGATCCCGCACTCCCGATCCTCGTCACCACCTTCACGCCGACCGGCGCCGCAGCCGCCGCGCGCGCGTTCGGCGCCGGCGTCGCGCATGTCTATCTGCCGCTGGACCTTCGCTTCGCGGTCACGCGCTTCCTGCGCGCGAACCGTCCCCGCTGCGCGCTGGTCATGGAGACCGAGATCTGGCCGCGGCTGTTTCACGAATGCCGCGCCGCCGTCGTGCCGCCGGTGATCGTCAACGGCCGGCTGTCGACGCGCACGCTCGACCGTCCTGCATGGATGCGCGGCGTACTTGCGCGCGCGCTCGCGAATGCCGAGCGCGTCCTCGCGCGCTCGGATCACGACGCGCAGGGCTTCGCCTCGCTCGGCGTGGCGCCGGACCGGATCGAGGTCATCGGCAACCTGAAGTTCGCGCAGCCGGTCAGTGATGCCGCGCCGCCAACCGTGATCACGCTGCCGCGCCCGTATATCCTCGCGGCCTCGACCCACGATGACGAGGAGCTGCGCATCGCCCGCGCCTGGCTCGCGAGTCCGCTGCGCGCGAACCGCCTGCTCGTCATCGTACCGCGCCACCCGAAGCGCAAGGCCGCGATCCTCGCGCAGCTGCGACCGCTCGGCGCGTGCCTCGCGGTGCGCAGCGACGGCGATGCAGTCGAAGCCGGCACCGAACTCTACCTCGCCGACACCTTCGGCGAACTGCCGGGCTTCATCAAGGGCGCGGAGCTCGTCTTCGTCGGCGGCTCGCTGATCCCGCGCGGCGGCCAGAACCTCCTCGAGGTCGCGCGCGCGGGCAAGGTCGCATTGTTCGGACCGCATATGGACAACTTTGCCGATGAGCGCGACCTGCTGCTCGAACAGGACGCCGCGATCGCGGTGCGGGATGCCGACGGGCTGATGCGTGAGCTCGCCGCCCTGACCACCGACCCCGCGCGCGCCCGCGCGATCGGCGAGCGGGCCCGGCGGCTGGTCGAGGCGAGGGGGGAGGTCGCGGAGCGGTATGTCGACGCACTGGCGCCATGGCGCCAGCCGTAACTGAACGGGGTCAGAGTAGACCAAGTCTACTCTGACCCCGAAGGAGTCCGGTTGCGGCTGATTGTATATATAACTTACAATCAGCCGCATGATCCCGCGAGAGGCCGAGCTTATCCTTGCCGAACTGGCCCGGGGCTACCCGGTGCTGGCGATCACCGGCCCGCGCCAGTCGGGCAAGACCACGCTGGTACGGAAGTCTTTCAGCGATCATCCCTATGTCTCGCTCGAAAACCCCGCCCAGCGGGAGTTCGCGCAAGGCGACCCGGAGGGGTTCCTCGCGAAATACGCAGGCGGCGCGATCCTCGACGAGGCGCAGCGCTGTCCCGAGCTGTTCTCCTGGCTGCAGGGGATCGTCGACGAGCGGCGCCGGCCGGCCCATTTCATCCTGACCGGCTCGCAGCAGTTCGGCCTGATGACCGGCATCACCCAGAGCCTCGCCGGCCGGGTCGCGACGCTCGAGCTCCTGCCGTTCAGCGCCGGCGAGCTGCGCGGCGCCGGGCGCTTGCCCGCGACGCTCGACGAGACCCTGTTCACCGGCGGCTACCCGCCGATTCACGACCGCCGGCTCGACCCCGCCGTCTGGTTCGCCAATTACGTGCAGACCTATATAGAGCGCGACGTCCGTCAACTGATCAATATCCGCGACCTCGGCCAGTTCCAGCGTTTCCTCCGGCTGTGCGCCGGCCGCTGCGGCCAGTTGCTGAACCTCAGCGCGCTCGGCAACGAGGCCGGCGTCAGTCACAACACCGCCCGCGAGTGGATCTCGGTGCTCGAGGCGAGCTTCATCGTCCATCGGCTGCCGCCGCATCACCGGAACTTCGGCAAACGGCTGGTCAAGACGCCCAAGCTGTATTTCCATGACACCGGCCTCGCCGCCTGGCTGCTCGGCATCGAACGGCCGGAACAGATCGCCACCCACCCGCTGCGCGGCGCGCTGTTCGAGAACTGGGTCGTCGGCGAATTCCTGAAACATCGCCTGAACACCGCGCGGCCGTCCAACCTGAGCTTCTGGCGCGACCGCTCCGGCAACGAAGTGGACCTGCTGATCGAGGAAGACAACCGGCTGCGCGCCGTCGAGATCAAATCCGGCGCGACCATTTTTGACGAGATGATGAAAGGCCTCGACCGCTGGCGCGGGGTCGCCGGCGGCAGCGCCGGGGGGGAGATGCTGGTGTATGGCGGCGAGGAAGCCCAGCGACGACGAGGCATCGATGTGCTGCCCTGGAAGGGGCTGTGAACATGGCCACCCTCTCCGTCGTCGTGATCACCCGCAACGAGGCCGCGAACATCGACGCCTGCCTCGCGAGCGTCGACTTCGCCGACGAGATCGTCGTGCTCGATTCAGGCAGCACGGACGAGACCGTCGAGCGGGCGCGCGCCCGCAACGCGAAAGTGGAGGTCCGCGCCGACTGGCCCGGTTACGGCCCGCAGCGCCGGCGCGCGCAGGCGCTCGCGGGCGGCGACTGGATCCTGATGATCGATGCCGACGAGCGCGTCACGCCCGAGCTCGCCGCGGCGATCCGCGCCGCGGTGCAGCGTGATGATCGCGATCGCGCCTACGCCCTGCCGCGCCTGTCCTGGTGCTTCGGACGTTATATTCGTCACGGCGGCTGGTATCCGGACTACGTCGTGCGCCTGTACCCGCGCGCGCGCGGCCGTTACGACGATGCGCTGGTACATGAAAAGGTCGTGCTCGACGACGGCATAAGCGTCGGCCGTCTCGAAGGCGACCTGCTCCACTTCACCTACGACAGCCTGCGCCACTATCTGGAGAAATCGGCCCACTATGCCGAGGCCTGGGCCGACCAGCGCGAACGGGCCGGCAAGCGGGCCTCGCTGTCGCAGGGCGTCGTCCACGCGCTCGGCTGCTTCGTCCGCATGTACCTGCTGCGAGGCGGCTTCCTCGACGGCCGCGCCGGGCTGCTGCTGGCGCTGCTGTCGGCGCATTCGACCTTCAACAAGTACGCGGACCTGTGGCTGAGACATCAGCCGCGGCGGCCGGGCGCCTGAGATGCGCGTGCTCGAGCTGTGCCTGTCGGACGGCCACGGCGGCCTCGAATTGCATGTCGCGCGGCTGTGCGAATGCCTGCGCGCGCGGGGACGAGACTGCCGCGCGCTGACGCGACCGGGCACGCGGCTCAACGCCAGGATCCGTGAACTCGGCGTGCCGATGTACGAACTCGAAACCCGCGTCGCCGCACTGCCCCTGCTCGCGGCGCGCCGCCTCGCGCAACTGGTCGACCGCGAGGGCATCGACGTCATCCATCTGCACTGGAGCCGCGACCTGCCGCTGGCGGCATTCGCGAAACGCCTCGCGCGCCGGCCGGTGCGCCTGATCCATTCGCGGCACATGGCCATCACGCGCCCCAAGTGCGATGCCTATCATCGCTTCCTCTACCGCAGTCTGGACCGCTATCTGGTCCTGAGCCAGGTGATGTACGAGGAGGCGCTGCGATACCTGCCGATCCCGGCGGACAGGATAGAGATCGTGCATCTCGGCGTCGCCGCGCCGACGTCGCCGACGACCACCGAGCCGGAATCGCGCGCCCGCCATCGCTTCGAAATCGGTCTGTTCGGGCGCATCGAGCCGTTCAAGGGACAGCACTTGCTGATCGAGGCAATCGATCTCTTGCGCAAGCATGGCGTGGATGCGCACGCGACGATCATCGGTCACGCGATGGATGAGGCCTATCTGGCAAGACTCAAGGAGGACGTCGCCAGGCGCGGTCTCGAGCAGGCTGTCTCATTTTCCGGTTTTCATCCCTCGCCGCCTGCATTGATGCCGGGCTTCGATGTCATCGTGCTGACGACCAGGCGCGAGACCTTCGGCCTCGTACTGGTCGAGGCGATGCTGTGCGGCGTCGCCGTCATCGGCACGAACGCCGGCGGCGTGCCGGAGATCATCGAGCATGAGCAGAGCGGCCTGCTGTTCGAGCCCGAATCGGCTGTATCTCTCGCGAGTCAACTCGAGCGTCTGGCCAGTGACCCGGCGCTGCGCCAACGACTGGCACGGGCCGGCCGCGAGCGCGCGGAGACGATGTTTTCGGAGGCGAGGCATGTCGCGCATATCGAGGCCTTGCTCGGCCTCGACAATCCCGGAGGCGGCCGATGAGCGAATTTTACCGATTCCCGACCTTCGGTGAGCGACAGCGCAGCGATGCCTGTTCGCAATGCGCGTCGAGCGCGGCGCCGGTGGTCGGACGCATGAACTATGCCGGACTCGGCGAATGGAATGTCGTGCAGTGCCCGCAGTGCGGACTGATCAGCTTCGACCCGATGCCCGGCATCGACATCATCGAACAGGGCTGCGACCGGCTCTATCTGACGCAGCAATCCGGTCACTCCCACCGGCGTGTGCTGAAGTATTTCTCACGCACCTATCGGCGCGGCGGGCACTTCGCGCTGCATTACCTGAAGAGGCTCGGGCTGCCCGCCTCGCCCTCGCTGCTCGAGATCGGCGCCGGCAACGGTTATTTCTCGCAGGGCGTCGCCACGATCTTTCCCGGCGCGCGCGTCCATTACCTCGACGTCATGGAAGACCTGATCGCCTATTACCATGATCATTTCGACTGCGAGGCCGTGGCCGGCGAGCTGACCGCCGACGCCTTCCCCGGCCATCGGTTCGACCTGATCATCGCGCGCGACATCCTCGAGCATGTGCGCGATCCGAGGCAGACCTTGCGCGATGCCTGCGCACTCCTGAAGCCCGGCGGCCTGCTGTTCTTCATCACGCCGAACGGCCTCGAAGACTTCTGGACATGCAGCCAGCGCTACAAGCACAGCGGCGCGGCGACGCTGATCTGGCAGAACCACTTTCATTACTTCCTGCCGCAGACGCTGCATCGCATGCTCGCAGATGCGGGTTTCCGCGAGGAGGTGGCGTTCAAGTGGAATCTGGAATTGCGCCGCAAGGGCATGGGCCATGCCGAGCTGCCGGAACTCGGGCCGGTGAAGCTACCGGAATTCGGCGAGCGCCCGCCGGCGGAGCCGCCGTCGAAGAAGTGGAAACACCAACGGGACGAAGTCACCGCGCCGTGGCGGCACAACCTCGGGCCGTTGTCGAGGGTTTACAGCGCGATCGTCGATCGCAACAGGGAGCGCACAGACTTTGAAACAGCAGAAGGCAAGGAGTTTTTTGTCATCGCCAAGAAGTCCGGCGATGGCCCGCAGTCAGCCGGATAAACAGCTGCCGGCCCTGGCCATGAAGACATTTTCACCCCGCGACCACCTGGAAGGAAAATCATTTGTGGCATCATAGAAGTTCCGGTTACAGCCCGGTTTCATATGCTCATGCAATTCGACGATCAATGCGTCTACCCGCCCCAGCCAGGGGGCCGCCTCCGAAAATACTTCCCTTTCCGCGCCTTCTATATCAATTTTCAGTATATCCAGACGATCAATACCGAACCGGTTCATGATAGTCGTGACCGTCACGCCTTCCACATGATACAGGTGACTACCATGATCCGTCTCGTTTTCCCCGCTGCCTCGGGTCATGAAGCCCCATTTGCCCAGATCAGGATCGACGAGATTGACTATCTCATCCCTGTGCCATAGCGCTGCTCTAATCGGAGTAATGTTTCGATACGGCCTGATGTTTATTTCTAGCACGGAATAATTGCTTGCTTCGGGTTCGATCGCGATGATTCTGGCATCCGGGAATCGATTGGCAAAATATATCGATGCAAGGCCGATATTCGCACCTGCATCGATGATCGTGGACGGAGAGCGTCGGGCCTCGAAATCGTATTCTCGTTCGATGAATATCTGGCGGAAGACATCGACGTCAGACGATGGAATTCTCAGATGATATGCATGTCTGATGTCCGGATTGCGGCATATGACAAGGTCTGAGGATCCGGTTATTTTGCCCTTCAAATAGGCAAGTACCCCCGAAATTCCTGCAGCGCGATAATGGCGTCTGAGCTTCCCGGACATGTCGGTTATCTATCGAAGGGCACCATAATAATTTTTATCATGACACTGCGGTATGGCGCGGATGTTCGTCAAGCTTTCGCGGATGCTATCATCTGAGCAGCCGAGTTTCCAGCAGATAACCAGATGAACATTTTCCATCTTGTTTACAACCGCATTCGCCCGCGCTTCCGCCTCGGAGCGGATCCGCTCCTTCCCGCACCAAGGGACCAGCGCTTCGTGCCGATCACCGTCGCCCGGCTCAGGGTCATCGCGCCGGTCCGCCGCGAGATCCTCGCGAAAAGGAAACCCTGTACCTTCACGGTGGGTCACGGGAAGCGGCTCTCGATCGTGATTCCATTCCGGAATCGCGAGCCTCATCTCGTCAGCCTCCTCCCGGCCCTGCGTGATGTACTCGCGGCACAACATCTCGACTACCGCATCCTCGTCGTCGAGCAGTCCGAGGGCAAGCTGTTCAACCGCGGCAAGCTGCTCAATGTCGGCGCGCGCCATGCCTGGCGCGACAGCGATTATTTCGTCTTTCATGATGTCGACATGATTCCGGAGACAGCCGAGTACGGCTGCCCGAGCCAGCCACTGCGGCTGATTACAAACATGAGCACGAGCTGGCGTGGATACGAACGCCTGAGTGGCTCCTATTTCGGCGGCACGGCCAGTCTCAACAAGGAACATATGACCCTGATCAACGGCTTTTCGAACCGCTACTGGGGCTGGGGCAAGGAGGATGACGACCTGTTGCTGCGCTGCCTGCTGAAGGGCCTGGTTCCGCATGAAGACACGATGAGCAGCTTCCAGGATCTGGATACCCCGGCGAACGAGATCGCGGTCAAGCACCAGGTCGTCCGCCGCGGCGGTAATGGCCGCGTCAAGAGCCGGGTATACCGGCTGCAGGTCGACCCCCATTCCGAAGGCCTCGCCGAAGCAGACTACACGTTGCTGGATGAACGGCGCGACGGCGACCTGTGGCGCATCCGGGTCGATATCTGATAACCACCGTCATTCGCACAGTGACCGCAGAAACGCGAAGGTCAGCGCCCCCGCCTGCTCCGAGGTGAAGTGGCGGAACAGGTGTGCTCGCCCGGCGCGCCCCATCGACGTGCGCAGCGCCTCGTCGGCGATCAGCCGTTCCATCGCCCGCGCCAGCGCACCGACGTCGGCGGCGGGCACGACGAGCCCGGTTTCGCCCTCGACGACCAGTTCGCGGCTGCCGCCGCAATCGGTGACGATGACCGGCAGTTCGAGCGCCATCGCCTCGATCACGGTCTTCGGCAGTCCCTCGCGCTTGATCGTCGGCAGTACGCTGATGTCACAGGCCGCAACCAGGTTCAGCACGTCGTCGCGAAAGCCGGCGATGTGAATGCGGCCGGCGGCCGGCCCCGCTGCGATGCGCGCCGCCAGGTCGCGGTCACCCTCGATGCCGCTGCCGACCAGCAGCAGATGCCAGTCGGGCGTGCGCGTGCGATGAAATGCATCGATCATGACCGGGACGCCCTTGCGCGGCCGCGCGTTCGCGACGCAGACGACGACCCGGGCGCCTGCGGGGATACCGACGCCGGCAAGATCCGCGGGCCTGATCCCTTCGTACCAGGCCGGGTCATGGCCCTTGTAGATCGTGACGATACGCCCGGGGCCGAGACGGGACTCCCGCATCACATCCTCACGCACGGCATTCGCGACGCAGATGATCGCATCGACGCGCGGATGCAGGTGCGTCAGATAACAGGACGGATCCCAGCGGCTGATATTGCCGGTCTGGCCGCGATAGGTGACGACGCGCACCGGCAAGCCGATGGCGGCCCATACGGTATTGGCGATGGCCTTGCCGTTGAAGCAATAGACGACATCATGGCCGCCCGCAAGCAACTCGGCGCGGATGCGGCGTATCGCCGACCAGGCCAGCTTGCGGCGCGGATGGAAATCGATGACGCGAATGCCGTTGTCGCGAAAACGCGGGACGTACCCGGCGTCGCCCTGGGTCATCACCGTAACGTCGGCGCCGGCCTTCGACAGCCCGATCAGCATCTCGCCCTCGGGCCGAACGCTGACCCACGAGCCGGTGTACGCGCTGATCGCCAGTACCTTCAATGTCATCGTCGGGTTGTCCGCCGGCGGGGATTGCCGGCGTATGTTACCGGTCACGCCGCACGCTGTCACGGCAGCGTCTGGACACAGGCCGGGAAACCGGCAATCATTCGCTGACACTATTCAATTACCCGGTCACCCGCGATCCGTGTCCCTGTTTACCCAAGCGCCGCGCTCCCTTTGCCTGCTGAGACTGTCCGCGATCGGTGATTGCTGTCAGCTCGTGCCTGTAATACGGACCTTGCAGCGCGCCTGGCCGGACACCGCGCTGACCTGGATCGTCGGTGGTACCGAGGCATCTCTGTTCGGCGATCTCGATGGCGTCGAGACCATCGTCTACCGGAAAGGCGGCGGCATCGCCGCCTGGCAAGCCTTGCGCCGCAAGCTCGGCAACCGGCAATTCGACGCGCTGCTGCTGATGCAGGTGTCGCTGCGCGCGGGGCTGGTATCGACGGCAGTGCGGGCGAGACACCGCATCGGCTTCGATCATGCGCGCGCGCGCAATGCGCACGGACTGTTCGTCAACCGGCGTATCGCGCCGCATCCGCGCGCGCATGTACTCGAGGGGTTCTGCGACTTCCTCGCCGCGCTGGGCCTGGAGCAGCCCGAACTGCGCTGGGACATCCCGCTGCCCGATGCCGCCCGCGAACGCGCGCGGGGGCTGATACCTGACGGACAGCCGGCGCTGGTGATCAGCCCGTGCAGCAGCCAGCGCTTCAACAACTACCGAAACTGGCCCGCCGGCGCCTATGCCGAAGTCGCCTGCCATGCCCACCTTCGTCACGGCATGAAGATCCTGCTCACCGGTGGCAACAGCGACGAGGAACGGCGCTATGGCGAGCTGATTCGCGCGCGCGCCCCCGCCGCCGCCATCGAGGACTGCATCGGTCGGACCAGCCTGAAGGAACTGATGGCGATCATCGGGCGCGCCGACGTCGTGATCTGTCCGGACTCGGGTCCGGCGCATATGGCCACCGCGGCCGGCACGCCGGTCATCGGACTCTATGCGACCAGCAATCCGGCGCGTACCGGCCCCTATCTGAGCCGGCGCTGGGTCGTCGATCGTTATCCCGATGCCGCCCGCAAGGCCTGGGGCGAGGATGCCGGCAAGGTACGCTGGGGGCGTCGCGTGCGCGATCCCGCCGCGATGGAACTGATCACCGTCGGGGACGTCATCGATCGCCTCGATGCGCTGATGTCGACGCCGCGTGACGCGCGGCTCGATCCCCCGGTGCTCGCTCAGCCCGCGCCGCGATAGCCCGCGAGCAGGGCGAGCCAGTCATCGCCGGTGAAATGAAACCGGTCATACTGCGCATCGAGCTTCTGCAGCGAGCGTTGCAGGCGCTCGAGATTGTCGAGCCGGGAACGCGGATCGGCGTCGCCGCGCCGACCCCGGTCGAAATCTATCAGATAAACCTTGCCTTGACCGTCGATCAGGATATTGCGCGCATTCAGGTCGGCGTGACAGACGCCTTCGGCGTGAAACCGGCCGATCGTCGCGCCGATGGCTCGCCACATCGATGCCTCGAGCGCGGCCTGCCGAAGACAGTCGGCGAGCGTGCGCGTCCCGGGCAGATAGATCGTGACCAGATCCGCGCTGTAGAGAAGGCCGTGACGACGCACGCGCGCGGCGACCGGACGCGGCACCGGCAGCCCGCGTTGATGGAGATCGGCGAGCAGATGCCATTCCTGCCACGGGCGAGTCTTCTCCAGACCGCGCCACCAGTAGCGATCCCGGCTCAGACGCGCCACCCAGCCGCCGCGGCAATAATGGCGCAGGGCCAGTTCGAGACCCTGGTCGCGAAATACGCAGACCGCGGAACGTCCGGCTGGCTCGGCGATGACGGCCTGTTGCGCCCGCCAGTGCGCCGGATCGAAGAACGGGGAATCGGGTCTCGCGATCAGGCTGTCGTCAAAGAGCAGATGCCCATCCGCCAGCGCCACTTCACGCACGATGGCGCCGGATGGTGGCCTGTCGCTTGCGATTTCGTCTAACATAGCGCCCTATTATCCCGTATCCATGCGGGATGTACACCAGACACCGGGCGACAATGCCATGACCCTTACCGCAGATATCTCCGTCGGCGAATTCCTCGACAAGATCACGATCCTCGAGATCAAGTCGGAACGCATCGATGATGCGTCCAAGCTCGCCAATGTGCGCCGGGAGCTCGAAGTGCTGCGGCGCACCTGGTCCGGTTCGCCATACTCCCGCCAGGAGCTCGCGGCCGAGATCGCCGAACTCAAGCGCATCAATGAGCAGTTATGGGAGATCGAGGACGACATTCGCGATCATGAGGCAAAAGGCGAGTTCGACGCGAACTTCATCGCGCTCGCGCGTGCAGTCTACATCACCAATGACGAGCGCGCGGCGATCAAGCGCAGGATCAATATCAAGTCCGGCTCCGGGCTGATCGAGGAAAAATCCTATGCCGACTACCGGCGCGGGGAAGATACCGCCGGACGCTGAGCCAGGACGATGAAGCTGCTGGTCGTCCGCAACGACAAGCTCGGCGACTTCATGCTCGCCTGGCCTGCGCTCTCGGCGCTCAGGCTCTCGCTACCGGACAGCCGGATCGACGCGCTGGTCAGCGGCTATACCGCCGACATCGCCCGCCTGTGCCCGTCTATCGACGAGGTCGTCGTCGATCCCGGCGCGGAAGCGGATTCGCGGAAGCTCATGCGCGAGTTGAGCATCGCGCGGTACGATGCCGCGATCACGCTGTTCTCGACGGGTCGCATCGGCTGGCTGCTGTGGCGCGCCCGCATCCCGACGCGCGTCGCGCCGGCCACCAAGCTCGCGCAATTCTTCCACAATGCGCGGCTGAAGCAGCGCCGTTCACGCTCGGAGAAGCCCGAATACGCCTACAATGTGGACCTGGTCCGGCACTTCCTCGCCGGACTCGGCCTGCCCTGCCGGGAAGGCCATCCGCCCTGGCTTGCATTCCCGTATGACGAGACCACGGCGCTGCGCCGGCAGTTTTGCGCCGGGCATGGCATCGACCCGGCACGGCGACTGATATTCCTGCATCCCGGCAGCGGCGGCTCGGCGAACAATCTCGACATCGGACAATACGCGCGCCTCGGTCAGGCGCTGGATTCCGCCGGTGCCTGCCATCTGGTGATCAGCGCCGGACCGGGGGAGGTCGACAAGGCCCGCGCGCTGTCCGCTCGCCTCGGCGCGACCGGACATACGGTCTATCACTCCACCGCCGGCCTCGAGGCCTTCGCCCGCCATATCGCGTTCTGCGACCTGTTCATCAGCGGATCGACCGGTCCGCTGCACATCGCCGGCGCGCTGAACCGCAACACCGCGGCGTTCTATCCGCGCCGCCGATCCTCGACCGCGCTGCGCTGGCAGACGATCAATGAGGATTCCCGCCGACTCGCCTTCTCGCCGCCGGACGGCAGCGAGGAGAGCGACATGTCGCGCGTCGATATCGGGGCGGCGGCGCAAACGATCATCACGAGGTTCCTGCCGGCTCCGGTCTGATACGCGCGATCATGATCGCTGGCCGAGCTTGTGCAGCCCCCTGATCGAACGGCGCGCGGCCTCCGGTTCCGCGACCTTCCTGAACTCGATCATCAGGTGACCCCAGGTCAGCAGCCCCGGCGATATGCCGAGGCGAAAGACCTCGCCGAAGATCCTGTCGCGAACATCCCGCGGCACATCGGGCCGCTTTCTCATCGCCCGCCGGCAGGCGCTGTAATTGACGAGCAGCACGAGCGGCCAGGTGAGCAACAGCAGGCCCAGCGAGGCCTTGTTGACGGCGGTCGGATGGATCTTGTGGATCTCCAGACCGGCCAGGCGCGCGAACAGCCGCAGGCGCTGGATACCGATCGAATAGACATGACCGAAATAGAGATCGTCGCCGCCCTCGGACAGATTCGAGAACCACACCGAATCGATCTCATTCGGCGGCATCAGCTTGTACATCTCAGATTCGGAAAAGAAATAACTGAAGCGAGAACGCATGTTCGAATAGTTCGGCGTGGTCAGCAGCAGGCGGCCGCCCGGCTGGAGGATGCGACACAGCTCGCACAGGGAATGATACTGGTCCGGCAAATGCTCGATCCCCTCCTGACAGAGCACGAAATCAGCGAAGCCGTCGGCGATCGGCAACGGCTTTGTCAGATCCGCGCGCGCGCAATCGAGGCCGTCGATCCGGAACATCGCGGGGAACAGATCGAAGGGATGGACTTCCGCTCCCGCCTCCTTCAACCGGCGGGATGACTCGCCCTGTCCGGCGGGCAGATCGACGACAATCTTCCCGCGCAGAAATTCCCGATGGTCCCGGATGTATCCGGTGACGAAGTCATCTATCCGGTGTGATCCGAGCAGTCCCATCAGCGCGCGGCCGTGAGCAGTTTGACGGCGAGCGCGCGCACCAGCTCCGTATCAGGGACGCTGCCGTCCGGCAGAAAGGCTGCTTCGTGACGGCCGTCGCGCGGCCAGTAGCGAAAGGGCTCGGTACTGAAGAATATACCGACCGTCGGCGTACCGCAGGCGATCGCGACATTGCGCATGCCGGTGTCGTTACCGACCAGCAGGCGCGCGCCCCTGATCAGCGACACCGTCTCGCCGAAGTGGTCGATCCGTAGCGGGGTGACGTTCGGGCGATCATGCAAGGGCGCGACGATCTCGTCGATGGTCTCCCATTCGGCGATGCCCCTCAGCACGATATGCTCGTGATCCGGATAGTCGCGCGACATCGCGTCGACGAGTTCGGCGAAGCGCGGCTTCGGCCAGCACTTGTCCGGGGTCGACGCGCTCGGGAAATAGACGATGGCCGGTCGATCCCTGCGCATGGCCTCGTCCGGCATGTCGTAGCGCAGGGGCCAGGCGCAGGCATGTCCGAATACGCTCAGCATATCAAGCAGGTTTTCCGCCTCGAAGCGGAGATCGGAGCGCGGTATCGTGACATCATAGAACAGCCTGCGCTGTATCGGGCGATACGGAAAGCCGATCCTGAGACGCGCCTGCGTCAGCTTGCACAACCAGAAGGAACGCGCAGTCGCGGCGAGATCGAAGAGCAGGTCCTGCGGGCCCAGTTCGCGCGCGCGCCTGAGCTGCTCGCGTATCGGGGTATCGCGCCGGTCGCTGCCGCAGGCGACATGAACGCGATCGACGAGGTCTTCGGGCGCCGCGCGGGTGTAGTGGCTAACCAGGCTCAGGGTGATCTCCGCGGCGGGCAGGAAGCTGCGCAGCTCGACGAGGAAGGGGCGGGTCAGCACCATGTCGCCGACTGCGGCATGGCGGATTACGGCGACCTTGCGAATCGCCTCCGGCTTCAGTGTCTCGACCCGGGCACGCGCCCGCCTGCTTGCCCAGGCGCCGTTCTTGAACCAGAGTTTCATCGCAGGGGTCTCATCGCGGCGAGCCCGATTCTATCATGCCCTCGTCCTCGCGCCGCGTACGCGCTCGAGATGCCAGAGGAGGAATACCGAGGTGATCAGCAGGAAGATCGCGACGAAATTACCCTTGATGAAGATCGAGGCATCGGTCAGTGAAAACGTCGCAAGACCGGCGATGAGCAACATGCCGGGCAGCGCACTGCCGGGTGACTGCCTGAAGGTGCGCGCGAACAACCAGAACGGATAAAACAGCATGCCGAGAAAGACCGCGAAGCCGGTCAGCCCCCGCGACATCAGGACGTCGACATAGGCATTGTGCGCATGGGAGTGGTCGCCGACACCGGGATGCAGCAGGCCCTGCTCGATATACGGCAGCAGCGCCTCGTAGTAATTGCCGCGGCCCACGCCGAAGACCGGATTGTCGCGGAACACCATCCAGCCGGCGCGCCACATCTCGAAACGTACTGCCGTGCCAAGACCCTGGTCATGGTCCCGGCCTTCGTGTTCGAGATAACCGCCGATTTCGGTGACGGCCCGGTCGATACGATGACTGACCTCCGGCACGGTGAAATAGGCCGCCAGCGGCAGGACCAGACTCGCGATCAGCGCGCCAATGCGCCAGCGCCCGCGCAGGCACAAGCCGGCCCACATCAGCATCAACACGACGAGACCGAGCCAGGCGCCGCGTGATCCCGATAGCGCGACGGCCGTCAGCGCGGCAAGCACGAGCAGCGGCACGAGCCAGCGCAGCCGACCCCAGTGGTCCCAGCTCGCGAGCAGCCAAATCGCGACCAGCGCCGCGAACGGCCCCATCAGGTTCGGGCTGTAATGGCCCTGCGCGCGCGCGAGTCCGGCGACATGGATATCGTGCAGCGCATGCAGGCCGAGCACCGGCGCGGCCAGCAGGATGCCGGCAAGCAGCCAGCGCCAGCCCTCGGGATACTGCCGCAGCAGCAGGTACAGCGGCACGACCAGCAGATAACGGATATCGACGCCGAGATGCCGGGTCTGGTTCTCGCCCCAGCCATTGATCAGTCCCGACACGACATAGGAGAGAAAGAAGCCCGCGCACAACCACAGCCAGATGCGTTCCTCGCGATGAAGACCGCTGAAGTCGCGGCGTCTCGCCAGATCATACAGCCCGATCAGCACCAGCAGCGTGAAGATCCCGCTGAACCACGAGCCGACGCTGACGCCGCCGATCGGAAACAGGAACAGCAGCAGATAAATCGTTCGCTCCCGGATCCGCGTGCCGCTGAAGGCCGGCGCCGGCGGCGCGCTCACGCTCACGCGGATGCCTCGCGCGCGGCCGAATACACGCTATCGACCCCGATCCCGCGCAGGCAATCGAAATGCCCCAGCGGACACTCCCGCTCGAAACACGGGCTGCATTCGAGCGCCAGGTACATGATCCGCGCGTCGTCGCTGAGCGGCGGCGTGAACGCCGGCGACGACGAGCCGTACAGCGCAACCACCTTTCTTCCGGTCGCCGCCGCGATATGCATCAACCCCGAGTCATTGGTGACGACGAGTTCGGTCAGCGCGATCAGGTCGACGGCGTCCTCGAGCCGCGTACGACCCGACAGGTCGATGACACGATCGCCGGCCTGCGCCGCGATCTCCGCGCACACCGGCTGGTCCTTCACCGAACCGAACAACCAGACCTGCCAGCCCTCGTCGAGCAGCCTCGTCGCCAGCGCGGCGAAGTTTTCCGCCGGCCAGCGCTTGGCCGGGCCATACTCGGCGCCCGGCACGAAACCGGCGACCGGTCGCTCGGTCGACAGCGCGAGGTCCTGCAACAGCCGGGTCTGGTTGTCGGCGCTGGTCTCCAGATGCGGCAGCGGGATCTTCGGCGGCAGCGGCGCGCCGCGCTCGAGTCCGAGTGCGACGTAGCGCTGCACGGTCTGCGTCAGCACCGCCGTGTCGAGCGGGCGGATGTCGTTGACGAGGCGATAGCGCGATTCGCCGAGATAGCCGATGCGGCGCGGCACCTTCGCGAAGAACGGGGTCAGCGCCGACTTGAACGAGCGCGGCAGCACGATCGCCTGGTCGTAGCGCTCGCGGCGCAGGCGGCGGCCGATGCGCCAGCGCGCGCCGAGGCCGAGCGCGCCGTGGTCGACCGGCATCTCGATGTGATGGCGCACCTCGGGCATGCGGCCGAGCAGCGGACCCGACCAGGCCGGCGCAAGGACGTCGATCGCGGCCTCGGGGAAGCGTTCGCGCAGCGTCATGAACAGGCTCTGCGCCATGACCATATCGCCGACCCAGGCAGGGCCGACGACGAGTATTCTCGATTTCGGCGCCGGGATCCGCTTGCGGGTCCGAATCTCGGGCAGGCTCATCGATCGCCGTTGAGCCACTGCAGATAGGCGGCGACGCCCTGCTCGACGGTCATGAACGGCGCGTCGTAACCGGCGGCGCGCAGCGCCGACATGTCGGCCTCGGTGTAGCTCTGGTAGCGGCCCTTCAGGTGATCCGGGAACGGGATGTACTCGAGCTCGCCCTGCCCGTGCCAGGCAAGCACCGCGCGGGCGACGTCATTGAAACTCTGGCTGCGGCCGGTGCCCAGATTGAAGATGCCGGACTTGTCCGGATGGCGCAGGAACCACAGGTTCACCGCGACGACGTCGTCGACATGGATGAAGTCGCGGCGCTGTTCGCCGTCGGCGTAGCCGTCGCAGCCGCTGAACAGCCGCACCTTGCCGGTCTCGCGCAACTGGTTGTTCAGATGGAAGGCGACGCTCGCCATCTTGCCCTTGTGCTGCTCGCGCGGGCCGTAGACATTGAAATAGCGGAAGCCGGCGATCTGGGTCCTGGCCTTCGGCAACAGGCGACGCACATACTGGTCGAACTGGAACTTCGAATACCCATACATGTTCAGCGGCCGCTCATGCGCGCGCGACTCGGAGAACACCGGGCCGGCGCCGTAGACCGAGGCCGACGAGGCGTACAGATACGGGATCTTGCGGTCGAGGCAGTAATGCAGCAGCGCCTTCGAGTACTCGTAGTTGATGCCCATCATATAGCGGCCGTCCCACTCGGTCGTATCCGAGCAGGCGCCCTGGTGGAGGATCGCGTCGATGCGCTCGGGCAGGCCGCCGCCGGCGATCACGGCGCCGAGGAAGTCGTCCTTGTCGATGTAGTCGGCGATCTCGCAGTCGGCGATGTTGCGGAATTTGGTGCCGTCGGTCAGGTCATCGACGACGATGACGTCATCGCGCCCGATCGCGTTCAGCGCCTTGACCAGATTGCTGCCGATGAAGCCGGCACCGCCAGTAACAACGATCATGTAGTAATCCCGATTGATTCGGGGGGTCGAGTAGACTGATTCGGGGTCAGAGTAGACGATGTCTACTCTGACCCCGAATCAGTCTACTCTGACCCCCGCGTATCCCGCATTTTTTCGATGATGCGGGTCGTTGACACACCTTCTATATAGTCGAGCACGACGACCTCGCCGCCGCCGGCGCGTACGCAGTCGCCGCCGGCAATATTCTCGGGGCGGTAGTCGCCGCCCTTGACCAGCACCGTGGGCAGGAGCCGGCAGATCAGGCGTTCGGGCGTGTCCTCGGAGAACGGCACGACCCAGTCGACGCTGCCGAGGCCGGCGAGCACCGCCATGCGCTGCGCGAGCGCGTTGACCGGGCGGTTCGCGCCCTTCAGCCGTTTCACCGAGGCGTCGTCGTTGACCGCGACGATCAGGCGATCGCCGAGGCGGCGGGCCTGGGCGAGATAGGCGACGTGGCCGGCGTGCAGGATATCGAAGCAGCCGTTGGTCATGACGACCCGCTCGCCGTGGGCGCGGGCGTCGGCGACCAGCGCGGCCAGGCGTTCCTCGTCGACGACGCCGCCCTCGATCTCGTCCTGTTCACGCTGCGCGCGGCGCAGCTCGGGCACGGTCGCGGTCGCGGTGCCGAGCTTGCCGACGACGATGCCGGCGGCGAGGTTCGCGAGCGCGGTCGCGCCGGCGAGATCGGCGCCGGCGGCGAGCGCGGCGGCCAGCGCGGCGATGACGGTGTCGCCGGCGCCGGTGACGTCGTAGACCTCGCGCGCGCGCGTCGGCAGGTGCAGGGCCGGCTCGCCCTTGCGGATCAGCGTCATGCCCTTTTCGCTGCGGGTGATCAAGAGCGCGTCGAGCGCGAGTTCGGCGCGCAGGGCCTCGGCGCGCGCGACCAGCGCGTCGTCGGTGCGGCATTCGCCGGCGACCGCGCTGAATTCGGCGAGGTTCGGCGTGATCAGCGTCGCGCCGCGGTAGATCGTATAGTCGCTGCCCTTCGGATCGACCAGCACCGGCTTGCCGGCGGCGCGGGCGAGCGCGATCAGTCGCGGCGCCTGGCTCAGCGTGCCCTTGCCGTAGTCGGACAGCACGACCGCGCGGCAGGCCGGCAGCAGCGCCTCGAAGCGCGCAAGCAGGGCCTTGCCGTCGACCTCGTGGAAGCCGTCCTCGAAGTCGAGGCGGATCAGTTGCTGGTGGCGGCTGATCACCCGCAGCTTGGTGACCGTGGGCCGGCCCGGCGCGTGCTCGAAATGACAGCCGACGCCGGCGGCGCCGAGGCGATGCTCCAGCGCGCGCGCGGCCTCGTCGTCGCCGGTCAGGCCGACGACGTCGGCGTGGCCGCCGAGCGAGGCGATGTTCAGCGCGACGTTGCCGGCGCCGCCCGGCCGCTCCTCGGACTCGCCGACATGCACGACCGGCACCGGCGCCTCCGGCGAGATCCGCGACGTGCTGCCGTACCAGTAACGGTCCAGCATCAGGTCGCCGACGACCAGCACTCGCGCCTGTTCGAAGTCGGGGATCGTGATCTTCATCGCGCGGAAATCATAACATAGCCGGCGCAGGGGTCAGGGTTCGGCGAACTGGGCCTGGTAGAGGCGGGCGTAGGGGCCGTCGGCGGCGAGGAGGTCGCGGTGAGCGCCGGACTCGACGATGCGGCCCTGGTCGAGGACGACGATCAGGTCGGCGCTCTCGATCGTGGAGAGGCGGTGGGCGATGACGATGGTGGTGCGGCCGCGCCGCAGGTGGTCGAGCGCGGCCTGTACCTGGCGCTCGGTGCCGGTGTCGAGCGCCGAGGTCGCCTCGTCCATGATCAGGATCGGCGCGTCCTTGCACAGCGCGCGCGCGATCGCGAGGCGCTGGCGCTGGCCGCCGGACAGCAGCACGCCGTTCTCGCCGATCGGCGTGTCGAGGCCGTCGGGCAACTCGGCCGCGAAATCCATGACGCGCGCGGCCTCGGCCGCGGCGACGATGCGCTCGCGCGGGATCTCGCCGCCGCCATAGGCGATGTTGTCGGCGATGCTGCCGTTGAACAGCACGACGTCCTGGGTCACGAGTGCGATGTTCGCGCGCAGGTCGTCGAGGCGGATCTCGCCGATGTCGATGCCGTCGACGAGGACGCGTCCCGCGGTCGGCGCGTAGAAGCGCGGGATCAGGTTGATCAGCGAGGTCTTGCCGGCGCCGGACGGGCCGACCAGCGCGACGGTCCGGCCCGGCTCGATCGCGAGCGTGATACCGTCGAGCACGGGCGCCGCCTGGTCGGCGTAACGCAGACCGACGCGGTCGAATTCGATGCGCCCCTGCAGTCGGCCAACCGCGCGGGTGCCGCGGTCAGGCTCGGATTCCTCGTCGAGCAGCCGGAAGATGCTCTCCGAGGCGGCGAGCCCGCGCTGCAGGTGCTCGTTGACGCCGAGCAGGCGCTTGATCGGCGAGAACAGCATCGCCGCCGCGCCGAAGAACGACACGAAGCCGCCGACCGTCATGTCCGACTGCGCCGCGGTGATGTAGATCACGACCGCGAGCGCGATGACGATGAAAAGCTGCACGATCGGCACGCTCGCCGCCGACACCACCGCGATCTTCATCGTGTAGCGGCGCACCCAGTTCGCGACCTCGTGGAAGCGCGTCCACACCTGGTCGCGCGCGCCGTAGACCTTGATGACGCGGCCGCCGCGGATCGATTCCTCGAGCACATGAGTCATGCCGCCCATCGACTGTTGGAGCATGCGGCTCATGCGCCGCAAGCGATGGCTGACGAGGTGGACGACGAGGCCGATCGCCGGCGCGATCAGCACGAAGACCAGCGCCAGCTTCCAGTCCAGATAGAGCATCCATGCGAGCAGACCGATCACCGCGAGACCATCGCGGACGATGACGATCAGCACCGTCGTCGCCGCGGTGGTGACCTGGCTGACGTCATAGGTCAGCTTCGAGATCATCTCGCCGGAGGTGCGGCCGGCGAAGTAGCCGACCGGCAGGTCGACCAGCTTCGCGAACATGCGGTCGCGCAGGTCGAGCACGACCTTGTTCGCGACCCAGGCCAGCGCGACGGAGCTGATATACATCGCGATGCCGCGCACGACGAACAGCGCGATCAGCAGGATCGGCATCAGCTTGATCCAGTCGGGATCCTTCTCGACGAAGGTCTGGTCGAGCAGCGGCTTGATCAGCGCCGGCATCGCCGGCTCGGTCAGCGCGGTGATGATCATCGCGACCAGCGCGAGCGTGAACAGCCGCCAGTAGGGCTTCACGAAGCCGAGCAGGCGTGCGTAGAGTTCGCGGCTGTTGTTCATGCCGGGTCGTAGACTCCGGGTTGTCCTTCCGGACGCGCCCGGAAGCGGCGGTGCGTCCACAGGTACTGTTCGGGGCAGCGGCGCACCATGTCCTCGATGACCCGGTTGATCCGCGCGGTATCGGCGACCCCGTCGCCCGCGGGGAAGCCCTCGAGCGGCGGCAGCAGGGTCAGTCGATAGCCGCCGTCGGGAAGGCGTTGCGGAAAATAGGGTATCACAAGCGCGCCAGTCATGGCGGCGAAGCGGCCGGTGGCCGGATTCGACGCGGCCTCGACGCCGAAGAACGGGACGAAGACTCGGTTGTCGCGACGGTAGTCCTGGTCGGGCGCGTACCAGACCGCCTCGCCGTCCTTCAGGCAGCGCAGCATCGCGCGCACGTCATCTCGCTCGATCGAGCCGTCGAGATGACGGTCGATGCTGTGCAGCATGACATGGCTGATCACCCGATTCTCGTGCACGCGATACATCGGATGGATCGGCGCCAGTGTATTCAGCATGCGCACGCCGAGTTCCGACGTCGTGAAATGGGCGGTCAGCAGGATGACGCCACGCCCGCCGGCCCGCGCGCGCTCGAGGTGTTCGAGGCCGTCGACCCCGGTGATCAGCGCGCGGATGCGGCGCTCGGACAGCCACCACCCCATCGCGGTCTCGACGACGCCGATCCCGAATGAACGAAACGATGCGCGCAGCAGGCGCTCGCGTTCATCGGCGCGAAGTTCAGGGAAGCACAGCCGCAGGTTGGTCCCGGCGATGCGCGCACGGCGGGGTCCGAACCGGCGTATGAGTCGCCCGGCAAAGGCGCCGGTCGCGTGCGCGACGCGGACGGGCAGGTGCGCGACGACCCACACAAGGCCGACCAGCAGCCAGGTCGGCCAATGACGCGGCGACAACGGGACCGAGCGGGGCAGCGCCGCGCGTCTCACCGCCGTGATTCGATCAGCGCGGTGGCGGCGGCGGCGAGATCGGGAAAGATCCCGGTGCCCGCCGGCAGACCGCCGGCCGCGCGCGCGGACTCGCCCTTGCCGGTCAGTACGAGGATCGGCCGCGCGCCGACCGCGACCGCGGCCTCGAGGTCGCGCAGGCTATCGCCGATGATCGGGACGCCGGCGAGATCGCAGGACAAGGCGGCGGCGACCTGGCGATAAAGGCCGGGCTTCGGCTTGCGGCAGTCGCACGCTTCATCGGGGCCGTGCGGGCAGATGAAGATGCCGGCGATCTCGCCGCCGGCCTCATGGATCAGGCCGAGCATCTTGTCGTGCATGCGCGCCAGCGTGCCGGCGGTGAACAGGCCGCGCGCGAGGCCGGACTGGTTGGTCGCGATCGCGATGGTGTAACCGGCGCGATGCAGGCGCGCGATCGCGTCGATGCTGCCGGGGAGCGGGATCCACTCGTCCGGGCCCTTGATGTAGTCCGGGGAATCCTCGTTGATGACGCCGTCGCGGTCGAGGATGACCAGCGGTCCGGGCGGCCTAGTCATCCAGCAGCTCGCACAAGAGATGCCCGGCGAAGATATGGGCCTCCTGCACGCGAGCCGTCGGCTGGCCGGGGATGCCGATGTGGAGATCGACCAGCGCGGCGAGCTTGCCCGGCTCGCCGGTCAGCGCGATCGTGCGGCAATCGCGGGCCTTCGCGGCCTCGATCGCAGCGACGACGTTACGACTCGATCCGCTGGTCGACAGGCCGAGCACGACATCGCCGGCGCGGGCGAGGCCGTCGACCTGGCGCGCGAACACCTGCTCGAAGCCGTAGTCATTGCCGACCGAGGTCAGGATCGAGGTGTCGGTGGTCAGCGCGATCGCCGGCAGGGCCGCGCGCTCGCGCTGGAAACGGCCGATGAACTCGGCGGCGATGTGCTGGGCATCGGCCGCGCTGCCGCCGTTGCCCATGATCAGCAGCTTGCCGCCGCGCTCGCGGCTGTCGCGGATCATCGCCGCGGCGAGCTCGAGCTGCGGCCACTGGCGACGGATGTGCCCGATCGCGGCCTCGTGACCCGCCAGCGCGCGCGCGAGGAGGTCACCCGCCATCACCCCTCCAGCCAGCGATTGATCGCTTCGAAATCCTGCTCGCTCAAGCTACCCGAGGCCTGTTTCAGCAGCAGCAGGTTGATGATGTAGTCGTAACGCGCGCGCGCGAAGCCGCGCTCGGCCTCGAACAGGTCGCTGCGCGCGAGCAGCACGTCGACGGTGGTGCGGGTACCGACCTCGAAGCCGGCCTCGGTCGCGTCAAGCGCGCTCTGCGCCGACACCCGCGCCTGACCGAGCGCGCGCACGCGGTTGATCGCGGCGACCACGGCGAGATAGGCATCGCGGGTCTGGCGCAGCGTCGCGCGGCGCTGGCGTTCGGTCTCTTCCTTGGCCTGGGTCAGCAGGAAACCGGCCTGGCGGGTGCGCGAGGTCACGGCATTGCCTTCGTACAACGGCAGCGTGAACTGCAGACCGATGACGCTGTCTTCGTTCTCGCGGCGGCCGCCGAAGGAACTGCTGGTGCTCTCGGTACGACTCAGGCTGGCGACGAGGTCGAGGCGCGGATGATGGCCGGCGCGCTGGATATCGATCGCGTCCTTCGCGATCTCCTCGTTGAACTGCGCGGCGAGCAGGGCCAGGTTCTGCTCCAGCGCGCGCGCGACCCACTGGTTGATGTCGGCCGGATCCGGACGCTCGAGCGGGATCTCGGCGGCCAGCGACTGGATGCGGCCCGGCACCTCGCCGGTGATCTCGTACAGCGCCTCCTCGCTGCTCTGCAGCAGGTTCTCCGCCTCGATCTCGGCCGCAGTCGTCAGGTCATAGGCGGCCTGGGCCTCGTGCACGTCGGTGATCGCGACCAGGCCGACCTCGAAGCGCTGCTTCGCCTGCTCGAGCTGGCGCTCGATCGCCTCCTTCTCGGCGATCGCGAACTCGAGGTTGTCGCGGGCCGCGAGCAGGTCGAAATAGGCCTGCGCGACGCGGATCATCAGGGCCTGCTCCGCGGCGCGGTATTCGGCCTCGGCGCGGCCCAGCGCCGCATCGGACTGGCGCAGGCGCATGAAGAACTCGCGGTTGTACAGCGGCTGGGTCAGCGACAAGGAGATACCGGAGGAGTCGAAGGAGCTGGTGCCGGTCGCGGCGAACGGCGAGCTGATGATGCGCTCGCGCCCCTTGTTGTAGTTCGCGTTGAGGCTGATGAACGGATGCAGCAGCGCGCGACTCTGCGGCTTCACCTCGAACTCGGCCCGGCGCACGGCTTCGGCGGCGCGCAGCACCGGGTCGTGGTCGAGCGCGAGGCGGTGGATGTCGATCAGGTCATAGGCCGGCGCGGTCGCGCTGCACAGCAGCAGCAATGCCGCGGAGAGTCCGGCGGTCAGATTAAAGCGGGGCATGTGCGGTTCCTTGCATGATCGAAGGGGGCATCGACGGGGTCAGACTCGTTTGATCCCCAAAGGCGCGGTATCTGGCGCTGGCCGTGGAGATCAAACGACTCCGCCCCCTTGGCATCCTCGCTCAGAATTCAAATCGCTTCGGCGCCGGGGCGTTGATCAACATCGGCAGGTCGGTCTCGAACAGGCTCTCGCGGGTCCATTCGTTCTCGCCGGTGCGGCGAATCAGGACGGCCTCCATGACCGGCGCGGCGCCGACCACCGCGAACAGTCGCCCGCCGCGGTTCAGCGCGCGCGGGAAGGCCTCGGGCAAGACCGGCAGCGAACCGGTGATCGCGATGACATCGAAGAGGCGGTCGCCGTTCCAGCCCCGCGACGCGTCGCCGGTCTCGAGCTGGACATTGTCGATGCCGTAGACCGCGAGCTTGTCGCCGGCCTGGGCGGTGAATGCGGGCAGGATGTCGACGCTGACGACCTGGCGCACGGCGCGCGCGAGCAGCGCGGTGACATAGGCACTGCCGGTGCCGACCTCGAGCGCGACGTCGGTCGGGTGCAGGGCCAGCGCCTGCAGCATGCGCGCCTCGACCTTCGGGTGCATCATGACCTGGCCTTCGCCGAGCGGGATCGCGATGTCGGCCCAGGCGAGCCCGGTGTAATGGGCCGGGACGAAGTCCTTGCGCGACACCTCGCCGAGCAGATCGAGGATATGCTGATCGAGCACGTCCCACGGACGGATCTGCTGCTCGATCATGTTGAACTGTGCGTCTCTCACGTCAGCGGCTCCGGAACAGTCCGACAAGGTTATTCGTTTTGGCGCGGCAAGGCAAGGAGATCGCCCCTCGTAACATGATGAATTGCATACAGTCTCCCTGACCGTCCGGGTCAGGGGCGAGGCCGTGCCGGGGCCTGCGCCGGCTTGCCTCGACCGGGTATATCAGATAGATTCGCTGGGTCGATTTTCATATCAGGATCAAGGGGTCGGACTCGTTCGATCGCCAGGGCTCAGCGGATGAAGGCGCAGGGTCTTTGTCCGTTTGCGGGACGCGCTGTGAATACATCCCTGTACGCTCTCCGGCCGCGTCCTGCGGCCGGAAGGTCCCGCAAACGGACAAAGACCCTGCGCCTTCAGGTAATCGTCGCGGGCATGCGATCGAACGAGACCGACCTTCAGTCCTCCGACCAGGCGAAACAGATGAACGCGATTCCCGACCAGATCCAGACCGACGCACCGCGGCTGAACGCGGAGGTCACCCGGCCGTTTCCTTCCTCGCGCAAGATCCATGTGAGCGGCAGCCGGCCCGACATCCGCGTGCCGATGCGCGAGATCAGCGTGTCGGGGACGCGTACCGAGCGTGGTGTACAGCCGAACGAGCCGGTCATCGTCTATGACACCTCGGGGCCGTATACCGACCCGGCCGCGCGCATCGACCTGCGCGCCGGCCTGCCCGGGATCCGCGCGCCGTGGATCCTCGATCGCGCCGACAGCGAGGAACTGCCGGGCCTCAGCTCCGAATACGGCCGCCGGCGCCTCGCCGACGCCGGCCTCGACCCGCTGCGCTTCGCCCATGTCCAGCGGCCCCGGCGCGCGCTGGCCGGCCGCAACGTCTCGCAGATGCACTACGCCCGCCGCGGCATCGTCACGCCGGAGATGGAATTCGTCGCGATCCGCGAGAACCAGCGCCGCGCCGCGCTGCGCGACGAGTCGCTCGGCTTCCAGCATCCGGGCGAATCGTTCGGCGCCGCGATCCCGCGGGTCATCACCCCCGAGTTCGTCCGCGACGAGGTCGCGCGCGGGCGGGCGATCATCCCGGCGAACATCAATCACCCCGAACTCGAGCCGGTCATCATCGGCCGCAACTTCCTCGTCAAGATCAACGCCAACATCGGCAACTCGGCGGTGACCTCGTCGATCGCCGAGGAGGTCGAGAAACTGGTGTGGGGCATCCGCTGGGGCGCCGACACGGTCATGGACCTCTCCACCGGCAAACACATCCACGAGACCCGCGAGTGGATCATCCGCAATTCGCCGGTGCCGATCGGCACGGTGCCGATCTACCAGGCGCTGGAGAAGGTCGACGGCAAGCCCGAAGAACTGACCTGGGAGATCTTCCGCGACACGCTGATCGAACAGGCGGAACAGGGCGTCGACTATTTCACGATCCACGCCGGCGTGCGCCTCGCGTATGTCCCGCTGACCGCGAAGCGGGTCACCGGCATCGTCTCGCGCGGCGGCTCGATCCTGGCCAAGTGGTGCCTCGCGCATCACAAGGAGAATTTCCTCTACACGCACTTCGAGGAGATCTGCGAGATCATGAAGGCCTATGACGTGTCGTTCTCGCTCGGCGACGGCCTGCGCCCCGGCTCGATCGCCGACGCCAACGACGCCGCCCAGTTCGGCGAGCTGGAGACGCTCGGCGAGCTGACGCGCATCGCCTGGGAACACGACGTGCAGACGATGATCGAGGGGCCCGGCCACGTGCCGATGCACATGATCAGGGAAAACATGGACAAGCAGTTGCGCGAGTGCGGCGAGGCGCCGTTCTATACGCTCGGCCCGCTGACCACCGACATCGCGCCCGGCTACGACCACATCACGTCCGGGATCGGCGCGGCGATGATCGGCTGGTACGGCACCGCGATGCTGTGCTACGTGACGCCGAAGGAACACCTCGGCCTGCCCGATCGCGACGACGTCCGCGAGGGCATCATCACCTACAAGATCGCCGCCCACGCCGCCGACCTCGCCAAGGGTCACCCCGGCGCGCAGCTGCGCGACAATGCGCTGTCGAAGGCGCGCTTCGAGTTCCGCTGGGAAGACCAGTTCAATCTCGGCCTCGACCCCGAGCGCGCGCGCGAATTCCACGACGAGACCCTGCCGAAGGAAGGCCACAAGAGCGCGCACTTCTGCTCGATGTGCGGCCCGCAGTTCTGCTCGATGAAGATCACGCAGGAGGTGCGGGACTATGCCGCGGCGAAGGGTATCGCCGATGCCGAGGCCGCGCTGGAACAGGGGCTCTCGGAGAAGGCGGCGGAGTTCAAGCGGGCACTGTAGGGGTCAGAGTCGTTTGATCGACTACCCGCTGATTATCCGGCGAGGATGGCGGCCGATCAAACGACTCTGACCCCCTCCGGGATAACGCTACACCGCGATCCCGCTGTGCCGCAACAACGCATCGATCTGCGGCTCCCGTCCGCGGAATTCGACGAACAGCTCCATCGGATCGCGTGAGCCGCCCTGTTCGAGGATCGTGGTCAGGAAGCGGCGCGCGGTCTCCTCGTTGAACAGGCCCTCTTCCTCGAACAGCGCGAAGGCGTCGCTCGACAGCACCTCGGCCCACTTGTAACCGTAATAGCCGGCCGCGTAGCCGCCGGCGAAGATATGCGAGAAGCTGTGCGGGAAGCGGTTGAACGCCGGCGGCCTGACCACCGCGACGCGCGCGCGGACCTCCTCGAGGATCTCGTAGATGCGCCCGCCGCGCGCCGGGTCGTACTCGGCGTGCATGCGGAAGTCGAACAGCGCGAACTCGAGCTGGCGCAGCATCTTCATGCCGGACTGGAAATTACGCGCCGCGAGCAGGCGCTCGAACATGTCCCTCGGCAACGGCTCGCCGCTGCGCCAGTGCCCCGAGAACAGCGGCAGCGTCTCGCGCTGCCAGCACCAGTTCTCCATGAACTGGCTCGGCAACTCGACCGCGTCCCACGGCACGCCCTGGATGCCGGCGACGCCGGGGTCGTCGACGCGGGTCAGCAGGTGATGCAGACCGTGGCCGAATTCGTGGAACAGGGTCAGCACCTCGTCGTGGGTCAGCAGCGCGGGGTTGTCGCCGACCGGCGGCGTGAAATTGCACACCAGATAAGCGACCGGGATCTCGAGGCCGGCGGGGGTATTGCGGCGGATCACGCACTCGTCCATCCAGGCGCCGCCGCGCTTGTTCGGCCGCGCGTAAAGGTCGATGTAGAACTGACCGCGCAACTCGCCGCCGGCGTCGAGAACCTCGAAGAACAATACGTCGGGATGCCAGGTCTGCACGCCCTCGCGCGGGCGGATGGTGATGCCGTACAGCCGCTTGACGATCGCGAACATGCCGTCGAGCACCCGCGTGTGCGGGAACCACGCGCGCAACTCCTCCTGCGACAGGTCGAAGGCATGGCGCCTGAGCTTCTCAGAGGCGTAGAACAGGTCCCAGGCCTCGACGCGGTCGAGGCCGAGCTGCTCGCCCGCGAAGGCCGTCAGCTCGTCGAACTCGCGACGCGCGACCGGCAGCGTGCGCGCGGCGAGGTCATGCAGGAAATCGAGGACCTGGCGCGTGCTGCCGGCCATGCGCGTCTCGAGCGAGCGCTCGGCGTAGTTCGCGAAGCCGAGCAGGCGTGCCTGCTCGTGGCGCAGCGCGAGGATCCGCTCCATCAGCGGACCGTTGTCCCAGCGACCGGCGCAGGGGCCTTCATCGGACGCGCGCGTGACGAAGGCCTCGTACATCTCGCGGCGCAGCGCGCGGTCATCGGCATGGGTCATCACCGCGAGATACGACGGGTACTCGAGCGTGAACAGCCAGCCTTCCTGGTCGCTGCGCTGCGCGGTCTGGCGCGCCGACGCGCGCACCGACTCCGGCAGGCCGGCGAGGCCGGCCTCGTCGGCGACGAGCCGCGTCCAGCCGTTGGTCGCATCGAGCAGGTTCTGCTCGAACTTCGAGTTCAGCATCGCGAGCTCCTGCACGATCTCGCGGAAGCGCGTCTTGTCGGCATCGGCGAGCGCGATGCCGGACAGGCGGAAGTCGCGCAGTGCATTATCGACGATCTTGCGCCGCGACCGGCTGAGCCGCGGAAAGTCTTCGCGATGACGGATCACCTCGTAGGCGCGATAGAGGCCCTCGTTCTGTCCCAGCTCGGCGAGATACGCGCTCAGCAGCGGCAGACAGGCATTGTAGGCATCGCGCAATTCCGGCGTGTTGACGACCGCGTTCAGGTGACTGATCAGCGACCACACCCGGCTCAGCCGGTGCCCGAGGGCCTCGAGCGGCTCGCCGAGATTGTCCCAGTCGTAGCCCTCGCCGCGCGCAATCAGCGCCTCGATACGCGCGCGATTGTCGGCGATGACCCATTCCATCGCCGGCAGCGCCTGTTCGGGCCGGATGTCGGCGAAGCGCGGGAGGGTGCTGAAATCGACCAGGGGATTGTCTGCGGGCGGGAGTATCGGCATCGTCTGTGGACCTTCTGTCACGGCTATCTGCATTCATGATACGACATCAGTCCAATGGGGTCAGATTCGTTTGATCGCAAACGAGCCTGACCCCTTCTGAGGTACTATTACCGGATGCAATACGACCTCATCGTCATCGGCGGCGGCAGCGGCGGGATCGCGACGGCGGTACGGGCGGCGCGGCATGGCGCGCGCGTCGCGCTGGTCGAGGCCGGCCGACTCGGCGGCACCTGCGTCAATCTCGGCTGCGTGCCGAAGAAGGTCATGTGGCATGCGGCGGCGATCGCCGAGGCCCTGCATGACGCGCCGGACTACGGCTTCGATGCCGCGCTGAGCGAGGTCGACTGGGCCCAGCTCCGGGACGCGCGCGACCGCTACATCGAACGCCTGAACGGCATCTATCGCGACCAGCTCGCCGACGCCGGCGTCGCGATCATCGAGGGCCGCGGCCGCTTCATCGCGCCGCGGCGCATCGCCGTCGACGGTCACGGCGGACTCGAGGCCGCGCATGTCGTCATCGCGACCGGCGGCCGCCCGATCGTGCCGGCGATCCCCGGCGCGGAACACGGCATCACCTCCGACGGCTTCTTCGCGCTCGACCACCAGCCGCGCGACGTCGCGATCGCGGGTTCCGGCTATGTCGCGGTCGAACTCGCCGGCATCTTTCGCGCCCTTGGCAGCCGCGTCACCGTACTGCCGCGCGGCCCGCACCTGCTCGGCAGCTTCGACCCGATGCTGCGCGAGGCCCTGCGCGAGACGATGATCGCGAACGGCATCACGATCGTGACCGACGCGCTGATCCGCGCGGTCGAACGCGGCGCCGACGGCCGCCTGACCCTCGACTGCGGCCACGGCCTGCGCCTCGGCGACTACGACACCCTGCTGTGGGCCGTCGGTCGCCGCCCGAACACCGAGGCCCTCGACCTCGCCGCCGCCGGCCTCGAGACCGACGAATCCGGCTTCCTCCCCGTCGATGACCGGCAGGACACCCGCGTCCCGGGCATCCACGCCGTCGGCGACGTCACCGGCCGCGTCGCGCTGACGCCGGTCGCGATCGCCGCCGGCCGCCGTCTCGCCGACCGCCTGTTCGGCGGCCGCCCCGACAGCCGCCTCGACTACGAGATGATCCCGACCGTACTGTTCAGCCACCCGCCGATCGGCACCGTCGGCCTGACTGAAGACGAGGCCCGCATGCGCCACGGCAACGCGGTGCAGGTCTGGCAGTCGCGCTACACTCCGCTCTATCATGCCATCACGACCCGCAAGCTGCGCGCCGCGGTCAAGCTGGTCACGGTCGGTCCGGAGCAGCGCGTCGTCGGCTGTCACGTGTTCGGTCCCGGCGCGGATGAATTGTTGCAGGGCTTCGCGGTCGCGATCCGCATGGGCGCGACCAAGCAGGACCTCGACGACACCGTCCCGATCCATCCGACCGCGGCAGAGGAGCTGATCGGGCTGCGTCCGGCATGACGAGGACGTTTCATCCTATCGCCGGTGGCGCAGCATCATCCTGGCTGCGCGGGGTTTCCCTTTCCATGACCCTCGGCCGCAGGGATGCGGCCGCGGGTCATGGAAAGGGAAACCCCGCGCAGCCTGTCCACTGAAACAGGCTGAGGAGATACCCCGATGACCATCCGCGATTTCGAAGGCATCACCCCGAAGCTCGGCGCCCGCGTCTACATCGATGACGCCGCGGTCGTCATCGGCGACGTCACGATCGGCGATGATGCCTCGCTGTGGCCGATGGTCGTCGCCCGCGGCGACGTCCACCGCATCACGATCGGCGCCGGCACCAATATCCAGGACGGCTCGGTGCTGCACGTCACCGCCGACAACCGCTTCAATCCCGGCGGCTATCCGCTCACGGTCGGCGCGAATGTCACCGTCGGTCACGGCGCGATCCTGCATGCGTGCACGATCGGCGACCTCGTGCTGGTCGGCATGGGCGCGACGATCCTCGACGGCGCGCGCGTGCAGGATCGTGTCATGATCGGCGCCGGCAGCCTCGTCGCGCCGGGCAAGGTCCTCGAGAGCGGCTACCTCTACCTCGGCAGCCCCGCGAAACAGGTCCGCAAGCTCAGGGATCGCGAACTCGACTACCTCGAATTCTCGGCGCGGCACTACATCGAACTGAAGGACCGGCATCTTGGATGAATGGGGTCAGAGTACTTTTTCGGGAACGAACCCCGGGTTTTCTGAGGAACGTAGACGAAAAAGAACTCTGACCCCGTTTTTCCGTTATTTCAGATGACGCGCATAAAACGCGGCGAGGCCTTCGAAGTAACGGCGGCCGCTGGCGATATGACCGTCGTAGTGCCGTCCCTCGATATCCATGAAGACCTTCGGCTCGTTGGCCGCTTCGAACAGGGCCTGACCGTGGCGATACGGGATCAGCTCGTCCTCCCGTCCGTGCACGACCAACACCGGGCAGCGCACCTTCCGCAGATTTTCACGTACCGGATAGCGGCAGCGCATCAGCAGACGCGCCGGCAGCAGCGGATACAGTTCGGCGGCGACCTCGGGCATCGACGTGAACGTCGACTCGATCACCAGCGCGGCCGGCGTGTGTCGCGCGGCGAGCCAGGACGCGATCGCCGCGCCGAGCGAACGGCCGTGCAGCACGATGCGGTCCGGCGCGAGGCCGCGGGTCTCGACCAGCCAGCGCCACGCGGCCTCGGCATCGCGATAGGTACCCTGCTCGTCCGGCACGCCCTCGCTGCGGCCATAGCCGCGATAATCGAACAGGAACACGCTGAAACCGAGCTCCTGGAACAGCTCGATCGAATGGATCGCGTGCGAGATGTTGCGCGTGTTGCCGTGAAAGTACAGCAGCACATGATCCGCCTCCGCATTCGGCACGAACCAGCCGTGCAGGCGGACGCCGTCGTCGGCCACGAGCTCGACGTCTTCATAAGCGAAGCCGTGCGCGTCCGGCGTGTCGATGATCTCGCGCAGCGGCTTGTAGATGCGCCGTGACTGGTTCACATAGACGCGCAACACGATCAGCGCATAAACGACGAGCGCCGCGATCAGCAGCGCCAGCAGCACGTACATCAGCATGCGCGCCCACCCGGCCGCGGCCGCCGCTTGATCATGCCCTTCATTCCATGTCTAATGGATGAACACCATGTCCGACCTGATCCAGACCAAGACCCTCGGCGCGCTGATCGGCGGCGCGCTCGGCGACGCCATCGGCGAGATCGCCTGTCGCGACCCTGCCCGCGACGCTGTGCTTGCGCAGCTCGATCAGGTCGAGCAGTTGCGTTACACCGACGACACCGTCATGGCGATCGCGGTCGCCGAGACGCTGATCGAATTCGGCGACGTCGAACCGCAGATCCTCGGCAACCTGTTTCAGGAACGCTATCACAAGGAGCCGTGGCGCGGTTACAGCGAGAGCATCCAGAATATTTATGCACTGGTCAAGAATGAAGGTATCGGCTATGTCGATGCCGCGACCCGGCTCTATGGCGGCGAAGGCTCGTTCGGCAACGGCGCGGCGATGCGCGTCGCGCCGGTCGCGTTGTTCTTCCGCCATTCCGACCGGCTCGACGATCGCATCGCAGCCGCCTCGCGCGTGACTCATGCCCATGCGGTCGCGATCGACGGCGCGCGCATACTGGCCACCGCGCTGCTGAAGGCGCTCGCGATCAATCCGCAGCGCCCGTTCTCTCCGCACGCCTTTCTCGAGGACATCGGCGGCGCCGCGCACAGCGCAGAGTTTCGCGCGAAGCTCGCGACGCTGGCGCAACTGCTCGACCGCGGTACGCCACCCGCCGTGGCCGTCGAGGCGCTCGGCCACGGCACCGCCGCGCACGAATCGGTGCCGTTCGCGCTGTACAGCTTCCTGATCCATCCGCATGAATTCATCGAGTGCCTGCTGTGCGCGGTGCTGCACGGCGGCGACCGGGGCACGCTGGGGACCATGGCGGGGACGCTGAGCGGCGCCTTCCTCGGCGTCGATGCGCTGCCCGACGCGTGGCGGCGCAAGCTCGAGAACGAACAGCATATCGAGACGCTCGCGCGCGAGATCGCCGCGCGCGCTCAGTGACCGAGGGCCGAGCGCAGTTCCGCGCGCACCGGCGCGGTCTCCGGCCGCACGCCGCGCCATAGCAGAAAGGATTCCGCGGCCTGCTCGACCAGCATCCCCAGGCCATCCGCGCTGCCCGCCGCGCCATGGGCCGCGGCCCAGCGCAGAAACGGCGTCGGCGCCTTCCCGTACATCATGTCGTAGCACCAGCCGCCGGAGGCGATCGCCGACGGCGGCAGCGGCAGGGCCTCGCCGTGCAGGCTCGCCGAGGTGCAATTGACGACCAGGTCGAAGGCGCGATCGCGCAGTTCCCCGAAACCGCAGCCGTCGATCGGCACGCCATGCCCGTCGAAGGCCTTCGCGAGTTCGAAGGCGCGGTCGGCGGTGCGGTTGACGATGACCAGCGCGGCGGGGCCTTCGTCGAGCAATGGACCGAGCGCGCCGCGCGCCGCGCCGCCGGCGCCGACGACGAGCACGCGACGGCCGGCGATCGTGACGCCGAGATTCACGGTCAGGTCGCGTATCAGGCCGACGCCGTCGGTGTTGTCGCCGTGGATGCGGCCGCCGCCGAGGAATATCACCGTGTTGACCGCGCCGGCCAGCTCGGCGCGCGGGCTGCGGCTGTCGGCGAGGCGCCAGGCCTCGCGCTTGAACGGCAGCGTGATGTTCAGGCCCTTGCCGCCGGCGCCCTGGAAGTTGCCGACCGCCTGCGCAAAGCCGCCCTCATCGACCTGGATCGCCTCATAGACGAGGCGCTGCCCGGTCTGGCGCGCGAACGCGGCATGGATGCGCGGCGACAGGCTGTGGGAAACGGGATTGCCGATCACCGCGTAGCGGTCGGGCGGGGCATCGAAAAAATCGGGGTCAGAGTAGACCGTGTCCATCGTCCCGATGGACACGGTCTACTCTGACCCCGATTTTTTCAGCCAGGCGGCGGCGTCTTTTGCGTAGTAGGTCAGGATCGCGTCGGCGCCGGCGCGCTTGATCGAGACCAGGCTCTCGAGCACGGTCGCGCGTTCATCGAGCCAGCCGCGCTCGGCGGCGGCCTTGAGCATCGCGTATTCGCCGCTGACCTGGTAGACGAAGGTCGGCACGCCGAAGCGTTGCTTGACGCGGTGGACGATGTCGAGATACGGCAGGCCGGGCTTGATCATGACCATATCGGCGCCCTCGTCGATGTCGAGCGCGACCTCGTGCAGGGCCTCGTCCGAGTTCGCCGGGTCCATCTGGTAGGTGTATTTATCGCCGGCGCCGAGGTTCTCCGCCGAACCGACCGCGTCGCGGAACGGGCCATAGAAGCTCGACGCATACTTTGCCGCATAGGCGAGGATGCGCGTGTTGGTGTGTCCGGCCGCCTCGAGCGCCGCGCGAATCGCGCCGATGCGGCCGTCCATCATGTCGGACGGCGCGACAATATCCGCGCCGGCCTCGGCATGGGACAGCGCCTGGCGCACCAGCGCCGCGACGGTCTCGTCGTTGACGACATAACCGGCCTCGTCGATCAGACCGTCCTGGCCGTGGGTCGTGAACGGGTCGAGGGCAACGTCGGTGATGACGCCGAGTGCCGGAAAGGCCTGCTTCAATGCACGCACCGCGCGCTGGGCGATGCCTTCGGGGTTCCACGCCTCGCGCGCGTCGAGACTCTTTTGTTCGGGCGGCGTCACCGGAAACAGCGCGACCGCGGGGACGCCGAGGCCGGAGAGGATCTCGGCCTCGCGCAGCAGCTCGTCGATGCCGACGCGCTCGACGCCCGGCATCGACGACACCGGCTCGCGCCGGCGCGGGCTGTCGAGCACGAACAGCGGGCAGATCAGGTCGTCGACCGTGAGCAGGGTCTCGCGCATCAGCCGGCGGCTGAACGCATCGCGACGCATCCGGCGCATGCGCCGGCGTGGAAAGGCGCCGCCCTGCTCGCTGTTGCCTTCGCTCATCGCCGAACTATTTCTTGCGCGCGGGCGCCCGCTTCCTCGCCGCGGTCTTCTTCTTCGGCGCCGACTTCTTCACCGGCTTCTTCACTGGCTTCTTCACCGGCTTCTGCTTCGCCGCCTTGCGCTTCGCGGTCGCGGCCTTGCGCAGCGGCTTGCTGACGGACTTCCTCGCGGCAACGGCCTTCTTCTTCACGGCCTTCTTCGCGGCGGTCTTTTTCTTCGGCCCGACCTTCTTCACCGCCTTCTTCACCGCCGCCTTTTTCCTTGCGACGGCCTTGACCGCCTTCTTCACGGCAGCCGCCTTTTTCTTCACGGCCTTTTCCGTCTTCTTCTTCGCCTTATTCACTGCCGGCGCGGCCTTCTTGCTGACGGCGTTCTTCGTCGCGGCCGCCGCCTTCTCGACCGCGCCCTTCGCCTTCATCGCCGCGGGCTTCACGGACTTCTTCGCCTTCGCGGCGATCGCGCCGACGGCGCGCGCCGCCTCGGCCGGCGAGACGCCGCCGACCGCCGGCGCACTCTCGCGAGGACGATTGCGCACAGCCTCGACGACCTTTTTGATCCCGGAGAAGATATGCGGGATCTCGCCGACCCCCTGCACGGTCTCGAGGCGGCCGTCGTTTCTGTAGTACTCGATCACCGGCGAGGTCTGCGATTCGTACACCCGCAGGCGGTTGCCGATGGTCTCCTCGTTGTCGTCGGCGCGATGGCGCAGGTTGCCGCCGCACTTGTCGCAGCGGTCGTCGAGCTTCGACGGCGAGGTGTAGACGTTGTAGGTCGAGCCGCAGGACTCGCAGGTACGGCGACCGGTCATGCGCTGCATCAGCACATCGAGGTCGACGTCGATCAGCAGCGCGAGGTCGAGCGGCTGGCCGAGCCGCTCGAGCATCGAGTCCAGCGCCTGGGCCTGGGCGATATTGCGCGGAAAGCCGTCGAGGATGAAGCCGTTCGAGGCGTCGGGCCAGGTCAGGCGTTCGCGGATCATCGCCAGCACGAGATCGTCGGAGACCAGGCGACCGGCATCCATCGCCGCCTTGGCCTGGATGCCGAGCGCCGAGCCGGACTTGACCGCGGCGCGCAGCAGGTCGCCGGTCGAGATCTGGGGGACATGCCAGGTATCGGTCAGCAGCTTGGCTTGCGTGCCCTTGCCTGACCCCGGAGCGCCGAGCAATACGATTCTCATTTCGCTTCACCCCCTGTCTGTCTGTTCGGTGGTTTTCGATTTTTCGTTTTTATATTCAGCGGCTTGCGAGAATTCCCGGCAGGTGTGGTATCGTCCGTGCGAGCGAATCCGGGCGCTGCCATATCGCGTTGTATTGCTTATACAGTTTTTTCGCAACGATGCAAAGGGCGGGTCCGGGGCCGCGTGCGAGCGCGACAACCCTCGGGAGGGAATACGGATGAGCCGGAAAAATGCCTTCTATGCCCAGTCCGGCGGCGTCACCGCCGTCATCAATGCCAGCGCCTGCGGGCTCATCGAGACCGCACGCCGGCACAAGGACCGGATCGGTCGGGTCTATGCCGGCCGCAACGGCATCATCGGGGCATTGACCGAGGATCTGATCGACACCGGGCGGGAATCCGCCGCCGCGATCGCCGCGCTGCGCCACACCCCGGCCGGGGCCTTCGGCTCCTGCCGCTACAAGCTCAAGGGCCTCGACCAGAACCGCCGCGAGTACGAGCGCCTGATCGAGGTGTTCGCGGCCCATGACATCGGTTACTTCTTTTATAACGGCGGCGGCGACTCGGCCGACACCTGCCTCAAGGTCTCGCAGCTCGCCGGGACGCTCGGCTATCCGATCCAGGCGATCCATGTCCCGAAGACCGTCGACAACGACCTGCCGATCACCGACAACTGTCCCGGCTTCGGCTCGGTCGCGAAATACGTCGCGGTATCGGTGCGCGAGGCCAGCTTCGATGTCGCGTCGATGGCGAAGACCTCGACGAAGGTCTTCGTGCTCGAGGTCATGGGCCGTCATGCCGGCTGGATCGCCGCGGCCGGCGGCCTGGCGGCGGACGCGGACACCGATCTGCCGATCGTCATCCTCTTTCCGGAGGTGCCGTTCGATCGCGAGCGCTTCCTCGCCAAGGTCGACGGCATGGTGAAGAAATACGGCTACTGCTCGGTGGTGGTCTCCGAGGGCGCGCAGGACGCCGACGGCAAGTTCCTGTCCGATCAGGGCCTGCGCGACGCCTTCGGCCATGCGCAGCTCGGCGGCGTCGCGCCGGTGATCGCGAACCTGGTCCGCGAGGGACTCGGGTTCAAGTATCACTGGGGCGTCGCGGATTATCTGCAACGCGCGGCGCGCCATATCGCCTCGAAGACCGATGTCGAGCAGGCGTACGCAGTCGGCCGCGCCGCGGTGCAGCTGGCGCTGCAGGGCAAAAACTCGGTGATGCCGACGATCGAACGGACCTCGAACAAACCCTATCGCTGGAAGATCGGCGTCGCGCCGCTCGAGCGGGTCGCGAACGTCGAGAAGATGATGCCGAAAAATTTCATCACGAAGGACGGCTTCGGCATCACGCAGGCCTGCCGCGACTATCTCGCGCCGCTGATCAGGGGCGAGGACTATCCGCCGTACCGCAACGGCCTGCCGCGTTACGTCCGCCTGAAGAACGTCGCCGTGCCGAAAAAGACCGGATCGGCCTTCGAACTCAAGTAAGCCGTCCCCCGCCCCGGCCGCCGCATCTCGCCATGACCGCGCCCCGTAGACCATCAGACCCGAGCGCGGAGCTGTCGCTTGCGATCCAGATGCTGGCGTCGGGGAGGCTCGCGGAGGCCGCCGATCTTTACCGCCGGATCCTGGCCCGCGATGCGGACCAGCCGAAGGCGCTGCACGGACTGGGACTGATCGCCTACCGCCAGGGTCGGCAGGCAGAGGCGCTGGACCTCCTGCTGCGCGCAGGCCGCAGATTGCCCGGGGATCACCTGCTCAGGAATGACATCGGCCTCGTGCTGCTCCGCCTCGGGCGCCATGCCGAGGCCGCGGAATACTTCCGCGAAGCGCTGGCCCTGAAGCCCGATTACTTCGATGCCCACGGCAATCTCTCGATCGCCTGCGACAAGCTCGGCCAACTGCCGGAGGCCTGCGCCGCGCTGAAGGCCGCCATCGCCCTGCGTCCGGATCTGGCGGTCTTGCATTACAACCTCGGCAACAATCTTGCCGCGCTGGGCCGCCGCGACGAGGCCATCGCCAGCTACCGGCGCGTGCTCGCGCTCAAGCCGGACGACCCACAGACGCTCAACAACCTGGGGATGGCGCTGCTGAAATCCGGCAGGGTGGACGAGGCCATCGCGATTCTGCAGAAGACGCACGAACTCAAGCCGGACGCCCCGATGGAGATGTACAATCTCGGCGAGGCCTGGTTGTGGCGAGGAGAGCATGCGAGGGGACTCAGGTTGATCGCGAAGGCCAATGGACTGATCCGCTTCGGCGCCGATGGCGCCAGCATCGTTACGGCGCTGCCCGATGCGCAGGATTGAATTACCCTGCGTCCAGCCCTGTTTCATCGGCGCCTGGCAGCTCGACAAACCGCAGCTGTGCGACGAGATCATCGCCTTCTTCGAACGCAATCCGGCCATGCATTCGGCGGGCGTGACCTACGGCGTCAATACCTCGGTCAAGAAATCCACGGACCTCAGTATCGAGCCGCGCGACCTGCTGAAGCCGACCCACGCGGCGATCAAGGCCTATTTCACCGAGCTGCACCAGTGTTATCTCGACTACCAGGATCAGTGGCCGATCCTCGCGGCCAGATTCGCCAAGCTCGATATCGGCAGCTTCAACATCCAGAAATACGACCCCGGCGGCCATTTCGCCGCCGTTCACTGCGAACGCGACATGATGGCCCGCGCCCACCGGGTCATGGCGTGGATGACCTACCTGAACGACGTCGAGGACGGCGGGCAGACGAACTTCGCCTATTACGGACTCGATGTGAAACCCGAAAAGGGCAAGACGCTGATCTGGCCGGCGGAGTGGACCCATTCCCACTCGGGCAAGGTCGTCAACTCCGGCGTCAAGTACATCATCACCGGTTGGATGCATTTCCCCGTCAAATGATCTCCTGCGAAGGCTGTTCGAATCGGGTATCGCGCTGGTGGCACTGCCTGGACTGCAATGCCGGGTTGTGCGACGCCTGCAGGGCGCTGCCCCGCTCGCCGGTTCCCCGGCATGCGGCGGATCACCTTCAGGTCGAATACGCCGCGCCTGCGCCATGGACAACGCGGGACGTCAGGGACGCGATCGTGCAGTGCCGCCAGCAACTGATCGACAAGACCCGCCGCCAGAACGGCGTCGGCACCTTCTTCGATCACACGCTCAACACCTTCCTCAAGCTCTCGTTGCTGCCAAACGGCGAAGTATCCGAGGAGTTTTCCGGAAGGGTCCCGTTCAGCCCGAGGGCGGCCTTCTTCATCGATTTCCTGCGCCGGCAGGCGCAAGGACGGTATGTCGATTATTTCGCGCGCAAGGCGGCCCCCGGGAGCGACCTGGCGCCGCAGGTGCTGAGCATGAGCCAGGGCATCGGCGAGGCGCTGCGCTGGAAAGGCTACTCGCTCTACAAGTCCGTCTTCGACCTCGGCATCTATCAGGAACTGCTCCAGGCGCTCAGGCCGGCAACGCTCATCGAGATCGGCGCCGGCGACGGCGGCAGCGCATTATGGTTCGCCGACCTCCTGCAGGGACTCGGCATCGAGGCGCAGGTGTATTCGATGGATCTCCGCATCCCGCGGCTCGATGATCCGCGCATCACTTTCATCGAGGGGGATTGCAACGAGATCGGGAAGGCCTTCACCGGCCTGCCGCTCGAGCGCTGGCCACGGCCGTGGCTCGTCATCGAGGACGCGCACGTCAATGTCACCGGCGTCCTGGCCTTTCTGGGCGAACTCCTCGAGGGCGGGGATTACCTGGTGGTCGAGGACAGCGGCGGCAAGGACAACGACATCGGCCGCTTCCTGCTGCCGCGCAGGGACGACTACCGCGTCGATACCCGCTACACCGATCTGTTCGGCCACAACGCGACCAGTTGCATCGACTCCGTCCTGCGGAGGATGTGAAGACGCGCGGGAGTCGGCAGCCCACGGCAAACCCGGCGCGCTTCCCGTCCCGGGAAGCGCGCCGTTATTCTACGCGCCGCCGAGCAGCGGCGCGATCACCAGGCTGACGATCGCCATCACGTTGATCAGGATGTTCATCGACGGCCCCGAGGTATCCTTCAGCGGATCGCCGACGGTGTCGCCGACGACGTTGGCGCGATGGACGTCGGAGCCCTTGCCGCCGAAGTGACCCTCCTCGATGTGCTTCTTCGCGTTGTCCCAGGCGCCGCCGGCATTCGCCATCGTCAACGCCAGCAGCACGGCCGCGACCAGCGCGCCGCCGAGCAGACCGCCGAGCGCGTCCGGACCCATGATGAAACCGACCGCGACCGGCGTCAGCACCGCGATCGCCGCCGGCAGCAACATGCGCTTGACCGCCGCCCGGGTCGCGATATCGACGCAGCGAACGGTGTCCGGTTCCGCCTTGCCCTCCATCAGGCCCGGGATCTCGCGGAACTGCCGGCGAATCTCGCGGATCATCTCGAAGGCCGCGTCACCGACCGCCGTCATCGTGATCGACGCCACCAGGAACGGGATCACGCCGCCGATGAACATGCCGATCAGCACGTTCGGATTGCTGATCTCGAGTTCGAAGTCCGGGATGCGATGGCTGACCTCGGCGATATAGGCGTTGATCAGCGTCAGCGCCGCGAGCGCGGCGGCGCCGATCGCGAAGCCCTTGCCGATCGCCGCGGTGGTGTTGCCGAGCTTGTCGAGGCTGTCGGTGATTGCGCGGGTCTCCTTGCCGAGCCCGGCCATCTCGGCGATGCCGCCGGCATTGTCGGCGACCGGTCCATAGGCATCGATCGCCATCGTCATGCCGACCGTCGCCAGCATCGCGACCGCGGCGATACCGACGCCGTAGAGGCCGGCCGTCCAGTTCGCGATGAAGATCATCGCGCAGATCGTCAGCACCGGGATCACCACCGACATCATGCCGGTCGCGAGCCCGGAGATGATCACCGTGGCCGGTCCGGTCTCGCCGGCGCGGGCGATATCGCGGACGGGCTTGCCGGCGGTGTAATACTCGGTCGACAGGCCGACGATCATGCCGCCGACGCCGCCGACGATCGTCGCCACCCACACCGCCGCCGGGACGTCGATGGCCTGCATCAGGAAATACGAGGTGATGACGAAGCCGATCGCCGCGGTCATCGTGCCGATGCGCAGCGCCACCTGCGGAGACTGGTTGGACACGGCGCGGACGACGCCGATCGCGACGATCGAACAGACCAGGCCGAGCGAGGCCAGCAGCAGCGGCAACGACATCAGGCTGGCGCCCGGCACCAGCGCGTTGCCGAGCGGCACCATCGCGTGATCGCCGCCGCCGGCCTGCAGTACCATCACCGTCGCCAGCGCGACGGTCGCGATCATCGCGCCGCAGTAGGATTCGAACAGGTCCGAGCCCATGCCGGCGACATCGCCGACGTTGTCGCCGACGTTGTCGGCGATGACGCCCGGGTTGCGCGGGTCGTCTTCCGGGATACCGGCCTCGACCTTGCCGACGAGGTCGGCGCCGACGTCGGCGGATTTCGTGAAGATGCCGCCGCCGACACGATAGAACAGCGCGACGACGCCGGCGCCCATCGCAAAGCCGTGGATCTTGTGCGCGGTCTCGGGGTGGGTGCCGAAGATCAGGTACAGGGTACCGAGGCCAAGGAGCCCCAGCGAGGCCAGCAACAGTCCCATCACCGAGCCGCCGTAGAACGCGACGGTCAGGGCCTTGTCCGTGCCGTGCTGGTGGGCTGCGGTCGTCGTGCGCACGTTGGCGCGGGTCGTCGCCATCATGCCGAGGAAGCCGGCCAGCGCGGAGCAGACCGCGCCGACCAGGAAGGAGATCGCGGTCTCGACGCCGAGCGAGGCGAACAGGCCGATGAAGATGACGACGACCGAGATCGAGATCAGGATCAGCTCGCGGCGCATGAAGGCCCACGCCCCTTCCCGGATCAGGGCGGCGATCTGGCCGGCGCGTCCCTCCATGACCGGGTACGACATGACGACGCGGTACAGAATGAAGGCTGTGGCCAATCCGACCAGGCCGAGCAGCGGCGGGATGAGGCTGACCATCATGCCGCCCCCCCTGCCGTGCGGGCATCGCTGACGAAGCCTACTGCAGGATACGATCGCGGTGGCACCCGTTCTGCATTGACCATGAAAACCTCGCGCAGGTTATAGTGATCGAGAACCGCGAGGACCACAGCCCGGGGAGGCGCAAGCAGCGTGCCGACGGGACTGGATAGTCCTCTTCCGTACACACCAGGGGCGGCAGCACCTATAGCCGACCGGGCCACAGGACGCCGATGGGTAAGCCAGCATATGTAAATTGCCGAAGCCGTGCAATCGCCTGCCGGGGCCTCGGGCGATGAGCGCGGCGCATGCCGGCGGTCGACTGTTGTTATGGTGCGTCGGGCTGACGCTGTCGCTCGCCGTCGTCGAGGCGATCGGCGGCTGGTGGGCCGGCTCGCTGGCCCTGCTCAGCGACGCCGCGCACATGCTGTCCGACGCCACCGCGCTCGGGCTCGCCGCGCTCGCCGCGCAGGTCGCGCTGCGGCCGCCGTCGGCGCGCCATTCCTTCGGGCTGGTCCGCGCCGAGGTACTGGCCGCGCTGATCAACAGCGTGTTCATGCTGGCGGTGATCGCCGGCATCGTCTGGCATGCGATCGACCGCCTGCGCGACCCGCAACCGGTCGCCGGCGGCGTCGTCATCGCGATCGCGCTGGTCGGGCTGGCGGTCAATATCGTCGTATTCTGGCTGCTGCATCGCGGCGAGCAGACCCTCAACATCCGCGGCGCGCTGCTGCATGTCATCGGCGACCTGCTCGGCTCGATCGCGGCGCTGGCCTCCGGCCTCGTGATCTGGCTGACCGGCTGGACGCCGATCGATCCGCTGCTGTCCTTCCTGATCTGCGCGTTGATCCTGGTGTCGAGCCTGCGCCTGCTGCGCGATGTCGTCCATGTCATCATGGAGGGCGTGCCGAGGCATGTCGACCTGCCGGAGGTCGGCCGCGCGATGGCCGCCCGCCGCGGCGTGCGCGAGGTCCATGACCTCCATATCTGGATGGTGTCGAGCGAGCTGACCGTGCTCTCGGCCCATGTCGTCCTCGACGACCTCGCCCACTGGGAGGCGATCCTCGACGACCTGCGGACGCTCCTGCGCGAGGACTACGGCATCGAGCACGTGACCCTGCAACCCGAACCGGCGACCCGCACCGCGCGCCTGATCCGCATGGACGGGCCGTGATCATCCCGGGGTTTTCTGCTAGAATTTCCGCCATTCTCCGGCGTCCGCACCCACCGCCGGCCATCACCACAACCTGTTCCCGGAGCCGCCCATGTCCAGACTGGTCAGACCCCACGGCAGCGATGCGCTGAAGCCGCTGCTGCTCTCAGGCGCGGCGCTCGCCGCCGAACGCAAGCGCGCCGCCTCGCTGCCGCAACTGAACATCAGTTCGCGCGAGGCCGGCGACCTCGTCATGCTCGGCATCGGCGGCTTCACGCCGCTCGACGGCTTCATGGGCCAGGCCGACTGGCAGGGGGTCTGCGACGACTTCCGCCTCGCGAACGGCCTGTTCTGGCCGATCCCGATCACGCTGTCCGCCGACCGCGCCTTCGCCGACGGCATCGCGAACGGCGGCGAGATCGCGCTGGTGCATGACGGCGAGATCATGGCGACGATGAAGGTGGCCGAGAAGTACGCGATCGACAAGGCGCATGAATGCCAGACCGTGTTCCGCACCACCGACACCGCGCACCCCGGCGTGCAGATGGTGATGGCGCAGGGCGAGGTCAATCTCGCCGGGCCGGTCAAGGTGCTGTCCGAAGGCGATTTCGCCGAACGCTTCCCCGGCATCTACATGACCCCGGCGCAGACCCGTGCGCTGTTCGAGGCCAAGGGCTGGAACACCGTCGCCGCGTTCCAGACCCGCAACCCGATGCACCGCTCGCATGAATATCTGGCGAAGATCGCGATCGAGGTCTGCGACGGCGTGCTGATCCATTCGCTGCTCGGCGCGCTCAAGCCCGGCGACATCCCGGCCGAGGTGCGCAGCCGCGCGATCGATGCGCTGGTGAAGGGCTATTTCGTCGACAACACCGTGGTCCAGGCCGGCTATCCGCTCGACATGCGCTATGCCGGCCCGCGCGAGGCGCTGCTGCACGCGCTGTTCCGCCAGAACTACGGCTGCTCGCACCTGATCGTCGGCCGCGACCATGCCGGCGTCGGCGACTACTACGGGCCGTTCGACGCCCATCACATCTTCGACGAGATCCCCGCGGGCGCGCTCGAGACCAAGCCGATCAAGATCGACTGGACCTTCTGGTGCTACAAGTGCAACGGCATGGCGTCGATGCGCACCTGCCCGCACGAGGGCAGCGACCGCCTGATGCTGTCGGGCACCAAGCTGCGCAAGGGCCTGTCCGAAGGCGAGCACATCCCCGAGGAATTCAGCCGCCCCGAGGTACTCGCGGTCCTGCGCGACTACTACGCAAACCTGAAGGACGAGGATCGTGTCGAGGTCAAGCTGACCGGCCACTCGGCAAAGTAGCTCAGCGGGTCGGAAGCCGGAGCGGCCCCTGCCCGGTACGGGAACTTACGGCCGCAGGGATGCGGCCGTTAAGCGTACAGGGACGTATTCAAAGCGATTCCCGTAACGAGTGAGGACCACAGGCTTCGTTACCACTGCACCACGACGATCAAACGACTCTGACCCCTTATTGCGCAGTACCTCCCTGCGGCCGTAAATTACCGTACCGGGTGAGGACCGCAGGTCATGGGCGAGTGACCCCTATTGCAGCAGTACGAACAGCGCCGCCTCGCCGCGGCGGATGTTCAGCAGGACGCTGGCGCTGTCCTGACCCACCGCCTGGCGCAGCTCCTCGAGCGAGCGGATCGCGCGGCGATTGACCGAGACCACGATGTCTCCCGGCCGCAGGCCGCCGCGCGCGGCGCGGCTGCCCTGCTCCACGTCCGTAACCATGACCCCGTCGATGCGGCCGTAGAGCGGCGAGCTCTCGTCGATCGTGCCAAAGCGCGCGCCGGCGAGGCGCGGGTTCAGCGTCTCGCCGGCGACGCGCTCGAGTGACGGCTCGGCGATCGTCGCGGTCAGTACCTTGCGCTCGCCGTTGCGCAGTACCTCGATCTCGAGACGCTCGCCGACGCGCAGCAAGCCGATCGCGGTGCGCAGCTCGCCTGCGTTGCGGATCGTCCGGGTATTGATGCGGGTGACGATATCGCCGCTGGTCAAACCGGCCTGCGCCGCCGGCGAGCCCTCGCCGACCTGGACGACGACGACGCCGGGACGGAATTCGCGCAGACCGAAGGCCTGGGCGAGCTCCGGCGTCAAGTCCTGCACCGAGAGGCCGAGCTGGCCGCGGCGCACCTCGCCGTGTTCGATCAGCTGGGCCATGATCTGGTGCGCCATGTTGCTCGGGATCGCGAAGCCGATGCCGACGTTGCCGCCGCCCGGCGCGAGGATCGCGGTGTTGACGCCGGTCAGCTCGCCGCGCAGGTTGACGAGCGCGCCGCCGGAATTACCGGGATTGATCGACGCGTCGGTCTGAATGAAGTCCTGCAACAGGTCGAGGCCGAGTCCGCTGCGGCCGAGCGCGCTGACGATGCCCGAGGTCACGGTGTGGCCGAGCCCGAACGGATTGCCGATCGCGACGACGAAGTCGCCGACGCGCAGGCGGTCGGAATCAGCGAGCGGGATCGCGGTCAGGCCCTCGGCCGGGATGCGGATCACCGCGAGGTCGACCTGCGGATCGCTGCCGATGACCTCGGCGATCAGGCGCCGGCCGTCCATCAGCGTCACCCGGATCTCGGTCGCACGATCGATGACGTGATTGTTGGTCAGCACGAAGCCCGCCTTCGCGTCGATGATGACGCCGGAGCCGAGGCTCTGCGCCTGGCGCTCGCGCGGCTGCTGGGGCAGGTCGAAGAACCAGCGGAAGAACGGGTCGCGCATCAGCGGGCTGGTCTGTACCGGGACGCGGCTGACGGTGGAGATGTTGACGACCGCCGGCATGATGCGCTCGAGCATCGGCGCCAGCGTCGGCAGTTCCCCGCCCTGCGAATCGACCGGCGGCAGCGACGCGGCGGCATTGCCGGTCCATAGCCCGCCCCACAGCAGACCCAGCAGCAGGGTCATCATCAGCCTGGAAAATCGCGTCATCGATTCGCTTCCTCATCCATTAAATCAATATCTTGGGATGTGCCTCCGGGCGCGGCCGATTTCAAGCCCGCAGGCCGGCCCGAACTTGTCCACAGCTTGTCCCCGGATTCTGCACCGGACATACAGGGATTGCTCACAGGCCAAACACAACATCTTGTGCCCACACATTCTGGCCGAATCTGGCCGTCACCGCATCCGGGATGCTCGCGACCGGCGGGGAACTAAGTAAATAAATACATGATTAAAATAATAATTAACCCATATTTAGCAAGTATCAAAAAATGTTTTCAGGGCCTTGACTGGGGGCGGGAATGCCCCTAGAGTCTCCCGCTTGAACACAATATCTTGTGTCAGGCGTCCGGCCCGCCCGGAATCATAACGAGAATGAAGGAGTACCGCCGACCATGGAGCAGCAAGCCCACCTGCGCGTCGTTTCCACCCCCGCTGCCGAGATCCCGCTGCAGACCGCCTCCCAGGACATCTGGGACAAGAAGTACCGCCTGAAGACCAAGGACGGGCGGGTCCTCGACCAGACCATCGACGACACCTTCAAGCGGGTCGCGCGCGCGCTGTCCGGGGTCGAGGAGACGGCGGAGAAGCGCGAGCGGTGGTACGAGCAGTTCCTGTGGGCGCTGCGCCACGGCGCGATCCCGGCCGGCCGCATCGTCTCGAACGCCGGCGCGCTCGAGCACAAGCCGGCGACGTCGACGATCAACTGCACCGTGTCCGGCACGATCGCGGACTCGATGGACGGCATCCTGCGCCGCGTGCACGAGGCGGGGCTGACGCTGAAGGCCGGTTGCGGCATCGGCTATGACTTCTCGACGCTGCGCCCGCGCGGCGGCTATGTCTCCGGCGCCGGCGCCTATACCTCGGGGCCGCTGTCGTTCATGGATATCTACGACAAGATGTGCTTCACGGTGTCGTCGGCCGGCGGCCGGCGCGGCGCGCAGATGGGCACCTTCGACATCGGCCACCCCGACGTCGTCGACTTCATCCGCGCCAAGCGCGAGAACGGCCGGCTGCGCCAGTTCAACCTGTCGCTGCTGATCACCGACGAGTTCATGCACGCGGTGAAGAACGACCGCCAGTGGCGGCTCGCGTTCCCGCTGCCGGCGCGCGCGGCCGAGAGCGGCGAGATCGACCTCAACGATCCCGACAAGGTCGTCTGGCGCGAGTGGCCGTCCACCGAGGGCTATCTCGTCAACGAGGACGGCCTCGTCGCCTGCAAGGTCGAGCGCACGATCAAGGCGCGCCGCCTGTGGGACCTGATCATGACCTCGACCTACGACTACGCCGAACCGGGCTTCATCCTGATCGACAAGGTCAACGAGATGAACAACAACTGGTTCTGCGAGGACATCCGCGCGACCAATCCTTGCGGCGAACAACCGCTGCCGCCCTACGGCTCCTGCCTGCTCGGCTCGATCAACCTGACCAAGTTCGTGCGCGACCCGTTCACCGAACAGGCGCGCTTCGACTGGGACGAATATCGCAAGACCGTTGCGATCTTCACGCGCATGCTCGACAACGTCGTCGAGATCAATGGCCTGCCGCTGCCGCAGCAGCGCGACGAGATCACGCGCAAGCGCCGCCACGGCATGGGCTATCTCGGCCTCGGCTCGACGCTGACGATGCTGCGCATGAAATACGGCGAGCCCGATTCGCTCGCGTTCACCGAGCAGGTCACCCGCGAGATGGCACTGACCGGCTGGGAGACCGCGCTCGATCTCGCCCAGGAGAAGGGCCCGGCGCCGATCATGGAAGAGGAGTTCACCGTCACCCCCGGCATGCTGCGCAAGCGTCCGGAGATGGCGCGCGACGGCTGGCGCGCCGGCGACAGGATCAAGGGCAAGGTGCTGCACGCGCGCTACAGCCGTTACATGCAGCGCATCGCCGAGGCCGCGCCGGAACTCGTCAACCTGCTCGCCGAGGTCGGCGCGCGCTTCACCCATCACAGCTCGATCGCGCCGACCGGCACGATCTCGCTGTCGCTCGCGAACAATGCCAGCAACGGCATCGAGCCGAGCTTCGCCCATCACTATTTCCGCAACGTGATCCGCGAGGGGCGCAAGAGCAAGGAGAAGATCGACGTCTATTCGTACGAGCTGCTCGCCTATCGCGAACGGGTCAATCACGGCGCGATGCCCGGTTCGGACCAGCCCGGGACGCGGCTGCCCGACTGGTTCATCTCCGCCGACGACATCACGCCGAAGGCGCATGTCGACGTGCAGGCCGCGGCGCAGAAGTGGATCGACTCGTCGATCTCGAAAACCGCAAACGTGCCGGGCGACTACGACTACGAGGACTTCAAGGGCATCTATCTCTACGCCTACGAACAGGGCCTCAAGGGCTGCACGACCTTCCGCTTCAACCCCGAGGCGTTCCAGGGCGTGCTGGTCAAGGAGAAGGACCTCGCGAACACCACCTATCGCTTCCAGCTCGATGACGGCACCGTCGTCGAGGCGCGCGGCAACGAGGAGATCGAATACGACGGCGAGACGCATACCGCCGCGAATCTCTACGACGCGCTGAAGGAAGGCTATTACGGCAAGTACTGAACACCCGGAGAACACGAAACATGGCCATCAGGATCGACAGCAAGATCGTCAGCTACGAGGTTGCGAAGGAGGAGGAAGAGGATAAAGGCGGCACGGACGCCGCCGCTTCTCCGTCGAACATCATCCACATGCACGAGCGGCTCGAGCGACCGGAGATGCTGCTCGGCTCGACCTACAAGGTCAAGACGCCGCTGACCGAGCACGCGCTGTATGTGACGATCAACGACTATGTGCTGAACCCCGGCACCGAGCATGAGCTGCGCCGCCCCTTCGAGATCTTCATCAACTCGAAGAACATGGACCACTTCCAGTGGATCGTCGCGCTGACCCGCATCGTCTCGGCGGTGTTCCGCAAGGGCGGCGACGTGACCTTCCTGGTCGAGGAGCTGCGCTCGGTATTCGATCCGCGCGGCGGCTACTTCAAGAAGGGCGGCAAGTTCATGCCCTCGCTGGTCGCCGAGATCGGCGACGTCATCGAGCACCACCTGCGCTTCATCGGGATGCTCAAGGGCGAGCGCATGGACGACCGCCAGAAGGCCTTCGTCGAGGGCAAGCGCCGCGAGTTCGAGCAGGCCGCCACCCGCCCCCCGGCCGGCAACGCAAGCGCCGATCCCGTCGGTGGTTTTCCCGACGGCGCCCGGCTGTGCGGTAAATGCCAGACCAGGGCGATGATCCAGATGGACGGCTGCCTGACCTGCCTGAACTGCGGCGAGTCGAAGTGCGGCTGAAACGTGATATAATTCACATTGTCGTAACTGGCGGTCCGGTGTACTCGAGAGAGGAGCCATATATGTCAGTCAAGCAGAAGCCTGTCGTCGGCAACTGGTACATGAACCTGAGCGGCCAGCTGATCAAGGTGTGGGCGCTCGGTTATTCCTCAGGCCAGGTCAGAAAGGTCGTCATCGAATACCTGAACGGCAAGCGCAGGATCATCGGGATCGGTGACTGGTGGTCGATGGACCTCGAGGTGCACCTGTACCGCGCGACGCGCCGCCAGCGCAGCAGCAGCGAAGAATTGCACAAGTGAATCGCCGGGGTCAGGCCCGTCGGGCCTGACCCGTTATTCGCTGCCCCCTCCCGAAATCCCAATAACCACCGGGACTTGTCAGGCATTTTCGGCGCCCGCCGGCTTGACGCCCGCGCCTCGCTTATCCATATTGTGCCGAAGGAATTACGCCAAAGGAGAACGCAATGAATGCACGTTTTACGGCGCTGGCGACGGGCGCCGCCCTGATGTTCGGCGCCGCGCAGGCCGCCGCCGACATGGAACTGGCCAGGGCGTCGGGCTGCCTCGCCTGCCACGCGGTCGATGCCAAGATCGTCGGCCCCTCGTGGAAGGACGTCAATGCGCGCTATGCCGGCGAGCCCGGTGCGCGCGAGATCCTGATCGACAAGATCAAGCTCGGCGGTCGCGGCAACTGGACCGACGTCACCGGCGGCGTGCCGATGCCGCCGTATTCGCCGCGCGTCTCCGACGAGGACATCGCGAAGCTCGTCGACTTCGTGCTCGGCATGTAGATGCCGGGACTCAGTGACGAGCCGGACGCTTCTGCAGTTTGCGCTGCAAGGTGCGGCGGTGCATGCCGAGGCGGCGCGCGGTCTGCGAGATGTTGCCGTCGCATTCCATCAGCACCTTCTGGATATGTTCCCACTCGAGCCGGCTCACCGACATCGGTCGCGGCGGCGGCGGCGTCGTTACGTCGCCGGCCTCTCGACTGAAGGCCTGGACGATGTCGTCGATCTCCGCCGGCTTGGTCAGGTAGTGCACCGCGCCGAGCTTGACCGCCTCGACCGCGGTCGCGATGCTCGCATAGCCGGTCAGCACGACGATGCGGGTGTCGCCCGACAACGCCCGCAGGCGCTCGACCATGACGAGTCCGGAGGACTCGGGCAGACAGAGGTCGATCAGCGCGTAGGCAGGCGCTTCGCGGCGCGCGGCCAGGAAGCCGGACTCGACATCGTGCGCGACCTCGACGTCGAAGCCGTGCCGGCGCAACGCCCGCGCCAGCACCGAGCAGAACACCTCGTCGTCATCGACCAGCAGCAATCTTTCCATCGATCCCGACCGCCTTGCGCGCAGGTCCTTTGTCGGCCTGCCGCACCGTCAGCGCGGCGAGCGGCAGCTCGACGCGGGTGCAGGCCCCGCCACCCTCGCGATTGAACAGCAGCACCTGTCCCTGCAGGCGCTCGATGATCGAGAAGGCCAGGTACAGGCCGAGTCCGAGGCCCTCGTCGGGGCGCTTGGTCGAGAACATCGTCCGCCCGGCCGCGGACAGCAGCGCCGGCGCCAGTCCGGCGCCGCGATCGCTGACCTCGATCCACAGCCTTGCCTCGTCCCACTCGGCGACGATCTCGACGCCGTCGCGCGAGGCATCGGCGGCATTGTTCAGGATGCTGGTCAGGGCGTGGCCGAGGGTCTGCTCGGCGACGATCTCCGGCGCCGCGGACGCGCGTTCGCCGCCGGCGCCGATGCGCGCGCTCACGGTGACCCCCGGGCGCGTCTCGCGCCACTGACCAAGCAGCGATTCGAGCCAGTCGTCGACCCGGCGGCTGCCGCCGGACGCGGCCTGGCTCTGGCCGGCCGACATCGACAGCATCGCCAGCGTCTCCTTGCAGCGCCGCACCTGCTGTTTCAGGATCCGCGCGCGCTCGGCCAGTTCGGGGTCGCTCGCCGCATATTCGCCTTCGATCTCCTCGGCGAGCAGGCCGATGGTGCCGAGCGGGGTGCCGAGCTCGTGGGCGGCGCCGGCCGCGAGCGTGCCGAGCGCGACGATGCGCTCGTCGCGCAAGGCGTGCTCGCGGCTGCGCGCCAGCATGCGGTCGCGTTCGCGCAGGGTATGGCCCATGCGCGCGACGAAGGTCGCGATCAGGCCGGCGCTCAGCACGAAGCCCGACCACATGCCGAGGATATGGAAGTCGAATTCCTGGGCATGGGTATGGGTCGCGAACGGCAGCGGGATGAATATGTACAGCAGCAGGGTATAGCAGAGCACGGTCAGGAGCGCGATCGACCAGGTGTAGAGGCCGGGCAGCAACGCCGCCGAGATCGTCAGCGGCAGCAGGAACAGCAGGGTCAGCGGATTGGTCGAGCCGCCGGTCAGGTACAGCAGCGCCGTCAGCAGCACGATATCGATGACGAGCTGGCTGAAGAATACCGGGTCCGGGATCTCCTGCCAGTCGCGCAGCCACCACCAGGTCGCGACGCTGATCAGGATCCAGGACCCGATCACCGTGACGATCGGGGCCAGCAGCAGGTCGAGTTCGAGCGAGCGCAGCACGAAGGCGAGGGCAGCCAGCCAGCCGCCGATCGCGACGGCCCGCAACAGCAGCAGGCGACGCAGATTCAGGACGGCCGTGGTCGGGGCAGCGGTCATATCCGGTTTCCGGGGTCCATGCTAACCCGGGACGGGGCCGAATCCGGCCGTCGCGGCGAAATGTCGCGCCCCTGCCCGGCGCCGGCCCTGGAAACAGAGTGTTTCCGGAACTGGACTAATTCAATAATGATAACGATTTGCATTTTAGAGCGGGTCCGGTTACACTCAGTACCGAGTCCAAGCACTCACCCCCTCTAACACGCGTTTCCCCCCCTCCTCAACAACGCGTGCTTTCCCGGGAGCGCATTGCGCTCCCGTTTTTTTTACAGCGCCAGCATCTCGAAGTCCTGCTTGGCCGCGCCGCAATCGGGGCAGCGCCAGTCCTCGGGCACATCCTCCCAGCGCGTGCCCGGCGGAATGCCGTGGTCCGGCAGGCCGGCCGCCTCGTCGTAGATGAAACCGCAGATCGCGCACATGTATTTCTTCATGATTCAGAACGGGCCATGAGGGTCATGATCGGAACGGAACGGCCCTGCAATGTAGCACAGCGGCAGTGATAGAATGAAGGCCGTTCCTAGCTGATCCGAAATGAAACCGCCAGGCACCATCCCCGTCGTCATCGCCGTTTCCGGTCTCGATCCGACCGGCGGCGCCGGCATCCAGGCCGATATCGAGGCGCTCGCGAGCATGGGCTGTCACGCCGCGCCGGTGATCACCGCGCTGACGGTGCAGACGACGCGCGATGCCGTGTACTGGGAGCCGGTCGATGCCGCGCTGCTGCGCCGCCAGCTCGATGCAATCCTCTCCGACATGAAGATCGCGGCCTGCAAGATCGGCATGCCCGGCAGCGCCGCGATCGCGCGCGCGGTGCACGAGGTGTTTGCCGGCCAGCGCGATATTCCGGTCGTCGTCGATCCGGTGCTGGTCGCCGGCGGCGGCGGCGCGCTCGCCGACGAGGAGACCCGCATCGCAATGCTCGAGCTGCTGTTGCCGCTCGCGACCGTCGTCACGCCGAACACGCGCGAGGCGACGGCGCTGGTCCCCGACGCTGCGGACATCGATGCGCGGGCGCTTGCGCTGGCGGCGCGCGGCGCCGAGTACGTGCTCGTCACCGGCGCCGACGACCCGGGCGATGCCGTCATCAATCGACTCTATGACGCCAACGGACCCGTCGAGACCTTCCGCTGGGAACGCCTGCCGGGGAGTTATCACGGTTCGGGCTGCACGCTGGCCGCCGCCACCGCCGGCCTGCTCGCGCACGGCGCCGAGCCGCGCGCCGCGCTGCGCGAAGCGCAGGAATACACCTGGGAGACGCTGCGGCAGGGCTATCGCATCGGCCACGGACAGCCGGTGCCGAATCGCCTGTTTTGGGCGCTGCCGGACAAGGGGCGCGCCGGCTGATGACGGGCGCGGTGCGCGGTCTCTATGTCATTGCGGACACCTCGCTGCTCGGACCGGGCGCCCTGGTCGGCGCGGTCGAGCGCGCGCTGCGCGGCGGCGCCGCGCTGGTGCAGCTGCGCGACAAGCAGGGCGCCGGCGCGCGCCGGCGCGAGGAGCTGATCGAACTCCGCACGCTGTGCCGGCAACGGGGCATTCCGCTGATCGTCAACGACGATCCGCTGCTCGCGCGCGAGATCGATGCCGACGGCGTCCATCTCGGCCGCGACGATGCCGCGATCGCCGCCGCGCGCGCGCTGCTCGGGCCCGGGCGGCTGATCGGGGCATCCTGTTATAATGCGCTTTCGCTCGCACTCGCGGCGCGCGAGGCGGGCGCCGACTACGTCGCCTTCGGCAGTTTCTTTGCCTCGCCGACCAAACCGGACGCGGTCACCGCGCCGCCCGAACTGCTGCGCCGCGCGCGCGCGGCGCTCGACCTGCCGCTGGTCGCGATCGGCGGCATCACGCCGGACAACGGCGCCGCCCTGCTGGCCGCCGGCGCCGACGCGCTCGCCGTGATCACCGGGGTCTTCGGCGACGCCGATCCGGAGGCGGCCGCGCGGCGCTATGTTCGGCTATGGGATTCATCGGATCACCAGACAAAGGAAGCGCGATGACGCAATCACATGAGCTGTATGCCAAGGCCCGCCGGGTGATCCCGGGCGGCGTCAATTCGCCGGTGCGCGCGTTCAACGGCGTCGGCGGCGAGCCGGTGTTCTTCCGTCGCGGCGCCGGTCCCTGCCTGTACGACGTCGACGATCGCGAATATGTCGATTATGTCGGCTCCTGGGGCGCGGCGATCCTCGGTCATGCCCATCCCGGCGTCATCGACGCGGTCAAAAAGGCGATCGACAACGGCCTCGGCTTCGGCGCGCCGACCGAGATCGAGACGCGGATGGCCGAACTGTTGTGCCGGCTGGTGCCGTCGCTCGATCTCGTGCGCATGGTCAACTCCGGCACCGAGGCGACGATGAGCGCGATCCGCCTCGCGCGCGCGTTCACCGGCCGCGACAAGATCGTCAAATTCGAGGGGTGCTATCACGGCCATTCCGACTCGCTGCTGGTCAAGGCCGGTTCCGGCGCGCTGACGCTCGGCGTGCCGACCTCGCCCGGCGTGCCGGTCGCGCTCGCCGAACACACGATCACCGTGCCGTTCAACGACCTCGACAAGGTCGAGGAGGTGTTCGCGCATGTCGGCGGCCAGATCGCCTGCATCATCGTCGAGCCGGTCGCCGGCAACATGAACTGCATCCTGCCCAAGTCCGGCTTCCTGCCGGGACTGCGGCGCATCTGCGACCAGTATGAATCGGTGCTGATCTTCGACGAGGTCATGACCGGCTTCCGCGTCGCGCTCGGCGGCGCGCAGCAGCGCTTCGGCGTCAAGCCGGACCTGACCACGCTCGGCAAGATCATCGGCGGCGGCCTGCCGGTCGGCGCCTTCGGCGGCCGCCGCGAGATCATGGAAAAGATCGCGCCGCTCGGTCCGGTCTACCAGGCCGGCACGTTGTCGGGCAACCCGGTCGCGATGGCGGCGGGACTCGCGACGCTGCAGGAGCTGACGCGCGGCGATTTCTACGAAAACCTCGGCGCGACGACCAAGCGCGTCGCCGAGGGCCTCGCGACGCGCGCGAAGGCCTTCAACATCCCGCTGCGCGTCAATTATGTCGGCGGCATGTTCGGCCTGTTCTTCAGCGAGGACGAGAAGATCGAGAACTACGCCCAGGTCACCAACAGCAATCTCGACCGCTTCCGGCTGTTCTTCCACGGCATGCTCGAACAGGGCGTCTACCTGGCGCCGTCGCCGTACGAGGCCTGCTTCGTGTCGTCGGCGCATGCGCAGCCCGAGATCAAGCGCACGATGATCGCGGCGGAGCAGGTCTTCTCGCGGCTCTGAATCGATGCAAGACGGCCGTCCCGGACAGACCGCTATCGCCATCAGCCGTCTCTGCCTCGCCGCGCTGACGCTGTGGCTGGTCGCCGGCCCGTTCGCTGCGTTCGCCGCCGGCAGCGGCGAGAGCATCACGCTGCGCCTGCCGCCGGGTCAGGCGGCGGGCGCGTTGTACCTGCGACCGGGCGGCCCGCATGCGCTCGCGACCGCGACGCTGGACTTCGAGGCCTTCGACGCGACCGGCGCCGGTGAACGACTGTTCGTCGCCGCCGGCGATGACGGACTGGTCGTGCTCGCGCTGCAGGCCGAAGGCCCGCCGCGCGAGACCGCGCGGCTCGCGCTCGACGGTCCGGCGACGAAGCTGCGCATCGCCGGCGACGTCGCCTGGCTGATCGGTCCGCTCGGGCTGACTTCGGTCGACATCGGCGTGCCGGACGAACCGGCGGTGATCGCGTATTATCCGACGCCGTCGATGCCGGTCGACTTCGCACTCGGCGAAGGCCTCGCCTGGCTGCTGCTGCCGCGCGAGATCCTGACCTTCGACGTATCGATGCCGGGCTTTCCGATCCTCGTCGGTCGCAGCGGCCTGCAATTCAGCGCGCGCGCGCTCGAGGTCCGCCACAATCGCATCTATCTCGCCGCCGGCGCCGCGGGGCTGATCAGTTTCGACCGCCGCCAGCCGCCGCCGCGCGCCGCCGGCTACCGGCCCGGCGGCGCGGTCAACGACCTCGCCCTGGCCGATGACCGCATCGTCATCGCCACCGACGACGGCATCACCCTGGTCGAGGGCGCCGGGGTCGCCGGCCTGCGCTGGCTCGGCAGCTTCCGCACCGCGCAGCCGGTCGAGCGCGTGGCGGTCGCCGGCGAGCGGGCGACGATCCTGACCGCCGATCGTCGGCTGTGGCTGCTCGACATCGCCAACCCCGATGCGATCCGCATCGAGGCCCTGCTCGCGCGCGACTGCTGCGAGGCCTGGCAGCATCACGACCGACATGCCTTCGTGCTGTCCGGCGATACGCTGTCGATCATCGATGCCGGCGTGCCGGCGCCGCAGCTCGGCAACGAGGGGCTCGCCTTCGGCCAGGGCGTCAATCTCGGCGGCCAGCGCCGCGTGTTCATCGACGGCGATATCGCCTATGTCGCCGACTGGTTCGCGGGCCTGCACCTGTATGCGATCGACGATCCCGCCCGCCCCCGCCTGCTCGCGAGCCTGAACACCGACGGCTCGGCCAAGGGCGTCGTCGTGCGCGACGGCATCGCCTTCGTCGCCGACGACGATCACGGCCTGCAAGTCGTCGACGTGCGCGATCCGCGCGAGCCGCGACAGATCGCGAACCTGCTGCTGCCCGGACTCGCCTACACGCCGGTGCTCGACGGCGGGCTGCTGTGGCTGGCCTCGCATTACGGCGGCGTGCTCGCGATCGACGTCAAGGATCCCGCCACGCCGCGGCTGGTCGCGCATTACGAGATCCCGGGCAGGACCTGGTCCCTGCGCGTGCGCGACGGCATCGCCTATGTCGCCGCCGACGAGGCCGGTCTGCTGATCATCGACATCGCCGACCCGGCGCGGGCCCGCATGCTCGGCAGCTACGCGCCGGGCGCGCGCGCCGAGGATATCGTCATCGACGGTAACGTCGCCTTCATCGCGTTCTTCGATGACGGCGTTCATGCCGTCGACATCGCCGACCCGGCGCAACCGCGCCCGCTCGCGCAACTGACGACGCCGGGCAACGCGCGCGGACTCGACCGCGTCGGCGATCGCCTCTATGTCGCCGACTGGCGGGCCGGCGTACTGATCGTCGATGTCGGCGACCCGCGCCGCCCGCGCATCGCCGGGCACTACGACACTGATGGCGCGGCCTGGGGCGTGCAGGCGAACGGGACCAGCGTATTCGTCGCCGACTGGTGGGGCGGCATCACGCTGCTCTCGATCGAAGATGCGGAGCGGCCGCAGGCGATCGGGCATTATCCGCCGCGCACGCCGGTCGCGGCGGTCGCGACCCGCGATCGCTTCGCATTCGTGCTGCATGAAGACAGCGGGCTGCAGGTGTTCGATATCGACAACGCGCTGAACCCGACCTGGGCGACGGGATTCGATCTCCCGGGCGCGCGCGCGATGGTCATCGATGATCGATACGCCGCAGTGCTGACTCGCAGCGATGAGCTGGTGCTGGTCGATCTGGTTGATCCCTGGCGCCCGCGGATACGCGATCGCCAGCCCGCCGGGCGCGACGCGCTGACCGTGCGAGCCGCCGGCGCGCGGTGGATGATCATCGGATCCGCGGGTATCACGCTGGTCGATCCGCACAATGGCGAGTCGCGGCGTATCGCGATCGCAGGCACCGTGCGCGATGCCACCTCCATCAACGGTCGGCTGCTGGTCGCGACCGCGGCCGGTCTGCGCGATGTCCACGGTGGCGACCCTGCGGCGCTGTCGTCACTCAATTCAGCAGACATATCGCGTGTCGTCGCCGATGACGATCGCGTTGTCATTCATGTCGAGGACGAGGGGCTGCGCGTGCTAGCGCCGTCGTTGAGCGAGGTCGCGCGCATTGCGCTGGACAACGGCGTCAATGACCTGCTGCTCGACGGCGATACGCTGGTGGTTGCAACCACCGCGCCCGGCGTCCTGGTCTTTGATATCACCGACCCGGCACAGCCGCGCCTCGTCTCCTCGATTGCGACGATGGGCACGGTCGGCGGGCTGCATCTGCACGACGGCACGCTGTATCTGTCCGGACAGCCGCAGTTGCTTGCGCTGGCGCTATCCGCGCCGGCGCGGATAGCGAACGATGCGATGGACAGGATCGTGCTGCAGCTGCCTGACGGCCTTGCGCCGGGCGCATGGGACCTCGCGGTCGCCGAGGCGCCGCTGCCCGGCCCGGTGCTGCGTCACAGTGTCGTCGAAATCGCGCCGCTGCGTTTCGGTCGCCCGCAGCTCAGCGCCGAGGAGTTCGAGGCGCTGCGGCTAGAGCATCTGCAACAGCCCCGGTAATTGCGGACAGCCCGGGGGCAGCCACCTATGATCACCTGTGATCACTCCTGTGCAAGGCCATGACCCGATCCACACGATCAAAGGGGTCTGACCCCGAGTCCGCCAACGCGGATGCCCGCTGTGAAAGTCTCGCGCCGGTTACCACCCACTCGGTGCGTGTGCTGATCCTCGGCTCGATGCCAGGCGCGGAGTCGCTGCGCCGCGCCGAATACTACGCCCATCCGCGCAACCTGTTCTGGGACTTCATCGAGGAACTGCTCGCGATCCCGCGCACGCTGCCATATCGCGAACGTCTGCGGCGCCTGAACCGGAGCGGCGTCGCGCTGTGGGATGTCGTCGCGCAATGCCGCCGTCGCGGCAGCCTCGACGCGGCGATCGAGCGGACCACGGTGATCCCGAACGACTTTGCCGGCCTGTTCCCGCAGCTGCCGGCCTTGCGCACGATCGGCTTCAACGGCCGCGCCGCGGCCGATCTCTACGCGCGCCTGGTGCTGCCGCAGCTCGACGCGCGCTGGCAGCGGATCGAGCGCATCGAACTGCCGTCAACCAGCCCCGCCAACGCCTCGATCCCGCGCCCCGACAAGCGTGCGCAATGGCAACGCCTGTTCACCCCCACCCCCACTCGGGGTCAGACCCCATCACCCAATGGTATTACGGGGTCAGACCCCGAGTGGGGGGCTTGTGCAGGAGGATGATTGAGGGGGAGAGGATGGTGGGCTGGAGCGCGTGATGGTTGGCGATCCAGGTGATGGTGGCCGGTGTGTGGAAGGCCACGTGGGTGGGGTCGTCCTTGTAGTACCAGCGCGGGAAGTCGATGTCGTCGTCGAGCAGGCTCGTCATAACGCCGAGCCAGCCGCCGGGTTTCAGCAGACCGGCCAGACGCGCCCAGTCGCGCGCCGGGTCGCAGAAGTGCTCGACCGTCTCGCTGCAGCTCACGAAGTCATAGCAGCGGGAAAGCGCGTCGGGATCGTCGGCATAATATGGATCGTACAGCCGCATCGGGTGTCCGGACTCCTCGAACATCCGTGACAGTGTCGGTCCCGGGCCACTGCCGAAATCGAGACCGGCGGCGCCGGGCCCAAGCCGCTCGCGCAGGGGTTCAAACAGCGCGGACAGGAAACGGCGGTAGCCGGGATCGGCGGGGTCGTTGTTGTGCTGGTCGTAGCGCTGTCGCTCGGCATCGCGGTCTAGGTGCTGCGCGCGCGGCACATGCACCAGCGCGCAGACCGCGCAGCGCAGGTAGTCGCGGCTACCGTCACGGTGCCAGGGCGCCGTATTCGCGGTCAGGCACATCGGGCACTGCGCGGGAGCGGCGAGGTCTTCGCCATCCTGTATACTCATGCGACAGGCCCGTTACGAATCACACATTTCATTCGAGGTTATCAATGCCTTCTTTCGACGCCGTCTCGGAAGTCGACATGCACGAGGCGCACAACGCCGTTGACCAGGCCAACCGCGAGGTCGGCAACCGCTTTGATTTCAAGGGTACGGACTCGCGCCTGGAACAGGACGACGCGCTCATCACGCTGCACAGCCAGACCGACTTTCAGCTCCAGCAGATGCTCGACATTCTACAGGACAAGCTGACGCGGCGCGGTATCGACATCGCCTGCCTGAAGATCGACGAACCCGAGATCGCCGGCCAGCGCGCGCGCCAGCGCATCACACTGCGCCAGGGACTCGAGGCCCCGCTCGCGAAGCAGATCGTTCAGGCCATCAAGCAGAGCAAGCTCAAGGTGCAGGCCTCGATCATGGGCGACCGCGTGCGCATCAGCGGCAAGAAGCGCGATGACCTGCAGAAGGCCATCGCGCTGCTGCGCGAGCAGAAAGTCGAGCTGCCGTTGCAGTACATCAATTTTCGGGATTAAAGGAACTGTCTTGGCCTCAACTGGTCATTGCAACACTCGACTGAAGTTTATCCGCCGGCGTACTGAAGGCCAACGTCTTTCTTGGGCGCGTATTCAGCCGTAACGCTACTCGGTCCAGAGCGGCCTGTGAGTAAGT